>CAVPHA010000019.1:0-175217 GCA_963704125.1 uncultured Acidobacteriota bacterium | reverse complement strand
CCATTCTGAGTCCCAGTTTCGATACTAGGCTGAGTGTACAGCATCATGCCGACTGCACCTATGGGGTCGGATTGCGTCATGTCCTATCACAGCGGCGTTGACGATGGATCGCCGTTCATTACGCCAACGAAGGAAAGGTGGCTTGCGGCGCCTTCATGCGAGGTTGGGCGTTCCGCACCTTCGGCTGCAATCCTCCTCATTCCGCTCCGCCGCCGAATCGACCGCTCAACCGCCCCAGGCCCCGCTTGACCGCTGAAACGACCGGAAGGCGTAAACTGATTCCATGGATGTTCTTGACGACCGAATCCTGCTACACCTGCAGGATGGAGGCCGCGTTCCCGTCGACCCGCGGGAGATCTATCTTTTCGAGGCCGACGGCGGCGAGACCCTGGTACGGACGCGGCGTTCGCAGCCCCTCACCGATGTCCGCCAGCTCAGTGAGCTCATGGTGGCGTTCGAGCCTCTCGGCTTCGCCCAGATCCACCGAAGTTGGGTGGTCAATCTCCGCCGGGTGCGCGAGATTCGACCGACCCCCGACAGTGGATGGGAGGTCAAGCTGGACCCACCGGTCAACCGGGTTCTTCCCGTCAGCCGCCGCCGTGTCTCAGCGCTCTGGGAACGCTTCGGTGAGTAGGGGCATCAGCCCGCAACACGTTCCAGGCACGCCCATGTGATGTTCCGAAACCCGGTCAAAGCGAAGAGGCGGGAGGGGAGGGAACACCCACAAGATCATAAGTGAGTGCCCGGCACCTTTTTCTAAGTGAGTGCCCGGCACCTTTTTCGGCACCTTTTTCCGTGGGGAGCCAATGGCGACACGTCTTGGATGGAGGATGCCACCGATTGAGGATCTGTCACGCCCTGCATTCCTTCTTATCGCCGGGTGAAGGCTCGGCGCCTTTGTTTTACCATGATTCCGGTTTGTGGAATCCCCCGCGCTTGTCAGTCAGGTTTTCCGCAAACTGACATTTTCCAGGTGCCGAGGACCGAAGCTCTCGGTAGGTCGATGCCGCGCGCTTGATCCTCCGGCGGGCGGTCGGAGGGATTTAGCAACCACACAGGTAAACCTAGGCCGTCGACAACCAATCGAATGGGCGTAACCAAATCAGAGTCATTTGTGACTACTACCGCGACCTCGAAACGCTGACGGTGGGCATCATCCACCAAATACGCGCCGAGGTTGACATCAGACCCCTTCTCCTCTGGCTTCATCACCTCGACATACTCTGGGTTCGGATCGTCTGCGGTTTTGACGGTGGGCAACCATTTTGGGTATCGAGTGAACCTCCCCTGGTGGATCTTTACGTTCGGGAGCGTCTTCAAGGCCCGGAGATACACACCTTGACGCTCGGGTTGCTCGGGATCGGCATTCGCCGCCTTCACTCTCGCAGTGAAATAGCGGATACACTCAAGTTGAATATTTGGATAGACGAACCTGAGCAGCGCGTCGATGTCTAGCCACTTGTTTGACGTGGTCCGCAAGGCCCGATAGTACAGGTTGAATCCATCAATATATGCGAAGGCTCTAATAGACCGCCCCCAGACATGCAGAAACCGCCCTGCGGCGGTTCCGCACCTTATGCGGTAAGCATAAGGGTAGTGTTGGACTGAATATAGTGGCAACAGACTGCGCTGTCAATACCAATACAGGGTTGATTCCATACCAGGCCCTTATCTATTTCATACCAACACACGCAGCACAATCACTCGTAAGCAAAACCGACGATAGAGAGCCCACCACGTGGCGTAAGCAGATCTGGGTCTGTGCCTTGTCGTTTACGAGAGGTTTCTAATCACATGGGTTAAACCAGAGGTTGAACTGGGCACTCTGCGTGTCTGGCGGGGTTCGAGCTAAGTTATTGGTGCGAAAGGGGGGACTCGAACCCCCATGTACGTAAGTACACTAGAACCTGAATCTAGCGCGTCTACCAATTCCGCCACTTTCGCACCTAGCGGATCGAATGGTGATAGTAGGTCCGGGATCCTTGGGTGTCAAGCGATTGGTGTCGTGGGTTGCCGATGGGTGATCTGTCGACCGACTGGGGTGGTACGATTGGGACAAGAGCAGTCCGACTGAAAACAAGAGGAGGTGCGTCATGCGGTTGAATGCGAAGGCCTTCGCCCTGACCTGCGGTGTGTTCTGGGGAATCACTATCCTGTTTTGCACGTGGTGGCTGCTGCTCTTCGGTTTCGAGGGAACCCTCATGCGACAGCTCGACCATTTCTACTTCGGCTACAGCGTGAGTCCGGCTCGGGGCATTCGTGGGCGCGGGGTGGGGTTTCGTCGATGGCCTGATCGGCGGATTCGTCTTCGCCTGGCTGTACAACAGGTTCTCGAAGGCGCCGGCGGCGTAGCACCGAGCGAGGCCACGAGCGAGGACCGGGGCGCGCGACCGCGGGGCCGATGTCTCCTAACGGGAACGCCCGAAGGGCCAGGGCGGGTGCCGAGTCGGGATCGTCCTGGGTTTGGTGGATCGCCGCGGCCGTGCTTCAATCATGACCAAGATGACAGACAACGAATCCACTCAACTTGATTCCCAGACCATCCTCGCCTCGATTCGTCGCCGCGGCCGGAAGGGCATGAGCCTGGCCATGCTGGTGGCCGAGGTCAACGACGAGCGCGGTGTCGGGCGATCCGACGCGCGGCGGGCGCTGCGCGGCGTGCTCGGCGAGCTCGAGACGCCGGGGCGAGATCGTCCTCGGCCGGGGCAAGCGGTATTTCCCGGCCGAGGACTCCGATCTCCACCCCGGCCGCTACCGCGGGATGACCGGCGGCGGCTTTGTCGTCGATGTCGACGGCGACGACGGCCCGCCGGTGTGGATCGCGCCGAGCGGGCGCCGCGGCGCGCTCCACGGCGACCGGGTTCTGATCCGATTCGAGACGCCGCATAAACGTGCCCGATCGCTCGGGCTTCGCGAGGGTGTGGTCATCCGCATCGTCGAGCGCCGGACCACCGAGGTGGTGGGGGTGTGGGTCGCCGACGGCGGCCGGCCGCACGTCCGTCCGCTCGGGCGGGGGCAGAAATTCACCGTCGAGGTCAGTTCCTCGAGGGTCGAGGGCGAGCCCCGGGAAGGCGAGCTCGTGGCGGTGAGCGTCGACCACGTCGAGGGCCGAGGGCAGCGCGCGCGGGGCGTGCTGCTCGAACGACTCGGCCGGCCCGAGGATGCCGGGCGCCGTCGATCGCGCGGTGCTGCGGCTCTTCGGCATCACCGAGGCCTTCGACCCCCGAGGTCGAAGCCGAGGCGAACGCGCTGCCCGAGGAGATCACCGAGCGCGATCTCGCCGGCCGTTGGGATCTGCGCGGCAGTCCCGCGATCACCATCGACCCGGTGACAGCGCGCGACTTCGACGACGCGGTGAGCGCCCGGTCGCTCGCCGGGGACGCGATCGAGGTCGAGGTCCACATCGCCGATGTCGGTCACTACGTCCGTCGGGGGACGTTCCTCGACGCCGAGGCCCGGCGCCGCTCCACGAGCGTCTACTTGCCGGGGCTCTGCGTTCCGATGTTGCCGGAGCGGCTGTCGAACGAGCTGTGCTCGCTGCGCGAGGGGGTCGATCGTCTGTGCTTCACGCGTGCGCTTCAAGATCGACCGCAAGGGTCACCTGAGCGCCGTCGAGGCCAACGAGTCGGTGATCCACTCCCGCCGCCGGTGCACCTACGAAGAGGTCTTCGGGTGGTTGGAGAGCCCGCGGGCCGAGTGGCCCGAGGCCACCGCGAGCTTCGCCGACTCGCTCGAGCTCCTCGCCGAGGCGGCGACCCGTCTCAGTCGGGCCCGGCACGGGCGAGGCAGCCTCGATTTCGACATGGCCGAACCGCAGATCCTGCTCGATCCCGAGGGTCGGGTGGTGTCCATCGAACCCAGTGCGCGCAACCGCGCCCACCGCCTCGTCGAAGAGCTCATGGTGGCGGCCAACATGGCGGTCGCCCGGCTGCTGCTCGACGCCGACCAGCCGTGTCTGCACCGGGTCCACGACGAGCCCGATCCGACCAAGATCGAGACCCTGGCCGAGGTGGTCGGCGAGCTCGGGTTCCGCCTCGAGGGCGACGCCGGCGATCTCCAGCCGTCGGCGCTGCAGGCGCTCCTCGAACGGGTTGCGGGCCGGCCCGAGGAGCACCTGGTGTCCATGCTGGTGCTGCGCTCGATGGCGCGGGCGGTCTACACCCCGGACCCGCGCGGCCACTACGCTCTGGCCACCAACGCCTACCTCCACTTCACCTCGCCCATCCGCCGCTACCCCGATCTGGTGGCGCACCGCATGTTGCTGGCGCTGCTGCGCGACGGCCGCGCCGTCGAGGGCGAGGAACGCGACACGGTTGGAAACCGCGCTCCGCAGCCTCGGGCCCGCAGTGCTCGGCGAAGGAGCAGGAGGCCGAGAAGGCCGAGCGCACCGCGGTGCAGTGGAAGACCGCGCTCTTTCTCCGCGACCGGGTGGGGGAGGTGTTCCACAGCCGCGTCTCGGGGGTGGTCGCCTTCGGTTTCTTTGTCGAGCTCGAAGAGGTCTTTGCCGACGCACTGGTCCACATCAAGGAGTTGGTCGACGACTTCTACGAGTATGACGACAAGCGCCACCGCCTGGTCGGCGAACGAACCAAGAAGGTCTGGCGGCTCGGCGACCGGGTCAAGGTCAAGCTCGTCAGGGTCGATCTCGACAGCTTCCAGATCGAGGCCGTCCCGGTGGGGATCGAAGCCTGACCGCCAGGCGAAGCGGACCGACGACCGGCGGCCGAAGAAACCGCAGACGAAACGCCGGGGACGCCCACCTCGCCGAGGACGGTAGGGTCGCATCGGGACGTGTTGTAGCGCCGACTTCCGAGTCGGCGTCGGTGGCGATGATCGAGGGGTGCGACGCCCACTTGGAAGTGGGCGCTACAACGGGCGTTTGTGGTGTGGAGCGTTTTGCGCCGACGTCCTCGTCGGCGTCGGTGGTGTGGATCAACGGTATGACGCCCATCAGGAGATGGGCGCTACAAAGGGCGCGTGGGACTTGTGGCGACGACGTTCCCCGGATCAGCTTGACAAACGACGATGCCGTCGCCATATTCGCTCCACAGAACGATCGTTCGGTTTTCCAGAAGGAGGGGAGTAGATGGGGCTCTCCTCGTTGCTGACCCGACATGCCCGGCACCGACCCGATGAAGTTGCGATGGTCTTCGAAGGGGCACGGACGACATTTGTCCACGCCGGGCAGGTTCCCCGATGAAGGTCAGCGCGACCCCGGTGGTTCTCGCGATCGGTGCGCTGTGGGTTGCGGTGACGGTGCTGGGCCTCGGCGGGTTGTGGTTCCCCGCGCTGCTGCTGTCGGTGGCGCTGATGACGGCCCACCTGGTGCTTGGCTCGGCGCACCAGGGGCGGATCAGTCCGGCGCTCCTGTTGCACCCGATCCTCACCTGGTCTGGGCTGTGGCTCGCCTCGTTCTTTCTCGCCGAGGTCTTCGCCCGGAAAGACGCCGGTTCGGCGCCGATCTTCATGATCCTGGGGCTGCACCCCTCCTTTGCCTGCATCGTCTTCGGCTACTGGATCGGTGGGGTGGTGGTCCTGACCCTCGGTTTCTTCGCGCGGCGCCGGCTGTGGATGACCGATGAACAGTGGGACGAGTTCACGACCACGGTGGCGAGGCTGAACGAGCGAAAGTCCGGAGGTGGATGATGGATAGGGCTCTCATCATCGCCTTCTCGGTGGCGGTGATCGCGATCTCGTTCCTCATCGGGTTGTGGGCCCGCCGCCGGGTCGGCTCGGCCCAGGCCTACTTCGGCGCCACCGGGCTCTTCGGACCGTTGACCATCTCGCTGTCGTCGATGGCGGCGGTGGCCAGCGCCTTCGCCCTCGTCGGGGTCCCGGGGCTGATCTATATGTCGGGCAACACCATCGTGCTCTGGATGCTCGGTTCGCCGGCCTTTGCGCTCGGATACATGATGCTCGGCAAGAAGGTGCGGGCCATGGCCGAAGTGGCGCCGGTGGCGACCCTCGGCGATGTCTCGGATCTGAGGTTCAACAACCACCGGGGGATCAAGGCCCTGGTCTCGATCATCCTGCTGCTCGGCTGTGTCGCCTATCTCGCGTCGCAGATCAAGGCCGGCGCCGATCTCTTCGCCCACCTGATGGGGTGGAGCCCGTGGACGGCGGCGTTGATCATCTTCGGCATCCTGGCCGCCTACACCGTCATCAGCGGTGAGGTCGGCGGGATCCTGACCCAGGCCTTTCAGGGTCTGGTGATGGTCGTCGCCGGGCTGGTCATGATCGTCGCATTCTTCAGAATGACCGGTGGGTTCGGCGCGGTGATGGAGGCGGTCTCGACCGCCGGCACCGTCACCGGCGACGGGGTGAGCAAGACCTTCTCGCCCGACATGCTTAATGCCTGGGGGCACGCTCCCCGGCGGGCTCGCCCTGGCCTGGGTCGTGATCCCGGTGCTCGGGGTCATCTGTCAACCTCAGGTCCTGACCCGGATGTACGCGTTGAAGGATCCTCGCGATCTGACCCGGCTGTCGCTCTACGCCACCGCCGCGCACATGGTGGTGGCCTTCATGGTTGTGACCGTCGGGATGGGCGCGCTCTTTCTCGTCGCCAGCGGCAAGGCGCCGCCGCTCGCCTCGCCCGATCGCGCGATCTTCGTCTTCGCCGATGTCGCCGGTCTCCACGTCCGGCTCTTTGTCTACGCCGCGGTCCTGGCCGCGGCCATGTCCACCTCGAGCCTCTTTCTCTCGCTGTCGAGCGGGATCATCTCGCGCGATCTGCCGAGCGCATTCGGCATCCGGATGTCCATGGAACGACAGATGACGGTGTCGCGGATCACGGTCGCGGTGCTCGGTCTCGGCGCGATCTGGTTTGCCATGGCCAGCGGCCGGCTCGTCGCCATCCTCGGCGCCTTCGGTTTCGGCACCCTGATGTCGGCGACCATGCCGGTCTTTGTCCTCGGTCTGCTGTGGAAGCGGGCGATCGAGCCAGGGGGTCTTCGCCGGGCTGGTGGTCGCGCTGGTTCTGAACATCGTCTGTCTGGTCCTCGACAAGGTCGTGGGCTACCAGTGGCCGGGAGGGGTGCCCTGGTACCTCGTCACGGTCGCGGCGACCGCCGTGGTCACCATCGTCGTGTCGTTGGTGACGTCGGGTGCGACGGGGGAGGAACTCGATCCGAGGGTCGAGGCGGTGATCGATCTCTAGACGCGAGCGAAATTCAACCGCAAAGGCGCGAAGGACGCAAAGACATCGCAATGGAGAGTGGGCCGAGCGGAGCTTGGGGGTTGTCGGACTTCGTAGGGACGGTCTCGTTGCGGGTTCGAGTCTGAAGGTGGGCTCAAGCCCACCCTACAAGCCCACACCACCGTTGGGAAAATCATAGGGTTGGACAAGCCCCACAAGCCCACACCACCTTTGGAGAACCGTAGGGTGGGCCTGGGCCCACCTTCAGAGTCGATGAGGGGATCAGAGCCGTGGTCGTCGGCAGCCCCGCTCCGGGTTGGCCTGCGATGCTTGGCGCGGCCGGAGGCCGAGCCACCGCAATTCGTCCGACGAATTGCAATCGAATGGCCTTGACAAAAGCCGTTTCGCCCCTCATATTCAAATTACAAAACGATCGTTCGGTTTGTAGGAGAAAGGCCACCACAACGTGCCCATCGGTCTCCAGGCCGCCAAATCCGAGGTTGCAACATCGAAAGTGCTCGATGCAGCGCTCGAGCTCTTCTCCACCCAGGGCTACGGCGCGACCTCCATGCGGCAGATCGCCGAAGCCTGCGATCAATCGGTCGGCAACCTCTACCACCACTTCGGCTCCAAAGAAGCGATCTTCACCCGGCTCATCAACGCCTACTGGGATCGCCTGCTGCAGGCCGACCACCCGTTGCAGAGGGTCTTTGTCGCGGCGAACTTCCCCGACGATCTCGAGGACCTCGCGGCGGCCATCGAACAGACCGTCGAGGAGAACAAGGCATCGATCCTGCTCGTCTTCATCGATGTCATCGAGTTCCGGGGTCGGCACATCCGCTTCTTCTACGAGACCATGGCCGCTCGATTCCAACGCGGTCTACGGTAAGCGTTTCGACGAGCTCGAACGTGCGGGCCGACTCACCGACGCCGACCCCATGGTGGCGGTGATGGTGGCCACCCGCTGGCTGTTTTATTTCTACACGGTCGAAAAGTGCTTTGGCGTGCCCATGCACTTCGGCATGGACCCACAGCAAGCTGTCGATGGTTTTATCACGGATATTGCGAAACGGGCTGCTTCGCGGTGAGACCACGCGATGCAGCCACAGTCCGAGGAACAAAGGGGGAGGAAGAAATGAACGAGAAGAATGCGACTCTGGTTGTTGTTGGCACTGCATGCTGGTGCTCGCGGTGGTCTTCGCGCCATCGGCGGGGGCCCAGGAAGCCGAGGATCCCGCCGCCACGGGTGAGGAAGACCGCCGAGAACCCGAGTGAGGAGGACATCGCCGCCCTGGCCCGCGAGCCGTTCGGCGCCGAGGTCGTGGTCACGGCGCGCCGCCGCGAAGAGGCGCTGCAGAAGATCCCGGTCGCGGTGTCGGTGATCACGAGCGACACCCTCGAAGATATCGCCGCGACCGACATCTCCGAGCTCCAGTCGTACTCGCCCAACCTCTCGATCTACGCCGGTCGCAACCAGTCGTCGACCATGACGGCGTTTATCCGAGGCATCGGTCAGGCCGATCCGCTCTGGGGTGTGGACCCCGGCGTCGGCCTCTATGTCGATGACGTCTATATCGCCCGTCCCCAGGGCGCGCTGCTCGATGTCTACGATGTCGGGCGGGTCGAGGTCCTGCGCGGCCCGCAGGGAACCCTCTACGGCAAGAACACCATCGGCGGCGCGATCAAGTATGTGACCAATCCGATGACCGACACACCCATCGGGCAAGGTCACCTGGAACCCGGGAACCTGGAACACCCAGGAACTTCGCGCCTCGATCAGCGGCCCGCTCATCAAGGGCAAGCTCCGCGGCAAGGCGGCCGTCGCCTGGCTGACCAGGAGCGGATACGGCGAGAACTTCTACCAGAACATCGAAACCTCGAACAAGGACACCAAGGCCATGCGCCTCGGACTCGAGTGGTTGCCATCTCGGAGAAGGTCAACATCACCTTCAACTACGACCGCGTGACGGACGATGCCGAGCCAAAGGGTCTGACGCGACTCGAGACCAACCATTTCTGCCCTTTCTACGGCAACACCTGCCCGCCGTTTCCCGAGCACTTCGACACCGAGAGCGGGATGGAACCGCTGAACAGCTACACGGGTAACGGGTATTCGATGGTCCTCGTCTGGGACATCTCGCCGAGCTGGGCGTTCAAGTCCATCACCGCCTATCGAGATGGCGACAACGACAACAACATCGATTTCGACACCTCGCCGAATCGGATCGCCGATGTCGCCGCGTATTACTACGACGACCAGTTCACCCAGGAGTTCCAGGCTGTCTATGACGCGGGCAAGCAAATTGTCCGCCGTCATGGGCTTCTTCTACCTCGACGGCGAGGCGGGCGGTCTGGTGAAGAACATCTTCTTCGGCGATCTTCCGTTCGCGCTCTTCGGCACCACCGACGGCAAGACCCTGACCACGTCCTACGCGCTCTACGGCGAGCTCAACTGGCGGTTCAGCCCGAAGTGGACCCTCAACCTCGGTCTTCGTCCGACGCGGGAGACCAAGAACGGCATCGCCTACAACGCCGGCTACACCGACGACACCTTCACCGAAGTATTCGGTCGTCACCGCGGACTACGACAACGACGGCGACCTTCGAGTCGCTCGCGCCCAATCTCGGCATCGACTGGCAGATCGACCCGAAGATCATGGCCTACGCCAAGGTCAACCAGGGCTTCAAGAGCGGCGGTTTCAACGTCCGCGCCCAGGAGGCGCTCTTCCCGGACACCGCCACACCCTTCGACGACGAGAAGCTGACCATGGGCGAGATCGGTCTCAAGACCCTGTTGGCCAACGACAGTCTCGTGCTCAACATCGCCGCTGTTCTACGGCGACTACACCGATGTTCAGGTCAGCGACCTTCACCTCGTACGACTCCGACGGCGACGGCGAGGACGACGCCTTCTACGGCGCCTTCGACAACGCCGGTGACGCGACCACCAAGGGCGTCGAGGTCGAGTACGCGTGGTACTCGAAGTCCTGGTTCGGACTGTCGGGCTTCCTCGGCTATCTCGACGCCAAACCGAACGATTTCCTCGACGAGAACGAGGACGGCTTTGTCGACACCCAGGTGATCACCAATGCTCCCGAGTGGACACGGGGCGCTTCGGGCCAACTTCGACTGGCAGGTCGGTCGCGGTCTGCTCACGGCGAGCGCCGGCTACGTCCTACCGCTCCGAGTCGGTGCTGACCAACGAGGGCGGCACCGACCCGAGGGATCCCACCGGCCAGACGGCCCTCAACCCGCTCACCCAGCCCGCCTTCGGTCTGGTGGACGTGTGGATCCAGTATCTGACGGGCAACGGCAAGTGGCGTTTCGGCCTCTCCGGCAAGAACCTCACCGACGAGGAGTATCTGACCAACGGCTACAACCTTCCGGTGCTCGGAGTCATTCAGGGCTCCTACGGCGAGCCGCTGACCGTTGTCGCGACGCTCGAGTACCGCTTCTGGTAGAAATCCGACCCAGGGGTGCGCCGCGACGCGGCGCACCCCGGTTTTTTCAAGGAGAGCCGTTTGCAGCAACGCCGCACTTCTTCGGACCATGTACCGTCAGCGCCCTGGTGGGGAGGGTATAAAACCCTCCCCTACGAGAGGTCCGGAGAATCGTAGGGGCGGGTTTTATACCCGCCCACCTCGTGCGGTGAAGTCCGTGCAAGGCTGAAGGAGTCAGCATGATCGAAACAGGATTGAACGGGAAAGTTGTCATCGTCACCGGCGCGGCCGCCGGAATCGGCCGCGGCACCGCCGAGCGATTCGCCGAGGAGGGCTGCAAGGTCGCGGCCTGGGATGTCAGCGCCGACGGCGCCGACGAACTCGTCGCCAAGCTCGAGTCGCTCGGCGGCGAGGCCATCTTCCAGAAGGTGAACGTCACCGATGTCGCAGCGGTCGAGGCGGCGGTCGCCGCGATCGTCGAGAAGTGGGGCGGGGTCTACGCGCTGGTCAACAACGCCGGCATCGTCCGCGACGCCCAGCTCGTCAAGTACAAGAACGGCGAAGTGCAGTCGACCATGACCGACGCGGCCTGGGATGCCGTCATCGGGGTCAACCTCAAGGGCGTCTTCAACTGCACCCGCGCGGTGACGCCGCACCTCATCGCGGGCGGCGGCGGCGCCATCCTCAACGCCTCGTCGGTGGCCTGCCTCAACGGCAACTTCGGCCAGACCAACTATGTCGCCACCAAGGCCGGTGTCATCGGGATGACCAAGACCTGGGCCCGCGAGCTCGGCAAGTTCGGCATCCGGGTCAACGCCGTCGCGCCGGGCTTCGTCGCCACCGAGATCATCAAGGCGATGCCCGAGAAGGTCCTCGACGGGATGGTGGCGCACACCCCCATGGGCCGGATCGGCGATGTCCGCGACATCGCCAACGCCTATGTCTGGCTCGCCTCCGACGCGGCGACGTGGGTGACCGGGACGACGATTGAGCGTTGATGGCGGGCTGGTCATCGGCACATAATTTTTAATTCTTAATTTTTAATTCTTAATTGAGAGCATTCAGTCGATGATTGAGCCATCAAAATTATGAATTATGAATGATGAATTATGAATTGCATTATTCATCACAAGATATTGTGATGGAATAATTAAGAATTGAGAATTTAGAATTGAGAATTCCGAATTTCGTAGAATTCTCAGCCCAGTAAATGGGAGGCTAAATGCCAAGATTTGCTAACATTGTTTCCACCGGAAGATACATCCCCGAGATCGAGGTTTCCAACGATGATCTGCGTGAGCGGTTCGCTCACATCCCGGATTTCGTCGACAAGATGGAGGCGTCGTCGGCCATCGCGACCCGGTGGTGGGCGCCGGAGGAGTGGTGCACCTCCGACATCGCGCTGCCGGCGGCGCGGCAGGCCCTCGAGCGGGCCGGCCGCCACCCGAAAGAGGTCGATCTGGTGATCCTCGGCACCGACTCGCCGGACTACGTGACGCCGGCGACCTCGGTGGTGCTGCAGCACAAGCTCGGCGCGCACAACGCGGGGACCTTCGATGTCGGCTGCGCCTGCGCGTCGTTCCCGACCGGCGCCGCCATCGCGGCCGGGATGATCGCATCGAATCCCGCGCTCAAGACGCGTGCTCGTGGTCGGGGTCTACAACATGCACAAGCTCGCCGACCCCAACGATCCGATGATCTTCTTCTACGGCGACGGCGCCGGCGCCGCGGTGCTCGAGCCGGCCGATGAACCCGGTTTCGTGTCGTCGGCCATGCGCGCCGACGGCGCCTACCACCGCCACTGGGGGATCTACTCGGGCGCGACCTTCGAGCCCGCGACCGAGGAATCCGCCCGCGCGGGCCGGACGGCGGTCAAGATGCTCGAGCGCTACCCGCCCGAGGTCAACCACGAGGGCTGGCCCAAGGTGGTTCGGTCGCTGGCGGCCAACGGCGGTTTCGAGGTCGTCGGACATCGATTTCACGATCTTCACCCAGGTCCGCAAGCCGTCCATCGAACTCGTGATGGCCGATCTCGGTCTGCCCATGACCAAGACCCACACGGTGATGGAGAAGTGGGGCTACACCGGTTCGGCCTGTGTTCCCATCGCTCTCGACGACGCGCTCGAGCAGGGACTGATCTCATCCGGAGATCTGGTGGCGATGGTGGGCTCCGGGGTAGGGTATAACCAGGCGGGGGCGGCGTTCCGAATGCCGTGACAACGGCCGCCCGCTTCGTGGTTTGATGGAGGCCGCGGCCTCCGGTACGGCCGTGTCGCCTGTTGGCGTTGCCAGGCTGGCGGCCGTTGTGGCGCGGGCGCGGCGCCCGCGAGTGCGATCGGTGCTCGACTTGCATGACCGGGGGTGCGTCGCGCATGATCTTCGGGCAACGCGGGAGGGGGAGCTCGTGGGCAAGAACATCATCAAGGTGATCATCGCCGTCTTGGTGCTCGGCGCGATCGCTCGTCATCGTCGGCGCCTGGATGGTGTGGAAGCGGCCGCTCACCATCGACGCCTGGATGAGCCGCTCGGCGCTCAAGATCAACGGTCTGGAAAAGCACGAGCTCGACACCGGATCCGGGCCGCATGACCGTCTGGGAAGGCGGTTCGGGGCCGACCCTGGTTCTCCTCCACGGCGCCGGCGACCAGGCCGGCGCATGGGCCCGGACCATCGGCGGGCTGGTCGGCGACCACCGGCTCGTGATCCCCGACCTTCCGGGTCACGGCGGCAGCGATCCGCGATCGGGACCGATCCACATGGACGCAGCTGCTCGACGGCCTCGACCGGGTGATGGATGCCTATTGCGCGGATGAGCCGGTGGTCGATCGTCGGCAACTCCATGGGCGCCTGGCTCGGCTTTCTCTACGCCCGCGACAATCCCGGAGCGGGTGGAGCGGCTGGTGGCGGTCAACGGCGGACCGCTCTTCGAGCCCGACCCGCAGGTCAACATCTTTCCCACGACCCGCGACGAGGCGCGAGAGACCATGAAGGGGCTCATGGGTCCGGCGAGCCCGCCGATCCCGGGCTTTGTCCTCGACGACATCGTGCGGCGGACCGCCGACGGGCCGGCGGCGCGTTTCGCCCAGACCGCCGCCGAGATGGGCGCCTATCTTCTCGACGGACAGACTCGATGAGGTCACGGTGCCGGTGGAGCTGGTGTGGGGCGCGGCCGACCAATTGTTGACCGTCGACTACGCCCAGAGGATGGTGGACGGATTGCCGCGGGCGCGACTCCACCCGATCAAAGGCTGCGGCCACGTCCCGCAGCGTGAGTGCCCGCTCCGATTCCTCGAGGCGCTGACGACCGCCCTCGCCGAGCCGCCGCCGCCGGGCCGGTGAAGCCGATGACTGAAGAGCCCGCCGATGTCTTGCCTCCCGACAGCGGTGGGGACCAGCAGGCTCGGAAGCCTGCTCCACAATCGCGCGGGCTCGTTGTGGGGCAGGCATCTTGCCTGCCAACCGAATTCGCAGCAGACGGCCGCTTCGCCCAGGGTGACAGGGGAGTGGGTATGATCTGCGCCGACATCCTCGGAGCGCGCGCTCGGCTGTCGCCCGGAAACACCGCCTTGGTGGAGGTCGCCACCGGACAGACGTTACACCTACGCCGAACTCGATGGGCGGGCGGTTCGCTGCGCGCGGATGTGGCTCTACGGCCTCGGCCTCCGGCCCGGGGACCCGGGTGGGGATCCTCGCCGGCAACCGCGTCGAGTTCCTCGATGCGGTCTTTGCCGCCGCCAAGAGCGGCGTGGTGCTGGTTCCGCTCAACACCCGTCTCACCGCGCACGAACTCGGTTTCATCGTCCGCGACGCGGGACTCAAGGCGCTCATGTACGACGACGACCACCGGGCGACGGTGCGTCGTCTCCGCACGGGCGTCGAGATCGATCACTGGATCGCCTTCGACGAACCCGATGACCCCGTCGATCCGGACTACGCCGATCTCGTCCTGACCCGCGGGGCGGGAAGCTCGGTCCGCCGGCGGTGCCGCCCCGAGGATCCCTACTGCCTGCTCTACACCTCGGGGACGACCGGCCGGCCGAAGGGCGTGATCACCCCGCACCGGCAGGTGGTCTGGAACGCCTACAACACCGTCGTCTGCTGGCAGCTCGGCGAAGACCGACGTCAGCCCGATCTTCACGCCGCTCTACCACGCCGGTGGTCTCGGCGCCTTTCTCACCCCGCTCATGCTCGCCGGCGGCACGGTGGTGCTCCACGCCGCCTTCGACGCCGACGAGGTGTGGCGGATCATCGAGGAGGAGCGCTGCACCGTGGTCCTCGGGGTGCCCACCATCTGGAAGATGCTCGCCGACGCGCCCGGGTTTCGCGACCGCCGAGCTCGACCACGTGCGCTGGTTCATCTCGGGCGGCGCGCCGCTGCCGCGCCACCTCATCGAACATCTTCCGCGAGCGGGGCGATCGTGCTGCGTCAGGGCTACGGCCTCACCGAGGTCGGGGTCAACTGTTTCGCCATGTCCAACGAGGAGGCGTGGGACCAAGGCCGGCTCCATCGGCAGGCCGCTCATGTTCACCGAGGCCAAGGTCATCGACGAGGCGGGACAGGAGCTGCCGCCCGGCGAGGTCGGCGAGCTCTGTTTCCGCGGACCGCACGTGTCAGCAACGGATACTGGAACAACCCCGAGGCGACGGCCGCCGCCATCGATCGCCGGGGTTGGTTTCACACCGGCGACATGGCGACGTGCGACGAGGACGGGTTCTACTACATCGCCGGCCGCGCCAAGGACATGTTCATCTCCGGCGGGGTCAACGTCTATCCGGCCGAGATCGAAAACCAGCTGCTGCAGCACCCGTCGCTGGCCGACGCCGCGGTGATCGGTGCGCCGCACGAGACCTGGGGCGAGGTCGGAGTCGCCTTCGTGGTGCCGGTCGAGGGAAAGAAGGTGGAGCCGACGGCCCTCGAGAGCTTCCTCCAGGCCAGGCTCGCCCGTTACAAAGTACCCAAAGAGTTCATAGTAAAGACCGAGCTCCCGCGAACCGCCTACGGAAAGGTCGTCAAGGGCGAGCTCGTCGAGGAATGGAAAGCGCGAGAGAAGGAATGAAACTCAACCTGACTTCGATTCTCGGGCGGGCGCGCCGGCGCGAACGCCCGAGAATTGAAAACCTGACCCGTGACATCAACGGAGGCAACCACCTATGAAACCGATCTATATCGCCGCGTACCACCAATCGAAATTCGGCAAGCTCGCTCGCCATGACCGTGCCCGAGATCGTCCTCGCTGCGATCAACGAGACCTATGCCGAGATCGGCGCCGAGCCCGTCGGCCGTCGATGTCGCGTCCATCGGCGCGGCCTGCAACATCTCGCTCAACGAACAGGGCCTGCTCGCCGGTCTGATGGCCATGGCGCCGGGGCTCGGCGGCAAACCCATCGAAGTCGGTGGAGAACGCCTGCGCCTCGGGCGGTCAGGCGGTGCTCTCGGTGATCCAGAAGCTCCAGCTCGGGCTCGGCGAGGTCGGCATCGCGGTCGGTTACGAGAAGATGCGCAACGACGACGGCAAGATGGACGGCGCCCTGGTCGGCAAGGTCCTCGGCTACTACTCGCACCCCGACGAGCGTGAGGGCAAGACCTATGTCTTTCCCCACCTCTTCGCCGAGGTCATGGAAACCTACATGAAGGCCCACGGCGCCACCGAGCGCGATTTCGCCGAGATCTCGTCGCGCGAGTACGCCAACGCGACGCTACAACCCCTACGCCCAGATGCAGAAGATCGAGGTCTCGGTGGACGAGGCGGCGACCCCCGAGGGACGCAACCGCTACATCGTCGACGGTCTGCCGCTCAAGACCTACGACTGCTCGCAGATCAGCGACGGCTATGCCGGGATGCTGCTCGCCACCGAGGAGGGTCTCGCGCGGCTCGGGATCGCCAAGGCCGACTGCGTCGAGATCGCGGGCTACGGCCAGGCCACCGATCCGCTGCTCAAGGCCGGGCGCGACATCCTGATCCCCTACGGCGCCTATCCGGGCCATGGGCACGGCGTACGACATGGCCGGTGAGAAGCCCCGATGACGTCAACGTCGCCGAGATCCACGACTGCTTCACGGTGATGGGCGCCATCGGCACCGAGGTCATCGGCAAGGCCGACTACGGCAAGGGCGCCGAGTACTGGCGCGAGGGCAAGGCCGAAGCCAAGGGCGAGTGCGGGATCAACACCTCGGGCGGGCTCATCGCCAAGGGCCACCCGGTGGGCGCCACCGGCATCGCCATGATCGGCTGGGCCGCGTGGCAGCTCCAGGGCAAGGTGCCGGCCGAGCTCCAGGTGCCGGATCCCAAGATCGCGGCCACCTTCAACATCGGCGGACCGATCTGCGCGTCGGTCTGCACGGTGCTGCGCAGCGCGGAGGGCTAGGACAAATTCTCAATTCTCAATTATTAATTCTTAATTTCGTCGCAGCCATTCCGCAAGGCGCGCGGGACGATGCGATGGATAATTAAGAATTCAAAATTGAGAATTAAGAATTCTGCGGAGGTTTGGCGATGAAGGAAGAAATCACCCCACTGCGGTCCGGGTCATCTCGAAGTCGGACGGTTTCAAGATCTGGTGGGAGTACCACGGCACCGGTGACCGCGAGTGCTGCTGTCTGCTCAACGGCCTCGCCATGCACACCAAGGCGTGGTACGGCTTTCTGCCGCGGTTGACCGACAACTACGATGTCATCCTCTACGACTATCTCGGTCAGGGTGAGTCGTCCACCGACGATGTGCCCGTACCTCATCCCCGAGTTCGCCCGTTACCTGACGCTGATCATGGATGAAGTCGGGGTCGCAGAAGCTGCACCTCATGGGGATCTCCTATGGCGGTTTCATCGGGCTCGACTTCGCCCGTCTCTATCAGGAGCGGCTCCACACCCTGACCCTGTCGGGGATCCTGCTGTCGCACGAAAAGCTCTTCGAGCTCTATCAGGAGATCTCGCTCAGGTTCTACCGGTCGTCCGACGAGGTCTTCGAGATCTACACCCAGTACATGTACGAGAAGATCTTCGGCGAGGCCTTTGCGGCGGCCATTCCGCCCGAGAGCTTCGAGGCCATGCGGCAGCGTTTCTACGACCGCTACATCGATCACCGCCACTGTCTGATCCGGCTCACCGAGGCCCAGGACCCGTTCTTCGGCGCCCTCGAGGAGAACATGGCCGGCTACAACGCCATCGAGACCCCGACCGTGCTCATCGCGGGGTCGCAGGATCGGGCCATCCCGTTGTGGCAGCAGAAGAAGATCCTCGACATCGTCCCCAACTCGCGGTGGCTCGAGATCCCGGGCGCCGGCCACGTGGTCTATCTCGAGAGCCCGGAGCTCTTCTTCGGCAGCCTGCGAGCGCTTCTTCGAGGCGAAGAGCCTGGACTTCGAGCCGCTCGAGGGGGTGGAGGGGTGAAGCCGACCGTCAGACGCCAGGACCTGAGCACCGCAAGGTCGGACCGCACAGGCGCGAGTCGCACGGAAACTGAATCGAATCGGCGCAGCAGCAAGGCCTGCGCCAATCGAGATTCCATTGTGCACGCTTGGCGTCCTCAGCGTCTTCGCGGTTCATTCGACTCCGGACCGGTGACGTGATGATCTACCACACAGTCGACGGCGCGGGCCCGCCGCTCCTGCTGCTCAACGGCATCGCCATGTCGGCGCCGAGTTGGCAGCCGGTGGCGGCGCCGTTGGCCGAGAACTTCACCGTCATTCGCTGCGATCTTCGCGGCCAGCTGCTGAGTCCCGGGTCGCCGCCGGCCGATGTCGCCGAGCACGTCGCTGATGTCGTCGAGGTGCTCGACCACCTCGGCCTGGACTCGGTCCACGTTCTGGCGACCTCCTTCGGCGGGGCGGTGGGCGCTCTGCTCGCGGCGCGCCATCCCGAGCGGGTGCGATCGCTGCTCTCCATCGCCTCGGCCGACGGATTCACCGATGTCATGGCGACCGAGGTCGCGCGCTGGCGGGACGGCGACGGTCCGATCGCTCGAGGGTCCGGATCGCGGGGTGCTGTCCGATGTTCTGGAACCGGTGGTCTATTCGCCGGCCTATGTCGAGGCCCACCGTGAGGAGCGGGTCCTCCGGCGGAAGCAGATCGCGGCTCTGCCGACGACGTGGTTCGAGGGTCTGATCGGTCTGCTCGATTCCGCCGAGTCGTTCAGCCTGCGCGCGGAACTCGCCGCCATCCGCTGCCCGACCCTCGTCGTCGCCGCCGAGCTCGATGGGTTCATCCCCCTCGAGCGCTGCCGAGGCCTCGCCGAAGCCATCCCCGGCGCCGACTTCAAGATCATCAAAGGCGCCGGCCACGCCGTCGTCGTCGAACAACCCGAGACCGTCGTCAACCTCGCCGTTGGAGTTCTTCGAAGCGACCCTGAGGTTGAAATTCACGCAGGACACGAAGACACCACAGGGATTCCGCGAAGCATCGCGAACGGCAAGTCGAACCGCCAACTGCGCAAAGGTCCGGCGAATGCACATGCGATGGGTCAATGAAGACCACCGGATCACGTGGTTCCGCGGAGTCCCTGCGTCTTCGGCCGATGTCGATTGCATGTGTGCGAGTCGTGATGATCGAAGCTCGGATTTGCGACCTGTCGGCCGGTTTCATGTTCAATCCGTCTTCTGCTACGATGGGTGGGTGATGACCGTCGACGCTTTTTCGCTTGCTTACTACGCTTATTCCGGGTTCAACCGGAGCCGGCGAAGGTCTCACTGAACCCTTGATTCTGAGGCCCGCCGGCGACGGCGGGCTTTTTGCTGCCCGCCACCGTCGCGGTCCCGACGGAGGATGAATGCACGCACCGAAAACTCAACCAGCTGATCTCCACGCGCTGCTCGAGCAACACCGCCGCGACATCGAGGCCCTCGACCGCCGCATCCTCCACCTCGTCTGCGAGCGCCTCGAGCTCGCCCGCCAGGTCGGCGATCTCAAGCGATCGCTCGCGGTGCCGCTGAGAAACTTCGGTGTCGAGGCTCAGGTCTACCGCCGTTTCGAAGATGCGAGCTCGCTGCTCGGTCTCGACGCCGGTCTCGGTCGTGATCTCGCGCGTTTTCTCATCGAAAAGGCGGTGGAGGAGCAGGCGACCCTGCGGGACGCGGTCTATTCGGGCGACGCCCTCGACACCGTCGTCGTCGGCGGCAAGGGCGGGATGGGCCGCTGGATCGGCTCGCTTCCTGGCCGGTCAGGGCCACCGGGTCCGGGTCGTCGATCCGGCCTCCGGCGAGACGCCGTTTGAAGAGATGGGGTCGCTCGCCGAAGCGCATCGACGCCGACCTGATCATGGTGGCGGTGCCCATGACGGTCTGTCCCGGAGATCCTCGACGAGCTCGGGGCGCTGCGTCCGCGCGGGGTCGTCGCCGAGATGTGCAGCCTCAAGACCCACCTCGGCCCGGTCATCGAGCGCCTGCGCTCGGCCGGAACCCGGGTGGTCTCCTTTCACCCCATGTTCGGCCCCGATGTGCGGATGCTCGAGGACCGCACGGTCGTCGTCTGCACCGATGCTCCACGATCGGACCTCGAAATGGTCGAGGGCCTCTTTGCCGACACCAGCGCCCGGTTGGTGGAGATGGACCCGGCCGAGCACGACCGGCGCATGGGCCTCGTCCTCGGGCTGACCCACCTCGCCAACCTGGTCTTCGCCCGCGCCCTGGTCCACTCAGGTGTGGGTTCCGCCGAGCTCGCCGAAGTGGCCGGTGTGACCTTCGGCCGCCAGATCGCCACCACCCGCGAGGTCGCGAGCGAGAATCCGTCGCTCTACTACGAGATCCAGGCCCTCAACGAGCTCACCCCCGAGACCGGGCGGTGGCTCCGCCGGGCGCTCGACGAGTGGATGGAGGCGGTGGAGCAGCCGGACGATGACCGTTTTTCCGAGCTCATGACCACCTGCCGGGAGAGCCTGGACGGAGCCCGGAGGAACGACGAATGAAACGAGCACTCGATGGCGTGATCGCGGCGCTCGGCTCGATGGCCGGGCGAGCGGGTCGACCTTCTGGTGGGCGAACCCTGCTTCGATCCGCCGGTCGAGATCCGGGAGGCGTTCGGCCGGATCGCGGGCGATTCCGCATCGGGTTACGGGCCGCCGGGCGGTCTTTCCGAACTCCGGGCGGTCCTGGCGCGACTGGGTCGATCCGGATCGCGCGGATCCGCGACGGGTGATGGTGACCCACGGCGCCAAGGGCGGTCTGCTCGTTCTCCTGGCTGCCCTGGTCGAGCCCGGCGATGAGGTGATCCACCCGCTGCCGTGCTATCCCGCCTACCCGGCCATGGTGCGTCGTTTCGGCGGCGTGCCGATGGGGGTCGCCGAGCACGGCGACGGGTTCGCCGGCTGGAGCGACGCAGGTCCTGGCGATCGCCGGGCCGAGGACCCGCGCGGTCGTGCTCTCATCACCGTCAAATCCGTCGGGGACGACCATCGACGCCAGGGAGCTGGCGGCGCTGGTCGATGGTTGCGGCGATCGGGGGATCCGACTCGATCCTCGACGAGGCCTACTCGGCCTTCTGCTTTCGGCGACGATGTCGCCGATCCCGCCGCCGTCGATGCCGAGTCCATCCTGGTCCGGGTCGGCTCGGCATCCAAGAGCCTCGCCCTTCCCGGCTGGCGCGTGGGTTGGATCGTCGCCGATGAAGAACTCGTCGCCCGGGTGACGTGGTTCAGTCCGCGCTGCTCAACCCGCCGGCGACGCCGCCGCAGCAAGCCATGCTCGCGTTGCCCGAGGTGCCCGACAGCTATTTCGAGGCCAACCGCCGCGCGGTCTCGCGAGCGGCTCGGGGCCATGGTCGAGGCGGTGCGGCGAGCCGGTTTCGATGCCGCTGATGCCGGCGGGTGGCTTCTATCTCTGGGTCGATATCCGCGACCGGCTCGATCCGGCAGACGCCGGACTCCGCCGCGTGGTGCGAAAGCCTCGCCGAAGAGCACGGTGTCGGTCTCTGGCCCGGCGAGGACTACGGAACCCCCGGCTGGGTCCGCCTCGCCCTGCCCCAGGGCGACAACTGGCGCGAGGTGGTGCGAGAAGCTCGAGGAGCGGCTTTCGGTGGTCGGTTGAACCGCAAGGCGCAAGGGACGCAAGGCATCGCAGAAAGAAACGCAAAGACGCAGAGGCGCAGAGCGATCGCACGTCGCAAACGCGAAGACGCAAAGCCGCGAAGGGACCACGAAGCATCACAATGGGACGCGGATGAACGCGGATTCCACGGATCAACACGGATCGGGCCCAGTGCCGACGTCGGCGCCTTCATTCTGATTGTCGTCAACCGGCCGGACGGTTGCCCTCGTCCAAGGGCCGAGGACCCAAGGCTATGAGATTCAATTCCGAAACGCGGCGCTTCGGAATCGAATCTCACAGCCTTGGATCGTGCCTACGGCACGACCGTCCGGCCTCCTCAAATTCGTCGGTTTCGTTCCATTCCGAATCGATGACCGATCACTTTTCCAAGGAGAAGATTGGGAGTGGATCCCAGGCGGAGCCTGCGCGCAGTAGGCGTGGCGGCCTGTTGATCGGGTCGGCGGGACGAACGCTTGGGTTCGGAGCGCCGACCCGATCAACAGGTGGTGGCGGTCCGACCGACACCGACTCCGCCGCGATCCCCGATTGCGATGCCTCGGCGTCTCTGCGACTTTGCGCCTCTGCGTTTTTTTGCGATGCCTTGCGATCCTTGCGCCCTTGCGGTTCATTTCCGCCGGACCCGATGCATGGGCACGGGATCGGGTACAGTAATGGGAACTGATGAGGACGACCCCGCCACGATGTCGTTCCGATTTTCTTTTTTGGAGGACCCCCGAATGCGCGACCCGAAGATCCTGCTCTCTGCCGAAGAAATGCCCCGCCAGTGGTACAACCTCGCCGCCGATCTGCCGAAACCGCCGCCGCCGCCCCTCGGACCCGACGGGCAGCCCATCGGCCCGGACGCCCTGGCGCCGGTCTTCCCCATGAACCTCATCGAGCAGGAGGTCTGTCAGGACCGCTGGATCGACATCCCGGACGGCATCCTCCAGCTGCTGGCCCGCTGGCGGCCGGCGCCCCTGCGGCGGGCCTACGCGCTGGAGAAGGCGCTCGGCACGCCGGCGCGGATCTACTACAAGGACGAGAGCGTCTCGCCGGCCGGCAGTCACAAGCCCAACACCGCCGTCGCCCAGGCCTGGTACAACAAGGAGTTCGGGATCGAGCGGCTGTGCACCGAGACCGGCGCCGGCCAGTGGGGCTGCGCGCTGGCCTATTCGTGCGCCCTCGTGGGGCTCGAGTGCCGGGTCTTCATGGTCAGGGTGAGCTTTGACCAGAAACCGTTCCGCAAGGTCATGATGGAGACCTGGGGCGGGAGCTGCGTCGCGTCGCCGAGCACCGAGACCGAGGTCGGCCGCGCCATCCTCGCCGAGACCCCGGACTCCCCGGGCAGCCTCGGGATCGCCATCAGCGAGGCCATCGAGGCGGCGGTCACCGATCCGGGCGGCAAGACCCGCTACTCGCTCGGCAGCGTGCTCAACCACGTGCTGCTGCACCAGACCGATCATCGGTCTGGAGGCCAAGAAACAGCTGAAGAAGGCCGGCGAGAAGGGCCCCGATGTGGTCATCGGCTGCGCCGGCGGCGGCAGCAACTTCGCCGGCATCGCCTTCCCCTTCATCGCCGACAAGATCAACGGCGCCGAGATCGACATCATCCCGGTGGAGCCCGAGGCCTGCCCGACCCTCACCCGCGGGCCGTACGCCTACGACCACGGCGACATCGCCGAGATGACGCCGATGCTCGCCATGTACTCCCTCGGCCACAAGTTCGTCCCGCCGACCATCCACGCCGGCGGCCTGCGCTATCACGGGATGGCGCCGCTGGTCAGCGCCGCGGTAGATCAGGGGCTGGCCGATCCGCGAGCCTACGGCCAGAAGGAGTGCTACGAGGCGGCCGTGAAGTTTGCCCGCACCGAGGGGCTCATCATCGCGCCGGAGACCAGCCACGCCGTCGCCGCGGTCATCGACGAGGCCGAAAAGGCGAGGGAAGCGGGCGAGGAGAAGGTGATTCTCTTCTGTCTCTCGGGCCACGGTCTGCTCGATCTCAAGGGCTACGAGATGTATTTCGCCGGCGACCTCGAGAACTACCCGCTGCCCGAAGAGGTCCTCGCCCGCTCCATCGCCGTCATGGATGGTTACCCGAAGCCGTAGCGGAGGCGAACCGCAAAGGCGCAAGGGACGCGAAGACATCGCAATCATCGCAATTTTTAACGCAGAGACGCAGAGACGAACAGCCATCGCGACTGAGATTCGCGGCGGAGTCGGTGTCGGTCGGACCGCCACCACTGCTGATTCAGGTGCTCGTTTCGAACGCGGCGTTCGTGACGAGCGCCTGAATCAGCAGCTCGCCGCGCCTACGGCGCGCCGGCTCCGCCTACACCTGTCACCCTGAGTGAGCGAGTGCTGCCGAGCGAATCGAAGGGTCCCCCGAAGCAGGAAGGGAGTTGAAAAGATGAACGCCCATCCAACCCTCGGGGGATTCTTCGACTCACTCGCGGACTCGCTCGCTCAGAATGACAGTTTTTCGGCAGCCGTCCGGCCGGTTGACCCCCATGAGAACCAGATTCTCCACGTCAGCAGCGGTCCGGATCTCTGCGTCTCTGCGCCTCTGCGTTTTTTTGCGATGCTTGGCGTCCTTTGCGCCTTGGCGGTTCGTCAGTTGTTCTAGACTGGTCGCCGTATGAGTCAGTTGAAGCTTCTTGGTGAGCGGCGGTTCTGGCCGCTGTTCTGGACCCAGTTCCTCGGTGCGTTCAACGACAATCTGTTCAAGAACGCCCTGGTGATCCTCATCGCCTACCGGTCCCTGAGCCTGCTCGGGATGGCCTCGCAGCAGATCGTGGTCGCCTGCGCCGGGATCTTCATTCTGCCGTTCTTCCTCTTTTCGGCGACCGCCGGTCAGCTCTCCGATCGCTTCGCCAAGTGGCGGCTCATCCGCCTGGTCAAGATCTGGGAGATCGGCGTCATGGTGCTGGCGGGGGTCGGATTCGCCATCAACAACCTGCCGCTGCTGCTCTTCGTGCTCTTTCTCATGGGGATGCAGTCGACCTTCTTCGGTCCGGCCAAGTACAGCATCCTCCCCGAATTGCTCGGCGAGCGCGATCTGGTGGGCGGCAACGCCCTGGTGGCCATGGGCACGTTTCTCGCGATCCTTCTCGGTACCATCATCGGCGGGATCGTCATCGCCGGCGGCGATGTCCTGGGTGTCGCGGCTCGGGTTGATGGTGGTGGTCGTCGCCGTGACCGGGTATTTCACCAGCCGTTTCGTCCTGAAGACCCCACCGGGCAGCCCCGATCTCGAGGTCAAGCTCAACCCGATCACGCCGACCATCGAGATCGTCCGGGTGACCCGCAGCGTCAAGATCGGTCTGTCTCTCGGTCCTGGCGATTTCGTGGTTCTGGTTTCTCGGCGCCTCCTTCCTGTCGCTGCTGCCCAACTTCTCCAAGGACGTGATGTTCGGCAGCGAGACGGTGGTGACCCTCTATCTCTCGGTCTTCTGCGTCGGAATCGGCATCGGATCCATGCTCTGCGAGATCTTCTCCCGGCGCCGACTCGAACTCGGTCTCGTGCCCCTTGGGCTCCATCGGCATGAGCGTCTTCGCCCTCGATCTCGCCATCGCCGGCGGCGGTTTCCTCGGACCCTCTCGACGGTCATCTCATGGGTGTCGGCGAGTATCTCCGTCAGCCGGGCGCCATCCGGGTGCTCGTCGATCTCTTCATGATCGCGGTGTCGGCCGGTTTCTACACCGTGCCGCTGATGAGCTTCATCCAACTGCGAACCCGCGCCGACCAACGATCGCGGGTCATCGCCGGCAACAACATCATCAACTCGGCGTTGATGGTCCTCTCGTCGCTGGTGTTGGTCGCTCTCCTGGCCATCGGGAGGACGATCCCGTGGCTCTTCTTCATGCTCGGGGTGCTCAACGCCCTGGTGGCGGTCTACATCTACACCGTGATCCCCGAGTT
Organism: uncultured Acidobacteriota bacterium; assembly: GCA_963704125.1. Classification (GTDB taxonomy): domain Bacteria; phylum Acidobacteriota; class Thermoanaerobaculia; order Thermoanaerobaculales; family Sulfomarinibacteraceae; genus JAHECW01. Next base: position 149,712 of record CAVPHA010000019.1, on the reverse strand, counting down.
CCTCCTGCGATTTGTCGCCTGGTGCGCCGCCAACATCGTCTATCGCCTGCGGATCGAAGGGAAGGGAGAAGATCCCGGCCGAGGGGGCGGCGGTGCTGGTGGCCAACCACGTCAGCTTTGTCGACTGGCTCATCTTCGCCTCGGTTTCGGCCGCGCCCGGTGCGCTTTGTCATGACCCACGAGTACTTCGAGCTGCCGCTCGTCCGCTTCCTCTTCCGCGGCGCCAAGGTCATCCCCATCGCTTCGGGCCGAGAGGATGCCGAACTCAAGAAGCGCGCGTACGATCGCATCGCCGACGAGCTCGAAGACGGCGAACTCGTCTTCATCTTCCCCGAGGGCGGCATCACCAGCGACGGCGAGCTGCAGCCGTTCCGGCCGGGGATCGAGCGGATCATCGAACGGACGCCGGTGCCGGTGGTGCCGATGGCGGTCATCGGGCTCTGGGGGAGCTTCTTCAGCCGCGCCGGCGGCCGCGCCATGACGAAGCCCTTCCGCCGCTTCTGGTCGCGGGTGACGGTCGAGATCGGCGATCCGATCCCGCCCGAGGACGTCACCGCCCACGGCCTCGCCGAACGCGTCGCCGACCTCGGCGGGTGGGACCCACCGGAGCCGTACGAGCCGCCGTCGCAGGATTGAACCGCAAAGACGCGAAGGACGCCGAGCATCGCAAACGGACATAACGAACCGCGAAGACGCGAAGGACGCCAAGCATCGCAACGGACAAACTGAACCGCGAAGACGCAAAGGATCGCCAAGCATCGCAGTAGAATCATTGAATGACCGCAAAGCTTTGCTTTGCGGTCATTCAAATGCAGTTTCTTTGCGCTCTTTGCGCTCTTTGCGGTTCGATTTTGCGATGCTTGGCGTCCTTTGCGTCTTTGCGGTATTTACACCAAAAAATGCGGGCTCGTGAGAGCCCGCTTTAGGAGGTTGGGGTGGTGGGACCCGTTGGTTGGTTACCAGAGATTGATGGCGACCTTGGTGCCGTCGTCGACTTCGACGGTCACGAAGCGGTCCGTTGTCGGCCTTGCCGAGGGTGTCGAAGATCAGATCCGGATCGAAGGTCTCCCAGTCCCATTTTTCGAGGGCGTAGAGCACCCCGTCGAGGGGGATGGTGCAGCGCACGATCGCGTCATCGGCGTCGACCGCCACCGTGATGTTGTCGCCGAGCTTGCTGATCTCGACCAGCGCATCGGGCGCCGAGACCTTGACGAGTGCCGAGTCCGGCGCCTCGAGGAGGCTGGTGACCGCGGCGAGGATGAGTTCCTTGTTCGCCGCGACCTCGGGTGGAAACTCCGTCGTCCTCGAAGGCTTCCTCGGGGATGAAGGAGCTCGCGACATCGGCGATGAAGAGCGGGAACGGCACCTTGATGTGCATGGGATCGGGGTCGGCGATCTGGACATCGACGACCATCCAGTCGGTGATGGCGACGGCGGTGAGGATCCCGGCCAGACCCGCGAGCAGGATGCCGCCGATGGTTGAAATGCCTCGTTCACGCATGCGCATGATGACCTCCCGCCTCGATCCCTTTTACTCGATCCACACGCGGACGTTGGCTTCGTCGGACTCCACGGTCACCAGGTCGCCGTTGGGGAGCCGGTCGAAACTTCGAGAGCAGCGCGGCGACATCGATCTGGCTCGAATCGTTGATCGAGAGCGCGTCCATGAACTCGACGGGCACCGTCACCTTGACCTTGGCGTTGTCGCCGTCCATCTCGTCGACGTCGATGAGCAGAGTCCCGCCCTGTTTGCTGACGCTGACCTTGGCATCGTGCGAGTCCACGGTGACGAACTGACCGTCGGGCGCGTCCTTGACGGCGGCGAAGATCTCGGCCCAGTCGATATCGGCGTCGTCGATGTCGAGATCGACGTGGCCGCGGTGGAAGTTGTCCACGTCGACGCTCTTGAGCACCGAGAGCACGAGGTTGAGGGGCAGGTGGACCTCGACGTTGGTTCCTTCGCTGTGCTCGCTCACGGTGACGTTGACCCAGCGGGTCTCCTCGGCGGCGAGGGCGAAGCCGGCGATCAGGATGATGAGCGGCTGCGATGGTGGTGATCTTGCGGTTCATGTCATACCTCCGTGTCGGTCTGAGTAGATGACGACCGTGGAGCTCGAAAGTTAACGGCCGTTCCTAGGAGTGACAACGGAGGTGCGAGAAAAAGGTTCGCTCGAGAGTTGAAAACCGCAAAGGCGTGCACCAAGGTCGCAAAGACATCGACCGATCACAATTGAACGTGGATGGCGAAGCAGAGCTTTGCGGCCGTCCAATCGAATTCTATGCGTGTCGATGCGCGCTTACGGCCGATCCTGCGAGCTTTGCGAGCTCGGCGTTTTGCGGTGAAATCGTCGGCCCGCCTCAATCACCCAAGCGGCATGACGAGCCAGAGGAGCAGATAGACGAGATCCCGGGGAAGGCGACGGAGAGGATGGAGACGATGACGAAGAGGACGCGGAACGAGTGTCGGGCTCCAGCCGAGCCAGTCGGCGAAACCGGCGCAGACGCCGGCGATCATGCGGTTGGATCGGGATCGGTGCAGGGGGTTCGATGTTGCCACTGAGGGCTCCTTTCCAGTGCGCTGCTGACAGAGTACATACGCACCGAGCGCGGTCATGTGTTCCAGGCCGCAGGGTCGAATCCTCAGGCCGCCGCGCCGCTTTCTTTCGCGTCCATGTGGTTGGTGACGCCGATGAAGATCAACAGCGCGACCAGCGAGACCAGACCGACCAGGGTGTAGGCGTACCACAGATAGTGCGCGTGGGCGTAGACCTCGGGCATGGGCGCCTGGCCGGCGAGGGCGAGGGTGTGTTGGTCCTGGATCGCCTGCGGCAGGGTCGTCGGTTCGGGGCAGTACTTGGTCAGCAGGAAGCCGGACAGGATGAAACCGAAGAGCCAGGCGAAGAAGGTGTTCATGTGGGCGAAACCGAGGAAGACGCCCTCCTTGCCCTTGGGCGCCTGTTTCGAGGCGAACTCGAGGTACTTGGGGCTGAGGAAGCACTCGGCCAGACCCTGGATGGCGATGCCGATGACCATCATCAGGGTGATGGGGTGGATGGACATCCCGAAGATCTCGACGTTGCCGTGGAAGGCGGCCGACGAGGCCATGGCCAGCGATGACAGGGGAATCATGGCCATGGCGACCAGCATGGAGTTCTGCGGTTTCCATTTGCGCACCATCTGGGTGATGGCGACGACGAAGAGCACGACCACCAGCGGGTTGACGTTGGCGTACCACTCGGGTTTGTAGGTCTCGCCGGCCATCCGCAGCACGTAGTCGGGCATGGCGGCGTAGAGCTGGCCCTGGATCGCCCAGAACCCGGCGGTGATGAGGATGAGGGCGAAGAACCGCAGATTGGACATGGCCATCCACATCCCCTGGAGGACCTCGTGGATGTTGCGGGGTTGGTCCTCGCCGTCGGCCGGCGGTCTGAAAGTGAGGAAGACCAGCACCAGTGCGACCAATGCGATGCCGCCGAGGAAAAGAACGGGACGGTTTCGACGCCCATCTGGATCCGCATGGGGGCGACGATGGTCTTGCCGGTGAAGCGAGCCGATGTTGACCACCATGTAGAAGATGGAGAAGGCGCGGGCGCGGTTGGTGGCGTCGGAGGACTTGGAGACCGTTCCGGTGATCACGGGCTTCACGAAGGCGCCGCCGACGACGATGATGAAGAGTCCGACCAGCACCGGGCCGAGGGTGCTGAAGACCCCGAGGGTGCCGTAACCGATCGTGAGCAGGGCGAAGGCCAGCATCAGACCGTTGCGGAATCCCATCCGGTCGGCCAGTGCCCCGGTGAAGAACGGGAAGAGATAGATCAGGGCGCCGAAGAGGCCGGCGATGACCCCCGACTGGATGTCATCGAGGCCGACGACGCGGATGAGATAGGTCCGCAGCGCGATGAAGGTGCCGTAGTAGGCGGCCCGCTCGCAGAGCTCGGCGGCGTTGCCGGTCCAGAAGGCGCGGGGAAAGCGCCAGGTGGTCTTGCCTTCGTCCATGAGACCTCCCTGTGAAGCGCGACGGAGTTGCAACTCTAGCATGCAGCGCGGCCGATCCGGGTTGACTGAACCCAGACCGCCGGTGACGGCGTAGAATCCCAATGAGATGAATATCAAACGATGGCTCATCGTGGCAGTGGTCCTCGCGGCCCTGGTCGTGACGCTCAAGCTCACGGTCTTCAAACCGGAGGTCATCCGGGTCCGGATCGCCACCGTCGAACGGGGCGTGGTCGAGGAGACCGTGACCAACACCCGGGCGGGGACGGTCAAGGTCTACCGACGCGCCAAGCTCTCGCCCCAGATCGGCGGGCTGGTGGTGGCGACTCCGTTCCTCGAGGGATCGCTGGTCTCGGCCGGCGATCTGCTGCTCAAGCTCGACGATCGCATGCAGCAGGCCGAGCTCGACCCTGGCCCGCCGGAGCGTCGTCGCCGCCGAAGCCCAGGCCGACGAGGCGTGTTTCGCGGCCGACGCTCGCCCAGACCGAGCTCGACCGGACAACCTCGCTGCACGACAGCGGCATCGCCTCGGACCAGAGCCTCGACTCCCTGAGCACCGAGCGCGACCGGAGCCGGGCGGCCTGCGCCGCCGGCGCCGCCGCGGTCGAACAGGCGAGATCCCAGGTGGCGGTGGTCGAGGTCCAGCTCGCCTTCACCGAGCTGCGGGCGCCGTTCGCGGGACCGTGGCCGAGGTCTCCACCGATGTCGGCGAGTGGATCACCCCGTCGCCGCCGGGGGTGCCGATTCCGGCGGTGATCGATCTGCTCGATCCGGCGTCGATCTACGTCAGCGCGCCCATCGACGAGGTCGACGCCGAGCGGGTCAAGGTCGGCCAGGCGGTCCGGATGACCGTGGACTCGCGGCCCGACGTGCCCTTCTTCGGCCGGGTCAGACGAGTCGCGCCCTATGTCCTCGACATGCTCGAGCAGAACCGGACGGTCGAAATCGAGGTCGACTTCGACGAGCAGGGCGCTCGTCCTCGGCGTGCTGCCCGGGGACCTCGGCCGATGTCGAGGTCATCCTCGATCAGCGGACGGATGTCCTGCGGGTGCCGTCCTCGGCGGTGGCCGACGACGGCGAGGTCCTGGTGCTCGTCGACGGCGTTCTTGTGGAGGCGATCGAGCCGGGCTCAGCAACTGGCAGTTCACCGAGGTGCTGAGCGGGCTCGCCGAGGGAGACGTCATCGTCGCGGCGAGGGACTCCGCCGAGATCAAGCCGGAGGTCGTGCGGAGGCGCGATGACGTCGCACGCGACAGTCAACGTGACATCGACGTCCATCGAACTGCTTTCGTGGGCGGAGGAGATCGGCCGAGCACGAAAATCGGTTTGGGATTCGCCCCGCCCTTTCGGAGAGTCGTCATGGTCGAGACCGGTGTGCCGTTCGAAACGCAGCTGCGACTGCGACTGTCGACTACCGATTCGGTGCGCGATGATCGAGCTCAAGGATCTCTGGCGGACGTACCAGGTGGGGGACTCCGAGGTTCACGCGCTGCACGGGGTGGATCTGACGATCGCTCGCGGCGACTATCTCGCCGTGATCGGGCCGTCCGGCTCGGGCAAGTCGACCCTGCTCAACATCCTCGGTTGTCTCGACCGGCCGACCTCCGGCGGCTATGTTTTTGACGGTCGCGATGTCGAGTCAACTCTCCGATCTCGAACGCACCAAGCTGCGCCAGAACCAGATCGGTTTCGTCTTCCAGTTCTTTCACCTGCTCGCCCGGCTCACCGCCCAGGGCAACGTCGAGCTGCCCATGCTCTTTGCCGGGGTCTCCCGCGCCGAGCGACGGGAGCGGGCGGCGGAGGCGCTGGCGTCGGTCGGGTCTGGCGGATCGCGCCCACCACCGCCCCGATCAGCTCTCCGGGGGCCAGCGCCAGCGGGTGGCCATCGCCCGCGCCGTGGTCATGGATCCGGGTCTCGTGCTCGCCGACGAGCCGACGGGCAACCTCGACAAGGCATCGGCCTTCGAGGTCATGGATCTGCTCGAGGAGATGAATCGCGAGGGTCAGACCGTGGTGCTCGTGACCCACGACCCCGAGATCGCGGCCCGGGCGAGGAACACGGTGCGGATGGACGACGGCGATATCGTGGAGCGAACTGATGAGTGAATGTCAATTCTCAATTCATTGAATTCATGCAATTGCTTAATTCGCACATCGCAGGAAGTGGTGCCTCGGCGCTCATTGCGATGCGAAATTGCATGGAATCGCTCAGGAACATCGTCACAGAATCAAATTCGGATTGGGCTTCCGGAGTCGATGAACGCTGATGCCGCTGACCGAGCTCATCGCCTTCGCCATCGGGGCGCTTCGCGGTCACCGGCTGCGGACCGTGCTGTCGGTGGCCGGGGTGGCGGTGGGGATCGCGGCGGTGGTGGCGCTGACCGCGCTCGGCGAGGGCGCCCGGCAGTACGTCGTGCAGGAGTTCAGCTCGCTGGGGACGAATCTCCTCATCGTCATCCCCGGCAAGGTGGAGACCACCGGCATGATGCCCTTCGGCGGGACCACCAACGATCTCACCCTCGACGACTACCGCGCCGTGGCCACCAGAATCCCGCTCGTGGTCGAGGCGGCGCCGCTGGCCACCGGCACCGAGGTGGTGCGGGCCGGCGGCCGGTCGCGGTCGGTCGGCGATCTTCGGCACCACCGCGGAGCTCGCCCGGGTGCGCCGGCTCGTGGTCGGATCGGGCCGTTTCCTCACTCCCGGCGATCCCGATCGGGGCGGCAGCGAGGTGGTGCTCGGCCTCAAGGTCGCGCAGGAGCTCTTCGGGGCGGTGTCACCCCTCGGCAAGGTCGTCCGGATCGGTGAGTGGCGCTTCCGCGTCGTCGGGGTGCTCGCCCCGCGAGGGCGTTCGCTCGGCTTCGACTTCGACGACATCGTCTTCATCCCGGTGCAGACCTCGATGCGGATGTTCAACCGGTCGTCGCTCTTCCGGATCCTGGTGGAGGTCGGGTCCGAAAGGAACCTCGCGCCGGCAAAGAAGGCCGTGATCGAGCTCCTCGCCGAGCGCCACCGGGTCGAGGACGTCACGGTCATCACCCAGGACGCGGTGGTCTCGACCTTCAACTCGGTCTTCAACGTCCTGACCCTGGCGCTGGTGGCCATCGCGTCGGTTTCGCTCACCGTGGCCGGGGTCGGCATCATGAACGTGATGCTGGTGGCGGTGGCCGAGCGCCGGCGGGAGATCGGCCTGCTCAAGGCGCTGGGTGCGACGACCCGCCAGGTGCTGGCGGTCTTCATCGCCGAAGCGTCGGTGCTCTCGAGCCTCGGTGGAGCGGTGGGGCTGGCGGTCGGCTGGCTGTCGATCCGGGCCTTTGTCCAGGTCTATCCGACCTTCCCGGCGGCGCCGCCGACCTGGGCGGTCGCCGCGTCGCTGGCGGTCTCGCTCGGTGTCGGGGTGATCTTCGGGGTCGTGCCGGCGAGACGAGCCGCGAAGCTCGATCCGGTGCAGGCGTTGGTGGGACGATGACGAATTGACCGAATTTTCAATTCTCAATTCTCAATTCTTAATTACATCGCAGATCGCTCATGCGGTAGAAGCTCTGCGATGGAAAATTCAGAATTCAAAATTCATAATTCAGAATTCGGCCTGAGGCCGTGCTTGATGGACTTCCTCGAGATTGTCCGCTTCGTCATCGGCGCGCTCGGCGGCCAGCGCCTGCGGTCGTTTCTGTCGGCGTTGGGGGTCGGCGATCGGCGTCACCGCGGTGATCCTGCTGACCTCGCTGGGGGAGGGGACCCGCGACTACATCGTCGGCCAGTTCACCCAGTTCGGCACCACCCTCATCGGCATCAACCCCGGCAAGGTCAAGACCCTCGGGATGCCCGGCGTGCTCGGCGGCACCACGCACAAGCTCAGCATCGACGACGCCGAGGCGCTGCGGCGGATCCCGGAGGTCGACGAGGTCGTTCCCGTCGCCTTCGGACCGGCCGAGGTCGAGGGCGGCGGCCGCGGCCGCAGCGTCTTCATCTACGGCGTCGGCTGGGAGGCGGCCTCGGCCTGGCGTTTCCAGGTGGCGCAGGGTTCCTTCCTGCCCCGCATGGATCCGAACCGGCGGGGATCCTACGCCGTGCTCGGCGCCAAGCTCGCCCGCGAGCTCTTTGACGATCGCTCCCCGCTCGGTCGACGGGTGCGGATCGGCGGATACTCGTTCCTCGTCATCGGGGTGATGGAGCCCAAGGGTCAGATCCTCGGGCTCGATCTCGACGACACGGCCTTCATCCCGGTGGCCACCGCCATGGACATCTTCAACATCGACGAGCTGCTCGAGATCGATGTCGTGGCGGCGTCGAGCGAGGCCATCGGTCCGGTCACCGAGGGGATCCGCCGTCTGCTCATGGAGCGCCACCGCGGCGAGGAGGACTTCACCATCACCACCCAGACCGAGATGCTCGAGACCTTCGGCCGGGTGATCTCCATGGTCACGGTGGCGGTCTCGGGGATCGCGGGGATCTCACTCTTTGTCGGCGCCATGGGGATCCTCACCATCATGTGGATCTCGGTTCACGAACGCACCGGCGAGATCGGGCTGCTCCGCGCCATCGGAGTCCCGCGTTCCATGGTGCAGATCCTCTTCCTGCTCGAGGCGGTGGTGCTCTCCATGGCCGGCGGCGTTCTCGGGCTGGTGAGCGGGTTCGGGATCATGGCCCTGGTGCGGGCGGCGGTGCCGGGCCTGCCGATGAGCACCCCCATCGAAGCGGTGATCGCGGCATTGGTGATGAGCCTCCTGGTCGGGATCGTCAGCGGGGTCGCGCCGGCGAGACGGGCCGCCGACCTCGATCCCATCGAGGCGCTCCGCGCGGAGTAGATGAACCGCGAGGACGCCAGGGACGCAAGGCCATCGCAGCCATCGCAGTTCAACGCAGAGGCGCAGAGACGCAGAGACGCAGAGAACCATCGCAATGGGACGCGGATGATCACGGATTGACCGGATGGACGCGGATCATCGCAGCCGAGGCTCGCGGCGGAGTCGGTGGCGGTCAGACCGCCACCACCTGTTGATCGGGTCGACGCTCCGAACACGAGTGTTCGTCCCGCCGACCCGATCAACAGGCCGCCGCGCCTACGGCGCGCCGGCTCCGCCTGGTTTCGCTCCCGATCGAGCCTCAGGCAATCACCAGATATTTGTCATACTGAGCACTGCTACGCCGTGGGTCGCGCCTACCCATGGAATGACGGAGGTCGAAAAATACCTGTCATTCTGAGCGAGCGTAGCGAGTCGAAGAATCTCCCGAAGCTCGGTAGGACGATGTTGGAACGGCGATCTTCCTACCCTCGGGGGACGCTGCCTACGTCGCTCTCCGAGCTAGTAGGAACAGCTCGACTCGGCAGCCTCGGAGGCTGCTCCGCTCACAACAACATACCCCGTCACCCTGAGCGCAGCGACCTCCGAGGTCGCGTAGTCGAAGGGTCCCCTGAGGGTTGGGAGACCGCTCCTGTTGGCTCGTCCCACCGACCCTCGGGGGATTCTTCGACTCACTCGCGGACTCGTTCGCTCCCAATGACAAACCCATCGTCACCCTGAGCGAAGCAGCCTCCGAGGCTGCGGAGTCGAAGGGTCCCCTCCGTGTCGGGCACGAGCTGTTTTCCTCATCGTCGCTCTGAGCTTCGGGGAATCTTTCCGACTCGCTTCGCTCGCTCAGAATGACAAGCCTTGGCTGCCTCCGTTATTCCTTGAGTAGACGCCGCCCCGCGGCGTGGCGGTGCTCAGAATGACAGGGAATGGTTGTTCCGTCGTTCCTGGAGTAGGCGCCGTCCGGCGGCGTGGCGTTGCTCAGGGTGACAGGTGCGGTGATCGTCTTGAGGCACGATCCGCGAAATCCGCGAAATCCGTGTCCTATTCGCGACGGTGCGATGCCTCTGCGCCTCTGCGTCTCTGCGTTTGTTTCCTGCAATGTTAGGGACGCTGCGATGCTTTGCGATCTTTGCGTCTTCGCGGTGAAAATTCGCGGCTGCGGACTCGTTCAGAGATCGGTCTCGCGTGGTCCCGGGTAGCTCTCGAACGCGGGTTTGTCGTCGAGATCGATGAGTCTCTGCATCTTGTCGGCGACCTCGAGATACTGTTCGGCCCGCGCGCCCTCTGCGGTTTCGGCCGCCTTGCGCTCGAGGTCGACGGCTTCCTCGGGTTTGTCGTTGAGATAGAGCAACCGAGCCAGGGTGTCGGCAATATCCGCCGAGGGATCGAGATCGTAGGCCTGCCGGGCCATGGCGATGGCGGTGTCGAGCGATTCCCTCGCAAGATAGAGCTGCCATGCCGCGCGGTTGAGGGTTTCGGCGTCGTGGGGTGTTTCGGTCTCGTCAAACCACCGTTGGTAGAGCCCTGCGGCGAGTTCGTAATGTCCACCGCGAAAGGCGAACGATGCGAGACCGAAGAGTTCGTTGCCGTTGACATTGTCAAGGGTGACGATCTCCAGCAACTCGAGAGAGTCCTCGAACCTCGCTGTCCGCAGGAGATCGGCCTGCTCGCTCGGATCGAGCTCCGGCAGCCCGTCCTCGAGGAGACCGGCGAGGCGTTTGCTCCCCGGTACGGGCGGCACTTCGACAGAGGTCTTCCAACCGCCGCGGAAGAGCTCGCCGGCCCGCAGGTAGACCCGATAGTGGAGATCCCGCCCGGCGTGGAACATGAGTTGTTCGCAGACTTCGTGGTCGTGTTCGTCCTCGGCGTGGAAGCTCTTGATCTTGGCGATCGCACCCTCGGGGTCGGCTCGTTCGAGGAGACCCTCGACCGCCCGCCGGATCGCCTCGGTGTCGGTCGGGTCGTCTTCGAGTCTCTGCAGGCAGGCATAGAGCGTGTCGCCGGTCCTGATGCGCCGGACTTCGTCGATGAACTTGTCCGGCGGCAGATAGCCGGTGATGCGCTCGACTTCCTCGCCGGTCGGATCGAGGAAGACCATGGTCGGGAACGACTCGACTCCGAACTGCCGCGCGGCTGATGCGCCCTCCTTCTCCGCATCGAGCCGGATGGCGACGAACTTGCGCAACTCCTCTTTGACCTCTCGGTTGGTCAGAGTTTCGGATTCCAGCCGGCGACACCACGAGCACCAGTCGGTGTAGAACTCGACAAACACCAGGGTGTTCTGTTCGGCCGCCGCCTCGGTCGCAGCGCTGAGATCACCGTGAAACCATAGGCCGTCGCTCGCCGGGCCACAGGCGATAAGAGTCGCAAAGGTGATCGTGAAGATGAGCGCCGACCATGGTTTCATTCGAGCCTCCGGAGGGGCCGAGGCGGATGCCTCGTCCCGTGTTGATCTATGCCGCATCTCGCCGCCGGGTTGCAGATGTACAGAGATCCCCCTGCGAATGATACGCGGTTTCGGCCTCCCGGTTGCGCTCTCCGCCCCCCGGGCGGTCACCACACGTAACTCTTCGCGATCTCCCTCTTGTCGTGGCCCGCGAGAACGTGCACGACGCGGATCTTGCGCACGGTAATTGGAGAGACGCTGCCCATGGGTATGTGAACGATGTGCTTGCCCTGTCGGGCAGCGTAGCTTTTCGTCTGATCGGCGGGGGGAGACGGCGCGAGATGCACGACGAGCTTTTCCTGGCTGTAGTCGACGGCCGCCATGATCAAGACCTCGGATTTGGATCGGGCCTCCCGATAGTCCGGATCGCGCCAGACGTCGTAGAGCCGTCCCGGCGGGTAGCTCAACATGAATCCGCCATAGGTCGCCCGCATGATGCCCGGCCCGACGATCTGCTGCGTCGGATCGGTGGCGTAGAGGGCCATGTCCGACTCCTGCTCGTGCTCACCGAGCCACGTCAGGAGATAGGGGTAGGCGGCGCCATCGGGGTCTTCGTCGAAGATGGCGACGACCGATCCGGCATTGCCCGGCGCCCGCCCCTTCTCCTGCACCCAGATCCGGCCCTCGTGCCAGCGCAGCAGCGTCTCGCGGAGATCGAGGCCGTCGAGCATGCTGGTGGTGAATGGTTCCGAGCGCTGGCTCTCGGCCGACAGGATGCTCACCGCTTTGTGCTTGAGATAGCGGCCGTAGTCCTCCACCACCAGGTCTTCGGGAGGGTAGGAGCAAATGCCGGTCGCGTCGAAGGCCTTCAGCCACTCGGCCGGATCGTCGGTGGTCGGTCGCGCCCGCACCGGCACGAGACGCCGCTTGACCTTGAAGAACCGCCGTCGGAACCGGACGCTTCGGGTGCCGAGATCGAGCATCTCGCCATCGACCCGGGCGGTTTCGATCTCGGCCTGGGAGCGCTGCCATGGGTAGCACCGCGCCGCCGCGAAAGCTTCCCAGGCGAGGTTGTCATCACCGACGCCACGGGCCGCAACGACCCACTCGAACAACCCCGGAACGAGCTGACCCTGGATACGGGCGTAGCGTCGGGCAAAGTCGACGAAGGCGGATCGCTGCCAGGGTGAGATCAGGTTCTTGGTTTGTTCTTCCCACGAGGAGGCGGCCACCCGCCAGACGACGGCTCCGAGGGCGGCCCGATCGATCACTCGTTTGCCGTCGTCGGTGGTGCGATGGGCGTTGTGGGCGGACCATGCGGCAACGGCCTCGGTGCGTTCGGCCTCCTCGGCGATGGGTTCGCCGCTGATGATCCGGAGACCGTCGCGCCGCAGTTCGATCCGGCGTGATGCCGTGCGGCTGAATTCGGGCTCCGGGGGTGGATCGTCGCGCCGAAGGTGTTCGTGGACCGCGTGCGCGAGTGGCGGGTCGCGCAACACTGCGGTGAGATCGTCGGGGTGGAGGTTTCGGATCAGCACCGAGGACCGGTGTTGGCGAGCCAGCGGTGGCGCGGTGGGTCCGTTGAGAAAATCCGCCACCCGGGTGGCGTGGGCGGCGCCGACGAGCGCGAGGATCTCTCCTCGAGCGCCGGCTGCGGCTTGTTGCAGGTGATGCGCCATCCCGCGCTCGCGGAGCTCATCGCCGTCGTCTCGTGGTTGGGCGGCCGCCATTCGGCGGACCATCTCGACATAGGTCTCGGGCCCGAGGTCGTGGATCACCTGGGGATCCGGGAACCGGTCGTCGTGTCGGCCGCGGTAGCGAAGATCCGGGTCGATGAGCACCGTGTTGCGACCGTTTTCAGCGGCCCACCTCAGCGCTTCGACCATGGGATCGCCGGTGGCCACGACCCACACCACCGCATCCTCCCCGGGTTCTTCGGAGATCACCGCCGAGATCTGGGGCAACCGAGCCACCGCGGTTCCGACCGCGTCGGCGAGGGTGGTAGGCAGCTCCACGGCCACGATCGCAGGGTCGAGCGCGCCGAGCACCCGAGTGACCAGAGCGCCGAAATCCACCCGGTCGTGGAGCACCGGCAGGATGCGGATGCCCGGGACGGCTTCGGGGGCGATGCGATCGAGATCCATCATGTCCAATTCTCAATTTTGAATTTTGAATTTTGAATTGAAGACAAGAATTTCATTTGTTTCATCATCGACAATCAAAAATTAAGAATTAAGAATTAAGAATTGGGCTGCGTCGGGGCCGAGGGCGAGTCTCAGCGCGGTGTTGACGGCGTCGGCTGCGTCCGCGGCCTCGTTTCGATGGAGCAGTTTCATGGCGTAGCGGGCGATGTTGAGGCCGTCGCGCACCGAGTACCGCAGATCCGCCAGGTGGGAGGCGTGCAGGAAACCGAGGACGTAGGCGAGGACCTCCTCATCGACGTCCTCCACCTGGGCGCTGAGGATCGCTCGTTCCTCGTCCTCGTCGGGGAAGTCGATCACGATCTGCGGCATGAGTCGGGAGTGGATGTACTCGGGGAGTTCGTAGGTCGACGCGTCGTCGTTCATGGTGGTGACGAAGCGGAAATCGGCGGCGGCGGAGATGGTCACGCCGGCTGCGATGCTGTCCACCGTCCGTCGGTGGTCGAGCAGGGGGGCCAGCGAAGCCCAGCTCTTCTCGCTCATCCGATTGCCCTCATCGAGAATGCACACTCCGCCGCGGATCATGGCGGTGACCAGCGGCGACGCCATGTAGCGGACGCCGCCGCCGGGGGCGAGCACCGGTGTGACCAGCAGGTCTTCGGGGCGGGTGTCGGTGGTGGCCTGGACGATGTAGATCTCCAGACCGAGCTCGAGCCCGGCGGCACAGCCGAGGGTCGTCTTGCCGACACCGGGCTTGCCCAGCAACCGGGGGTTGAGCGGTACATCGGTGTCGGAGAAACAGGTCCAGGCGGCGAGCAGCTGGAGCAGGACCTCGCGTTGGCCGATCCATGGCGGGATCTCGCTGACGGGACGGGCGAGGTGGAGGGTGACGCCGTCGATGACGAAGGTGCGGTCGGTTGGTGAATGGGTCATGGGGTGATTGTATCGTTCTTCCCTCTCCCTCTCCCTCTCCTCTCCCGTGCCCGTACCCGCACCCGTACCCGTGCCCGAGGATTCTCGCTTCCTCTCCCGATCCCGATGGTGCGGTGCCCCGTCGCGGGTAACGCACTGTCCGCTGCCGCTGTGCCGGTTTCCTGCAGCACCGGCGGCCTACTTCGCTGCCGGAACAGCAGACCTGATCGCGCTCCCCGAGGGAGCCCGGTAGCGCCATTGTGCGCAAAGTGCCGCGTTGCCGGAGGGTCGTTCCGGCACAATGGCGTACCCACGCCCGAGGGGGGCCACAATCTTGCGATTCCGAAAAAGTCACGGTTCCGGTTCTGGGTGCTGTCCCTGCCTCTGTACCTGTCATCGAACCGACTGCGGCCATCGGCAGGCTGGAAGCCTGCCCCACAATCGATCCCGCTCCAGCTGCGGACGCAGGCGCGGGATGCCGCCGCTGTTGCTGACATCGGGCACGGACGCGGGCACGGACGCGGACGCGGGTTCTTGGACAACCCTCCGCACCGGAAGTAAACTGCCCTCAAGTGGCCGGGACGTCGCCGACGCCCGGACCGTGGGAGGCGTCATGCGCTCAACCGCAGCGATCTACGACAAGATCCGCCATCTCGTGCCCGAGGTGGAGTGGGCCGTCCACGAACCCCTGATCGCCGAGATCAATCGTTTGAAGACCGAGATCGGGGCGGTGATCCTGGCGCACAACTATCAGCTGCCCGAGGTTTTTCACGGCGTCGCGGACATGACCGGCGACTCGCTGGCCCTGGCCAAGCGGGCCGCCGAGTCCGACGCCGATATCATCGTCATGTGCGGGGTTCATTTCATGGCCGAAACGGCCAAGATCGTCAACCCGGGTAAGACGGTTCTCATCCCCGATCTCGAGGCCGGCTGCTCGTTGGCCGAGTCCATCACCGCCGCCGATGTGCGCGAACTCAGGAGCCGGTACCCGGGAGTCCCCGTGGTCACCTATGTCAACACCTCGGCGGAGGTCAAGGCGGAGACCGACATCTGCTGCACCTCGGCCAATGCCGTTGAGGTTGTGGAGAGTCTCGGCGTCGATCGCGTGATCTTCCTCCCGGATGAGTACCTCGGAAAGTGGGTCCGGGCCAACACCGATGTCGAAGTGATCCTGTGGAGTGGTCGCTGCGAGGTCCACGAGAAGTTTACCGTCGCGGATGTGCAGGCTTATCGCGAGCAGTTCCCCGGGGTTCGGGTCATGGCGCATCCGGAGTGCAGCCTCGAGGTGCTCGAGGCCGCCGACATGGTGGGCTCGACCGCGGGGATGATCCGCTATCTCGGTGAGCAGCGGCCCGAAAGGGTGGTCATGATCACCGAGTGCTCCATGAGCGACAACGTCTCGGCCGAGTTTCCCGAGATCGATTTCGTCCGTTCCTGCACCCTCTGTCCGCACATGAAGAAGATCACCCTCGAACGTGTGCTCGCATCGCTCCAAAACCGTCAATTCGAAGTGCAGGTCGAGCCCGCGGTGGCCGCCCGGGCCCTTCGGTCCGTCGAGCGGATGCTGGAGGTCGGCCGGGGCGAACGCGGGTGATCGAAACCGGCTCCCCGTCGCCGGAAGAGGTCCTCCTCGCCGATGTCGTCGTCGTCGGCAGCGGTATCGCCGGGTTGATGACGGCGATCCACGCCAACCACCGCGAGGTGGTGATTCTCAGCAAATCAGCCTTCGCGCAAGGGGGTTCGAGCCCCCACGCCCAGGGCGGCGTGGCGGCGGCGGTGGGGCCGACCGACTCTCCGGTTTCGCACGCTCGGGACACCATGGAGGCGGGCGCCGGGCTCTGCCGGGAAGAGGTGGTGCGGGCGGTCACCCGTGAGGGCCCGGAGCGAATCGATGAGCTCTTGGCCCTGGGTGCGGCCTTCGACCGGTCGCCCGCGGGCGACCTCGATCTCGGCCGAGAGGGCGCGCACGATCACCCGCGGGTGGTGCATGCCGAGGGTGACGCCACCGGCGCCGAGATCGTGCGCGCGCTCCGATCTGCGGTCGAAGCCGAGGACCGGGTCGAGATCCGCGATCACACGCTCGCCCTCGAACTCGTCGTCGACCGCGGCCGGGTGGCCGGGGTGCTCTGCGCCGACGCGGAAGGCCGGGCGTTTCTGATCGCGGCCAACGCGGTGGTGCTGGCCACCGGTGGAATCGGAAGGGTCTATTCCGCCACGACCAACTCGGTCGAGTCCACCGGCGATGGCCTCGCCATGGCGGCCAGGGCCGGCGCTTCGTTGGCAGGTCTCGAGTTTGTTCAGTTCCACCCGACGGCCCTCGATGTCGATGCGGACACGACGCCGCTTCTCACCGAGGCCCTGCGGGGTGAGGGCGCCCTGCTGGTGGATGAGCGGGGCCGTCGCATCATGGAGGGCGTCCACCCGCGGCTCGAGCTCGCGCCGCGCGATGTCGTGGCGCGGGCGATCTGGAACGAGATGCAGGTCGGGGGGCGGGTCTTTCTCGACGCCACCACCCTGGCCGACGAGTTCGCGGACCGCTTCCCGTTGGTCCTCAGCCTCTGCCTCAAACACGATCTCGACCCGCGGCGCCGCCCGATGCCGGTGACGCCGTCGGCGCACTACCACATGGGAGGCGTCGTCGTCGGTCTCGACGGAAGCACGTCGTTGCCCCGTCTGTGGGCCTGCGGCGAGGCCAGCTGGACCGGTCTGCACGGCGCCAACCGGCTCGCCAGCAACTCCCTGCTCGAAGCTCTGGTCTTCGGCCGACGGACGGGTCGTTCGGTCGCGGAAGCGTCTCGCGATCACGCTTCGGTCGATACGATCGTTCGTGCCGCAAGTCGAGCCGGGTTCGAGCTCGCGCCCGATCTCTGGGCCAAGGCCGACGATCCCGTCGTCGCCGAGCTTCGGAGGACGATGTGGCGGGACGTCGGCCTCGTGCGCTCCATGACCGGTCTGCGTCGGGCCCAACTCGAGATCGACCGCTTGAGCCGGGGGCGAGAATCTCGGCTCGGCGAGGTCGCCAACCTGCTGACCGTGGCGCGGCTCGTCACCACCGCCGCCACCATCAGAACCGAGAGTCGCGGCGCCCACCATCGACGCGATTTCCCGCGAGAGAGCCGACACTGGAATCAGGACCTCTTTTTCGCGGGGTTGCAGCCCCTCGGCCCACGCGCACAGCCCGATGACGATCAACAGTTTGGGAACATATACCCTGGCGCTCAGGCGTCCGAGGGTCGAAAGGACTGAGACATGGCCAGACCGATCCTTCCGGAACTCCACCAGCTTCTCTTCGAAGACCTGTTGCGCCGCGCGCTCTTGGAAGATCTCGGCCGGGCCGGCGACGTCACCTCGGACGCGGTGGTCGAGCACGATCTCAAGGCGAGCGCCAGGATCATCGCCCGGGAGCCGTGCCGGATTTCCGGTGGGCCGGTGGCGGCCATGGCCTTCCGTCTGCTCGACCCCAGGGCCGAGGTCGAGCATGCGGTCGGCGATTGCGCCGATGCCGAAGCCGGTGATGTCCTGCTCGAAGTGCACGGTCGGGCGCGATCGCTGCTCAGCGCGGAGCGCACAGCGATCAATCTCCTGGCCCGGCTCTGCGGGATCGCCACCCTGACCCGCACCTTTGTCCACGAGGTCCGCGGCACGAAGGCGAGGATTATCTGCACCCGCAAGACGACGCCGGGGCTGCGAGCGCTGGAAAAGTACGCCGTGCGTTGTGGCGGTGGCTCCAATCACCGTTTCGGGCTCGATGACTCGGTCATCATCAAGGACAACCACATCGCCCTCGCCGGAGGGGTGCGACCAGCGGTGGAGCGGGTGCGGGCGGCCATCGGCCACACCGTCAAGGTCGAGCTCGAGGTCGACACCCTCGACCAGCTCGAGGAGGGACTCGAGGTCGGCGTCGATGTCGTGATGCTCGACAACATGACGGCGCAGCAACTCAGGGATGCGGTCGAAATGGTCGCCGGCCGGACGGTGGTCGAAGCCTCGGGCGGCATCACCCTCGGCAACGCCGCCGAGGTCGCCGCCACCGGCGTCGACCTCATGGCTGTCGGAGCCCTGACCCACAGCGCCAAGAGCGTGGACCTTTCGATGGAAGTGATTGTCTGAGCCGCCGCACCGAGCCCAGTCGAATGGAACCGCGAGGGCGCAAGGGACGCGAGGGCATCGCACCGTCGCAAGCACGAAGACGCGAAGACGCGAAGGGGACACAAAGCCATCGCAGTTGAGAGTGGGCGATCGCTTGCTTCAAGAGCGTTTGACTTCGTAGCGATGTCCAAACTGCTTCGAAGACACTGAAGGGCAGGCAGGATGCTGCCCCACAATCGACCCCACGATGCGATGGTTGTGGGGGCGGGCTTCCAGGGGCTGTCTCAAAAGCCTGGATGTGTCTGAATTCTATTGACAGAGCACTCCGCAAAGCATTGAAAATAGATATACTTAATGGTATAATCGTTTCATGAAAAAGCCCTTTGGATTTCTGCTTTGACGCGCGAGATGAAACCCGACTACAGCCAGGTTTTCTTGTTCCCCCCAGCTCTTGAAGACTGGGTGGGTGAGGATCACCCGGCCCGGTTTGTTCGCGACTTCGTCGACAGCCTTGATCTACGTGGCCTTGGCTTTCAGGGCAGGAGATCACCCGATGGTCGACCGAGCTACAGCGATGATCTCATTCTGAAGATCTGGATCTTCGGCTATTTCAATGACATCCGTAGCAGCCGCAAGCTCGAGAGAGCTTGCCGGGAGATGATGGGGTTTCTGTGGTTGACGAGTACGTTGGTGCCGGACCACAACACCTTGTGGCGGTTCTTTTCCCGCTACTCCGATGCCATCCAGAGCGTCTTTCAGGAGACAGTATCCCTGGCCGCTCAGGCAGGTCTCATCGGTATGTCGGTACACGCCGTCGATGGAACGAAGATCCGGGCACGGTGCTCGGACGATGGGGCTTTGAGTAGGCAGACACTAGTCAAGGCGCTCACCGAAGTAGAAAAACATATCGCTGAGTACATGGAAGACGTCGCTCGTGCCGAAGGGGAGGAGGAAGGTCAGTACCAACTTCCCGAAGAACTCAGGGACGCGGAAACACGCAAGAAGTGGATCAAGGAGCGGTTGGAAAAGCTGAGATCCAAAGGAGTTGAGTCCGAGCAACCGAATGAGCCCGACGCGCGAAAAATGAAGAGCCGAGGGTCCTTCCATTTTGGCTACAACGCTCAAGCAGTTGTGGATGTCGACTCTGGGCTTGTCGTGGCTTCGGATCTCACCACTGAACAGAATGACTTGCACCAATTGGGATCCATGGCTCGCCTGGCGAAGATGAATTTGGGGGCAGACGCCGATGAATTGCTGGCAGACACCGGCTATGCCACCCTCCCGGATATCGGCGAGCTATTCGAGGAGGGCGCAAACTTGACCGTCGATCTTCCTCGCCGGCTCATGGCGGGTCCCAGGGATTCCGAATTCCACGCATCACATTTCCGGTATGACGAGAAGAACGATGTCGTGATTTGCCCACTGGGAAACCATCTTGAATTCTCGTGTGAGAAAAACGAACGTCACGGCCGATATCGGGTGCGAGTCTATCGCTGTCGAAACTCGAAGGACTGCCCACGACGATCCGAATGCTGTAAGGGAAAAAGCGCTCGCACCATTGAAATCTCTCCCTACCAGAAGGCGCTCGAAGCTCAACGAGAAAAGTACAAGGACCCAGAGAAGCGGCGCGCCTCAAAGGTACTGAGAAAACGCGTTGAGACCCTCTTTGGGCAGACCAAAGGCAACCGCGAATTCTGGAGATTCTCTTCCTGGGGCGTGATCAACGCAAAAACCCAGTGGGTTCTGCTGTGCGCCACCGGAAACCTGCGTAAACTCCACCGCGTTTGGGTCGCTCAGATGGCTGGAACCGCATCGTAGGGTCCATTTCTGGCATCGCTCAAAATCCCGGATTCTCCGCCCTTCCTAGCGCCCGACCAAACATCCTGCCGGATTTCTAACGAGACAGCCCCTGGAAGCCCGCCCCCACAATCACCGCGGAGAAGGTTGTTAGTGGCGCCGTTGTGGAGCAGGCTTCCAGCCTGCTCATGGGGCGATGCGGTACAGCGCCCGCGGCAGTGTGCTATCGGGAACGGGAACAGGATCGGATACGGATACGGAAACGGACGCGGATGCTGCCACATTGCGGCGTGAATCGGGCGCTGGCCTGTGGAATAATCCGCCCCCGCAGGGGGAGGGTGACGATGGACCGTACACGCGCCGGATTGGATGACGAAACCCTCGGATTCGTGTTGCAGACGCTCAAGACGGTCACCGAACGCCGCCTCGACAAGGAAACCCGACTGCATCTCGACGAGAACGACGAGTTTCCCGTCGATCTGGTCAACGAGATGCTCGGTCCCGAACTCGGGCTCCATCTGCTCTTTCTGCCCGAGGAGGTCGGCGGACTCGGCGGCGGCGGGCGGGATCTCTTCCGGGTCTCCGAGGAGTTGGCCCGCAAAGATCTCGGTGTGGCCACGGCTTTTCTTGCCATCGCGCTCGGCGTCGACCCGATCATCGTCGGCGGGACGCCGGAGCAAAAACAACGTTGGCTCGGTCGCATCGCCGAGGAGGGTCTCATCGTCGCCTATGGCGTCACCGAACCCGAGGCGGGCTCCAACGTCGCCCGGCTCAAGACCGAGGCGGTCCCCGTCGCCGATGAAGACGGGACGGTGACCGCCTACCGGATCACCGGCGCCAAACAGTTCATCACCAACGGCGGCGTGGCGCAGATCTACACGGTGCTCGCGCGGACGCCGGGCGGCCCGTCGTTCTTTGTCGTCGAACGCGGCGCTCCTGGATTCGAGGTCGGCGAACCCGAACACAAGCATGGGATCAGGGCGTCGAACACCACCAGTCTGATCCTCGACGAGGTCGAGGTGCCGGCCGAGAATCTTCTCGGTCTCGAAGAGGGCCGCGGCCTCGAACAGGCCAACGAGGTCTTCGGATTCACCAGGTTGATGGTGGCGGCCTTTGGCCTCGGGGCGGGTGAGGAAGCCCTCGAACGAGCGATCACCTACGGCCACGAGCGCATCCAGTTCGGCGAACCTCTGTACTCGAAACAGGGATTCACCCACAAGCTCATCGTCCCCCACGCGGTGCGCCTCGAAGCGGGCCGCGCCTACTGCGAGTGGGTTGCCGAACGACTCGACAGCGGTGAGCCCGGGCTCCAGGTCGAGACCGCGGTGGCCCTGGCGCACAAGGCGGCTCGCGACAGCGGTTCCGGACGAGAGCTCCTCATGCCGTGCGCCCGGTAGCACTCGAAAGAAATTTTTAATTTTCAATTCCTAATTTTGACTTACATCGCATTGTTGCCAAGGGTCCTTGCGATGCAATTAAGAATTAAGAATTGAGAATTGAGAATTATTTCGACCACGGAATCGGAGTCAGCTCAAGCTGACCCCGATCCCATGGTCGAAGACGAGCTGGCCGCCGTGGTATGCGGTGAGAACAAGCAGGGAGGCTGCGGCGAAGACGAGGATCAGGGCGGCGAGCCGGAAGATACCGAGCTGGACCTCGAGGTCGTGACGCCCGATCCAGCTGACAAAGAGCCTGAGCACGATGGCGGCGCCCCAGGCCCACAACGTGAGCAGAGCCAGGTCTTCATGGTCCGCGAGTACGCCCTGTGCGATACCTGTGACGGGAGCCGCAGCCTCGGCGGCCCGCTCGCCGGCGAGATAGGCGGCGCCGAGACCGATCCCACCCAGGGTCATCAGAACTGTGGCGCTTCGATCGAGCCAAAGAAATCGGCGGAACACCAGACAACCCGCATCAAAGAACGCCGCCGTAAGAAGCAACCCAATAGGGAAATGAACGATCGCCGGGTGAAGCTTCGCCCCGACGGCGGATATGAGGTTCAAGTCCATGGATTCGTCCGCTGATTCACTCGAAACTCCCCTCGGCTCTCGATCGTCGGTGCGTACCGTAGTGTAGCGTGAGTTGTTGCTCCTGGATGCGACCCAGACCGCAGCGAGGAATCTCTCTCCTGAATCTTGAGAAACCTCTTCGGATGTCGTTGGATTCCATCGCATCACGGGTTCAGCGATGGATTTCATTCGTCACCTCGAGGCAAGGGGTGCGGGGATCAACCCCGCCCCCGCGAAACAGCGACAGCAACAAGAAGACGGCCGCGGCGTTTGCCGCGGCCGTTCACTGCGATGGACCTAATACCTAATACCTAATACCTAATACCTAAAACCTAAAACCTTGACCCTAGTTCCCGCTGTTGTCCACCGGCTCCGCCGGGCTGGTCGCGAGCTCGTTCGAGGAAGAGAAGCCATCGAACTGCAGCCACTTCACATCCTTCCAGAAGTCATGTGGGGTCTTTTCGGGTGCGCCCGGATCGAGAATCTTGACGTTGAGGTAGTCGAGAAGCGTCCCGGTGGCCTCGCGGTACCCGACGGTTGCCTTGCGATAGTCGAGGTGGGCGCGGATGAGGCGGAGCTGCGCGTTCGCCAGATCGTCCTGGATCTGCGACAGCTGGAAGTTTGTCGACAGCCCGTTGTCGAATTTGGTCTGCTCGGCCTCGACGTTGCGCCGGGCGAGAATCATCGACGCTTCGGCCGCATCCACCGCCGCCGCGCCGTCGTAGAGCGCGCGGACGGCGAAGCGGACCTGGCGGGTGATCTCCTGTTTGAGGGCGTTGAGTTGGACATCTCCCCGCTGCGCTTCAAACCGTCTCTGAGCCAGTCGAGCCTTGGCCTCGTTGTTGCCGATGGGAATGCTCAGATTGAGGCCCACCGACCAGTGGGGGTAGTCCCAGTCGACCAGTTGCTCGTAGGCCCCGCCGTAATTGCCGGTTGTACTGATGGTCTCGCCGGTGTCCGGATCCTCGATGTTGGCGTCGCCGTCGAGACCGCCGAAACCATAGGAGGCCTCGAGGTTGAGGCTCGGCAGGGTCACGTTCTTGGCGACCTTGACGTTGTAGTCGAGCTGTTGGATCTCGAGATCCTTCTCCCGCACCTCCGGCCGTGACGTGTGGGCGGTTTCGATGGCCTCACGGAGATCGGGCTCCAGGGGCGTATAGCCGTAGTCCTCGGTGGTGACGATGGTGACCATCCACTCGCTGGGGTCGTTGAATCCCAAGACCGCCTTGAGCGAGTCCTCGGCGTTGGCGGCGAGGTTCTTGGCGGCGATGAGATCCTGCACCCGGGTGGCTACCGTGGCCTCGGACTGGACCATGTCGATGGGCGCCGAAGTGCCGACCTTGACCCGCTCCTGGGTCTCGCTCAGCAGCTGTTGGGCGAGGGTGAGGGACTGCTCGCTGACCTCGATCGCACGCCGGGTGGCGACGAGGTCCCAGTACGCGTTCTCGACATCCCGAAGGGTGGCCACAACCGTCGACTCGAAACCGCTGGCGGTGCGGTCGCGCTGGATTTCGGCGATGACGATGCCGGCGCGGTTGAAGAGGGTGCCAAAACCGTCAAGCAGGGGTTGGCGCAGGGTGAGGGCCAGGTCCGCGTTGTAGCTCGGGTTGAGGAAATAGAAATCGGAGTTGGTTCCTGTGCGGAGGCCGCCGGTGGTGAGTTCGAGATAGGTGCCGGACGGGAGCAACTGGTTGACGCCGACACCCAGTCGGGTGTTTTTGTTCTCCGACACCAGCGCGCCCTCGAGCAAGGTGGAGCTCGGGCTGCGGGTGAAGTTCTCACTGATCCCGGCCGTGAAGTTGGGGTCGAAGATCCCGGTGTTGGCAAAGATGTTGGAGTTGGCCGTGGCGATGGAGTAGCGACCGACCTGGAGATTGAGGTTGCGGCTGAGGGCGAGCTCGTAGGCGCCGGTCGAGATCGAGCTTCATCTCGTTGCCCGGGCTGCCGGGCAGCCCCGGGATGTCGGTCGGCAGGGCCGGGACATCGATCTCGGATCCGTGAATCGGGAGAGCCAGAACACACATGACAGCCGCCGTTACCGTGATCGCTCGAATTCTCATCTGCTCGTTCCTCCTTCAGCTCGTCCGCTCGCCATAGTCTACGAAGAACCCTCGGGAAAAGTTCCTGGCGCCGCTAGTGATCGTCCTTCGCCCGCAGGATCCCGTGTGACCAAGCGTACGTCATTATCCTCTCAACGACCGTCTGGGGGAAGGGTTACCGGGAAACCGGTTCCTTTTCCTCGCCTTCCCGGTTTGATGGGCGCCCGAGCCGATTGGTTTACCGTCGGGATTCGGATCATTCGCGCAAGCACCCGGAGCGCATGAGGTCGGTCCGGATCGCCGGTGAGAATCCCGCATCTTCGGTCAGAGCGTGCTCAGAGGATCGACGTCGATGATCCGCCGAACCGAGCCCGGCAGCGGGGCAGTCTCGGCCCGCTCGAGGACCGACCGAAGGACGTCTCGATTGCGCGCGCTGATGAGAATCTGCCACCTCCAGTACTCCCTGATGCGTTCGATGGGGGCCGGAGCCGGCCCCCGGATACGGACTCCGTCGGGTGGCCGACCGATCGCTTCGGAGGCCCCCTCGGCAGCGGTTCGGGCCGCGTTGGAGTTTTTGGATTCCAGCCGCACGAGGGCCAGACGGGCGGCCGGGGGGTAGGCGAAGGCACGCCTGAAAACGAGTTCCTCGGCGAGGAAAGCGTCGACGTCGTGGCCGCAGGCAAAACGCACCGCGGGGTGGTCGGGGTAGTAGGTCTGGATGATGACGCGGCCCGGGCGATCGCCACGACCGGCCCTCCCTGCGACCTGGGTCAGCAGTTGGAAAGTTCTCTCGCCGGAGCGAAAGTCGGGCAGATTGAGCAGGGCGTCGGCCGAGATCACCCCGGTCAGGGTGACCCCCGGAAAGTGGTGGCCCTTGGCGACCATCTGGGTTCCGACGAGGACCTGGGCGTTCCCGGCCGCAAAGGTCCCGAGCGCCCGCTCGAGGCCGTCCCGGCGCCGTACCGTGTCGCGGTCGAGGATCACCGCTTTGACGTCGGGGTGGAGTTGGGCCAGGTGGTGGGCCACCTTCTCGGTGCCGGCGCCGACCGGGTCGAGAAGCTGACCCTGACAGGACGGACACGTCGGCGGGATCCCCTTCCGGTGGCCGCAGTAGTGGCACCGGAGGTCGCCGCTCCGGCGGTGGACGACCAATGCCACCGAGCACGCCGGGCAGTCGATGCGATGACCGCAGTCACGGCACATGAGCACCGGCGCCCAGCCCCGCCGCTGGATCAGGAGAATGGCCTGCTCGCCGCGCCCGAGAGTCTCCGCCAGCGCGTCCTTCAGCGGCTCGGAGAAGAGGGTCCGGCCCTGTTCCCCGGGCTCCGGCTTCTGCAGCCGCAGATCGACGAGCGCGACCTCGGGCAGGCTGTTTCCCGCCACTCGTTTGCTCAGGGTGAGCTTGACCGCGAGCCCCCGTTGAACCAGCGCCGATGATTCCGCGGACGGGGTCGCCGAACACAACAGGACGGGGACCCCGGTGTCCCGCCCGAGGACAAGGGCGAGATCGCGAGCGTGGTAGCGGGGGGCTTCCTGTTGCTTGTAGGCGCCGTCCTGCTCCTCATCGACGACGATGAGACCGAGGTCGTCCATGGGGGCGAAGATGGCCGACCGCGGACCGACCACGATGCGCGCCGCGCCCTCCTTGATCCGGGTCCACTCGCGCCACCTGTCACCATCCGATTGCGCCGAGTGGAGGACGGCGACGGCGCGTCCGAACCGTTGTTCGACGGCGCCTGACGCCGCCGGTGTGAGTCCGATCTCGGGAACGAGGACAATCCCGCCACGGCCTGCGGCGAGCACCGACTCGAGGCACCGGAGATAGACCTCGGTCTTGCCCGAACCTGTGACCCCCTGCAGGAGAAAGGGCGCGTAGCCGCCCGCGGCGGTCGCCGCGTCGACCGCCGCGACCGCGATCGTCTGTTCGTCGGTGAGTCGGTGGCGAATGGCGCTGCCGGCCAGTGACCAGCGCGGACGTTGTGCCGCCCGTTGGCTGAAGCGCTGGATCAACCCGCGCTCCCCCATGATTCGCAGGGTGCCGGGGGAGCACCCGGTCGCCCGGCTGACTTCGGTTGCGAGCGCGGGTCGGGCCTCGGCCGCCAACCACTCGAGGACCTGGCGTTGCCGAGGCGCCCGGCGGCAGCGTTCGAGAAGCTCGTCAAGGGGTTCCCCGGTGAGCTGGACAGCGCTGACCTCGATCTGAGGGGCTCGGTCACGTCGCCGGCGTTTCAGACGCACCCAGCCGGACTCGACCATGGCGTCGAGAACGCTCCGCCCGCTCAGTCCGGCACGGGCGAGCAGGGTCGGGAGCTTGAGACGAGGGGTCTGTTGCAGAGCGGTCAGCACCGCGCGTTGGGAATCCGTGAGGACATCGGGATCGACGGCGGCGCCGGTGGGCGTCAGTCGGGCCTCTTCGGCGTCGGCGCCCAAGAGTCGGGCCGGGATCATGGACGCCAATGTGGTTCCCAGCGGACAGCGGTAGTAGCCGGAGATGAACGCGGCGAGGTCCATGAGCCGCTGCGGGAGGAGTGGAGCCTCGTCGAGGACCTCGGTGACGGTGCGGATGGACTCGGTCGGGACCGTGGTGTCGTCGGCGACGGCGACGATGACGCCGGTCGCCTGTCGTTTTCGCAGCGGGACCCTCACCCGCACCCCTGGAACCGCAAACCGTTCAAGGTCGTTCGGGACGCCATAGGTCAGGGGTTCCGGGGCGCTCTTGGGAATGGCGACGTTGACGAACATCGGACGCAATTATGAATTATGAATTATGAATTATGAATTTTTAGTTGAACACGATGTGATTTTCGGGTCTGGAGAACTGCGCAGGCACCCACGACCGTTCGCTCCTGGGCCGCGGTGGGAGGGGAGCGAGGCTCGGCACAGTGGCCGCGCGTTTCAGGCCCGAATTCTTCTGAGGGGGCACTCTCGGGCACCCGCGATGCGAGAACCATGTCAGGTGCGCGTTGCCGGACAGTACGGGCCCTTCGAGCTGCGGTAGACTCCAAAACGATGAGCACCAAGGGCAACCGGCGCGTCCACGGCGACCTCGAAGGCGAACCGGTATCGGTGCGCGACGAGGTCTTGGCCATCGTCCGGGCGATTCCGGAGGGCAGGGTCATGACCTATGGCCAGATCTCCGGTTGGATGGGAAGCCGCATCTCACCCGTGGCGGTGGGATGGATGCTCCACCGTTGTCCGGACGATGTGCCGTGGCAGCGGGTGGTCAACGCCTCCGGCGGGTGTTCCACCGATCGATTGCCCGATACCCCCGTCGGTCTTCAACGATCGATCCTCGAATCCGAAGGGGTCGAGTTCAACCTCGGCGGAAAGATCGACCTCGAGCGCTTCCGCTGGCAGCCGCCCCCGCCATCCACCCCCGACGGCGCCTGGGATTGAGCGTCAGACGTCGGAGATCGTGAGTCGCGAGATTGTAAATCGTGGGTCGTTGGCCGACCTCTCCGAAACGATCATTGACTTCGTACTGCGACGCTTGTGGCCTCAGCGGCGTGATTGAAACACGAAGATCGCCAAGAATCGCTGAGAAGCCGCTAAGTCATGTTTGACGTCATCACAGGTTTGTCAGCGCTTCAGGAACGGTGGGGTCCGGGTCGATATGCGATGCTCTGTGGCTACCTTTGTGGACTTCGTGCGCTTCGTGTTTCAAGCACATCCTTGCGGTTGCCTCGACCGACTGACGAATTCCATGGTCGCTCCGGTACCGTCGACTTACGACTTTGCCGGTACAACCTCATCGGCCGCAGCTCATCGATGATCCCGTGTTCGTGGCACCGCCGCCAGAACTCCTCGATCCCGGCAAGCTCGGGTTCTCCCAGATCGTACCGGAGGTTGCGACTCAAATACTCGAAAGCGAGATTCTCGGGCCAACCGTTGGCGCCGGCGTGCCGGGCGGCGATCTCGGCAAGACGCCCGTGGTTGATGTTGCGGATCCGATCGAGTCGCTGAGGGAGGTCGCCGAGATCGCTTCCGATCGGGGTCATCCAGGTGGCGAAGACAAAAGGCCTCCCGGAGATTTCCTTCCACGCGGCTCCGAGATCGAGCTCGTGCGGGTAGAGCGCCCGATCCGGGGTCGCGGTGATGACCTTGTCACCGATGAGGAGGAGCGCTTCCGGGGGTCCATTGTCTGCTATCCGCGGCAGGGCGCGGAGAACCGGATCGCGCTCGTAGAGCTCGCGCAACACGATTCTGAGCAACGCCACCGAGGTGTGGCTCTCGCCGTCCACCGCGATCTCGTCGAGCGCCTCGATCGGCCTGCGGCTGAAGAGCTTGACCGTGAGCGCCGGGCCGTCACAGCCGATGGCGCCGGCCGGGACGATTTCGAGCTCGGCGGCTGATTGCTGGAAATCGATCACGGGGCAGAGCGCGATGCGGGCGTCGCCCGAATCAAGGGTCTCGAGGAGCTGACTCGGAACCCGTCGAATCAACTCGATATCGACCTCCCGCTCGAAACCGTCGATGAGCGGTCGGGCATTGAGGTAGCTGACCGTTGCGATTTTGATCATGTCGTTGGTTCCCTCTGTTGGTGGGTGCCGCCCGAGGCCGGCGGAGTGTACCATCGCCTCTTCGCTGCCTTGTTAGTTGTAGGAACTGGTATCAAAAGTTGTAAAACTTCCCCGCGGTCGACGCCGGCAGCAAGAAACTGCCTCGAATGCCGGTAGACTGAAAGAGCGAAAGACAGCCGTTCTTCCTCGGCGCCGAGGCGGTGTTGATGCTCCCATGAAGCGTCGGATGGGTTCGGAGCGGTCCGTTCGGTTGACTTTCGCGGTTGAAAACTCGATGATACGTCAATGCCATTGGCCTTTGAAGGCTTGATGTGGTCATGGTTTCAGACGCTCGTCGGTGAGCGGTTATTTTATTAGGAGGTAAGTATGATTCGACGAACGACCTTGGCGCTGTGCTTGGTGGCACTGGCGATGTCGGGTGTGGCCTATGCCGCGACCACAAGCCGGTTGACGGGCGAAGTTTTCGACAACGACGGACGGGCGATGCCGGGAGTGACGGTTCAGATCTCTTCCGACAAGCTCATCGGTGGCCCGCAGATCGCTATCGCCGATGAAAGTGGGCGTTTCGTCTTCAATCTCCTGCCGGTTGGAATCTACACGGTGGAAGCGAACCTCGTCGGGTTCAAGCCGTCGAGCGGTCAGGTCCAGGTGACTCTCGGTCGAGAGGCGGAGATCGTCTTCCACATGACTCCCGAGCAGTTCGGCGGCGAGATCGTGGTCAGCGCACAGGTACCGGTGGTCGACAACACCCAGGTCAACTCCTCGGTCACCTTCGACCAGGACTATCTGCAAAAGGCGGCGGTCGGCGCGAACAACCGCGACTATCTCTCGCTGATCGGCCAGGCCGCGGGCGTCGCCGGCTCCGGCAACGCCAGCGTCTTCGGCGGCACCAGCGGTGACAACTCGTACCTCATCGACGGTCTCAACACCACCGACCCGGTGACCGGGACCTTCGGCACCAACTTCAACTACGACGCCATCCAGGAGATGAACTTCCAGACCGGCGGCTTCGAGGCCGAGTTCGGTCAGGCGACGGGCGGCATCGTCAACCTGGTGACCAAGTCCGGCGGCAACGAGTTTTCCGGTTCGCTCGATCTCCGCTACCGCAACCAGGACATGACCCTGT
This sequence comes from uncultured Acidobacteriota bacterium, assembly GCA_963704125.1. Classification (GTDB taxonomy): domain Bacteria; phylum Acidobacteriota; class Thermoanaerobaculia; order Thermoanaerobaculales; family Sulfomarinibacteraceae; genus JAHECW01. Next base: position 119,909 of record CAVPHA010000019.1, on the reverse strand, counting down.
CCGGCGACCACTATGACCCCAATACGCAGGACTCGCTCTACCAGAGCATCTCGGCCACCCTCGGTGGTCCGATCGTGCGCGACAAGCTGTGGTTCTTCGCCTCGTATGAGAAGGTCGACACGGCGCGCCAGAACCAGGGCGCCCAGTTCTCCCGCGATTACGACGGCCAGAACTACATCGGCAAGCTCACCTGGCAGATCAGCAACAGCAACCGCGCCGTGCTCAAGTACACCGGTGCGCCGGCCGATATCCCGGGCATCAACTCGAGCCAATTCGTCGAGGCGTCGGCGAAGGGTCTGCAGTACCAGGGTTCCGATATCTGGCAGGCCGAACTCAACTCGGTGCTCTCGGAGTCGGTTCTGCTCAACGTCGGTCTCGGGTATTTCGCCAACCAGATCAATGTCGAGGCGGCCAACGGCAACACCGTGGAGAGCGGTCACCGCAACTTCGACACCAACGTCGATTCGAACAACTTCCTGTACTCGTCGCTCAACGATCGCTACCGCAACGAGATCCGGGTCAACACCACCTTTTTCGCCGACCACTTCGCCGGGTCGCATGAGATCAAGGTCGGCGCCGAGTACTCCGATATGGAGTTCAACTACAACTTCTTCTACAACGGCGGCGGTTTCATCTACGACGTGGTCGACGGTTCGGTGCCTGGTGGATACCAGTTCCAGGACATCAACGGCGACGGCTACTACAACAGCTACGTGATCATCGAGGAGCCGCTGGAAACCTCCAAGGACTGGGAGAATTCCTACGGCGACATCGCCACCCTCTTTGTTCAGGACGCGTGGCGGCCGATTTCCAATCTGACTGTCAAACCCGGTATTCGCTGGGATCGGACCAAGCTGGAGAACCACACCAGAACTCAGATCGCCGATATGGACCGGTGGCAGCCGCGGTTGGGTGTGGCCTGGGACATCAAGGGCGACTCCAAGTATGTGCTCCGGGCATCGGCGGGTCGCTTCATGGATCCGACGGCGCTGTCGATTCCCAGCTTCGCCTCGGGGATCACCCAGACCTACCGCGAATACAACATCATGGAGTTCTACTGCAACGCCACCCGCGGTACGCTCTGCGATCCCGACAGGTTCCCGGCGTCCTTCGGCGATCCGATCTACTGGACCAACGACGCGGGCTATGAGTATGTCCTGTTCAACAACCGCGGCCAGGCGGATATCTACGAACCGGCCCAGACCCTCGATCAGGCCGGTGTCGGTCACCTCGAGGCGCCGTACGCCGATGAGTTCATCATCGCCTTCGAGACCCAGATCGCCAAGGAGACCTCCATCGAGATCACCTACATCAACAAGGAGACCAAGGAGATCATCGAGGACACCTGCTCCGACAACACCTGGGCGTGGGGCGACGGTGCTTTTCCGGATCTCGACGACCCAACCACCTGGACCTCGGCCAGCGACTGCTCTTTTTACATGATCACCAACATGCCGACCTTCTATCGCAAGTACGAAGGCCTCATCCTCCAGGCGGAGACCCGGCGCGACCGGCTCCACGTGCTCGCCAGCTACACCTACTCCGAGTCCAAGGGCAACACCGCCAACGGCGCGGCTGAGACCTATGCGACGGCCCTGGCCGACTTCTACCCGGTGCACTTTTTCAACACCGACGGGAATCTCCCCGATGACCGGACCCACCGGTTCAAGCTCAACGGGTACTACCTCTTCCCGCACAACTGGACGGTCGGATTCGACGCCTATTACTCATCCGCCGGGCACCAGACCATCTTCTCGACCTGTTCGGCGCTTGCGGGAGCAGCGTCACCCGGGGCGGCCCGGTCGGTCGTCGATCAGACCGCGGCGAACAACATCGATACCTCGGTCGTCGAGTATTGCACGACCTCGGACAACGTATTTTTGGGCACCACCGATATCAATCTCCACCCGCGTGGTTCCTTCGAGACGAAATCGACCTGGCAACTCGACCTTCAGGCCTCCAAAACGTGGAACCTGAAGAAGATCGACCTCACCCTGGTGGGCACGATCTACAACGTCTTCAATCAGGAGCTCGACAGCACCTTCAACTCTGAGGCCTACCTCGACACCGGTAATGATTACCAGAACACCGATCCCGACGCGCCGTACTACGACGAGTACTATGGTGAGGACAATTCCCCGGTCCTGAGGGCGATCGGCGAGCCGCTGACCTACCTCCTGCCGATGCGCTTCGAGGTCGGTTTCCGCCTCGAGTTCTGATCCGGCAGCTCGGCTGAGAGCAACACGACCCGCGCTTCGGCGCGGGTCGTTTTTCGGTGGGGGGTTAGACGTAAGACGTAAGGAGTTTGGAGTGAGGGGTGGGGCGGATCTCCAACGTCTTACGTCTCACGTGAGCCTCCTGCAAGATTCCCGTTTCTCGGAAAATCGTCGCCAGTGGTCTTCTCGCCGGCGGGGGCGCCGGCGCTACAAAGGGCCGATGTTCATTGTGGGGCCGGCGCCCCCGCCGGCCTGGGGCCGCGGCGGAACGGTACACAGCTGGGTCAACACTCCGAATGACGCAAGAGGCTCACTCTCACCCCTGACGTCTTACTCCTAACTAGTCATGTGGCATCGACCCCCGTTTTGCCCGCAGATAGGCGAAGGGTGTCGCATACAGAAAATTCGATACCCGCGATGTATAGATATCGGCGGATCTCTCGACCTGGCGGGCGAGATGGCTGATGTCGTACCCCGAACGTAGCGGGGTACCCCATCGCGAGCTGAAGGCCTCGGCGGTCTGTTTTGCCAGCGGTCCCACCTGCTTGTCGATCCCCTCCATCCGCGTCCACAGGTCTTCGAGATCTGCTTGAATCTCAGCGGTTGGACGGGCGCTCTGCTCGCCGTAGTGCTGCGAGCGGCGCTGGAGTTCGAGCCGGGCCGAGCAGTGGCGTTGTTCGAGATCCTCTTTTTCGGCCATCAGCCTTGAGAGTTCATCCTCGACATCGCTGATCTCCTCGATGGCGAGGAGTTCCTCTTCGAGTTCTCGGAGGATCAGCGCCGTCCTCCAGCGGAGACTGGCCTTGGACATCCGGACATCGGCGAAGACGTGATCTCCGACATAGAGGATCTGTGAGCCCGAAAGGCCGAGGTACTCCTCGATCTTCGTGGCGTCGCCGCCGAGATAGATGCCCGGACTCGGAATCGCTCCCGGGACCGGCTCCAAGAGCCCCTTGGCCTTGTCGACAACGCGGAAGATCGGGAGCTTTTGACTGAAAAACGCGGGTTTTCGGGCGCCTACGATGACCAACTCGAAGAGATCTCGCCAGGTATCGCCCGGCCCGAGGAACGGATCAAAGGCAAACGTCATGATGTCGCGGGCGTACTCCCACTCGGCGTTGGAAATGAGCATGAGCCGCTTCCCGGCCCGCTTCTGATCCAGCAGGGCGGAGGCGGCGTCCGGGTCGAGATCGATGAAACGCGCCGGGTCCGCGGTGATCTCGGCTTTGAGCGTACCCTCGATGTGGGTTTCGTCCATCCGGGCTCGAACCTTGCGAAAGAGGTCCTCATAGCCGTTGACCCCCGGGAGCCGACCTTCGTCGAGGAGATCCACGAGCTGTGAGTAGAGACAGGTCTCCGACAGCGAGAACAGCGTGTTGAGAAAGACGAAGCGCGGATCCGATAGCTCGACGGGGGTGTGACGATAGACGTCGCGCTGTTCGACAAAGTCCATCATCCGGGTTCCGTGGGCGGCGCGCATGACGTAGCCGAATCGATTCGCCTTGACCAGATTGCCCAGTTCGGAGTCGACGATCAGACCGCGAATGACCGAATCGTGGTCGAATCGAAGGGCGCCGACCGGCCAGCTATCAGCGACGAGGAGTTCCTGGAGTCGCGCGTAGGCGCGCTCTTCCCAGATCCGGAAGCGATAGTGGACCAGGGTGTAATCCATGTCGTATCCGATAGCCCGGATCGATCGGAGATTGAGGGTGCGGTTGGTGAAGATCCGGCGCCCGAGGGGGGCCTCCGGTGGTGCTGTGGTCTGGTTCGACATGGTGGTCTCCGGCGATGTGTTTTCACAGCCGGGAGCTTAACCCATGCGCGGCGGGTGATGAAAGCAAGGGCACCATCCCATCGCAATGGGACACGGATCAGCACGGATTCAATCAGATTGCACGGATCGGTTCGAAAGTCGATCCGTTGGTTTTCAATCGCCCAACAACGCGGTGGAGTCGTCATCGGACGATTTCTTTAACAACAAAAATCGGGCCCCGATACGCGGGGCCCTTCGAAGGAGGAGATTCATGGTTGCGTCGTGTTATTCAATATAGGCTCTAGAGTCAAACGCGACCGTGAGCTGGATCACAAGCGAGTCTGAATCTCAGCTCTTGTCGGGTTGTCCGGTCCTGATGCGGGCTGTTCGCCAGGCGATCAGCGCCCAGCCGGCGATTAGCAGCAGGCCTCCGACGGGCGTGATGGCGCCGAGCCACCGAGCCCCGGTGAAGGTCATCAGGTAGAGGCTGCCCGTGAAGATCGCGGTGCCTGCCGCGAGCAGCCAGCCACCGAGCTCGAGCCCCGCGTCGGGCCATCGGGTCACCGCCCAGGCGACGGCGAGCAGGGCGAGGGCGTGAAACATCTGGTATCTGGCGCCGGTCGAGAAGACCTCGATCAGCTCGGTTTCGACCCGCCCCTTCAGCGCGTGCGCACCGAAGGCGCCGGCCGCGACGGCCGTGCCCGCCAGGGCCGATCCAATCGAGAAGAACGCCCTGTCCGAGTTCATCTCAAACCTCACTCGTTGGGGTGGACGACGCCGATATAGGGCAGGGTTCGATAGCGTTCGGCCCAATCGAGACCGCAACCCACGACCCAGACATCGGGGATCGAGAATCCGAGGTAGTCGATCTGGGTGAAGACCTCCCGACGCTCGGGTTTCTCTACCAGAACGCAGGTTTTCAGCGAGGCGGGCTGGCGGGCGGCCAGGTTGCGCAACAGATAGCTCAGGGTGTAGCCGGTGTCGACGATGTCCTCGACCACTAAGACGTGCTTGCCGGTGATGTTGCGCCGAAGATCCATGATCATCCGCACCGCGCCGTCGCTGTCGGTGGTCTCGGAATCACCGTAGGTCGAGAGAGCCATGAAGTCGACGCTGCGCGGAATCGTCAACGCGCGGCTGAGATCGGCCAGGAAGATGAACGAACCCTTGAGAATCCCGACCAGGATGAGATCCTCGACATCGGCGTAGTCGGCCGAGATTCGCGCGGCGAGATCCGCGACCTTTTTTTGGATTCTCTCCTCGCTGATGAGAACTTCGGGCGTGATCCGAGACATGAAACCCCTCCCAGTCGGTCGGAAATCACCGTATCACGCCCCCGGCACAGGTCGAGGAAACATGCGACCATGTCTGCGGGTTCTCGCTTTGTGATGACGGATACGACCACCACCTCCTCGCCCCTCGGTCGGCTGCTCAAGGTCTACGCCTGGCGCCACCGGTGGAGCTACGCCGCGGGAGCCGTCTTCCTTTGGATCACCAACTGGTTGACCGTGAGTATTCCGGGTGAAATCGGCCACGCCATCGACGGACTCAGAGCGGGTCAACCCATCGGCCGCTATGCCGGGTTGATCGCGATCATGGGTCTGACGATCATCATCGTCCGCAGCCTGTCCCGGATCCTCGTCTTCAACCCCGGTCGCCATCTCGAATACGAGCTGCGCAGGGATCTCTTCGACCGGTTGCTCCGACTCCAGCCGTCGTTCTATTCCCGCCATAAACGGGGGGACATCGTCAGCCGCGCCTCCAACGACATCACCTGGGTGCGGACCCTGGTCGGCTACGGTGGGCTGCAGATCGTCAACGTGACCTTCGCCGTCGGGCTCACGATCTGGAAGATGTCGGAGCTCTCGCCACGCCTCACGATCCTGGCCCTGCTCCCGGTTCTGGTTGGGATGGCGTTGGTGCAGTGGGCCATTCAGCGGCTCTTCCGACTCAGTCGGCAGAACCAGGAGCAGCTCGGCGAAATCTCCGACAACGTGCTCGGGAGCCTGCAGGGGATGGCGGCCATCCAGGGCTTTGTCGCCGAGGAGGTCTTTGTCGAGCGCTTCGAAGCGCGCAACCTGAAGTGGCTCGCCACCGGGATGAAGCTGGCGGTGATCCGGGCGGCGGCGTTGCCGTTGCTGGTCCTGGCGGGTGGCGCCGCCATGTTCACCGTGATCGCCGTCGGTGGTCCCCTGGTTTTCTCCGGCGCCCTCACGGTCGGTGAGTTGGCGGCGTTCACGGCGCTGCTGACGGTGTTTCTCCCGCCGCTGCGTTCGCTTGGGTGGATGTTGTCGGTGATCCAACGCGGCCGTGCGGCGCTCGAGCGGATCTTCGAATTGATCGATGCGCCCATCGAACGACCCGAAGGTGGAGCCGGCGTGGTGCTTCCGGCCGGGCATGGACCGGCCATCGAGTTTCGCGAGCTCGATTTTGCCTACCCGGACGAACCGGAGAGGTTGGTCATCGAGGATTTCTCGGCCGAGATCGAGGCCGGTTCGGTGGTCGGGGTCTTTGGTCGAACCGGGTCCGGCAAGAGCACCCTGCTGCGGCTGGTGGCGAGGTTGTACAACCCGGCAGCGGGAACGGTCTTCATCGATGGGGTCGATCTCGTGACGCTGGATCTGGACCGTTGGCGTGAGCGGATCGCGGTCGCGCCGCAACGACCGTTCTTGTTTTCCGACTCCATCGCCTCCAACGTCGGTTTGGACGAGGACGCCGACGCAGAAACGGTGCTCGGAGCGGTGTCGAAGGCGGCGCTCGAGGCCGACCTCGACAGCCTGCCCGATGGGCTGGAGACCGTCGTCGGCGAACGCGGCATCATGCTCTCGGGCGGCCAGCGTCAGCGGGTCGCCTTCGCGCGAGCGCTGCACCGGCGCGGCGATGTGCTGATTCTCGACGACGTGCTGTCGTCCGTCGATCACGCTACCGAAGCCCGATTGGTGGCGACCGTCGCCGAGCTTGCCCGCCGGCCCGAAGCGCCGACGGTCTTTATCGCCAGCCACCGGCTGTCCGCGCTGCGACACTGCGACACCGTGCTCGTCATGGACGGAGGTCGTCTCGTCGACCAGGGTCGGCACCGGGAGCTGGTCGACCGACCCGGACTCTACCGGGACGCCTGGTTGATTCAGAGCCAGCGATCGGGCGGCGCGGTCGAGGCGGCCTCGTGACCGATCGATCCATGCTCCGACGCCTGCTGCCGTATCTGCGGCCCGACGCGTGGGCCTTCGGGCTCGCCCTCGCGCTGACCCCGGTCACCGCCGCCCTCAGTCTGGTCCAGCCCTGGCTGCTCAAGAAGGCCATCGACGATCATCTGGTGCCCGGGGTGGCCGAGGGGCTCGTCACGGTTGCCCTCGCCTACCTCGGCGCGGTGGTGGCGGCGTACATCTTCGAGGGCGGCTATGTGCTCGCGCTCGCGTGGGGCGGCCAGCGGAGTATCGTCCGCCTACGGTCGGGGATCTACCGTAAGCTCCTCGGTCTCAAACAGAGCTACCTCGATCGGCAGCCGGCCGGGCGGCTGCTGACCCGAGCGACCTCGGATGTCGATGCGTTGGGCGAGGCCTTTTCATCGGGTCTGATCAACATCATCCTCGATCTGCTGATGATCTGCGGCACCATCGGAGCGATGCTCTGGCTCGACGCCCGAATGACCCTTGTGCTCTTCCTCTTGGCGCCGCCCATCCTCGCATTGTTGGAGTTCATCCGCCGTCGTCTCCGGACGCTCTTTCTCGAGATACGCGAGGCGCTGGCGTCGGTCAACGCATTTCTCGCCGAGCGTGTGGACGGCGTCGAGGTGGTCCAGCTTTTCGGCAACGAAGACGAGAGCGCCCGGCTCTTCGATCTCCGCAACGATCGCTTTCGCCGGGCGACGACCCGTTCCAACGTCTATGACTCTCTCATGTATGCCCTGGTCGATGGTGCGGCCTCGATCTGCGTCGCGGTGATGCTCTTCTACGGCGCCGGAATCGCCGCGAAGATCGGTCTGCCCCTGTCGCCGGTGGAGCCCTTGAGCGCCGGGTTGCTCGTCGCCTTCATCGAGTATCTGGACCGGCTGTTCCGACCGCTGCGCGAGCTCTCGGCCAGAGTCGCGGTGCTCCAGCGCGGGGCGGCGGCGCTGGAGAAGATTCTCGGGCTGCTCGATGTCAGCGAGACCCTGGTCGACGAAGGAGGGGACCTCGGCGAAGCGACGGGCAAGGTCGAACTGACGGATGTCCACTTCCGCTACCGGCCCGAGGCGCCGGATGTTCTGGTCGGCATCGATCTCGAGGTCAACCCGGGAGAGGTCGTGGCCATCGTCGGATCCACCGGTTCGGGCAAGACGACCTTGACCCGGCTCCTCGACACCTCCTACACCGGCTACCGGGGTTCCATCACCATCGATGGGCGGGAGCTGTCCTCGATCAAGGGATCCCAGGTGCGGCGCCGCGTCGCGGGGGTTCGTCAGGATGCCCAGCTGTTCTCGGAACCGCTGCGGTTCAACATCGATCTCGGCAATCCGGCGATCTCCTTCGCCGAGACCGAGGCCGCCGCCGAGCTCGTCCACGCCGACCGGATCGTCGATCGTCTGGGTTGGGATCACCTGCTGCGCGAACGTGGCGCCGATCTCTCGGTGGGCGAGGGCCAGCTCCTGGCCTTCGCGCGGGCCATGGCGCACGACCCAGCGCTGCTGATCCTCGACGAGGCGACCGCGTCCATCGACTCCATGACAGAGCAGCTGATCCAGGACGCGTTGGCGAGGATCTTCGAGCGCAAGACGGTGATCGTCATCGCGCACCGGCTGTCGACGGTGGAACAGGCCGATCGGATCGTCGTTCTCGAGAAGGGCCGGATCGTCGAGCAGGGGAGCCACACCGAGCTCATGGCCGCCGACGGCCGCTACGCCGAGCTCGTCCGGGCCGGTGAGGATCTGCTGGTCGCTTGATGGGTGGCTGCGGGCGAGACGCAGCCGAGGCCGTAGCCGTAGCAGCGTCCGTGCCCGCGCCCGTTTCCGTGCCCGATGAAACTGTAGGCGGGGCATTCATGCCCCGCGACCACCGGCGTTCCCCACGTGGCAGAGCGTGATTGTAGCGCCCATCTCCAGATGGGCGTCGGTGTCGTTGAGAATGGACCATGACGCCGATCTGGAGATCGGCGCTACAAAGCGCGACGACTCCGGATGTGGATTCCCTCGTCTCCGGCCTTCTGGGACGCTGGTACGCCGTGGCGTCCCAGCATCCCAGCGTCGCACCATCGGCGTGGCCGCTCGTGGGTGGATTGAAGGGCTGCGACCACGCCGATAGTGCGCCGGCGGCCTGCCTCTGAGCCGGAAGAACCGGTTTGAACGCCCTACCCGTGGAGTGCCCGGTAACGTAGTTGTGCGCAGCGCGCCGCGGTGCCGGATGGTCGATCAGGCACAACTACGTACCCGGCACGTCCCAATGAACGTGTGTTCCGCGTGCCCTGGTCGGCCTAGGGCTCGGGTTTGGATACGGTCACGAAGTCGGCGACGGCCTCGGTCACGGAAACGGCCACAGACTTCGGGCAACTGAGGATTGGGTAATCGCGAGGTCGACCGTGCAACAGGAGGATTTCGTTGGATCGAGGACTCGGCCCTTCTGATGACACAGGAGATACCTGGCCGATTCCGGTATCGGTTGCTGTTCGTCGTGCATGGTCACCTCCGGGTTGTTCATGCACCCCCCTCAGCCGCTGGGATGGCTCGTGTCAAGGGTCGCCTTCGAGGCGACTTGTCTTGCCCTTGACTCGAGCCATCCCAGCGGCTACTCGCGCATTCATGAACAACCCGGGGGTGACCATGCCGTGGCAGCGTGCAGGGGCAGCGACCGGGGCAGCGTCCATCGGGCACGGGCACGGGCACGGGCGCGGAAACGGAAACGGATACGGATACGGCCGCGGCCACTGCTGCTGCGGCCGCTCGGTGCAGTACCATGCAGGAATGAAATGGCTCGTCGTCGCTGCGATCATCGCCTACGTGGGTCTGAGGGTCTTTATTTACTTCAACCCCGGCGCGCAGATCTCGCGAGCCTTCCGCCGCCGGTACCTGCTGCGCACCGACGCCGGGGAGATGTCACGCAAGGAGCTGGTGCTCAGCGCGCTGTCTTTTCTGGCTTTCGCGGTCTTCGCTGCCGGGCTCTACTTCGGACTGATCTGGGGCGCCTCGGAGCTCGGCTGGAGGTTCTTCGACGCGCGGCCGGTGGTGGTGCTCGGCAAGGCCGGACTGTTCATCGGCGCCATGGCTTTGACGGCGAGCCTTTTTCTGTTCGGCGCCGCCGTTGTACGTCGCGGGTAAGCGAGAGAAGAGGAGAAGCCCATGAACCGGCAAGGCTGTCCCGGCTTGTGTCTGTGCGGCTCGTTGGCCTCCGAGATCGAGCCACCCTACGCCGAGGAACCGAAGTCCTAGGAGTGCGTGGTGCACAATGGCAACGGTATGAGAGATGATCCCAGTCCCTGCCGGTGGCACGACTGCCGTTTCTGCTGCATCGATTCGAAGATGACTCTGACCGAGGCGGATGTGTCGGTGCTTGAATCGGCCGGGTATTCGGACTTCGTCCGATTGAACTCGAGGGGTGATCTGGAGCTGAAGAACCGGGACGGTCGGTGTATGTTTCTCATCGAGGGGGGTTGTGGTGTGTACGAACTCCGACCCGAGGGGTGTCGGCTCTTCCCTCTGATCCTGGACATGCGGTCGAATCGGGTTGTTCGTGATGAGTACTGTCCGCATTGGAGGGACTTCCCCGTCGATGCCAACCGTGCTGAGAGGTTGCGCCGGTCCGTGGAGATTGAAACCGCTGAGGCGGAGAGACGGCGGAGAAACCGTGGCTGAGTCGAAACGGGTCGGGAAACGAGGGCTGGTTGCATTGGTGTGCCTGATCGTCGGGACTGCCGGTCTCAGCGGGTGCGCCCAAACCACCGGTGGAGATCAACGGGTCGACGTCCCCTCGGCCTCATCGAGGATTCTGCCCTGGGAGTGGTGGCGCGATCTGTCCTCGATGGCCTCGGTCCCGGATGGCGACCGGGTGGTCATGCGCTCGAGCCACTGCCCATCGGGTTGCGAATTCGACCGCCACTCGGCGGGCGATTCCCGATTCCTCCGGGTCAGAAAGGACGGTGAAGGCGTCGTCTTCAGCGCCGACGGCGCCGGCGCTGTGACCCGGATCTGGATGGTCATGGGGGAGGGAGTCAGCGAGCCGCTCGATGGGGCCATCAGGCTTCGCGTGCGGATCGACGGCCGCCGGCGGCCGGTGGTGGATCTCCCCTTGAGTGAGGTTTTCGCCGGCGCCACGGGGCCGTTTCTGTCGCCCATGGTTGCGGATCTGAGGGTCTCGGGGGGCGGCAACGTATCCTATGTCCCGATTCCGTTCCGAAAGAGCTGTGAAGTGACCCTTGTCGGAGCCGGGCGGGCGAAGATCTGGTTCCAGGTCACGGCCCGCCTTGTCGGAGACGCCACCGGTGTGCGGTCGTTCACGGGTGAGGAACCTCTGGATGGCATGCGATCGGTGCTCGAACGCTCCGGCGCCGACCCATGGCCGGGCGGAGGAGCTCCCCCGATCAGCGGAACCGTGGTCTTGGCCCCTGGTGGTGGGCACGTGATCGCGACCTTGGACGGGCCGGATCTGATCAACGGGCTGATCCTCCGCGCTCAGCGCAAGCACTGGCCCCGGCTCGGTCTGCGATTCACCTTCGACGATGGGGAACCGCAGCTGATTCCGGTGGTGGATCTCTTCGGCCGGCCGGGAACCGAGGGCGGAGCGACGAGATCGCTCCTGGTCGGCGTCGATGCCGACGACGACCTCTATTGCTATTTTCCGATGCCCTTCTTCGATGGGGTCAAGGTCGAACTCCTGCGCCGGCCGGTCGAAGGACCGTCCCGCATCAGGGTCGAGTACGCTCTGCGCACGGCCGGTGCGCCACCGCCGGCCGATGCCGGGTATTTCGGTGTCCAGATCCGCCGCCATGAGGAGGGCGTTCCGGGTTCGGCGCTGACGATGGCCGAGCTCGAGGGCCGCGGCGCCTTGGTCGGTCTCGTCACCGAACTTCGCTCATCGGATGGGAAGAGCTGGGCCTTTCTCGAGCGTGACGAACAGATTTTTATCGACGGCGAAGAGCTGCCGTCCTGGCACGGGACCGGTGTCGAGGACTTCTTCAACGGCGGGTTCTATTTTCGGGATTTCAGTGGCGACCCGGAGGCCTTCATCACGGCTCTCGCGGGAGCGGCAGATGTTCGTTTATCGAGCGCCGGGATCGTCATGTACCGCTTGCTGCTCGGTGACGCCATCGTGTTTCAGCGCGGCCTCCGGGCCGAACTCGAGGGCGGTGCGGCGGGCGAACCGACCGTCGAAGGCCGGACGGTGGCCTACTTCTACGCCTCCCAGGCTCAGACCGACCCGGCGCAGGCACCGGACGAAGAATAATGAGCCCCTCGGGTTTCGCTATCCTGACGGGATCATGATGAGCCCATCGCCGGGAAACGGCGGATACACCGACAGCCGGCATCGACCCGTGATCACGCCACGGGTGCGGTGGTTGCTTCGGGTGGTCCTGTGGCTGACCGCGGTGCTCGGCTGCTCCTCGGTCTATCTTCTTGCCATCCGCCTCGCCGGCTGGTTGTCGGGCGCGAGCGCGGAGAGCACCACCGCGGTGTGGATGTTTTTCGTCCACCTGGGGGTGGGTTTGCTGGCGGTCGTCCCCGCGGTGGTCTTCGCTCTCGCACACCTCCGAAGCGCCCGCCGGCGGCCGAATCGACGCGCCGTCAGGGTCGGATATGCGCTTTTTCTCGCGGTTCTGGTGGTGATCGCCACCGGTTTGATTCTGACCCGGATCGAGGGCGTCTTCGAAGTGCGCAACCCGGCATTGCGCGAGATCGCGTGGTGGATCCACGTCGTGGCACCGCTCGCCGCCGCCTGGCTCTTCGTGATGCACCGCCTCGCCGGGCGGCCCATCCGCTGGAGGATCGGCGCCTCCTGGTTGTCGGCAACGGTTCTGTTCATCGTAATCGTTCAGCTGGGAACCTGGTCAGCCGGGACAACGGCCAACGCCGAGCAGGAGGGGCGTTGGCTCCCGTCGCTGGCCCGGACCGCAACCGGCGGCACCATCCCGGCCCGCCTCCTGGCGGCGGATGACTACTGTCAGGAGTGCCACGCGGATGTCCACGCCCGTTGGTCGACGAGCGTCCACCGGTTTTCGTCGTTCAACAACCCGGCCTATGCCTTCTCGGTTCGAGCAACCCGCCGGGCGGCCCTCCAACGCGATGGCAACGTTGACGCCTCGCGCTTCTGCGCCGCCTGCCACGACCCGGTGCCGTTGTTTTCCGGCCGCTTCGACGACCCCGCCTTTGACGATGTCAACGACCCGACCGCGACGGCGGGTCTGACCTGCACCGCCTGCCACGCCATCACCGAGATTTCGAGCGTTCGCGGGAACGGGGCCTATGTCATCGCGGCTCCGGCTCACTACCCCTTCACCTTCTCGGACAACCGGGCGCTGCGCTGGATCAACCGGCAGCTCGTCAAATCCCGCCCCGAACTCCACCGCGAGACCTTCCTCAAACCGTTCCACCGGACGGCCGAGTTCTGCAGCGTGTGCCACAAGGTCCACATCCCCGAAGCGGTGAACCACTATCGCTGGCTGCGTGGTCAGAATCACTACGATTCGTTCCTGCTCAGCGGTGTTTCGGGCCACGGCGTGAGCTCGTTCTACTATCCGGACCGGGCGGTGCCGAACTGCGCCGGTTGCCACATGCCCCTCGAACCGTCCTCGGATTTCGGCGCTCGGGATTTCGACGACAGCGGCGAGCTCAGCGTCCACGACCACGCCTTCGCCGCGGCCAACACCGCGATTCCGGTCATGGCCGGGCTCGAGGGCGCCGCCGAGATGGTCGCGGACCGGTTCGATTTCCTCGCCCGGGCGACAAGGCTCGACATCTTCGGTCTCCGACGGGGAGGAACCGTCGATGGAGAGCTCCTGGCGCCGATTCGACCGACGCTCCCCGAGGTCGTGCCGGGCGGCCGCTATCTGGTCGAGGTGGTGATCCGCACCACCGGAATCGGCCACCACCTGACCCAGGGCACCGTCGACTCGAACCAGCTCTGGCTCGAGGTCACGGCGTCGAGCGGCGGTCGGGTCATCGGAAGAAGCGGCGCGATGGACACCGCAGGCCGGGTCGATCCGTGGGCCCACTTCGTCAACGCCTGGGTCATCGACCGGGAGGGGCGGCGGATCGACCGGCGCAACGTCGAGGACATTTTTGTCGCCCTCTACAACAACCAGATCCCCCCGGGTGGGGCGGCGGTGGTCCATTACCTGCTCGATGTGCCCGAGGCGATGAACGCGCCGCTGGAGATCTCGGCCGAGCTTCTCTACCGGAAGTTCGATTCGACCTATCTCGAGTACATCCGCGGTGGACCGACCGTCAACGACCTTCCGGTCGCGGTCATGGCCGGCGACCACGTGACCCTGCCGGTCGCGGGGGTGGTCGAGGCACCGTCCGCCGGCACCCCACCGGCGCCCGAGTGGGAGCGCTGGAACGACTACGGAATCGGGCTGCTGCTGCGCGGCGGCCAGGGCGAGCTCCGGCAGGCCGAAGTGGCCTTCCGGCAGGTGGAAGCGCTCGGTCGGCCGGATGGCCCGCTCAATCTCGCCCGGGTCTACCTCCGAGAGGGCCGGATCGCGCATGACGCACCGGCTGCCCTCGCCCGCGCCGCGGCCTTCGATCCGCCGGCGCCGGCGTGGTCGATTCTCTGGTTCGGCGGGTTGGTCGATCTCCAGAACGGCAACCTCGACGGCGCCATCGGCAACTTCGAGCAGATCCTCGAGGGTGGTTTTTCCGGCGCCGTCGGCCGGGGGTTCGATTTCTCCCGCGACTACCGGGTCCTCGACGAACTCGGGCATGCGTTGTACCTCAAGGCCATTCGATTCCGCACCGAGGATGCGCGCGATCAACGGGAGCACTGGCTCCGGGAAGCGGCCGGGCGTTTCGAACGGGCGCTCGAGCTCGACCCCGAGAACCTCGCCGCCCACTGGGGGCTGAAGCAGATTTTCGACGATCTCGGCGATGCCGAGCGCGCCGCGTTCCACGCCCGGGCTCATGAGCGCTACCAGCACCGACGACAACGCCCGCGATCGCGCGGTGACCGCAGCGCGGCGCGGCGATCCGGCCGCCGACCACGCTGCGGGGTCGGTCGTGGTCACCCGCCTGCGGCCGGAAGCGGCGGTCGTCGAGTGACGACTCTGCATCGACCCGAGCCTGGCGACGACGCGATCATCGGTGTCGCCTTGCGCCGATCGTTTCTGGTGATCGCGGTGGTGATCGCGGTGATTGCCCTCGGTCTGCTTCGTCCGCCGGTTTTCTCCGGCCGAGGACGTGATTCGCAAAACGGGTCGAGGCGCCGCGGGGGCTCGATGCCTACTCGACGCGGCTGCCCACGATTCGCTTCACCGATATCACCGCCGAGGCGGGGATCGACTTTGTCCACTCGAACGGCGCGACCGGCGACAAGCTGTTGCCCGAAACCATGGGTTCGGGGGCGGCGTTCTTCGATGTCGACAACGACGGCGATCAGGATCTGCTGCTCGTGAACTCGGCCGACTGGCCGTGGACCGAGCGCCCGGGACAGGAACCGACCATGGCGCTCTATCTCAACGATGGCGCCGGCGGGTTCACCGATGTCACCCGGCGTTGGGGTCTCGCGGTCCCGCTCTTCGGGATGGGAGTTGCGGTGGGCGATGTCGATGGCGATGGCGATGAGGACCTGTTCATCACGGCAATCGGTTCGAACCGCCTCCTTGTCAACGACAACGGCCGGTTCACGGATGCGACCGCGGCTGCCGGGGTCGCCGGCGACCCCGATGCATGGAGCAGCTGCGCGGGCTTCTTCGACGCCGATGGCGATGGCGATCTCGATCTGTTCGTCGGCAACTATGTCGTCTGGTCCCGGGAACTCGATTTCGAGGTCGGTTTCACCCTCAACGGAACCGACCGCGCCTACGGGCCGCCGACGTCGTTTGCCGGCACCGTGCCGTGGCTCTACCGCAACGACGGCGAAGGCCGGTTCGAAGAGGTGGGGGAGGTCGCGGGCTTGCGGGTCAAGAACCCGGCGACGGGCGAACCCATGGCCAAGACCCTGGGGTGCGGGATCGCCGATCTCGACGGCGACGGCCGGCTCGATGTTCTGCTCGCCAACGACACCGTGCGGAACTTCCTCTTCCGCAACCTCGGCGGTGGCCGGTTCGAGGAGATCGGCTCAGCTGCTGGGGTCGGTTTCGATGCGGCGGGCGGCGCCACCGGCGCCATGGGGGTCGATGTGGCGGATTTCAGGAACGACGGCCAGGCTCGGGTTCGCCATCGGCAATTTCGCCAACGAGATGTCGTCGTTGTATGTCGCGCAGCAGAATCCGTGGGTCTTCGCCGATGAGTCGGTGATCGAGGGTGTGGGCTCTCCGAGCCGGCTCCGTCTGAGCTTCGGCATGCTCTTTCTCGACGCCGATCTCGACGGCCGGCTCGATCTCTTGGCCGTCAACGGCCACATCGAGGATGCCATCTCGCAGGTTCAGGCGAGTCAGACCCACCGGCAGCCGGCGCAGCTTTTCTGGAATGCCGCGATCGATGGCGGCGCCACCTTTGTCGCGCTTCCCGATGCAGCCGTCGGCGATCTGGGGCGACCTGTGGTCGGCCGCGGCGCCGCCTTTGCCGACATCGATGGTGATGGCGATCTCGATGTCCTCATGACCACCAACGGCGGCAAACCGGTACTGCTGCGCAACGACCAGAATCTCGGCCATCATTGGTTGCGGGTCGTTCTGAAGGGGGCCGGCGCCAACCCGCGCGGCATCGGCGCCGTGGATCGAACTCGAGTCCGATAACCACCGGCAACGCCGGCAGGTCATACCGGCCCGCAGCTATCTGTCGCAGGTCGAGCTGCCGGTGACCTTCGGCCTCGGCGGCAACGCGGCGCCGGTGACGGTGCGGGTCGTTTGGCCGGATGGTGTCGTCCAGGAGGTCGGTCCGGTCGAGGTCGACGGGGTCGTCGAGGTCAATCGCTCGAACGAGTGAATATGGTTGGAACTGTCGGAGGCAGCTGATGGAAATCTCGATTCGGCAATGTGGCGGCCTTGCGATCGCACTGGTGGTGGCGCTCTCGGGGTGTGGACCAACGGTCGAAACCGGCGACTACGACGAGATGATCGTCGCGGCCAACAACCGCGGGGTCGCTCTCATGGGCCGGTATGACTTCGAGGCCGCTCGCCAGGTCTTCGCCGACCGTGGTCGAGCAGAACAACGATCGCGGAATTTCGGGTCAACCTCGCCATCGCTGTGCTCAATCGACAGCAGGAGGGTGACGAAGCGGCGGCCGAAGCGATCCTCGACGGGGTCATTGCCGATGATTCGCGACACCTTCGGGCGAGGTATGTCCGCGGCATTCTGGCGCTGCACGCGGGTGATTCCGAGGCCGCTCTCGAAGATTTTCTTCTCGTCGCCGAAGTCGACCCCGGTGATTTCGAGGCGGCCTACCACGTCGGTCAGAGCCTGATGCAGCTCGAGCGCTTCGAGGAGGCGTTGGGCTGGTTCGAGCGGGCGATCGAGGGGAATCCCTACCTGCGCAGCGCCTACTACCGGGCGTTTCAGGCGCTCCAAAGGCTCGATCGCAGCGACGAGGCCGAACCCTACATCGAGGCGTTCCAGGCGCTCGAGGCAAACCCGCGGGCGCGTCTCATGGAGTTCAAGTACACCAAGATGGGCCGGCGTGCCGAGGTCGCGGTCGTCGGTGACGTCGCCGCCGCGGAGGCGCCGCGTCCCGAGGGCCCGGTGTTCGCCGCGGCCGTGTTGCTCCGGGTGACCGATGTCCCCGGCAACGATACCGGCCGCGAGCCGAATCTGACGGCCTGCGATCTCGACGGCGACGGCGGTCTGGATCTCTTCGTGGCCGGGGCGGGTTCGCCGGTCGCGGACGGCGCCAACCTCGTCCTCATGGCAACGAGCACCGGCCATGAATCGGCGCCGGAGCACCCGCTGGCTCGGGTGTCCGCGGTCAACACCGCGCTCTGGGGCGATATCGACAATGACGGAGACGACGATGTCTATCTGTGCCGGCGGGGCCCGAACCAGCTCTGGCTCCAGACCGCGCCGGGCGAGTGGGCGGAGGCCGGCTGGCGAGGCCGGGGTTTCCGGCGGCGATCTCGACACCGTCGACGGCGCCCTCTTCGACGCCGATCACGACGGCGATCTCGATATCTTTCTGGTCAACGCCGACGGCGACAACGAGTTGCTCAACAACAACCGCGACGGGAGTTTCCGGTCCCTGGCGGCCGATCGTGGCTCTGACCGGCGACGGGCGGGCCTCGCGGGCGGTGGTGGTGGCGGATCTCGATGGCGATCTCGACGCCGATCTGGTGATCATCAATCCGCGAGCCGCCGCACCAGGTGCTCGAGAACCGTCTTCTGTGGGAGTACCGCCCGGCCTCCGGTTGGGATGAGTTCGTCGCCGCCGATATCCGCGCCGCGGTTGCCGGCGATGTCGATGCCGACGGCCGCGTCGAGCTCTACACCATCACCGAGGGCGGCGTCGTCGATCGCTGGACCGAGGCGGCGAACGGATCGGTGGTCCGCGAAGTCGCTGGTGACCGAGCCGGTCGCGGTCGGCGGATCCCGGACGGTCTCGATCTCGGCGATGTCGATGGCGACGGTGTTCTCGATCTGCTGGTCGTCCGGCGGACGAGGGCTGGGCCCTGCTCTCGGCGGTGGACGGCCGGGTGATGGCGTCGGACGACGATCGAGCTTCGCGACCGCCGGGTTTTTCGCCCTGGAGCCGTCCCGTGGGCCATCGATCGTCGGTTGGTCGGCAACGGCCGGCGCGCTCGCGTGGCCGCCGGGGCCGGGTCGGTTCGGCTTTGTCGGCCATCGAGTTCTCCGGTCTCGAAGACGGCGCCAACAGCATGCGCACCAACGCCTCGGGAATCGGGACCCGGCTCGCGGCGCGGGTGGGTCCGAGGTGGACGGTGCTCGACACCTATCGAGCGAACTCCGGACCGGGTCAGAGCCTGCAACCGGTGCTCATCGGTCTCGGCGGAGCGCCGGCGGTGGATTTCGTCGCCATTGACTGGTCCGACGCGGTCTTCCAGACCGAGATGGCGCTGGCGCCCGAAGGGGTCCACACCATCGTCGAGACCCAGCGCCAGATGTCGAGCTGTCCGGTGCTCTTTGCCTGGGACGGCGAACGATTCGCGTTTGTGACCGATTTCCTCGGCGTCGGTGGGATGGGGTACGCGGTCGGACCCGGCGAGTATGCCGAACCTCGACCCTGGGAGAACCTCCTGCTGCCGCAGGGCTCGATTCAGCCCGCGCGACGGGCAGGATTCTGCTCAAGCTCACCGAACCCATGGAGGAGGCGGCCTACATCGACGCCGTCAGACTGGTGGCCTATGACCTGCCGCCCGGTTGGTCCATGACCCTCGACGAGAGGATGCAGATTCTCGGGCCCGCGCCCACCGGTCGGCCGGTGGTCTATCGCACCATCGCGGCTCCGGTGCGGGCATACAACGAGCGCGGCGATGATGTGACCGATGCCATGGCTGCCGTGGATCGGGTGGCGGCGCCGGTCGGGCGAGCTCGATCGCAGGTTCATCGGCAGGCTCCGGGGCGAGCACATCCTGACCCTCGAGTTCGACGAGGCGCTCAACTGGCTCGGCAGGAGGCTCGTGCTGGTCGCCGACGGTTGGGTGGAGTACCCCTACTCGTCGACCAGCTTCGCGGCCTGGCAGGCCGGCGCCGACTACCGGGCGCCGACGCTGGAGGCGCGCGGCGCCGATGGCCGTTGGACCGTGGTGCTCGAGCAGTTCGGCTATCCGGCCGGGATGCCGCGCCAGATCTCGGTGCCGCTGCCCGAGCTTCCGGCCGGAACCGAGGCCCTGCGGCTGCGGTCGAATCAGGAGATCTACTGGGATCGGGTCATCGTCGTGGCGGCGGAAGTCACCGAGGAGATCATCCGGCGCGATCTCGAGCTGCTGTCGGCCAGGGTCGAACAAACGGGTTTCGCGCGGCGAAGCACCGGTTCCGAGCATCTTCCCCACTACGACTACGATCAACGGGTACCGATCTGGGACACGCGGGTTCAGCCGGGTTTCTACACCGAGTTCGGGGAAGCTCTCGAACTCGTGGCCGCGGCCGATGACGCCCTGGCGATCTTCGGCCCCGGGGAGGAGATCCACCTCGAGTTCGAAGCACCGACCGAGGCGCCGCCCGAGGAGTGGACCCGGGTCTTCGTCCTCGAGGCCGAGGGTTGGTGCAAGGACATGGATCTCTACACCCGAGACGGCTCGACCCTCGACCCGGTCCCGACGGCGGGGCGGGCCAGCTCGACAACGGCCATGCTGTGCTCGACCTACAACACCCGCTGGTCGGGGGGTTGACCTGAGACAATCATTCGTGGATTAGCAGGCCGCGTGGTTGTGATTCCTGGGCATGGCCGTTGACTTCTACCAGAAGACCAGGGACCGGTGCAAGCCTGTGAACCCTTCCACGACCTTGACGTGGATCGTGATAGTCTTCCATGCTCGGCTCTAACCGGGCAACTTGGCAGACCTTTTGTGGCGATATCTCACTCGCCGGACGAGGATGCCGGAACCGCCGAGGAGTGATGGCGTATGCGGATGTTCGTCTTGTTGGTCATTGGATTGTTGGCCGCAGGTGGAGATTCCCGGGGTGGTGATGTCAACGGTGCTGATGCCACCGCGACGGTTGTTTCGTCGTGGCGTGGTGGCGCATTGACCCTCGAACGCTTCATCGCGGTCTACGATCCCGACATGCGGGTGATCGCGGCCGGTGGCACGCCTCTAAGAGAGGCGGTCTGCAAGGCGACCTACCGGGAGATTTACGTGCCCCAGGCGCGGCAGAAGGGCCTCGACAAAGATCCCCTCTACCTCGCCGAACTCGAGAAGTGGAGACGTGATCGTCTGTCGGCGCTCTATGTCGAGCGTAACAGTCCGGATTTCTCGAGCACGCTCACCGAAGAAAAGCTCCGGGAGTTCTACGAGAAGACGAAGTCGCAGATCTACACATCCAGTGGTTCGGTTGACCTCGAGGTTCTTTTTCTCCGTTGCTCCGAGGATGAAGCCGAACGCCGGGACTGTGAAGGGAGAATGGCGGACTATCGCGCCAGGCTGAGCGACGGTGCAAGATTCGAGACGGTGATCGAAGAGGAGAAAGGCCGCAGCGGCGCCGCCAACGGCGTTTTCCGGCGCCTTGCGATGAAATCGCTCACACCGGATCTCGCCAAGATCGCGAGTGAGCTGCCGTTGGGTGAGTATTCATCGGTGATCAAAACCCCCATTGGTCTCTATCTTCTCCGGGTCTCCGCTCGAACCCCGCCCGGGCCGATGGCGTACTCGCAGGTCGATCGACACGTTCGGCAGGAGGCTGCCAGGGCGGCCCTGGCAGAGTGGTGCGAAATCGAGGCCTCCAGGCTGCGAGACGAACTCGATGAAGGGTGTGCCGGGGGCGGGACGGCGGACGAGGTGTTTGCAGCCGCCGCCCGTGCGCAGGGCCTCGATGACGACCCCGATTTCGTTTCGGCAGAGTGGGACTGGTCGTCGTGGGAGCTCGCCAACCGTGGGTTGTTTGCGGACCGCGCGGTCATGCCCCCCGACGAGGAGATTCGACGGCAGCTCGAAGACGATCCCATCGTGTCGCGCAGGTTCCGTCGTTACTCCGCCGTTCTGGCGGTGGTCGGCGCGCAGGATGGTCGCTATCGGATGATTGAGGCGGTGACGCGGGTGTCCAAGGCCCTCAGAGAGGCGGACGACTCGGCGGCGGCCCTGGCGGTCATGGCCGGGAGGGAGCCCCTGGTGGATGTGTTTCCCATCGGTGACGCCGACAAGGCCGATTTCAAGCGACTCGATCGCGGTCTTTCCGAGTGTGTGGCTGGTCTCGGACCTGGAGGCTGGTGCGGACCGACGCCCATCCCCTCGCCGCGCGACCTTCCCGAAGACCTCAGGGACCGGTTTGGATTCGGCGCCCTCCCCGCCGGTTCCGCCTTTGTCGCCCTTGAGGGTTGGCGGGTGCCGCGGATCGATGAAGTGCGTGATGCATACAATGGTTATTTTCGTTCCACGATCGCCAGCTGCGATCCGTTTCTCGAAGCGGCCGGGCCGAGGTGGGATCTCAAGATCCAACCGCCGAGTTCTGTGTCGCCGTTGATGACCGGCGGGCCGTAGTGGGCACATCGCTCCAGAGTGAGCCAAATCACAAAATCAGTTGATTTCCGGCCCGGGATCGGTATAGTAATGGCTATCAGTAGGTTTTTCTAGCCAGCGCCATTCGTGGGAACATAAGGGGAAGAGGCAATCAACGACGTGATCGCAGGGGAGAGCGTATTGAACCGGTGCTGGTTTTCGGCGTCGGTTCGACGGGCAGCCATGTCCTGCTTCCTGAGTTTCCTGCTCATCCTGGCTTGTACTTCCGCGGCTCTGGCAACAACGACGCCACCTCCGGGCGGCTCTCCGATCTCACCGACCGTCATCACGCACAACGGCGATGTGACGGTTTCCTGGCAGACGCTGACCCACCGCCGAGGCGTGACCATGAGGCTTTATGTCGGCGATAGCGGTGGTTTTCGGTTGTTGGCTGAAGGTCCTGCCGAGCTGGGATCCCGCACCTACACCTACATCGACCACGCGAGGTACCCGACGCCGGTTGCATACCAATTGCGGTGGGTGGATGGCGATGGTCGTGAGATGACCGTCGCCATGATCTTCCGCGTCGACGCTCAGTTTGCCCCGGTCGACGCGCCCTCAAAGTCGGTGAATCGGATCGACTCCGGCGCACCGAGGTCGGTCCCTGTGTGGTGCATCGCGCCGATTGAACAAATTGAAGACCAAGCAGCCCGTGTGGCCGATCTCCATATCCCAAGCCCCGAGGTGCCCCCTCCTCGCACGACGGCGGCACGCACGGTCTGATTCCTCCCAAACTTATTTGGTTGGGAACGACAGACCGAAGACCGGTTTTTTTCGAACGAACTGAAATTTCCTGAGGAGGAAGAAATGAAACGTACACTCTTTGTTCTGGCCGCCGCGGTGGCTCTGCTCATCGTGGCGCCGGTCCAGGCCCAGCTCACCTACACCAGCACTCCCGCCCTTGCCATCCCGGACAACGATCCAATCGGTGTGACCGACACCATCGTCGTGCCCGACAACGGCATCATCACCGACCTCAACGTCCAGGTCATCGCCCTGCACACCTGGGTGGGAGATCTCATCTTCTCCCTCGAGCACACCGACACCGCGACCACGGCGGTCATGATCGACCGGATGGGCGTCCCGGCAAGCACCTTTGGCTGTTCGTCGAACGATCTCACTGTTTGGATCGATGATGAGGGACTCGGCGGCAATATCGAGGACACCTGCGATGCCGGTCCCCCGGCCGCCAACGGTAGCTTTGTCGGCGGCGATCCGGCGAACGCGACCCTGATGGCCTCCTTTGACGGTGAAGACATCAACGGAACCTGGGTGCTGACCGTCTCCGACAACGCGGGTGGCGACACCGGCATGCTCGATGCGTGGACCATCGAGGAGCCGGTGATCCCGGTGGAGCTCCAGTCCTTCTCCATCGAGTAGGCATTTCCTTTTTCATGACCCAGCGGGTCGCCTTCGGGCGGCCCGTTTTTTGTCGCGCGAATTCGCCGGATACCTTGCCGGGGCTGTAGTATTGAACCAGATGAAGAGATCCTGGATCACGCTCGTCTTTGTGACGTTGATTGGCGTCGTCGGCTGTGGCGGACGGAGCGACCACGAGACCGGCATCCGCGACTCACTGAAGCCTCTGCCGGTTCCTGCGGCGTTCGAGGTGGACGATGTGGTTCGGCTCGAGCTCGAGGAGCTGTCATCGCGGGTTGTGGCCGCCACTGGTGATCTGAAGAACCGCGATTCGCTCCTGGCCGATCGCTGGGGTGAGCTCGGGATGGCCTACTTCGGTTACGAACTCTTCGAGTCCGCGCTGGTCTGTCTCGACAACGCGGTCGTCCTGGATCCCGACCAAGCCCGCTGGTCCTACTACCGCGGAAAGGTGCTTCACGATCTCGATCGCCCTGAGGATGCGGCCGAAGTCGCTTGGCCATGCAGCTGCGTTGGCGCCCGAATTGGCCTTTGTCCGGTTCGCCCTCGGCCAGGCCCTGGCCGATGCGGGTCGCGGCACCGAGGCAGAAGACCAGTTCGGCGAAACGTTGCGGCTCGATGCGTCCTTTGTCGCGGCCAATCTTCGGCTCGGCCAGATGGCGGTGGATCGGGGTGATTCGGAGGGAGCGATCGCGGAGTTCGAGCCGCGTTCTCGAACTCCAGCCCGGCGCGACCAGGGTGCACGGGATGATCGCCGTCGAGTATCGGCGGATGGGTCGTGACGAGCTCGCGCAGAAGCACCTCGATCTCCGAGGCGATGGCCAGGTCAGCATCGCAGATCCGCTTCTCGAGCAGATTAGCGAGGTTTCAGGTGGGGCCAGTTTGCTCGTCAATCGAGGAGTGGCGGCGAGCGAAGCCGGCGATCTGCTCAAGGCGAGGCGGCTCTTCGAAGAGGCGCTGGCGTTGGAGCCCGACAACGCACCGGCTCGACTCAACCTCGGGGTCACCCTCGTCGGTCTCGGTCTTCCCGACGAGGCCCGGCAGGAGCTCGAGCTGGCCAGAGACCGGGCGCCGGAGAATCCCCGGGTACACTTCAATCTCGGCACCCTGCTGTCCGCCGGTGGCGAGACGAGTCAGGCCATCGATGCCTACCGGGCCGCGATTCGGCTCGATCCGGGCTACATCGCAGCGATTTTCAACCTCGCCAACGCTCACCTGCGGGTGGGAGATTACCCCTCTGCCATCGACGAGTATCGACGGGTCATCGAGGACCAGCCGTCCAACGCCGGAGCCCGAGTGGGCGAAGTGGTGGCGCTGACGCTGGCGGGCCGAGAGCGGGATGCGCTTGCCTCGGTCGAGGAGAGCCTGCGTCGCGCGCCCGACGACCCGGGTCTCCTCCAGGCGCATGCCCGTCTGCTGGCGACGGCCTCGGCGGCGGAGCTTCGGGATGGTGAACAGGCGCACCAGATCGCCCTGCAGCTGATGTCGCAACAACGGGTGCTCGCCCATGTCGAGACCCTTGCCATGGCCCTCGCCGAGCTCGGTGATTTCGAGGGCGCCGTACGTTGGCAACGCGCCGCCGGCGAAGCAGTGCGCGCGAGCGGACGCGAAGACCTGCTTCCCTTTGTGACGGCCAACCTCGCCCGCTACGAGGCCGGGCTGCCGTGCCGCCGGGCGTGGGATCCCGCGGGACTCTGAGCCTCAGCTGCCGTTCTGGTCAACGGTCGTGTAGCTGTCGATGACCCAACCGGAAATCGCCTCAGCGCTGCCGTCCGGCCACTTGATTTCGATTGACTCGATGGTGGGGTCGTTCCCGAGGCCGATGAGGATTCGCGGGTCGTTCGCCGAGAGGTAACCGCCATCAGTTCGCACCCTGCGGACGACGAAAGAACCGTCGGGCCGGGACGCGGTCACGGTCGCTCCGAGCATGTCGCGATGGCCCACGGTGCCTGTGAGGCGCAAACCGATCCAATGACCGCTGTTGCCGGCGAGGTTGGACAGCAGTTGGGTTGGGCCGTCGCTGTTGGTCACCAGAACATCCGTGTCGCCATCGTTGTCGATGTCGCCAAGGACGGCGCTGCGGCTCGTGTGCCACTGGAGAACCGCATCGCCGGCCGCCGCCGAAGATTCGATGAAATGTGCGCCGCCGAGGTTGAGATAGAGCTGGTTCGGTTCCGGCAGCGGGTCTTCCGCATCGGCGGGCGCCCACTCGTTGGAGAGCTGCATGGCGCCGTTGGCGTTGAAGACATCGAGCGACCCGTCGTTGTCGACGTCAATGAAGACCGCGGCGTAGGTCGTGTGGCGCAGATTCCCAGCGGCCAGACCCGAGGCGCTTGCCCGGTCGAGAAAGACCCCCCGGCCGTCGTTGAGATAGAGGGTGTTGGATTCGCCGTCCATATGAGCGACGATGAGATCCTCGACGCCGTCACCATCCGCGTCACCCACATCCACTCCCATGCTCGCTTCACGCTCGCCGGAAGAGTTGACCGCCGACCCACTGAGCAGGCCGTCGTCTTGGAATGTCCCGTCATGACGGTTGATCCAGAGCTGGTTCTCGGCGTGGTCGTTGGCGACATAGAGATCGATCCAGCCATCACCGTCCAAGTCGGAGGCGACCGCGCCGAGCCCTGATCTGACAACGCGTGAGATCTGAGAGGATTGCACTCACATCTTCGAAGACCCCGCCCCCGAGATTGTGGAGAAGGAGATCCGGCTGCCATGGGAAGCTCGCGGGTCCGCAGTAGTCGGGGTTGGAACGTCGATCCGTGCAGATCGTGTGTGCCTCGAAGGAGCCGTCGATGTAGTTTGCCGCGAAGAGATCGAGCCAGCCGTCGCGATCGAAGTCGAAGAAGACCGCGCTCGTTCCCCAGCGATCATCTCCCACTCGAGCCGCCGCGGTCACGTCCTCGAAGGTGCCGTCGCCCCGGTTTCGCCACATCTGGTTGGCGCCGAGATTGGTGACGTAGAGATCGGTCCAACCGTCGTTGTCCATGTCGCCGGTAGCCACCCCCATGCCGTAGCCCACCGAGACGATACCCGAGGTCGGTGGTGACATCGGTGAAGGACAGGGTCCGGGTTCCGTCCGCCTCCGTGGTGAGATTGTTCCGGAAGAGGCGGTCGTACGGAACCGCGTCGAGTCCGTCCCGAGGAAGAGCGGCGTGGGGATCGTATTCGGGATCCAGCAGGTGACCCTGGACCAGATAGACATCGAGATCGCCGTCATTGTCGTAGTCGAAGAGCGCGGCCCCGGAACCCATGAGCTCTGCGAGATAGAGCTGGTCCGTCTTGCCGGACTCGTGCTGAAAATCGAGGCCAGCTTTCGGTCGCGATGTCGTCAAAGACAGGGCCCTCGATGGGGGTCTCGGCCGACTCCTCCAGAGCTTGAGGCGGGGCGAGGATCTCGCTCCCTCCGCAGCCAGCCATCGCGATGACGGTCGTCAACGCGCTACACAGAAAGGCGGCGAACCATAGGAGGCTGAATCCCGTCTTGTGGGGCGTACGCAGACCGCTGGGTTGTGTTTTTCGAGCCGACACGTCGAGATTCTAGCATCAGGGACGCGGAGCCAGGCGCAGGAGGCTGGGGACCGTCGTGTTTCCGCCCCCCGAGTCCCAGGAAATGGGGCCGCTCGCCCAGGTGGTTGACTCCAGACCAGCGAGTGATCGCCGGGCTTCGAGGCGTCCCGAGGGATTCACCCGAGTTGCATCGATCACCAGGTTGGTCGCGTCGTAGGCGTAGACCGCAGCGGGGGTCGGCGTCTGCCCCCATCGGGCGATGAAAGCGCGGACCAGCTTGAGGTAGGGGCCGCAGGTTCGAGCCGGTTCAAAGGGCGCGACCGAGATCACCGGGCCGGGAATGGCGAGGGGAAACTGCTGCAGATCGAGACCGGGGATCCAAGGGAGAAAGACCGGGACATTGAGGCCCGCCGCACCGAGGGCGTCGGTCAGACGCCGGAGATCGGTGCGGGGCACCCGGATGACGAGCCCGTCCGGTTTGAAACCGGCGACCCTCGATGCGAGATCGGTCGAGTCAACCGCGCCTGGCGCCAACTCGATGTGGAACACTGGAGGGAAGCCGGCCCGCTCGAGGGCGGTGATGAACTCGGCGGCGGCGGTGCGGCCGTCGTGATCGGTCGAACTCAAGAGCCCGATCCGCTCGAGTCCCATGGGCGCGATGCCCTCCCCGACCAGGAGCGTCGCCTGCGCCGCGTCGTCGGGCGGCAGGCGGAAGATCCACGGTACCCGGGTGTGGGTCAGCGAGGGGTCGGACGAGACCGGGGCGATCAACGGGATGTACGCCTTGGTGGCGATCTGTTGCGCGACGTGGGTGGAGGCGCCGTCGGGTCCGCCGATGAGAGCCCACGCGTGGTCCTCGAAGACGAGTTTGATGACCTCTTTGGATCCGGCCCCCCACGGGTCGTCGGCCCAGCGTCGGACGAGGCGGATCGTTCGGCCTTCGATGCCGCCCGCGGCGTTGGCCTGGTCGACCGCGAGGGTCGCGCCGCGGACCATGGCGCGCCCGACGGGGTGGTTCTCGTCATCGGGGGCGAAGATCCCGATGACGATCTCGCCGCTTGAAACCTCGCTGGTGGGCAGGGTCTCGGATCCGGTGAACTCGAGGGGATCGTCGAGCATCCGTTTGAAGGGTTCGTCGGTCGACGCTCCCGGCGCCGCGGCGAGAAAGATGGCGGCCGCAATGGCTGGGACGACTCGAAGGGTCCCCCGCGGGTGAGCGGATGGCTCCTCATGCCGACGTCTCACGGGTCTCCACGCAGCTCGTCGAGGTTCTTGAAGACCCAACCACCATCTTGAACCAGGGCGAGCAGCGCCGGGCTGCGGTTGGAGCAGATCGGGTCGTAGACCTTGGTGCCGGTGGCGCCGTGCCAGGTCTTGACCGCCATCAGCTCGTCGCGAATGAGGGCGCGGTTGAGGCCACCCTTCTCGATGGCCTCGATGAGCTGGGCCACGCCATCGTAGGCGTGCGCGGCGTAGGCATCGGGAGGCCCGCCGAAACGTCTCGGTGAAGGCCTCGACGAAGGCGGTGTGAACTGGATCCGCGCTGGTCGGGTCGTAGGGATAGCCCGCCACCACCGGACCGGGGTCGGGGCCGACGGTGGCGATGAACTCCGCGGTCACCATGCGGTCGGAGCCGATGAAGAGCTGGTCCATCCCCATCGCGCGCATCTGGGAGAGGATGGCGGCCGACTCTGCGGCGTCGCCCCAGGTGATGACAGCGTCGGGCTCCAACGCCTTGATCCCCCCGAGCTGGGCGCTGAAGTCGGTTGCGCCCAGGGGGTAGTTGAGCTCGGTGAGAAAGGGGTGGCCGAGGCGGGTCGAGGCGTCGCGGAATTCATCGATGCTCATGCGGCCGTAGCGGTTGTTGGCGCGCAGGGCGGCGACCCGCTTGAGCCCGAGGGTGTTGTAGACATACTCGGCCAGGGCGTAGCTCATCTGTCGGTCATCGGTGATGTTGCGGCAGACCCACGGGATCTTGGTCTCGACAAAGGTCGGGTCGGTGTCGCCGGTGTTCATCATCGGGACCTCGGCCTTGAGGGCGACCCGGATGGCGATGTGGCTGTTGGCGCCGTCGATGGTGCCGAGGATGGCCCAGACTCCTTCGTTGTAGGCGAGGTCGACGATCTCGTTGCCGCTCGAGCCCCAGAGACCGTTGTCGTTTCGCACGACGAGCTCGTAGGGGATGCCGCGAGCGTCATAGCCGCCGCGGGCGTTGGCCTGCTCGACGGCGAGCTCGGCGCCGTGCAGCATCATGATGCCCGAGGGGCTCCTCGTGTGAGGCGCCGCCGGTGGCCACCGAGACGGTGGATTCGATGGGGCCGAGGAAGCCGATCTTGACGCTGTCGATGTTTTCCGGTTCTGGGGTCTCCCTGCCATAGCCGTGGTACTGGTTGGCCTCGAGGAAGAACCTCTTGTAGGGCTCGGTGAAACGACCGTACGGCACGAGTTCCTCGGGGGTGTCGCCATAGACCTGAGGCTGGTCGCCCTTCGAGTCGCTCGGATCTTCACCGGTGGCCGGCCCGGCCGCGAAAGTCATGGCGATCGCCATCGCAACGAGGGTGATTCTCATGGCTCGCTCCCTTTCGCCTGGCCCTTCTCTTCCGCCGGCGGTTGAACCCCGTCGTAGTAACCGACCCCACGCCCACGGGCGAGCCCGTGGCCGGTGCCGATCCAGACATCATCTCCCTGGACTTCGGTGGCGATGACGAAGTGGTTGGGCAGATCGAGATCGGTGGCGACGGTGGTCAGTTCCTCAGCCCCGGTCCAGATGTGTGCGGTCCAGGTCGCGGCATCCTCGGTGTCGCGCCGGTACGAGACCCAGGTGTCGCTCGCGAAATCCACCAGCACCGAGAGCCCGAGGTCGGTCGCGTTGACCGAGCTCGTGGCGCTCCGGCCGACGGTGTAGTTGATGAAGTTGCTCGCCAAACCGCTCTCGTGGTCCATCCATCCCCGCCAGTTGCGGCCGTCGTAGCGGCTGAGACCGAAGTAGGTGGACGCCCAGAGGACGCCGTCGACATAGGAGGCCGAGGTCGTGATGATGTGGATCAGGCCGTCGTCGCGATAGAGATCGATCTCCATCTCGCGATCGGGATCGCGGTGGGCGTTCCAGCGTCGGGTGGCGACATCCCACTCGAGGATGCCGCCGCCCCAGACCGCGGCGTAGACCTTGCCGTCGGCGGCATCCACGCTGTAGCACCAGATCTCCTCCATGGGGGCGTTCTTCTCGGTGTAGATCTCCCACTCGCCGGTGACGGTGTTGAGGGCGTTCATCCCGGCGGTGGTGGCGACCCACACCGTGTCGTCGAGCACGGCGACGCCATAGACCACATCGTTGACCAGCCCGCTGTTGAACTGGTTGAAGTGGTCGAAGCGGCCGCCCGAGAACCGTGCGAGGCCGCCGCCGAAGAGACCGAGCCAGACATCGCCCGTCTTTTTGCTGACGGCGATGGCGCTGACAACCCGCCAGGGCAGCCCGTCTTTCTCGGTCCAGCTCTTCCACGCGCCGTTGTGGTAGAGGGCGAGCCCGTTTTCGGTGCCGACCCAGAGTCGATCGCCATCCGCACGCAGCGCGAAGATGTGATCGTTGGGCAGACCGCCCTCCCCGGCATAGAACGTCTCCCACGAGGTGTAGACAAACGGCTCGACCGCGTCCCCGGGTGTCTCCCCGTGAGCGTTCGAAATGCAGACAACGATGATGGGCAGTAACGCGATGAACGGGGCAACGCGTCTCTTGCCCCGATAATTCGCGCAGCGAATTACAACGTCTTGAGATATTCGACGAGGTCATTCAACTGATCCTTGGTCATGTCGTTGGTCACCCCGTGTTGGTCGTTGGGGTTGAACCGGGTCCAGATCTCCTCGAGGGTCTCGGCCCGACCGTCGTGCAGATAGGGTGCGGATTCATAGATGTTGTTCAGGTGTGGGACATCGAAGACATCGTGGGTGTCGAGTCGCGGAGCCGGTGCCGACCGAGACTGTTCCCGATTGGTGAAATAGGGTCCCGAGTGACAGCTGATGCACCGCTGATCGGCGGTCAGGGCCTCGCCCGAGTTGGAGAATGCCCGCTCGAAGAGAAGCTTGCCGCGGCGTTGGGCCGGGGTCAGGGTGTCGCCGGTTCGGTACCGATTCGGGTTTCTCGGAATGGTCTGGATATAGCGCTCGAGTGCCGCCACCTGGTCGGGCGTGAACGGATCGATCCGGGTGAAGAAGACCGCCAGCCGTGGACCGCACTGACGGCTCAAGCGCGGATTCTTGCCGGTCCACTTGAACGGTGCGGTGTCGAGGATGCCGCGCAGCGACCGGTTGTCCACCGGGTTGAGGCCGATTCCGTCGGGCTCGATGTCGTAGGTGATGCCGTCGATGCCGCCGTCCGGGTGGCACGAGTGACACGAGAACTGCCCGCCGAAGGTCACCTCCGCCGAGTGGAAGATCCGCTCGCCGGCGCGGGTCATGGTGGTGTCCTTCGGACCACCGAGGTCGATCTCCGCCACCCGCTCCCGGCGGGCGACGTCGATGACCCCGATCGAATCCGCCAGGGCCTCGGCGACATAGACAAAGCGACCATCGGGGGAGATCGCGAGCCCGCGTGGATTGGTCCCGACCGGGATCCGTTCGGAGAACTCGGTGGCCATCCCCATGTGATTGGGCAGGAAGATCTCGCGATCGGCCGGGTCGGCCCCGTCGAGGATCGCGATCATCCGTTCGAGGTCGATGACCGCCACCGAGTCGATCCCGCCGCCGCTGACGAAGGCCAACCGGCCGTCGGGGGTGATGACCACATCGGTGGGATCGGCGAAGTAGTTCTCGGGTTCGTCGAGGAGCAACTGGTCGACCCGGCCGTCGGACCAGAGAATCCCGACGCCGTTGGTCATCACCCAGCCCTGCATCACCCTGGTCATGGGCACCAGGCTCTTGGTCCGAATCAGGGTCACCAGCGAATACTCGCCCGAGGGTGCCGTCGCGATCCCCTGAACCAGATTCGCTTCATTGATGACGGTGCGATCTCGGACCACCGATCGCTCGGTGTCGATGACCGTGACTTCGGACCGGGAGGGTGTCCTGAATGGGACGAAGTGAGACAGGTTGTTGGTGACGAGGACTGCGGAGCCGTCGGCCGAGCGAGCGACATCCCAGGCGCCGCGGCCCGCGGAGAGTCGCTTTGTCTCTTGCCAACTGGTGAGATCGACAACCGAGACGTCGTAGGACCCGGCATTGGCGACATAGAGGGTGTCGCCGGTTTCATTGGTGGTCAGACCGTGCGGTTCGTCGCCGACGGTGATGGTCTGAATGACCGTCAATGCCGTGGTGTCGATCACCGACACCGTGTCCGAGCCCCGGTTGCTGACATAGGCGCGCGCGCCGTCGGGTGAGAGGCAGACCCCGTGCGGGAGGTCACCGACCGGAATCTCGGCGATGACTCTCCGGGTGGTCGTGTCGATGACCGCTAAGCTGTCCGACGCCTCGCAGGCGACGAAGAGCCGCTCTCCGTTGGGACTGACCACGAGGTTGAACGGGGTCTTGTACGGGATCTCCGCCGCCACGGCCTGGGCAAGCGTGGGCCGGCTGTGATCGACCAGGGTCAGCCACCGATCCCAGTCGGTGATCGGCGTCGTGCCGTGGATGCCTGGTGTGTGGCAGCGATCGCAGGTCTGCCGGTCGGGTTTCGCCGAGGGTATGGCACCGATCGCGGCGGCGTGGTCGGCGCCGGGCCCGTGGCAGCTCTCGCATTGGACGCCCAGCGTTGGATCGAAACCGGGCCCGAGCCTCGAACTTCCGCGACCGGTGGTGTGACACTCGAGGCAGATTCGGCGCCAGGGCCGGGTCGCCGGCGACGCCTGCGTCCGCGGCGATCTGACGACCCCGCGGTCCGCTGAGAACCGCCCAGGCCTCGGCGTGGCCGGTCAGCCGCCAACCGCTGAAGAGGTAGTTGCCCTCCTCGCCGCCGTGACACGCGGCGCAGGCGCGGGCGCCGACGAAGTCCGCGCCCGGCGATCGTGGGCCCGGTTGCGGCGGGTCGAGCGGCGGCGCTGCGGCCCGGGTGGCTGATGCGGTCGAGGGCCTCATCGATGTCGAAGGGTCGAACATCGATGACCGTGGTGTGGGTCTCCTTCTCCTTGTGACAGATCAGGCAGGTGGTGGCGGTCGGGATGCGCAGACCGGCGGCCGCGGCGCGGTCGGGGTCACTCATGACCTCGGCCGAGATGTACTCGCTGCCGGGGCCGTGACAGAGCTCGCACTGGACACCGTCGGCGAGGTGAAAGCTCGGGTCCCGTTCCCAGTCCTCGGTGTCGGCGGCGGTGGCGTGACAACCGAGGCAGATTGGGTTGGCGAAGGGGTTCTCGTGAATTCCCGATAAACGGGCGATCTCGAGTGACTCGGGTCGGGCAAGCGCGGCCCACGCCCGGGCGTGGGGCGAGCGGAACCACGTGGCGTACTGGTCGCCGTGGCCGCTGCCGTGACACTCGCGGCAGACCGCGGCGCCGACGTAGACCCGTTCGCCGGCCGGGGCGAGGCCCGCGGCGGCGACGGCGATCACGAACAACAACCACGACCGGCGCATGGACTACTTCACCTTGACCGGCGTCTCGGTCACCCGCAGGACTTGATTGGCGTCCACCGCCGTCAGTTCTTGGATCGCGCCGTTCGGCCAGCGGATTTCCACCCGGTCGGCGCGCGCCGCCGTGCCGAGACCGAAGTGGGCGCGGAGATCGGATTGCGAGAGATAGCCCGAGCTCGACCGGATGTCCCGGGTCTGGGTCTTCTCACCGACGGTGACGCGGATCCGCGCCCCGATGGCGTCACGGTTGCCGGCGGTTCCGACGAGGTCGATGATCAACCAGTTGCCGCGGTTGCCGCCGTCGTTGCGGTAGAGCCGGGGCGGGCCGTTGATGTTGAGAACCAGCAGATCGAGGTCGCCGTCGTTGTCGATATCGGCGACCGCCGAACCGCGGCCGACGCCCTTGGCCTGGAAGTCCTTGCCGCTGGCGGCCGAGACATCGACGAAGCGCG
The DNA here is from genome assembly GCA_963704125.1 of uncultured Acidobacteriota bacterium. Lineage (GTDB taxonomy): Bacteria > Acidobacteriota > Thermoanaerobaculia > Thermoanaerobaculales > Sulfomarinibacteraceae > JAHECW01. Next base: position 85,823 of record CAVPHA010000019.1, on the reverse strand, counting down.
TGCCGCCGTCGTTGTGCAGGAGGATGTCCTCCTCGGCCTCGAGGTGGTGGGCGTCGCCGTTGGCGATGAAGATGTCGAGCCACCCGTCGTTGTCGAAATCGGCGAAGTTGCCCGACCAGCTGGTGTACTGGCCGAGGACGCGGGCGACGCCGAGTGCGGCGCTCTTTTCCTCGAAGAAGCCACGTGCGGTGTTGCGGTAGAGACAGCCGTAACCCATGTCCGGGACCAGCAGGTCGATGCGCCCGTCGAGGTCGAAATCGCCGAACTCGGGGCCCATGGCCGAGGTGGCTTCGCCGTTTTGGCCGAAGGCGGTGCCGGTCTTGAGCGCGATGTTCTCGAAGCCGCCCTTGCCGGTGTTGCGGTAGAGATAATTCTCCATCCCGTCGTTGGCGACGAAGAGGTCCTGGTGGCCGTCGCCGTCGATGTCGCAGGCCGCCACGCCCATGGCGCGGCCGCTGGCGGCCAGGCCCGCGGCCTTCGTCACGTTTTCGAAGGTGCCGTCGCCGCGGTTGCGCCACAGGATGTCGGTCTGACCCTGGTAGGAAAGGGGGCCGGGGAATGCCTCGGCGGCGTAGTAGTAGCGGTAGTCCGGGTCGAATTGGAGATAGCCGCCGACAAAGAGGTCGAGGAGACCGTCGCCGTCGTAGTCGAAAAAGGTCGCGCCGACGCTCCAGAGTTCGCTGCCGACCCCGGCGGTGTCGGTGATATCGGTGAAGCTGCCGTCGCCCTCGTTGCGGTAGAGCGTGTCGCGGCCGTAGTTGGTGATGAAGAGATCGGCGTCGCCGTCGTTGTCGATAGTCGGCCGAGACCACCGCCATGCCGAAGCCCCGGTCGCCGACCCCGGCGGCGGTTGTGACATCGGTGAATGTCGAGTCGCCGTTGTTGCGGTAGAGGGCGTTGCCGAGCTTGCCGTCGAGCTGCCGGCCCTTGACCGAGCTGACACCCTTGAGATAGCGACCGTTGACCAGGTAGATGTCGAGATCGCCGTCGCCGTCGTAGTCGATGAAGGCGCACCCGGCCCCGGTGGACTCGACGATGTTCGTCAGCTCGTCATCGCCGATGCTGTGGACGAAGTCGATACCTGCCTTGATCGTGATGTCGACAAAAATCGGTGTCTTGGGGTGAGTCCTCGGCCGCTTCAGAGCTCGGCACGAGGACGAGGACGGCGAGCGCCGCCGAGAGCAGATAGGGGTCGCGAGGTCGCACGGTCATTTTCCTCCTCCCGCACTGGTCTCGGGGCCGACCAGGCGAACGGCGGGTTTGACGACGGCCTCGGCGAGGATGTTCGGCGCCACCATCTCGCGGTCTTCGTGGCAGCCGATGCAGCCCCGCCACTCGCGCGGCATGACCCAGGTCCAGGACTGCTGTTCACCAACGATGGCGCCGGATTCGTCGAGCAACTGGAACCTGAGGGGCGTGCGGGCAGGGACCTCGATGTGGAACGAGCCGTCGGTTTCGACGGGCGCCTCGCCGAGGACCCTTCCCGGCGGCGGGAGATCCTCTTGGGGTTGATACTCGATCACCCGGAGCCGGGACGCGCCGCCGTCACGAAGATGGGCGAGTGACGGGCGGTCGGTGATGTGCGAGCTGATGCAGAAAAAGACCCCGGTGTCGTTGTCGAGATTCACCACCGTCGATCTGCCTGGGACCACCGGGCGGGGCGCGATTTCGTGGGCGTCGAGGACGTGCATCCCGTCCCTGCGGTGCACGGTTTCGATGATGCGGCCGGTCTCGGGATCCAGGCGGACAAGCTCCCAGGCGCCGCTTTCGGTGCCGTTGAACGATGCGAGAAGACGGCCGTCGGACATGGGTGCGGGATCGAGGAAAAGGCCGTTTTCGGTGGTGGCAATCTCCTTTCGGGTTCGCAGCGGGCGTCGCAGCGAGACCGACGCCAGAGCACCGCCGTTGAGAGCCGAACCCAGGCCTTCCACAAAGTACACCTTCCCGTCGGTGCCGACGCGGACAGCGTGGGGATACCGAGGGGACTCGTGCGGATCGGCAAAGACCATCAGATCGGTGCCGTCGATGTTGAGGCCCATCAACGACGAGCGGAATCCGTTCGGTCGCCCAAGGGTCGGATAGACGATCCGACCATTGGGGAGAACATCGGGGGCGAGATCCCCTTCGGGAGCAAACGAGATCCTGAGCACGTCCGATCCGTCGAGATTCGCGGTGTGGAGGGCGGGCAGTCGTCTTGGAGTGGTCCCGGTGGCGAGATAGGCGATCCGGCGGGTGGGGCTCTCGTCATCGAGGTGGAAGAGCGATCCCACCCAAATCGGTGCAAAGGCGTTGCCCGGGTGGTCGGTGATCTGAACGGCCTCCCCGCTGCCCAGATCCATCTTCCAAACCTGCCAGCTGCCCGATGCAGACATCCGACCCGCAAAGAGCAACTCGCGGCCGTCGAAAGAGACAGAAGGATCGCAGGCGCCGTCGAATTCGGGAGTGAGAACGGTCTCGAGAGCCATCGGCGCCGAGGCGGACCAGGCTGCTTCCCGGGACGCATCTGCCGAAGTTGATCGGAATCGACCCGGAAAAGACCGGTTGCTCGACGACCACGAGATCGGCTGCAAGGCCGGACGACGCGACGGCAAGGGCAACGAGCGCCGTTCTTGCGGTCCGCGGAATCAGCTCAGTCCTCATCGCCGAATCGGTGGGGCATGACGGCCGTGGCGTCGATCTCCACGAGGAGATCATCCCGACAGATATCGTCGATGGTGCAGACCATCGGCAGATGGCCGAGCCCGCGCCGGCTCAGGATCGAATCCAAGCGTCCGACGTCCTCAGGTCGCTTGACAAAGGCGGTCGCCTGGCAGATATCCTCCATGACTCCGCCCCGCGAGGCGAGGAGGGATTCGATGTTGTCGAGGGTGCGGCGGGTCTGGCTGTCGAAGTCGTCGGGGTGGACGGTCGCGCCGCTCTCGTCGATGGACGCGGTCCCCGATACCAGGAAGACCCGACAGCTCTCGGTACCGACAGTGAGCCCTCGCGAGAACGCGGAGCCGTACTCCGGCGCCTCGTTTTGCAGCGGGTTGTGCAGTGTCTCGACGGCCAGTCGCTGTCCCGGGCGGGGTCTGACGGCCAGGAGGTCCAGGGTGCATCGGTGGCCCCGCGGATTGCGGCCGCGGATGCCGGTGCTCGCAGGGATGGGCTCTCTTCGGGAACCGTTAAGCAGACCGAGTCCGGTGAAGACCTCGTTGCGGGCGGCGTTGAACTCGTCGTACCAGGAGAGAATGTCGTCGAGGTAGAACCATGTGCGACAGACATCGGTGATGGCCCAATGCTGGGCCTCGAGCAACCGGGCGGTCAGCAGCAGGGTTTCGCGGGTTTCGCTGTCCGGGGTGTCGTTTTCGCCGGAACCGAGCAACCGCCCGACATCGGAGAGGCCGAGGTAGTCCGCTTCCGCTCCCGAAACCCGGAGACCACACGCCCGGTCGTCCGAGGTGATGGGGAGAACGAATCCTCGCCGGATGGTCGGACAGCAATGACGTGGATGCCGGCGACGAGACCGCCCCGGCACGGCGCCCCCTGGATCACCGTCGGAGGAACCCGGTCGGCGCCGGCGTCGCCGAGGACGGCGGCGCGGGCATCAAGCACACGGGTTTCGGCCTCGAGGTTGCAGAACACCCGTTCCTGAACAGCCATGGCGCCGTGTTCCTCGAGGTGTCGGGTCATCTCCTCGTACGCACGATGCAAACCTGAATCGAGGTCGCCATCCGCGTCGTCTGGGACCCAGGTCAGGAAGACCAGATCCCCGGAACCACTGGAACCAACTATCATGATGTCGGTGTCACTCCCCTTGAGCCCGGATGATCAATGAACTCGAGACGTTGGCACGGTGAAGTGCCCTGCCGAGGGTCTGCTCCGGTTGACGCACATCTTAGTCGAGATTCCCGGTGCTGCCAACGGTTTGGGCCCTCGAGTCGAACAATAAAACCATTGATTCTAATCGAGATCCGGTTTCAGGAGCCGTGGTGGTGATGAGCTGGATCGGGGGCCGGCAGAGCGGCGAGTGCTGCGAGATCCATCACCGGCAGCTCAATGGTCTCCAAGAGACCCGAACCTTCCTGGACTCTCAGCATCCGCCGAATCGGGATCGTAAGTCACATCGACATAGCGGTCGATCTCGTCGATGGAGACGGTTTGTCTCCGCCAATCGGGCCAGACGATCTCGGCGGTGATGGGGCCTTCGACCGGACCCAGGCCGAAATGGAGCCGCAGATCGGCCTGACTCTGGAAACTGCCGCCGCTGCGAACCTCCCGAATCATGATCCGATCATTCAGACGAACGCTCGCCCGGGCGCCGATGGCGAACCGGTTTTCGTCCGGGTCCGATGAGTCGGAGCCCGAGCCAGTGATGGTCGCCGTCGTACCGGTTGTGCCAGGAGTTGGACCTCGTCGTTGGTGTTGGTAAAGAGCAGATCGAGACGTCCGTCGTTGTCGAAGTCACCGACGGCCAGACCCCGGCTGACCCTCTCGGTTCGCCACGCAGCTCCGGCGCGCCCGGACGCATCGACGAATCGACCTCTGCCGGTGTTTTCGAGAAGCTGGTTCGGTTGGCGATAGCGCAGATTGCTTTCAAAAAGTTCGATATTGCCCATGGTGTGGCCGCGTGCCTCCGCGAGATCGAGATCACCGTCATTGTCGGCATCGAAGAAGCGCAGGCCCCAGGTCATGGTCTGGTGGGAAAGCGGTCGAGATCCCGGAGCGATCGGTCATGTCCTCGAAAACGAGCCCGCCGAGGTTTCGGAACAAGGTGTCGGTCTCCATGGAGTAGTTCCCCATGATCACGTCGGTCCAACCGTCCTCATCGACATCGGCGAGATCGATGCCCATGCTCGACTCGGCAAGACCTGAGGCATTGAGTCCGCAGCCGGCGCCAGCGCCACGTCTTCGAATCGGCCCGTGCCGTCATTGACATAGAGCCGGTTCATGGTGCCGTCGTTGGCGACATAGATGTCGAGATCGTCATCGTTGTCGATATCGCTCATGATGACGCCGAAACCCTTTTCGAGGATCCCCTGAGCGAGTCCGCGCTCGACTCCCTCCTCGGTGAAGGTGCCGTCGCCCCGGTTGATGAACAGCGAGTCGGTGGCGCCGTCGAGAAACGACGGTCGGCAGTAGGCTCGGAGATTGCGCGACCGATCGCCGCACCATTTGTTGGTCTCGAAGGTGAAATCCATGTAGTGCGACACATAGAGGTCGAGGTCGCCATCGCCGTCGATGTCGCCGAAGGCGCAGTTGGACCCCCACCGATCGTCGGCCACCCCCGCCTCGACGGCGGTGTCGACGAATCTACCGTCTCCGCTGGTTGAGAAACAGCCGATCGGGGCCGAAATTGGTGACCATGAAATCGAGCAGACCATCACCGTCGGCGTCGCCGACGCACATCCCCATCCCATAGCCCGGATCGTCGACCCCCGCCTCGGCGGCGATGTCGACGAAGTGATCACCCCGGTTTTCGTAGAGCGCGTTGCGTGGGTCGCCGATCTCGGGCGAGCCCGGCGTCGGGGCGCCGTTGATCAGATAGAGATCGAGATCGCCGTCGGCGTCGAAATCCAGCCAACCGCCGCCGGATGCCGTGGTTTCAACGTAGTACATCTCGCCCGATCGGCCGTCGCGGTGGAGAAAGTCGATTCCCAGCTCTGCCTCGACGGCGACGAACCAATCACTCGCGGCGGTCACCGGCGGTTCAGGATCGGCGGCCTGTGCCGGCCGGCCCGCATCCCAGCGGGACCAAGGCCATCAAGACCGCGATCACGGCGCAGTAATCGAGTCATCCGCCGAGCTCCGCTCGATGTCGCTCGCAATAGGCAACCCATTCGGGGGGGCTTTCCGGTGCGGCCGCCGCTACCCGGCGAGCCTGGTCGATCTCATCGGTCGACAAGATAGATCTCCACCAACTGGATTCTCCAATCGGCTTGCCACGGAGCGAGGCCGAGGGCGATCTCGAACGCCGCCGCCGCGGTCTGCCGATCACCCTCGGTTTGAGCGATGCGACCGTCGAGATAGTGGAAATAGGCGACCCAGGGGTCTCTCGCCCGGCCGGCATCGATGATCCTCCGAGCGTCCTGGACCCGGCCGGCGTCGATGGCGGCAACCGCCATCGCGGTGCTCACCGCAACGTTGCCGGGATCGAGTGCGTCCACCCGAGAGAGGAGCTCGAGTGCGAATGACCGCCGGCCGCGGTCGTCGGCGTGCGCGGCGAGGGCGATGAGCTCGGAAACCGAGACGTTGCACGTGTCGATCATCTCTCGGGCGAGGTCCTCGGCCGTGGCCAGATCGCGAGCGGCGAAGTTGGCGGTGACCAGCCTCTTGCGGAACTCGCAACCGGAGGACGGGATCATCACCTCGAGCTCTTCGAGCAGGCGAAGTTCTTCTCTCGGTGAGAGCTGGGGGCGGGTGCCGTCGGATGCGAGTTCGGCCAGCTTCTGGTGGAGGTCGAGGGCCCACGCGGCGCGCTCGGTGTCGCCGGTCCGGCGCCACACCCGTGCGAGAAGATACACGATTCTGGTAGTCAAAGGGGCGGAGTTCGCGGGCGCGGAGGGCGCGGTCGATGGCGTCGCGGTCGTTGCCGAGTCGTTCCGAGATCACGGCGCCCAGCGCCCACGCCGCGCCGTTGTCGGGATCCTGCTCCATGGCCGCAGCAGCGAACTGTTCGGCGCGCTCGGGGTCGTCGGCGAAGAGCCTCGCGCGCAGGAGGTTGGCGGCAGGCGAGTCATCGAGACCCTCGGCCCACCATCGTCCCTCCTCGATATCGCCGTTGACGAGCAATTCGCCGATGTAGACGCGAAGCGCTCCCTGATCGCCGGGCCGATGGCCCAGGTACTCGGCGAGCAGGGCTCTGGCTTGGGCCCGACTGCGTTGATAGCCGGAGAGCCAGGCATAGGCGCCGTCGCGCAACGATTCCACCCGGTCCGGGTGGTGCTCGAAGTCTTCGGCGAAGTAGATTCGCGCCCAGTCCGAGCGTTCGTGCAGGACCGCGTTGCGCGCCAGGTCGAGGGGTGGGGGACCGTCGCCGCCGCCGGCGCAGGACGTGACGAACACGAGGGCGGTCACCGAGACCGAAGCGAGGCTGGAGCCCATGGATCACGAAGCCGGCTCTGCAGAGTTGGACCATCTCCGTCCGGGACCGATGCCGGTTGGACCGCCTCGAGGATCCGAAGATCATGGATCGAGGAGAGATCCTCGATCCACTCATCGATCATGCCGGCCCGGTCGTGCCGGATCATCTCGCCCGGAACCCGGGCGCGCGCCTCGGCGAAGCTCAGCAGCCGGGACTCGACCACGGTCTCGACCCGGATCACGTCGAGTCGGTCGGCCGTCCGGAAAGGGCCGATGACATCGCCCGCGACCGGATCGTCGCCCAGATTCAGGATGAGACTCGGTTGGCTCTCGGCGATGACCGAGACGGCCAGGAGGGGGTAGCCGCGACGGACGGCACCGGCCTTGGTGGCCTCGGTCTTCCAGACCGACTGCGCATCTTCGGGGGTGTGCCGCAGGCTTGCGGCGAATCGGGTGGGCCCGGCCGCCGAACCGAGGGGATCCGTGGGGTCGAGCGGCCAGCTGAACCGGGTCAGTTCGACCTGGACATCGGTCAGGAAGAGCTCGGGGTGTTCGTTGAAGAAGGACTCCTGCCGGTCGAGGGGAAGCGATGCAACCCAATCACCGAGCGACCGCCGCTTCGATGACGGATGTCGCCAGCCGTTCGCGTACCCCGCGTTCGATCTCCGCTGGGTCGTCGGGCCAGCGATCCGCGAAGGTCGTGGCGAGAACCAGATCACCGATCAATCGTCTCATCGCCAGGGCGGGGAGCATGCGCTGGGTGCGCGCGGATCGCAGCACATCCGCCAGGTCGATGACGAACCCGTCGAGCTCGAAGAGGACGGCGGTTGAATCGAAGTCGGCGGGATCGTCGATCTCCGGCCACGGCGGGACGACCCGGCCGCGTTCGGCGAGGGCGGCATCGACCAACTGATCGTAGTACTCGGTGCGCTTTTCCTCCATCACGCCCTCGGCGACCCGGGCCAGATGATGCTCCAAATCGATCGGGTCCGCCGGGCGGATTCCGACGAGTTCGAAGATGTGGAGACCCCCGCCGATCTCGACGACACTCGCTCAGCTCACCGATCTCGAGGTTGAAAACCACCCGGGCGATTTCGCGTTGAAGATCCTCTCGCGCGATCATGGCCACCAGACCACCGGCTGCCGCGTTTGCCGAATCCGAGTCCTGCCGGGCGACCTCTTCGAAGGCCTCGCCGCTCAGAATCCGCTGCCGGATGGTCCGCGCTCGCTCGCGTGCCTCGTTCGATCTGATCCTGCGTGGCCGGAGTGCGGGAGCCCGACCAGGATGCTCCGGAACGATCGCAGCTCCGGCCGGACGAGGCGATTCTGATGAGTCTCGAAATAGATCTCGAGCTCCGCGACGCGTCACCGGCAGCTGGGCGTTGTTCCGGGCCAGGTAGGCCCGTGCGAGGGCGGTCCGGGTCGCCGCGGCCAACTCTCCGACGAAAGCGGGATCCGCCGCGAGCTCATCGATGGCGTCATCGGTCACGATGAGCCGCCTGAGGAACACCCGCTCGATCTGTCGTTGCCGCCACGCCGCGGGGTCCGCTGCCGGGAGGGGCGACCCTCCGGCCGGCCGGCAGTCCCCGGAGGTAGGCCGCGAGTTCGTCCCCGGTGATCTCTCCGCCGTCGAAGACGGCGACCGCATCGGGGGAGGGTGGAGGCGCCGGGCGGGCGCAGCCTCCGGCGGCCGAGGCGATGACGATCACGGCGGCCCAACTACGCTGCTGTGCTGTGCTGGTTCTCATGCCACTCCCTGTCTTTGCGACGGTCGTTCACCGGTCGATCTCACCGCGGTCCGCTTCACCGATGGGTGATTATAGCGTCCGCGGATGATCTCTACTGCAGGGTGTCGATGAGTTGGCCGCCGAAGTTCGCCAGGTGTTCCGGGAACACCCGATATCCGTGCTCCTCCATCAACGCCTGCCGCCAACGGTCTCGCAACGCCGGGCCGTTGCTCGCGATGTAGTCCGCCCGAACGAGGGCTGCGGCTTCGTCGGAGTCGAGCTGACGCGACGGGACGAACTCGGTGATGTGGACCACATGGAGCGAGTCGCCGAAGCGGTACGGGCCGATGACATCGTTTTCGGCGACCTGCTCGATCAGAGCGTGGCTCAGGGCCGGCCGCTGCGTGGCCAGGGTGCGGATCTCGGTTTCGGGGATGACCTCGTGACGGACGCCATCGGTATCGGCGGTGTTCGCCGCGATGGCATCGGCGTCGCTCGGTCGTTGGCGGAGGAGGACCGCCAGGGCATCGGGTTCGGCCAGGGACTCCAGGGGATCGCCGGGGGCGATGGGCCAGGAGTAGAGGGTCAGGCCGACCAGGGGCTCGCTCTGAAAGCGGGAGGTGTGGTTCGCGAAGTGATCCTCGCAGGTCTTGATCGGGGATGGTCGCGGTGAACTCGCGAAACGAGCGGGCGGAGCCGTAACGGACCGCCGCTTCGGTCTGAGCCGCCGCCATGAGCTGGTCGGCGCGTTCCGGATCGTCGCGGCGGAGCGCCCGGGCGAAGACGAGCTCGGTGATGAGCTCGTAGGCGGTTGCCGGCGCCGAGGCGGCAGCGCCGCTCATGCGCGCTTCCACATCGGCCCAGGTCACGGTTTCACCGCCGAGTTCGAAGAGAACCCCACCGTCGGGGTCGCGCTCGGGAAACGGTGCTTCGCCCCTCAGCCAGGGCTCGATTTCGAGTCCCTCGACATCCATCTGCTCTTCGAAGATCCGCTGTCGCAACTCGAGCCGGTGTTCGGTCGCCAGCCGTTGAATGATCCGGTTCGACAGTCTGTTCGAAGGACGGCGCCAGCGCGGGCATCACCTGGATGACCTTGAAGAGGCTGCAACCGGACGGCGACGGGGACCACCTCGCTGAGCTGTCCGGCGCCGACGCGAAAAGACCGCGGCCGCGATCTCCGGCCGCAGCTGGTCACGGCTGACCGGGGCCACCTGGCCACCGGTGGCGGCGTTGGCGGAGTCGGAGTGGCGACGTGCCGACTCCTCGAAGCTCGCTCCGGCGAGGATGGCCTCGCGGAGCCCGGCCGCCTCGCCGCAGCGCTTGTCGATGGCGTCCGGGTCGGCGCCGTCGGCGGCGATGAAGATGTGCATGAAGGCACGCCGTTCGGGCTGCGCCCACGTGGCTGCGTGCCGATCATAGAACGCCCGGGCCTCGGTCTCGGAGACCTGGAAGCTCGTCTGCTGCCGGCGGAGGTACTCCCGGGCGAGGACGGCCCTGGCGCCGAGATCCAGGGCCCGCGTGAAGCCGGGCTCGTCGGTGAAATCGACGTCATCACCGCTGAACACCATCCGGACAAAGAGATCGCCGGTTCGCTCCTCGAGCCAGTCGTCGGGGTCCGTGTTTTCGCCCGGGAATCTCTGCCCGTAGGGCAGCTGCATGAGAAAACCGTCGAGGTCTTCGACGGTGATCGCTCCGGTCTTCCACGTGGCGAGCACCTCGGGGGCGGGGGCTCTGGTTGCAGGCGAGGCAGAATGACAGGAGGGCCGCCGACAGCACGGCGGGAGCGAGGAATCGGATCATTGCGATTCTTCCTTTGGGGTCGCACCGAGTCGAGCCAACGCGTCGCGGGTCGGTTCGTGTTGGGGCGCCAACTGGGCTGCGCGGAGCAGGATCCTTCGCGCGCTTTCGGTTCGACCCTGGGTCACGAGCATCGTGCCGAAGTTCGAGTACGCGAGGTGAAAATAGGGTGAATCGGCGATGATCCCGCGGTAGAGGTTCTCGGCCTCGTCGTAGGCGCCCTCCTCCGCAAACCGATTGGCGAGGTAGAGCCGCAACCAGCGGTTGCCGGGTTCGATCTCGAGACCGCGCCGGTACCAGGTCTTGGCCTCGTCGATCTCGCCGAGGCCCTGATAGGCGCGGCCGATCCAGGTGGCCGCCTCGACGGTGTCGGTGGGTAACTCGAGGAGGATCTCGATGCCCTCCCGGTGGCGTCCCGCTTCAACGAGCAGGCTGCCGTAGAGCCGCTTGGCGGCGGCGGCGTCGGGCTGGCTGTGGAGGGCGGTTTCCAAAACGGCGAAACACGCCTCCCAGTCTCCGTTGACGGCGTAGATGGTTGCCAGGCTTTGTGATGCGACGATGTTGTCCGGGCTTCGGCGGAGGATCTCGAGCCACTGCGCCTGGGCAAGCGGCCAGTTCTGCCGGGCCATGGAAGCCTTGGCCTCGGAGAAGGCCGAGACATCGACGACCATCTCGGCCGGGTCGATGCGTCCCGCGACATCGAGGATGTCGGTGAAGCGGCTCAGGTCCTCGGTGTCGGTGCGAAGATACCCGAGGGCGGCAAGCCGTTCGCTGGTCTCGGCGTCCATCTCAACCATGGACTCGCCCACCGGTCGGGTTTCGTGGGTCTCGAGGAACCCGGTGAGCTCGCGAAAGAGCTCATCGGCGCGGGCCGGTTCATCGTCGATTCGGTTGCGGCTCTCCACCGGATCGGTTCCGAGCTGCCACAGCCGGGGCGACGGGCCGTGGATGAGCCGCCAGTCGCCGCGCTGCCAGCCCACCAGTTGCGACCAACCCTGGGAGGTCCGCGGGGCGATGGTCTCGAAGTAGGCGGTGAACGGCGGGTACGACGGGGGGCGCTCGCCACCGGCGGCCATGATCGGGCCGAGGCTCGGGGAGCGTGGGATCTCGGCCGGCGGCGAATCGATGCCGAGGAGCTCGACAAGGGTGTCGAAGAGCTGGGTCGAGACCGACCACGACTCGGTCGCGCCGTGGGGAACTCCCGGGCCCCTTGATGATCAGCGGAACCCGGAGGGTGCCGCGGTGGAGCAGGATGGCGTGGGTGAGCTCGCCATGCTCGCCGAGACCTTCGCCGTGATCCGAGGTGAGGACGACAATGGTGTCGGCGAGCTCGCCGCGGGTCTCGAAGAAGTCGAGCAACCGGCCGATTTCGGCGTCGGCATAGGCGATCTCGCCGTCGTAGAGCCGGTCGCGAAACTCCATGTCGTAGGGCGGCGGGGGCGCTTGCGGCTGGTGCGGGTCGAAGAGGTGGACAAAGGTGAAGAAGGGGCCGCGGGACCGATCCCGGTGGTGGGCGATGACGGCATCCACCACCGCTCCGGCGGGTCGTTCGTCAAAGAAAATCCCCTGGATCTGATCGGGCCGCTGCCGATCCGAGTCCTCGAGTTCGTCGTCGAAGTGATCGAATCCCTGATTGAGACCGAACCGGGCCGTCATCGGGAAGGAGCCGACAAAGGCCGATGTGTCATATCCGGCGGACCGAAGGACCTCGGCGAGAGTGAGTTCGTCCTCGGGAACGACGAAGGCGCCGTTGTCGTGCACGCCGTGGGTCGCCGGGTAGTGGCCGGTCATCATGGTCGTGTGGCCGGGGAGGGTGATGGGCACCGGAGTGAAGTGGTTGAAAAAGACAAAGCCCTCGGCCGCGAGCCGGTCGATGGTGGGGGTGCGCGCCCCGGTGTGACCGTAGGCTCCGAGGTGATCGGCTCGGGTCGTGTCCATGGAAATGAAGAGGAGATTCGGCCGGTCGTCGGAGCGGGAGCAGCCGGTCGGGAGACCCGTCAAGAGCGCCGCCGCCAATACGCCGCTCGCCACATGGCGGCTCCGGCGCCGCCGGCGAAGAATCGGGATCAGGAGTCTGGCTGAGCAGCATTGTCGGTATCCGTGTTGGGGATGAGTTGGAAATCGTGCGAGCTCAGCATTTCGCTGATGATCCGGACCCGCGCGGCCGCGCGCCGGTCGCGGAGGATCTCGGCTTTGAGCCGCTGCTGGGCCTCATCGAAGGTCATGGGTCGAATAGGCTCATCGCCGAGGATCATCACGAGCCAGAAGCGCGGTCCATCCTGGATCGGCCCGACGATCACCCCGGGTGGGGCGTCCTTGATGCGTTCGAAGACCAGGGGGCCGAGGGCGCCGGCGACCTCACGGATGGGCGCCATGGGCCAACGTTCGGTGGTCGCGCCGGCCCCGATGGCGGATGCGGCGCCGGGAAAATCGATCTCGCCCTCGTTCATGGTGCGGGCGAGCCCGGCGAGATCGTCCCAGAAGGTCATCGGGTCGGCGCCGGTGGGGATGGTGGTCGAGAGGCTCTCGATCTCGAGCCGGCGCTGGTGTCGGTATCGACCTGGGTCACTCTCGAACCGGGCCCGAAGCTCATCGATGGTCGGTGCGGCGACCGCGACCTCGATCTTTGCATCGACGAGGAGGTTGAGCCACACATTTCCCTCGAGATCGTCCAACCGGAGGCGTCTCTTCGCCGTCGAGTTCGCCTTCCTCGATGGCCGTCTGAAACAGGAGCTCGTCGTTGATCAACTGCTGGATGACGGCGGCCGGGTCATCACCACGGTCGCCGTAAACCCCCACCAGGGTTTCGGGATCGATGGACCATGTCCCGACGGTGATGGCCGGCCACTCATCGTCGCCTTCCACGCTCGCCGCAGTGGCCGCGGAATCGAGACGGCGGCGCCGGCACTCTTCGAAGATCTCGGTCATCCGCTCGGCCTGCAGTCTGGCGAGCTGCCGGTTGATGGGGAGGGTTTCGGCCGCGCGCGAGTCCTCAACGAAGAAGATGTGGACGCCGCCGCGCATGGGAATGGGCGGGCTGATGCTCCCGGGTTCGAGGTCGTAGAGCACGGCCTCGGCCGATGACGGGAACCAGCCCTCGCGGATCCAGCCGAGCCGGCCGCCGCGGTGGCGGCTCTCGGAGTCCGAGTGGGCGCGCGCCAGCTCGGCGAAACCGGCAGGGGAGTCGATGCCCGCTCGCCACCCCTCGAGCGTCCGGGTTGCGCGATCGATCTCGGCGGGACTCTCCGCCCGTAGAAAGACGTGCGACAGCCGGAGCCGGCGGGGGAGCTGCCGGGGAATCACCAGCTTCTCGAGCTCCTCCGGATCCGGGGCCTCCATGGGCAGGCCGTAACAACGATCGCGCCACCGCGCCAACCACCATTCGCGGGCGGCCTGGCGCGCCCGCTCCCGGTTTGCCGGATCGTCGGCGAGGACGGTCCCGGCGAGTTCCTCACGGGCGATACCGCGCAACGCCACCCGCCGGATGAGATCGGTTCGGGTCTTATCGGGGGGCAGCTGCTGCGCCTCACGATAGTGACGCTCGTCATCGGACATGAAACGCTGCTCGAGGTCGATCTCGCTCTGGCGAACCTCACCGCCGTTCCAGCGGGCGAGGGGTGGGTCCATCGGTGCCGCGCAACCGGTCAGGACGACACAATAACAGAGGCATCGGGTCAGAATTGAATTCACTCGGGCTCTCTTTGATGGCTCAGAGATGGAGAAACCCTGCCAGGTGGGAACCTGGCAGGGTGGGAACGTCGATGATGTGTGTCTGCTACTCGGCGCTGGCGGCCATCAACTCGACCGGCACCGCGTTGGGCGAAGTGACGTTGGCGCGCAGGATGGCGTTGAAAGGCTGCATGGCGAAAGGCACAGCGACGCTGGCGCCGCCGCTGTTAGCCGTATAGCCCTGCTGGCGCGGGCCGTTGGTGGCGAGGACGATGACCTCGTTGGTCACCGGGAAGGTGGTCGCGGAGTTGAGGCACCAGGCGCCGAGGAAGAAGGTGTTCGAGAAGACCCCGGTGGTGCCGAGAGCGCTCTGCGGGACGGTGTTGAGCGCCGGGCTGGTGAAGCTCGGGCCGGAGTTGGCGAAGCCTGAGATGTTGATCGAGGCCCGTGCGACGATCGAAGTCGCGTTGAGCGGATCCGCAGCCTGGAAGAAAAGCCCGGTATCGGGAGTGCTGTCCTCGAGGAAGTAGAACATGAAGCTGTTGAGGGTGACGGTGGCGAGCGAAACGCCGCCGACGCCCTGGCTGAAACGGTTGCCGTAGATCTGCCCGAAGACGGTCGGAAGCGCGGACACCATACCGTCGTCATAGGTCATGGTTCCGGTGTCTTCCGGAACCCCGACAACCTTGGTGTTGTTCAGAGTGCCGACCACGGCGCCCTGGCCGCGGTTCTGCCCGGCCTGCCAGTTGCTGACACCGGCGGCGCTCAGCTCCTGCTGTTTCTCCGCGGGAAGTTGATCAGCGATCACGACACCGGCAATCGCAACGATGGCGACGAGTACGAGCGCTCTTTTCATTCGGACTACCTCCAACCCTTCAGATATAAAATATTCAAACCCCGATGCCGGGATTCGGATTTCCCTCAAGTCAAAATTACCATAGACCCACGATTGTGCAAGTCTATTCTCGATTCTGGGGCCCTTGGCGGATGCGGTGATAGACGCCGATCGCGAGATCGGACGGCTCTTCGCGGCTCCCGTCGGGCCAGATGACGGTGATTCGTTCGATCGACTCCGCGCGCCCGAGACCGAAATGGAGCCTGGGGTCGCTGCTCGATTGGTAGCCCGAGCCCGCCTTGACCTCCCGCATCTGATGCCCCTCAGTGGTCTCGATGATCACCCGTGTGCCGATGCCTGCGGTGTTCGGTGACCGGCCGACGAGGTGCATCCCGATCCAGTTTTCGGCGTCGCCGGTGTTGCGATAGAGACGGGCGCGGTCGCCGTTGTGATTGACAAAGAGATCGAGCCGCCCGTCGTTGTCGAAATCAAACACGACGCTGCCGCGGCCGACCCGGGGGACCGAGAGATCGCCGGCCGCCTCGGTGGAGAGCACGGCGAACCGGCCCCGTCCGTCGTTGATGAAGATCTGGTCGGGTTGGCGCCAGCTCGCGCCGCTCCGGAAGAGTTCGATATTGTCGACAACGTCGCCGTTGGCGACGTGGATGTCGAGATCGCCGTCGTTGTCGACATCGAGGAGCGAGGTGCCGAAACCGAGAACCGAGAACGAGGGGCCGTAGAGGCCGGCGGTACCGGTGCCGTAGCGGAAACCACCTGCCCCGCCGAAGTAGAGGGCGTTCTCCTCCATGCTGAGGTGGGTGACGATGATGTCGAGGAAGCCGTCGTTGTCGAGGTCACCGGCATCGACCCCCATGCCGGCCTGGGTCCGGCCGGCGTCGTTGTAGGCGGCGCCGACAAGCAGGCCGATCTCGTCGAATCGTCCGTCGCCGAGGTTGCGGTAGAGGAAATTCGGTGTCGAGTCGTTGGCGACATAGATGTCGGGCAGGTGGTCGTTGTCGAAATCCGCCACGACCACGCCGAGTCCCTTGCCGGTTGTGTCCACCAAACCGGCTTCATCGGTCGCGTCCTCGAAGCTGCCGTCGCCGCGGTTGCGGTAGTAGACATCGGGTTGCATTGGGTAGCAGTCGGGGTGGCAGTAGGAGATGCGGCCGCCGGCGATATCGCCGCAGTGCCGGTGATTGCCCAGGTTGAAGTCGACGTAGTTGACCAGGTAGAGATCGAGGTTGCCATCGCCGTCGCCGTCGAAAAAGGCCGCGCTGGTGCCCCACCGTGGATCTCCCACCCCTGCCGAGGCGGTCACATCGGTGAACGTGCCGTCTCCGTTGTTGTGGTAGAGGAGGTTGGGGCCGTAGTTGGTGACATAGATGTCGACATACCCGTCGCCATCGTAATCGGCGGCGATCGCGCCCTGGCCGTAGCCCGTGTCGCCGACGCCGGCACGATCCGTGACGTCCTCGAATCGGCCGTCGCCGAGGTTGCGGTAGAGCCGGTTGCCGAGTTCGGGTCGATCGGCGGCGAAGAGCTCTCCCGCTTGGACCGCATAGATGTCCAGCAGCCCGTCGTTGTCGTAATCCAGGGTGCACGCGCCCGAGCACATGGTCTCGGGAACCCACTTTTCGCCGATGCCGCCGCGCTCGTGGACAAAGTCGATGCCCGCTTGATCCGTGACGTCGACGAAGCGGCCCCGCGGCGGGTCGGGAACAGGGCTGCTCTCGCCGGGGACGGAGTCGTGCTCGCCGCCGCAACTCAGAGCGAGCAGGCATACGGACAGGTGGATCGCGAGTCGCTGGATCATTTCCGGTCGCCTCGCAACGCCCGCGCCTGGGCCCCCGCCCGGACCGCTTCCGGGAGGTTTCCGGCTGCGTCGTGGACCCGTTCGATGAGATCGAAGGTCGTTGCGAGGTTCGGATCCAGCCGCCGGGCGATTTCGAGTTCGCCCAGGGCCTCGTCGAAGCGGCCGAGGGTGAGAAGTTGCTCGGCAAGCTGGAGTCGTTCGGGTAGCGCTGTGGGCACGGTGGCCAGGTAATCCCGGTAGTTTTGGACCATCTCCTCGGCGGCCGAGAGATCGGTGAACCGGGCGAGGACAGCCGCGCCCTCGTCGACCCGGCCGGTGGCGATCAGAGTGCGTCCAAGGTTGTAGAGCGCGCCTGCGTGGGTGGGGTAGAGTTTCAGCGCCTCCCGGAATCGTCGCGTCGCGACCTCTGGTCGGTTGAGACGGTTCTCGATCTGGCCGAGGGTGAACAGCGCCTCGACCTGAGAGCCGTCGAGCTCCACCGACCGAGAGAGGTGTTCCTCGGCCTCGGTGTCGCGTCCCTGATCGGCGAGCATTCGGCCAAGCTTGGTCAGCGCCGGAGTCGACTCCGGATTCCCCTCGACGGCCAGTCGAAGCTCGCTTTCGGCGAGCGCGAGATCACCGGTATTGAGGGCGCACATGGCCTTGTTGTAGTGGTAGGTGGGCAGCGGAGAGACGGCAATTGCGCGGTCGAGAGCGGCCATGGCAAGCTCACAGTGACCCATCTCGAGATGGCACTCGGCGAGGGTGTTGAGCCACTGGTGACGAGTCGGGTTGGCATCGGTGGCCGCTACCAGATAGGCGAGGGCCCGGGCGTAATCATAGCGGCGGAGAAGACAGTTGCCGAGAAGAAAGGTGTTGCTGGCCGACGGGGCACGAGCCACCAGCCGGGTCAGGATGGGCTCCGCTTCGGCAAAGCGTCCCTGCTGCATGAGCTGGACCGCCTCCAGGCGGACGGGCAACGATGACTGGGCGTCGCTCGGTACCGAGGTAGCGGCCGCGAGCATGATGAAAAGGACGGTCACGATTGGCGGTTTCCGCATCCGGCGGAGTATAGCCGAGAGGAACGGGACTTAGGGTGGGTGATCAGATGGCGAGGAAGACGGCGAGGCTCACTGCCGCGAGACCGGCGAGCACGGCGAGGGAGATCTTTCCGGTGGTCCTCGATCCGAAGACGACGGCGTAGACCCCCTTCATGAGGTTGTTGGTGGCGGCGGCGAGGACTACCGCGAGGGCGGCGGTTCCGAGGGGCAGGGTGGTGCCGACCTGTTGGGTGATGCCGAGGATGAAGGGATCGACATCGGCCGCGCCCATGATGGCGGCCAGGATCAGGACTCCGGTGCCGCCGAAGCGTTCGGCGACCAAGCGGGTGCCCACCAGGACGGCCAGGAAGATCCCGGCGAAGGTGACCGCCGACCGGATCTCGAGCGGGTTGGATTGGACCGCTTGTTCCTCGGTGTCGTCGCAGTCGTTGCGCCCGATCCGGGTCAGTGCGAATCCGACCGCCAAGGCTGTCGCGGCGAGACTCCAGAAGAGGACGGTCAACTGGCCTCCGAGGGTGGGCGCGAAGAGGGTGACCAGGATCCACAGCCGGATGTACATGACCCCGGTCGCGGCGACGATGGCGCCGGCGAAGGCCTGGGGAGAACGGCAGCTCGCCTTCGACTGGCGGGCGAGGACCACCGTGGTCACGGTGGAGGAGTAGGCGCCGCCGACGATGCCGGCAAGCAGCAGCGCCCGGTCGCCGAGTCGAGCTGCAGCAGATAGCTCGCGTAGGACACCCCGGAGACCGCCACCACGACCAGCCAGATCTTGAACGGGTTGATCTCGTAGGACGTGAACGAGTGATTCGGCACCGCGGGGAGGATCACCGCGGTGAGGAGCAGAAACCGCAAGAGGGTCCGCAACTCTTTCGGGGGGATTCGCACGGCGAGTCCCTCGAGCCCTCGTTTTTCGTGCAGCAGGATGACGGCGACGATTCCGACGCAGAGCGCGAGCCAGTACATCTCGTGCGATGCGGCGGCGCCGAGACCATAGGTGAGCAGGGCGGCGAACTCGGTGGTCAGCCCGAGGCTGTTCGCCTGGACGCTGGCCCAGTGCGTGACCGCGAGCAGGAGTCCGAGCACCAGGAGCCCGACGGCGAACGGAATCGCCGTGTCGAAGACCTTCGACGAGCAGAAAACCGGCGAGTCCGATCATGGGGAAGGTCCGGATGCCGCCGAAGAACCCGGCCGAATCCGACGGCCGCTGCTCCTCGCGTTCGAAACCGATGAGGAGCGAAAGCCCGAGCGTGACGGCAAAACCGGCCAGTTCCGGTGGCAGATGCTGGAACAGCGTGTCCACGGATCGAGTTTATGCTATTTCCGCGGTTCTTTTTCTGATCTTGGAATCATCGAGGCGTTGCCACCTCCGGAGTGGTGCTTCGCGATTCCAAGACCGAAAAAAGAAGAGTGGATTCAGTTTCAGTCGAGCAGGCTCTCCAAGAGAGCGTCGTCGGCAACCCGGGGTACGGTGACGTGGCCGCGGTCGATGTTGACGCGATTCCAGGTGTCGACGGTCTCGATGGCGTTCTCGTTTCGCGCCCAGGCCCGGCGCGCGACGCCGCCCATGGCGTCCCATTCGAGAGCGGTGTCGAGGATCCTCTCGACCCGCTCGGAACCGTCGAGCACCAGACCGAAGCCGCCGTTGATCGCCTTGCCGGTGCCGACGCCGCCGCCGTTGGAGAGCACCGCCATGGTCATCCCGCGGGCGGCGTTGCCCGCCCAGCACTGGTGCGACATGTCGGCGACGGTATTGGAGCCGTCGTAGATGTTGGCGGTCTCGCGGTAGGGCGAGTCGGTGCCGCCGGTGTCGTGGTGGTCGCGGCCCATCATCACGGGGCCGATCTCGCCATCCCGAACCATCCGGTTGAAGCGGCGGGCGATCTCGGTCCGGCCCTCGGCATCGGCATAGAGGATCCGCGCCTGGGTGCCGACCACCAGCGCGTTGGCCTCGGCGTCGTGGATCCACTGCCAGTTGTCGCGGTCCTGGCCCCGGCGGTTCGGGTCGATGCTGGCCATGGCGGCGGCATCGGTTGCGCGGAGATCCTCGACCTTGCCCGAGAGGCAGACCCAACGGAAGGGGCCGTAACCAAAGTCGAAGCACATCGGGCCCATGATGTCCTCGACATAGGATGGCCAGATGAACCCCTCCGACGGGTCGACCCCATTTGCGGTGACCTCGGGGACGCCGGCGTCATAGACCGCGCGCAGAAAGGCGTTGCCGTAGTCCCAGAAGTGGGCGCCCTTGTCGGTCAGCCGCTTGAGCACCCGGTAGTGGCGGGCGAGGCTCTCGTCCACCTTGGCCTTGAAGCCTTCGCGGTCGGTGGCCAGGAGATCGCGCATGGCGTCGAAACTGACGCCGGCCGGGCAGTAGCCGCCGTCGTAGGGGACGTGGCAGGAGGTCTGATCGGAGATGAGATCGACGGCGATGTTTTCGCTGTCGAGGTACTCGAGAAGATCGACGATGTTGCCGTGGTAGGCGATGGAGAGGGGTTCGCCGGCGGCGGCGGCCTCGAGCATCCAGCCAACCGAGGTGGCGAGATCGTCGGTGACCCGGCCGACCCAGCCCTGCGAGTGGCGGGTTTCGATTCGCGAGGCGTCGACCTCGGCGACGATCCCGGCGCCGCCGGAGATCTCCAGCGCCTTTGGTTGGGCTCCCGACATCCCACCGAGTCCCGATGTCACGAAGGTGTGGCCGGCGAGATTGCCGTCGTCTGGAACGCCGAGATAGAGCCGGCCGGCGTTGAGCAGGGTGATATAGGTGCCGTGGACGATGCCCTGGGGTCCGATGTACATCCAGCCGCCGGCGGTCATCTGGCCGTAGTTGACACAGCCCAGCGCGGCGAGGCGGTGAAAGTCCTCCGGAGTGTCGAACATCCCGACCATGAGCCCGTTGGTGATGATGGCTCGGGGCGCCTCGGGGCGCGAGGGAAAGAGCCCGAGCGGGTGTCCCGAGCTGACGACCAGGGTCTGGGTGTCATCCATGATTTCGAGATAGCGTTTGATGAGCCGGTACTGCATCCAGTTCTGGCAGACCTGGCCGGATTCGCCGTAGGTCACGAGCTCGTACGGGTAGAGGGCGACATCGAAGTCGAGGTTGTTGTCGATCATCACCTGCATGGCCTTGGCCTCGGTGATCTTGCCGGTGTAGCTCTCGATGGGCCGACCGCTGAGGCGGCGGTGCGGCCGGTAGCGATAGCCGTAGATCCGGCCGCGGGTCCTGAGCTCCTCGAGGAACTCGGGAGCGACGATGGCGTGGTGTTCGGTGGGCACATAGCGCAGCGCGTTGGCCAGGGCGATCTTGGTGTCGTGACGATTGAGGGTGCAGCCGCGGTCGGGCGCGCGGCGGATCCCGGGCTCGAAGACCCCGGGCTCGGGAAGCTCGGTCAGTTCGACGGTGAGACGCTCGGTCATGGCCACCTCCAGAGGGATCGCTATTCTAACCCGCGTCCGCGTCCGCGTCCGCGTCCGCGTCCGCGTCCGAGTCCGAGACCGACGCCGACCAAGGCACGAGGGAAACCGCGTTCATTGGGACGTGCCGGGTGCGCAATTGTGCCTGATCAACCATCCGGCAGCGCGGCGCGCCCGGCACAATTGCGATACCGGGCACTCCACGGGGAGAGCCACGAGGTCTGCTCTCCCGGCTCGAGCGACCACGCCGATGGTGCGACGCTGGGACGCTTGGACGCCAGGCCGCCCCAGCGCCCCAGAAGGCCGGGAATGAGGGTACCTGCGCGCGAAGCCGCGTCTGGTCCCATGGTCGTGACCGCGACCCGTATGTGTTTCCCGGGGCGGCCCTTTGGTCAGTCGGCTGTCGCCCCCGACTCCGCCACACCCAGGTACTGCGATAACGTCGGGATCAACCGCTCTCTTCGAAGATCCTCGCTCGTCGCGACGATGGTCCCCTCGGGAGAGACGAGGAACATCCACGGTGCGATCGAGGCTGGATTCAGGGCCTTGACGCCCTCGTCAAAGCCTGCCTCAGGCGGAATGGCGTGGCGCCAGGGCATTGGGTTTCTCGAGGCCCGGAACTCGTCGATCCATTCGGGACTTCTGTCGAGCGAGATCGGCTGACCATTCGATCCGGGGCTCGTTGTCATCTTCGGCGTCCGGTAGAACAGCCCGGAGACTCCCAGAGTTGATTTCCCCGTTGATGAGGATGGGCGCCTCGAGCTGTTGACGACCGGGGCTCGAGATCCAGAGGCGAAATGCCTGTTCCACGGGGATATTGAGCTGGAACTCACCCGCGAGGTTCACAACGGTTTCAGAATGAACCGACTCGTATCGCGATCTCGGCCAGAGCAGATGAACTTCGGCATCAGTAATCGGATTGCCGTCGGTGTCGACGACGAGGCCTGATCGCATCCAGCAACGAGTTCACTTTCGGGAGCTGATCTCGATTCTCAGTAATGCTCTCGTTTCTGCAACAACGCTGAACCACCATTCATCGTCGGACGAGAGATCCTAAATCATTGATAAATATTGACGATGCGAGTTCGTTTCTTTTGGAAACAAACCGGGGCGAACTGGGTTATGATGCCGTGTCCGATTGGGGGGAGCTGTCTTTCGATGATGACGCTCGACACAGTGGGCATCCACCGTCAGGCCCGGGTGATCATGATCGACGGGGGGCAGAAGGTCCGCTCCTACCTCAATACTCTCGGCATTCACATCGGCGACTGGTTGACCGTTGTCCAGCGCGCCCCGTTTCGGGGTCCGGTCCTGGTCGAGATCCACGGCACCCGGGTTGCGCTCGGCCGCGGAGTGGCCAACAAGATCCAGGTCGACATGGATGGCGTCCTCGAGAAGCTTGCCGGGCGGTTGGAGGCGGTCGAGGCCGGGAACTGATGCGCTTCATTCTCGCCGGTCAGCCGAATTCCGGGAAGAGTTCCATCTTCAACTCGGTGGCCGGCTATCGCTCGGCAACGGCGAACTTTCCGAAGTCTTCGGTCACGTTCACCGCCACCAAGGCCCTGATCGCCGGTCGCGAGGTCGAGGTGATCGATCTGCCCGGTATCTACTCCCTGACGTCGTCCGACTCGGTGTCCGGCCCCGCTGAACGTTATCTCCTCGACGAGAAGTACGACCTCATCATCAACGTCGTCGATGCGAGTCGGCTCGGGCGATCGCTCGAACTGACCTTTCAGCTGCTTGAGCTCAACCGACCCATGATCGTCGCATTGAACATGATGGACGAGGCTCGACGGCGGGGGAGCGAGATCGACCACCTGGAGTTGTCGAGCATGCTCGGTGTGCCGGTGGTGACGACCACCTCCCGGCTTGGTCGTGGTCTCAAACAGCTCTATCGCGAGAGCCTCCGTCACGGCGTTTTCGCCGAGCCCGCATCGTCGCCGATCTACGACAATGAGGTCGAGGGGGCGATCGCCCAGCTGGCGTCCGTCATCGATGGCCGTGATCTCGTTTCCGGGGTTCCCGCCACGTTTGGTGGCCACGAAGCTCCTCGAAGCCGACCCGCACGTATCCAGGCGCGCCTACGCCCTCGCTCCCGAGTTGGAAGACCGGGTTGCCGAGATCGGCCGACGGCTCGAAGAGGCGCACGGATGGAGCGCCGACCAGGTCGTGTCGGGCAGCCGCCACGCCCTGGCCCACGCGGTGGAGGAGCGCGTGGTCACTCATCAGAGCCCGAAGATCGGATGGCGCGAACGCACCGATATGTCTGCTGCTCAACCAGTGGACCGGTGGGCCGCTGCTGGTGTTGATCCTGGCCGGGTTCTTCTGGGCCGTCTTCGGCGTCGGCAAGCGCGTGGAAGCGCCCTTGCTCGTGGCCCTCAACTGGTTGCAGGGATCGGTCGCCGACCAGTTCACTCCCGGCAGCCTCGCCGCCACCGTCGCCGATGGTCTGGTCATGGGCCTCGGCGGGGGCGTGGCCATCGTGCTGCCCTATCTGGTTCCGTTCCTTCTCGGTCTCGCTGTCCTCGAGGACAGTGGCTATCTTCCTCGGCTCGCCTATATCCTCGACAGCTTCATGCACCGGATCGGGCTTCATGGCAAGTCGGTGCTGCCGCTGATCCTCGGCTATGGCTGTTCGGTTCCGGCCATCATGTCGACCAGGATCCTCGAGTCGGAGAAGGATCGGCGGATCACCGCGGCTCTGACGTCATTCATCCCGTGCTCGGCGCGGACGGTGGTGATTTTCGGGTTGGTGGCGGCGTTCATGGGTCCGCTCTGGGCCCTGGCGATCTATCTGCTGAACATCTTTGTCATCGTCGTTCTCGGCACGGTGATGGCGAAGCGGATGAAGGGCGCCTCGCCGGGGCTGGTGCTCGAGATTCCCGATCTCAGCCTGCCGGATATCAAGACCCTGATCGCCAAGACCTGGCTCGCGCTCAAGGAGTTCATCACCATCGCGTGGCCTCTTCTCATCGCGTCGTCCATCGTCCTTGGCGTGCTCGAATGGGCCAACGCAGCCGACTCCATCAACGCGCTGCTTTCTCCCCGGTCACGGTGTGGCTGCTCGGCCTGCCGGCGGCGGTGGGGATGACCCTGGTCTTCGGAGTCCTCCGCAAAGAGCTGACGCTGGTCATGCTCGTCCAGGCTCTCGGGACCACCCAGGTCAACACGGTGATGACCACCCAGCAGCTGCTGACCTTCACGCTCTTTGTCGTCTTCTACGTGCCCTGCATCGCCACCATCGCGGTGCTGGCCAAGCAGATGGGCTGGCGGGGAGCGGCCATGATCTCGGGATTGACGGTGGTGGTGGCGATGATCGTGGCGGTGGCGGGTCGGTTGGTCTACGGGTTGTTTGGCTGACTTCGGTGCTCAAATTCGAAACACGAAGTCCGCTCCTGTTGAGGCGGATGGGAAGGGTGCCGGGCAGCTTTTTGTCCGGTTCTTTCTGCGGTCGCGGTTTGGGCTGGGGGTTACCCGTACCTGGTCGGATCCTCGATCCCGGCCTCGATGAAGCCTCGTCGCCTCAACGTGCACGAATCGCAGTCGCCGCAGGCGAGCCCGGAGGGGTCGGGGTCGTAGCACGAGTGGGTGAGCCGATAGTCGACACCGAGCGCGACGCCGCGGTGGATGATCTCGGCCTTGGTCAGCTCCAGGAGCGGCGCGTGAACTCGGAAGCGCGCTCCCTGTTCGGTTCCCGCGACGGTCGCCACATTCGCGAGGGCCGCAAACGCGTCGAGAAAGACGGGGCGGCAGTCGGGATAACCGGAGTAGTCCACCGCATTGGCGCCGATAAAGAGATCGACGGCGCCCACGACCTCGGCGTGTCCGAGCAGCAGGGCAAGGAGCACGGTGTTTCGCGCCGGGACATAGGTGATCGGAACACCACTGACCCCCGGTTCGTCGCCGTGGGGCACCGCGATCTCGTCGGTGAGAGCGGAGCCGCCGATGGCGCGGAGATCGAGGGTGAGGACACGGTGGGACGCCGCCCCAAGGGCGTCGGCGACCCGCGCGGCCGCCTTGAGTTCCACCCGGTGGCGCTGACCGTAGTCCACAGTCAGACAGTGGCACTCGAAGCCATCGGCCCGCGCGATCGCCAAGACCGTCGCCGAATCGAGCCCACCGGACAAGCAATATCGATGCCTTACGTGGTTTGCTCACCACGTCATTGTGCCGCGGATTGCGGTGGCATGCCACCGGAGCCATCGCAGTTCACCGCAGAGGCGCGGAGGTCGCAGAGATACCGCAGAGTGATTGATGAGCCATCGCATGGTCCAAGCGACGGCTTCACGCACCGCATTCACGAGGGGCCTCGGGTTCGTCGGATTCCGTGATGCTCAGCGTCGTCTCGCGCGACCTCCGCGTCTCATTCGAAGGTCGGTCGCACCGGATCGAAGGACTGCGATGGGCTAAGACCTAATACCTAAAACCTAATACCTAATACCTACTGCGTCCCCGCTTCCGCGCGTGCCCGTTCCCAGAGCTGCGCGACGGTGGTGTCATCCGGCGCCGGTATGGCGGCGGCGCCGCGGCAGAGGTCGCGCCGGAGAGTGCTCATGCACGCGGCCATTTCGAACAACCGGGTGCTGAGCGACGAATCCGTGGCCATGCGTTCGGTGAGGTGAGCCGCAATCTCCGGCAGCCGTTCGAAGGACTTGCAGACGAGCACCCCGTGGTTCCGGGCGGCGAGGGCGGCCTCCACCCGTTCGGGGAGATCGCCGAAGCTCGAGAGGGCGCCCATTTCGATGTCGTCTGACAGGATGATGGGCGAACCGGGCAGCCGCGTCGCGCGCTGAACCACCCGCGACGAAAGTGAAGCCGGGAGGTTGCGGTCGCAGAATCCGGGTACGATCACGTGCGCCACCATGATCAACGGGATTTCCTCGGAGAGGGCGGCGAATACCCCGGTGTGTCGGCTGAGTTCCGTCTCGGAAATGTCCAGAATCGGGAGCTCATCATGGGTGTCGCAGGAGATCGCGCCGAGCCCGGGGAAGTGCTTGAGACAGCCACGGATGCCCCATGCGGCCAACCCCTCGTTGAATATCCTGGCGAGGACTGCGACCCGTTCGGGATCGGCGGCGAAGCATCGTCCTTGATCGGTCACGAATGAGTCGGGGCAGCCGAGATCAACCACCGGGGCGAGATTCAGGTGGATCCCGAGGCAGCGGCAGGCGGCGCCGGCGGCCTCGCCCAGAGCGCGCACGGCCCGCCGGCCCGCAGCCGCGGCTTCGGCGGCGCTCGGGAGTTCGCCCCAGATGGGTCTCAGGCGGTTGACGCAGCCACCCTCGAGATCGATCGCGACAAACGGTCGAGGATCGAGTTCCACCAACTTGGCCGCCAGCTCGCGGACCTGATCGGGGGTCTCGATGTTGCGCTGGAAGAGAATCACCCCCGCCGGCTGGATCATCTCGAGAATGCGGTGCTGCTCGGGTTCGATGGTGGGACCCGGTAGACCCACCACCAGGGGCATGCACTCGGTGCGCATCGTCACCGTTGAATCCTCACGAGTCCGGGCGGGCTATGCATCGCCCTCGACCCTCTTTTTCAGGCCGGCCAGCAGGTTGAGCGCATCGATGGGGGTGAGGGTCTCGATGTCGATCGCCCGGATTTCGTCGATGAGCTCATCAGCAGGTGGCCGAAAAAGCTCGAGTTGGTGGTTGCGCTGGGCACTGTGGTCGATGGGCGTCACGACGATCGGGTCACCCATTACGTTGATCTCGTGGCGTTCGAGGTTGCCGAGGATCTGCTCGGCGCGGCGGCAGACCTCGTCCGGAACCCCGGCCAACCCGGCGACGTGGATCCCGTACGATCGATCAGCCGGGCCCTCGGTGACACGGTGGAGGAAGAGGATCGAACCGCGCCACTCCTTGACCGCCATGGAGCGGTTGACCAGGTTCGGCAGCAAACGGGCGAGTTCGGTGAGCTCGTGGTAATGGGTGGCGAAGAGAACCAGGGCGGCGTGTTCTCCTCGGTCATGGAGATGCTCGACGATGGCCCAGGCCAGCGACAGACCGTCAAAGGTCGCGGTGCCGCGACCGACCTCATCGAGAATCACCAGCGATCGTGGGGTGGCATGGTTGAGGATGTTGGCGGTTTCGATCATCTCGACCATAAAGGTCGACTCGCCGCGGGCGAGCATGTCCGAGGCGCCGACCCGCGTGAAGATCCGGTCGGTGAGGCCGATGCGGGCCTCCGAGGCCGGCACGAAGGAACCACAGTGGGCCATCAAGGTGATCAGCGCAGTCTGTCGCAGGTAGGTCGATTTGCCGCCCATGTTGGGGCCGGTCAACAGGACGATTCGACCCCGCTCGGGATCGAGTTCGGTGTCGTTGGGGATGAAGGGTGGATCGCGCTGAACCTGCTCGAGGACCGGATGTCGTCCCTCGCTGATAAAGACCCCGGTCTCTTCCTCGATGACCGGCCGGCAGTAATTCCAGCGCCGAGCGCGGTCGGCGAAGGCGGCAAGGACGTCGAGTTGGGCAACGACCTCCGCGGTGGCAGCGATACGCCTGGCGTGTTTCGTCAGATCGCTCAACAGCTCGGCGAAGAGCTCGCGTTCGCGGGTGTTGGACAGGTCCTCGGCGGCCAGGATCTTCGACTCGAGCTCCTTGAGTTCGGGAGTCACGAATCGCTCTGCATTGGTCAGGGTCTGCCTTCGTTCATAGTCGTCTGGGACCCGGTCGAGGTTCGACCTGGAGACCTCCAGGAAGTATCCGAAGACCCTGTTGTACTTGATCTTCAGAGTTGAAATCCCGGTCCGGCCGCGTTCCGTCGATTCGATGCCGGCGAGGAGTTCCTTGCCGCCGCGGGCGAGTTGCCGCTGCTCGTCGAGCTCGGCGTCCCAACCGGTCGCGATCACTCCCGGGCCGATTGCGTGAGGTGGCTCGCTTGCCAGGCGGGTGTGGAGGGTCTCTCTGATATCGGACAGGGGGTCGAGATCGGCCGCGAGCCGTCGCATGCGGGGCGATGTCGCTCCCCGGGCGGCCTCGGCCACTGGTGGAAGCATGTCGAGGGCGGTTCGCAGCGCGGCCAGCTCACGCGGGGTTGCGAGGGCCATGCCGACCCGGCCGGCGAGACGTTCGAGATCGGGGAGTCCCGCGAGAGTGGAAGTCATCGCGCCCAGAAGATCAGTGTCCTCGACGAGTTCGGCCACCGCTCGTTGGCGTTCGCTGATCTCCTCGAGATCGACGCTCGGCACCGTGATCCAATCGTGCAGCAGTCGAGAACCCATCCGGGTGGCGGTGTGGTCGAGGACCGCAACCAGCGAGTTCGAGCGGGAACCGTCGGCGGCATCTTCGATTTCGAGGTTTCTCAAGCTCGCGCGGTCGATGATCAGGGCATCACCTGCCGACCGTCGGACAAACCGCCGCAGGTGATGGAGTGCTCCCTTTTGGGTCGACTCGACATAGCCGAGCAGGGCGCCGGCCATGCCGACCAGGCTTTCACCCGAATCGAGGCCGAATCCACGCAGGGAGGCGACCCCGAGGACCCGCTTGAGGCGTTTCTCTCCCGCGGATGGGGAGAAGAGATCGGGATCCGCCGGCGTGAGCGTCGGCGGTTCGAGGTCGGCCGGCCAGAGAGTCTTCCATCCCTCCCAGCCTTCCGCGATGAGGAGCTCCCGCGGCCGAAGCTGCGCCAACTGCTCGGTCAGCGTCTGTGGGTTGTCGCAGCGAAGCCCCTCGAAGGTCCCGGTCGAGACCTCGATCCACGCCAGCGCCAGCGCGTCGTCATCGCCACCGTAGGCCGCGAGGAAACAACGCTGGGATCCTTCCAGGAGATCGGTTTCGGTGACAGTGCCCGGGGTGTGGGTGCGGATGATCTCCCGTCGAACCAGACCCTTGGCCGTGGCGGGATCTTCGACCTGCTCGGCGACGGCCACCCGGAACCCGGCATTGAGGAGTTTGCCGATATAGCTTCCGATGGCGTGGTGGGGGACGCCGCACATGGGCGCTTCGACGTTGTCGTTGTGTCGTCGCTTGGTCAGTACGACACCGAGGATCGGCGCCGCGGTCTGGGCATCCTCAAAGAAGAGCTCGTAGAAATCGCCCATCCGATAGAGCAGGAGTGCGGTGCCCGCCTGTGCTTTGAGGTCGAGGTACTGGCGGAGCATGGGGGTCATCTTCACCGCTGCATTATCCCCCGCCCCCGTGTTCTGTCCAGTGCGAGTCGAGTCAGCGGTCCTCAACCCTTGCCACCACGGATCCACCAGCTGGAGTCGCGGTCGAACCACCATCGCGAACTGTCGCCGTCGAGGATCGACTGGGCCAGCCTGCGGCCACCGTCGCTTCGGAGTCGTTTGAGGACAAAGGGGACCCAGTCATCAGTGGACGGCACTCCGGCGTCTCGCTGTTCGACGAGCTGGAGCAGCAGTTCGAGTTGATCGGCATCGTGGGCGACGATGGACTCGCGGGTCTGCTCCGCTCGGTACTCCTCGAGGAGGGCGCCGAGTTCGTCGGCGAACGGCAGTCCGTGAACCATGTCCGCGGCAGCGCGTTCTTCGTCGACCTGGACATATTTCTGGTTCATGTAGTTGAGGTCGCTGGTCCGCGCCTCCGGGAAGATCGTGAACCAGGGCGAGGCGGAGCACGCGATCGGCGTCGATCTCCGTCGTCCTCGATGCGCGCGAGAACAAAGGCGATCATGGCGACCCGAAAGGAATGATCCGCGACGCTCTCGCCGGTGGCGCCGGCGAGGAACTGCCAGCCCGTGCGGGGAGTCCGTTTGAGCATGCCGACTTCGAAGAGAAAGTTCGCGATTCGGTCCACGGGCACCTCCAGGAGGGGAGAGTGTAGCGGAGTGGAGCCGGTGGCCGTAGCAGAGGCCGTGGCACGGAATCGGAGCGCCGTTGTAGCGCCCATCTCCAGATGGGCGTCGGTGTCGTTGAGAAGGGCTATGACGCCGATCTGGAGATCGGCGCTACAAAAGGCCAGGGAATCCGAAATGCCCCGTCAGATCGAGGGGTGCAGCAACCGCCAGGTCATGGCGCGGACGTCATCGAAAAGACTGAACGAGGATTCGGTGCGCGAAGCGTTGATCGCACCTGTTCCCAGGAGGAGACGCAAGTGGGTGTCAACTTCTTTGGCTGAACCGTAGGCGATCCGAAAATGGTGGATTCGGTCTCGGCCTGATCGACCAGCTCCTTCAGCGAGATTGGCCGGAACCGAGGAAGCTGATCGAATCACTTGATCGGCGATGGACTTGAGCGGAGTGGGGACCCGCATTACTAGTGAGATGGCGATTCCGGCTGCGGTGGTCGCTTTCTCGAGGGCGTCGAATCGGGTCGGTTGCTGTTTCTCGTGCATGGTCACCTCCGGGTTGTTCATGCACTTCCGCACAGCTCGATGGGATGACTCCGGATGTCAAGGGGTCGTCCTCCGAGGGCGATGCATTGTCTCCCCTTGACATCCGGAGACATCCCATCGACTACCCGTCTTTTCAAGAACAACCCGGAGGTGACCATGCCGGAACAGCGTCCGTGGACAGCGTCCGTGACCGAGGCCGTGACCGAGGCCGTGGCAGCGTCCGTGGCAGCCATCCGGGAGCGGGAGCGGGAGCGGAAACGGTTACGGCCACGGCCACGGCTACGGTCACGGACTACGGCCACGGATACGGATACGGCCACGGATACGGGACGCGGGAAATACTCGCGAGCGCTTGCCGTTTTCCACAATCACAACAACTAGGAGGACCCCTATCATGGCCATCGATCTCGACACCCTCGATCCCGAAGTCCGCGAAGCGTTCGAACGTCTGCGCAGCGTCAACATGTCCATGGGCGCGTACCTGAAGATCGTCGAAGGCGCGCTTCTCGCCGCGTGGACTGCCGGTCAAGGGCCGCGCGAGGCGCTCATGGCCACGGATGACGCCGAACTCACCGATGATGAGAGAAAGACCCGCACCGCATGGGAACTCGTTCGCGAAATCGTGCTGCGGGTGCCCACCGAGCGCTGACGCGGCGGCGTGAGTCGTCAATAAGGTGATGCTCAGCGTCGTCTCCGCGACCTCCGCGTCTCAGCGGTTTGATTGTGCCTTTCGGCGCGGATTGCAGCTTCATGGAGCCCACAACTCTCGATTCGTGACTCACGACCCACCCACAATCGGAAGAGTGGAAATACCGCGCCGCGGTCCCGCCTCGATCCCCGAGCTCGAAAATCCCGGCACCGACCCGAGCATCGCACCCGGCACGCAGGCGTCGAGGTCGATATCGGTGATCTCGTTGCTGAGATCGACGTCGGCGGCGGTCTCGGTAAGAACCCGGATGTAGTTGTCGGTGAGGCCGCTCCAGCGGAGTCGGTCTCCATGCGTCTCCGCGTCCTCCCAGAGCACCCGCAGCCGACGACCGACGAACCGCTCGTGGAAGCTCGACATGAGACGTTGCCCGAGGTCGTGGAGGCGACGGCTGCGCTCCTGAGCGATCCCTCCCGGAACCTGATCCGCCATCGACGCGGCGCGGGTGCCATCGCGGCGCGAATAGCGGAAGATATGCAGTCTCGAGAAGGTCAGAGCCTCGACGGCGGCGATGGACGCTTCGAACTCCTCATCGGTCTCGCCGGGGAAACCCGCCATGACATCGGTCGAGATCGAAACGTCGTTGATCGCTTGTCGAGCGGCGTCGATCAAATCTGCAAAACCCCGCACCGTGGTCTTTCGGGCCATTCGAACCAGGGTTGCATCACAACCGCTCTGGAGCGGCAGGTGGAGGTGGGGGAGAAGTCGAGGGTTGTCGAAGAGGTCGAAGAACTGCGGGTCGAGATCCCACGGTTCGAGGGAGGAGAGTCGAAGTCGTGGGATTCCGGTCTCGGCCAGAATTCTCCGGACGAGGTCCTCGAGCCCTCGGGGCCGTTCGAGATCGTAGCCGTAGGACCCGAGGTGGACTCCGCTGAGAACGACTTCCCGGGTGCCCGTGTGGTCGAGATTGCGGATCTCGCCGACGATCTCGTCGCCGCTCCGGCTTCGACTCCGGCCTCGGGCGATGGTGACGACACAGAACGTGCACCTGTTGTCGCAACCGTCCTGGACCTTGATGAACGCGCGCGTGTGGTCGGTCACCGACGCGGTTCGATCGGCGACCGGGTCGGCATCGTCCGGGTCGGAAACCAGCAGACCGCGCTCGCCGAGGGTTGTCGGGATCTCGTCCTTGTCGTCGTTGCCGATGACGAGATCGACGCCGAGGGCCCCGAGGCTTTCGGGTTCGAGTTCGGCGAGGCAGCCGGTGACGACGATCCTGGTTTTGGGGCTGCGGCGCCTGAGCTGCCGGATGAACTGACGCGACTTGCGCGATGCGATGGCGGTGACCGTGCAGGTGTTGAGGACACACAGATCCGCGGTCTCGCCCTGGCTTACGATCCGGTGGCCATCGGCGGCGAACCGACGCGCCATGGCTTCGATCTCGCCGATGTTGAGGCGGCAGCCGATGGAATCAAGACGAATTCTCAATTTTTAATTCTCAATTCTCAATTTTCCGTCCTCAATTCAAAATTAAGAATTCAAAATTCAGAATTATGCGTCAGCCGCCCTGTTGCAGCAGCAGCTTGATCTTGTCGCGGATTTTCTGTTTCTCGATTTCCAGGTAGCTGGTGTAGTTGAGGACCACGCCGTCCTTGACGATGAACATCACCGGGTTGTGCCGGACATCGCCGTAGTCGTCGAATTGGATCGGCCCGGTAACGCCCGGAAACTCCTTGATTTCGAACTGGAGGGCGCGGCGAATCTCATTGGCGTCCCAGGCGCGGACGATCTCCGGGATCGTCAGGGCGACCCGCATCGCGTCGTAGGCGTGGGCCGCGTAGATGTCCGGGTCGTGTCCGTACCGGGCACGAAAGGAGTCGACGAACTCGCGGCTCACCGCCAGATCGGACTGGATTTCAAACGCCGGCTGGGGGAAGTAGACCCCGTCGACCAGTTCGGGTTCCTGTTCGAGTACCTCGCCCGAATAAAACGCCGAGGTCGCGCAGATGGTGCCGGTGAATCCCTTCTCGTTGAGCAGGCGGAGCACATCGAGGGTCGGTTTGGCGTAGGCGATGACGTAGACCGATTGTGGTTGGTGGGAGGCAAGCAGATCGGCGGCCTGCTCTTGCCAATTGGGGTCGCCGACCAGAACGCGCCCGACGACGGTGCCGCTCAGGGCGCCTTCGTAGACCTGACGGAAGAACGGTTCGATGCCGCGGGCCTGCTCCGAGTCCTGGGAGAAGATCAGCACGGTGCTTTTGTTCTGGTCCTCCATGAGGAACCGGCCGGCGCGCTGGCCCTCGAGTTCATCGGAGGTAAAGAGTCTGAAGAATCGTTTCGAGTCCTTGGTCAGCGACGGTGCCGAGGCTGACGGGCTCAGAGCGATGACGTCGCTGTCATCGAGCTCCGTAAGGAAGGCCTTGGCGGTGCCGCTGGTGGTGCCGGTGATGATGAGCTTGGCGCCTTGTTCGGCGAGGCGGCGGATCTCGGCGCGGCCGGTCGCCGGGTCGGTGGCGGAGTCGCCCCACACGATCGTGAGATTCGCGGGATACGACCCGTCGGCCTTGGCCTCGGCGACGGCGAGGTCAATGGCCTCTTTCATGGACTCGCCATAGCTGCTGGCATCGCCGCTCATGGGAAGGAGGACGCCGATCACCGGATTGCTGCCGCAAGCGGCAACGAAAACGATGATGAGAGAAACAACGATGAGCCTGGAAACCAGGTGACAGGCGTGCACAATGGCACCTCCAAAACGCTTGCTTCGCGTGGCTGTCATCATACATAAGAAATTCGCTCGTGGGGAAATTTGCCGTCCCGGTTCGAAAGCGCGGAGTCGAGTTATACTCCTGGCACAACGATGACGCGGGTTCGCGCCCGAGAATGAAACCGACGGGAATGGAGGCTGGTCAATGCTTGAGCTTGGCAAAGGGACTGAGATCCTCGTAGACATCGGCGGTATTGAGACGATCGACCAGGCGTGGACGCTCTTTCGAAAAAAGATGGCCGGCACGGAGTTGGCAAAACTCGAGAAGATCACCACGAATAAGGCGCTTCTCAAAATCGCCAACTCGATTGCGGTGTGCCGTCCGGATCGAGTCATGATCAACAGCGGGAGTGCTGCCGATCTGGAGACCATCCGCGCGCTGAGCATCGCCAAGGGCGAAGAGCGCGCGCTGGCCATGCCGAATCATACGATCCACTTCGATCTCGCCCAGGAGCAGGCGCGGATCGTCGATCGGACCTTCTACATCGTCAACCCCGACGAGAAGATCAGTGTGCTCGCCAAGAAGATCCTGCGGGACGATGCGCACGATTACATCAACGACAAGATGGTCGGGATCATGGAAGGCAAGGTAATGCTTGTCGGCTTCTTCAACCGTGGACCGGCGGGCGCCCCGGCCACCATTCCTGCGATCGAGATCACGAGCTCCGCATACGTGATGCACAGTGCGGACATGCTCTACCGAAACTCGTATCAGACCTTTGACCAACAGGTGGTGGACACCGGGTTCTTCTTCACCAATCTTCACTCCGAGGGCCCGTGGCGCGTTGAGGATCTGCCCAACGCCAGGGTCTTCATGGACCGCTCGTGGCTGACCACCTATTCGATGTTCTGCACCTACGCCGGCAACACCCTGCTTATGAAAAAGGGCAACCACCGTTTCGCCGTTGATCTCGCGACCTACTTCAGATCTGGCAAACAGCTCTCCGAACACATGTTCATCACCGGGTTCAAAGGCCCCGGGGAGCGCGCCACGTACTTCGCGGGCGCAGCCCCGAGCGGTTGCGGGAAAACCACCACCGCCATGGCCGGTGATCTTTTCGTCGGAGACGATCTGGCCCAGATGTGGATCGCGGATGACGGGTCCCTGCGGGCCATCAACCCGGAGAAAGGGATCTTCGGCATCATCAACGACGTCAACTGGGATGGCGATCCCTACCTCATGAAGGTCCTTCGCGAAGAGGGCGAGGAGGTGATCTGGACCAATGTCCTCGTCGATGAAGACCGCAGGCCCCACTGGGAGGGAAGCGGAGAGGAACCGCCGACGAAAGGACGCAACTTCCAGGGCGACTGGTGGGAAGGCATCGCCGACGCCGACGGCAAGAGAATCCCCATCTCCCATGGCAACGCCCGGATTACGGTGCGCAACGAGGCCATCGGCAACTATGACATCGAGGCAGCAGAATCCGCGGACGGAGCGCACGTCAAGGTCATCACCTACAGCGGTCGTGATGCCGACACCATGCCGCCCATCTGGGTTGCGAAGAAGCGCGAACCACGGCGTGGTCATCGGCGCTTCCATCGTCTCCGCCGCCACCGCCACCGAAATCGGTGTGACCGGCGTCCGGCGCCAACCCTGGGCCAACGCCCCGTTCATTCCGGGCGCCCTCGCAGACTACATGACCGCCCAGTTCAAGCTCTTCAACTCACCGGATCTCACCGATCCGCCGATTCTTGCCGGGTTGAACTACTTCCTGACCCATCAGGCGCGGGGAGATGAGGGCTCGGGTCTTGCTCGGCGAGAAGCGGGACGTCAAGGTCTGGCTCAGCTGGCTCGAGCGGCGGAGCCACGGAGACGTGGACGCCATCGAGACCCCCATCGGATTTCTCCCGATATACGACGATCTCAAAGCTCTGTTCCGAGACATCATCGACAAGGACTACCCGCGAGAACTCTATGACAAGCAGTTCTCGCTCTTCATCGACAAGATCCTCGCCAGGATCGAGCTCCAGGAAGAGGCCTACGGCAAGGAGGAGAACCTGCCGGCCACGCTCTTTGAGGTCTATGCCGAGCAGCGCGAGGGTCTGCTGGCGATGAAGGCGGAGTTCGGTTCGATGGTGAAGCCGGAGCAGCTCGGGGGCTGATCCAGCGTTCGAGATCAGTTCACAACGGGCCGCGGTTGACCCAACCGCGGCCCGTTTCTCGTCGTTCAAGCCCTCAAGCCCTCAAGCCCTCAAGCCCTCAAGCCCTCAAGCCCTCAAGCCCTCAAGCCCTCAAGCCCTCAAGCCCTCAAGCCCTCACTCCCGATTCCGCGCGATGTGGATCCCGACCAGGGCGGCGACGGTAATCGCCAGATAGAGCTGTCCCAGGACGGCCTGTATCCAGGCGAAATTGCGGGCCAACTCCGAAACAGGTGAGATGTCGCCATAGCCGAGGGTCGACATGGTGACAAAGCTGAAATAGGTGGACAGGCCGAAACTCTGTTGATTGTAATCGCCTGCCAGATGGGCGGCCAGCGCATCGCTCAAGGCGAAGGCGTTGGGGTCTACGAGCGAAATGAAACTGTAGATGCTCGAGAAAACCAGGCCGATCAGGAGGTAGGCACTGACGGAGCCGAAGATCTGCTCGGAGGTGATCCTGGTGCCCGAGATGACGTCCTTGAGAATTCTCACGACGAGAAAACCGAGAAACAGGGCGCCGAGGATGGTCGGCGACCACGTTGATTGCCGGAGTGTCGGACGTGGCGGCGTCGACGAGCCCGCCCGCGACCGCCGGAACGCCGAGCGCGAGACCGATGACCAGATCGGCGCGCCGGCGGGTGATCTGGAAGAGGGCGAAGACCAGGAATCCGGCGAGCAGAAGGCCATCGATTTTCGCCGATCCCAAGAAAAAATGGAGCACCGGAGAGGAGGCGAAGAGCAGGGCCAGCGCGACGGTCAGGTTGCGATAGATGTGATCGTTTGTCTGCAACGATATCCCCCTCTTCGATTCAACGCCATCCAGGGTCGGTCAAGACGGTGTCCGATAGAGTAATTATGAATTTTGAATTATGAATTATGAATTACATCGCAATTCTACCCGGAGCGCCTGCGATGAAAATTCATAATTCAAAGTTAAGAATTCATAATTCTGCGATGTCAGTGTTTCTTGAACACCTGGGACGAGCTGCGCTCTGGTGTGCGAGGCGGCTGTCTGCTGCATGTGCTCGATCGCAGACGGGCGCTCATGGCCGGAGGTCGTCTTGAGACGTAACTCGCGTTCGCGGTCGATGGCCGTGGCCCAACGGTCGATGCCTTTGAGCACATCGTGGCGGTGGATGAATCCGACCACGCGGTCGTTCTCGGTCACCGGCAAACACGAGAAATTGCATTCGAGAAAAGCTCGAGCTGCGTTCAGGAGGTCCATTTCAGGGGTGATCCGGATTTCGATGTCGGACATGTGATCGGCGACGGTGCCGCCTGAGACCCCCTCGTACGCCCATTGACTGACGGTGCGGAGACAGTCCTTTTCCGTGAGCATGCCGACAACAACCCCGAGATCATCCACCACTGGGAGGGCTGGAAAGGGGGACCGGGCAAGATCGTGCATGGCCTCCTTCATCGGGTCGCCAATCCTGAATGATCGAGTCGACCTTCCCATCGCATGTCGAACAATCGGTGTCGCTGCCATCGGGCTCCTCCCGTCGGTCGTCGTGGTTTTTTGATTCGCCGTCTCAGAGTAATCGATTCCGAATCTTAAATCGAACATTTTATGTAACGAGGGCGAATTCCGGTTTATTCTAGGTCGGCTCATTGCGCCGGGAGCGAGGAATGGTACGCGCCTGAGCCTCGTTTCACCCAGGTGAGCCGGGAGGTGAAAGAAACCAGATGGCCGTTCACACGATCAAGAGGGGGCTCGACCTCCCGATTTCAGGGGAACCCATTCAGGTCATTGAGCCGGCGCCGTCGACGACGTCGGTGGCGCTGCTTGCCCAGGATTACCATTTCATGAAGCCGAGGATGCACGCCGCGGTGGGCGATCTGGTCAGACGCGGTCAGCTGCTCTTCGAGGACCGAAAGACGGAGGGGATCCGTTTCACCGCTCCCGGGGCAGGGACCGTGATCGCGATCAACCGCGGTGACCGTCGAGCCTTCCAGTCGCTCGTGATCGAGTTGAGCGACGGCGAGCGGGCCGGCGAACCGACCGACGTAGATTTCATGCCGTTTGACAGCTTCACCGGCAATGGTGTTTCCACCCTCGATGCCGATCAGGTCCGTGCGTTGCTGGTGGAATCCGGCCAATGGGTTTCGCTTCGGACCCGGCCATTCTCCAAGGTGCCGGGTCCGACGGAATGCTGCCACTCGATTTTCGTGACCGCCATGGATTCGAGTCCGCTCGCGGCCGATCCCGAGGTTGTCATCGCCGGCAGGCTGGATGATCTCAGCCGCGGTCTTGAGGTCTTGAAGAAGCTGACTGATGGTCCGGTCTTTGTGTGCTGTTCACCGGGTTCGGCGCTTGGCGCAGTGCGATTGGACGGGGTTCAGGTCGAGTATTTTGACGGCAGGCATCCCGCCGGTCTCGCAGGCACCCACATCCACACCCTCGATCCGGTCAGCCGCGACAAAACGGTCTGGTACGTGGGATACCAGGATGTCGCCGCCATGGGTGCGCTCTTCGCGACCGGGCGGCTTGACGTCCGCCGAGTGGTGGCGTTGGGCGGCCCCGTCGTCAAACGGCCGCGACTGCTGGCAACCCGCCTCGGCGCTGAAATCGGACCGCTCGTGAAGGGCGAACTCGCGCCGGGCATCAATCGGGTCATCGCCGGGTCGGTTCTGAACGGATTCATCGCCAGCGGGGATGTATTCGGCTTTCTCGGACGGCATGTCAGCCAGATCTCATGCTTGGCGGAAGACAGTGAGCGGAAGTTCTTGGGCTGGATCTGGCCGGGCTTTGACCGGTATTCCTTGAGTCGCGCCTACGGCTCCGCATTTCGCGGCCGATCGGCACGATATGACTTCACGACGACGACTCATGGTGCACACCGTGCGATGGTCCCGATTGGTCTGTTCGAGAAGGTCATGCCTCTCGACATCATGCCGACATTTCTTCTCCGCGCCCTGCTGATGAATGATCTCGAGCGGGCGGAGAAGTTGGGCTGTTTGGAGCTCGACGAAGAAGACCTCGCGTTGTGTTCCTTCGTCAGCCCGGGCAAGGAAGACTACGGTCCCGCGCTGCGGCGGAATCTCCTCGAAATCTGGAAGGAGGGCTGATGCGGTTCCTTCGCACTCTCCTCGACAAGGTCGAGCCGCATTTCGATCGCGGCGGGAAGCTCGAGTTCTTCTACCCGCTCTTCGAATCGGCCGACACCCTGTTCTATACCCCGGGCAAGGTCAACCGCGGGACCATCCATGTCCGCGACGGGCTCGATCTGAAACGCATGATGATCGTTGTCGTGATCGCCATGCTGCCCACCGTCTTCATGGCCATGTTCAACACCGGGCTGCAGGCCGCTCGCGCCATCGCAGCGGGAGCGACCCCGCTGGATAACTGGCAGACCTCGCTCTTTCAGGCCATGGGATTCGACTTCACCACCGATTTCGTCGCCTGTTTCGTCTATGGGTCGCTCTATTTCATCCCGGTCTTCGCGACCGCCTTCGGCGTCGGCATCAGCATCGAAGTGCTCTTCTGCATGATCCGCGGACATGAGGTCAACGAGGGTTTTTTCGTCACCGGTTTTCTGCTGCCCCTGACCTTGCCGCCGACCATCCCGCTTTGGCAGGTCGCCACCGGCGTGGCCTTTGGGGTGATCATCGGCAAGGAGGTCTTCGGCGGGACCGGGATGAACTTCCTCAACCCCGCCCTGACCGCGCGAGCCTTCCTCTTCTTCGCCTACCCGGCCCAGATCTCCGGCGACGCGCCGTGGATTGCCGCGAACTTTATCGGCGTCGACGGCTTCTCGGGCGCAACCTGGCTGGCGCGGGCGGTGGGCAATGGGCCCCAGACTTTAGGCTCCGTCGGATCCGAGGCGTGGTGGCAGGCCTTCACCGGTCTGATTCCAGGCTCAATGGGCGAGACCTCGGCGCTGTTCTGTCTGATCGGTGCGGTGATCCTGATCGCGACCGGGATCGGTTCCTGGCGGACCATGGCCGGGGTCACCCTCGGCACCGCCGGTATGGCGTTTCTGCTCAACGCGGTCGGATCGTCGACCAACCCGGCATTCGGTCTCACCTTCGGCTGGCACGTCGTGCTCGGTGGTTGGGCCTTTGGAACGGTCTTCATGGCCACCGATCCGGTATCGTCGGCCTTCACCAACAAGGGACGATGGATCTATGGTTTCGGCATCGGTGTGATGGTGGTCCTCGTTCGGGTGGTCAACCCGGCCTACCCCGAAGGCATGATGCTGGCCATTCTGTTCATGAATATGTTCGCCCCGTTCATCGACCACTTCTTTGTTCAGGCCAATATCAAACGGAGGTTGGCGCGAAATGCAGCAGCACAGTAACGCCTATATCGTCGGTTTCGCCGCGGTGGTGTGTCTTGCGTGCTCCATCGTGGTTTCGAGCTCGGCGGTGGCCCTGCGCCCCCGCCAGGATCAGAACAAGAAGCTCGATCGGCAGAAACAAGTGCTCACGGTGGCCGGTCTGATCGAGCCCGACCAGCAGGTGGATGCGTCGCGGGTGTTGACGCTCTTCGATGAGTACATCGTCGCCCGGGTCGTCGAGCTTTCGACCGGGGTGTACGACGAGTCGGAGGATCCGACGTCGTTCGACCAGCGCAAGGCGACCATGGACCCCGCCACCAGCAAGCCCGCGGACGCCAACAACGCCGGTATCCGCCGGCTCCCATTCAAGGCCTTGGTCTATGAGAAGGTCGCGGACGGCGAGGTCGAGATGCTCATTCTGCCCATCGAGGGCAAGGGCCTGTGGTCCACCCTTTACGGGTTCCTCGCGTTGGCGCCCGACACCACGACCATCGAGGGCATCACCTTTTTCGAGCACGGGGAGACCCCGGGTCTCGGCGGTGAGATCGACAATCCTTCATGGAAGGCCCGATGGCCGGGTCGAAGGGCATTCGACGACAGCGGCGACATCGCCATCGAGGTCATCAAGGGGCACGCCGGATCGCCTGTCGAGGATCCCTATCGGGTCGACGGGCTGTCGGGAGCGACTTTGACGGCTCGCGGTGTGTCCCACCTCGTGCGGTTCTGGCTGTCCGATGACGGGTTCGCTCCCTTCCTCAGAGAGTTCCGTGCGGCGGAAGGAGGCGCCTGATGAACCAGAAGCACAAAAAGGCGCTCCTCGATCCTCTGTTCATGAACAACCCAATCGCGACCCAGGTTCTCGGGATCTGCTCGGCGTTGGCGGTCACCACCAAGCTCGAAACCTCGGTGGTGATGTCCGTCGCCGTCATCGCGGTGGTGGCGCTGTCAAATTTCTCGGTTTCGCTGATCCGCAATCTGATCCCTCCCTCGATCAGAATCATCGTCCAGCTCACCATCATCGCGTCGCTGGTGATCGTCACGGATCAGATCCTGCAGGCCTTTGTCTACGACATCTCCAAGCAGCTGTCGGTCTTCGTCGGCCTGATCATCACCAACTGCATCGTCATGGGTCGGGCCGAGGCCTATGCCATGCAGAACCCACCCATGGACAGTCTGCTCGATGGAATCGGCAACGGGCTCGGCTACAGCATTATCCTTATCGTCGTTGGTTTTTTCCGTGAGTTGGTGGGCTCGGGCAAGCTCTTCGGCTACCAGGTCCTTCCAGTGATCACCGACGGCGGTTGGTACCAGCCCAACGGCCTCTTCGTTCTCTCACCGGGGGCTTTCTTCCTGATCGGCGTCTTTATCTGGTGGCTCCGAACCTTGAAGCCGGAACTGCAGGAGGACTGAGATGCTCGAACACTACCTCAGTCTCGCGGTCAAGGCCATCTTCGTCGAGAACATGGCGCTCGCCTTTTTCCTCGGCATGTGCTCGTTCCTTGCCGTTTCGAAGAAGGTCGAAACCGCCGTCGGTCTCGGCGCCGCCGTGACCTTTGTCTTGACGGTGACGACGCCGCTCAACAATCTGCTCTACAAGTACCTTCTCGCCGAGGGCGCGCTGGTGTGGATCAACCCCGCCTGGGCCACGGTGGATTTGAGTTTTGTCCGATTCCTGGTTTTCATCGGCTCCATCGCGGCCACTGTTCAGGTCGTGGAAATGGCCCTCGACCGCTATGTCCCCGCCCTCTACGCGGCGCTCGGTGTCTTTCTTCCTCTCATCGCGGTCAACTGCGCCATCCTCGGCGCCTCGCTCTTCATGGTCGAGCGGGACTACTCCCTCGGGGAGAGCACGGTCTTCGGCTTCGGGTCGGGAGTGGGCTTCTGGCTCGCCATCGTCGCATTGGCGGCGATTCGCGAGAAACTGATCTACTCCGACGTCCCGCCCGCCTTGCGCGGTCTCGGAATCACCTTCCTCATCACCGGTCTCATGGCCATCGCGTTCATGGCCTTTGCCGGGATCCAGCTTTAGGTGGTGTTCTCGATGGAAACCATCCTCCTCGGCGTCGCAGTTTTCGTCATCGTCATCGTGACGTTGGTCGTTGTTCTCATGATCGCCAAGTCCAAGCTGGTGGCGTCGGCCGATGTCACCATCACGATCAATGAAGATCCGGAAAAGGCCCTCGTGGTTCCGGCGGGTGACACGCTGCTTTCGACCCTCGGGGCCAACAAGATCTTCATCCCATCGGCGTGCGGCGGCAAGGGCACCTGCGGAGTGTGCAAGGTCGAGGTCCTCGAAGGCGGCGGCGCACTGCTCCCCACCGAGACCTCGCACATCAGCCGGGGCGAAGCCCGCCACGGAGTCCGCTTGTCATGCCAGGTCAAGGTCAAACAGGACATGAAGATCGAGGTCGAGCCCGAGATCTTCAACGTCCGCAAATGGCGCTGCCGGGTGCGGTCCAATCACAATGTCGCGACCTTCATCAAGGAGTTGGTCCTCGAGTTGCCCAAGGGCGAATCGGTGCCGTTCCGCGCCGGCGGTTACATCCAGATCGAGTGCCCGCCGTACGAGGTCCACTACCGGGACTTCAACATCGAGGAGGAGTATCGGGCGGACTGGGACAAGTACAACGTCTGGCGCTATACCTCCAAGGTGAACGAGAGCGTGACGCGGGCCTACTCCATGGCCAACTACCCCGAAGAGTCCGACATCATCATGCTCAACGTGAGGATCGCCTCGCCACCGCCGAACATGCCCGATGTTCCGCCGGGGATCATGTCGTCGTACATCTTCAGCCTCAAACCCGGTGACGAGGTCACCATCTCGGGACCCTTCGGCGAGTTCTTCGCCAGAGACACCAAGAACGAGATGGTCTTCATCGGCGGCGGCGCCGGGATGGCGCCCATGCGGTCGCACATCTTCGATCAGTTTCGGCGTCTTCACACCGATCGGAAGGTGTCGTATTGGTATGGAGCCCGGAGTCTGTGCGAAGCATTCTACCAGGAAGATTTCGATTCCATCGCGGCCGAAAACGACAATTTCGAGTGGCATCTGGCACTGTCGGAACCCCTGCCCGGGGACAACTGGACCGGGGACACGGGGTTCATCCACCAGGTGGTCTACGACAACTACCTCAAAAACCACCCGGCCCCGGAGGATTGCGAGTACTACATGTGCGGCCCGCCGATGATGAACTCGGCGGTCATCCGGATGCTCACCGATCTCGGGGTCGAGCCGGAGAACATCATGCTGGACGACTTCGGCGGATAGCCACCGATCGAGCGGAGTGACACAGTGAGTCGACCGACGTCCGGACCGCCGCCGCTCAAGCGGATGATCGTGCCGGCGATCTTCGTCGGCGCCCTCTTCCTGGTTGTCTTCCTCCGCCAACCCAACGGCCCGCGAACGCGGATCAGTGGGTTCTGACCGGACGGACCATGGGGACCGCATTCACGGTCAAGCTCGTCGTCCCGTCAGAGCTCGCGGTCAGCCAAGATGACGTCGAGACCGCCATCCGAGACGCTGTCGACGACGGTGGACTCGGCCATGTCGACCTACCGGGACGACTCCGAGCTGAGCCGGTTCAACCGACACGGTACCGAACCGTTCGAGGTCTCGGATTCCGTGATCGAGGTGGTCTCGGAGGCGCAGCGGGTCGCCGAGTTGTCGGCGGGCGCGTTCGACATCACGGTTGGGCCCCTGGTTGACGCGTGGGGTTTCGGACCTGATCCGGTCGAGGATCCTCCCGATGCCGACGACCATCGCAGCACTGCTCGCCGCCAACGGTTTTCAGATGCTCGAGCTCGATCCCGCGCGAGCGCACGCTGCGAAAAGAAAGCGCTGCGATCCGGTGCGACCTCTCCGCGATCGCCAAGGGCTATGCCGTCGACCGGGTGGCGCTCGGCCTGACCGACTCTCGGATTGGTCGACTTCATGGTCGAGATCGGTGGCGAGGTCCAGTGCTGCGGGTCGGAATGCGGCCGGCGAGGTGTGGCGCATCGGGATCGAACGACCCGAGATCGGACGGTGGCGGTCTGTGGTCCGCGGTGGCGTTGGTCGATGCCGCCATGGCGACATCGGGCGACTATCGCAACTACTTCGAGCGCGACGGCGTGCGGATCTCGCACACCATCGATCCGCGAACCGGCCGCCCGGTGACCCACCGGCTGGCGTCGGTCAGCGTGATTCACCCGAGTTGCATGACGGCCGATGCCCTGGCCACTGCGATCAACGTTCTCGGACCCGACGAGGGCCGTGAGTTTGTCGAACGCGAGGGGCTGGCGGCCTTCTTCCTCGTCAGGACCGACGACGGCGGATTCGACGAGTGGGCGAGCAGCGGCTGGCCGGCCGAGAATACTGAGAGGCCGCCGACGTTGCCCGTGATGAGAGCGAATGATGCAGACTTTGATCCTCACCTTTGTCGTCTTTCTGGTGGCCGTCCTGGCCATGGTTGCTGGGGTGCTCATCACCGGTCGGAGCCTCAAGGGTTCGT
Organism: uncultured Acidobacteriota bacterium; assembly: GCA_963704125.1. Taxonomy (GTDB): domain Bacteria; phylum Acidobacteriota; class Thermoanaerobaculia; order Thermoanaerobaculales; family Sulfomarinibacteraceae; genus JAHECW01. The sequence continues at coordinate 40,851 of CAVPHA010000019.1, read as the reverse complement.
GTGGTGGTCCGTCGTGCAAGTGCGTCGCCGAGGGCGAAGATGTGCTCGCGTGCGGGGAGAGCAAGCCTTCGACGTCTTCGTTGCCGATGCATTCGAATCGGTGATGCGGGTCGCCGCGGTTGAACCGCAAGACGCGAGCGGACGCGAGGACCCCGGTTCCCGATCACCGGCCTTCGGGCCGCCTTCGGCGACCCGGCGTCGTCCCATCGGCGTGGTCGCTCGGGTGGTGGATGCTAGTGCGTTTTGCGCACCGCGACCACCCTCGCCTGGCTGTGGTCAAGCCGTCCGGCTCGGACACGGCTACTGCCGCCGGAGACGGGTTGAAGATCTGCGACCCGCCGATGGTGACGCCGGCGGTCGCTCAGCCGAGCAGAGACCGCATCGGCTCGAGGGCGCTCGGCATGCGATTGTGCGCAGCGGAGGTCCCGTATGTACTGGCGTAAGGCGTGCACGGACGAGGGAGGTCCCTCCCGCTGAGAGGTCCCTACCGGATGCAGCAGACGCCGGTCATCGCGCGGACGTCGTCGAAGAGCTGGATGCGAGTGGTGCCGCGAGTGTTGATCGCGCCTGCTCCACGAGGAGTCGCAGGTGGGTGTCGACTTCCTTGGCTGATCCGTAGGCGATACGCCAGTGGTGCATTCGATCTCGGCCTGAACGACCGGCGCCTTCGGCGAGATTTGCCGGAACCGAAGACGCGGATCGGATCACCTGATCTGCGAGGGTCTTGAGTGGAGCCGGTACCCGCATCACAAGCGAGATCGCGATGCCGGCTGCTTCGATGGCCTTCGCGAGGGCGACGAATCCGGTTCGGTTGGTAGGTCGTCGCGCATGGTCACCTCCTGGTTGTTCATGCACTCTCCTCCAGCCGCTGAGATGGCCGGTGTCAAGGGTCGCCTTCGAGGCGACTTGTCATGCCCTTGACATCGGCCATCTCAGCGGCTACCCGCGTTTTCATGAACAACCCGGAGGTGACCATGCAGCCCCGGACGCTGCCCCGGACGCTGCCCCGGACGCTGTCCCGGACGCCGACCTGGAGGTGACCCGGACGCTGCCCCGGGCGCTGACCCGGACACTGCCCGACGCGCCACGGTCGCCCGTCACCCCCCCGAAAAGGCCTCGCCGTCATCTTCGGGTGGGGGTGGCGTCGTCGAGATCGTCGAGATAGCCCTCGGGCAGCACGACCTTCTGGGTGCCCTGCCGTTTGCCTCGACGGAAGAGGTGGGCGTTGTCGGGGTAGGGTTCCGCCCGGTCGATATCGTCGAGCACCTCGGCCAGTTCGGCGATGCTTTCGACCAGCATGAGCCGGTTGCGCAGCCGGGCGCTCGATGTGAAGCCCTTGGTGTACCAACCGGCGTGTTTGCGGAAGGCGAGCAGCGACGGTTTCTCCTCCCCGAACCACTCCACCAACAGGCGGGCGTGCTCGAGCATGGTGTCGGCCACTTCCCCGAACGTCGGGCCGGGGCGGGGGTCCCGTCCCGCAAAGGCGTCGGCGAGGTCGCGGAAGAGCCACGGCCGGCCGAGGCAACCGCGGCCGATGGCGACCCCGTCGCAGCCGGTGGCGTTGATCATGCGTAAGGCGTCCTCGGCGGCCCAGATGTCGCCGTTGCCGAAGACCGGGATGGTCGTCACCGCCTGCTTGAGCTCGGCGATGGCGGTCCATCGAGCCTGGCCGTCATAGAGTTGGGCGGCCGTGCGGGCGTGGAGGGTGACCGCGGCGCAGCCTTCTGCTTCGGCGATTCTGCCGCTCTCGAGAAAGGTCAGCAGGTCATCGTCGATCCCCATCCGGAATTTGATGGTCACTGGGACTGCCCCGGCAACGCTGACCGCGGCGCGGACGATGCTTTCGAGCAGGCGCGGTTTGACCGGGATGGCGGCGCCGCCGCCTTTGCGGGTGATCTTGCGCACCGGACAGCCGAAATTGAGATCGATGTGGTCGACCCGGCCCTCGCCGACCAGCCAGCGGACGGCCTCCCCGACATAGTGGGGGTCGACACCGTAGAGTTGGAGGCTGCGGGGGTCCTCTTCGGGGCCGAAGTCGGCGAGCTTGTGCGCCTTTTGCGCTCCCTCAACGAGGGCCCTGGCGGTGATCATCTCGCTGACGAAGAGGGCGGCGCCGAAGCGGCGGCACAGCGAGCGAAACGGGTAGTTGGTGATTCCTGCCATGGGTGCGAGCACCACCGGCGGCGAAAGCGCAATCGGTCCGATTTTCGTCTTCTTCATACCCATGTCATGCTCAGAATACAACGACCCGCCCCCGGTGTTCCGAGAACGGGTCGGTTGGTCTAAATAATTAAGAATTAAGAATTAAGAATTCAAAATTTACTTCAAGAGCCCCTGCAGGAAGGTCGTGGCGAGCACCACGCCGAACCCGGTCGCCCCCTTGGGCAGCCCGTTGTGTTCCTTCTCGAGGAAGGCGACGCCGGCGATGTCGATATGCGCCCACGCCGCCTTCTCGGGTGCGAACTGCTTGAGGAAGATCCCGGCGGTGACGGCGCCACCCCAGCGATCCCCGGCGTTCTTCATATCGGCCCAGTCGCTTGCCAGGTAGCCGAGGTACTCGTCGTAGTTCGGGAGCGACCAGACCCGCTCGCCGACCCGTTCTCCGATCATCGCGAGCGTGTGTTGCAGATCCTTGTCGTTGCCCATGATTCCGGCCGCCTCTTGCCCGAGGGCGACCACACAGGCGCCGGTGAGCGTCGCGAAATCGATGACGATGTCGGGGTTGAAACGGCTGGCGTAGTGCAGCGCGTCCGCGAGCAGGAGCCTGCCCTCGGCATCGGTGTTGTCGACCTCGACCGTCTTGCCGTTGGACATGGTGATGATGTCGCCGGGTCTCATGGCCGTTCCCGACGGCATGTTCTCGGCGGTCGGCACCAGTCCGACCACCTTGATGGGCAGCTCGAGTTCGGCGACGGCGCGCATGATCCCGATGACGGTGGCGCCGCCGGCCATGTCCGACTTCATGTCGCCCATGCCCTTGGCGGGCTTCAGCGAGATCCCGCCGGAATCGAAGGTCACCCCTTTGCCGATCAGAACCACCGAGCGTTTCGGTTTCTTGGGTCGGTGCTCGAGGACGATCATCCGGGGTTCTTCGATCGAACCCTGGCTGACGCCGAGGATCCCGCCCATCTTCTCCTTGAGTAACTCCTTCTTGCCGAGGATGGTCACCCGGAGACCGGTCAGACCTTCGGCCATGTCGCGCGCGGCCACGGCCAGACCCTCGGGGGTGAGGTCGTTCCCGGGACGGTTGGCGAGATCGCGGGTGAGCTGAATCGAGGTCCGCAGAAGACGCACCGAGGCGAGTCGTTCCTCGAGATCCTCCTCGCTCTCTTTGGCCAGCGGGAAGATGTGCAGACCATCGATTTTGTCGAACTCGTTCTTCTTCGATTTGAACTTATCGAAGGTGTAGTCCGCGAGGGAAGCCTCACGGAGCGCGAAGAGCCGGGACTCGGCGTGGGTCAGACCAGGGACCTTCGCCGAGACGGCGAGACCGATCTGGTACTCGCGGTTCCTGGTGGCCTGCCGCATCGCGGTGCGAAGAGCGCCGCGGAGCTTTCCGTGGGTGAGCGCAGTGTCGTCTCCGAGTCCGATGAAGGTCACCCGGTGAGCGATGTCGAGGGGGCACTCGCCGGAGATCACTTCGTTTTCCTCTCCGCGAGGCGCAAGACTCTTGATTTTCGCGTGCAGAGCTCGCTTTTCCTTGGCATCGAAGTCGATATCGGCGATCGGATCACTGCCGGACGTGTGCAGGAAGTAGATGCAGTCGAGGGGCTCGTCGGGTGCGGTGCGGAACTGATGAAGGTCAGCCATGGGTTTGGTTCAACCCTCCTTTACATACAACTCGGCCGCGAATTCTAGCATATCCCGTGGGATTTTTCTAAATATTTGAGGTGCGGGACCTTAGCCTCTTTTGGAGCTCGGCGCCCGAGCTGGCTGGATGCATTCAGGCACGAAGGTTGCAATTCGGGGTTTTCACCCGGGTCCGGTCGTGCGAGTCGCCGGGTTGTCGCGCGGCGCTGCGGTCCGGCGATCGGCGGAACCGGGGAACAGGCGTTGACGAGGGGTACACTGGCGATATGAAGACGGTTGAATGGCGCCAGGATGAACCGGCTGCAACCCAGCTGTGCGCATGGTCGATGCTCGCCGGGAAACCGGGTCTCGTGCTCGCCGTGTTTGACGAAACCGGGGACGGTTCGAGCCCGGATTGGGAGGAACTCGAACCATGGACTCGGTCACGGGCGGTTACGGTGGCGGAGGTGAGATCGAGGATCTCATCCGCCGCGCTCGATGTGGCGTTGTGTTGCGATCTCGTCTACCTCCGTCGGGGCGTCGAGTTGATCCTGCCCCCGGGGCAGCCGTCGGCAGGGTTGTTGTGGGCTCTTGGTCGAGCCGGACGGGCGGCCCTGGCGCGCGGTCTGCTCGACCCCGGAACCATCGCCGGGGATGAAGCGGTCCGTCTCGGTCTCGCTCAGAAGGTGCTCGAGACCGGGGAAGAACTCTCGATCTCACCGAGCTCATCGCTTGTCGCGCTGAGCTACCGCCCGTGATCTGATGCGAAGCTCGGCAAGGGCGAGACCGGCCCTCGAGCTCGCCGCGTTCCGCCTGCTTTTCGCGTCGGGCGACCCGCGTGCCGGGGCGAAAGCCTTCTTCGAGCGGAAAACGCCCGATTTCAACGACTCCGGGAGTTGCGGTGGCGGCGCGAGCGGCTCATGATGGGAAGTTCGCATACCAAGGGAGAAGTATGAGTCTGGCAAGCATGACTGGATTCGGTCGCGCACAGGGCGAGATATCCGAGCGTCTGACGGCTTCGGTGGTCGTCCGCTCGGTCAACCACAAGTTTCTCGACATCGTGGTGCGGACCAATATCCGCGATGAAGTACCGGAGCTGGAAGCGGCGGTCCGTGCCGCGGTGGTCGACGCGTTGGAGCGGGGACGGGTGACGGTTCAGGTCGATTTCGAACGGACCGCGCCACAACCCGTGCGTGTGGTCGTTCATGCCGACGCGGTTGCGAGCGTCGTGGAACAGCTCGCCGACCTGCAGTTGAACGGCAAGGTCACGGGAAATCTCGAGCTCGGCGATCTGCTCGGGATTCCTGGTTTGGTTGCCATTGAATCCGTGTCGGTGAGCCCTCAGCCCGAGGAGGCCGTCGGCCTTGGTGCGCTGACCGCGACCGCGGTGGCGTCGATGGTCGCGATGCGGCACGAGGAGGCTGTCGCCCTCGAACGCCAGATCCGTGCCGATCTGGGTATGATCGAGAGCTTTCTCGACTGGTTCGAGCCCCGGGTCGATGAGTTTCGCCAGACGATCTTCGACCGGCTGGGCAGCCGCCTCGCCGAACTCGTGGGATCCGGTTCTTCCATCGAGCCCGATCGTCAGGTCCAGGAGGCCGCGCTCCTCGCGGATCGTGCGGACGTGAGCGAGGAGGTTGTCCGATTGCGTTCGCATCTTGCGGGCTTTTGTGGACGGCTCGACGGTGGCCGCGCCGTCGGGCGATCTCTCGACTTCATGTGTCAGGAGATCCTCCGCGAACTCAACACCCTCGGTTCGAAGTGCCGTGAGTTGGGCGTCGCCGAGAGGCTGGTCGATGCCAAGACCGCTCTCGAGCGAGTTCGAGAGCAGGTGCAGAACCTCGAGTAGTGCAGGCTTCACTCTGCTACGATTTACCAATCAACTCGTTCTCGGAGGGTCATTGCCGAGCCCGCATTTCTCACCGTGTTTCGTCGCGAGACCGGAGACGCGAGAAAGCGGCGCCGACTGTTGCGCGCCATTTTCCGCAGTGGAAAGCCGGTGATCATGCCGTTGAGAAGCCAGGCGGGACAAGGCCGTCTCCAGGCCAAGATGGCTCGCTACATTGCTTTCGCGGTTGTGGTCAGCCTGGTGGTGAGCGGCGCAAGCATCATCGTCTATCGGTATTTCTCGATGCGGCTGGCGCTGGAGCTCTCGGCGCGTCATTTCGCCGGTCTGGTCAGTGGGCCACTCGCGCAGGCTGCCGATTTCTACGGCGACGCGGGTCTCGAGGATCCGCTGATGTCCCGGTTTGCAAATCTGCTCCAGCTCAACGAGGACATCGAGCGGATCGAGATCGTCCGAATGAACGGCCTGGTGGCTTTTTCCGCGTCCCGCGAAGAGGTGAGGATCTGGCCCGCGCGCGGCTCGGTCCTCGGGTCGGAAGATCTCGGTCTTGTCGGTACCTTCGAAACTCGGAAAGGGAACGCGGAGCGGGTTCGGATCGACGGCAAGACCGTCTACCGGGTCGTCGTTCCGGGTGACGAGTCCGGACAGTTCTACTCGCCGTCGATAGTGGCGATCTTCAGCTATGACCGGGTTCGAAATCAGTTCCAGCGTGAGATTGTCTTCATGCTCGCCGCTCTCGCCCTGGGTCTGGTCGTGACCCAACGGGTTTCGGTCGCATTGGCCCGGGGTATCACGAGCAACCTTGCGGTGCTTCAGACCGGTGTCAGGAGGATCCGCTCGGGTCGCCTGAGCGAGCGAGTCAACATCCGATCTGGAGATGAGGTCCAGGAGCTCGCCGATGCGTTCAACGAGATGACCGAAAACCTGCAACAGACCATCGGCCGGCTTCGTCGCGCCAACCTGGAGTTGCAGGCTCTCGACCAGGCCAAGGTCGATCTTGTGGCGAACGTTTCACACGAGCTGCGGACACCTCTCACCGCCCTCAAGGGTTTCCTCGAGTTGCTCGACGAGGGCGAGCTTGGCTCGCTTGGCAAAGAGGCGCAGCGCGCGGTCAAAGTCTGCCGCAGAAACGTCGATCGGCTGGCGTTTCGGGTCGAAGATCTCGTTCAGCTCTCGCAAATGGAGAACGCCTGGCCGGAAGATCTGCAGGCTGGGCCGGTCGATCTGGTTCGGCTGATTTCCACGGTCAGCGATATCTACGAAGTGCGGATTCGCTCGAAGGGGCTGCAGTTTTCGCTCGAGTCCGGCGCCGATCTGCCCAAGGTCGTGGGCAACCCTGAGCAACTCGAGCGGGTCATCCTCAACCTCCTGGACAACGCGGTCAAGTTCACGCCTGAGGGTGGAACCGTCTCGGTTGGGGTGGAGGAGTGCGACCACGACGGGCGCGAGGGTGTTCTCGTTCGCGTCGCCGATTCCGGGATCGGGATTCCGGCACACGAGTTGGTCAGGGTGTTTGATCGATTCCACCAGGTCGACCAGACCATCCGGCGACGCTTCGGCGGGATGGGTCTCGGCCTGTCGCTGGTCCACCATATCGTCGAATCACACCGGGGCGTTGTCTGGGTGGAGAGTGAAGTCGGGGTGGGGGCGACGTTTTTTCTCTGGCTACCGTGTTACTCGGAAGACGAGGAGCGAGATCACGGGCTCTGATCGGCTCGTTCTTTTTGCTACACTGTGAAGCAGGTTCATCCAGTCACATGACCGTTTTTTGGAGTTGGGCGTGAATCGAATCTACGTTATCGACGATGAGCCGGATATGGTCGAGTTGCTTGCGACCGTGCTCCGGGCTGAAGGTTACGAGATCGAGACCTACACCGATGGTCGGGCCGCCCTCGCTCGAGTTCTCGAGGAACCGCCCGAACTCTTGCTTCTCGACCTCATGATGCCCGATCTGGACGGCTTCGAACTGCTCAAGCTACTGCGGTTGGATTCGCGTGGGCGCGATGTCGTCGTGCTGGTCGTTTCGGCTCGTACCGGTCATCGGGCGCAGCTCGAGACCCTCCAACTCGGCGCCAACGCCTACATCTACAAACCGTTTTCTCCTCGGGAGCTGGTGCTTCAGGTGCGCCAGCTCCTCGCTCAGCGTGAGGGCTCAAAGAGTGACTGACGGTCCAAAGGTCATGGACCTCATCGAGATGAAGACACGGCTGCTGCAGTACCGTGCGAGCCTCTTCGACCCCTCGACCAAGCTGCCGACCTTGCCGGTCGTCATGGACCGACTTCGCAGCCTGCTTGACGACAAGGGCTCGGTGCCGGTCTTCGTGATCCGCCTCGAGCACGAGGAACATCTCGAAAGAGTGGTGGGATGGGAACGCTATGACGCCCTCCTGTACAACGTCTCGCGTTACCTCGGTGATGTGCTCGCGCGCAAGGTCCGGTGTGACGTCATTTTGTGCCAGGAAGCGGTCAGAGGCGATGTGTTCATCATGTTTCTCGCCGATCGTGCCGAGGCCGGGCAGCTGTACGGCGTTCTGGCCGGTGGAATCTCCATCACCGAGGAAGACTCCGGCGATACGAGCCTCATGGCACTGCAGATCGGCAAGGGCCTCATCACCCGGCGCCCCGCCGAAAGGACCGAGCGGGCGATCTACAGCGGAATCCTCCAGGCTCGGCAGGACTTCCAAAAGCGTGGCGAAGTCCTCGATGAGGCGCGGCTGGTCGAGGCCCGAAGGGTGGTCTCGGATCGAAGCCTGACGACGCTCTTCCAGCCCATCGTCGGGTTGCCGGAACAGCAGGTTCTGGGTTATGAGGCCCTCACTCGCGGCCCGTCCGGTAGCTACCTCGGGCCGGCCGAGAACTTCTTCGGCTTTGCCGAACGGTCGGGCATCCTCGGTGAGGTCGAGCATCTCTGCGTCGAACTCGCCCTCGAGCGGGCAGCACGACTTCCCGAAGACGTCATGCTCTTCATCAACCTGTCCAACCACGGCCTCGAGTATCTCGACTCCATCGGCGTCAGCTTGACCGACCTCGTCTCGGTGTCGACCTTGGGGCCCGAACGATGTGTTCTGGAAATCACGGAACGGACCTACGCCGAGAGCCAGGCGGCGCTCAAGCACCGGGTCGGAGAGCTGCGTGAGGCGGGATTCCGAATCGCCATCGACGACATGGGAACGGGCTACAGCGCCCTGCATGTGCTCGCCGAACTGCAGCCCGATTTCATCAAGCTCAACCACATGCTGGTGCGCGGCCTGCCGGGCGAACCGATCAAGCGAAACCTAGTGTCGGCCATTACCAGCTTTGCGGGAACCAGCCACTCGGTGGTCATCGCTGAGGGCGTCGAGCGCGAGGACGAGATGTTGGCGTTGGTCGACCTGGGGGTGATGCTGCAACAGGGTTTTTTCTTCGGGCACCCGAAAAATCTGAAGTATGGAATCCCGATCTCGGGATTCCATACTTCAGATTTTCTGTTGCGGGTTGGTCGTACGGGCGCTATCCCAGCCAGTAGAGGATTCCGGTTGCCACCGAGAAGTACAACGCGAGCGCCAGGGAATCGTTGACCGTCGACACCAAGGGCCCCGATGAGATTGCCGGGTCGATCCCAACCAGGTCGAGAAGCAGCGGCATGCCGGCGCCGAAGAGGCTGGCGGCTGACATGGCAAGCGCCATGGCGACGCCGAGGGCCAGGCCGATGACCGGATCGTGCCCGAAGAGGATGCCGAGACCGGAAGCCGTGGCGCCGCAGATCACTCCCATCAACAGGGCAACGGAGATTTCCCGGCGGACATGGACGAGGTACCGGTTGCGGGGCAGCGTGTCCAACGCCAGTCGGCGGACCGTGGTCGTGGCCGACTGGAGCGAGGTGTTGCCCGCCATGGCCATGATGGCGGCCGTGAAAACCGACATCTGCTCATAAAGCCCGACTCTGCCCTTGGCAAGCTGGAGTACGGCAGTCGAGAGCTGGGTGCCGAGAAGGCAGATGAGAAGCCAGGGAAGGCGATAGCGAGCGACGTGGAGAACGGACTCCGATTCCTCTTCCTCGACCGACGAACCGGCCATCTTGTAGATGTCCTCGGATGCCTCGTCTTCGATGACGTCGAGAACATCATCGATGGTGACGGCCCCGAGGAGCCGGTTTTCGGCGTCGACGACGGGAATTGCGATGAAGCTGTACTTGTCGACCTGGTCAGCGACCTCTTCCTGATCCGCATCGACGTGAACCGAGATCACATCGGAGGACATGATGTCGCCGAGTTTTCTCGTCGGTCGCGCGGTCACCAGGCGTCGCAGACGGACGAATCCCAGGAGGTGTCGATCTTCGTCGACGACGTAGAGCGCTGCGGTGATCGTGTTCTCGTCGGCAAACCTGAGCACGTTGATTGCATCGTCGACGGTGGATTCCGGAGTGAGCGCCACCACCTCCGGGTTCATGATGCCGCCGGCGGTGTCCTCCGGGTAGGAAAGGAGTCCGCGCAGCACATGCTCGTCTTCGTCGGAAATGTGGTGGAGGATCTGCTCGGTGTCTTCGGTTTCCAGCTCGCCGATCAGATCGGCGGCTTCGTCCGCAGGCAGCGCCTCGGCGATCCGCGCAATGCGTTCCGGCCCGATCTCTTCCATGAGCTCGGCGCGGATCGAGGCCGTGGTGTCGTTGAGCACCGTTCCGGCCGCATCGTGATCGAGGGCCTCCAGGATGCGCTGTCGGTCCTCGGGCGAGATCGAGTCGAACCAACCGGCGATGTCTTCCGGGCGAACCAGGCGGAGAAAGATCTGGAGCGCCTCCTCCTCGCCCTGGCTGAGCAGGGTTTGAAGCTCGCGGATCAGATCAGATTCTGGATCGGCCACCGCTGCCTCCATGGAGCCGGATGCGGGCCGCTGCGCTGATCAGCGGCGAAGTCGAGTGAGTGTAAAACCGTGGGGGAAAGTCGGTTCAGCGCTTGAAAAAACCCTTGCCGTTTCCCGACAATTTCTCGTTGAGATCGCGAATCCGCTCGTTGAGGGCGTTGATCTTGGCCTGAGACTCGTCGCGAAGTCTGGCTACTTCGGCTTTGGCCTGATCGGCTTCGTGGCGGAGCTCGTCGGAACCGCCGCTCGCCTGTTCGACCTCGAGCCTCAACTCGGCCAACTCGCGTTCGAGTTCGGCGATGGTCTCGTCTCGCTCGGCGATCTTGGTGCGATGTATTTCCTCGGCCTCTTCGTAGAGTTTTTTCGTTTCGAGCAGACCGATGATTTCGGAAAAGTCCGCGGGTGACGGGGCCATCTCGCCCTCCCTGAATCGTTCTTCGATGGATGGGAACATCTTTCTCAGTTTGAGAGAAAGGTCGTCGGGGTCGAGCGAGGAATCGACGGCCTGTTCATAGGTGATGTCGTTGTGAGCGAGAAGTGCGATCAGCGACTGGTTCATGCTCTGCATGCGGTAGTAGCTGACCGAGTTCTCCATCTCCTCGGAGATCTCCTTGATTTCGCCGGCGTCGATGTGTTTGGAGATCTTCGGTGAGTTGATCATGATCTCGCATACCGGCATACGTTTGCTGCCATCGGCGTGGTTGATCAACTGCATGGAGACGATGGCGCGGAGAACCAACCCGAGCTGGCTCCGCACCTGGTGCTGCTGATCGACCGGGTAGGCGTCGATGATGCGGTCGATGGTCTGCGCTGCGTTGTTGGTGTGCAGGGTCGAGAACACCAAATGACCGGTTTCGGCGGCGGTGATGGCGGTGGACATGGTCTCGAGATCGCGCATCTCGCCGACCATGATGACATCCGGATCTTGTCGGACGCAGTTCCTGAGCGCTTCCTTGAAGCTCGGCGTATCGGTGCCCACCTCGCGCTGGGAGATGGTTGCCTTGTCGTCGGAAAACAGGAACTCGATGGGATCCTCGATGGTCACGACGTGGCAGGATCGGGTTTTGGAGATCTTCTGGATGAGTGCGGCGAGAGTGGTGGATTTTCCCGATCCGGTCGGACCCGTCACCAGCACCATTCCACCCGGGAAATCGGTGAAGGTGTCGATGACGTCCGGCAGATTGAGATCCGCGATGTTCTGGATATCGAATGGCACCCGGCGGAAAACGCCGGCGATGGTTCCCCGTTGCCAGAAGAGGTTGCAGCGAAACCTGGCGACTCCGGGGATGCCGTAGCCGAGATCGACCGACAGAGATCTTCTCGAAGTTCTCTCTTTGTTTCGGGGTCAGGACAGAGCACAGCATCTCCTCGACCTCAACGGGTTTGAGAGGTGGAGACTTGACCGGAATGAGACGCCCCTGGATCCGCAACAGGGGAGGTCGCATCGGTTTGATGTGCAAATCCGATGCGCCTTTTTTTGTCATGAACATGAGCAGCTCTTTGAGCTCCACGCGCCCTCCCCTACGGTGAATCCGAACCTTGCGGTAGCGGGCCCGAACGCCATCTCACTTTAACACAGCGACCCTCGGAGAAGGGGTTCGACCGGTTTTGGGCCGATCGCCGAAAGGTGTTTGTCTACCGGCAGTTGAAGCGTCGCACCACGGCCGCCGAGTCGGACCCGGGTCGGTCGCCCGGGGCCCGATCTGGGGTGATGCCGAAGGCTGGCCGAATGCCTGCGGCCCGGCTCGGATAGAATGTCGAACGGCAGCATATGTCGATTACCGAGCCCCCTGATAGGGACGAAGTGCCGTTTCGATCATCCGACGCCGTCACCCGGGAGGTGGCGACGGGGGGAGACTCGGCGCCGGCAGGTGCGCCGCCCATGAAGGAGGGTGAGCTTCTCGCCGGGAGATTCTCGCTCCAGCGACAGATCGGGCGGGGTGGGGCCGGCACCGTCTTTGCCGCGTTCGACACGAAGGTCGGGCAGGCGGTCGCGGTCAAGGTGCTGCACGGCGATCTCTGCGAGCCCGGCCAGCTCGAACGCCTGCGCCGGGAGGTCCGCGCATCGCGCCCGGGCCACCCCAACGCGGTGGCGGTCTACGATCTCTTCGATGACGGCCAGTCGGCGCTTCCTCACCATGGAGCTGGTCGACGGCCGCAGCCTCAGTCTCGAGCTCGCCGAGGTCGGCAGGCTCTCCATCGACCGGACCATCGCCATGGGCCGCCGGATCGCCGCCGCGCTGACCGATCTGCACGCCAAGGGCCTGGTCCATCGCGATGTCAAGCCGGGCAATATCCTCCTGACCCCGGACGGCAACGCCAAGCTCTGCGACATGGGTCTGACCCGGTCGACCATGCGGGGCGGGACCATCACCGAGACCGAAATGGTGGTCGGGACACCGGCATACATGGCCCCTGAACAGGCGTTGGCGGGTGATCTGACGGCCGCGAGCGATGTCTATGCCCTGGGTCTCACGCTCTTTCAGTGTCTCACCGGGGAGGTGCCGCTGCAGGAGGACACCGCGGTGGCGACCTTGATGCTGCGGCAGCGGTCGCGGCCGCCGAAGGTGCGCTCCGAGTGCGTCGACTGTCCCAAGTGGCTCGATCGGCTCATTCGACGGATGCTCCACCCGGCGCCCGAGGAGCGCCCGTCAGCCGCCGAGGTCGAGGTGGCGCTGGCCGAGGAAAAAACCCGCGTGCGCCTGAGGCTTCGCCGCCGGCACCTGCTGGCGGCGCTCGTCGTCGTTCTCGCCGCCATCGCCTCGGTGGCGGCGCTGCGCAGCCTACAATCGAATCCCGGCGGCGACCGTTGAAGCCATCGGGTCTGACGTTGTCGGTTTCGAAGACAGCGGGAGTGAGCTCTGGCGTCACCGGCTGGAACAGCCCCAGGTTGATGTGCTGCGTGCGGACCTCGACGGAGACGGCACCTCCGAAGTGCTCGCGGTCGGGCGGAACGATGCCGTGGCCGAGGGACTCCCGGGCGTCGTTCGCCACTCGGGTGTTCTGATCCTCAGGGCGTCCGGCGAGGTGATGACCAGACTCGATCCGGAAAGAGAGATTGGCCGCTGGCCCTACCGGTATCGGCTCGAGGTCGCCCCGACCCTGCACGTGCTCGATCTCGACGACGACGGATGGCTCGAGGTTGTCGCCGTCTGTCGCCAGCGGCGGTACTTTCCCACCGAGGTCCTGGTCTACTGGCCGCGCTGGAACGTCTGGGACAAGGTCCTCAGTCACCCCGGTTCGATCTACGAGGTTTTCCCTCTTGCCAGTGGTTCGCCACCCGGCTTCCGCTTCCTCGGGGTCAACAACAAACTCGCCATGTATGGGGTTTTGGGCGAAATGTGGGTGGTTCCGCCGGATCAGCGCAACACGACAAGCAGTCAATAGCCAAAACCTCGGTGCCGAGGCCCCGCCGTTCGGAGAGCTCGGAACCGGTCCGTCTGGTGGATTGCACGACTACGTTCCATTGATGCCGCAAAGAGTGTCGGTAGGTCGTGCCGCGCGGACCGTCGAGCCCAACGCTCAAGGCGGTTGGACCATCACGGCGTTCGATCGTACGATCGATCTTGACGTTCACCTCAACCGGGTCGACGGTCCAAACGCGGGTCGTGATCTTCGGGAAATGCGGGCGTTGTACTATCACCTGTTGTACGCGACTCGACCGGGAATCGCCACCTTCAGCCCGGAGGGCGTCGCCAGAATCCGCGATGAGATGGCGATGAGCTGCGGGCCGTTGCTGGTCGAGCCCGCCTACGAGACCATCTTCCTCGAGACCGTGGGGCGGGCGCTCGCCCAGGCGGGCGACCTGGAAGGGGCAATCGAACTTCTGCGGCCGGCATTCGAAAAGCTCCGCAATGAAGATCTCGGGTACCGCCTCGCCAGCCTCGAGGCCATCGCCGGCAACCTCGGCGAAGCGTCGTCGTGGCTGGCAATTCTCATGGATGAAGGGCGTACACGACGGGCCGGATTCGATGCCCCGCAGCTGATGCTTCGGGTGGCGATCGAGGAGCGTGACATGGAGCTCTTCGGCGCCGCCATGTCCTTTCTCACCGGTCTGTTTCGCGAAACCCCGGAGCGGCTTGAAATCAGGAACGCCTTGTGGGCCGGCGCTCGGCTGTGGTGGGACGAGACCAGCGAGGCGGACACCCGGGTCCAGTCGATGGATTACGCCGAGGACGGTGACGCGGTCAGCTGTCTGACTCGCTGGCGAAGGGGGGTCGGCCGCGACGGTGATGCGGACGCGATGCGGCGTTTTGTCGAAAACAACCCTGATTCTGCCGGGATCGGTCGAGCGGCCCTTGCCGTCGGCCTGCTTGGGAGCGGACGGACCGAAGAGGCCATCGACGAGTGTGATACCGCGGTATCCATGCTCGGTGAGTGGTCGAAAGACGACTTCAGGGAGCACCAGAACCTCCAACTGATGAAGGCCATCCGAACCGTTGCGCTGCTCGAATCGGGCGACCGCGGCCTGGCCCGTCAAGAGGCACTGAGGTTGGTCGACGACCTCAATCCGACCCTGCTGCCGGGGATCCTGATCGCCGAGGTGCTCGCCGCGACAGCCGAATAGCCAAGCGATCTGCGAAGTTGGTGGGCAAAACGCCTATCAACTGAGCATGAATGCCGAGCCGCTGTTTCCCGTCACGCTCGGCAAGATGCATTGATTCAATCAGTTATTCGTGATCCTCCGGGCGTCGCGGTGGCGCTGACACATGGCACCGGCTTTGCTAGAGAAGATAACCACGAAGGGATTATCGACGTTCATTGTGGCGTCGATGTTTGGCCCTCGCCGGTTCGCAGCACGGCGGGACACCTCTTTTCCCTGTGCCCGGCCCCGACAGACCCTCCAGTCCGGGGCCGGGTTCCTTTTTGTCTGTTGTGCTGCCGATAAGAAGTCCGACTGCTATGATTCCCCAATGAAGGTCTACACAAAGACCGGCGACACGGGCGAGACCTCGCTGTTTTCCGGCGGGCGGGTCGCCAAGAACGATCCGCGGATCGAAGCCTACGGTACGGTCGACGAGCTCAACTCGGTTCTCGGTCTGCTATCGGCCGAGCCTCTGCCGGACGAGGTGATCGCGCGGATCCGCGCGGTCCAGTCGGCGTTGTTCTCCATCGGGTCGTCGTTGGCCGATCCCGAGGCCAAGCTGAAGCAGGATGCATCGGCCTGGGCGGCCGGGTCGCTGGAGGTCTGGATCGACGCCATGGACGAAACCCTGGATGAGCTGCGCGCGTTCATCCTTCCGGGTGGTTGCCGCGCCGCCGCCTTGGCTCAGGTCGCGAGAACGGTGTGCAGGCGGGCTGAACGGCGCGTGCTCTCCATCGAAGGTGTTCACCCGGGTATCGTGGCCTACCTCAATCGACTTTCCGACGCGCTCTTTGTACTCGGGCGATTTCTCAACGCCCGCCTCGGCATCGCCGACCCCGAATGGCGGCCCCGCGATTGACCTGCAACCCTGGACGAACTAGGGTGTGTCTCCCTATGGATGGAATGAGTCAACGACGACCCTTGATCCCGATCGCCGGCAGGCCCGCCTGCTACTATGGCGCCATGACTCCGGGAGGCACGACGACTGGCTGCCCGCACTGCAGAGTGCGTTCGGGAACCAGAGTTTCCTTTTCCCGTGGATAGTCAGGACCATCCCCCCAGTCCCGATCGTTGGGTCGGCTGCGCGATTTTGCCATCGCGGGCGGGGCGAGGAGTGTCCGCTCGATGTTGAATCTGAATGTTGAAGAAGCCAACGCCGAAAAGCTCTTCGGCACCCGCGATGAAAACCTCCACTACCTCGAAGAGCGCCTCGGGGTCACGGTGAACGCCCGCGGAAACGAGATTGCGATCAGCGGTCGAGACGATCGGTCCGAGCGGATTGCGGTTCGCCTGCTCGAGGCGTTCGATCGTCTGCTTTCGAGCGGCAGCGGCGTCGGTCGGGAGGAGTTCCGAACCGGGGTGAGGGTGCTGGAGGAAGACGACAAGGTCGACCTCGTTGACTTTTTTCTCGATGCTTCCATCCCGCCGACGCTCAGGCGCTTCATCACCCCGCGAAACCTCAACCAGAGGTTTTTCATCCGTTCGGTGGCGGCGAACGACTATGTTTTTGCCGTCGGGCCGGCCGGGACCGGAAAGACCTACCTGGCGGTGGCCATGGCGGCAGCGGCACTCATGGACAAGCAGGTGCGGCGCCTCGTGCTTTGCCGGCCTGCCGTCGAGGCCGGGGAGCGACTCGGTTTTCTGCCCGGCGACCTGGTGGAAAAGATCAACCCGTACCTCCGGCCCGTCTACGACGCGTTGTACGACATCCTCGGGTATGACAAGACGTCCAAACTCATCGAACGCCAGGTGATCGAAATCGCCCCCCTAGCCTTTATGCGGGGCAGGACCCTCAACGATGCGTTCATCATCCTCGACGAGGCCCAGAACACGACCCGGGAGCAGATGAAGATGTTCCTCACCCGCATGGGCTTCCAATCCAAGGCCGTGATCACCGGCGACATCACCCAGATCGATCTTCCGAATAACCAGAGATCGGGTCTGATCGAGGCGCTCGAGATTCTCGCCGGCGCCGACGGCATCGCCTTCGTCAACTTCACCCATCGCGATGTGGTTCGCCACCGACTCGTGCAGCAGGTCGTAGATTGCTATGGTCGCTGGGAGGCAGCCCAGGCCGAGCGAGAGGAGAATCGACCGTGAACCGCCAGGGTGGGCGCAACAACTCCCGATCGACCTCGCGCATTCGGCGGGGTCTCGAAGAACGCAGCGGTCTGTGGGATCGGGTGCTCGCAATGCCGCTGGCGTGGGCGACACTTGCCACCGTCGTCTGCACCGTTCTCCTCATGCCTCGTCTCGATACCAATGTTCCCACCTGGTCGGCCGGTGATGTGGCCGTTTTCGATGTCGTCGTGCCGAGGGATCTGAGCCTACCGGATGAGATTGCCACCGCCGCGGCGCGAGCCGAGGCGCGGGCCGCGGTCCTGCCGGTTTTCGATTTTGAGCCGCGGATCCGCACCGAACTCGAGAACGAGGTCATGGAGGTGTTCTCCATCTGCCGGATCTGGTTGGCCGAGGGCACCACGACTGCAGATGATCTCGTCGAGGCGACGGTGCTGGCCATCGAGCCCCCGATGATCAGCGTTCTGACGGAATCGGAGTGCGCCCCGAAACTCGAGAGAGCGCTCGTCGAGGTTGTCGGCGAGATCTACCGATCCGGAGTCGTCGATGATCGGCGGGAGCTCGAACGTCGTGGGGAAGCCGGTCTGGCGGTCCGGGATCTGGCGGGAGGCACCGAACGCACGGCATCCCTGGATGAGTTGGCCGATGCCATCGATCGACGTTCGGATCTGGCAGAAAGCCTGCAGGCTCGACTGCTTGCCCAGGAGGCCGTGGCCCGCCGCTGGGTCAAGCCGTCCATGGAGTTTCTCTCGGCGAACATGTTGTCCAGTCTCGTTCTCAACCGGAACGAGACCAACACCCGGATCGAAAAGGCCGAGCAGCAGGTGGCCCCCCGTTCGCGGACCCTGCGTCGCGGCCAGGTCCTGGTGCGACGGGGCGATCGGGTCTCTCCCGAGGTGGCGCAGACCCTGCGCGTCATCGATCGGCAACGCCAGGAGGTGACGGAGTACTCCCGGGTCCTCGGCGTCGGACTTCTGGTTCTCCTGGTCATCGCCGCATGGTGGCCGATCCAACAGGTTTTCGGCGGCGCCGTGGGCGAGCTTCGGCACCGACTCTCCATGGTCTACCTCCTGTTGATGCTCTTCACGGCGCTCAACCGGCTGGTGCTCTTTCTCGCCGAGGCGGTGTCGAGGAGCGTGCAGGGTCAGACCCTCGGCAACCTCGATTCCTATCTCTGGGGGCTGCCGTTCGCTACCGGGCCGGCCATGGTTCTTCTGCTCATGGGGCTGCAGCCGGCGCTGATCTTCGCCGTCGGCTCCGCGATCTTGGCCGGACTGCTGCTCGATGGCCAGTTCACCATGGTGATCTTCGCCACTGGTTTCAGGGATTGTCGGGGTGCTCGTCTCGCGACGCTTCACCGAACGCTCGTCTCTCAGCCGCGCCGGACTGATTGTCGGAGCGGCCAACGCCTTGGTTTTTCTGATCCTCGAGCTCTATCGAGGCCTGCCGGAGCAGCCGCACTCGACCCTCTTCGCCGTTGGCTGCGCCTTTGTCGGGGGGTTGCTGGCCGTCGGCATCGTGACCTCGTTGTTGCCGTTGCTCGAGACCCTTTTGGGCGTGACCACCGATCAGCGTCTGCTCGAGCTTTCCAACCAGAATCTGTCGCTGCTCAAGCGGCTCTCTCTCGAGGCCCCGGGAACCTATCAGCACTCGTTGGCGGTCAGCAATCTCGTCGAAGCGGGCGCCGACGCGGTGGGCGCCAACGCCTTGCTGCTCAGAGTCTGTGCCTACTACCACGACATCGGCAAGCTGGTGAAGCCGCAGTATTTCGTCGAGAATCAACGTGGCGCGAACCCCCACGACGAGCTCTCGCCGTCCATGTCGTCGCTGGTGATTCAAAGCCACGTCAAGGAAGGCATCGAGATGGCCCGCGAGGCCAAGCTGCCGATGCCGATCCGGCAGGGAATCGCGACCCACCACGGGACCAAGCTCATCCGGTACTTCTTCATCAAGGCTCAGAATCAGAGCAAGTCCGGGAAATCCGAAGTACGGGAGAGCGACTACCGCTACCCTGGGCCCAAACCGCACACCAAGGAGCTCGGGATTCTTCTTCTGGCCGATGCCGTCGAGGCCGCCGCGCGCACCATCGAACAGCCTTCACCCAACAAGCTTCAGGGCATGATCAAGAAGATTTTCGACAACGCCCTCGAGGACGGCCAGCTCGACGACTCGGCGCTGACTTTTTCCGAGCTCGACAAGGTCGCGTCGGCGTTCTTGTGGGTTCTGACCAACATGTACCACCACCGGATCGACTACCCTGGTTTCGATTTCAACCGGAGGATAGACTCGAGTGACACGCGTGCAAATCAAGTGGGATCGTCGACCGGCGCGACCGGCGGCTGAGACCCTCAGGATGACGGTTTCCAGTGTTTTGGAACGCCTCGATGCGGGTCCGTGTGATGTCTCTTTGGTCGTGACGGGCGACGAGTTGATCCGCGCCCTCAATCGCGACTTTCTCGGTAGAGACCACGCCACCGATGTTCTGTCGTTTCCCGATGGTGACATGCTGCCCACCGGCCGGAAGTTCCTCGGCGAGATCGTCGTGTCTCTCGACACGGCTCGGCGCCAGGCCGACGAAGCGGGGCACGACGAGGTGCAGGAGTTGGCGGAGCTCGTCCTGCACGGGACCCTGCACCTCCTGGGATATGATCACGCCGATGATCAGGGCGAAATGAACCGGCTCGAACTCGATCTTCGTGAGGAGCTGCTGTCGTGAAGTCGATCATGGCGGCGTGGCTCGTGAACCCCGTGACCCTGGTGCTCGCGGGAACCGCGGTTGGCGGGTTTTTCGTGGTCGTCGAACTCCTGCTCTCGAGCCTTGCCCGCCTCGGCAACGTCCGTTTTCAGGGGATCCTCGAAGACCATCCCAGGGTCCTGACCACCGTGATCGACCGCGATATTCACCTGTCGGGTGTGACCGACATTCTGCGCTGGATCGAGGTCGCGGCCCTCGGGTTCCTGTGGTTTTTGATCGGTCAGTACCCGTGGCCGGAAACCTGGCACCGGGTGGCGGCCGCGATCATCGTGACCGGGGCGCTGATTCTCGTGACTCGGGTCTCGAGAGGTATGCTCAGTGAAGAAGCGATTGCGCGGCTCCTGCTGATGATCTCGCCGGTGGTCCAGCCGGTGCTCAGACTTATCGGCCGCAAGCACGAAGGCCCCCGGCAGACGGCGCCGTCCGAGGACGAGGAAGACGAGGCGTCCGAGCGCGAGATCCAGGCCTATCTCGAGGCCGGCCAGGCGGCGGGGATCTTCGAGGGTGAGGAAGGCGAGTTTGTCGAGTCGTTGGTGGATTTCTTCGACACCGTGGTGCGCGAAGTGATGACGCCGCGGACCGAGATGGTGACGGTGGCCGATACGGCGACCTTCGACGAGCTCCTTCGGCTCTTCGCCGAGACCCTCAAGAGCCGCATCCCCGTCTACCACGAGACCATCGACAAGGTGATCGGCGTGGCACATGTCAAGAACTGCGTCCAGTTCGCCCTCGCCGGCGAGCGGCCGCCGATCGCCGAGCTGGTCAACCCGTGCCTCGTGATCCCGGAGAGCAAGGAACTCGGCGAGCTGCTGCGGGACTTCCAGCAGAATCACCAGCAGATGGCCATGGTGGTCGACGAGTACGGCGGCACCTCGGGACTGGTGACCCTCGAGGATATCCTCGAGGAGATCGTCGGCGAGATCGAGGACGAGCATGACCCCGAACAGCCGCCCGAATGGCAGGAGCTCGAACCCGGCGTCTTTCGGATCCAGGGCAGGGCGTCGCTCGAAACCCTCGGCGGTCTCTTCGCGCGGGACTTCGAAGAAGAGGACATGGACACCGTGGGAGGACTGGTCTTTTCCCGTCACGGAACGGTCCCCGAACCCGGGACGCTGGTCCGCGACGATATCAACGGCCTGGTCTTTGTGGTCGACGAGATGGATGAACGTCGGATCGTCAGTGTGACCGTGCGCCGGTCCGACGGCAGTGATCCGAACTCGGAGAGCTGAGGAACCGTGGATTCAGAAACGTCCGTCAACCCGCCCGATGGAAGCGAGACACGCTCGGGGACTGTCGCCCTGGTCGGGCGGGCCAACGCCGGCAAGAGCACTCTGCTCAACGCCCTGCTGGGCAACAAGGTGGCCATCGTCTCGGCCAAACCCCAGACCACCCGCAACCGGATCATCGGGATCCTCTCCGAGGAGCGCGGACAGATCGTCTTCTTCGATCTCCCCGGTGTCCACCGTCCCATGCACAAGATGAACTCCAGGATGATGTCTGAAGTGCGTTCGGCCCT
This sequence comes from uncultured Acidobacteriota bacterium, assembly GCA_963704125.1. Classification (GTDB taxonomy): domain Bacteria; phylum Acidobacteriota; class Thermoanaerobaculia; order Thermoanaerobaculales; family Sulfomarinibacteraceae; genus JAHECW01. Next base: position 19,442 of record CAVPHA010000019.1, on the reverse strand, counting down.
CGAGGAAGTCGATATCGTGCTCCATCTCGTGGATGCCTCCGAGTCGTGGGGTGGGGGAGAGCAATTCCTCTTCGAGCTTCTCGAGACGGTCAAGCAGCCGGTGCTCGGTCTGCTCACCAAGATCGACCTGGTGCACCCGAAGGAGGCTCTGCTGCCGCTGATTCAGGCCTACCTCGAGCACCGCCCGGGGGCCGTCGTGGTGCCCATTTCGGCGCCGAACGGGGACGGCCTCGACGGGTTGCTCGATGAGGTTTTCGCTCTGTTGCCCGAGGGCCCGCCACTCTACCCCGCCGATGTCACGACCACCCAGACCGAGCGCTTCTTCATTGCCGAGGTGGTGCGGGAGAAGCTGCTCCACCGGACCCGCAACGAGCTGCCCTACACCACCGGGGTGGTGGTGGACTACCTCCAGGAGAGCGACACCCTGCTCAGGATCGACGCGGTGATCTATGTCGAGCGGAAGAGCCAGAAGGGGATCGTCATCGGCAAGGGCGGCAGCATGATCAAGGCGGTGGGCCAGGATGCCCGTCTCGAACTCGAGCGTCTGCTCGGAACCAAGATCTATCTCGAGCTCCACGTCAAGGTCCACGAGAGGTGGCGCGACGATGTCCGGGTGCTGCGGGAGATGGAGCCCGGCGCCGCGATCATCGACGAGGGGCTTTGGGAGGTTCCGATGGGGGAACCCGAAGACTGAGCCCCGTCGCCGCGCGGTCATCGAGGATTCTTCAGCCCGCAACCTACCGTATCTCGAGATCGATTCGGCCGTCGTGGTACTCTCGAATCACAGAGGTGGATTGCTCTATTTTAGAGATCATATATGTGATCAGGAGTTCAATCATGAGACAGTTGGTTCTCGGCAGGGTTCGGTGTGGGTGCCTCGGTATTTTTCTGGTCGTCACTCTGTCGGGGTGCGAAGCAGTCCCGGCTCTGATGTGCGCAGTGGCCGGTGGGCAGTTCGTGTGGGGGTCGGGCATTTACGGGTGCACCTTTCCGTCGCCGAAATCTGCTGCCGCCTCGGCAGGCGATGCCCTCTTCGTCAGCGCCACTGCTCACGTGGCCGGTGCCCAGGGCACCAACTGGCGCACCGACCTCGAGATCCACAATCTGTCGGACGAGCGGGCCGACGTACGGATCGATCTCCTCCTGCACGGCGCCGACAACAGCAGTCCCGACCACGCCGATCTGAGTCTTGATCCCGGTGAGAGCGTGCGTCTCGGAGACGTGTTGGCTACTGAGTTCGGTGTCGGCGAGGGCCAGGCTGCGCTGATTCTCAGACCGAGCTCGGGAAGGATCATCGTCACCAGCCGGACCTATAACCTGCTTGGGCAAGGGAACATCCTGGGCCTTCCGGCCGGTTCGACCTTCGGCCAGTTCATTCCCGCTCGGCCCGTGAGCGACGCGATCCGATACGGCGAACAGGGTCGGTTGATTCAGCTCTCGCACAGCAGATCCTCGGGCGGCGGTTTTCGAGCGAACCTGGGTGTGGTCAACGCTAGCGATGATGAGTGCCGAGTCGAGATCGAGCTCTACGAAGCCGATGGTGGACTTCTGGGAACCGTGCCGATCGACCTGCCGCCGTTGGGCTACCAGCAGATCAACAGGGTCTTTGCCCGGGTTACGAGCGGCGATGTCGACGATGGCTATGCGGTGGTCCGAACAACAACAGTGGGAGGAGCCGTTTTTGCCTACGCCTCGGTGGTCGACAATCTCACCGGGGATCCGGTGGCCATCTCCGCGGTTCGACTTCCGGAGGATGTTCCAGGTGGGGTGGGCGATCCGATCTACGTGGCGGCGAGCGCCCACGTGGCCGGGGTCGGCGGAACCAACTGGCGCACCGATCTCGAGGTTCACAACTACAGCGACGACACGGCCTCGTACCGAGTCGAGTTGCTCAAACACGGCGCGGACAACAGCAACCCGAGAAGCGAGACTTTCAATCTCGGCGCCGGCCGGAGCGCTCGCTTCGAGGATATCCTCGAATCCGTCTTCGATTTCACCGGTGGCGCGGCCCTGAGGATCACTCCCGCCAGCGGTCGGATTCTGGTTACGAGCAGAACGTACAACCTTCTCGGTGAAGGCAATGACCTCGGACTTCCAGCGGGTGCGACCTTCGGCCAGTACATCCCCGGGCTGGAAGCGGGAGACGCCATCGGATTCGGCGATCAAAGTCGGCTCATCCAGCTTTCACACTCGAGTGATGACGCGAGCGGCTTCCGGAGCAATCTGGTTTTGGTCAACGCCACTGCCGGGCCGGTTGACGTGGACATCGAGATGTATCGGGCCGACGGAACACACCTTGGGACTTTGGATCGCTCGTTGGCGCCATACGAGTACCGGCAGCTGAACCGGGTCTTCGCCGGCGTCACCTCGAACGACGTCGACGACGGCTTTGCGGTGGTACGTACATCCACGGAGGGCGGCGCGTTCTTCGCTTTGGCGTCGGTTGTGGACAACTCCACCGGCGATCCGGTAGGGATGAGCGGGCCGGAGATCCTCTCCCAGGAGGGCGAGGCTCTTCTCGACGAGGTTGAAGGAGCCCTGGATGTGCTTGGACAGATCGACCTCGAGACCTTTGTCGGCGGCATCCAGGAGGCGGGTGTTGATGGCGTGTTCGACGTGTTGGTTGCTGCACAGGATGATGTGGCCTCCCGGACGGCGAACGGGATGGTCATCGATTACGGCACCGGTTGGATCGCGCCGGACGGCAGCGACTTTTCGGGGGCCATCGATATCGACGGATCCGGGCTCGCCATGAACTCGGGCGGAATCAACGGCGCCGTGACCATCACCCACGACGACTTCATGGTCGACGGTGAACCGGCGTTGGTTGGCTCGTCCGTGTGGGATCTTCGGCCTGACCGAGCGCAGCAACGGCACCGTCGTCGGCGAGATCGATGTGCAGACCCTCGGTGGTCTGAAGAGCGTCGGGCTCGATCTCCGGCACGATCGGCATCGACACCGCCATCTGCCTGAAATACCCGATTTCCGGCAGCCTGACCGTGGTCATCAAGGGTGAGGAGATCACCATCACCTTTAGCCCGGACTGTGACGGTGGAGTCAGCCACACCACGACCGGCTCGCCTTCCGAGACCTTCAGCTATGGGTTCGCCAGTCCGGCGAGCGCCAACGGTCTGAACTATGTCGCCGCGACGAGCAACGCTGAGATCGCCCAGGAAGGGGTGTTCTGGTACTGGCGCCCGATGGTTGGCGCGGAATTCCTCGACGAGACCGATCCCGGGGTGATCACCTTCCACTTTCCGTTTGACAGCCCCGTGGTGAACGGGCGGTTGGTCGCGAGGATGACCACGTTCCACTGGGACTACAGTCAGGGCCACGGCTACCTCTACGGCTCGACCGATGGTGTCGACTGGCAGCTTCTTTCGGAGGTTGGCCCCCCGGCGCACGGGGAGTACTCGATCGGGGGGTGGAGCGGCGATCTGCCCGAGATGTTCATCGGCGCGAGGAACATCTGGCTCGAGGCGCGGCTCTACGCCTACGGCCCCACTGCCTACGTCGGTGGTGTGCGCTGCAACACCGCCGAATTTTCCCGCTGGCAGGAAGGTCAGACGAGCAACACCTTCGAGCTCGAGGTCGAGCTGGAGTGATGCGACCGGTCCACTGAGCGCGTGCAGATCGGTTTTCAGTCCCGGGCGATCCCTTGGGGCTGATATTCTGCTTCACCGTGAGGGTGTTTCGCATGCTGCTGCCGTTTCTGATCCTCGGGACCGTGCTCCTTGTGGCCGGGGCGGTCTGGATGATGAATCCCATCAAGATCCGCCCACTGGTGGTGACGGCGGAGGCCGATCCCGACCGGTTGGAGCGTGACGTCAGGGCGCTGACCGGACTTCCGGGTTTCCGGTGTTTCGAACGACCCGATGATCTCGATCGCGCGGCCGGCTGGGCAAAGGATGCCCTCATGGCGAGCGGACTGCCGGTGGAGGAACAGAGCTTCGGTGTTGGAGCCGGCAACTTCAGGTACTTCGTTGCCCACTACGGAGAGGCGGACGCGCCGGTCCTCGTCGTCGGCGCTCACTACGATGTCTGCGGCGAGCAGCCGGGCGCCGATGACAACGCCAGCGCCGTCGCGGGTCTGCTCGAGCTGGCGCGGCTGCTCGCGCGGCACCGGCCCGAGGTCGCGAACCGCATCGAGCTCGCCTTGTGGCCCCTCGAGGAACCACCCAACTTCCGTACCCCGGCCATGGGTTCGGCGATCCACGCGAACACGCTGGCTCTGCGGGGGGCTGAGGTGCGCGGGATGATCAGCCTCGAGATGATCGGCTACTTCTCCGACGAGAAGGGATCGCAGTCGTACCCGGCGCCTGGGATGAGCCTCCTCTACTCGTCGCGGGGCGACGCCATCGTCGTCGTGGGCAACTCATCATCGTGGTGGTTTACCCGTCGGCTCAAGGGGCGGATGGCGGGGGCGACGCGGCTCCCGGTCCGATCCATGAACGCTCCGGCCTTCGTGCCCGGGGTCGATTTCTCCGATCACCTCAACTTCTGGCAGCAGGGCTGGAAGGCGGTGATGATCACCGACACCGCCTTCTACCGCAACCCCAACTACCACCAGCCCACCGATACGCCGGACACCCTCGACTACGACCGCATGGCGCGAGGTCGTGACCGGGGTCTACGCCGCGATCACGACGCTGTAGCCGGCCGACTGGAAGCCTGCCCCGCAATCAGTCCCTCTCTCGACGAGGATGCTGCCGCTGAATCCGCCGCTGACGCTGTCGCTGCCCGCCGCTGTCGCTGTTTCTGCCGCTGCTCCGGTCGCTGTCCCGGCCGCTGCCCCTGTTTCCCGCAGCACCGGCCTTCTGGGACATTGGAACGCTGCGGCGTTCCAATGTCCCAGCGTCGTCCCATCGGCGTGGTCGCTTGGGTGGTGGGTTTGAAGGGCTGCGACCACGCCGATGGGACGCCGGCGGCCTGCCTCGTTGCCGGAAGAGGTGCTTTCATCGCGCCTCCCGGGGGAGCCCGGTAGCGCCATTGTGCGGGACGTGCCGCACGCCGGAAGGTCGATGGCGGCACAATGACGTACCCGGCACCCCGAGGGAGGCCCCAATCCTGCGTGGCCTCGAGGTCACTGTTTCGGGTGAAGGAGGCGCCATGTCATTGCCCGGACGTTGTCGAAGAGGCGGATCGCCGAATCGGCCTGTGAGGCGTTGATGGCACCGGCGCCAACGAGGAGGCGAAGATGCGTGTCGACTTCTTTCGCGGAGCCGTAGGCGATTCGCCAGTGGTGCATTCGGTCTCGACCTGACCTTCCATGGCCCTCTGAGAGGTTCGCGGGTACGGAAGACGCGGAGCGGATGACCTGGTCGGCAAGACTCTTCAATGGAGCCGGTACGCGCAAGACGAGAGAGATGGCGATGCCGGCGGCTTTGAGGGCCTTGTGGTGGGCGATGAGCCCGGTGGTTGGTAGGGCGTTGCGCATGATCACCTCCTGGTTGTTCATGCATCCTCCCCAGCCGCTGTGGAATCCGATGTCAAGGGTCGCCGCCGCGGCGATTCGTCATGCCCTTGACATCGGATTCCACAGCGGCTACCCATTTCTCAAGAACAACCAGGAGGTGATCATGCTGCCCCGGACGCTGCCCCGGACGCTGCCCCGGACGCTGCCCCGGACGCTGCCCCGGACGCTGCCCCGGACGCTGCCCCGGACGCTGCCCCGGACGCTGCCCCGGACGCTGCCCCGGACGCTGCCCCGGACGCTGCCCCGGTCGCTGCCCCGGCGCTGCCCCGGTCGCTGCCCCGGACGCTGATCCCGCGACAGCTGTCCCGGCTTGAACATCCTCATGACCGTGAAGGCTGAGATCCGCGAGGTCGCCACGCGTGCTCTCGACGGATTGGTCGCGGGCCGTGAAACGACCCGCCTACAGCTCTGAATCACCGAGCGTCGGCTGCGCGGTTGTCCCGGCCGCTGCTCCTGCGGCGGCAGTGCCAGCTTGAACATCCTCATGACCGTAAAGGCTGCGATCCGCAGGGTCGCCACGCGGACTCTCGACGGATTGGTCGCGGGCCGTAAACGATCCGCCTACAGCTCTGATTACTCTACGCCACGCGTCGTGGTGTGCCGCAGTCCCGGCGGCCCGATCAGTCTTCGAAGGACGATGAGTCGGTTGTGGGAGATGTAGACATGGTCGCCGTCTGCGGCGATATCCGACACAGGCTCTTGAGGGCCGCCCCACTGACCGATCACGGCCGGTGCTGTCGGGTCCGAGAAATCGACAACAAAGAGCCCGTCATCCCTTGCCGCCACAAACGCGTTCGTACCAGAGACGGCGATCTTAAACGGTACCCCGGCAATCTCGGCCGTGCCGAGTACCACCGGGCTCGACGGGTTCGAGATATCGGCGATCTCGATTGTGGCGCCCCGACTGTAGACAGCGAAACCGCCGACGGGCGCCACGGCGTAGACCGGGCCGAGGGGCCAACTGCCGCCTGGTTCCAGACATCCTCCTGCGAATGCCGGCGTCGTGGTGAGAGAGAAGACCGTCAATGTCAGAACACTGAGCTTCAATCCGAACATTAGCCTGTTCATTGTGAATACCCCAATATGGACGAGCTCGAATCATCAATCATCTTGACCGGAGACCGCCGCATCTGCTTGATCTGACCGCGCCGTTTCTTACCCTCGATCCGCCGCCTTTTGGCGGCGCGGCTGATCTTGGTTTTCTTGCGCGGTGCGCGGACCACCAGCGCGTCGTCGATGAGCTCGATGAAGCGGCCGATGGCGGCGTGGCGGTTGGCCTCGCGGGTGCGGTGGCGCTGCGAGGTCACGCGGAGAACGCCGTCCTTCGTGATCCGACTGGCGAGGGTTTCGGAAACGCGGCGCTTTTCATCGTCCGAGAGGGCGCTCGAATCCTCGACCACAAACTTCAGTGTGACCTTGGTCTCGACCTTGTTGACGTTCTGCCCGCCTGGACCCGAGCTCCGCGCGAACTCGTACTCGAGCTCGCTCTCGTCGATGGAAAGGTCGTCGTTGATCCGAAGCATGGGGGAGCATACCCGCGATCCGCGTCCGTGTCCGTTTCCGTATCCGTGTCCGTCTCCGTGCCCGTGCCCGATGGTCTCCGCTCCGCTCCCGACGACGATGCACCAGTGATCGTGTCAGCGTCCGCGTCCGATCGAAAGCCCCCGCCATGAGGCGGGGTCTAGGCAATTAACATTCAGAATTAAAAAATTAAGAACTAAGCGAGGCTTCGATCTCCTCCGCCAGATCGCTCCTCGTCCCCGGCTTCGAAACCGTTGTGCGAGTACATGACACGGCCCTCACGATCGATGAGGAACGAGGTCGGGAAGCTCTGAACCAAAAAGATGTTCTTGACGACTTCGGCTTCGTCTTCGCCGTTCTCGAGCGCGGTGTAGGTCAGGCCGTTCTTCTCGATGAACTTCATGGCGAGATCGGTCTGGCGCTTGCCGTCGACGACGACAACGTTGAATCCCTGGTCCTTGTAGGTCTCATACAGAGGCTGCAGGCGTGGCAACTCCACGCGACAGCCGCCTCAAGTGGGGAACCAGAACGCCAAAAGGGTCACCTTGCCGTCGGCCAGTGCCGCGAAGTCCTGCGGATTGCCCTCATAGTCGGCCAGGGTGAAGGTGTCGACTTCTTTCGCGAGGCCTTCGCGCTGGGACCACATCCACTCGTCGAATCCTGTTTCGCTACCCATCTCGATGATATACGCCTCACGAAGGGCCGCCATGGCTTCATCATCCGAACCCATGATCGCGCCGGGCGCCAACAGATCCATGGCCATGCCCGCTTCGCCGCCGGCCAGCATGGCTTTGCCGTGGTAGAGATCGATGGGGGTGTCCGCCGCGCCGAGGTAGTCGACGGTCCTCAGTGGAGCGGCTTCTGCGAAGGCCGCCATGGCCTCTTCGGTCCGATCCAGATTCCACAGCGCCCACCCGATGTTGGCCAGACCCATGACCTTGCGGCGATCGGCCTTGGCGGCCGCCTGTTCGGCGGTGAAGTCGTCATCAGGGTAGTCGGCGAGGAAGGCTTCGGGCGTCGCCCTTTCGAGGGCGGCCTCGGAGTAGGTTGACGCCGAGTTCCCACTGATCGTGCGCGAGAGCCAGATCGGCGACATCGATCATCTCGCTGAAGTTGAGTGCGCGCGTCGCCGCCAACTCCTCGGCCACGACGCCGAGATCCATGGTCTCCCCGAGCTCCATCGCCAGCGGGAACATCGATGTCCCGATGTCGTACCGGGCCTCGGGGTCGGTGTTCTGGGCGAGGGTTTCGGCGAGGATCGCATAGGCGCCCGCCGGGTCATCGAGCTCCTCGCCGCGGTAGTAGGCCACGGCGCTCGCGAGTCTGCCGGCATAGGCGGTGTTCGGGAACTCGCGCATGAAACTCTCGAAGAGCTCGGTCTTTTCCTGCGCCGTTTCGAGGTCGTTGTAGGTTTCGTTCATTGTCTGCCACGCCTGCTCGACAGGGTCGACGGCTTCCACCGGCGCTTCCTTCGAGCAGCCGGCCAACAAGCCGAGCCCGACCAGGAGCCCGACGGCGATCAGAATCTTCTTCATCAAATCCTCCATTTCTTCGCGCTCGGTCCGAAGAGAACTCTCCGATGATTGCGCGTGCGAGGAAGTATACGGATGCTCCGTGCCGAAAGATATGCTCCTCTGCCTCGATCTCGACCGGCGATCTCGAGCGGAGCGCCGGTCGAAATCGAGTATCCTCTCAGCATGCGGATAGGATCAACGTGGTATCGAACGATCTGGTTGGCCGATGACGGTCGCTCGGTCGATGTCATCGACCAGCGGGCCCTGCCCACCTCCTTTGAAATCATGAGGCTGACGACGGTGGAGCAGGCTGCCTACGCCATCAGGGAGATGGTGGTCAGGGGCGCCCCGTTGATCGGCGCGACCGCGGCCTACGGCCTCTGTCTGGCCCTGCAGAAGGACCCGCGCCACGGTTCCCTCGACCGCGCCATCGAGCTTCTCGCGGGGACTCGCCCGACGGCCGTCAACCTTCGGTGGGCACTGGAGGTGATGGATGAGGTCGTGCGTTTTCTCCCTCCCGACGAGCGGGTTGCAGCCGCCTACCAACGGGCGGCGAGGATCTGTGATGACGATGTCGAAATCTCGAAATGCATCGGCGAATACGGCCTCGCCATCTTCCGCGAGTTGGCCGCCGCCAAGGGCGGCGGGCCGCTCAACATCCTGACCCACTGCAACGCCGGTTGGCTCGCCACCGTCGATTGGGGTACGGCTCTGGCGCCCGTCTACATGGCCCATGACGAGGGGATCGAGGTCCACGTTTGGGTCGATGAGACCCGCCCGCGCAACCAGGGCGCCTCGCTCACCGCGTATGAGCTCGGCGCCCACGGCGTGCCGCACTCGGTCATCGCCGACAACTGCGGCGGCCACCTCATGCAGCACGGTATGGTGGATGTCTGCATCGTCGGCACCGACCGAACGACAGCGGCCGGCGATGTGGCGAACAAGATCGGGACCTATCTCAAGGCGCTGGCGGCGCGGGACAACGGTGTCCCGTTCTATGTCGCGCTGCCGCAGACAACCATCGACTGGAAGGCCCGGGACGGTGTCGCCGAGATCCCCATCGAGCAGCGCGACCCTCGCGAGGTCCGCTTCATCAGCGGGCTCGGCCCGGACGGCCGGGTCGTCGAGGTCGAGTTGACGCCGCCCTCGAGCCCGGCGGTGAACTATGCCTTCGATGTCACGCCGGCCCGGCTGGTGACCGGGCTCATCACCGATCGCGGGGTCTGCGAGGCCTCGCTCGCGGGGCTTCTGGGTCTCTTCCCGGAATGGGAGTCGGATGTCGTTGAGAGGAGGACGAAATGAAGCTCATCAACCGGCGCGCACGAACCTCCATCGGGGCGGTGGTCGCCGCCGTCGGAATCGCCGGCGCTCTCGGATGCAGTTCCACCCGACCGGACCCGGGGGAGACCCGAACCGAGCCCTGGGACGTGGGTCGAGCCGTCAATCTCGTCTGGCAGTCCGACGACGTGAACTTCACTCAGGACCGGGCCCTCGAGACATCCGGACTCGCCTTCACCGACGAGGCCATGGTGGCCCCATCCGAGAAGTACGGCCGTCTTCTTTTCTTCAACCCCGAGCTGGAAGCGCGGGTGGTGGAGCTCGGCGTCCCTCCCCACGCCGAGCTCGAAGGCGTCGCCTGGCACGACGGATCGCTCTACCTGTGCGACGAGGCCCATGCCGCGGTCTATCGCGTCGGGCTGGGTGACGAGACGCGCCTGCTCCCGAAACTGGCGGCCATCGAGCTGGCCATCGAGGGGATCGATGTCGCCGGCGGCAAGATCGGCGTCGAAGGCATCGAGGTTGCCGCCGATGGTCGATACATCCACCTGCTCCTCGAGCGGTCGGGCGATCCCTCGACCGGGTGCGTGTCGCGATTGTGGTTGCTCCGAATCGACGGCGATCGCCTGACCGCCGAAGAAGAACCCGTCGACATCCCCCTCGAAGACTGTAACTGGCGGCTCACCGGTCTCGCCTGGATGGATGGGGGTCTGCTCGGGCTCAAGACCCAGTACCCCGGAGAGCGCTACGAGATTGTCGAGATCGATCGGATGAGCGGTGAGATCGAGGTCGTTCAAGACCTGACCGACTATCTCCGAGGCGTCCGCGCTGGTGGTTGGGGGAACAACGTCGAGGGCATCGCCATCGACAAAGACGGGGCCCTCTGGCTCATCGGCGACAACGCAGTGTCCGGGGTGATCGATGATCCGTATCCGCCCGAGACCGATGAGCGGGCGTTGTTGGTCAGGATCCCGAAGCGAGCGGAATAGGAACCGCCAAGACGCCAAGGACGCCAAGCATCGCACCGTCGCAACCACAAAGGCTCGAAGACACAAAGGGAATCACGAAGGTCGTGAAGCGGATCGGTCATCGACCGACCCGCTTCACGATCTCTTGGTGAATCCTTCGTGACTTGGTGTCTTCGTGGTTTCTGCGATGAACTTCGCGTCCTTGGCGCCTTTGCGGTTAGCTTTTCGGTTCTCAGGCTTGCGTTGACGAGTGATTTTTCATGAGACGACGTCTCTCTGACAGGCCTTGTGGCAATTTTCACATTGCGCTATCATGAGCCCGCGCCCGAGCGTCCCGAACCAGGTTGATCGAACCCGGCGGGAGCGCCCGGACGGACCCGACACGAGGCGACCATGGCCAACATTCCCAGCCCGATCCACCCCGACAACCTCAAGGCCGTCAACAAAATTGCCGAACTCTCGGGGCAGAACGTCCACGAGTGCATGCAGTGCGGCACCTGCTCCGCGGTCTGCCCGATGGTTGATTCAATGGGTTTCACCACCCGGATGGGGATCCATTACCTGCAGTTCGGCGAGATCGAGCCCGTCATCAAAGCCCAGATCGGTGAGTACTGCGCCTCGTGCCACACCTGCGTCGTGCGCTGTCCTCGCGGCATCGATGTGCCCAAGGTCTTCGAGGCGGTTCGTCAGCTCGTCCTGCGGACCAACACCGATCTTGTCAATCTCGCTGAGATCCCCAAAGAAACCATGGCCGAGGCGCCGCAGATCGCCTTTGTCTCGACCTTTCGTAAGCTCACCTCGTGAGGAAGAACATGAAGCTCGGTTACTACCCCGGTTGTACGCTCAAGACCAAGGCCGCGAACCTCGAGAAGGCGGCCATGGCCGCCCTCGACCACCTCGGGGTCGAATTCAAGGAACTCAGCCGCTGGAACTGCTGCGGCGCGGTCTTCTCGCTCAGCGATGACGATCTCATCCACCAGGTGGCGCCGGTGCGCAATCTCATCCGCGCGGCTCAGGAAGGCTGCGATACCGTCGTCACCATCTGTTCCCAGTGCTACAACACCCTCGCCCGCGCCAACAAGCTCGTGCGCGACAACGAGGAGAAACGCGACACCCTCAACCGCTTCATGGATGAGGAACCGGATTACAACGGCGAGGTCGAGGTCGTCCACTATCTCAGCCTTCTTCGCGACCGGATCGGCTGGGAGAAGCTGCGCGAGGCGGTGACTAACCCCCTCGAAGGCCTCAAGGTGGCGCCGTTCTACGGCTGCACCCTGGTTCGTCCCCAGGAAGTGGCCATCGACGCCGTCGATGACGAGATCCTCGAGGGATTCATCAGAGCACTCGGGGCGGAGCCGACCTCGTTCAGCGCGTCGCGCGAATGCTGCGGTTCGTACCAGATGATCGCCCACCCGGCGGAGGGGATGAGTCGCGCGGCCAAGGTTATCGCGGCGGCCAACCGGTCGGCGGCGGACGCGCTCATCCTGAGCTGCCCCATGTGCGAGTACAACCTGGGAACCCGCCAGGCGGACGTGGTCGAGTTCCACGACGGTCTCGATCTGGTCCCGACTTTCTATTTCACCCAGCTCCTCGGGGTCGCCCTGGGGCTGGATCCCGAGCTCTGCCGGCTGGATCTCAATGGTCCGGCAGCGCAAGAGCTACTTGTCGACAGGAAATTTATCGCGGCGGCGACCGCCTGACCGGCCGGCCGAAGGAGACAGGGGCATGGACACAGCAACACTGACCGACGAGGTGGCGGCGAAAACGATCCCCATCTACATCATGGGCAAAAAGTACGAGGTCCCGGAGACCCTGACCATCATGAAGGCCATGGAGCACTCTGGTTACCAGTACATCCGCGGCTGCGGCTGCCGCGGCGGGGTCTGCGGCGCCTGCGCCACGGTTTTCCGGAGAGCGGGGGACTACAAGATCTACACCGGTCTCGCCTGCCAGACGGTGGTCGAACCCGAGATGTACCTGACCCAGATCCCGTTCTACCCGGCCAATCGGGCGACCTACGATTTCGAGAGCGCGAAACCCACCGCCGAGACCATCTACGAGCTCTACCCCGAGCTCTTCCGCTGCGTCGCGTGCAACGCGTGCACTAAGGTCTGCCCTATGGATGTCGAGGTCCTCGACTATATTTCGGCGCTCAAACGCGGCGATCTGACCGCGGCCGCCGAGATCTCCTTCGACTGCATCCAGTGCGGACTCTGCGCCTCGCGGTGCATGGGCGAGATGGCCCAGTACCACATGGCCCAGGTGGCGCGCCGGATCCAGGGCGGCAAGATCGCCCCCAAAGCACAGCACCTTGAAAAGATGTGCGTCGATATCGACGCCGGTACCTTCACTTCATTGCTCGATGAGGCCAAGGCCATGACGGTGGACGAGCTCAAGAAGGTCTACACCGAACGAGAAATGGAGCCCCACATGGGCGCCGACGAATGGACCCCGGCCTCCAATTACGGCCTGGCCTGAGAGGTTTGAGATGCCTTACACACCCGAACTCAAAGAGCTGATCAAGATCGTCGAGAAAACCCGCCCGGAGCGGGTCGCGAAGAAACGCGCCGGCGAAGAGATCCCGTTCCTCAGCCTCGACGAGCGCAAAAAACGGCTCGATTTCCACCCCGACTTCAAGGAAGAAGGCCGGCGCGAACTCAAAGTCGGTCCCTCCAAGGGCTATGGCATCGCGCACGAGATCGCCGATCTCCTCGAGGCCACCAGCCGGGTCGCCCCCGAGAAGGTCGATCTCTCGGAGCCCGCGTATGAAACCGATGTCCTCGTCATCGGCGGCGGCGGCGCCGGGACCTCGGCGGCGATCCTCGCCGCGCAGCAGGGCGCCAAGGTCATCATTGCCACCAAGCTCCGCCACGGCGACGCCAACACCATGATGGCCGAAGGCGGCATCCAGGCGGCCTCCAAGGGCCACAAGGATTCACCGTATTTCCACTATCTCGATGTCATGGGCGGCGGCCACTTCACCAACGTCCCCGAGCTCGCCGAGACCCTGGTGAACAACGCCCCTGATGCGATCCGGTGGCTCGAGCACCAGGGCGTCAACTTCACCAAAAAGGCCGACGGCACCCTCGAGACCATCCACGGCGGCGGCACCTCGCGCAAACGCATGCACTACGCCGCCGACATCACCGGCGCCGAGATCATGCGCACCATCCGCGACGAGGCGCGCAACATGGCGGACAAGATCCAGGTGCTCGAGTTCTCTCCCGCCGTCGAACTCGTGCTCAACGAGCACGGCCACTGCGCCGGCGCGTTGCTCTACAACATGGAGACCCAGGAGTACTTCGTCGTCAAGGCCAAGGCGGTGGTCCTCGCCACCGGCGGCTGCGGCCGGCTCCACATCCAGGGTTTCATGACCACCAACCACTACGGCGCCACCGCCGACGGCATCGTGCTCGGCTACCGCGCCGGGGTCCCGGTGAGCTTCCTCCACACCGTCCAGTACCATCCGACGGGGATCGTCTTCCCCGAGCAGGCCGAGGGCATTCTCATCACCGAGAAGTTCCGCGGCTCGGGCGCCAATCTCGTCAACGTCGAGGGCAACCAGTTCGTCAACGAGCGCGAACCCCGCGATATCGAGGCCGCCTCGATCATCAAAGAGTGCGTCAACGACGGGCTCGGCGTCCCGACCCCCACCGGCCGCCTCGGGATCTGGCTCGACTCGCCCATGATCGAGGACCTCGCCGGCGAGGGCACCGTCAAACGCGAGTTCCCCGGCAAGTACATCCTCTACAAGCGCTTCGACATCGACATCTCGAAAGAGCCCATGCTCATCTACCCGACGCTGCACTATCAAAACGGCGGTCTCGAGTTCAAGCAGGACGGCACCACCCGGGTGCCCGGCCTCTTCGTCGCCGGCGAGGTCGGTGGCGGGATCCACGGCGCCAACCGCCTCATGGGCAACTCGCTTCTCGACATCATCGTCTTCGGCCGCATCGCCGGCACCAGCGCCTCGCAGTACATCCAGGACGGCGTCAAGGACGGCAAGCTCACCCTCGAGCACGTCGTCAAGTACAACGCCGAGGTCGCCAAGGCCGGCATCACCGACGGTCGCGTCGCCCCGGCCATCATCCCCGACTACACCGAGGAGCAGGTCAGAGCGCGCCAGCTCACCGCCAACTACGTCGGCAACGTGCGGTAGACCGAAAGACAGATCGCGATCCATCACCGGCGGGGGCTTCGGCGCCCGCCGGATCTTTTTGTGAGGCTACGAAGAGGTTCCTCAGTCGTCCAGGCTGTGAGCGGGTGTCGCCTGTGCTTCTTCGTATGACCTGAACCTCACCACTCCGCGCGGGTACTTCCGAGGGGCCAGCTTCCAGAACCTCGCGCAGTGCCTCAGAAAACGCTCGAAGCCGTCCCCCCTCCCACCCCTGACGGGCGCGGCATTCATCTCTTCGAGCGAGCGGAACTTCTCGACCGGCACGTCAATCCTCTCCCAAGTCGAACTCTTGCCTCAGCGCCTCCGCGTCCTGACGATCCAGCGCGCGCACCGTACCACGTTTGAGCTCGTAGAGCGCTTTCGGCGTAGCAACTTTCGCCTGAATACCCTCGACGACCTTTACCATCGATTCGACGCTCTCGAAGGACGCCGCCTGACCGAGCCGGGTCATCACGTCGAAGTAAAGATCTCCGCTGGGAGGGTAGTACCGCACCGCCGGGTAGTCTCCCAGCAAGTCGTGGGCCGAGATGTCGTCGATGTTGGGGTCGTCGTCGTAGACCGAGCGAAACGCTCGTTTGAGGCGCTCAATGTTTTCGGCAGACGCGCGAATGAAGAGATCGAGATCCTCAGTGGCTCGCACCAGGCCGTGGAATCCCATGGCTGCAGCGCCGATCAGCACATACTCGAGCCCCACCTCCTCGAAGGCACGCAGCACGCGAACGACCTCATCACGGTCCATGCGTCAAGGGTACCATCTGCCGGTCTCCATCTTGACTCTCGCGCCCATTCGAGCCACGCTGAGACGACCCGTCCACGCTGCGACAGACCTGAGACGCCGCCGTGGCACAGCCATGCACGGCCCGGTACCGGGCCCGGAATCCCCGCGCCACACCCCTGTATCGCCTCTTCGAAGGGCACTTCGACGAGGTGAGGGGGCAGTGGGAGGAAGAGGTACGAGCGGCGGTGCGGTTTCTGGCGGAGCTTCGTCGACGAGCAGGTGCTGCGCTACCTCGACTGCGGCCTCTATGAGAACGGCATCGCCCGCGATCCGGTGTCCCGAGTGTGCAGAGGAGTATCTGCTCGCGTTCTCGTGCAAGACGCGGGAGCTGTGCCCGTCGTGCGCGGCGAAGCGATCGGCGGCGACGGCGGCGCTGCTGGCCGAGGAGGTGCTCGAGGAGGTCGGTCACGCCCAGTGGGTCTTCGTCATCCCGAAGATGCTGCGGCCGTACTTTCTGCACCACCGTGAGCTGCTCGGCGGGCTCGCCCGGGCGGCGTGGGAGACGGTGCTCGAGCTGATGTGCGCCGCGGCCGGCGACGACGGGATGCGGCCGGGGATGGTCGCCGTGGTCCAGACCGCGGGCGATCTCGCGAACTGGCACCCGCACGTGCACGCGCTGGTGTCGCGCGGAGGCTGGTCGCGAGCAGGGGAGGAGGCGGATCGACCTCCCAGATCGGCAGGACCTTGAGGTCTCGCGGACCGGGTGCCTGGCTCCAACTTTGTTCGCCGCGAACAAAGTTGCGTGCCTGGCATCCCCTTCCGAGATTGAAGCGTGAGAAACCGAGCTGTTACGGGTCATCCCATTCGATGAGGCCGGAAAAGGACGGCAGCAGCGAAAGCTGCTGTTCGTCTGATGCGATGATCTACCGGCGCGTCCGACGCGCCGCGGCAATTCGTCCGACGAATTGCCGCGTACTCGAACGTGTTGCGGGGCAAGCGGCGGAAGGAAGAGGTCGAAAAGGTTCTCAGGCACTCACTTATGATCTTTTCGCCATCCCCTGCATCGCTCTCCCATATCCCGCCAAATCTCGACCAAACATCACAAGTGGGTGCCTGGCACCTATCCAGGAGCTGTGGACCTTCATCCTCGCCCCGCGGTCGGTGGTCGCGGCGCGCAAGGTCGACTGGCGGACACCGACGCCCGCCTGGGCGGCGCTGGTGTGGTGCGGGGCCGCGATCGTCATCATCCTCGGCCTCTACGGTCTCGTCGTGGGCTGGCCGCTGTCGCAGCCGCGAGCACCTCAGCCGGCCGAGCCCTCCCGGGTTCATGAACCCGACGCCGTAAGAATCGCCGACTGGGGCTGGACGCCGGCGCTCGCGATCCGCCTCGAGTTCCCGGAGGCCCTCGACACGGGCCCCACGACCCCACAACGCGCGTTGCTGGTGTTCGGGTTCGGCTACGTCGAGCTCGATAACGTGCTTCCCAGGCAGGTCACCACCGGCGCCTTTCCTCCCCTCATTCTCGGCCTGTGGTCCATCCTGATGGTGAGCTGCCTCTACCCGCCCGCCCGCGTCGCCGGCAGCGCCGCGTCGTTCGTCGACACCGCCCGGCTCGCCATGCTCTCCCTCGGCTACACCGCCCTGCCCGTCTGCCTGCTCGGGATCGCCTGGAGCGCCCTGATGAGGTGCGCCCCCGGCATGTCCCGAGGGACGGCGCTGGTGGTCTCCGGCACGGCGGTCCAGATTCCCACCTTCGTGTTCCTGGCGCACAGCTACTTCGCGAGCTTCTCGGAGCTGTTCGAGATCAGCAAACTCAGGCTAATGAACGGTGCCACTGATCACATCATCACAACAGTGAATCGGCCGCGGAGGATTGTGAGGTTGTGATCAGTGGCACCCATCCATCTGAGTTTGTGATCAGTGGCACCGATCACGTGAAATCTGGTAGTATTCGAGAAAACCAACCAGAAAAGGAGACGATCGTGAGACATCACGTCTGGAAGGTGTTGATGGTGGGATCGATCGGCTTGGCTCTTGTTTCGCCGTCCGGGGTCGATGCAGCCGGTTGGGCTCAACTGGGTTCTGACATCGTCGGCGAGGCGAGTTGGGACGAATCGGGCAGTTCGGTTTCTCTCTCCGCGGACGGCTCTCGCATGGCCATCGGCGCACCCTTCAACGACAACGACCGTGGTCATGCCCGTGTCTTTCAGTTTATCAACACCGAGTGGATCCAAATCGGCGCTGACATCGATGGTGAAGCCGAAGGAGATCTCTTTGGGACGTCGGTCTCCCTCTCGGCGGATGGTACGCACCTTGCGGTCGGGGCTCCGGAGAATCGAGGTGGTGGCGGCGCCGTTAAAGGTCATGTCCGGGTCTTCGAGTGGTTCCCCGGGAGCTCCACCTGGTTGCAGGTGGGTCCTGACATCGATGGCGCGGACTTCGAGGAATTGGGGAATGCGGTTTCTCTGGACGCAGACGGTTCTCGGGTGGCCATCGGTTCGTCACGGGAGAACTTCGTTCGGGTGTTCACATGGTCCGAACCCAATTGGTACCAGCTTGGTCCTGATATCAGCGGCGAGACAACCTCCGAGAGATTCGGGTACTCCGTGTCTCTATCTGCCGACGGCGATCGTGTGGCCGTCGGAGCGCCGTACAGCGACGCCAATTCCTTCGAGTCCGGTCGAGTGCAGGTCTTCAAGTGGTTCTCCTGGACCTCGACCTGGTTGACTCTCGGCCAGAAACTGTACGGCGAAGGAGAAAACCACCGGTTTGGATGGTCCGTGTCCCTTTCCGCAGACGGTTCGCGGCTGGCATCCGGATCTCCCACTTCCGGTGCGGTTGCGGGTCAAGTCCGCGTCTTTGACCACGACGGCTCGTTCTGGGTGCCATGCGGCTCGAATATCTTGGGTGAAAACGATCTCGACCAGTTCGGGTCCTCTGTCTCGATTTCCGCAGACGGCACCCGTGTGGCTGCGGGAGCACCATTTGCCAACGCTCTCCAAGGGCACGTTCGTGTTTTTGAATTCAACGACCTTTTCTGGGTACAGACCAACCAGACAATCGGAGGTTCGGTCGACGAGACGTGGTTTGGATACTCCGTGTCGTTATCTGCAGACGGGACACTCATCGCCATCGGGACGCCTGTCGCGCCGGCCATCGGTAGTATTCGAGCGGGAGTTTCCCGAGTCTTTGTCGATGCGCTCTTTGTTGATGGCTTCGAGTCGGGCGACACGACACGCTGGAACACAACTGTTCCATAAGAACGAGTTAATCGGGAACGGTGCCAACGTTTTTAACGATCTTTTGGCTGGGGTGCGATTTCGATTTCTTGGTTCGAAAAGGTGCACTCACTTATGATCTTTTCGCCATCCCCTCCATCGCTCTCCCATATCCCGCCAAATCTCGACCAAACACCACAAGTGGTGGCACCCTTTTTTGGCACCCTTTTTTATTCCCGTGTGGTTTTCGTCGCCGGACAATGCTACCTATGTTGAGGGCGAAAACTAACCTACAATGCTCGACAAGACGATCCATCACAAGGAGGCACGGCATATGGCATTCCTCTCACGGCCCCTTTCGTCCGTCGCGCTCACGGCCTCGATCCTGTTCGGCGTTGTCGTACTCACGCCGTATGGCGCCCAGGCGCAGATCACCCAGATCATCGACCACAGCGGCGACGGGGCAGGAAACACGCTGGACGCCCCGGCAAGTCTCTCGGTGGATGCTGTCGGCAACGTCTATGTGGCCGGAAACAACACCAGCAACGCATTCAAGGTCACTCCCGGCGGGG
>CAVPHA010000018.1:0-142944 GCA_963704125.1 uncultured Acidobacteriota bacterium | reverse complement strand
AATCAGCCTGCATCCTTGCGATGCCTCTGCGTCAAGAATGCGATGGCTTCGTGACCCCTTTGTGTCTTCGCGTCTTTGTGCTTGCGACGGTGCGATGGCTCTGCGCCTCTGCGTCTTTGCGCCTCTGCGGTGAAATGCGATAGCTACGCTGGCGACGCTGCGGCGGCCTCATGGTACCGCTGCAGCACCGTGGGTTTGAAGCGCTGCTTCTCGAAGCCGAGCTTCTCGTACGGCACGCCCTGGGCGAGGGCAAGGAGTTGGAAATAGTAGACCGGTGGGGTGTGGTAGTCCTCGTCGAAGAGCTTGGCGATCTTCATCTGGCCGTGGTCGAACTGACCGAAGCAGGTCGGGCAGATCATCCCCAGGATATCGGCCTGCTCGTCGTGCACGGCGTTCAGCAGATCGTGCATCATGTTGTTGGGGATGTCCTCGTTCTGGCACGCCTTGCCGCAGCAGAGATACCAGTTGCGGTGGCGGACGGGTTCCGCGCCGATGGCTCGGATGAGGTTCTCCAGTACCTGTGGGTCATCGGGGTTGTCGACGTTCATGATCCTCGACGGCTTGAGCAGGTGGCAGCCGTAGTGGATGGCGACCTTGAGCCCTTCGAGGGGATGGGTCACCGATGCCTTGATCTTGTCGTAGCCCGCCTCGTCCCGGACCACCGTGGCGATGTGGCGCACCTTGCTGGTGCCCCTGTAGGTTCGGCCGATCTTCGCCAGTCGTTCGTTGACCTGCTCTTTGAGCTCGGGTTCGTCGGCGAGCATGTGGTAGGTCTCCGACAAAGTAGCGGTGCAGCCCGAGCAGTTGGTCACAACGTCGATGCCGAGATCTTCGGCGAGACAGAGGTTGCGCGCCGCCACCGCGAGCCACGAGAGCTTGTCTTTGCTCTTGAAATAGATGGGATCGGGGCAGCACGAAGCGCCCTCGAGATCGACGAGCTCGATGTCGAGCTTGGGCAGCGTTGCGCGGATGGCGAACTCCATGGCCGGGTGGCGCGCCGGGATCAGGCATCCGGGGAAGAAGGCGAAGCGTTTCATGTGGCCTCCCCTTCCGGCGCCGACTCGAGCAAGGCCCGAATCTCGTCCATGGGCACCTCGCCCAGGGGTTTCAGCCCGAACTTGGCCCGCTGCTTGTCGATGGCCGGGCTGTAGGGCACGGTGCGTCCGGTCGTTTCAAAGGTGTTGATGACCTTGCTGACAACGTCCGGCGCTTTGCCTCTCTGGGAAAGAAGGTTCTTGAGCGAAATGATGATCTCGACCGGTTTGACCTGCTGCGGACAGCGCTCGTGGCAGGCGTAGCAGTTGGTGCACTCCCAGATCACCGACTCGAGCCGAGGAGTTCGTCCTCGAGCCCGTAGAGCACCTTGAGCATGATCTCGCGCGGGTTGAAGCTCTCCGAGTAGGTCGTCGCCGGGCAATCGCCGACGCACGCCCCGCACTGATAGCAGAAGTTCGCGAGGTCGCCTTCGACGGTCTCCGCCAAGAGCCTCTTGAAGGCGAAATCCACTTTGACGATGTCGTCGTCATCATGGCGCGTCGTCATCGGACCACCTCCCGTCGCAAGCGCCAAGACGCCAAGACGCCAAGTAAACACAAAGAGATTTCCTTTGTGACATTCTTCGCGCCTTCGCGTCTTCGCGCTTGTGACGTCTCGATCATTTCTTTGGCGCTTTCAAATGCCGGATGGAGTTCGAGCGGCATTTTGGGCAGGAGCGCTCCACATCCTCGCCCTGCACCACCTTTTCGGTGTACTCGTGGCCGCACATCATGCAGCGGAATGGGGCCATGGTCGTTGTGGTCGCCATGTTCTACTTCTCCGTTCCTTCAATTCTCGACCGTTATTTTTCCGACGGAAAAATCCCGGCCGAGAATTGAAAAAGACGAGTGATTTGATCACGCTCTGACCTCTTTCGTCGGAGCTGCTTCCTTCTTCGCCGCGCGTTTCTTTTTCGGTTTCAACGCCTCTCTCGCATGGGCGATCTCCTCGGCGGTCACCAGCGCGCGCTTGTCTTCCATCTGTTGCATCACCTTGGCGAACTTCTGACCCTCGGCGGCGCGATCCACTCGAGCTGGAGCCGTTCGGGGCGGACCCCGGCCTTCTCGAGCTTGTTCCACAGCTTCTGCACCCGCTTGACCGTCTGCCGGTTGGCGTCGATGTAGTGGCAGTCGGCGTAGTGGCAGCCCGAGACGAGCACCACCGGCGCGCCGCAGCGGAAGGCCTCGAGGACCATCTCCTCGGAGACCCGCGCCGAGCACATGGTACGAACGACCCGGTTGGTCGACGGGTACTTGATCCGCGAGATCCCGGCCATGTCGCCGCCGGCGTAGGAGCACCAGTTGCAGGCGAAGACGAAGACCTTTTCCTCCGGTTGGTTGGCGAGGACCGCCCGGACCTGGGCCAGGAGCTGGTCGTCGGTGAAGTGACGCATGGTGATGGCGCCGAAGGTGCAGGTCGCGCCGCAGGCGCCGCAGCCGGCGCAGGCGGCCTCGACGACGGTGGCGACCTCCTTCTTGTGCCAGGTGATGGCGCCGTAGGGACAGACCGAAGCGCAGAGACCGCACATCGAGCAGGCCTCGGGATCGATGACGCTGGTGATGGCCTCGATCTTGATCTCACCCGCGTTGAGCAGTGCGCCGGCGCGCGACGATGCCGCGCCCGCCTGGCAGACCGAGTCCTTGATGTCCTTGGGCGACTCGCAGAACCCGGCGAAGTAGACCCCACGGGTCGGCGCGTCCACCGGCTTGAGCTTCGGGTGGGACTCCATGTAGAAACCGTCCGAGGTCTTGGACAGGGTCAGCAGCCCGGCGATCTTGTCGCGGTCCTTGGCCGGAATCACCCCCACCGAGAGCACGACCATGTCGAGCTCGTGGCGTTCGAGTGTTCCCGATGTGGTGTTTTCCACCGTCACCGTCAGGGCGCGGGTATCCGGATCCTCCTCGATGTCGCCGGGCAGACCGCGGATGTACCGCGTTCCCGCCTCCTTGGAGCGCTGGAACATGTCCTCGAAGCCCTTGCCGAAGGCGCGGATGTCCTGGTAGAAGACGAAATTCTCGGTGTCGGGGTAGTGGTCGGCCAGCAGCAGGGTGTCCTTGATCGTGTTCATGCAGCAGATGTTGGAGCAGTAGGGCCGGCCGATCTTCGGGTTGCGCGAACCGACACACTGGATGAAACCGATCCGCTTGGGCCGCTCCTGATCCGACGGCCGGACGAAGTGGCCCATGGTCGGTCCGCCGGCGCAGATCAGCCGCTCGAACTCCATCGAGGTGATGACGTTGTCGAAGCGGGTGTAGCCGTACTCGTCCATCTCGGTGGGGTCGTAGACATCGAGACCGATGGCGACGATGATGGCGCCGACCTCGCGGGTGACGAGCTCGTCCGCGTCGTCGAAATCGATGGCCTGCTTCTCGCAGACATCGGCGCACTTGCCGCAGGCGATGGGGTTGTTGCCGAGGCAGGTGTCCATGTCGAGGATGTAGGAGCACGGCACCGCCTGCGGAAACGGGATGTAGATGGCCCTACGTGACGACAGACCCATCTGGTACTCGTCCGGCGCGACCTGGGGACAGACCGCGGCGCACTCGCCGCACGAGTTGCACGCGTTGAGGTCGACGTATCGCGCCTTCTTGCGGATGGTCACCGTGAAGTTGCCGATGTAACCGGAGACCGCTTCGACTTCGGAGTAGGTCAGGAGCTCGATGTTTGGATGCCGACCGGCATCGATGGCCTTAGGGCCGAGAATTCATATCGAGCAGTCCATGGTGGGATAGGTCTTGTCGAGCTGCGCCATGATCCCGCCGATGGACGCCTGTTTCTCCACCAGGGTGACCTGGTGGCCCTGCTCCGCGAGCTCGAGGGCCGCCTCGATGCCGGCGACACCGCCGCCGATGACCAGCGCCCGCCGGGTGACCGGCACTGCCATCTCCTCCTGTTCCTCGAGGAAACGGGCGCGGCCGACCGCGCTGGCCACCAGATCCTTGGCCTTGGCCGTGGCCCCGTCCCAGTCCCCGGGGTGAACCCAGGAGCAGTGCTCGCGGAGGTTGGCCATCTCCATGAGGTATGGATTCAAGCCCGCCTCGAGCACGCACTGGCGGAAGGTCGGCTCGTGCTGCCGCGGCGTGCACGAGGCGACCACCACCCGGTTGAGCCGGTGCTCCCGGACCGCGTTCTTGATCTCGTTCTGGCCGGGGTCGGCGCAGGTGTACTTGTTGCGAACCACGCAGACGACGTCTTCGAGGGTTTCGGCGTACTCGCACACCGCCCCGCAGTCCACCGCGCCGGCGATGTTGAGCCCGCAGTCACAGACGAAGACCCCGATCCGGAGTTCATCCATTTCAGCCATCTTGAACTCCTCTGATTCGTGCAATTCGTGGGCGTCGCTTCGCGGCGAAGCGCCAGCCCAGAATTGCAATAGGAGATAGAACACTCATCACGACCAGCGCTCCCGCCACGACTTCGGCGATGTCTTTCATTTCGATCTTGATCTCGGACCCGATGTTCGGGTCCTTCATGGCGCAGGCCAGATGGACCTGGCACTTGGGACAGGCGGTGACCAGGACCTCGGCGCCGGTGGCCCGGGCCTCGCGCAGCCGCTCGACCTGGATCTTCTTGGCGAACTTGTCGCAGTTCGACCAGGTGCCGCCGGCGCAGCAGGCGCCGCGGCGGCCGCTGCGCCGCATCTCCGCGAGCTCGAGACCGGGCACCGCCGAAAGCACTTCGCGCGGCGCGTGGTAGACCCCGAGGTGGCGGCCGAGCCGGCAGGGATCCTGGAACGTGACCTTGGTTGTCGAGCCGTTGGTCAGCTGGAGGTCATCGCGGTGTTCGAGCAGGTACTCCGTCAGGTGCTGGACCTTGATCTTGGCGCCCTCGAGGAAGGGCTGGTAGTCGAGAAGCCAGGTCCGGGCGCACTCGGCGCACGGTGTGACCACGAGCTCGGCGCCGCTCGACTTTACCAACTCCACGTTGTGCCGGGCGAGGGCTTCGAAGCTGGAACGATCACCGTTCCAGAGCAGATCGTGGCCGCAACAGCGTTCGTCGGGCGAAACCACAGGGGTCACCCCGAGCGAGTTGAGGATTCTCACCGCCGAGCGGGTGCCCTCGACCGTGGCAAGCCCGAACTCGGGGAAGAAGGCGTCGTAGTAAATGGTGCAGCCGGTCCACAAGAACACCTCGCCCTGGGAGGGCGTGGTTTGAAGTCTGTCGTCCAGCCAGGCCAATCGATTCTGTTGCGTTCCCCCCTTGGCCATCATCCGCATCACCGACTGCAGCGCCCCGCCGTGCGGGCACTCGGGCTGGATCCTGGCATCGAAGGCGCGTTCCCGGAGCTTTTGGACGAGCTGGGTGTAGCCGACCTCGGCGGGACACCGGGAATCGCACAAGCTGCAGGTGAGGCAGGCGAAGAGGCTCTCGTCGCGAGCGATCTCCCCCTCCTGACCGAGGTTGGTCTGGAGCACGTGGCGGCGCGGCGAGTAGTCGGCGCCGGCCCGGGTGATCGGGCAGGTCGCCGTGCACTTGCCGCAGTCGTAGCAGGCCCAGGCGTTGGTGTCCTTCGCCAGCTGTTGCATCAGACCTGTCCTCCCCTCTCTCTCGCCAGGCCAACTGGGACTTCTACCTCTGAACCCCGAGATTCAGAATGACGCCCTGTCGATCCGATTTCCTCGGGAGGCCGACAGAAATTGAGAATTGAGAATTGAGAATTCAAAATTCGTTCCCCTCCGTGCCCGTATCCCGTGCCCGATTGTCCTCATGTTCGCCGTTCAGGCACCCCCCGCCCTCCGGCACCTCGATCTCGTCGATGGCATCCTCCGTCGCGAACGGGCTCGGCCCGAGCGCCCGCACCTGATCGGTGAACTCGTTGATCACCTCGGCGAAGCGCCCCCCCTCGGCGGCCGAGATCCACTCGAGACGCAGCCGCCCCTCCTCGATCCCGAGAAGCTTGACCACGTTCATGGTCTTGGCGAACTGTTCGACCGCGCGCTCGTTGCCGAAGATGTAGTGGCAGTCGCCGAAGTGGCAGCCCGAGACCAGCACCCCGTCGGCGCCCTTTTCGAAGGCGCGGAAGACAAAGGCCGGCTGGATCCGCCCCGAGCACATGACCCGGATCATCCGGAAGTGGGGCTGGTGCTGGATCCGCGACACCCCCGCCGTATCCGCCCCGGCGTAGGAGCACCAGTTGCAGGCGAAGACCACGATGCGGGGGTCGAAGGCGGTCGATGTCGCTGACCTTGCCGTTCCAACGGAGGTGGTTGCTGGCGTCATGGTGCACCGATCCTCAGATGTCGTGGTCGCGGGGCATGAATGCCCCGCCTACAGATTCTCCGCACGTCCCGACTCCTCGCCTACACGGTTCTCCGCACGTCCCGACTCCTCTGTAGGCGCGCCGTTTACGGTGCGCGACCAAGTCGTGGCCGGAGTCATGGTCGAGCCGGATACCGACGACCGCTCATCGAGATGCCTGCGATGAGTCAATATGCGACGTCTTCGTGACCCCTTCGCGTCTTCGCGTCTTCGTGTTTGCGACGGTGCGATGGCTCTGTGTCTCTGTGTGCCGCTCTGTGTCTCTGTGGTTCAACTCGATCGCGCCACTAGCCATCGTCGACCCATTCGGGCACGGGCACGGAAATGGATCGACGGGTTCATGGCCTGACCTCGTCGAAGAAGGCGTCGATCTGGGCGAGGACCTGGCGGTCGGTGAAGTGGCGGGCGGCGATGGCGCCCGACGGGCACCAGCTGGCGCAGGTGCCGCAACCTTTACACATCGACGCGTTGATCTCGGCTGAGAAGACACCGGGTTCTGTTTCGATCAGAGCGGGCGCGTGGAACTGGCAGATCTCGACGCAATCGCCGCAACCGCGGCAAACCTCGGGGTCGACCACCGCCACCGCCGGATCGAGCCGGACCTGGTCGTGGGCGAGGAAGACCGCCGCCTTGGCCGCCGCGGCCGAGGCCTGGGCCACCGAGTCGACGATGTCCTTGGGTCCCTGGACGGTGCCGGCGAGGAGCACCCCCTCCACCGCGGTCTCCACCGGCGCGAGCTCGGGATGGCGTTCGAGGAAGAAGCCATCGAGGCCGACCGAGGCCTTGAGCATCTCGTGGAAGTGATCGGTCTCGGGCTGGCGCGGCCGCATTCCCACCGACAGCACCACGAGGTCCGCCGGGACCTCGAGCCGCCGGTCGAGGAGCTCGTCGTAGCAACGCACCGCCTCGACCCGCTCGTCACCGATGATCTCGGGGGTGTGGCCGGGAGGCACCCGGACAAAGAGCACCCCGCGGCCGCGCGCCTCGCGGTACATCTCCTCGGCGCCGGTGGAGATGGTGCGGATGTCGCGGTAAAAGACCGTGGTGTCGATGCCGCGCT
Source organism: uncultured Acidobacteriota bacterium (assembly GCA_963704125.1). Classification (GTDB taxonomy): domain Bacteria; phylum Acidobacteriota; class Thermoanaerobaculia; order Thermoanaerobaculales; family Sulfomarinibacteraceae; genus JAHECW01. Next base: position 135,590 of record CAVPHA010000018.1, on the reverse strand, counting down.
CGTTGAGCTCCATCGCCTGTTTGATGGCTGTCGGGCAGCAGTAGCGCGAGCAGCCGGTGAAGCCCTCCGGTTCGCGCGAGCCGACGCAGAGGACAAATGCAGCCGACTTCGGCGGCGAACCGCCGAATCCGAGATCGGCGCCGGCGACGAATCCCCGTTCGAGCTCAGCCGACGTCACCACGTTGGGCAGCTCGTCGAACCGAAATGCCTTCCCGGGATCGTGGAGATCGGCGCCGATGGCGAGGATCACCGCACCCACCGGCAGCACCTCGTCGACGGCGCCCTTGAGCGTCGCTTCGAAGCTCCCGACAAAGCCGGTGATGTTCGAGACCTCGGTTTCGAGCAGGACTCTGGCGCCGCTTTCGTCGAGGCGTCGGAGTTTGTCCGCGAGGACCGCGCTCGCCGGACGCATATTGGGATAGAGCAGCATGAGATTGGGTTCGGCGAGCCGGCCGCCGAGGCGGTTGCTCTTCTCCACCAGGGTCACCGGGAAACCCTGGACCGCGAGATCGGTGGCCGCCTGGATCCCGGCGATGCCGCCGCCGATGACCAGCGCCGATCGGGTCATGGGCGCGGCGCCCTCGTGGAGCTGCTCGAGGTGGCGGGCGCGGGCGACGCCCATGCGGATCAGCGCCCGCGCCTTGTCCTGTGCCGCCTCGGGGGTGCCCGCGTGGACCCACGAGCACTGGTCGCGGATGTTGACCATCTCGAGCAGGAAGGGGTTGAAGCCGATCCGGGCCAGGGTGTCGCGGAAGACCGGCTCGTGGGTCCGCGGGGTACAGGCCGCGACCACGATCCGGTTGAGCCGGTGCTCCTTGATGATCGCCATCAGCTCGTCCTGACCGGTCGAGGAGCAGGCGAAGAGATCGGTCGAGGTCACGACCACGTCGGGCAGCTTGGCCGCATCGGCCGCAAGCTGCTCGACATCGAGCACTCCGGCGATGTTGACGCCGCAGTGGCAGACCATGACACCGACCCGCGGCGGGCCCGAAAGATCCATGGGCTCGACGGGCTCGGCCTGTCTCTTCGTGGCGGTGGCCGGTGAGATAGAGCTGGGCGCGCGAAGCCGTCGCCGAGGCCTGGGCGACGCAGTCGGGGATCACCTGGGGACCGACCGCGCTGCCGCAGACAAAGACCCCCTCGCGGCTGGTCTCCACCGCCGAGACCGCCGGGTCGCGGCGGGCGATGAATCCGTGTTTGTCGGTCTCGATGCCGAAGATCTCGGCGAGTTTGACCGCGCCCTCGTTGGGCGCCGCCGCCACCGAGAGCACGACGAGATCGGCGGGGATCCGCCGCTGCTCGTGACCCCGGGTGTCCTCGACAAAGACCTGGAGGGTGTCATCGGCCGGGTCGTGCCAAACCTTGGCCGGGCGGCCGCGGACATACTCGGCCGACGCCGCCTCTTTGGAACGCGTCACGAAATCGTCGAAGCCCTTGCCGAAGGCGCGCAGATCGGTGTAGAGGATGGTGATCTCCTCGACCACCGGATCGTGCTGCCGGATGAGCATGGAGTCCTTGACCGCGTTCATGCAGCAGAAACGGCTGCAGTAGGGCCGGCCGCCTTCGCCGCGGGCGCCGACGCACTGGATGAAGACGATGCGCTTCGGCGTCTCGAGATCCGACGGACGCACCACGTGCCCGCCGGTGACCCCCGAGGCGTTGAGCATGCGTTCGAGCTCGAGGCTCGTGACCACGTTGGGCAGCCGACCGTAGCCGTAGGCGCCGAGCGAGCGCGCATCGAACTCCTGGAAGCCCACCGCGACCAGGATCGAGCCGACATCGAGCGAGATCTCCTCGGGCATCTGGTCGAAGTCGATGGCGTCGACATCGCAGGCATCGCTGCAGTGGCCGCAGACCAGGATGTTGGGCGGGTAGTTCGGGTCGATCTTCCGCTTGTACTTGGCCATCTTGTCGAGCCGGCGTTTCTGCCGCTCATCGAGGTGGGGCATGAAGTTGAGGCAGGCCGTCGGAGTCGATGACATAGGTGGCGGGAACCGACTGCGGGAAGGGGCGGTAGATGGCCTTGCGCGCCTTCAGCCCCATGTCGAACTCGTTGCCGCCGACCTGCGGGCAGTGATCGACACAGAGACCGCAGGCGACGCAGTCCTCGCTCACATAGCGCGGGTTCTTCCGCACCGTGACGGTGAAGTCGCCCGGCTCGCCCTCGCACCCGGTGATTTCTGCGTTTGTGATGACCTCGATGAGCGGATGCCGACCGGCATCCATGGCCTTAGGCCCGAGGATTCATATGGCGCAGTCCATGGTGGGGAAGGTCTTGTCGAGCTGGGCCATCCGGCCCCCCAACGACGGCGACTTCTCCACGATGGTCACCGGGACCCGGGCGTTGGCGAGATCGAGCGCGGCCTGGATGCCGGCGATCCCGCCGCCGACCACCAGCGCGCGCAGCTTCTTCTGCCGCCCATTTCCTCGATGTCGATCAATTCGTCCATCTGTGTGACCTTTGTCCTCGCTCGTCCGAAATTCATAATTCATAATTCATAATTCATAATTCTAATTCATAATTCTTAATTCTTAATTCTTAATTCTTAATTATTTAGCTCCCTTCGCTCATGTCGTAACGAGCACCTCCTCGCTCTCCTTCGCCTCTCCGGCTCCGCCGTACTCCTTCTCATACGCGTCATAGCCCGCGTCGAAGGCCCGCAGATTGAGCTCCTGGGTGCCGTCGGGAACCGACTTGGCGACCGCCTCGCGCATCGCCTCGCGTGGCACGATCTTGGTCACCGCCGCGAAGAACCCGAGCATGACGATGTTCTGGACGATGGCGCGGCCGAGACCCTCGGCGATCCGGGTCGAGGCCACGCCGAAAGATGGCTGGCCCTGCTTGATCTGTCGGCCGCACGAGATCCTTCTCGTAGATCAGGATTCCCTCATCCTTGAGCTCGTCGCGGTACTTGTCGTAGCCCTCGGCCGACATGACGACAAAGACATCGGGCCGGCCGATGTAGGGGTAGAGCACCTCGGTGTCGGAAATCGCAACTGTGGTCGAGCACGCCGAGCCCCGCGCCTCGGGGCCGAAGCTCTGGATCATGGTGGCGTGCTTGTCGGCGTGGACCGCGCAGGCGCGGCCGATGATGTGGCCCGAGAGCACGACGCCCTGGCCGCCGAAGCCGGTGATGCGGATCTCAACACGATTGGCGTCAGCCATGGAGCCACCCCCCTTCCTCGGCCATGGGTACGTAACGGTCACCAAGGACCCGTTCATAGTGGGCGTGCATCATGTCGAGGAAGGTGGGTTTCTCCTCGTCAACGAAATTGCCGCAGATGATGGTGTCCTGGAAGCCGATGTCCACCTCGCGGGTGTCGACGCCGTGTTTGATGGTCGCGTTGTCGTGATAGAAGCGCATGAGCTCGAGCCCGCCTCCGAGCCTGTTGAGCCGCGAATAGAGCGTCGAGCACGGCGCGATGACCTCGATAAAGCGAAATCCCTTGCGCCGCAACGCCACCCGCATGCATTTGGTGAGCCTCCGAATATGCAGGCACGTCCATCTGGACACGTAGCTCGCGCCACAACTCGCCGCAAGGTGGGGAAGGTTGAAGGGTCGCTCGAAATTGCCGAACGGCATGGTCGACGATTTGGCCGAGATCGGGGTGGTGGGCGCATTTTGGCCGCCGGTCATCCCATAGATGAAGTTGTTGACCAGGATGACGAGCATGTCCATATTGCGCCGCGCCGCGTGGATGAAGTGGTTTCCACCGATCCCCGACAGATCGCCATCGCCGGAGAAGACCACCACCTCGAGCTCCGGGCGGGCGAGCTTGAGTCCGGTGGCAAAGGGGATCGCCCGGCCGTGGGTGGAGTGGAAGGCGTCGAGGTTCATGTAGCCGGCGACGCGGCCGGTGCAGCCGATGCCCGAGGTGATGGCCACCTTGTCGAGATCGACATCGGCCTCCTCGAGGGCGGTGGCAAAACACTTGACCACGGTGCCGATGCCGCAGGTCGGGCACCAGATATGCGGCATCCGATCCATCCGGAGATAAGGAGCGATGGGGTGGTCGTTGGGGTTCGGGGGGTGTGCTGTCGCGCTCATCGGGCTGCCTCCACGATCGCGGTGCAGATTGCCTGGGGGTCGTGCACACCGCCACCGGCGTGGGGCACATGGATCGCTTCAGCCTTGCCGCCGGCGCAGCGCTCGACCTCGAGCACCATCTGGCCCAGGTTGATTTCGGGAACGACAAAGGCCTTGATTCCGGCTGCGAGTTCGCGGATCCGTTTCTCCGGGAACGGCCAGACCACGACAAGCCGCAGGAAACCGACCTTGACACCCTGCTTGCGGGCGAGATCGATGCCCATCCGCGCCACCCGGGCGGTGATGCCATAGGCCACCACCACCACCTCGGCGCCCTCGGTCTCCTCTTCTTCGAAGCGAACGATGTCGTCGACGTTGAGGAGGATTTTGTCCATGATGCGCTGCACGTTGATCTGCTGACGCTCGACGGTCATGTCCGGATAGCCGCGGTCATCGTGGGTCAGCCCGGTGGTGTGGAAGCGGTAGCCGTCTCCGGCCCGGACCATCTCGGGCACCGGCCGGCCGTTGAGCGCGTAGGGCTGGTAATCCGCCGGTGTCTTCTTCGAAAGTCCTCGAGGAACGATATCGATCTCATCGGCGTCGGGAATCACTACCTTCTCGGTCATGTGCCCGACGCACTCGTCCATCATGAACATGACCGGGACCCGGTAGGTCTCGGCGAGGTTGAAGGCGTCGATGGTGAGATCGAAGGCCTCTTGCGGCGATTGCGGCGACATGGCGATGAGCTCGTAGTCGCCGTGCGAACCCCACCGGGCCTGCATCATGTCCGCCTGCCCGACCATGGTCGGCAACCCGGTCGAGGGCCCGCCGCGCTGGACGTTGACCACGACGCAGGGTGTCTCCATCATGGCTGCGAGCCCGATGTTCTCCATCATCAGGCTGAAACCCGGACCCGAGGTCACGGTCATGGTCTTGGTCCCGGTCCAGGCCGCCCCGACCACCGCCGCCATCGAGGCGAGCTCGTCCTCCATCTGGATAAAGGTCCCGCCCATGAACGGAAAGCGTCTGGAAATGCGCTCCACCACCTCGGTGGACGGGGTGATGGGATAGCCGGCGACAAAGCGGCACCCGGCCGCCATGGCCCCCTCACCGCAGGCGTAATCGCCGTCGAGATAGTGGACACCGGTGAGCACACCCTTGGGATCGGTTTTCAATTGAGTGCCTCCTCTTCGGCGAACTTGTCTTCTTCGGCGGAGATGCTGAGGACCGCCTCGACCGCCGCGGGATCCCCCGCCGGAACGCAGAAGATGGCGAAGTCGGGACAGATCATCTCGCAGAGATTGCAGTTGACGCACTCGCCGTCAACGACCACCTCCGGTGGATGGTAGCCCTTGACGTTGAAGGCCTCGGACATCACGAGGACGTCTTTTGGGCAGTACTCGACACAGAACGCACATCCCTTGCAGCGGTCGGCGATGATCACCACTTCGCCACGAGGCACCGTCACCTGGTCAAAATCGAGCGGCTTTCGCCAGTATCTCATTGCTCGTTCCTCCACATTCGGATCGCCATGTCTCCCATGCCCGTGCCCGTGCCTGTGCCAGAGATTCGCAACGTCTCTCGTGGGGCGTAGGCGCGGCCTTCAGGCCGCGCGACCACACCGTCGAAACCTCGAGGACGCATCGGATCCGCAGATTGGATCCGGTCCGAAACTATGTCGTCGCGGGCCGTAAACGACCCGCCTACAGAGGCCGAGAAACCACTGGGTCGCGACATCACGCTTCAACCCCCCGCCTAGGCTTGAGCGCGCAATCACCTTGGAGTCCCTCCACCGCGCAGTCGGGGCGGTAGTAACCCGCACAACGCATGCACGGTGCCTCATCCACCGCGGTTCGTTCGAGCAGCCCCAGACAGACTTCCTGGAGCAGATCGCAGAACGCCTCGGTCCGCTCCGCACCGAGTTCCTCGATCACCGGCGCCAATTGCGAGGCCTTGAGCCGCTCGAAATCGTCGACCAGCCGCCGCCCCTCCGGGCTGACCGAAAGCAGGGTGGCGCGCCGGTCCTCGGTCGAGGTTTCGCGGACCACCAGTCCGAACTCCTCGAGACGATCGAGGTTCTTGCTGCTCGCCGCCGGCGAGACCCCGAGACAGCGAGCCAACTCGCACACTTGCAGGTCCGAGTTAACAGCGATGAGCTTGAGGAAGCAGAACTGGGATCGGCTCAGACTGAAGGGGCTGAGCTGGTCGAGGAAGGACGACTCGATAAACTCTCGCAGCACCGAACTCAGGATGTGACCGTAGCGCAGGAAACGGTAGAACCCCGCACCGGGCGCCGGCGGGTCGGCGACGGATTTGGTCTGAGTGGAGCGGCCATCGGGCGCCGGCATGGCTCACCAGCTTTCGTTCACCCTGTCAATATTTGACCTGGTTGACTATTTATGTCGTAAAATAAAATTGTCAAGTGCCTGAAAGATAACGAGATAGAGACTGATACGCAGCTTCCATGTGAAAGAAGACACGACGCTTGTTCAGATTGACAAACGGCGATTTCGGCGTCGCCGAAATCGCAGAAAAATTTCGTGGGAAAATTTTGGAAACGAAGCATGTCATGAATTTGGATTGCGATTTCATGAATTGACGATCTACACTGATCCCAGGATCAGCGGTATCGGGAGGATCGCATGGCGACACTGCAGGTCAAGGGAATGAACGACGATCTCTATCGCGCGCTCGCCGCGAGGGCGACCAGCGAGCAGCGGTCGATCAGCCAGCAGGTCACGAGGATCATCCAGGACTATCTCGCGACGCGGCGAGGGTCTGCGGAGGAAACGACGGCTGCATTGCTCGAACTGTGCGGAACATGGAAAGACCACCGATCCGCGGCCGACATCGCGGGCGACATTCGACGGGCGCGTAAGAGCGGCGGGCGATTGATCGATGTACTTGATTGACACCGACATCCTGATCTACTCGCTCAAGGGAGACCGGGTGGTCATGGACCATCTCAATCGAACCGCCGGCGCCGCCAAGGCGATCTCGGTTATCAGCTACGGCGAGCTGCTCTACGGCGCTCAAAAATCGTCCCGACCCAACGACAATCTCGCCCGTGTCCGCAGGCTCGGCGAAGTCCTGCCTGTGATCGACGTCAGCCCGGCGATCATCGAGGCATTCGGCTCGCTCAAGGCCAGGCTCGAAACGGACGGACGTCGCCTCGACGACTTCGACCTCGTAATCGCCGCCACCGCCATCACCCTTGGCTACCGCCTCGTGACCAACAACGACAAGCACTTCGCCCGCATCGAGGGCCTCGAGATCGACAACTGGGCGAAGGAGTGATCTCGAGCGACGAGCAACAAAAAACCGGGAGGCGCGCGCCTCCCGGTCGTGTTCGTGTTGAAGGGTCAGCTAGAACTTGGGGTAGAACGTGCTCAGCATCTCCGTAGTGGTCAGCGTCCCGTTGCCTGCCATGGCGCGCTCCTTGATGTCTTCGAGCCGATCGGTCAGCGACGGCGCCTCGACCTCATAGAGCACGCCGCAGGTGATCTTGTCCTTTTCGCGGGTGTACATGACCGCGTTGGCGCGGCGAGAGGGGTCGTAGTCCTCGGGGAGAGCGGCAACCTTGGCCTTCATTTCCTTGAACTGGTCGTCCCCCCGCCAGGTCACGCACGGCGACATGACGTTGAGGAATGAAAAGCCGTTGTGCTGCAAACCGGCGGCGATCATCTCGGTGAGACCCTTCATCTCGCCGGAGAATCCGCGCGCCACCCAAGTCGCCCCGGTGGAGATCGCGAGCTCACAGGGATCGACGCTGGGCTCGGGGTTGCCCCAGTAGGTCGATTTGGTCTTGTCGCCGGTGGGCGTGGTCGGCGCCACCTGACCCTTGGTCAGACCGTAGATCTCGTTGTCCATCAGGATGTAGAGGATATCGAGGTTGCGCCGGCACGAGTGGATCAGGTGATTGCCGCCGATGGCGAGGCCGTCACCGTCGCCGCCGACCGCGATCACGTCGAGCTCGGGGCGCGCCACCTTGACGCCGGTGGCCAGGGTCAGAGCCCGGCCGTGGACGCCGTTGAACCCGTAGGTCTTGACATATCCCGGCAACCGGGACGAGCAGCCGATGCCGGACAGAATCACCGTGTTCGAGGGCTCGATCTGGAGTTGGGCCATGGCCCGGTAGAGGGCGTTGAGAACACCGAAGTCACCGCATCCGGGGCACCACACCGGCTTGAGACCGGATTTGTAGGCGCCGGGTTTCAACTCGACTTTGACTCCTGCCGCGCTCATACCAGCACCTCCCGCCGCATGGCGCTCATCTCGAGCACCTTCTGGATCTTGTCCTCGACCTCACTGACCGTGAGGTTCTTGCCGCCCGAACGTTTGTAGACGTAGGTGTGGCCTTCGGGAAGCTCGAGGAAGGTCCGCAGATACTTGTAAAACTGGGCCGAGTAGCTGAGCTCGACCACGATGACCTCGCGGACCGTTTTGATGTAATCCTGGAACTCGTGGTACGGGAACGGGTAAAGCAGTTGCGGCACAAAGGCCGAAACCCGTTCGCCCCGCCCGTTTGCCTTGAGCACCGCTTCCTTGACCGGACCCTTGGAGGAACCCCAGCAGATGATCCCGACATCGGCCCGTTCGGCGCCGTAGTGCCGGAAGTAGCTGTATTTGTCACGCACCAGGCGGAGCTTGCGGTAGCGTTTGGCGTTCATCTTCTCGTGGGTCAGGAACATGGAGGTCGGCGATCCGTCCTCCTTGTGCTCGAGGCCGTTGGTCTGGTACTCGCCGCCCTTCATCCCGGGCCACGACATGGGCGAGATCCCCGACTTGGTTTCCTTGTAGCGCTTGTAATCCTGGAGATCACCGGCCGAGGGCACCTGCCGCCCGACAACCTCGTGGTCGAGGGTGAGCATGGACAGGGTCTCACGCCGCTGGGCGATGAACTGGTCGGAGAGAACGATGACCGGCACCTGCGCCTCTTCGGCGATGTTGAAGGCCGCCACCGTGGCGTGGAAACAATCCTCGACATCGGCCGGCGCCAGGACCACGCGCGGCGCGTCACCGTGAGAACCCCACAGCGCCTGCCACAGATCCGACTGCTCGCTCTTGGTCGGCAGACCGGTCGAGGGGCCACCGCGCTGGACATCGATGATCACGGCCGGGATCTCGGCCATGGAGGCGAGACCGAGCATCTCGGTCATGAGCGCGAGCCCGGGTCCGGAAGTGGCGGTCATGGACTTGACACCGGCGAAGGAGCCGCCGATGACCGCGCCGATGGCGGACAACTCATCCTCGGTCTGGACGAGATAGCCGCCGACCTTGGGCATGAGCTCCGACAGGAGGTGGAGCACCTCCGACGACGGAGTGATGGGATAGCCGGCGAAGAAGCGACAACCGGCGTGCAAGGCCGCCACCGCTGAAAGCTCGTTGCCCGACATGAGCAGCATGGGCTCACCGGGGGTGTACTGCATCCGCTTCCCGGCCGCAGCATCGGCGATCTTCGACGCGTACTCTTTCCCAGCTTCGTAGCCCCTGAGGTTGGCCTCGAGGACCTCGGCCTTTTTCTTGGCGAACTTGCCCTTGATGGCCTTCTCGAGCGGTTCCTGCGGCAGCTTGAACAGCTCCGACAGGAGACCCAGGGTAACGATGTTCTTGGCGAGCTTGGTTCCAGCCGATTCCTTGGCAAGCTCGATGAACGGTACCGGGACCCAACGAACATCGGCGGTCTCGGGACCGAGATCGATTCCGTCGCGCGGGCTCTCGTCGGCCTCTTCATAGAGAACAACGGCATCCGGCGCGGCCAGGATCTCACCGCGGAACTGCGCGAAATCCGCCCAGTTGAAGACCACGAGCACCTGCACCAGATCTCCCTGGGCGTAGATGGGATCGGCGCTGATCCTGACGGTGCAGGACGACTCCCCACCGCGGATCTGAGGTCCGTAGGCTTCGACCTTCATCACGTGCAGCCCGACCGAAGCGCCGGTCTGCGCCAACATGTCTCCCGTGGTGATCACACCGTCACCACCGGATCCAACGATTGCGAATGTGAGATCCCTTGTCGGCATCTGTGGAGTCCTCCTTACGGGCGCTCCGGGCCCTTGAAAGGGGATTGTGAACCCGTTCACACAAAATGTCCACCTGCGGCAAGGAATCCGGCGAACCAGGTCCGCTATTGGGTGAGCGAGGTCGCGATCCAGGTCCCGGGGGCGTGCTCGGCGGCTCGGGACAGCATCCCATCGACTCTCGACCTCGCGACCATCGACCGGAGCTCAGCGCATTTCCCAACACCCACTCGGCCAGCGGCACCCAGGCGCAGGCCTCGAAGCTGACCCGACAGTCCATCTCGAGGTCTGTTGAGCGACCCTTCGGCAAGCTGCTGCAGCGGTCGTCCCGCTCGCCTCGTCGCCAGCAGCACCCTTGCCTCGAGCAGGCGTGCGAGATCTCGGGTCTCGTTGAGTGCTCGAAGCTTCCGAGCCACCGCCAGCGCGCGGCTTCGGGGTCGACGAGTCGCTTCGAAGCGGGCCCAGGCCTGGACCAGCTGAAGCCACAGGTGAATCAACCCGGGTCGGTATCGACGAGCCGCGGATCACTCCACCGTCCCTGGAAGAAGAGCCAGGCGATGTCGAGATACCCAGATCGCGTCGTTGTTGGAACTCGCGTGAGGTTGCCGGCAAACCGACGGGTCTCGTCGTAGGCCAGGCGATCGCCGTGGATCGCCGCATCGAGGATCATCATGAAGATCAGATCAGTGTGGTTGCGGCCGCTGCTGCCGACGGCGATACTGTCGGCGACCAACCGACGGCCCTCCGAGCGTTCGCCCGAGATCAGCAGCTGTTCGCCGAGGCGAAGCCGAAGATCGGTCTCGTCGGGATACCGATCGACGCCGTCCCGCAGCACCGAGATCGCGTTCTCTCGATGCGCCCCCGACGCCAGAGCACGCGCCGCCACCAGGATCGCCGCAACCCCATTGGTTGCTCGGCGAAGATCCTCGGGGTGGTCCGCCCTGAGCCGCGCCATCGTGAACGGCGGATCGACCCGTGTGGACAACCTGAGCTTGGCGCAGCCGTCAGCGGCGAGATCATCCCAGAACGACTCGCGAGCCTCGCCCGCCGATCCGAACGTCGGGGCGCCTTCCGGGTTGCCCCAGAGGTCGAAGCGGCGAGACCTCGCCGTCCACCAGCAACTCGATCCGACTTTCGGTGACCCGTCGGCGGATCGACCACCTGAACACCCGATCCGAGCGGTGTGTAGCTCGAGCAGCCCGCCGGGAACCGTCGTCCTCGCCTGCGAGAAGGCGTCGATGTCCGGCGACGACATGCTTCCAGCACGATCTCGCCCGTCGTCCTCGACCTCGCGCCGATGGTGACCAGCACCCGCTGAAAGCCCATCGGATTGTTGACCACGACGGCGACGATCTCGTCGCATCCCGTCGCCGTTGAGATCGGCGGCGGTCAGATGCTGGGAGTGGCCCGAGTTGGCGAAGATGCAACACCGGTCTTCTCCGCTGCGCTTCGAAAGCTGGTGGCGCCGATCACCGCCGAGTACCAGCGCGTGTTGATCAGCCCCCACACCAGATCCGCGCCCGTCCCCGAGCACATCGGCTGCCTCGACCTCGCGCAGGAACCAGAGGGGAGCGACCTCGGGGAAGGCGAGAATCCGCCATGATCGAAGTGTCGAAGGTTCGCAAGACCTCGCCGCGATCGGAGCGAAGTTCGAACACCACGCCGACATCCGGATCGACGTTCCCGGCCGCCGGCGACCAACCGATGGCCACCTCGGAATCCGAATCGCCGACGAAGTCGCCCACGACGGTCACCGGTCGTTCCAAGGGCCGGCCGACCGACCACAGCCGCCGCGTTGTCCGCGGCCCTGGCGACCACGACGTCGCCTTCGATCTCCACCCGATCGAGGATCGGCGCATCGGCCGTCTTCACCATGCCATCACCGACAGCGATAGCGACCGCCGCGCCGACCACGATCGCCGCCCTGCGGATCACCCGCCACGACAACCCGACGCTGCGATCGATTCAACGCCGCCAGCGCCTTGCCCGCCGAGAGTAGCGCGCCCGCGGGTCCTTCTCGAGCAACCGCTCGACGAACCGTGCGAGCCACCGCGGACAGTCCGGGCGGAAGCTCGCGGATCGGCGGCGGGTCCGCGTGCAGATGCCCGTCGGCAACCTGAAAGGCCGAGTCGCCCTCGAAGGGCAGCCGCCCCGTGAGCAGCTGAAACAGGGTCACGCCGAGGCTGTAGAGATCGCACGAGGCGGTCGGCGCCTCGCCGCGAAGCTGCTCCGGCGCCATGAAACGCGGCGTCCCGACGCCCTCCAGGGTCCGGGTCAGATCCGATGAGCGATCCAGATGCCGGACGAGGCCGAGATCCGACAGCTTGACTGCTCCGTCCTCACCCACCAGCAGATTGGACGGCTTGACATCGCGGTGGACGATCCGGTTTTCGTGGAGATAGGCGAGGACCGACAGGACCTCGCGCGCCCACCCGATGACCGCCTCAATGGGTTGAGCGCCATCCGTGGCGACCCGATCCGCCAGGGTCCCGCCCGGCAACATACTCCATCACCGCCACCGGCCGGTCGCTGGTCTCGACCACGTCATAGATCCGAATCAGATTGGGATGAGAGAGCCGACGTCCCTGCCGCACCTCCTCGAGCCAACGCGCCCGCGTCCGCTCGTCGGCATCGGCTGGGAGGATTTTGAGCGCCACCCGTTGGCCCAGGGTCCGGTCCTCGGCGAGCCACACCGTCGCCTGCCCACCGGACCCGAGCAGCTCGAGCAACCGCCAGCGATCGGGAAGATCCACCGTCGCCGACGCTCGCGCTGTGCGCCGCCGCAGCGTCAACCGGTGCCGTTCGATGATCCGAAGCGCCCTCTTCCATGTCAATGGTCACGCTAGCACGACAACCGGCAGAAGATTGAACCGTCAGTCGCAAGGACACAAGCCAAGATAGAACGACCAAGAACCACACTGCGAACATTTGGCCTAGCGTTATCCAACTCTAGTTTTCGTTAATTGCTTGAAAGCAATTAAGTAAAATACAATACAGCTGAAGAGACCTGGCAAGATGGAAACTCAACTTCTCGCCTACTGTCACATGCGCGGCACGAATACGGTGCGACCGGACCTGACAGCTCCACACAGCTGACGGAAAAACAGGAGCGAGAGCTGCTGAGCCGATGGAACGCGTAGGAATCATCGCAAGGGTGAGACGCGGCCTCTACCTGATTCCTCCACGAATTCCCTCGGCGGCGCATGGAGCCCCGACGAAGGGTTGGTGATTACCACGCTGATGGCGGACCGAAACGCCAAATACCAGGTCTGTGGGTCGAGCGCGTTCAACTACTTCGGGTTTGACGACCAGATTTCGAATCGGCTCATCGCATACAACGATCGCATTTCTGGAGAACGCACGATCGGAGCACTGAGCTCTCGTTGATCAAGGTGGCATCGCGCGCCTCGGTGAAACCAAGGAGGTAATGACAGCATCCGGCTCGACAGTCATCTACTCATCTCGCGTCCGCACGCTGGTTGACGCCGTCTACGACTGGACGAGATTCGACAGCTTGCCACGAGGATATCAGTGGATTCGCGACGAGCTTCGGTCCGGCAGGGTTGGAGCTTCAGATCTCGGCAGGGTCACCATTGCATACGGAAACCAAGGAACAATCCGAAGGATCGGGGCTGTGTTAGAAGCAGAAAACGCACCACCGAAGGTCATCAGGCAGCTGGAGTCGGCGCTCAATCGGTCAAAGAGCCTGATCGCCGCCGTTCCCCGAGCCCCAGACGGGGACACCTGACCGCACGATGGGGAGTGATCGACAATGAACATCGTTGATCAAACAGCATTTCGTGTTCACACCGATCCGGTTTTCTTCCGCGAAGCCATTGGGTTCACCGCCGCCCAAACCGGCTTCTCACAGCGGTTGATCGAGAAGGACTACTTCTGCAGCCTACTTCTCGCACGGCTTGTGTCCGACGAGGCCTCAAACCTGGTATTCAAGGGCGGCACTTGCCTCGCCAAGGTCCACTCCAGGTTCTACCGATTGAGCGAAGACCTGGACTCTGTGATTCCGGTGGCGACCAACTGCAACCGGTCGGAGAGAAAACGGCGAATCGTCGTCTTCAAAACCCGCTTCGCCGCAATCACCGAACTCGAACCCCATTTTGCCGTGAAGGAGTCCTTGAGGGTGCAAACGAGTCACTCAATACCTGGAAGCCTCGTCTACCCCTCCTCGTCCAGGTTAAAGACGAGACCGTCAAGATCGAGGTTGCACTCCGTGAGCCGCTGCTGACGGCCCCGGAGTATGGTATGGCCGGACCGCCCTACTCAATCCGATCTCGGCACGACCGCTCCTGCCACCGGTTTCGCTCCCTTGCATTTCGCTAATCGAGGCCTTTGCCGAGAAGTTCGGGCGGCGCTGACCCGTCGAGAGGTGGCGATTCGTGATTTTTTCGATATCGATTTCGGGGTCAGGAACTCGGCATCTTCCACGACACCGACCTGGTTCATCTCGTTGGTCATAAGATCGCGGTGCCGAGCAACGGTCCAATCGATGTCAGCCCGGCTAGGATGACCGCCTCAAAACCAGATTGACTCTCGTCTGAGCCCGTTCTACGACGGACGGACTTCGACGCATTCGACCACGAACGAGCGGTCGAACTCGTTGTTCAGATGGCCGCTCTGCTTCAGTCCGCATCCGCCTCCTGATCGATCGGTGGGATGTACGCGATGTAACTCTGCGTCTCTGCGTGCGTTATAAACGCGATGGATGCGGCTCTAATTGAGCCCGAGGCGATCCATCTTGAGTGCCAATCCATTGCGCGATATGCCAAGCAACTTGGCAGACCTTGAACGATTCCCCTTGGTCCGCGCCAGGGCGGCACCGATCATCTTCCGCTCGAGATCGGCCGTCGCACCCTCGAGATCGAGATCGCCGGTGGGGTCGAGATCGTCGATCTGCTGCTGCGCCGGCGGGTGAAGGATGGCCGGAGACAGCATGGTCGAGTCGATGGCCTGGTTCTCGGGGCAGAGATAGACCAACCGCCGCACCTCGTGCTCGAGCTCGCGCACGTTACCCGGCCACGGCGCGGTGGCGAGCGCATTGAGCGCCTTGACCGTGATGCCCCGGACGGGTTTGCCGATCTCCTCGGCGTAGAGCCGCATGAAGTGTTCGACAAAGGCCGGGATGTCCTCGCGCCGCGCCCGCAGCGACGGCACCCGCACCGTGAATCCGGCGACCCGGTAGTAGAGGTCGCGTCGGAACCGGTTGGCGGCGATCAGCGCGTGGAGATCGGTGTTGGTTGCGGTGATGATCCGTACATCGATGGGCTCCGGGGCGCGCGCGCCGAGGGGGTGGATCTCGAGCTGCTGGAGGGCGCGCAGGAGTTTGGCTTGGAGCTCGAGCGACATGTCGCCGATCTCGTCGAGAAAGAGAACACCACCGCGGGCGAGCTGGAATTTGCCCTTGCGCGCCGTGACACCGGTGGCGACGCCGCTCTCGATGCCGAAGAGCTCGGCCTCGAGGAGTTCCGACGGGATGGCGGCGCAGTTGACCGCAACGAAGGGGCCTTCCCGGCGACTCGACGAGGTATGGAGGGTTTCGGCGATGTGCTCTTTGCCGACCCCGGTCTCGCCGGTGATCAGCACCGGGATGTCGCCCCGGAGCAGCTGTCGGAGCTGACCGTAGACCTCGGTGATCGCGGTCGACCGGCCGACGACATATCGAGGGGAGAAGTAGAGTTCCGGACGGGCCGTCGTGCCCGTTCCGATCTCGATGTGGACCGGCTCGGACTTGGAGTGCAGGAGCATCCGGAGCACGGTTTCGAGGAGCGGCCCGGCGGCCCGGCGGTGGGCGAAGTCGCCGACCAGGACGAGTCCCCACGGTGAGGTCGAGGGCGCCGACGCCGCCGACCAGGTCAGGATCTCATTTCCATCGACCAGGCCGTTGAGCATCAGTGGTTGGGTGTCGCCACCCACCGCCACCGCCGCGAAGGCCTCGGCAACGGCATCGAGTTCGGCCCCGCCGAGGACCGACCCGTTGGCGCAGAGCACCACCGGCTCGCCGGCGCCACCCCACTCCACCAGGCAGGCGCCGGCCGCGCCGACAGAGGTGCGGAGGACATTCAAGGCATCTGTGAGACTCGGATCCTGAGCACCGATGAGGAGACCGGTGAGTTCGTTGAGCAGCACCACCCAGTTCGGCGGCTCGTCTTCGGCTCGGCGAGCGAGGGTCCTGACCTCGGTCGTGTCGTCGTGGCGTTCGATTCGCCGCCGGCCGGGATTGAGGGGGATGGCCATCCTGGCGTCGTCCGGATGGACGCGAACCACATAGAGCACCGCCGGACCGAAACCGATCCAATCCCCTTCATCCACCGTTCGTTGGCGGATCTTCCGCCCGTTGACATAGGTGCCGTTCCGGCTCTCGAGATCGGCCACCAGAAGCGTCCCGTCAACGACGCTGAGTTTGGCGTGGCTGCGAGACACGCCCGGCATGACAATCTCGATGTCGGATTCGTTCGATGAGCCGGCGATGTGTTCGCCATCCACCAGATCGAAGGTGAACTGGGTCCCGTCCACCTCGCCGGTCAGCCGGAAACAACGTTCCTCGGTTTTCGTGGTCTCATCAGCCATGGCAGCTCAGCCCTCCGAAGGATCGATCCTGCAAGGTCCGGGCCAATCTCAGCATGACAGCCTACAACGTCGCTCGTTGTCCCGCCAACTTCCGGGTTGCTGTCGAGGCATGATCCTCTGCGGAAACCACGAATTATGCACCCAAGGGTCAGGGTCTCTGAAGATCACACAGGGGCGGTTCGGGGGGCACCACGATCGCCGGACTTTCGGCCGTGACCAGACGGTGAAAGTCGCCCGGGTTGAAGGTCACGAGTGCGTCGGCGCCGTTCACCTCCGCAGTCACGAGATGCAATCCGTCGAAGAGCGCACCGGACCGAAGACCCCGATCAGAGCACCGGTGGATTGCCAACCAATAGGTATTGGCGTCGATTTCAACGGTTTGGAGAACATCGGCCAGACGCTCCACCGCAACCGCCGCCATGGCTGGTGAAATAGCCGGGTCGATGGGCAACCGGGTGAGCACCGACCAGGTTTCGGCCAGGGCGTGAACGGAGCATTCTCCGGAGGCACGCCGCGCTTTGACCGCTTCAATCCATGGCAGGGCTCGCTGGTGGAGGGGATGGGGCTCGACCAACGCCGCCACGAGCACCGAGGTATCGAAGGCGAGCCGCATCACACGCCCATGAGACGCGCGAGCCGATCTTCGCGGTCATCTCGATGATCCGGAAGATCGGGTTCCAGGCGGCCCTGAAACACCAACAGGCCGTGCTTTTCCACGGTCCCTCCCACCTCTCGCCGGGGAACCAGAACGAGCTTCTCGGAATCGTCGCTGAGAAGCAGGCGCGAACCCCCCGAGAGGTGGTGCCGGCGTCGAACGTCCTTGGGGATCACGACTCGCCCGGAGGCATCAATGGTAATTTCTTTTTCCATAATGCCATTATAATTACCATTACCGATTCCGTCAATGGAATACCAGCCAACGCCGGCTGATTCCAATCTGGCCACCGCGACCGGGGGAACCGATCGGCAGGCTGGAAGCCTGAGGCACGTCGAACTCGGACCTCGGGAATTTCGGTGCTACAACAGCCCGCGGCCGAAACCGCCATCCACCGGCAGGGCGTGACCGGTGATGCCCGAGGCGGCATCGGAACACAGGAAGGCCACCGCGGCCGCAACCTCGGCGGGTTCGAGGAGCCGGCCGATGGGCGCCATGGCGGCCCAGCTCGCCATGAGAGCGTCCGGTGTGGTTCCCGCGGCCTTGGCCTTGATATCGGCGAGCTCGGTGAGCCGATCGGTGGCGGTGTAACCGGGCAGGACGCTGTTGACGGTGACACCGTTGCCGGCAACCTCGTCGGCAACGCTCTTGAGATAGCCCGTGAGCCCGGCGCGCAGGGTGTTGGACAGCACCAGCAGCGGCTGCGGCTCACGCACCGCGATGGAGGTGACAGCCACCACCCTGCCCCACCCCGCCAAGCGCATCGGCCGGCAGACAGAGCTCGAGGAAACGCTGCACCGGGAGGAGCAGCAGTTCAGCGGCGGCCACGAGATCGTCCGCCGTGGCGTCGATCGCCTTCATGGCCGGCGGGCCGCCGGCGTTGGTGACGATGATCTCGGGCTGACCGAAGGACTCCCGAGCGGCCGAAACGACTCGTGCCGGCCCTTCAGGTTCGGCGAGATCGGCGACCACCCCCGCCACCGCGCCGCCGGTGGTCTCGCGAAGCAGCTCGGCAGCAGCGCTGATGCGCTCCTCGGAGCGCGAGACGATGACGACTCGTTTGCCCTGGCGCAGCAGCTCCTCGGCGATGGCGTAGCCGAGACCCGCCGATGCGCCGCCGACGATGGCAACCCGACCTCTGGATTGGCTCACTTCGTTCTCCAACTCCAAAATGATGAATGCGGAATGATGAATGATGAAATTCGCAACGGAACGCTCTCGGATTGTATTGATATCATCGTGAACTCACCTCTTCGGGCGACGTGACTTCAAGCTAGCGCAAACTCCTTCGTCCGTTCCAGAATGTCCCACGGCCGCCCTTCATCATTCCGCATTCATCATTCATCATTTTTCGCGAAGGGGTAGCTCGGGTCGATGTCCACCGGGATCCCGGTCAAGGCGTCGATGGCGGTCACCATGGCCGCGTTGACGGCCCCGTACTTCTCGACGAAGGCCACAGCGGCCTCGTAATCGCCGAGGGCCTGGATCATCAGCAGCTCGCGGGCGAGTTCGACGAACGCCGCCTCGAAGAGGTCCGGGACCGGGCGGAACCTGCCGTCGGGAGTGATCTCCACGGCGCCCTTCTCGAGCAGGAAGTTGGTCTGGAGGACCATCCCCAGCCCGTGCGCCTCGGCAACGCCGAAACGGGTGGTGCGGAAAATACCGGCGGTGTACGTCCAGGGGAGGCTCTCGAGGATTTCCGGTTCCATGACTCCTTTGGCCACCAGGGCGTAGATGTCGACCACACCGAGGACATCTGCCTTGGCCTCCTCGAAGGCCGAGTACAGGTCCTTGAGCTCGAGCCTGACCTCGGTCGGACGTCCGTCGATGGTGATCTGACCGGGGCCGATGCCGTGCGAGAGTTCATGGTGGAGGGTGAACTGGAAGAAGGCCTCGAAGGAGATCCGGTCGAGTTCGTCCGCCGGCAGCACCGCCTCGGCGATGGGCACCAGAATGCCCTCGTACTTGGCCTCCATGACGTTCTTGAGCAGCACCTTCTTCGAGCCCTTGGCCTCACGCACCCGCTCGTCGTTGGGGAGATTGAAGGCGATGGTCTGAACACCGGAGCGGGAGTCGCCGGTCACCAGCAGCTCGTCCACGACCCGGATGGGCGATTCGGCGCCGCGGTTGAAGTTCTTGTACTCGTCGGGAATCGGCAGGTTGGCTTCGAGGAAAGGCAGCTCGGCCTTGAAAATCTCGAGCCGTGCCGAGTCTTCGGGTTGGGCCACACAGAGGAAGGCCTCGAAGGCCGCTTTGTAGCCGAAGAGCGAGTCCTCGTAGGTCTCGTAGGGGCCGATGACAACCTCGATGGCCGAGTCGAGATCCATCCACGCCATGTCCGACTCATAGTAGTCATCGGTTGCGAAAGCGTCGGCCCGAAGCTCGAGGAAGGTCCGCAGGCTCTCGTTATCGGTGGCGGCGGCTGCGGCGCGCATGGCCGCTGCGGCGCGTTCGAGCTGCTCGGCGAACGCCTCGCTGTAGGGCACCGCAATCAGCTCATCGCCGTCGCGCCGGATCAGGGTGTGGAGCGATGTGAAGGCGTCACGGTCCTCCGGGTGGGCCTCGAGCCAGGCGGTGAACTCCGCCTCGGTAAGGTCTTCAGGGTAGAAACCGGCGCCGGCCGGATGGCGTCGATCACCGAGGAACGGCCGGTGGTGGTCGAGGCGATCCCACGGCCCGACCATGATGCGGTAGTAGTCCTTGGCCGCATCCGCATCGGGACCCTGCAGCGCCGCGACCTTCGGCGCGAAGCCCGGGTTGCCCGCCCACGCCTGGAGAAAGAAGATCTCATCGATGGCCTTGGCGGCGTCCACCAGGTGCAGCAGCGCTTCGCAGTCCCCATCGGACAGGTGCAGGGTTTTCGCGTTCAGGGTTTGCGGAACAAATTGGGCGCGGAGTTGAACGATGTCGTCCCGTACCGTCAATCCACCATCGTCTTTGGTTGCATCCGGAGTTGGACCACAGCCCGTAAGTATCATCGCCAGCATCAGTACCGCCAGTCCACAGTTCTTCATTCGCACCTCCAACACAGCCGGTCAGGCTGATGATTGTTCAGGTTTCCTGGCCCAAACCGCGAAGTCGCGCGGTCCGTTGACGAGTTCGTCGAGTCGATGGGTTACCCGGTCGAGCCTGGTCGCCATTGCCGCGACCTCGGGATCTGCCGCCGGCGCTGCTTCGCTCTCGTCATCGGTAAAGAGCTGGGCGGCCGGGAACGGATGAAGCAGCTCGCGCGTCTCCACCTCGAAACCGCTGGTCTTGAGATAGAGCTCGAGAGTCTCGGGCATGAGCGGCCGCCGGTGGGTCGGGTCGACCCAATAAAGCGAGGCCCCGACGCGCAACGAGTGCGGGTTCGGACTCTCGACGAGGAGCTTTCCCCCCGGCCGCAGCACCCTTCGGACTTCGCCGAGCACGGCAAGCAATGTTCCCGGCTCGAGATGTTCAAAGATGTGGATCGCGGTAACGGCGCCGCGGCTGCCGTCTCCCTGGCGCCGGAGCCCTTCGAGGACGTCCGCCTGGAGAACATCGAGCCCGCGTCGACGCGCCGCGTTCGCCACCGCGGCATCGCCTTCGATTCCTGCCGCCTCGACCCCGGCCTCGCGCAGAAGCAGCAGCAGCTCGCCCCGGCCGCAACCGAGATCGAGGACCGGAGGAGTCGCGCCCAACGCGTCGAGATAGTGATCGAGCCGATGGCGAATCTCGGACTCGGGACCGCGGAAGGCCTCGAGCAGCGCCGGCTGAACCCCGGCCAGCGCCGACGCCAGCTTCGCCTCGTCAAACGCGCCTGACCCCGTCGCCGGGAGCGGCTCGCGGCGGAGGATGCGTTCGACCAGGGAGCCCAGCTCCTCGATCTCGGCGGCGAGGCGCTCGAGGAGCACATCGGAGCGCCCGACCATCGCGGG
The DNA here is from genome assembly GCA_963704125.1 of uncultured Acidobacteriota bacterium. GTDB lineage: Bacteria > Acidobacteriota > Thermoanaerobaculia > Thermoanaerobaculales > Sulfomarinibacteraceae > JAHECW01. The sequence continues at coordinate 114,406 of CAVPHA010000018.1, read as the reverse complement.
AATCACGCCGTCGCGGAGCCGGGTCGCCTCGGCAGTCACAAACGAGAGCGAGCTCTCGCTGGCATCGAGGCGGGTCTCGATCGCAGCGAGCCGCCGGTCGCGGATCTCGGCGATCTCTGATTGGACGTGACGAAGACCATCCTCGAGCGTGTCGAGGCGATGTTCGACCGCGTCGGTGCGTGCCAGGATGATCGCCAGATCCGAGCCGTGGGTTTTGATACGACGCCGCAGACCCCACGGGGTGAGTTCGAAAAGGGCCTTCATCAAGCGATGAAGGCCCCTGTTTTCTTGCTGGGCGCCGCCGTCAGGCGACGGTTGGGCACTCGATGCGACGCGATCGTCGCGGCTCATTTACTCGGCCGCGGCCTCGGGCTCGGTCTCTTCGACGACATCGATTTCTACGGCTGCCACCGCAACCGGAGCATCGGCGGCGGGCGCCGCTTCGACAACGACCTCCTCGGCGCCACCACGCTTCGGTTCCTCACCGGGCCGGACCACATGAACCGGCAACGGAATCTGAATATCGCGGAAGATGTCGAGCGTCACATCGAAGCTGCCGAGTTCCTTGATGGGATGCTCGAGCATGATCCGGCGGCGGTCGATCTCGATGCCCTTGTCGGCGAGCTCGCTTGATGATGTCGGCGACGCTCACCGAGCCGAAGAGCACGTCTGTCTCGCCGGCGCGGCGTTCGAAGATCAACTCGGCGCCCTTGAGGTCTTTGGCCAGCGCCTCGGCAGCCCCGCGGCGGGAGAAATCCATCTCTTCCCAGTGCTTCTGCTCCTGGTCGAAGCGGCGCTGGTTACCCGGCGTGTTCGGATAGGCGAGACCTTTGGGGAGTAGGTAGTTGCGGGCGAAGCCGGGCTTCACCTCGACCGAGTCGCCCCGCTCTCCGAGGTGCTCGATGTAGTCGTTCAGAATCACTTTCATGGGTTTCCTCCGTCATCACTCACGGCCGGTCGCAGGGGGTAGAAGTTGTCGACGACACCGAGGGTCGCGACCAGGATCGGCATCGGCGGGTAGATGCAAAACAGCGCAACACCCCATCGGACGAACCATCCCCGCCCAACCCATCGCACGAGATGGGCTCGAATCATAGCCAACCCCTGGACAAAATACAACAAAAGCGCCGCTATCAGCAGGTTGAGCGCAATCCAACGCAGCGTCCCGTCACCAAACAGCGCGCCGAGACCCGACAGCGCAAAAACTGCGGCAATCCACTCATCACCGCGGTACTCCTCGAAGGGTGCGACCTCGACTGAAAAACCCAGGAGGGGAATCCTGGGTCTGATCCAGAACACGATCATGATCAGGTACGCGATGATCACACTCGGCAAGACCCACGGCACCACCCGTTCGGAGGCGTCAAAGGCAAGCTCGATCTCGCTTTCGGCGAATCCCAGGGCGCCGTACATCTCCTCGGCGTCGGCCGCCGCCCCGCGCATGGCCGCCGCGACCCCGTCCACCGGACCTGCGGGAAGGGTCACGAGCGCCAAACCGATGAGGACCGCCACCGACGCCGCGGCGACCAAAATCGCGATCCACCGCGCCTCACTCCACCCCATCCTGACCCAGATCTCGACCGACAGCGCGGGCAGGGCCACGATGAGGCAATAGGCCGCCAGAAGAGCCAACGGCAAAGGACCGATCCCGAGGAACGAGCCGCCGGCCAGAAGGGCGACGACCCATCCCCACGCTCGGATCCCGGGTGAACCGCCCGACTCGAAGTGTAGGACCGGCACCAGCGCCAGAGGAGCGATCAGAAGACCGAAGAGCGGCACCACCAGAACGCCGGCCGCCAGCAGCAGCGACACCAGCCCCGAGGCGCCCGCGCCGAAGCGCGGCACACGCGGGACAACGGCGGTGGTCTCCGCCTCTTGAGGTTCTTCAGTGATCGTCATGGATCCCACCCACGAGGGGGCGAAACGGATCGCTTCGACTACTGACCCACGTACGGCAGCAGGCCCATGAAACGGGCGCGCTTGATCGCGCGGGTCAGCTTGTGCTGGTAGATCGGCCGGGTGCCGGTCACCCGCCGCGGCAGGATCTTGCCGTTGGTCGGGGTGAATTCCCGCAGAAGCTCGATGTTCTTGTAGTCGATGTAGTGGATCTTGTCGACAGTGAAACGGCAGATCTTCGCGCGCCGGCGAAAACGCTTCTTCTGGTGTCCCATCGTAGCCTCCTCAGCTCTCGTCCGCAGTGGCTTCGGCCTCGGCGGCGGCAGCCTTCTTGGCGGCCTTCTTCGCCTGCCGATCATCCCGCTTCTTGTCCAACTTGCGCTTCCGCTTGAGCTCCCGATCCATATTGAGGGTCAGCGAGCGCATGACGACATCGGAAGTGCGGAGCTCGAAGTTGAGCTTCTCGAGCACGTCTCCCTCCACTTCGAATGTCCAGAAGTGGTAGACGCCGTAGTTCTTCTTCTTGATCGGATAGGCGAGTTGCCGACGTCCGCGGGCGTCCTTGTCGATCATCGTGCCGTCGTTGTCGGTGATGATCGCCTCGAGCCGCTCGAGCGCCGTGGTCTCGTCCTCGGGTGGAATCTCGGGGTCTACAATGAGCCCCAGCTCATACAAAGGCATGTGTCCTCCTCATGGCCTTCGGCTCCGAAACTTCTGTCCGGAGCAAGGAGTTGTTAATTCCCGGAGCGAACGCACCGGGACGGGTATTGTACGGGCTTTGCGTCGAAACGCAAGCCCTCAATCAATTATGAATTTTGAATTATGAATTTTAATGCGGAATTCGTGCTCGGGCGGAAGAGGACTATCGTACGTAGCTACACCTGCTCGAACGGCTCTGAAGGGCAGGCAGGATGCCTACCCCACAACCAGCCGGACCATAGTCGTCTTCAACCACGACGATGCGATGGTGCGATGAAATTCATAATTCAGAATTCAAAATTCATAATTCGACTGCTGATCGAGCGAAGCGAGATCAGTAGTCGTGGGTTCCCATATGCACCGGCACGCCGAACTTGTTCTGCATCACCTCGGTGACGCCTTCGACGTTCATCGGGCAGTTCATGAAGGTGGTCGCCTTCTTGACGCAGGTGCCGAAATAGATCTCATCGACCGACACGCCGAGTGAGTCGAGCACCGTCATCTGGAGATCGACCCGCGGCACGACCAACCCCGGGCAGTCGCCGCAACCGCACTTGAAGACCACCCGGACGTCGCCCGCGTCCTCGAAGGCGAAGGTGTTCTCGTTGACCGACTTGTAGCACTTGGCGCAGCCGACGCAGCTCGCATCCTGGATCCGCTCGCAGTAGATGATGCCGATCTTCTTGGCCATGAGATCCCTCCCCGCTTGTTCCCAATCAGATTCTAAATCATTTGAAACAAAGGAGAAATCTGTTCAGTTGAGCAAGAGGATGAACATCGCAAATTATGAATGATGAGTTATGAATTATGAATTCCATCGCACCATCGCAAACGGCCCGCTGCGATGCCATTCATAATTCATAATTGAAAATTCATAATTCTGCGCTTCAGCGCAGCCCGGACGGGAATCCGTCCGGGGGGTGGTCGTACTCGACGCCTCGCTCGCCTTTGGCGATGTTGCCCATGGGAAAGCCCGGGCAGCCCGATTCTCTGAGGATCTCGAGCACCTTCTTCAAGTGCTTCGGCGGGACGATGAGAACCATCCCGACGCCCATGTTGAAGGTCCGCCAGAGATCATCCTCGGGCACCTCGCCACGAACCGCGAGAATCCTGAAGACCGGTGGGATCTCCCAGGAGCCGATCTTGATGACCGCGCGCAGCTTCTTGGGGATGACCCGCGGAAGATTGTCGGTCAGACCGCCACCGGTGATGTGTGCCATGGCCCGGATCAAACCCTGCTCGACCAACGGCCAGACCGGGTTGAGATAGCAGCGGTGGATCTTGAGGAGCTCCTCCCCCACCGAACACCCGAGCTCCGGGATGACGTCTTCGGGTGAAAAACCGGGATCATCGAGGAGGATCTTGCGGGCCAGCGAGTAGCCGTTGGTGTGCAGACCCGTGCTCGGGAGACCTACCAGCACGTCTCCCTTCTTGACCTTCGACCCATCGAGGATGGCCTTGCGGTCGACAACCCCGACGATAAAACCCGCGAGGTCGTAGTCGCCGTCGCCGTAGAATCCGGGCATCTCGGCGGTCTCGCCACCGAGCAGCGCGACACCGGCCTCGGAGCACGCCGTCGCCACGCCACCGATGACATCGGCCACGACATCGGGATCGATTCGCCCCGTCGCGCAGTAGTCGAGGAAGAAGAGCGGCCTCGCGCCCTGGACCAGGATGTCGTTGATGCAGTGGTTGACGAGATCCTGACCGACGGTCCCGTTGCGGCCGCTGGCGATGGCCACCTTGAGCTTGGTCCCGACGCCATCGGCCGAGGCCACCAGTACCGGCTCCTTGAAGCCCTTGGGCATGCGAAAGAGCCCACCGAAGGCGCCCTGGTCGGAGAGGACCCCATCGGTGTAGGTGTTGCGCACCATCTTCTTGACCTGATCGAGGGCCTTGTCCTGCGCATCGATGTCGACGCCGGCGTCTTTGTAGGTTGCCATTGGTTCGCTCCCGTATCCCGTTCCCGATCCCGATGTACCGCCACCCTATCCCGCACCATCAACCGTGACAAGCCCGTACCATACCTATTCCCATGACTCAGGTTGGCCGATGGCGAAGGGTTTTCAGCACGATTTGGTCGCGCACCCTAAAGGGCGCGCCTACAGTTATGTTGTTTCTAGAGTGTTGCTGAGGACTCTGTAGGCAGGTCCTTCAGGGCCTGCGACCAAACCATCGCCGGAGTGAGAACTGACCAACCTGAGCGACCACGCCGATGGGACGACGCTGGACCGCCGAAGGCGGCCCAGAAGGCCGGGGCTGACAGAATCAGCGACAGCGACAGGGCAGGGCAGGGGCAGGGGCAGGGGCAGGGGCAGGGGCAGCGAACAGAACCCCGCTCCGGCACGTTGTCAACCTCACCTTGCACGGGCTCGGTGCCTGGCATCCACCTTTGTTCGCCGCGAACAAAGGTGCGTGCCTGCGCACCGCTCCCATCGCGCTTCTTTAGGAGCGGACCCATTCGTGATACAACCACCCCATGATCATCACACGCCTGTTCAGGTCTCCGGGGCTGTCCACCGTCGAACAAAGCAAGGCCCTCGCCTCGGCCCGCGCCGTCGGTCTCGAGATCGACGCCCTGGCTACCGAACACTGCTTTTATGTCGCCAGCGACGGCGAACTCGACAACCGTCAACAGGAGGTCCTGCGCTGGCTTCTCGCCGAGACCTTCGAGCCCGACGGATTCGCCGAGAAGAGCTTTCTCACTTTCGACGGAGGCGAGATCTTCGAGGTCGGACCGAGGATGAGCTTCTCCACCGCCTGGTCGACCAACGCGGTGGCGGTGTGTCACGCCTGCGGCCTCGGCACGATCCGGCGGATCGAACGGTCGCGACGCTTCGAACTCCCGGTTTCGGCCATGACCGATGAGCAACGTGAGGCTTTTCTCGCATCGATCCACGACCGCATGACCGAGTGCCCCTACCCCGAACCCCTGACCAATTTCGAAGTCGGGGTCGAGCCCCGCCCGGTGACCGAGGTCCCGGTCCTCGAAGAAGGTCGCGCCGCCCTCGAAAAAATCAACTCGGAGCTCGGTCTCGCCTTTGACGACTGGGATCTCGATTACTACACCGAGCTCTTTCGTGAGCGGATGCGCCGCAACCCGACCGATGTCGAGTGCTTCGACATCGCCCAGTCCAACTCCGAGCACTCGCGCCACTGGTTTTTCAAGGGCCGACTCATCCTCGACGGTGTCGAAATACCGGACGATCTCATCGCCATGATCCAGGGCCCGCTCAAGGCCAACCGCAACAACAGCGTCATCGCCTTCAACGACAACTCGAGCTCGATCCGCGGCGTCGCCATCACCGCCGTGGCGCCGTCCGAGCCCGGCCGACCGTCGCCCATGGCGGAAACCGTGGTGGATCAGGATGTCATCTTCACCGCCGAGACCCACAATTTCCCATCCGGCGTCGCGCCCTTTCCCGGCGCCGAAACCGGGACCGGAGGGCGAATCCGCGATGTCCACGCGACCGGTCGCGGCTCCGACTACACCGCCGGCACCGCGGCTTACTGCGTCGGGAATCTCCAGATTCCCGAGGACCCGCAGCCGTGGGAGGATCCCGGCTTCAGCTACCCCGACAATCTGGCGAGCCCGCTCGAGATCGAGATCGAGGCCTCCAACGGCGCGTCCGACTACGGCAACAAGTTCGGCGAACCGGTGGTCCAGGGCTTCACCCGGTCCTTCGGCCTGCGCCTGCCCTCGGGCGAACGGCGCGAGTGGATCAAACCCATCATGTTCTCCGGCGGCATCGGCAAGATGGATCACCAGCACATCACCAAGGGCGCACCCGAGATCGGGATGTGGGTCGTCAAACTCGGCGGCCCGGCCTACCGCATCGGGATGGGCGGCGGCGCCGCCTCATCCATGGTCCAGGGCGAGAACGTCGCCGAGCTCGATTTCAACGCCGTCCAGCGCGGCGACGCCGAGATGGAGCAAAAGGTCAACCGGGTGATCCGGGCCTGCTGCGAGCTCGGACCCGACAACCCCATCGTCTCGATCCACGACCAGGGCGCCGGCGGCAACTGCAATGTTCTCAAGGAGATCGTCGAACCGGCAGGGGCGCGAATCGAGGTCCGGGCCTTCCCCGTCGGCGACGAGACCCTCTCGGTGCTCGAGATCTGGGGCGCCGAATTCCAGGAAAACGACGCCCTGCTGCTTCGCCCCGAGCACCGCGAGCTCTTCGAGAACCTGTGCGAGCGCGAGAAGGTCCCGGCCGTCGTTTGTCGGCCGGGTCACCGGCGACGGCCGCGTCGTCGTCCACGACGAGCGCGACGACACGACTCCGGTCGATCTCGAACTCGCCCATGTCCTCGGCGACATGCCGCAGAAGAGCTTCAGCTTCGACCGCGCCGCATCCGGTCCTCGAGCCCTCGACCCTGCCCGACGACCTGACGCGTCCGGCAGGCCCTCGACCGGGTTCTGCGGCTGCTCTCGGTGGGTTCCAAGCGATTCCTCACCACCAAGGTCGACCGCGCCGTCACCGGGCTCGTCGCCCGCCAACCCTGCGCCGGGCCGCTCCAGCTCACCGTGGCCGATGTCGCGGTGGTGGCTTCGAGTCACCTCGGAACAACCGGCGGCGCCACCGCCATCGGCGAACAACCCATCAAGGGCCTGCTCGACCCCGCGGCCATGGCGCGACTCTCGGTGGGCGAAGCCCTCACCAATCTGGTGTGGGCGCAGGTCACCGCGCTCGAGGATGTCCGCTGCTCGGCCAACTGGATGTGGGCGGCCAAGCTCCCCGGCGAAGGGGCGGCCATGTACGACGCCGCCGAGGCCATGTGCGCCATGATGACGACCCTCGGGATCGCGGTCGACGGCGGCAAGGACTCCATCTCCATGGCCGCGCTGGCGCCCGACGGCGAGACCGTCAAGACTCCGGGCGCGCTGGTGATCTCGGCCTACTGCACCAGCCCCGACATCACCCGCACCGTGACGCCGGATCTCGAGCTCCCGGGACGCGGTCGCCTGCTCTTTGTCGATCTCGGCGCCGGTCGCAACCGGCTCGGCGGCTCGGCCCTGGCCCAGGTCTGGGGTCAGATCGGCGACGACTGTCCCGATGTCGACGACATCGAGCTCCTCGGTCGCGCCTTCGACTCGGTCCAGACGCTGCTCGACGAAGGAATGATCACCGCCGGTCACGACCGCTCGGACGGCGGCCTCGTGACCACCCTGCTCGAGATGGCCTTTGCCGGCAACTGCGGCCTCGATGTCGATCTCCCGGCTGCCGGCGACTCAGACCCTGGCGGCGCTCTTCGCCGAAGAACTCGGTCTCGTGCTCGAGATCGACGAGGACGATCTCGACGATGCCATCGCGGTCTTTCTAGAAAACGACGTTCCGTGTCTCGCCATCGGCCGCACCACCGCCGAACCGCGGATCCGGATCGCCGTCGGCGGCGAGGAGGTCCTCGACGAAGACATGCGCGTGCTTCGCGATCTCTGGGAGAGGACCTCGTTCCAGCTCGACCGACGCCAGGCCGACCCGAGTTGCGTCGCCGAAGAGGAGAGCGGTCTCCGCCATCGCCGGACGCCGTCGTGGGGTCTCAGCTTCCGACCCGAACCGACACCCGAAGATGTCATGAACCGCCCCGAGAAGATCCCGGTGGCGATCCTCCGCGAAGAGGGCTCCAACGGCGACCGCGAGATGGCCGCCGCCTTCCACGCGGCCGGTTTCGAGCCCTGGGATGTCACCATGTCGGATCTTCTCGCCGGACGGATCGAACTCGAGCGTTTCCGCGGTCTCGCCGCGGTTGGGGGCTTCAGCTACGCCGATGTCCTCGACTCGGCCAAGGGCTGGGCCGGGACGATCCGCTTCAACGACGATCTGAGGCGCCAGTTCGACGCCTTCGCATCTCGCCCCGACACCTTCAGCCTCGGGGTCTGCAACGGCTGCCAGTTGCTCGCCCTGCTCGGGCTCGTGCCGTGGCGCGGTCTCGAGGATCCGGTCCAACCGCGCTTTGTCCGCAACGCCTCGGGTCGGTTCGAGTCGCGGTTCGTCTCGGTCAAGATCGAGCCCTCGCCCGCGCTGATGCTCGACGGGATGGCGGGCTCGACCCTGGGGATCTGGGTCCAGCACGGCGAAGGTCGGGCGCTCTTCCCCGACCGCGCGGTCCTCGATCGGGTGCTCGCCGACAATCTCGCGCCGGTCCGCTTCGCCGATGACGAGGGCCGGATCACCGAGAGTTACCCCTTCAACCCCAACGGCTCGCCCGAGGGCATCGCCGCGCTGTGCTTCGCCGGACGGCCGCCACCTGGCGATCATGCCCCACCCGGAGCGCTGCTTCCTCAAGTGGCAGTGGGGCTGGATGCCGCGTCAATGGCGGCGCGACCTCGAAGCTCGCCGTGGCTCCGGCTCTTCCAGAACGCACGTAGGTGGTGCGAAAGAAAATGAACCGCTAAGGCGCGAAGAACGCCAGCATCTCAATCGGGGAGATTCCGCCGGCGTGCTGCTCGGAATCGCCCGAGAGCTGTCTGAAATGTTCTAAGCGTCCTTGGCGCCTTTGCGGTTCAATTCTCCGCCTGCGGGATGGTGCAGACTTCGGGCTGCCAGGCGGTTCCGTTCCAGTAGGTCACCGAGAGCTGATCGGGGCCTGCGGTCGTCGGATCGATCCCGCGCTCGATGAGCGGGCCCACAACCCACATCGCGTCGGTGAGTCGAAGATCGTGGTCGAACGTGAAGGATCGCAGGAAGGACAGAGACGTGCTCTCCTTCCACTTTGTCCGGTCGGTGGAAACCAACAGGAACTGGTCGCTCCCGGCCGCCGATAAACCGGTGACGACCGCATATCGCCAGGGAGTGAGCGGTGGAATCAACCGCTGATGGGCCATGGCCACGTAGGTGACTTCGATATCGGCCGGTGTCGTCGCCGTCATGGTTCGTCCCGGCCCGAAAAGATCGAGGACCTGGCCCGTCTTTGTCCAGTCCGCCTCGACGACAAAGAACGTCGGCGAACTCTCGTTGCCCACATTCTGTTCATGGAAGTTGTTGGTGGCGCCGACATAGAGTTCGGCTCTTCCATCCCGGTCCCGGTCTCCGGTCCGGATATTGCCGATCTGTCCGGGATGAAGCACCCTCAGCACCTCCTGCCCGTCGGGCCGAAAGACCAACACCTCCGCCAGGTAGTATGGGCTCGAGGCGTACACCACGATGATCTCGGGCATGCCGTCTCCCGAGAGATCTGCGCACTCCAGATCCATCGGCGCGAACCCGCTGAATGACTGCCCCTCGTACTCCAGCTCGTGGTGGAGGTTCCACGCCGAGGCACGTTCGGTGGTCCCGTCGGCAAGCCGGCGGCGGATCTCGAGCTGGTCGGTGGCCTCGGAATCAGAGTTGGCAAAGACCACGTCCCTTCTCCCGTCCCCGTCCAGATCGGCGAAGTCGACAAACCGATTCTTGAACAGGCTTTCCCTGGTCGGATTCGGTTTCTTCTTCGTCGCCAGGGTGTCGACCGGCCGCCCGTGTCCGTCGGTGATGCTGAAGACGGTTCCGTTGTCGAATCCTTCGGTGGTGACCATGAGCTCGTTGGCTACCGGGTCGTCGGCCGGGTCCGGCGGGGCATCCGACCAACGAGGCCCAAACACCGCTGCCGCCGCGGCTGCCACCGCAACCAGCGCAACGACAGCGGCACGAACCAGGTGGCGCCGGTGCGGCCGCCAGCCGAATCGCCGTTTCTCGAGGGAGCGGGCGACTTCCGCGGAGCTCGGCCGCAGATCGGGATCCGGATCGAGCATTCGATCGAGAAGACGGCCGAGCCAGCGCGGGCACTCGGGCCGGAGCGTCCGGACGGGCCGCGCCCGGCTGCGCTGCCGGGCCATCAGAGTGTCCACCGCCGTGGTCCGGGCCAGCGGCACCTCCCCGGTCAGACATTGATAGAGCGTCAGACCGAGGGCGTAGACATCCGACGCCGCCACAAGCTCACCCTCGCGCGCCATCTCCGGCGCCATGTAGGCCGGCGTACCCACCACCATCTGGCTCTCGGTGACCGTGGCCCCGGCGGCCATGGGCCGCGCCAAACCCATATCGCAGAGCTTGGCGGCGCCTTCGGGCGAGAGCATGATGTTGCCCGGTTTGACATCCCGGTGAACGAGTCCCTGGCCGTGCAGATGGTCGAGAGCACTGGCGATCTGGCGACCGATCGATGCCGCGTCGTCGAGGGTCAATCGGCCCCGGTCCGCCATGGCCTCACGCAGATTCAACCCTTCGACCAGCTCCATGGTGATGAAGAGAAAGTCCCCCTCCTCATGCAACTCGTGGATGGAGACGACGTTGGGATGACCGGACCGGGTGGCGCGGATCTCGCGCCGAAGCCGTTCGCGGTTGGCCGGATCGTGCGCCGCCCGATCGAGGACCTTGACCGCGAACCGATCGCCGACCCTGGTGTCCAGCGCCGACCACACCGTGCCCGAGCCACCACGACCGAGCAACTCGTTGAGGACAAACCGTCCGGCGAGAGCGTCGCCGGGAAAAAGTTCCTTCGCGGCTACTCCCTCTCCCGGATGGTCGATTCCCCTCGTGACGCTCGTTCCAGATCTCACGGGAGTCAGCCTACGCGATTGGCGACGTCTGACACAACCTCAGTCTTTTTATTGCTGACGGCTTTCGCGAAAGCCGTCAGCAATAAAAAGAAATCAGTACCCTTTAGGAGGAACCGGGGCAACCTCGAAGATCGCGCTCGATCCGACGGTGACTCGCAACATCTCGGTGCGCGGGACCGCGGTCACCGGGCAGCTCCCGTTCATGGCCCGCTGGAGCGACTCGACCGCCAGTTGGGTCAAGTTGTTCTCGGCCGAGAGGTGGAGCCCGACCACTCCCTTGAGCTGGGAGCTTTTCATGCGATCGAGGGCCTCCTCGGTCTGGTGGTTGCCGAGATGGCCGAGACGCGAAGCGATGCGCTGCTTGAGCTGCCACGGGTAGGGCCCGTGGCGAAGCATGTCGGCGTCGTGGTTGGTCTCGATGAGCAGCAGATCGCAGCCCGCCAGACGTTGCTCGAGGAGATGGGTGAAGATGCCGGTGTCGGTGCACACAGCGACGCGCTGCATCCCGTCTTCGAAGACATAGGCCACGGGTTCGGCGGCGTCGTGGCTGGTGGCGACGGGTCGCACTCGAAGGCTGCCGACGGGATAGTCACGGCCCGATTCGATCTCGCCTCCGGTTCGGGTCTTGACCGGCACCCGGGACCAGGTGCCCCGGGTGGTCCAGACCGGTGCCTCGTGGTGGCGGCGTAAGAAGACCTCGAGACCGCGGATGTGATCGGAGTGCTCGTGGGTGAGGAAGATCGCATCGATGTCCTCGGGCACGCAACCGAAACACTCGAGCCGCTTCTTCATCTGCAGCGCCGACACCCCGATGTCGACCAGCACGGAAGTCGAGCCCGAGCGCACCAGGACCGCGTTGCCCGACGAGCCGGAGGCGAGAACCAGGACTTCCACCGGCTATCGTTCCCGTCGATCCGAAGCCACCGTCGCCACGATCGGTGGTGTCGAGGTTTTCGGCTTCGATGAACCTGGACTGCGGCGCCGGTGTGACCACCAACTGCGCGATTCGATCCCCGCGATGGATGGTCACCACCTCGCTGCCGAGATTGACCAGCAGCACCTTGAGCTCACCCCGGTAATCGCTGTCGATGGTGCCCGGCGCGTTGACCACCGTCAGCCCGTGCCGGATGGCGAGCCCGGACCGGGGACGGACCTGGCCCTCCCAGCCCGCGGGGATCTCGAGGATCGAACCCGGTGGGAACCGCCGCCCGATCACCCGGAGCGATCTCCAGATCCTCTTCCACCGCAGCGCGGAGATCGGCCCCCGCGGCGCCGGTGGAAGCGTAGCTCGGAAGCTCGAGCCCCTTCGAATGAGGCAGCCTGCGGAGCCGGATCGTGGGTGCGTCGGTCATGAATGGGATCATACACGCCTTGGATTTCCGGAGCCGTGTTCGTGTCCGTGCCCGATGTCAGTGACAGCGACCGGGGCAGCGACCGGGGCAGCGACCGGGGCAGCGACCGGGGCAGCGACCGGGGCAGCGACCGGGGCTGCGTCCGGGGCTGCGACCGGGGCTGCGTCCGGGGCTGCGTCCGGGGCTGCGTCCGGGGCTGCGTCCGGGGCTGCGTCCGGGGCTGCGTCCGGGGCTGCGTCCGGGGCTGCGTCCGGGGCTGCGTCCGGGGCTGCGTCCGGGGCTGCGTCCGGGGCTGCGTCCGGGGCTGCGTCCGGGGCTGCGTCCGGGGCTGCGTCCGGGGCTGCGTCCGGGGCTGCGTCCGGGGCTGCGTCCGGGGCTGCATGATCACCTCCTGGTTGTTCTGAAGCGACGAGTAGCCGAATGGGTTGCCGGGGTCAAGGGGTGAAATGCATCGCCCTCGGAGGGCGACCCCTTGACCCCGGCAACCCATTCGGCTGGTGGAGGGGGCATGAACAACCAGGAGGTGATCATGCACAACGCCTTACCAGCAACCGGCCTCAACGCCCACTCGAAGGCCCTCGAAGCCGCCGCCATCGCGATCTCGCTTGTCTTGCGCGTACCGGCGCTACCCTCAAGAGTCTCGCCGATCAGGTGGGTTCGCTCCGCGTCGTACGGTGCCCGCCGTTCTCTCCGACCAGGCCACGGTCGGTCGCGGCCGAGATCGAATGCACCACTGGCGCATGCGCCTACGGCTCCGCGAAAGAGGTCGACACGGGCCATCTTCGCCTCCTCTCGGCGCCGAGGCAAGTCACCACGCGTCGAAGGCCGATTCGGCAATCCACCTCTTCCACGAAGTCCGAGCCATGACCTGGCGGCTGCTGCATCCGGTACGGTGACCTCGAGGTCTCGCGGGACAGGGGCCTGGTCGCGGCGGCCAGAGGCCGCTGCGGTGCGCCTCTGCCTGGTTGCCCCGGCGACGAAGGAGGCCGCCGGCGTTCCATCGGCGTGGTCGCAGCCCTTCAATTCACCACCCGAGCGACCACGCCGATGGGACGACGCTGGGCCGCCCAAGGCGGACCAGAAGGCCGGAGACGAAGGGAACAGCGTCCGGGGCAGCGTCCGGGGCAGCGGCAGGAACAGCGGCAGCGTCAGCGGCCGCGACAGCGACCGCCTCAGCCCGGCAGCTCGCATCCCTCGGGGCCGCAGAGAGCGGCGGCCATGCGGTCCGGGCGAAGGATGGTCGCGGCGAGTTCGCGGACACCGTCGATGGTCACCGCCTCGAGCTCCTCGCGGACCCTGCCGAGATCGAAGCGTCGACCACGGTCGAGCACCTCGGCCACATCCATGGCGCACCGCGCCATCGGTTGATCGCTGTCCATCAGCAGCCCACGCAGCATCCCCTCCTGAGCCACTTCGACCTCATCGGGGTCAAGATCCAGCGGCAACCGCTCGACCTCGTCGAGAACCAGGCGCCAGACCTCGTGGTTCACCTCCGGGGCACAGGCCCAGCCGATCTCGAGCAGACCGCCCGGCCGGCGCAACGCCAGACCCGACCAGATGTCGTAGGTCAGCCCCTCGCCCTCGCGCAGACGCTGGAAAAGTCTGCTCGACGAGCCGTTGCCGAGGACCCGGTTGAGCACCGACAGCTCGGCCAAGCGGTCGTCGCCGGACGGAATCGCCTCGAAGGCGATCCGCGTGTGGACCTGGTCGGCCCAGGTCCTGGTGACGGTTTCGCGGTCGGCCGACCACTCGAGGGCCGGCAACCGGGGCCGACTCGGGACAACGCTCAGGTCGAGCCGCTCGAGACAGGCCAGGGCGCCGTTGCCGTCAAGATCGCCGGCCAGGGCGACAATCAACCGACCCGATCGAATGAGTCCGGCATGGTGCCGCCGAAGGGTCGCGACATCCATGGATGCGACACTCTCGGCGCTGCCGATCACCGGACGCGCCAGCGGGTGTCCACCCCAGGCGGCGCGCAGCAACGCCTCCTCCACCAGCTCGGAGGGATCATCGTGGATCAACTCGAGCTCCGCGAGAATCACCCGTCGTTCGAGTTCGACATCCTCGGGCTCGAAACTCGGCGTCGCGATGGCATCGACCAGCAACTCGAGGCCATCGCCGAGGGAATCGACCGTTGTGGCCATGCTGACACCCATCATCTCGGTTCCGGTCCAGGCGTCGACATCACCCCCGAGCCGGTCCACCAACGCCGCCATGACGCGCCGGTCGCGGCCGCCGCAGCGCCGCAAGGTGAGGTGTTCGACCAGATGAGTGGCGCCCGCGAGGTCCTCGGGCTCGTGCGCCGAACCGCGCGTCACCCACACCCCTGCGGCCACGGTCTCGCGACCGGGCAGGTGCTGGATCAACAGTGCAGGGGGAAATCCGGGACTCGACACGGTTGCGGAGTGTACTACGGCCGCGACGGCGTCTGAATCGGTGGCGGCGGCCGGCTGCCGCCGGGAGGCCGGCTTCCCGGCGGCCCGCCGGGGTCGGTCCCGTCGGGCGGTTTGAGCTCGTCTCCCGGGTGCCAGGTCTGTGGTTGTCTGGGCACCGTTCCACTGCGGCCACCCCGCTGTTGCTCCTCGCGGAAGATAAACCGCCACTCACAATAGGTGGTGTGGCCTTCATAGATCTTGATCGCCTCGTCGCACGAGGTCGAGTGGACGCCGATGATCGGTCCCATCTTGCGGTCGGCGCCGGCAGGTCCCAGACCTCCCGTGTCCGACTCGGATCCCGGCTCGCCGGGTTTGCCGAACGGCGTTTGGGTTTCGATGGGTCGAGCTCCCGAGTCCAGAGTGTTTTCCAGCCCACCAACCGGCCCCGCCTGACGTCCGCCCGGAACCAGCTCCCGACCCTCCTGGCCGAGATAGACCAGACCCCAGTTTTCCGAGTCGGTGATGGGATCCTTCCACTTCTTCCTGACGACCCGGGGTTTCGCTTCGTAGATCTCCTTGAGCTGCATCGGGTACCGGCCGTACTTGACCCGGTAGAGCCGGATGGCCTCGATGAACTGTTCGCCACGGAAGATCAACTCGGCCTCGCGCTCGCGCCGCATCTGAAACTCGGCGGTCTGGACGGCAACCCCCATGGCGATGGACATGAGGGCGATGACCACCACGAACATGACCAGGGTGTATCCGGCCTCTCTCCCGTGCGCGCGTCCGCTCGACCCGACGCCACACCGCGCCCGATTCTCCCAACGCTCTCCCCGTGCGTTGCCAGGCACCTTTTCGTCGGACGAAAAGGATGCCAGACACGCGCCGATAAACGCGCCCACCCCGAGGAAGATCGCTCCGGCCTTTCCTCCGGGATACCTGAGAGGTGGAATCACGCCATTCGCCTCCGGTTTGGAACGGTGCCCGAAATTAATAATTCATAATTCATAATTCATAATTCGTGAGGTGGCGGCGAAGCAGCCACCTCACCACTCCGATATCAGCGATCCGTCCAAGCCGACCCGGGTGTCGTCGGCGTACTTGACGTCGATGATGCCGAAGCCGCCCTCGGGCATGAGGTCGTCGTCGATGGGTTCGAGATCCTCCAAATCGGTGGGTTCGGCCGAGAGCTCCCGCCACGCGCCCTCGGTCAGACCGGTGAAGGGATCGGCCGGCAGAAACCGCAGGTAGCCGGAGTCGATCAGGGCTTGAATCGACTCAGGGTAGACCCCTTTGTCGGCCAGGTGCTGGTCGATGCACGATCGCATTTGGTAGAGATCGGCCCGGATCACCGCCTCACGAGCCTTGATCGGGGCGTTCCGCATCTGCGGTACCGCGATGGCAGCGAGGATGCCGATGATCGCGACCACGATGATCAGCTCGATAAGCGTGAAGCCCGATTCGGGTCTCTTACGACTCTTCATGGCTCACCAGTCCTTGTACTCGGTGCCGTCGAGCCCAACTCCGTCGGAGAGTGAAAAGACGTCGTAGACGTTCTGCCCTCCGAAATTCGTGCTGTCGGGCTCGTCCTGATACGACCGCAGACCCCACTCGGCCTCGCCCGTCATGGGGTCGATGGGCAGGCGGCGGAGAAAGCGCTGACGGCGTTCCTGGCCGACCAGGTCGATGCCTTCGACGAGAACCTCGAGGCTCTCCGGATAACCCTCGCCACCCAGTTTCACCGGGATCATGCCGTTGTCGGATAGTTTTTTGTGCTCGTCGATGGCGGTCCGCATCTGCCTCAGAGCGAGCCGAAGATCCGCTTCCTTCCGACGTTTGACGGTGAACTTGGCAACCGGCAGCACGATGGAGGAGAGCAGCGCGATGAGCGCCGCCACCATCACCATCTCGGCCAGCGTGTAACCCGCCTGGCGCCGGTGCAGCCGAATCATCACCGGTCGCTCACTTTCCGACCGGCTGCGGTTGCTCGGTGATGAAGAGGGCGCCGTTGCCGACCGCCACCGGCAACACGACGCCGTCGTACCGGGTCGCCCCTCCGCCGGTGATCACCAGCGGGACCGGTCCCGGCGCCAGGGCACGAACACGTAGCACCGCGAGGCCGTGCGCCCCCGGAGCGTCGGCGCCGCCGACCTCGAGGTCGAGCTCGATCCAACCCTCGTCCGGCTCGAGATCCTGGTACCTGGCGGTCACACCCTCCACCGTCGCGATCGAGTCGATGACTACCCGAGTCGGATCAAAGGACACGGTGAGGGGGAGCCGATAGGGTTCGGCAGGTGCGCCGCGAGCGACCAGTTGGAGACTGGTCTCGGCGCCGACGGCGAGCGAGAGCACCGAGGGCTCCAGGCCCACCAGAATCGGCGCCTGTGCGGTCTCGTCCTCGAGGGGCGCCTCGTTCTCGGATTGGCCCAGGCTCTTTTTGGGCCCGGGCACCAGTTCGATACCGCCGCCTTGCGGTTGGTCTTCCGGCTGGGGCGACGCCCGGCGGGGCGCATTCGGGCGAGGAGACACATTGAACGGCAGCGTGTCGGGATCCGGCATGTCTTCATCGGCCGGATCGGATCCCCCGGAGGCGTTTTCCTGTTGATCGAAGGGGCCCTGGGGGGCCCGCCCCGACTCGATCCGCGGCGACCGCGAACCGTAGTACGAGATCTGGCTTTCGGTGCCCACCCACATGGGTGCGAGGTCCTCCTCGGTGATGTCCGGGAAACGGATGATGGACGGCGTGAGGGTCAGCACCAGATCTGTCCGACGGTCGGTCTTGTTCTTGCTGGTGAAGAGCCTGCCGATGAGCGGGATGTCCCCGAGAAGGGGTATCTTCTTGGTGACCTCGCCCTGATCTCGGCGGATCAGACCGGCGAGCAGACTCGATTCGCCGCTTTTCAGCCGGATCACCGAGGTGATGGTACGAGTGCCGATGGTGACCGCGGTCTGGTTGGGCCCCACCGAGACCTCTTCGCCCAGGTTCGACACCTCGACGGTGAGCTTGAGCGTCACCTCACGGTTGTGATGAACCCGGGGCTCGACATCGATCTTGATGCCGATGTCCTGATACTGGAAGGAGGTGATGGGCGTGACCGTCCCCGGCGACCCCTGATATCCGGTGTTGAAACTCGTGACCGGAATCGGCACCCGGTCGCCGATAAGCAGACTCGCCTTCTCGCCCTCGGTGATCCGCAGCTGCGGCTGGGCCAGCACCTCGGCGTTACCCGACGAGATCGCCAGATTGATGACCACGCTCGGGATGTTGATGAACCAGTCGCCGCGGGTGATGTTCTGGAACTGGTTGAGGTAGAGCGAACCGTCCTGCCCATCGGTGCCGCTCACCTGGGCGGTGTCGAGCCCGAGGGTGTAGGTGTCGGTCGAAAGCGCGACCCCCAGGTTCGAGTCGCTCCGCCCCGACATCAGCAGCAGCTCGACATCGACCAGCACCTCGGCCTTGGCCTTGTCGTTGACGGTGATGAGCTTCTCGGCAATAGCGACCTTGTCGGCCGTGTCGCGCAGGGTGATCGCGTTGAGTTGTTCGTTGGTCGACAGCCGCCGCGCTTCGATGAGCGATCGCAGGAGCTTGTCGACATCCTTGACATCGGCGTTGGAGAGGAAAAAGGTCTTGATGACGAGATCCTCGTACTCGCGTCGGTTCTGCGGCGTATCGTCGATGACGATGATGGTGTGCTCATCGAGCACCTTGTAGAACTGGCCCGCCGCCTGCATCACCATCTCCAGCGACTGCTCGGCGGTCAGGTCGTTGAGCTCGATGGAGAGCCGATCATCCTTGAGTTTGGGATCAAACAGGACGTTGAACCCATAGGCCTTGCTCATGGCCTGGTAGATCTCCTTGACCGGCTTCGGCTTGGGGAAGTTGAGGGTGATGCGATCGTTGGATTTCGGGTTGAGAATCGGCGGCTTGACCTTGGCCTCCCGAGCCGCTTTTTTGATTTCCTCGAGTTCGCGGGCGCCGTCCGGACGCCCGAGAATCTCGATCTCCTCCTGGACCCGACCGAGCAGCTGGTCGGCGAACTGGTTGGTCGGGTCAAGCTGGACCGCCATCTGGAGTTCATCGCTCGCCGCCTTGAGCCGGCCGAGTTCGCGCAACATGGTGCCGCGCTGGAAGTGCCGTGCGGAGGCTTTCTGGCGCGCAAAGGTCAGGTTGAGCTTGTACTCCATGTTATCCGGGTCTTCAGCCAGGGCCTGGAGGTAGAAGTAGACCGCTGCATCCCAGTTTTCCTTCTCGAAGGCGTCTTCGCCCTCGCCGGCCGTCTGTTGCGCCGAGGAGCATCCGCCGGCAAGCGCCGCCAGCGCGAAAACGCCGAGCGCCGCGACGACGAGCCGAAGTCGAGTGTCAGTCTTCTGCCAACGGTACACGGGTGTCCTCCGAGCTGTCATAGCCGACAAAACCGATCAGCACCGATTCGTGGCCGATCTCGCGAATGATGAAAACGTCGTCCACAACCTCACCCTCGATTCCGATATCGACCACGATGGTGTCGGGCTCCGCGCCCGGGCGACGGAAGGCCGCGACCTTGAGGTAGCTCGGACCGAAGTATCCGAGGTATTTTCGAACAAACGGCGGCGGCGGGCCCTTCTGGTTTTGCCGTCGGCGCCGAGCCAGTCCCTCGGCGTCGGCGTCGGTTGCGGGACTCTGGTCGGCAACGGAACCCTGGTCGGGGGCGGGGTGAGATCAGGGGTCGGGGTCGGCGGCGCCCCGAAGGTGAAGGGATTGCGAGAGGTGATGGCATCGATATTGCTGTCCTCCCAGTTGGAGACTTCAGAAAGACGCGGCAGGTCGCGGGCCTCGTATTCTGCGCCCTCACCACGACCGCCGACTTCTCCCCCCCGCTCTTGCCGAGCATCCTGCTGATCGCGATCCCACCGACGACCACGAGAATCGCCAGCAGCACCACGAGCCGCAGTTGGTCGGGACTGAGCTTGCGATCAGCCATCGGTGTCGTCCTCCACTGTGATGACGCCGCCGGTGAGACGAAGAAGCCTTCCGGGATCGACCTCGCCGAGGTAGGTGGAGATCCGAACACCGATGCTGAGGGTCCGGCTCGCCGCATCATCGTCTTTGGCCAGGGTGAGACCGTCGACGATGAGGAACTCCGGGCTCGCCTGCAGCGAGGCCAGCATTTTGCGAATCTGAGGGTACTCGCCGACCACCTGGAAGCCGATCCCGAAACGGACGTAGCCGAGACGCTTTTCATCTTTGGCCGAGTACGAGTAGGTTCCGGGCAGCAGACCCGCCTCCCGGGTCGCCGTGCCGACCGCGCGCAGGATCCGGGTCAGACGTAGATCGAGGTCCGAAAAGACATGGTCGTTGAGATCTTGAAACCCGATCTGAAGCTCATCCACCTCCTGACGATCGGCGGTCACCTCCTGGTGCAGGATCTCGAGCCGTTCGACCTCGACGCCGAGTTTCTCGATGTCGGCAGCGAGCGTCGCCTTGCGACCCACCGAGCCCGAGGTCTGGTAGAAGAAGAAACCCACCGAGACCAGCCCCAGGATCACCGCCGGCAACCACACCGGGAGCATCTGCCGCCACGGCCGCAAGTCGAATCTCACGGCGCCACCTCGCCGGGGTGGTGAACGACGGTGAGGTTGAGCACATAGCCGAAGCCGCTTTCTTCAGGAGTCATCTCGGACAGCGGGTTGGGATCGGAGAAGCTCGGGTCGGTGATGAGGGTGTCGAGGAGTTCCAAGAGCGCCTCGCGAGTCCGACCGATGGCCATGAGCGAGAGGTTGACGGTGTCGGCATCGACCTTGGGTGTGATCTTGGTCAAGCGGACGTCGTACGGCAGCACCCGTTCGATGTCATCGAGCAGACCGATCCACGAGAACTCGTGCTCCCGGATCACCCCGTTGACCTGGTTGACCTTGTCCGTCAGCGACTTCCACGGAACCCGGTTGAGGCTTGCCGCCTGTTCTTCAACCTCGGCGCTGAGGCGCCGGGCATCCTTCTCGAGCTGCTGGTACAACAGAATCTGCTCCTCGAGCGAACGACTGCTCTTGACCCACACGGATGTATTGATCGCCGCGAAGACCAACGCGAAGAAAGCGGCCACGATGGTCACGATCCACACCGGCCGGGTATTGAGGTGGGGTCGAGACGCCAGATTCGGGGCGATCATCGAACACCCCCCGACATGACGTTGACCACAGGGTCGAGGCGGAAGGCGCCCGCCCGGTCGCGAATCGCGGTCCCGTGAAAGACTGCCGACGGCGACGCCGTGCTTGCCAATGAGAGCGAATCCGCAGCATCGACCCAGCCCTTCAGGCGGGCCGCCAGCTCATCATTCTCGACCGAGATTCCGACGCTCAACGGATCACTGATGCCCAGGTTGGCCTCGACAAAACCGACAACCAGGCTCAGCTCGCGTTCCACCACCGCCCAGTCATCGCTCGGCAACGGCTTCGTCCGCACCACGCGCGGCGAATCGTCGAGCAGGAGCATGATCGACAAAAAGCCTTTTTCCTGCTGGATGGCCAGGAACCGCGGGGCGGCGACGCCGCCGTCGGTGACGGTGAAGATCCTCGGGGTCAGGATCGAGGGACTCACGCCCACCGACTCGAAGACCGACTCCAGACTCGCCAGGGCTCGTTCGACCCCGGCCATGACCAGGAGGCGGTGCGGACCGTCACCGCGGGGTTGGACGACCGTGGTCAGACGCAGGCTCGTCGGCGCCACCGGCAGCAGCTTCTTGAGTCGCCACATGACGACTTCCCGGGTGTCGGCCTGGCGCCTCGGCAGCTCGTCGAACTCGAGCAAATGAGTGCGCAGCCAACCGGTGGGAACCACCACGGCCGCACGTTTCGAGCCTTCGACCTCCTGCTGGAGCCGGGTCAGGACCGGCCGCAGCCGATCCTCGTCCACCGCCTGCAATCCCACCGGACCGACATCGAAGGCTTCCTTGGGCATCTCGACCGCCGCGCACCGCAGCTCGGCCTTCGCATTCCGCCGGACCACCGCCGCCATCTCGGCGTCGAGGGACCATCCGGTGGCCGGTGGCGGCGAGGTGAAGAGGTCCGGGATCTTCATTCGACGAAGGTCACCTTGTTGACGTCGCGCAGCGAGGTTTCGCCGGCAAAGACCTTCTGCAGGGCGGACTCGCGCAGGAACCGCATCCCCTCCGCCTTCGCCGCACGTTTGATCTCGGCCGCGGATCGGCGATCGAGGATGAGCTCACGGATATTGTCGGACAGATTGAGCAGCTCGGCGATGGCGAGTCGGCCGCGATAGCCGGTACCGTTACATTCCATGCACCCGGCGCCTTCGAAGAAGGTGAAGTCGCGATAGCGATCGGCTTCCAGACCGGAGTCCTCGAGCAGATTGTCGGACACGATCGCCGGCCGCTTGCAGTGCAGGCAGATTCGCCGCACGAGACGCTGGGCGAGAACGCAGTTGAGCGCCGCCACGAAGTTGTAGAGATCGACGTTCATATTGAGGAATCGACCGATGACGTCGACGACATTGTTGGCGTGCACCGTAGTGAAGACCAGGTGGCCGGTGAGGGCCGACTGGACCGCGATCTGAGCGGTCTCTTCGTCGCGGATCTCGCCGACCATGACCTTGTCCGGGTCGTGCCGAAGAATCGAGCGAAGGCCGCGGGCGAAGGTGAGACCCTTCTTCTCGTTGACCGGGATCTGAGTGATGCCCTTGAGCTGGTACTCGACCGGGTCCTCGATGGTGACGATCTTGTCCTCCGTCGAGATGATCTCCGAGAGGCAGGCGTAGAGGGTGGTGGTCTTGCCCGAGCCCGTCGGGCCGGTGACGAGAACCATGCCGTAGGGTTCGTTGATGAACTTGCGGATCTGCCGCTTGGTGTCCTCTTCAAAACCGAGGACATCGAGGTTGAGAGTCCGAAACTCGGTGCTGGACGACTCCTTGTCGAGGATTCGGATGACCGCGTCCTCGCCGTGCACGGTCGGCATGATGGAGACGCGGAAGTCGATGGTCCGACCCGAAAAACGCACCTTGAATCGACCGTCCTGTGGGACCCGCTTCTCCGCGATGTCGAGCTCCGACATGACCTTGATGCGGCTGACGATGGTCGAGTGGTGCCGCTTGTCGATGGATTTCATGGCCTGGTAGAGCACCCCGTCGATGCGGTACTTGACCACGACTTCGCGATCCTGGGTTTCGATGTGGATATCCGACGCCCGCCGCTGGATGGCGTTGAAGAGGATGGTGTCCACCAGACGGATGATCGGCGATTGATCGGCGGTGATGCGGTCGATGGACAGCACTCCCTCGCCATCCTGGTCCTCCTGGACGATCTGCATGCTGAAGCCTTCAGTGGCTTCATCCAAAACCCGCTGGGTGGATTCGGACTTTTCGAGAATGTCCGCGATCCGCTTGCGCGGGGAAACCGTGACATTGAGAGGACGGGCAAGGGCGAGTTCGAGCTCGTTGAGGCCGACAACATCGGATGGGTCGGCCATCACGACTTTGAGGACTTCGCCGTCGCTGGCCATGGGAAGGAACTCGTAGTGGATCATGGTCTCGATGGGAATGGTGCGGAAAAGATCAACATCGACGTGAAACTCGTCGAGGGGATCGAAAGGCAGACCGATCCTCGCGGCCAGGGCCTCGGCCTCGCGAAGATCCCCTCGCTCGTCGGGGTCGATCGCCTCATCGAGCATCACGAGGGTCTGGTCGAGGTTGCGGTCAGTCATCGTCCCGGTCATCCAATCTTCGACACGGTCGTCAGCAGCGGATAGTAGACCGCCAGGAGCAGCCCGGCAACGATGATACCCATGACCACCAGAATCAAGGGTTCGAAGAGCGTCACCAGACGCGCCAGAGAGAACTCGATCTCCTCATCGAAAAAGCCCGAGGTGTGTTCCAGCATCTCGGGCAGCGCGCCGGTCGACTCCCCGACCCGGATCATCGCCAGCGCGAGTTCGGGCATCTTCCCGGTATCATCGAGCGAGTCGGACAGGGGACGTCCCTCCTGCACCTCCTGGACGCAGCCGCGAAAGAGCTCCGAAATATAGCCGTTGCTGATCGAGGTCGTCGAGGTCTGGAGAGCCGGAACCATGGGCGTCCCACCCCCGAGCAGGACACCCAGTGAACGGGTGAACTGCGACACCGCAAAGAGATGCGCCAGATGCCCGACCACCGGGATGCTGAGCCTCCAGCGGTCGGTGATCCGTCGCCCCGAGGGCGAGTTGCGCCACATCCTCACGGCGATGAAGAGACCGACCGCCGCCACCGTCACGACCACGAAATGGTCCTTCAGACCGGTCGACAAACCCATGACGATCCGGGTCGGCAACGGCAGCTCGGCGTCAAACTGAAGATAGAAAGTGCTGAAGGCGGGAATCACCCGGACCATGAGAATGATCACGAGCCCGATGGACATGGCGATGAGGACCGCCGGGTAGGTGAGCGCGCCGATGATCTTCCTGCGGACCGACTCGGTCAGACGCTGGTACTCCACGTACCGACGGAGAATCGTCTCGAGCTCACCCGACCGTTCGCCGGCGCGCAGGGTATTCGAGTAGAGCCGAGGAAAGACGTCCCCCAGGGCGAGAAAGGCGTCGGACAGCGAAACACCGGTGGTCACCTGCTGGTGGACACTCCCCAGGAGGGCCTTGAAGTGTTCGTTGATCTGTTGGTCGCGAAGAAGCTCCAGGCTCTGGGTGAGCGGCAATCCCGCGCCCAGCAGGGTGGCGAGCTGGGTGTTGAAGAGAAGAAATTCCTGACCCGTGACCTTGGCGCTCTTGCCGATGAAGGGAATGTGCACGCTCGAACGCACCGGAGCGATGGAAAAGACGTGAAAGCCCTCGTCCTCGAGCTCCCGGCGCAGAGCATCCTTGGTCGCGGCCACCCGCCGGCGCTCCACCACCGTACCACTGGGTGAACCCAGGCGACAGACGAACTCGGGCATCTAGCGCAACCCAACCGGGGCGGCGATCATCAGCGGTCCTCCACCGAATGCAAGGTCAAGATCAGCACCAGCCCGCTTGCCGAGTCCTCCGAGCTGCCCGCGCCGATGATCATCTTCTGGCGCGGCGAGAGAAAGACCGTCGTCCTGAGCATCTCGTCGAGCTTCTCCTGACCGCCGTAGCCGGTTCTCAGGCGATCGAGGCGCAGCCACTTCACCTGGGTCCGGTTGCCGATATCGGCAACTCCCCAGGGGGTCGACTCGGGCACGCTGGACGACTCGGCGAGGAACGAGAGTCGATAGTTCGGGCTCAGCGATGCCGTGGTCGGCTGGCCGAATTCTCCCTGGAAGACGGTACTGCCGGCGCGCCGATAGGACTTGAAGGGGAACATTCGGTGGAGCCGACGATCGAGATCGGCTCGGAAGATCCGATGCCTGCTCGACATCGAGGCCCTCGAGAAGCTCCACCTCGATTCGATACTCTCCGGGAATCCGGTCGAGATCGCTCATCAGGGTGCTGATTCGTCCGACAACCTCGGGCGAGTCCTGGATCGTGATCCGGCCTCGGGAAGGTTGGACCGTGACACTGCCGTCCGCCGACAACAGAGGTTCGATGAGAGCGAAGGCCTCGCTCGCGGATGCGTTCTTGAGGTTGAAGACCCGAACCGTGGTGGCCGACTGATCGGCCGCCGAAAGCGCGATGGCCACGGTTGAGAGGAACAGGACGAACATGGTCTTGCGTATCATGATCACAGCTCCATGGCCGGATTGACGATAAAGACGGCGCCTGTCGTGGCGTCATCCCCGATGGCATATTGGTAGACCCGAACCTCTTCCTGGATCATGTCCACCTCGACCCGAGGCGGTGGCTCGGAGGGGACGGCCACCGCTTCGTCGCTCGGCGGGACCGGCGACCTCGACCCCGCGGGCGTTCGCTTGAAGCGGCGACACCTCAGAGGGCTGGACCACTGCCCAACCACCAAACGGTGGAAGCGATGATCGCCAGCACGACGACGGCTGCCGCTGCGAACCACGACCGGTGTGACGGGCGCAACCGCCGCTGCAACCGCTCCTGACGGATCCCGGCCACCACGGACGTCACACAGGCCTCGATCCTCTCCGGCGACGGTTCGCTCCGACGGGCGAGACTGAAGACGAGAGTGGGCTCCTCGGTGACGGCCATCTTCCGACAGTCCTCGCATGACCGGAGATGGGCGCGAAACCCCGCCCGCCTGACTTCATCGAGACTGTCATCGAGGTACGCGGGCAACAACTCGCGATAAACTTCGCAGCTCATTTGAGACCTCTCTGTCCCTCGGGCACAAACTCGGGAAAACGACTCTGAACTTCCCGTCGCAGCGTCTTACGCGCCTGAAACACGTGATTGCGAACGGTTGCCGCCGAGCAACCGAGGATCTTCGCGACCTCGGTGGTCTCGAGATTCTCGATTTCCCGTAGGACGAACGCCGATCTCTGTTGCGGCGTCAGATACTGAACCAACTCCTGGAGGATGCCGTCGACCTCATCGTGGTCCAGACGGGACGAGGTCTGATCGACCCCACCGACCAACCGCAGTTGGTGTTCGCCCCCGGCCTGGTGGGCTTTCTGCCGACTGGTTCTCGAACGCACGAGATCGATCGCGAGATTGGTCCCGATACGATAGATCCAGGTGGAGAAGCTCCAGCGGGAATCGTAGCGGTCAAACTGCTGCCAGGCCCGGACGAATGCCATCTGGACCACATCCCACGCCTCTTCTTCGTCGCGCACGATTCTCGCCAGCGCGCGGTGTAACCCGCCCGAGTGGCGGCGAACCAAAGCAGTGAACGCGTCTTCATCGCCATCACGGGCCGCACGGACGATCTCGCGATCATCCATGTCGGCCTCCGAGCGAAGCTTGGCGCCGCCGAGAAAAAAGCAATGGCTCTCCCGCGTCATCATCATCATCATCCCCGCACTGTCTACGGAGCGGCCGCCGACACCGTTGGGGAGGACGAGGACTTTCTCGAGCCGCATTATCCCTCAGAACGGGAAAGGAGTGGGAAGGTAAGAAAGTTAGGAAGTTAAGAGTTAAGGGTTAAGGGTTAAGGGTTAAGGGTTAAGGTTATGGGTTATGGTTTAGGGGTTACTCACTCCCTCACTTCCTCACAGCGACCGGAGGGAGCGCTGACCTTCTCACCCCTACCCCGCCTTCGGCGGGTAGCCGGTGATGTCGCGGATCCTCTCGTAAAGCGGCTTCAACCGCCGGTACATCTTCAGATAGACCTCGCGGTAGAGCCGATCGTAGACCCGGCTGGTGACGGGGTTCGGATCGAAAGTGTCCCGCACCCGAGTCATCTCACGTACCGCGGTTTCGAAGTCGGGGTGGATCCCGAGACCGACGGCGGCATCCATGGCCGCTCCGAGCCCCGAGGCGTCGGCAACGTGCGGCCGCGACGCCGGCAGCCCGAAGATGTCGGCGGTGATCTGCATGGCGGCATCGGACTGCGAGCCGCCACCGGCCACCCTCACCTCGGTCATCGCCCTACCGCTGCGTTTTTGGCTCCGCTCGGCGCCCTCCCGCAGGGCATAGGCGAGCCCCTCGATGATCGCCCGGTAGAGGTGCGCGCGGGTGTGGACATCGCCGAATCCAATCACCGCACCCTTGGCCTCGGGGCCCGGCAGCCGAACTCCCGGCGACCAGTAGGGCTGGAGAACAAGACCCATGGAACCCGCCGGCACGGCGTTGACGAGCTCGTCGAAGAGGTCCTCGGGCTCGACTCCCCGCTCAGCGGCAATCCTCCGCTCGCGATGGCCGAACTCGGTCTTGAACCACGACACCATCCAAAAGCCGCGGAAGATCTGAACTTCGAGGTTGTAGCGTCCGGGAGCCGCGGCCGGGAAGGCCGGCAGAAACCGCACCGGTTCGACATAGCGATCGTGGACGGTGTTGATGGTGGCCGCGGTGCCGTAACTCAGGCACCCGATGGATGGTTCCAGACAGCCCGAGCCGAGCACCTCGCAGGCCTTGTCCGCCCCCGCCGCCACCAGGGGCAGCCCAGGCGGAATCCCCGTCGCCTCGGCGGCAGCTTCGGTGATCTCCCCCAGCACCTCACCGGGCGGCACCAGCTCCGGGAGACGGTCGCGATCGATGCCCACCGCCTGCCACTTCCAATCGCGCTTCGCAGCCCACCGTTGGCGCTTGTAGTCGAAGGGAACGTAGCCGACCACACTCGCCACCGAATCTGCAAAGCGTCCGGTGAGGCGGTGGGTCAGGAAACCGGACTGGAAGAGGAACTTGTGGGTTCGCTCCCAGATCTCGGGCTGGTGGCGGGCAATCCAGATCGCCTCGGCATTGGCCTGGAAGTTCGCCACCGTTTCGCTGAGTCCGACGGCGCGGAAGCTGGCGCCCCACAACCCGCCCACTGGCGGCACGCCCTCGGTGCGCCTCTGGTCGAGCCAGACGATGGCGGGACGCAGCGGTTCGCCCCACTCATCGACACAAACCATGGTCGCTCGCAATGTGGTCAGCGCCACCCCGGCCAACGATTCGCGATCGACCCCCTGCGCCCAGAGACCGGCGCAGGCCTCGCAGAGCGACCGCCAGTAGTAGAGCGGATCCTGTTCGGCCCACCCCGGGTGGTCGGAGAAATAGGGCTCGATGTCGATCTTGCTCCGGGCGACGAGATTGCCGCGCGGGTCGAAGACCAGCGCGCGCACGCTCTGGGTGCCGTTGTCGATGGCCAGGATGTGATCGCGGGAAGTCACATCCACAGTTGTACACCATCCACGTACCCACGCCCTCCGGAGACCTCGGGACGGGTGCCTGGCACCGACGATTCGTCCGACGAATCGTTGCGTGCCTGTGCACCCCTCCCATCGCGTTGCCGGAGCGACGGTCGTACAATCTCCCCATGCCCCCCCTCGTTCGCCGTTGGCTGCCGGTGCTGCTGTGGGTCCTCGTGATCTACACGACGATCCCCTTCGTGCGGGCCCTGCGGGAGTGGTACGTCGCCCGCTGGGACCCGCGCTGGATCGGCCTGGGAGTCGCCGCGTTTCTCGTCGCCGCTGCCGTGAGCACCCTGGTGGTGCTCGGACGACGGATGGGCCGGTTGCCCACCCGGACCATCGTCTGGGTCGCCGGCATCACGACGATCTCGGTTCTCTGGACCATCAGCCTGCGCCGCAGCCCCGAGGAGACGGTGCATATTCTCGAGTACGGCGTCCTCGCGATGCTGCTCCACCGGGCGCTGCGCCCATCCATGCACGACGCCCTGGTCTTTGTCGCCGGCGCGCTGATCGGATCCCTGGTCGGGACCGTGGATGAGATCATCCAGTGGATTTCTCCCGGTCGATACTGGGACTGGCGCGATCTGGTGCTCAACGGCGGCGTCGGCGCCCTCGCCCAGATCGTCATCTGGCGGATTGCCCAGGGTCCCGCACCGGTCGATTGATCCCGCCTCGGTGCGAATCGTGCTCCGGCTCGCCGCGGCGCAACTCGCACTTCTCACCGTGTGCCTGGCGAACACCCCGGCGCGGGTCGCACGCTATGCGCCGGATCTCCCCGGAACCGAGCACCTGAGGAATTCGCTCAACCCCATGGCCGAGTACGGCCACCGGCATATCGATCCGGAGATCGGTGCCTTTGCCTCACGACTCACCCTCGAGAGGCTGCGGCTCGAAGACGCCACCCGCGCCGCCGAGGTTGCCGCGTATCTCGACGAAAACCGACACACCTACGCACGATTCCTCGACACCTGGCCGGTGCATCTGGACTCCTTTACCTACGAGGCCCGGGTTCACCTCTTCGCCCGCGACCGCAATCTCGCCAAGGCGAGGGCGCAGGACTTCACCGGCGGTCTTGCAGCACACCAATTGACCGTGGCTTGGCACGAGAACCGTCTCCTCGAGGTCTGGTTCCCCACCACGCTCGAGGCCGGCTCCTACCGCTGGAAACCCGAACTCCGAACGGCGGGTCGAGGCTGCCTCCGACCCCGAATCAGCCTTTTCGCAGCGCCGCCGGATCACACCTCATCACCATCGCATCGGAGCGGAAGATCCGAGCGGTGCTCCTGCTCCTGGTGGGGTTGTTGATCGTCGCGGATCATCGGATGGGCCGGTCGATGGCGACGCGATCGTGAATCTCCCGGTCCCGGCGCCGGATTCAGCGGTGATCGGGGCTACGACGGCTTCGCGATGGACGCCGGCCGCCGCACCGAGTAGTTGCACGTGCGGCAGAGGAAATCCTTCGGCGCCTCCTCGAGACCGTAGGTCCAGCGGCGGATCCGTGCGTATTCATCCCCGCTGAGGATCTCCTCGAGGCTCTGGGTGTGGAGATCTCCGACCTCCCAGCGTTCGTTGTAGTCCTGGCAGCAGAGGATGCAGCGCCCACGGGCCGAGATGTGGATGTGGTTGATCGGACGGGAGCCCATCTGCTCGCAGCCGCCGAGACAACCGTCGTCGCTTTCGCCCTTGAACCCAAGGTCGAGATACCCGGCTCGATCGTTGACCTCGAAGAACTGGACGTCGAAACGAGTCCCGGCGAAGCGCTCGGAGATGCGCTCGAATTCGTCGCGGTGGTCCTGGTCACCGGTCCCGAGCACGACCAACTCCATGGTGGTGGCAACCGGACGGGTCGCCATGTAGTCGAGATTGGCGAGGACCAACGGCAGATGATCGACGCCGCGTTGTTTCTTGTAGCGCTCTCGGTCGAGGCTCGAGATATTGACCGAGAGGTAGTGGATGCCGCCCATTCCCAGCAGGCTGTCGACCCGACGCGGGGTCAGACCGCTGCCGTTGGTCAATGTCGCCACCGGAAGGCCGGCATCCTTGATGAAACGCACTTGATCGATATACCGCGAATCCGCCGTCGGCTCGTTGTAGTGGTTCATGACCACACCCTCGATCGGTTGGCCGAGCGCCGCAACCTCGCCGATGATGCGTTCGAAGAGCTCGGTCGGCATGCGAACGGTTTCGCGCGGCGCGATCGACACCGGGCAGTAGTAGCAGCCGTGATTGCAGACGCTGAAGGCCTCGATCGAGACGTATTTGATGCGGTAGCGCCGGTCGAGATCCTCACCGACGGCCACCAACCATCCCGCCTCGGCGAGGCCCCGGAGCTCGTCATCGGCCAACTCGGGCAGCACGCTTTCCGTCGGCGGCGAGCTGCAGCAGGCGGCCATACCACCGGTGATCGTCGGCCAACCGGGCGTCGGTGTGGGGATTGAAGATGCCCTCCGACTCGAAATGGAGATACGGATTGACCTTCCAGCCGGCGACGGGGTCATCCCCGTGCACGGGAAGACTCGAAATGCTCATCAGGCTCCCTTGGGCAAAACGCTGCAGGCGATGGGTCTGCTGATCCATACTGCCTTGATCTCATAACTGCCGCCGATGGTCGGTATTTCCGCGGCGGCCGATGGCTGTCTATCACGCTCGACGAACGAGATTGCGTGTCGGAATCGCGCACGCCGGAGTATAACAGCCGGTCCGCCTCGACGCATGGAACCACCCGACGCTTGACGCGCGTGCGCCGCGCGGCCGATAGTGGATCTCGCCGATGGGAGGTCGTCGTCGCGTGACAGAGCTTCGGATCATCGCTCACCAGACCCCTGAAGAAGCCGCTTCGCCGGAGTATGCCTATCTTCTTTCCATGGTCGAGCTCGCCGCCCGCAGGGTCTGGGGCTCGGTTCGGCTGGAGATCGATCCGCCGGCGATCGGTCCCGGCGACTCCCCGGTGCTGATTCTCGGCACCAGTCGCGTCTTTGTGACCGAGAGCAGTCTGGCTCGGATGCGTAGCCGGCTCGAAGCGGGCCGTGAGGCGGTGATCCCCTATGCCCTGGCGACCACTGAACTTGGCCCGGCGACGACAGCTCTACACCCTCCGTCAGTTCGAGGAGCTCGAGGCGGATTTCTTCGCCGGCGTGCAGGCCAGCACTCCAGAGCCGAGTTCTCACCTCCCGATCTCGCTACTCAGCGGCGAGACGGCGGCGAGACTGGCCGACGAACTCACGCTGGAGCGCCTGCTGACGGATGACCGGGCGGCTGCCGGCCGCCTCGATGCCGTCATCGACGGTCTCGCCCACTGCTTCATCGACTATTACGGAGAAGAACGCGCCGATGTTGAGCGCTTCATCGACGAAGGCGTGCGCGACGTGCTCGAGATCGGCTGCGGCGGCGGTGCAACCGCTCGCTTGTCTGACCGAACGCCGGGGAATCAGGGTCGTCGGTGTCGAGCTCAACCCGGCGGTCGCCGAGCGCGCCTCACGGTGGCTCGAGCGCGTGATCATCGGTGACATCGCCGAAGTCGAGCTCCCGGAGGCGGCCTTCGATCTGGTCCTGGCCCTCGAGCTGGTCGAACACCTGCCCGAGCCGGAGGCGGTGCTTCGGCAAGCTCGCGCGGGCGGTTCGCCCGGGGGGGCGAATGCTGCTGTCGGTGCCCAATGTCGGCCACCACTCCGTGGTGCGCGACCTGCTCGCCGGCCGCTGGGACTATCTCCCGATGGGGCTGCTCTGTTACACCCACTATCGCTTCTTCTGCCGTTCGACCCTGGAGGACTGGCTCGGCCGCTGCGGGTTCGATCGATTCGACATCGAGCCGCAAACCACCGAGGTCCCCGATGAGATCAGAGAGCTCGCCACGCAGTTTCCCATCGATCTGGAGAACCTCGGTTGTCGGGGTTTCTATGTCGTTGTCCATCTCTGAGTCGCCGCCGGTGACCCTCAGCGCGACCCTGCCCGACGAAAGGCGAACATGAGTTCAGCTTCCCGACGTCAGTTTCTCCAGACCGCCGGCCTCGCCGGGGCCTGGTCGCTCCTGGGCTTTCCCACAACGAGCTCTTGGGCCGCAAAGGGGGCGCCCAGGGGAAAACTGCGGCTGGTTTTCTTCACCGATGTCCACGCCCTCGACGACGACCAGACACGGGCGGCGTTGGCGCGCGCCGCAAAGGCGATCAACGCCGAGCACCCGGAGCTGGTGATCGGCGGCGGGGATCTCATCTACGATGGTTTCGAGCTCAGTGTCGCCGCCGCCAACCCGCAATGGGACGCCTACATGGCCTTCCACGGATCGATCCGTGCGCCCGTCGAGGTGATCCTCGGCAATCACGATCTCGCCGCGGTCAGACCCGCGGACGGCACCGAACCCATCGCCGACCCACGATCCGTCTTTCGCCAGAAGCTCGGCCTCGACCGGACCTGGCGGGTCATCGATGCCGAGGGCTATCGCCTGTTCCTCCTCGACTCGGTCGAAATCAGCAATGACGACTTCGACTACCACGGCGGGATCTCGAACGAGCAGCTCGCGTGGTTGGCCGACGAACTCGGCCGGACCGACCCCGACACGCCGCTGGTCATCGTCACCCACCTTCCCCTGCTGTCCGCCATGTATCTCGCCATGGATGGCGCCACAACGCCCTTGACTCCCAATCTGATGGTGGTCAACAACAACGAGGTCCTCGAGCTCTTTGCCGACCACAACCTGCTGCTCGTCCTCCAGGGGCACCTCCATGCCGAGGAGATGCTGCGCTGGCAGGGCACCACCTTCATCACCAGCGGCGCGATCTGCGGCAACAAGTGGCGCGGCCCGAAGCACGGTACCCCGGAAGGCTACGGCGTCGTGACCCTCCGACCCGACCGGGTCGACTGGGAATACAAGACCTACTACGAAATGGTGGCAGACCACCATTTCGAATTATGAATTATGAATTATGAATTTGCCATCGCAGCCGCCTCAGGAGGCGTCGTGGGATCTGCGATGTCATTCATAATTCATAACTCATAATTCATCATTCTTCTCGTCTACTCCGCCAGACCCGTGATCGCCTCATCGGCTTCTTCCGGCAGCGGCGTGAAGAGGTTGAGGTCGGGGTGGAACTGGGCGAGAAACTCCACCGACAGCAGCCGATAGGTCACCCACACCGGCAGCAGCAACAGCAGTTCCGAGATACGGCAACGCCGCCGTGCAACAGGTCATCAGACAAAAGACGCTGAAGAAGACCCCATAGATCATGGCCAGCATCAACACGAAGAGTCCGTAAAGCACGAAGTGTACCGGCCGCACCTTCAACCACGGCAGAAAGGCCCGCCAGGCATCGAGCACCGGCATTTCGTAGCGGTACATGATGGGAACCACGAAGGACTCGGTCATGAGCGCGATAAAGGTCGCGACAACGCCGAAGACAACCAGACCCAAAACTCCGAAAGCCCCGGCCGCCACCGACAACCCGGCGAGCGCTTCGTGGATCGAGAAGCCCGCCGCCGGCGCGAAGAACAAAACGGCGACGAAGACCGCACCCAGCACACACGCGAGGGTGAAGCAGAGCCGCCACAAAAACAGCGAGTTCCCCAGCGCTTCGTGGCGCTTCCAGGGTTCGACGATTTCGGCCCGATTGTCGACCAGATTGCCGAGAAAGATGAACTTGAAACGCGAGGTCACCCAGAGCAGCAGGACGGCGATGGCGATGCCGATCATGACCCCCACGACCGCGAGCATCAGCCAGAACACGTTGGCGGAGAGCGCATCCCACGCATGATCGAATCCCGGCCACACGTGCCGACCGGCACCGTTCGAGTCGGACCGCGCCGCGATCGCTGATCCGGTATCGGTGGTCAGCCCGGCCACCCAGGCGGCAAAGGCCAGCAACAACCACTTGGCCAGATCGAAGGGCTGCCAGAGGATCACCCGGGTCCGTTCCCAGGCCCGTGACAGCGGTTCGAAGTACGCAATTCTCATCGATCCTCCCGCGGAGCGCCCATCGATTGTAGAACGGCTCGGACGCTCCGGCGCGAATCACCGGCCTCGAGACCGGCTTCCACCCTCTCAAACGGCGAAAGACCGGGAATGGTTCTCAGCGAGTTTGAAGCCCCGCGGCAACGACCTCGATGGGGTGGACGGCTTCAACGCCGGCGAGCCTTTCGATCTGGTTCCGGCAGCTGGTCCCGGCGGCGGCCACCACGGTCCCCGACGGCAGCGCGCGGATGGCGGCTACGAGGGGCTCCGCCACCGCGAGCGAGAGATCCCGGTTGGCCTCGAGCATGCCGAAGGCGCCCGCCATCCCGCAGCAGCCGGTTTCGAGCTCGTGAACGGTCGCGCCCGGGATGCGACCAAGGAGTTCCACCGCTCGCCGAGGGTTCGCCAGAGCCTTGGTGTGGCAGTGTCCGTGGACCGCCACTCGCAGCTCCCGCCCCGACCAAGGCAGATCAATCATCGGGTCTTTGTCGATGAGGTCGAGGACAAGATCCTCGACCAACACGCATCTGCCGGCGACGTCATCGGCGCCGCGCAGACCGAGTTGGCGATACTCATCGATAAATACCGAGAAACAAGAGGGTTCAAGGAAAACAACAGGCTCCGAACTTCCGACCAGAAGACTCAGATTGTGTTCGCCGAGCCGGCGAAGCTCGGCCAGAAGACCGCGGCTCGCCGCCGGACGGCCGCAGCATTTTCGCCCTTCAACGAGGCCGATTTCGAAACCGAGAGCCTCCAGGACCCGGACGGCCGCACGTCCGACCCCGGCTTCGTGGTACCTCGTCCAGGTGTCGTCCCAGAGCAGAACCCGGCCGCGCGCTCCGTTCTTAAGCCCCGATTTCCGGTGGTGGAACCACCGGTCGAATCGCCTGCGGGTGAAAGGCGGCAGGGGCGCGTCGGCCGCCAGTCCAAAGGCGCGTTGCATGATGGTCCTCACCCAGCGCAGACGAAGCACGGGGTTGGCGATCCATGGAATCGCGGTCCCCACCCGACCGAGAAGATCGGCGGACGCCACCAGGCGATCGAACAGCGGCACGCCCTGCGCGGCGTGCCGGGTGGCGACAAGCTCGGCCTTGAGGGCCGCCAGATCGACATTGGACGGGCACTCGGTACGACAGGCCTTGCACGACAGGCAGCTTGCCAGCACCGCGCCGAGCTCGGCCGAAACCAGCGGATCGGCGCCGAATCGACCTTCGAGAGCCGCCCTGATGGTGTTGGCGCGGCCGCGGGTCGAGTGGGCCTCGTCACCGGTGGCGATGAAGGTCGGGCACATGGTCGGTGTTTCCTTCAGGCAGCCGCCACAACCGTTGCACTGCTCGAGGTTGGCGATGAACGAGTGATCACGATCGACAAATCCGAGCTCACCCGCCAACGCGGGCTCGAGGACCGAACCGATCCCGAGCCGGAGATCGCGGTCGATCGAAAACCGCCCGGTGTCGATGATCTTGCCGGGATTCATGAGCCCGCGCGGATCGAAGAGCCCCTTGACCCGGCGAGAGGCATCCATCAGCTCCGCTCCGAGGTGCTCGGCGAGGAACTCGGTGCGGGCGATCCCGACGCCGTGCTCGGCGGCGATCGATCCGCCGAACTGCCGACACAGGGCCGAAACCTCGTTGGCGATGACACGAAGCCGTTCGAGGCCCTCCTCCCCGTGCAGATCCAGCACCGGACGGACGTGGAGTTCGCCGGAGGCCGCGTGACCATAGAATGAGGCTTCGAGCCCGAGTGGCCGCAGGATGGCCACGAGACCGTCGAGATAGTCCGGGAGCTGCTCCGGCCGCACACAGACGTCCTCGATGCAGGCGGTGGCCTTGGCGGTCCCCGCGCGGCCGGTCAGCAGCGACAGACCCGCCTTGCGCAGCGCCCAGACCAGACCTTGCCGAGCCGAATCGGAAAGCATCAGACGACGATCGCCGAACCCTCGCCGATCGAGCTCGGCGAGACGGTCGTCGACATCGTCGAAAAACTCCACCAGGAGGATCGCTGCGCACGGAAGGTCGTCAAGCTCGAGCAGCTCGCGGGCGGCGGCGAAGGCGCGCTGCCCCACGGTCTGATCGAGGAGGATCCGATCGATGTGCTCGACCGCCGCCGGCTCGAGCTCGGCCACCGCCACGGCGGTCTGCATGGCATCCGCCACCGATGAGAAAAAGAGCACCCCGAGGCCGCGACGCTCCGGCCGCGGGACCACCGTCAGCAGCGCGGAGGTGACGGCGACGAGGGTGCCCTCGGATCCGGTCACCAGCCGACTCAGGTCACCGGGCGTCTGCAGGGCCCGATCAAAGCCGTAACCCGGCCAGCGCTTGACCAGACCCGGCGGCATCCGGTCGGCGATCTCGGCGGCGTGGTCCGCCACCAGGACATCGACGTCGTCGCGGATGGCGGCCAGACCGTCGCGGTCGCGACCGACCCAGGCGACCCGCCCGTCGGGCATGGCGACCTCGAGCGCGAGCACGTGGTCGACCGTGGTGCCGTAGACCGGTGCATGGGCGCCCGAAGAATTATTGCCGATCATTCCGCCGAGGGTTGCCCGCGACGAAGTCGCCACATCGGGTCCGAACCACAGACCGTGCCGGGCGAGGAAGGCATTGAGCCCGTCGAGAACCACCCCCGGTCCGACGCGGACCGTCCGCCGCTGGCGATCGAAATCCTCAATCGCCCGGTTGTGTCGCGCCAGATCGACCACCAGACCCGAGCCCACCGCCCCACCGGCCAGCCCGGTGCCGGCGCCGCGCGGGATGATCTCGAGACCGGTATCAGCGGCTGCGGCGAGCAACCGTCCGGTGGCCGCACCACCCGACGGAAACGCCACCGCCTGCGGCTCGATCTTGTAGATCGATGCGTCGGTGGAGTAGAGCACGCGGGTCAGGGCATCGCTGCGGAACTCGACCCCCGTCGCTTCGAGGCTACGGCGCTGGGCGGCGGTGAGATCCGAGGGCATGGAAGGATTGTAGCTCCGCGGCCGTGGCCGCGGCTGCGGCAGCGCCCGTGGCAGCGTCCGAAGCCCCTTTCGGAACCGTATCCGCGACCGCATCCGCGACCGCAGCGCGCCGTCGGGTTCGGGTTCGGACACGGAGTCGGTCACGGAAACGGCCGCCGGATTCAGACCAACATCGGATTGAGGAATCGAAAGGTCGGCCTGGGGAGAACCAGTTTTTCGCTGGATCGAAGGCGTAGATCATTCAGATGATCAAGGAGATTCCTAGGTGATTCCGGTATGGGTTTCAGGGGAGGGTTTTGCACCCTCCCGATGCGATTCTAAGGGTGGAGCAGCCGCCAGGTCATGGCTCGGACGTCGTCGAAGAGTTGGAGCGCGATTTCGGTGCGGGACGTATCGATCGAATCTGCCCCCATGAGCAACCGCAGGTGGATGTCGACCTCCTTGGCCGAGCCGTAGGCGATACGCCAGTGGTGGATTCGGTCTCGGCCTGATCGACCGGCACCTTCAGCGATGTTGGCAGGCACCGATGAGGCTGAGCGAATTACCTGATCGGCAATCGGTTTGAGCGGTGCTGGAACTCGCATTGCGAGGGAAATCGCGATGCCGGCTGCCGTTGTCGCTTTCTCGAGGGCGTCGAATCGGGTCGGTTGCTGTTGCTCGTGCATGGTCACCTCCGGGTTGTTCATGCATTCCCCACCAGCCGCTGGGATGACCCATGTCAAGGGTCGCCGCCGCGGCGACTCGTCTTGCCCTTGACATGGGTCATCTCAGCGGGCTACCCGTGCATTTGATGAACAACCCGGAGTGACCATGCCGTGGCAGCGTCCGGGATCGGGAACGGGAACGTGGATCGGGATCGGGATCGGGATCGGATACGGAAACGGATTCGGACGCGGACGCAGATGCGGTCGGTGTTACGAATTTCACTTGTGTAACACGCACCCTCGCGGTATTCTGAGAAGCGTGTCCGATGGAGGGGATTGAATGGAGATCAGCGGGTTCAGTCTGAGCGTCCTCGCCGCCGCCGCCGGGGTCGCGTTCCTCCACACCCTCCTCGGTCCGGATCACTATCTTCCGTTCATCGTCCTGGCCCGGGCGCGATCCTGGTCCATGACCCGAACCCTCGTGGTCACCGCCGTTTGCGGTCTCGGACACGTCGCGTCATCGATCGTCCTCGGTGGCCTCGGCGTCGCCTTCGGAGTGGCGGTAGGCAGGATCGAGGGCGTCGAGGGAGGCCGCGGCGACCTCGCCGCCTGGGCCCTCGTCGCTTTTGGGCTGGCATACGCCGTCTGGGGTCTTCGTCACGCTCTGCGCAAGAAAACCGGCATCGAAACCCACGAGCATCACGGCCACGTCCACCTCCACACCCACGGAGACTCCGGCCACGAACACGAGCAGGGCATGGGTTCGAATCTGACCTTCTGGGCGCTCTTCCTGGTCTTTGTCCTCGGTCCGTGCGAGCCGCTGATTCCCCTCTTCGTGCTGCCGGCGAGTCGGGGTGACTGGCCTCTGGCCGTGGCGACCGCGGTGGTCTTCAGCATCGTCACTCTCGTCACCATGACGGGTCTCACCGCCGCCGCTCTGGCCGGCGCCAAGCAGCTGCGGCTCGGTCCCCTCGAGCGCTGGTCGCACGCGTTGGCCGGATCCGTCGTCGCGGCCTCCGGTCTGGCGATCCTCTTCCTCGGGCTCTGATCGCCGGCCGATCCGTGGTCACCTTCTCCCGCCGCGTCCCGCGCAACCTCGAGTCGAACCGTCTTGCCGAGGCGAGAGCTCGCATGGCCTCGATATCCCCTTCGATCTCAGCGTCAGCAACCCCACCGTCTGCGACCTCCCCTATCCCGACGATCTGCTGTGCCGCTTGGCGATCCCCGATGGGCTCCGCTACCGACCGGACGCCGCTCGGACCGGCCCGGGTTCGACGCGCGGTCGCGCGCGAGCTACCAACGCTGGGGCGTGGCGGTGGACCCGGACAGGGTCGTGCTGACCGCCTCCACCTCGGAAGCCTACAGTCTGCTCTTCAAGCTCCTCTGCGATCCCGGCGACACCATCCTCGTCCCAACCCCGTCCTACCCCCTCTTCGACCAGCTCAGCCGGCTCGATGGCGTCGCATATCCACCCGCTGCCCCTCGACCCCGAGGACGACTGGCGTCCCGTTCTGGCGGCGCTCGACGACCGCACCCGGCAACACCCGGGCAGCTGATCGTCGTCCACCCCAACAACCCGACGGGCTCCTTCATCCACCCCGACGACGCCGACGCCCTCGCCGAGATCTGTCGCGACCGCGGCTGGGCGCTGATCGCCGATGAGGTCTTCCTGCCGTTTCCCCTCGACGGCGGACCCGGAGACGGACCGCAGCTTCGCAGTCCGAGCGATACCCTGACCTTCACCCTCGGCGGCCTGTCCAAGAGCGTCGGCCTGCCCCAGCTCAAGCTCGCGTGGATCGTTGTCGGCGGGCCCGACGATCTGGTCGGCTCAGGCGCTCGAACGCCTCGAGTACATCGCCGACGCCTATCTCTCGGTGAGCACTCCCGTGGCCCTCGCCGCGCCCGCAGCTCATGGCGGCGTCCGCCATCGTCCAGAGCGCCATCGCCGGCCAGGTGCCGGGCAAATCTCGCCATCCTCCGCGAGTGCGGCCACCGCCCTGCCGGCCGTCTCGGTGCCGCCGGTGGGCGGCGGCTGGAGCGCCCTCGTCCGTCTGCCGGCAGTGCTCGACGACGAAGAGATCGCCATCCGGCTGCTGACCGAGCGGGGCGTTGCGGTCCAACCCGGGTTTCTCTTCGACCTGCCGACCGAAGGCACCCTGGTGCTCAGCCTGCTGACCCCGGAACCGATCTGGCGCAAGGGCCTCGATGAGATCTTCGACGCCGTCCGAAGCTGGCTCTGAGCCCAGCATCCTGCAAAAACCGGTTTCACGGATAACAAGGGTCCCATGGGCATGGAACCCAGGCTCTCGAACTCTGCGGGAAATCCGTGCAGTCCGTGAGAGTGACCCGCTCCTTTGCGATGATGCGATGGTTCAACGAGGGTCTGATCCCCGATGCGCGTGACCGAATGGGAGACTGGATTCCAGCTACTGCGGCAGGAGAGGCGTGAGCAGGCGGCGTACTTCTTCGCCCGTCATCCGCCGGCGCTCTATCAGCGCATCGGCGAGGGCCTCGACCGCCGGCCAGTGTCTGCGCAGCAGTCCTTCGGTGTGTTCGCGAACGATCTCGAGAAAGGGAAGGACCCGCTCGCAGTCACCGACGACCTGCATGGCCAACCGCACCGCCTCGTCGAGATCCTCGCACCCTTCGTCCCACGACCGGCTGCCCGCTGACCATGGCCTCGGCCACCATCCCGGCGACGAGACACAAAGCCACCGCTCGATGGGCGCGGTGGGGATGCCCGGATCGTACTTCCGGTGCCTGTTCCTCGGCGAACCGGAGCGACTGGACGCTTCCCGAGTGCTCCGCGTCGCCGATGATCTCCACCTCGGTGACCTGCTGGCCGCAGAGCTGGGCCATGACGGCGTGACCGGCCTCGTGGTAGGCCGTCAGTCGAAGAGTGGTCGTCGCACCCCGGCTGCCATGGCATGGCGTCTGAACTCCGCACGCCGTCATGGTAACGCAGGTCGGCAACGCGCCCCGTCGACGTCGGGGGCGGACGCGGTTACCGGAGCTTCCACCTCATGGACCGGTCCTGCATCCAGCGCACTGCGAGGGCGTCGCGGAGACCCGAAAACGCACGATCGAGGGTGCCGTACTTGCTCGAACCGGTGAGCCGCGAGGCGTGCCGCACGGGCACCTGGCGGACCGAGAATCCCTCCATCCGCAGCAGGGTCGGCAGGAAACGGTGCATCCCGGTGAAGAGCTTCACCGAACGGATCGCCTCGGCGCGAAAGACCTTGATGGGACAGCCGGTGTCGACGATGTCCTCACGGGTCAGGCGGTTCCGCACGCCGTTGGCGAACCACGAGCTGAACTTGCGCCACCCGGTGTCCTTGCGATCGGCACGGATCCCCACCACCGCGTCGAGGCCCTCGTCCTTCAGCGATGTGGAGCAGCTGCGGCAGGTCTTCGGGGAAGGTCTGGAGATCGGCGTCGAGCAGTCCGATATAGCGCGCCACGGGCGTTGCGAAACCCGGCATCCAGACCCGCCGTCTGGCCGCAATTGACCTCGAAGTGGAGGACCCGGATCCGGTCGTCGGCGGCGGCGAGCTCGTCCATCTTCTCGCCGGAGCCGTCCGTCGACCCGTCATCGACGAGCACCAGCTCCCAGTCGATGCCCGCACTGTCGAGGGCGCCGCGAACCCGATCCACCAGGGGATCGAGACAGCCGATCTCGTTGTAGACGGGCACCACCACCGAGAGCTCGCGTTTTGTGGAATCACTCATCATCGAAGAGTATCAGACTGGGCCGCGTTGGGGAATTCGAGCCGGAGCGTATCGTGAGTCGCAAGTCGGAGCCCACCAGCCGGAGCGGCCAGCGACTTCGTGCGGCAGCTCTCGAGACATCGGCGGCCCTTTTGAAACACGAAGGTCACCAAGAACCACCGAGATACACGAGGCATCGCAATTTGAACCTGTCTTGCCAGCTCGAGCCCTGTTCCCTGCCGAGGCGCGATTCGATACCGGAACGATATGGTCGCGGACCTTGAAAGGCCCGCCTACAGAGAAATCCACCCGCCACCGTAGGCGGGGCGTTCACGCCCCGCGACCACGTCGTTCCGGCGCGTCGGTGGACTCTGGCGCGAAGACCGAAGATGCCTGAATCGCCAAACAACACAACCGCGATGTCTTTGTGGTTCCTTCGTGGCCTCTTTGTGCCCTTCGTGTTTCAAACGAGCCGCTGAAACCACCACAATCGATCCATGAAGTCGTTGAGAGCTCCGGCTACGAGGACACGACTCACGATTCGCCACTTACGACCTACGATGACTCACGGCCCCTGCCTCATACCAGATCCGCATCCGCCATGGTCAGATAGACCCGGCCGTCGAGATCGGTGACATCGAGCTCGGGATCGAAGGCGCGCGCCACCATCACGAGCTGGCCGGGCACCTCGCTGCGGGCAAAGCCCCGCCCTTCGAGCAGCTTCTGACCGACCGGGTCGCCGTTGAGCCAGAGCTCCTCGATCTCGGCGCCGGTCTGGGCGGCCAGGGCGATGGACAGGTGGTTGACCAGTTCGAGTGCGCCGGGGTGGCGATGGTCCCACAACAGATCGACCCAGCGGCACCGACCCTCGTCGGTCCGAAACACGACAAAGGCCACCGGGTTGCGGCCGAACCGCGGGAAGCACCAGAAAGCGGTGGTAGCGGACCGACGGATGACCGGCGAAACCGGTGGAGCGCGCGATCGGCATCGCGAACCGCGGCCACCGGGTAATCGCGTCGAACCCGCTGCCACAGATCATCGAGCCGCGGCTCCCAGTCGGCCGCGAGTTCGGCGCGGTAGAAGTGAGCGCCGGCGGCTCGAGGAGGCCGCCGCCGGGATGGCGCGAGAGATAGACGATGGGCTGGGGCTCGACGGCGTCGTAGCCGAGCTGGAGCACCCCGAGCCGCAGCGGCCGAGGACTCGGAAATCCGTAGAGCAGCGATGCCCGACCCGACCGTCCGAAGGTCTCGAAGAACGCCTCCACCGTCCGCACCCACACCCCTTTGCGGGTGAAACCGCGGCGCGCGGCGCGGGTCGAGTAGACA
The DNA here is from genome assembly GCA_963704125.1 of uncultured Acidobacteriota bacterium. Taxonomy (GTDB): domain Bacteria; phylum Acidobacteriota; class Thermoanaerobaculia; order Thermoanaerobaculales; family Sulfomarinibacteraceae; genus JAHECW01. Next base: position 71,307 of record CAVPHA010000018.1, on the reverse strand, counting down.
TCGACGATCTGGGCCGCGCTCCACTCGCGCCCGTCGATGGTGAACCGCAGCGGCATCCCCGGCGTAGTGGGCGACGAGATCCCCCTCGATCTCGGCGAGCATGATGAGCCGACCCGTCGGGCTGGGGAGGAAACTTCCACGCCCACTCGTCGAGGCTCCGCTCGAGCGAGAAGGCGTCGTTGAACCCTTCGTTGACGACCCTTTCGTCGCCCGGGCGAAAGGGTCGGATCACGAGCTCGCGCTTGACTCAGCCTGGTCTCCCACATCCATCTCCCCTGCAGCCGCCAACGACGAGTTGCTCGCGTCGCGCCGCCACAGCGTACCAGCGATCGACTCGCCGCGATCTCGCGGGCCGCCGGCGGCAGCGTCGAGACCCCGAGGCCTCCGACCGACGGCTCCATCTGTGCTTACGATCGACAGCCAGCCAGATGTCGGCCTCGGTCGACGGGAATCTCCTCCGGACCGGCGACTCCTCGAAATCGATCACCGGACGAGGCGCGGTCGTCGGCGCAAGCCGTCTGAGCAGCGCACGCAGTCGGCCGCCGGGTAGTTGCGCTCGAAGAAGCGAATCCGCGACCGTTCTCCGCGATCGCCGCGTTGTCGCTGCGTCGCCTCGTGGCGATGTCCCCATCGGTGAACGACTCGCGACCGCGGGCGCGAGCACCAGCTCGGCGCCGCGCCGGCGCGCCCGCCACAGCCACTCGGTCTCCTCGTAGTAGAGGAAATAGCCCTCGTCCAGGGGTCCGAGCCATCGAGCGGTGTCGCGGCTCAGCGCCAGCAGCGGTCCTCTGAGCGACGGCACCTCGCACGGTTCATCGGCCGTCCACACCCGCCAACTGGCCGTCGACGATGCGTTCGAGGGCACGCCGGCGTCGGCCACCGCCGGCCGAGGGTCCGCGCCAACTCGGCGCGTCGGGCTCGGGTCGTCGGGGATCGGCAGAATGACCTCGCCGGCGCGATCCCAGAGCAGCTGCGGACCGGCATCTTTCTCCCACCGGCGACGGCATCGACCAGGGCGGCGACGCTGCCGTCGAGAAACTCGATATCCGGGTTGGCGAGAAAGAGCACATCTCCCGTCGCCTCGGCCACGCCGGCGTTGAGACCGGCGGCATATCCCCGGTTGGGTCGTCGCAGCAGATCGTGTCCGGCCGGCAGGCCTCGACCGCCGCCGCCTCTCGATCGTCCTCGGAGTGCTCGACCACGATGACCTCGGGCGTCGACGCCCGGCCGCCGCCGCCTGGCGTCGGAAGCTCTCGACGCAACCGGGCAGCACCCTCGAGAGTGGTGGCAGACGACGATCAACGAGATCTTCATTCCCCGGTGATCCATCTTCCCGATGCGACCCACCGCACGGCTTCGTCGAGGCTCGCCGCCACCGTGTCCTCGGGGAAACGCTGCGCGCATTCGAGCCCGACGCCGCGGATGGCTCGCCATCGTCGCCACTCGAGAGAACTCTCGTCGGCCGCCGCGGCGAAGGCCTCGGCATCCTTGCCGGCGCCAGCTCCACCGCCCCTGCGGCGAAGCTCTCGTGCGACGGGATCCGCGACGCGACCACCGGAAGACCACAGGCCATGGCCTCGAGGACGGCAAGTCCGAAGCCCTCGGACTCCCACGACGGCGCGAGCAGAAGATCGCAGCCGCCGAGCAGCACCGCCACCTCGGGCGGGTCGATGATGGTGGTGGAACTCATCCGGTTCCGCGATCGCCCGCTCGGCCTCGCCAAGCGGCCACTGGGACAGCCGGACGAGCCGGAGATCGACCCCACGCTCACGAAGCAGCCGAACCGCCTCGAGAGCGGTGTCGACCCCCTTCATGTAGAACTCGAACGGGTGCAGGACCAGGACTCGCGGCCGGCGTCCCGGGCCGAGCCGGCGCCGCGGCCGCCAGTACGATTCGAGGGCCGGCGGAACGATCCTGACGGGGCGGTTGAATCGATCCCGGTTGAGCTCGGCGAGATGGGGCGAGACCACCCAGGTCGGAACAACCCTCGAGTAGGTCTCGATGATCTGCGGGTGGTCATCGCGATTGTGCTCGAGCCCGCCCTCGAACCCCTGGCAGAAATGGACCGCCTGGCCCGACGGCAGGGCCGCCGCTGCTGCGACGGTGGTCCAGAAGGTCGCCACCTGGAGATCGGCCTCGGGGACGTACTCCGCCGAGAACTCCGGCACCGTGCGGAAGTCGTCACCGGTCGGATACCAGGTGGGCCGTTGGCCCCGGCTGACAACCGTCACCCGATGGCCGATTCGACGCAGCAACTCGGCGTGATGGAGAACCACCTTGACGCCGCCGAACAGGGCGGTGTCCTCGAGGAGATAGTTGATCCTGACAGACCGCCGATCGGTCACTTCCGCTCCCAGCTGGTGCTCGATCTCGATCAGCGAGGGCGTCCACTCCGGCGTCTCGAAGCGCACGGCCTCGGTGATGATCACCTGGTCGTGGGTATAGAGCCCGCTCTCATCGAGGAGAAAGGCGTAGATGTGAAAGGTCCCCGATGCGATGGGGAGCGACGGAACCCGGAGGCGAACGTGCATACCGAGTCCCGGCCGGTGATCGGATCCTCGCCGTCACGCTTGGTCGACGCCGCCAGCACACACCGTCCATCCAGAGTGTCGAGGGCGAGACCGAGGTGGAACAACTCATCCGGATCGGTGCTGGTGAACTCCACATCGATCACGAGCTCGTCTCCGGCGTTGAGGGACAGCGGCGTGTCGGTGGACCCACCTCCCGGAGCCACCGAGGTGATCCGTCCCACCCGCTTGCCCTGGGTGGCGACCTCCGCTTTGGCCTCCTCCGACCCCACTCGCCGCATGTCCCGCATCTGGAGGTGGGCCTCGTAGGCCTCGACCACGCTCTGAGCCGGGCCATCGCGCTCGATTCGTCCCTTGGCGATCCAGAGGGCGCGATCGCAGAACATGGTCACGAAGTACATGGCGTGGGAGCAGAAGACGATCGTCGTTCCGCGGTCCTTGATCTCACGGATCTTGTCGATGCACTTCTTCTGGAAATAGCCGTCGCCGACCGCAAGCGCCTCGTCGACCACCAGAATGTCCGGATCGACGTGGGTGGCGACGGCAAAGGCGAGCCGCATGGCCATCCCCGTGGAGTAGCTCTTGACCGGGTGGTGGATGAACTCACCGAGTTCGGCAAAGGCGACGATGTCGTCGAGGCGGGCCTCCATCTCCTCACGATCGAGGCCCATCAGGGCGCCGTAGAGCACCGCGTTGTCCTCGACCGGAAAACTCCGGGTGAAAAGCCGCGCCGAGCTCGAGGATGGCCGCCACCGTCCCGTTGACCTCGACCGAGCCCATCGTCGGACTGGTGGTTCCGGCGATGATCTTCATCAGGGTCGACTTGCCCGCGCCGTTCTCGCCGATGATGCCGAGAGCGGTGCCCGGCGCGACTTCGAGGTTGATATGATCGAGCGCCTGGACATCGAGGTGGCGGCTTCGAGCTCCGAAGACCCGCTTGATTCGCTCCGTCGGCGAGGCGTAGATCCGGTACCACTTGTGCACATCGCGCACCGCAACCGCTGTTTGACCGGGGTTCAAAGCCATGACAGAGCGAAAGATACCACAGTAGCATCTCGGCTGAATCAGCCCGCGCAACGAGCTGTAAACACCCTGTAACACGGCCTGATGGAGCATGGCATTCGCCCTATAATGCAGGGGATCGACCCGGGGAGCGCCACCCGGCGTCCTCACCCAAGGAGAGAACCATGAACCGACGCTCGATCCTGCCGTTGCTGGCGGCCAGCCTCATCGCCCTGTCCGGTCTCGTCGCGGCTGAAACGCCCACCGCGAACACCGTCGTCGATCGAGCGATTCTGGCGGCCGAACTCGATTCCTCCATCGCCGAGCACGACATGCTTCGGTTGGCGATCCGGCAGGAGGAGACCACCTCCGATGGCAATGCCACCGTCCGTGACATGACCGCCCTGGTCCACGGCGCTCAACTCGACAACATCCGCCTCGATTTGGGCGGCGGAACGACCCTCGTGCTCAACAACTCCAACGGCTGGGCGATGATGGGCGGACAGCTCGACACCCGCGTTCAGACGCCACGCATGGCGGCAGGAACCATCCGGCAGACCCTGTTCCCACTGTTGTTGCCCTATTCCCTGCGCATGCAGGGGGTCCGACTCGGCGCCGTCGCCGAAGGCAGCTTCGACGGCACCCCGGCCTGGGAGATCGATGTCGACTTCACGCCGGAGTTCTTTTCGGCGCCCAGCATGCTCACCACCTGGAAGGTGCTACATCAGCCGCGAGGACAACCTCGTTCTCGGCGCCGAATTCCTCCCGAATGTGGAGTTCATCTCCGCTATCGACGAGGGCATTCGGTATCGCTATCTCAAACGGCAGGACACCGATGGCCTCAGCCTGGCGACTCAGGTGCTGCTCGACGGCATTGATGTCAACGGCCTGGAAAACGGCCATGTTCGGGTCACCAAGATGACCTCCACAACCGCCGGACCCTTGGATCTGGCGCTCTTCATCCACCCTGATGAGAAGGAACGTCTCGATGCCGGGGATGTCTTCTAGCGACTCTCACCAGCCTTGCGGCTCGTGACGATTGCGGGTGCGGGCTCGGAAAGGGATGCGGACTGCAACCCAACCGGGCATTGAGGAATCGCGAGAGCAGCCGGGCAACACACGGATTTTGTTGAATCGACGGTCTCGGCCATTCAGATAACTGAGGAGATACCGGTGCGATTCCGGTATCGGGTGTGCAGCCTCGCTACCCTCCACGTCATTCTGAGCGAGCGCAGCGAGTCGAAGAATCCCCCGAAGCTCAGAGCGACGATGAGGAGAGCAACGCGCGACCCACCCGATGGGGACCCTTCGACTCCGCAGCCTCGGAGGCTGCTCCGCTCAGGGTGACATTGGGTTTGTCATTCTGAGCGAGCGCAGCGAGTCGAAGAATCCCCCGAAGCTCAGAGCGACGATGAGGAGAGCTGCGCGCGACCGACCCGAGGTGACCATGAACATCGGGTCCAGGAAGGCGCATCCGATCGCTGATCGCGGTGCCTGATCGCTGTTCACTGCCGCTGATTCCTGCCGATGGATTCTGCCGCTGTCCCGGCCGCGGATACGGCCTCGGATACGGATGCGGCTTCGGATGCGGGCACGGATTCTGGCGAAAAAACCGGGGCGGCCGATCAGGCCGCCCCGGTTGTGAGTTGTGTTCGCGGTCCGACCCGCGTTTGTCGATCTACTGGGCGGCGCCCTCGACCTCGACGGCGGGAATCAGAATGGGATCCTGGGTCCGATTGTCGACCTGCGATCCATACGCCGCCACCGGACCGCCCGAGAGGACCTTGATCTCGACCGAGCCGTCCATATCCTGACTCCCGATGAACGCGGAGTCGAAGACGTTGCCCTGGATCATCACCCCGGGGCCGATCCGAAGATTGGGAATCCCTCCGGCGCGATGGCCGGCGGTGTCGTAGATGTTGATCTCGACCACCGCCGCCGTGTCCTCGCTGGTGTTGAGCACACCGACGTTGGTTCGGAACCCGGTGGCATTGTCGGCCGAGTTCGACACGCCGGTGATGAAGCCGGACTCGCCCGCCGGGATGAGATCCGAAGTGCCGTAGACCTTGAGGTTCTGACCAAAGGTCCCGCCGTACGAATCGACGTTGTAGGTCTTGGCCACCACCTGCGGCAGCGGGGAACCGTCGCGGCTGCTGATGACGAAATACCCCTTGGATTCGATTCCCGTCGGGAGCATCGAATCGCCGAGAACATTGGCGAAGTACGCGGCATTGGCCGACGCGATATCGAGGGACATGATCGGAGTGAACCCGATCTGGGCGTTTTCGGGGGATACGTACTCGACACGGGTCGAGACCCAGTCAAACGTCGGGTTGAAGAAGGTGATGTCGGAGCGCCACAGCGAATTGTTCGCGCCTTCGAGGAAAGCCACCCCGGGCACCCAGACGACGTCGCCGCCCTGGTCCACGGCTTGGACGTGGACCGGATCCCCGGTCGCGTTGTCGACGACGGACGCGCTGGCTGAAACGGCGAAGTCGTTGGTGTAGATGTACAGCGAATAGATATCGAGATCCGACAGGACGCCGGCCTGTTCGGCGATCTTGACGATCTGGGTGGTGCTGTGCGGCTGGATCGCCACGGTGACGGGTTCGCCGATGAACTCGCCCCGATCGCTGAGCACTCGGACCGTCACACCCCACGCCACCGTGCCGGAGAAGTTCGCCAGGCTCAGGTTCGTGCGGTAGTAGAGGTTCTCGGCGAGGCCGGTGAGCAGTGCGTAGTCCTTTTCGTTCTCCTGCACCGGAACAGCGCTGACGAACTGGCCGAAGGTGCCGTCGGGGGTGTCGTTAAAGGTCCTCGACATAATGAGGGGTGCGACCTCGGTCCCCTCGCCGTAGGTGAGGCGCAGCGAGCCCTTGTTGTCGTCGCCCTGGATACCGGGAATGAAATCGACGATGTCGTCAAAAACCCTGGTTCCGCGGGATTCGAGATTGAACTCGATCCCGGGGGTGACGCCCTGGGTGTTGTTGGTGTTTTCGGGGAGGTACTCGATCAACACCGGGACCGGGTCGCTCCCCGGGTTGAAGATCCGCAGATCGGTCTTCCACAGCGTCTGGTTGAGACCCGGGGTGTGGACCGCCGAAGGCACCAGGAAGACATCGGGTTCGGGTTCGATCACATCGATGATCTCGAGCATCTGGGTGGCGGTGTCGGAACCGGCGCAGTTGGACGCGATGAGTTCGACGTCGTAGAAACCCGGGTCCTTGAAGGTGTGGGTGAAGTTCTGCTCGGTGCTGGTCACGATGACCTGGCAGCCCCGGCGCACGGTCCACGACCACTCGGTGGGCGTGGTGTCACCACCACCACCACCGCCGCCACCACCGCCGCCACCGCCTCCACCGCCGCCGCCGCCGAGCCTGGTAGACGCTGTGGGTCTGGTTCTTGATGGCGATGGCGCCGCTGCGGGCGTACACCGGTGTTTGCCGCGACGCGTTAGGTCACCGAACCGTTGCCGGTGCCGCTGGTGGGCTGCGTCAAGGTGATCCAGGAGTTGACGGTGGTCGCAGTCCAGGTGCACCCGGCCTGGGTGTTGACATCGATCGTCAGGCTGCCGCCCTCGGCCGTGAAACTCCGCTTGCGGCGGATTGATGGAATAGGTGCAGGTCGGCGCGCCCTCGACAGGAGCCCACGTTCTGAACCGGAACCGTCACCGTTGCGGTGCCCAGGGTCGTCGGTGCCGCTGAAGTCCTTGACGACCACCGAAACGGTCTTGTTCCCGCCCGAGGCGAACGTGAAGGAAGAGTCATGGCAATCGCCGATAGATCGGCTCACAGACCTGGATCGCCGGTTGAGCGTCGCACCCGTTCTCGCCGAAGTCCCACTCGGCGCGGATGTCACCGGTGTGGCCAGTGATGCTGAAGTGAACGCTCTCGACCGATCTCCGGGTTCGTTCGGAGTCCAGGTCAACCCGGTGGTCAGGATCTTGAGACCTCCGGACGAAGTGTCGGTGAACGTAATCTCTTCGTCTTCCAACGCCGGGCTCGGAGTGACGACGAAAGAGGCGTCAGGCGGACCGTCCTTGCCGCAGAACGGCGGACACTCGCCCGTCGTCTTGACCGTCAGGCCCTTGGTCATGGTGTCGGTGGTCGTTATGAGAACGACCTCTTTGACACCGGCGTCGGCCCAGGTCCACTCGACTTCGTTGCAGGTCCCGGCGGTGCCGTCGCAGGTGATCACCGGTGGGTTGCCCTCGCAATCCCCGGAGGTGAAGCTCCAACTGAGAACCTCGAGGCGCTCATCGGTCGTGAAGGTCACGGTCTCGCCGATCTCGGGCGCGAAAATGTCCCAGGTGAAGTTGACCGGGATCCAGGGGTGGTTCTGGGTCACGGTGAACGTGTCGGTGAATCCGCCGGACACCCCGGTAACGGTGATGGTGCCGACCCGCTGGTGCGGGGTGTCGTTAGCATCGACGAGGAAGGCCACCGAAGCCGAACCGGTGTGGTTGCTGCCGTTGGTGATGAGGAGCCAGTTGTCGTCGGAATTCACCGTCCAGCTGCAGCTCGGGTCGTTGGTGTTGACCTGGAAGCTGCCGTTGCCGCCCGCGGGATCGAAGACCCCGTTGTGGGTCGGCAGGCCGTAGGTGCAGGTGATGGCCGGCGCCGCCTGGTTGACGGTGTGGGTCTTGCCGGCGGCGCTGATCGAGGCGGATCGCGCCGCCCCGGTATTCGCCGAAACCTGGTAGGTCACCGTGCCTGGTCCGCTGCCGCTGCCGCCCGAGATGATGTTGATCCAGGACGAACTCTCGAAGGCGGTCCAGCTGCAGCCGCTCTGAGTGTTGACGTGAGATGGAACCGGTGCCGCCGTCCGCGCTGAAGTTGCGGCTGGTCGGGTGTGATCGAATAGCTGCAGCTCGTGCCGCCACAGCTGCCGGTGCTCTGGACGGTGATCAGGTGGCTGACCGGCGTCTGCTGAACCCCGCCGGTGGTGGTGACCGTCAAGGTGACGTTCTTGGAACCGGACGACGCGTAGGCGAACGCGGCCTGATCACAGCCCGGGAAGCTCGGCTCGACGCAGGTGAAAGAGCTGCGTCCCGTCGCAGCCGGTGCCGCCGAAGCTCCAGACCGAGCGCTCGATTTCTGAAGACGGAACGCCGGTGACCTGGAAGAGGGCGTATTGGCCGATCTCCGGGCTTGTCGGGGACGTCGTGAAGTCGACCTGGATGTCGCCGTTGCCGATGACGAAGTCCTCGATGAGGGCCGCGTCCTCGTCGCTGTTGCCGGTATTGGTCAGCGTGAGACGGAAATCATAGGTGGCGAAGGCCAGGGTTTCGGGTTGAAGGACACACTGATAGTCCTTCGCGTGGACGCCATCGCAGGCGCTCGACTCGTAGGCCACCGTCTGGGTGTTGGGTATGAGCACGTCCCAGTCGAAATCCAGGATCGCATCCGGCGAAGCCTCCGAGTTGCTCGCGAGGGTGATGGTCTGGTTGTGCAGCGGCGCCGTCGGCGAGATGGTGAAGGAGGCCGCCACCGAGGAGATGGTCTTGGTGACCTGGGTCTGGTGGCTGTATGTCCCGCCGCCCACAACGAAGTGTTCGTAGTTTGTCTTGAGAGCAAAGATCCACGGCCCGCTTTCAGTGAGCTCGATGCCGGTCACTGGGTTCCCGGTGGGGTGGGTCTCCACCTGGGAAGGGTCGGTGACCGTCCACTCAAAAGGGACCTCACCCCCAGGGTGTCCCTCGGCGATCGCGGTGAGGGTGATTGTGTCACCGGTGACCACGGCCGGCGGGGTGATCGTGATGGTCGCCTGGGGAGCACGGTCGATGGAGATCAGCACGGTCTTGATCTGCTCCGGCGTCGAACCCGGAACATAGGGGTAACTCTCGGTCTGGACCGCGGCGTGGGCGTAGAACACGTCCGTGGCCGCCATGTCGACCGGCAAGGTGTAGTTGAGGGGCAGGTTGCTCGTGCTGAATGAGATCCCCCCGGGTGGCCAGAGAGGGGTGCTCCCGTGCGGGTCCGGGTCACCGGTGATCCAAGTCGCATACTCATCGCCGCTCACCGAGGTATTCGTCACCGTCAGGTAGTCGCCGGGGAAGGCGGGTTGCGGGCTGAGGGTCAGATTGGCCAGCGGCGCCACGGGGCCGGTGCAGGCGGTCGGGTCGATCACCTGCAACGAGCTGTACCTGGAGAGGTACATGGCCCCGCCATCGTCGGAAAAGACCGCGTCGTTGTTCAACACGCAGATGCCGAGGGTGTTCCAGGCGTGCGTCGGACCCCAGAACTGCTGATCGAGGGGCGCCGGGTTGAACGGGTTGGACACATCAAAGGTCTCGGGTTCGTCGGGGCTGTACGGCTCCGAGACATAGAGGATGGGGTACTTGAGAGCCGCCCGGCTGGCGGTGTTCAGAGTCGCCAGGGTTGTGGTCGAGAGCAGGATCGGGTTGACCGCGCTGCCGTTACCGTAACCGATGTCGTAGATCTTGACGTCATCTCCCCACGCCATCGCCACGAGACCGGCGGCTGCGTCGACGCCGACACTGTCGCCACGGGCCATGTTGATCCGATCGATGCCTGCATTGCCCTCGTAGTTGAGTTGGACTGTCGGGCTGGTCTGAAGCTCGTAGATCCGGAAGAAACTGTTGTCCGCCATGTAGAAAACCGGCGGGTTGGTGTTGGCGACCGAGATGCCGTTGATGATCGTCGGGCCTGTGCTGCCGTTATCGAGGCACTGGAGACGCGGGTTATCCGTGTCGATCGATGCCGTTGAACTGATACAGCCCGGATTTGTTGTTCGGGCAGGGATTGGTCCCGAGGGTCGCGGCCACCAGGTACTGCTGAGAACCGTACTTGAAGGTAAACAGCCCCAGACCAGATCGGCGTCGAAGTCCTTGTCCTGGGTACTGAGATTCGGAACGCTTCCCGTACCGAGGTCGAAGAGGACCGTGGCGAGCTTGAAGTTGGCGACGCCATACCGGCAGTCGTCGCAGACCGTGAAGCTCTCCATGTCGTAATCCGAGTCACCGAGATTCGGAATGTTGAAATGGGACGTGGTGGTCGAGATCGGGTTCAGGGGGTTGTCGATATTGAAGATCTTGAGCTCGTTGCCCTCATCGACAAAGAGATATTTGTGGTTCTTCCAGGTGATCGTCTGGAGACGGAAGACGCGATCGATAGCGGGCTCCGCGCTGCAATTGTCCGGGTGGTAGGAGAAGTCCTCTATATAGTCGAAACAACCCTGGGCATCCGCATTTGTCGCGGGTACGAGTCCGGCGACCAGCGCGAGGCCGGTCAGGGCCAGGATTGAGATTCGATTCATCGAAAGAGAGCGCTTCATGCTCACCTCCACAGGTGCAACTATAGGCGTCGAAAATGTCGGCTGTCAACCGGAGAAAGATAACATTAGGGTGAAATATTTCAGTTACTTAGCTGATCGCTCCCGGCTGTGACCACGGTCACGGGAGCGCTCAGGGGATCGACTCGCGGTACGGTCGCGACGAGGGCTTCGCCGCAGTGCGGCCGACAGTATGCCTATTGAGGGGTCTCGTGTCCAGTCCGGGATGGAGCTGTTACGAATGTTTAACCATATAGACAGGCGCCGAATCCTTTGGATTTTTGCAGGAGTCCGCTGTTGACCAAGGTCGACCACGACAAAAAAGGAGCGGCCCGAGGGCCGCTCCTTGAAAAGGTCGTTGAGACCTGATCGTGATTAGTTTCCGGGAGAGATCACATAACCGAACTCGTCAACATAAGAGTAGTTGATGCCGATGTTCGGCAGGATCTGGTCGGAGAAGCAGTTGAAGTTGGCCATGACGGCGCCGTCCAACGCTGCGGACCACTCGCCATAGGCATTGTAACGCACGCTCATCCAGGTCTGGTAGTAGTCGTCGAACTCAGTCCCGGTCGAGGTCGGCGGGATAGTTCGAAGCCGGCCACACGAAGAGCATCCAGCCGAAGGCGCCAGGAGTGTCGAACTGATCGACGGGAACTGTCTGGGTCTCGAGCGGAATGAGGTTCGGAATCACGTCTTCGCCAAAGCCACCGGACCACGGAATCGAAGTCGTGGTGGTGACGATCTCGTCCTCGTCCCACGCATAGTAGGTGTAGGCGTGGCAGTTGGAGGCATACAGATCGTCGGGCTGGAAGATCGGATCACCGCGCTCGAGATCGTAGGTCCAGTAGTAGTCGGTCGAACCCTTGAACACGCGGACGTCGGTGCCGATGGTGGACATGCCGGCGCCGAGGTAGCGGAAGGCCCACGCGGTCGGCAGCGGCTCACGGTAGTCGGAGACCTGGGCGTTGACCCGGGCGGTGTAGCGGTGGAAGAACGAGATCGGCTGTCCGCTGGTCGGATCGGTGGTCGCCACGTTGCCGAGCTCCATGTCGGCCTCGAGATGGACCGCATTGAGAGCCTCGGAGAGGTTGTCGGCATTGCTGGTGTAAAGGACATCACCGATCAGCACGTTGTCGTAGCGGGCTTCGCCCTGCCAGTAGCTGAGCGCATCCGGGAACTGCTTGTTGCAGTTGGTGACGACATCGGCGGTGATGTACATGTTGGTCGGGTAGGTGGTGTCACGCTGGACCCAGTAGGGGGTCGGCTCGAGCTCGTAGTAGTCGTCGCTGTAGTCCTGGTCGCAAAGGTCGCTATGCCACTTGTCGGCAGTCTGGCTCGCCTGGAGATAATCCTGGAAGAGACCAAGATAGCTGGCGGGGATTTTGGTCACATAGAGACCCGGGTAGGAACCACCGTTGGGACCGGTCGGGCTGCAACGGTCACCAAGAGCGTTGGTGGGCTGCGGCTGGTCCATCAGGTTAGCCAGCCAACCACCGTTGCCGATGATGTTATCAGGGGAAACCGGACCGTTGGGGAAGACGCCTTCGACCTCGGGATCGGCGGAGTGGGCTTCCCACTTGGTGATCGGCAGCTGACCGCCGACGAGGATGTCCTTGATGTTCATCGCGATGACATCGTAGCCGGTGAGCAGGATGTTGAAGTCGAGGACGGCGGACGAGAAGTCCGACCAGACGGTCACGTGGACGATCTGGGCCTCGGCCGAAACGTTGGTGATCGAGAACGTGGTGCTCACACCACCGGCGTTCGCGTTGTCATAGTCCAACGTCACAAACGGAAACAGGATGGTCGCGGCCGGCACTGCGTCGAACGCGCAGACATTCGCATACACGAAGCTGCTCGCCCCCAGAACCAGTGCGCCAACCAGCGCGAGTGTCACAAATCTTTTCATTACTCAGCTCCTTCCAGTCTAGATACAATTACCGAAGTACTCTCAGTTTCGCGACCCCTGAGGGGTCAGGACCTGGTCTACCTCTGTCGCATCACCTCCTGATTAAGTATTTTTTTCTTCATATATTTAGTTCTCATTTATGTCATCACAGCATAAAAGATAACACCACAAGGCTCCTTCTGTCAATACCCCATGGCTCGATAACAGACACAGCGATTATCGAATGAGTCCTCCGAGAATGTCAAGCGGCGATCATTCCCGGGTACCGGTGAGCCATAGGCGGACCCCGCCGGGGATCTCCTCGACCATTGCAAATTCGGCGATGATGTCGTCCAGACCGTCGTCGTTGACGTCGACGACATGGATATCGAAGGCGCGACCCAGGCCGGCGATTTCGGGGCTCTGTTCCAAAACGAAATCGCCGCTTTCACTGCCGATCCACACTTCGAGACCGCCGAGCTTGCGACCGGAGACCAGATCGGGGATGCCGTCGCCGTTGAGATCGCCGACACCGACACCGACATAGGGGTTTGTCCGGTCATCATCGAAATAGACCGCACCGTTGGGCGCCACGAGGCCGTCGTCGGTCCACTCGTAGCGGATCAGACCGGTGCGCGCGTTGTTCTGACCGTCGATCAAGCGATACTGCATGAAGGCGGCGTAGATCTCGACGGTGCCGTCGGCGCGGGTCACGGGCTCGACATCGAAGTGGTAGGTGTTGCTGAGCACGCCAAGGGAAAGCTCGTTTTCCCAGCCGTCCTCCCGGTTGAAAATGACCATCTTTCGCCAATCGGCGGTGTTCGACCCGACGATCAGATCGATCCGTCCGTCACCATCGACATCCAGACTCTCGATGTCATCGCTGATCAGTCTGCTGGGCAGCCCCTTCGTCTGGAGCTCCCAACCACCCTCGGTGTTGAGCACGACCCAGACCGTGGGCGAGTCCTCGACCAGCTGCTGCGTACCCATGTCGAGATCGAGCTCGGCAATGAAGGCGATGTCATCGCGGCCGTCGCCGTTGAAATCCGCCACCGTGCAGGCGCGGGAGGTCAGACGCGGATCCGGGTTCGGCAGCCGCTCACTGCGGGGGAACGCTCCCTTGCCGTCGCCATACAGCACGTACTGCTGTTTGAAGTGGATGGCCAACACGATGTCGCGGTGGCCGTCGCCATCGAAATCACCGGTCGCGACGCCGCCATAGTCATAGGGGAGCCCGCGCAGCCATCCCGCCTCGCGCATCAGCCGGAAAGCTCCATCGCCAAGCCCTTTGTAGATGGACGGCTGGGCGAGGCCTTTGCGCGACGGTGGAAAGACCAGATCGTCGATGCCGTCTTCGTCCATATCGTCGCGGACAAAGCTCATTTGCCACAGCCCGGCGGTCGGCAAGCCGGTGTTGTACGGCTCGAAGACCAACGAATCGATGAACGACGGCGGCACCATCGGGTCGCCATAATCCAACCAGTAGTGAAAATCGCCGTGCTCCCGCTCCCAATCCTTGCGGCTCTTGATGATCCGTTCCTGGCCCTGTCGCTTGCCCCAGAACGCGTGCAGGGGCGACTCCGGATCCTCGGGTGGGATCCCGACCAGCCAGACGAATTCCTCGTCTTCCTTGACGATCTCGAACTTGAGCGACACCGCGGGGTGGGGATAGGCGTACTTTTCGTCGATCCGGAGAATGGTGGTCTTCTCCACCTTGCGGGGAGTCAGCCAATCAGCGATGAACTCCTCCCAGGTCTTGTGCTCGGAGGATGGCGTCCAGGCCATCTCGGTCTCGCCGTTTGCAGTGGCGAGCGCCCGTTCGGAGCTGCCGACCGCCGCTCCCTGCACCGGCGTCGGCGTCGGCGTCGGGTAATTGACCGGCGGCAACTGAGGCGCCTGCGCCCAGGACGGAACGGCGGCGGCGCAGGCCAGCACCGCCGCCACGACAATGAATAGCGATTCTTTTCATGACAACCTCCAGCGGAAATCCGCCCGTCACAACAGATCGGGGATCGTCGCCCGATACCGGTCCATGGCTGCCGCACCGACGACGAAGAGCGCGACAGCGAGAATGATCAGATAGAAAACGGAGAAAGCACTCGGCGGGGCCACCCCGAGCAGCCCCGCACGAAAGACGCCGACGAGCGGCGTGATCGGATTCGCCTGGACCAGAGCCGACAGCCACTCCTGTTTGACGAAATCCAGCGGGTAGATGATGGGCGCGCCGTAGAGCGCGAATTGGAGCAGCAGGCCCAGAACCTCTGAGATGTCCGGCAGGGCAACGCCGAGAACGCTCACCAACAAACCGACGCCGATGGCCAAGCACCAGCAGCAGCGCGATGCCGACCACGATCCAACCGATCCCGGCCACGGCCAGGTGACCCGCCCAACCACAATAGACAATCATCAGCACGACCGCGGTCGCGTGGTGCATCAGGGTCCCGAGGATGTCGCCGACCACCATGACCTCGATGGGCAGGCGGACCCGCTGCACGAGCGCGGCGTTGGCGCGAATCACCCGGGCCGATCGCATGATCACGTCATTCAACGCGAGGTAGGGAACAAGCCCGGTGATCAGGAATACTCCGAATCCCACGGGCAACCGCCTAGCAAGATCGGTACCAGCGAGCTCGACCTTGAACCCGAGGATCACCGAAAACACCACCGTATAGAGAAGAAACTGGACCGCCGTACCGAGCGGCGTCCACAGCCAACCGAGGAGCGCGCCCGCATGACGGGACGCAAACGACCGCCGCGCCAACTGGGCGAGGAGGAAGCGGTTGGTCACCAGGGTCCGGATCAGCCGGACTGGGGCGAAGAGGTAGCGGGACATTGATCTCCTGCGGTGATCGAGGTTGCGCCGCGGTGGATCGTCGGCCTGCGGTCCGCCACCCCGAGAACCCCTTGACGCGGTTGCGGCAGCCGCATATCATATATATCGTCTTGGGTGCAGTGTCTCCACTGCGCCCGGGATGGTACTATAGATCGGGAAGGAACGGCAACCGAGATGGCGATGACCCTGCAAGAGCTGACGACCCCCGCGGCCGATGTGGGTGCCCGTCTGCGCACGCTGAGGAGGGAACGCCATCTCACCCAGACCGAGCTGGCACGCCAGATTGGCATCCAGCAGTCCGATCTGTCGCGGATGGAGAAGGGCGAATACCGGGTTTCGCTCGACAACCTCTTCAAGATCCTCGCCGTCTTCGATCTCGGCTTCGACGACCTTTTTCGACGGCCAGCAGGCCGCTGCCGAACCGAGGAGAGCGCTCAGCCAGGAAGACATGCAGATCCTCCACCTGGTTCGTCAACTCGGCGACGAAGGCCGCCGCGAGGCCATGGAGTTCCTCGAGTTCAAGGTCCGCCGTGAGCAACAGGACCGCCGCGCCGTCGCCGCGAGACGCGAGTCCCGGGAGACCGGATCGTGATCGCGCGTTTTGATGAGCTGATGCGCTCGGCAGAAGCCGCTTTCACCAGCGACGACTTCGAGGGATCCGCCGCGCTTTACGCCGATGCGGTGGAGATCGCACGCCAGATCGGCGACGATGACCGCGCCGACCGCGCGTTCTGCAGCCACTGCGCGGTCCTGCTCGAGCTCGATCGCGGCGCCGACCAGATCCCCAAACTCAAGGAAATACTGCTGCGTAGCGGCAACACCAGGAATCGATTCCACGCCGCTTATTGCACCGCGGTGGCCTACGATATCTCCGGCGACGGCGACAAGGCCCAGAACTACGCCGACCGCGCTGCGATTTTCGCCGATGAGCTCGGCGATCCGATTTCGGCCAGTCGCAGCCTCAACCTCGTCGGCAATCTCTCGATTCGGGCGTCGAGGTTCAGTGAGGCGGAGACCGCCTTCGACCGCTCGCTGGAGGCCCACCGGGCTCTCGACGGGCATCACCGCATGACCGAAGCACAGGTCCGCGACAATCTCGGCTATGTGATGATGTGCACCGACCGACTCGATGAGGGAATCGCCCTCTGCGAAGAAGCTCGATCCGGTCTCGAGGCGATCGGCGCCGATCACTATCTCTACGAGACGCTTCAGGATCTCTGCTACGGCCACCTGTTGGCCGGCGATCTCGACCGCGCCCAGGAATGCGGCGAGAAAGCGCTCGATCTGGCGATCGATTTCGAAGACGACCAGGTCGCGAAAAACTGTCTGTTTCTGCTCAGCGAAACCGCGGTGAGACGCGGCGACACCTTCAAGGCACGTCGCTACCTGCGCGAACTCACCACGTACTACCCGGAGGTCGGGATCAGCGAGGAGATCATCGATGTCTTCCTCGCCACCGATCTGACCTCCGTGGTGAACTTGAGGGGGTGACCATGAGAGGGGCACGAGCCACACTCATCGCAATCCTCCTGGTCGGCACGGCCATGACCGCGGCAGCGGGCGACATGGTGCTGACCAGGAACGGCGAATTCTATCGGGTCGCCCAGTCGGATGACGGTCTCGTCGTGAGCCAGCGGCTCAGCGACGGCACCGTGGCCGAATACCTCATCCCGCAGACCGCCGGCATCGCCGCCACCTCCATGCAGGTTGGAGTGGACGAGATCACCGGCGCGATCTTCGTTGCCTGGCAGCGAGATAACGAACTCGATTCAAGCATCGAAATCGCGTGGTTGGCCGATCAATGGTGGATCGGACCGTTCACCCTTGCCGGTCGTGACGGAACCTCCGCCGAGAACCCCGAGATGATGCTCGACCGGATCGTCACCGTGGTCGAGGAAGATGGCGAATCCATCGAGGTCGCCACCACCTTCCTTCACATGGTGTGGTGGAGCTACACCGAGAGCCGCGAAGACGGCTCGGCCTTCCTCGCATCGGTTCCCCTCGACGAGGTCGGCAACCCGCAGATCGACGTATTCCAGCCCGTGGCTCTGTTTGATCTCCTCCCCTACGGTGTCGGCTGCGAAGGCATCGCCGACGCGGCGGGTCTCACCTTTCCCAAGGTCTTCGTCGATCCGCAGTCGGGAACACCCCACGTCTTCGCCACCGATTTCTCCAACTGCGCCTTCCAGATCCTCAGGCTCGACTACGAGGTCGTCGAGGAGTTGATCGGCGAGATCAAGCGGCGGCGCCACATCGTGTTGCTCGGACACGCAGCCATGATTGCGGCTAACCCCAACATCATCCTCTCCACCGCCAAGGTCGAGGTCGGCCATGGTCTCGATCTGGTGTTGTACTGGGACGTCGATGATGCCATCGCGTACATTCAACTCGACGAAGACGGCGTCCCGCCTGAGCAGTCGCTGGCCTACGGCGAGGGGCTGACCCGAGAGGAAGCCATCGAGATGGTCCGAAGCCTCGTGCACTGATTCGAGAACCAACGACAACAAACGCCCGCGCCGATGCGCGGGCGTTTTTTTTCGGACGTCACACGATCTGATCGAGGAGCTGCTCCAATGCGGTCGCGTAGTCCGACCAGGTGAGATCACCGGCCGATCGCACCGCGCCGGCTGCGAGCTCGCCAAGCCGCTCGGGCCCCAACGACTCGAGGGCCGCCGTGATCGCCGCGGGATCACCGGGAGGGACGATCACGCCGTTGATGCCGTCCCGAACCACCTCCGGCACCCCGCCCACTGCCGTCGACAGCACCGGAACGCCCTGGGCCAGGGCCATGGGCGCCACCGCCGACTGAGATCCACGCCGGTAGGGCAGGACGACGAGGTCGGCCGCGGCGAGCAGCGTCGGCACCTCGCCTTCGGGGATCCACCGCAGATCGAGGCGAACCCGGGCCCCGAGCCCCAGAGCATCGGCCTGCCGTTCGAGACGGCCTCCGAGACCGCCCCACGGCTCCCCCGCGACGACGATCAGCCAGTCGGAGTCCGCCGCCAGGCCGGCTGCGGCTTCGAGGAGCAGATCGACCCCCTTGTAGGGACGAATGAGTCCGAGGAAGAGCGCCACCCGGCGATCCCCGGGCAGATCGAGCGCCGTTCGGGCCTCAGCTTTGAGGCGGCGGGCGGCAACCGGGGCGGCCGGAAGCCGGTGCGAAGCGACCGGGATCGAAGGGTACTCGCGCTCGAGCTCCGCTGCCATGGATCGAGCATGGGTGAAAAGGGCTTGACAGCCGCCGAAGACCCGACGAGCGGCGATCCGCTGCCAAAGGCGGGCGTCGTGATCGACCGGATTGTGGACCACCGCCAGGGCCGCCGGACGACCCTCTTTGCGCAGCAGGTACCACCAAAGCCCGGTCCAAACCCAGGACCAGTAGGGAATGACCCAGGCATCCGCGTGGATGGAGAGGGCTCGCCGACGCGCGATCCGCCAGGAGACGGGATCGAAGGGATCGAGTACCGCCTCGGCGCAGTCCAACCGCGGGCACGCTTCCGGGTCGCGATCGGAGATCCCTGGGTAGAGCCATTGCGGGTACTGTCGCTGCGGCGTCAAGAACACCATTTCATGGCCGCGTTCATCCAGCACACGAACCAGTTCGGTAGTGGTGCGGGCAATCCCTCCGCGAAAGGGGAAAGCGGGTCCGAAGACGGTCAATCGCATGACTGGCTGGCGCGCTATCGCGTCGGCGGGTGGGTCGCTTTGCGGAACCGCTCCTCGAGCCGGTGTTTGACCTGATCCGGCACCAGACCGGTGACATCGCCGCCAAGCGCGGAGACCTCTCGAACCAGCCGCGAGGAGAGATAGGTGTACTCCTCTTTGGGGGTGAGGAACACCGTCTCGACGTGCGGCGCAAGCCGCCGATTCATCAGCGCCATCTGGAACTCGTACTCGAAGTCGGAGACCGCGCGCATCCCCCGGATGATGATCGAGGCGCCGAGTTCGTCGAGAAAATTGATCAGCAGACCGGAGAAGGACCTGACCTCGACGGCCTGGTTTCCAATGTAGTAATCCCTGATGATCTCGAGTCGTTCATCGGGCGAAAACAACGAGTCCTTACTGGTGTTCTCGAGGATGCCCACGATCACCCGCGGGAAGATCTGGCTCGCCCGCTCGACGATGGCGACGTGGCCGACATGGAACGGGTCGAACGACCCGGGGTAGACGGCGACGGGTTGATGAGCCATGGCGTCATTCTAGCACCCGGCGAAGCGGCCCCTCACCGAGACGAGATTGGAAAAACAGAGTTCAATTCTTAATTCTGAATTCTCAATTCTTAATTATCCATCGCAACATCTCCGGAACCGACTGCGATGAAATTCAAAATTTAGAATTCAAAATTGAGAATTGGCGAACTACTCCACCACGCCCTTCGGTCGTCCGGTTGTAGTGCCGGTCGACGGCCCTGACGACGAGGAGGTTGTCGCCGCTTTCGCGTGGCAGCGTGAAGTTCTCCTCGGTGCCGTCGAGCACCCCGTCCTCGGGCGCGAGATGGTGCCACCGATCACCGTTCCGTGACCACTCGACGCTCGCGATCGGGCTTGAAAGATCACGCACCCGGACCGACCATGAGCGGCCATCGATTGTCAGTTCGATCTCCGGCGGCGTGTTGTCGACCGTGAACCACCGGCTGGTGGCTACGGTCTCGAGTGCGGTTCCCGGGTTCTGCAAAGCGTCGCTGGCGGTGAGGACAAACCGATAGACCCCGTCCGGCAGAGCGGTGGTATCCACGGCGAGCTGGGTGCCCTCGATCCGCTCCCGCACCGGCAGTCGAAATCCATCCCGTCGCTCGACGACCAGATCGAAACGGAGCGAATCGTCGTTGGGGTCATCGACGGTCCAACTCACCGTGCGATAACCGACGCGGTAGAACTTCTTTCCTTTGGCCGAATTCGCCTGCCGGTTGTCGGTTTCGTCAATCACGGTGAAGATCCCGCTCACATCGGGGTGCTCCGCGTCGATCACCGGGCCCGAGGGAGGCGGCGCAGCGAGGAAGACCACCCCGGGGTCTTCCACCGTTATTGACTTCGATCTCGGGCGCGAGGTTGATCTCGGCCATGGCCACCTCGACCCGATCCACCGTTGCACCGACCGGGAGCTCGATCTCCCATTGCAGCGACCGAGCCGAAGGCAGCGGCACTTTTCCCGCGGCCACGGTCAACCACTCGCTCCATGCGAGCCACGATTGGTCCGGTTTTTCGCTCGCCCCGGTTCGAAATCTGATCCGCACCCGGTCGGTCTGAGGGAAGACTCGATACTCTCCGAAGCGCATGGGCCGCGGAAAATGCTCCGCACCGCTGCGGAATCGGCCCTCGTGCTCAGCCCCCGATTGCCGCCGGAGCACGGCGGCCGGACCCTGAGCCAGAAGGAACTCACCACCGCTGATGATGCCGACCACCTGGACAGCATCGACGCTCGCCAACCGGGCGCCCCCATCGGCAACGAAACGCCAGACCTCACCCTCGAAACCGGTTCCGACGAGAAGCCCCGCGCCATCCCAAGCAACGGCCGAGGCCACCTCCCGGGTAAATCGGTGGACGCTCAAAAGAGCGCCCTCGGGGGTCAACCGCACCACCTCGGAGGTGGCGGTATTGCCGTTGATCTTGGGCAGTTTCAGGTCGAGACTCGCGGTCTCAGTGCTGACCGTCGCATCGTCGTCGTCGTCCGTCGAGCCGTTTTTGCCGTTTTTTGCCGACGAGTTCTCCACCGGTTCGCCCACCAGGGCCACCGCCCAGACCGACCCGTCATCCACGGCCACCATGTCCGAAATCTCGGAAAAGGGACTGTCGGCGAGCATGGACATCTGCCCGGCGCGATTGATCCCGAGAATCAGACCCTTGCCTGAGGTGCCGACGAGGAGGGTGTCCCCGGCGACTGCGAGGCAGCGGGCGTGCACATCCGGCAGCTCGAGCCAGCGTTGAAAC
Organism: uncultured Acidobacteriota bacterium; assembly: GCA_963704125.1. Lineage (GTDB taxonomy): Bacteria > Acidobacteriota > Thermoanaerobaculia > Thermoanaerobaculales > Sulfomarinibacteraceae > JAHECW01. The sequence continues at coordinate 49,836 of CAVPHA010000018.1, read as the reverse complement.
CCCTTTGGGCCGAGTCGAAACAACGCCGCCGGCGACCCGGCCGCCGCCACAACGGTCCCGTCGAAGACTGCGAGATCCCAGATCCCGCCGTCACCGAGCCGGCCGATTTCTTCGAGTTCGCCGCCCTGCCAGCGGTAGAGCACCCCGGGCGCCACGGTCGCGACCAGCACGCCGTCGTCGGTGGGGAGAACGGCCGTCACCTGCTCGCCCGGCACCGCCGTCAGAAGCTCGGCTCGGCCGCCCTTGACGCGATAGAGATTGGCCGGATACCCGGTCCCGACGATGAGCGATCCGTCGGCATCGAGACCGCCGGCGACCACCACCGGCTCATCGAGCGAGGCGACCACCTCCCAGCGGTCGACCCCTTCGAGACGGCCGTCGGTGGTCACGGCGACGCCGTCGCCACGACCCTCGAGGAACTCACTCGCGGTGTCCACGATCCAACGTCGCGTCTGCGCCGCCGCAACCGCCGACGCCTGGAGCAGGAGCGCGAGGCAGATGATGGCTGAGAAAAGAAACCGCTTCATGGAACCTCCGGACGTTCTTCGCTGCGGACCTGGAGCTCGATCCTCTCGGCGCCGGACACCGGAATGTCCATCGCTTCCTCGACCATCGCCACGACGGCGTACGAGGTTGTCGTGAGACCGGGGCCGAGACCGGCGCCCAACTGGACGACCATGCTCGGCGGCATGGACATGCTGCCGCCGAAGAGCGCGACCCCGGGCTGGCGGTGCTCGAGGACCATCACGAGGGATGTCGACGGCAGCAGTCCGTTCACCAGCCGAATTTCGTCGGCGAACGATCCCGGCAGGAAGGGACGCATCCCGAAGTCGTAGAGCGACCACGACGCCCCGTCGGCGACCACGAGATCGAGGCGTCCGTCGGGGATTCCGGACGGGACCCGAATCGTGAACTCGCGGGTGAACTCCTCGCCACGATAGAGGCCGGAACCTCAGACGCACCGGGAGGAGCTCTCCGGGATGAACCACCCGCCGGTGGGGAATGACATCCACCAGTTCGGCGCCGCGGAGCTGTTCCTCGGTCTTCAGATCGATGGTGACCGCCTCGAGCTCGGGAACCTCGAAGACCGAGGTCTCGAGATAGGCCAGGATCCCGGCCGCGATGGCGGCCGCCTGGGCGGGGGCTTCACCCGATGCCAGGACCTCTTGATAGTGGACGGGTTGGTTCCCGCCGTAGCTCAGTTCGATCCGAATCGCAACGGTCTGATCGCCGAAGAGCCGACCGCGCGCCGCCTGACTCGACTGGGTGAGATAGCCGACCAGAAGTGGGGTCAGATTGGCGTGCCGGATCGAGCGAAAGTCGAACTGCCTGCCGTCGATGACGACCCTCACGGGCACCATGGGAGCAATTTCGCCCATTTGCCCCAGATGCCGCTCGATCGATCGGCGACAAAGCTGCCGACGATCTCGCCGACGGTGAAGAACTTGAAGGAGCTCGCCTGGCTCGGCAGCACCGTCACGACCCGGGCGCGAGCCATGGGCAGGCGAAAACCGCCGCCGCCGAGAAAGGGGTGGCCGAAGGCCCAGACCTGATCGCCTCGGACCTCGGTCACCGTCCCTCCCGCCGCCAACACGGCGTCTCCGTCGACCATGACGCCGGCGACCATCGCCCCCGGTTCGAAGCTCCCCGGGCTCGGCTCCTGGGAACTGCCGCCCGGAACCGAGACCCAACCGAGCCGCCGCCAGCTCTCGGCGAGCCAGTCGCCACCGGCGGGGCTCCACGTCCCCGATGCGGTCACGGCCATCGGAAGACCGTGCAGCGCCGCCTCGCTGTCCGGCAGCAGCCAATCGGTGAGCAGCTCGCCGAGCCGATGATCGCGCCCGGCCTCCATCATCTCGACGAGGCTCGGCCGACCGGGCCCGGCGCTGGTTTGATGCCCTCGATCATCGGCCAGGTTCGCCATCCTGGAAAACGGCGTGACCCCGCCGATGGGCTCCTTGGAAAACGACCAGCCGAAGGCCAGGGCGCCGAGCAGGCGGCCCTCGACGTAGACCGGCGATCCGCTCATCCCGGCGATGATCCCGGTGTGCCGGAAGCGCTCGTCCTCGAGGCGAACAAGGACGATCTCGCCCTCCGGGGTCCAGGGGCCGACCGTACCGATGACGGTGAGCGGAATCTCGACCCTCTCGCCGCCGTCCATCTCGGTGACGCAGATCCCCGTCGATCCCGGGGTGATCTCGGAAGGATCGATCAGCTCGACCGCGTGTGCCCACGCGGCAAGCGACATCAGCAGAACTGCCAGGCAACTCCTCATCAAATCGCGATCCTCTTCCCGCCCGGGCTGCGGCACCGGACGTCTCCCTGGTCAACACCTCATCGGTCGATTCCATTCGTCCGGGGTACCCGGGGGGTCCGGACCCACGCCGCAGACCATGATACTTCCGCACAAGGAACGACCCTCCAAATGGCACGAACCCCCGGTTGGACCGACCCGTGATTGACGCTAACCGACAATATTTATACAATTGAAGATCCTGGAAACACGATGGAACACGCGATACACCCGCATCCTTCGATGATCGAACGACTGGTTGAGCTGGCGCGCCGGCTGCACGCGGTCGGACGATCGTCCGAGGCGGCCGAGCTCCTGGAGACCGTCTCCTCGTTGTCGCCGCAAGGAAGCCGGCTGCGCGACGAGGCGGAGCGGCTGCGCACTTACGACGCTGCCGATGATTTCGATCGCGAGTTCAAACGCCGCAACCTCGAGGCATCGCACGCCTTGGGCATGGCCCACATCTTCGAGCGGCGCGGTGAGTTCGGCCGCGCCGTCGAAATGATCGATCTCGCCAAGCTGCGCACCCCTTTCAATTATCTCGCCTACACCGCCGCCGGTTTTCTTCACCTGCGCCACGGTGACCCGACGATGGCTCTGAGCGAGTTCCTCCAGGCCCGCCGGCTCAACCCGCTCGACTTTCGCCTCGCCGTCGAGACCTCGCGTGCGGCCATCGAGACCGAGAGTTACGAAATCGCCCTCGAAAGCGCGGTCGACGGCATGCTGCTCGCCAACTGGCGATCCGAGCGCGAGCAGGAACAGGAACGGCGCCGGGTGGAAACCCTCGCCCGGCTCTGCCATCGTTCGCCCAAGGACATGGACGCCGTCGTTCGGGCGCGCAGTTCGGCCATGCAGAAGGCCTGCGACCACGTCGCGCTCAGCCAGGCGCGGCTCTTCAACGCGGCGGCCTACCGTCGGCGGGCCAGCCTGGTGGGTGAGATCCGCAGCGAGCAGGACAACCTCCTCCAGCGCGCGACCGAGCTCAGATCCATGGGCCTCTTCCGCCACTTCGCCGACGATCAGCTCATCGCGCTCGCCAAGGTCGTCGAGCCCCTGACCTTCGCCAACGGCGATGTGGTCTTTCGCGAGGACCAGGAGGGGACCGATCTCTTCCTGGTGCGCGAAGGACGGGTCCACATCACCAAACAAACCCCGGTCGGCACCCAGGTGCTCACCACCTTCGGAGCCGGAACCCTCTTCGGCGAGGTGTCATACATCGACAAGACTCGAACGATCGGCCACCGCCACTCGGTGTCGGCTCGGGTCGCTCTACCGCATCGAGTCGAGCAGGCTCGATCAGGCGATCCGGCTCGATCGCGAACTCGGTGTGAGTCTTCTGTGGAGCTTCTGGCAGACCCTCGCCGACAAGGTCCGGGCCTCCAACGCCCAGATGTCGGAACTCTTCGACATGCCGGTCGAACGGGTTCACAGCCGATCGCGACCACGAGGACGGACTACCCGGTCGAGCTCGGGGAGGAGACCAAGCTCGACATCCTTCGCGAACAGGGGCTTTCGGCCCAGGAGCTCCGCCTACTCGCCAAGTACTCACGCGAGGAGAGCTTCTCGGCCAACTCACTGATCGTCGCCGAGGGCGAAGAGGGCGACTGTCTCTTCATCGTGGTCGACGGCGCGGTACGGATCTCGCGCATGGTTCCCGGCGCCGGCGAGGAATGCCTGACGATTCTCACCCGGGGCGAGGTCTTCGGCGAGATGGCGCTCATCGACGAACAACCTCGATCCGCCGATGCCCGCGCCCACACCGGCGGCTGCACGATCTTCTCCATCAGCCGGGCCCTGCTCGAAGAGGTGCTCTCCATGGATCCGGACGCCTCGATGCAGTTCCTCAACCTGCTGTGCCGACTGCTCTGCCGCCGCCTCCGGGCGATGAACGAGCGTCTCGTCGCCTGGCGGGTGATGTCGATGCATGAATAATTCTCAATTTTTAATTCTCAATTCTTAATTGCATCGCATAGCATCGCAACCGATCCTCGACAATTTGCGATGTAATTCAAAATTAAGAATTCAGAATTAAGAACTTCTACGGGACGCTCACCACCATCCTGGTCGTACGACGCCTGCCGGGTGATGGGATCCATCACGCCGACCGACACCCGGTGACGGCCTTCCTCCAAGATCAGTCGGAAATCGATCCCGAAACGCTCGCGACCGGCGGCCAGATACTCGGCTCTGGGCAACTTGATCTCATGCTCCTGCCGTTGCACCTCGGTGTTGCGGCCCTCATCGTCACGAGCGCCGATAAAGACCACCACCCGTCCCACGAGCTCATCACCCAGCGGCAGGAGCGCGATCTTGGCAAGATCGATGGACAGGTGCATGGGGACCAGCCACTGGGTGCCCGATCCGGGAAGCGCCGCCGCGGCGGTCAGCTCCAGACCCATGGGGTTGTCGTCGATGTCCACCACCAACGAGGTGAAGACCCGATCCTGGATCCGGCTTTCGTACGACTTCTCGACGAATCGTCGACGAAAGCGAAGATCGAAGTTCTGCTTGTCATCGGTCAACTCGACCTCGATCTGGTGGACCCGATCCTCGCCGCTCGAGTTCACGGTGTAGCCGAGGGAGTAGTAGTTGATAGAGGTCATTGGAGATCCGCTCGAGCCCGCCGATGACGTCGTTGGTGTTGACGACCGCGATGCCCCCGGTGGCCTCCGCCATGTAGACCAGCGATTGCGAATAGTTCTTCGAACCGATGGACGAGGCGGTGGGATCCCTGGAGTAGGCATTTTCGGCCTCGAATCCATCGAGGGGATTGAGACCCGGTCGCATCGATGGAGTAGAGGCTGACATCCTGGGCGTTGGCCAGCGAGGTGAGTTCGTGGAACAGGCGGGTCTGGTCGTAGCGGCCGCGCAAGGACAGGATCGTCTGGTCATGGAAGGTCATGGCGTAGTCGTGCATGAGTCCGATCCCCGGCACCATCGGCAGCCCGCTGGAGACATAGATGATCGACTTGCGTCCTTCGATCCCCGACAGCATGGCGACCACCTGTCGAAGACCGCCGAGGGCATAACGAAGGTTGTCGGCCTCCTCCGCGGCAAAGGCCGCCACGCGCTGACGCATATCCAGCTTGGCCCCCTCCTGGGTGTTGGCCTTGGATGCCGTAGTCCTGGTTGCTCGCCTCCGTCATGTCCTTCAGCAGGTCCTGCCGTGCGGTCTCGCGCTCCTCGCGGCCACCGGTCTGCTTGACCATCTCTCGGAGGACCCCGGTCACGTCACGAGAGTCCGATGTAAAGGGCTGCACAACCTTGAGGCTCCGCTGAAAGCTCACAACCATCATTTCGACCGGTTCATCGAGATTCTCGACGACGAACTCCCGCACCCGGCGAAGCACCCGGTTGCGGTCGAGAGCCTCGATATTCTCGTTGTCGATATAGAGCACCACCCAGATCGGCTTGATTTCGGGCGCGGCCGACTCTGATTCCGACCGCTTCTTCCACCGTCGGCGGGACCTCGGTCGCCGCGTCCTGCGACCAGGTGGCGAATCACCTCGGCATTGAGTTCGGCAAAGTTGCTGATCGGCATTTCGACCCCGTCCTGAGTGATCGTGAAGTCATCGGCGGTGAGCCCCGTGACCGGCAGGCCCTGTCGATCGCGGACATAGACGTCCACGTTGACCACCGTGACCTCGATCTCGTCGACAAAGGCGAGACCACCCACCGGCTCGGGGCTTTCCTTCTCCGGCTCCTCGGCCGCGCCGCTCGCCGGCGAGGAATGCCACCGCCACAAGAAGCACAATCTGGTGCACGCGAACTCTCATGGGACCTCCCTGCCGGCTGCCATCGTACCGTGCCCGCTCTCGAGGAGCTTCCGACACCGCCGGAATGTTCGTCAACCGACGCCGGTCACAGGTGGAACACAATAGGCCCGCTGGTTTGTTGTCGAGTATGAAGGAGCACGCCATGCACGGCACGATCCCGACCAACCGGTTCACCCCATTCACCGAAGAGATGACCAATCTCCCCGATCTGATCCCGGTCTTTCCCCTCTCCAGGGTCGTCCTGCTCCCCGGCGAGGTGCTTCCGCTTGCACATCTTCGAACCCCGATATCGGGCCATGGTTCGCGACGCATTGGACGGGAATCAGGTCATCGGTATGGTCGAGTATCTCGCTGATCCGAACGCCTCCACCGCCGAGAATCCGCCGATGAAACCCCTTGGCTGCATCGGCTTCATCGCGCACCACAAGGAACTCCCCGATGGGCGCTACCTATCTGGCTGCTCGGTCTCGAACGCTTCACCATCGACGAAGAAGTCGCCGTTGGCACCAGCTATCGACAGGTTCGCGTCACCTACCACCCGATCTCCGAAAGCGCCGAGTTGCTGGCCGGGCTCCAGCCCGTCAGAACCGAGCTCCGACAGCCTTGCCGCGACTGGTCGACCTCGACGACGACGATCGGGGAACTCTCGAGGAGCAGATGGGCGAAATCAGCGACTCCCAACTCATCGCCCTGGCCTGCCAGATCCTCGAACTGCCGATCGAACTCAAACGCAGGCTGCTCGAAGCAGACAACCAGGTTGATCGCTTCATGCTGGTCGTCGAAGAACTCTACCGGCATCTCGACGAGCATCCGGACGCCGGCGGCGATCTCCCCGCGACGCTGAACTAACCGGGACGCTCAGAAGGAACAGGCGGACCGGCCCTTGCGGCCCGGCCCGCCTGCAGGTCCGTGATACCACCGCCATGGCTCGGCACGGACCCCGGGGGAACAATCGGTTCGTCATGGAGCAATGGGACCTCGTTGGTGTCAAAGTCCTTTCGACCAGCGAAAAAGCCCGTCAAGAGATGTGACCAAACTGCAAAAGTCGCCGATTCCACCGCCCTCCTGCGCTATATTTTGGGTGAACAGAAACCGGGACACCACCGCCAACACACCATGACTCCGACCAAACACTCCCCGCCGGACCCGTCGCGAGACGGTTCGAGAATCGGGCTCGCGGTGGCGCAGCGGATGGGCCTCGGCAGAAATCGACTGCTCTGGATCGGGGTGGTCGCGGTCGTGGCGCCGCTCATCGTGCTGATGGTGCTGCAGTACCGTTGGCTGACCGATCTCGAGCGAAACTCCGTCGTCGCTCGCCGGGCATCCCTGGAAAACTACCTCCAGGCGATCAACCAGGATATTCACTACTTCTATATGACGACCGCGGAACGGACCCTCAACCTGCCGCCCCCGGCTTACACCGAAGAAACGATTCAGACCGCCGTCCACTTTTTCGAATCCAGAGACGTCGCCGGCGTCGAGCGGCTTCTTCATCGTCACCTTCCAACCCATTCCGACGCTCTTTTTCTACGATCCATCGGAGCGTGCGATGGTGGTGGCCGACCAGACCCAGGATTCCCAGAGCGTCTGGGTTGCGCTGGCGCCGTGGAGCACCCGCTACAAGATTCTCGCCGAGGTCACGAACACCGACCTCGCGGTCGACGAACACGATCCCGAGCGACGAATCGTCATCCTGCCGATCACGGATGAAAGTGATTTTCTGGTCGCGGTCGCCGGGTTGATCGTTGACCAACGGCTACTTCACCGAGCGGGTGCTGCCCGAGGCCATCGCTCAGTCGGTGCCGAAGTTCGACAGGAACGATGCCCTGTGGGTCTGCGTCCACGACCGCGACGGACAGCGCGTCTACCCGCGCGACTCCGTGCTCGACGATCGAAGCCGAACCGGGTCAGCCGGGCATTCACCTTCATCTTCACCGACTGGACCATGAGTCTTCAGGGCGCGCTCGCGGTTCCCGAGAGTTGGGCGCGGGCCAATTTTTGGATCAACATAACCCTTTCGGCCGCATTGGTCGTAGTTCTCCTGGGAGGGATCGGGTTCACCGTCCGTACCGCCATTCGGGAGATCAAGCTGTCGGCCATGAAAAACGAATTCGTTTCCAATGTCAGCCACGAGCTCAGAACTCCTCTGGCTTCCATCAGGGTCTTCGGCGAACTCATGCGTCGGGGTCGAGTCAGTGACCCGGCGAAGGTCACCGAGTACGGCTCCTACATCGAGACCGAAAGCCGGCGGCTGAGCCAGCTCATCAACAACATTCTGGACTTTTCCCGGATTGAATCCGGCGAGAAGATCTACTCCTTCGAACCCCACGATATCGAGGAAGTTCTCAGCGGCGCCTTGGCGACCCTATCGGTGCGCGCGCGCGACCGCGGCATTGAATTCGAATACGAGGGCCCCGATGAGCCGTTGCCCGATCTCCAGATGGACGCCAACGCCATGGACCGGGCGATCGCAAACCTGCTCGATAATGCCGTCAAGTACTCGACGGACGGCGCCAAGGTCACCACCCGGTTGGCCCGGCGCGACGACGAGGTCGTTCTATCGGTGGTTGATCGCGGGATCGGGATTCCGGCTGATGAGCACGAGCGGATCTTCGATCGCTTCCACCGCGTCGGCACCGGTCTGGTCCACGACGTCAAAGGCACCGGTCTCGGATTGTCGCTGGTACAGCACATCCTCCGCGCCCACGGCGGCCGGGTGAGCCTCGTCAGCGAGGTCGGCAGGGGGAGCGTTTTTTCCATCCACCTACCGATTGGGTGGACGCCGAGCGAGACCAGGAAGGGGGCGCGATGGCAACGGTCCTGATTGTTGAAGATGACCGGTCGATGGCCGTCGCACTGAGCGACGGTTTCTCCTACGAGGGATTTGACGTCGAGGTCGCGATGGACGGCGAGGAGGGCCTCCGGCTTGCCCGTGAGGTCGATCCCGACCTGATGATCCTCGACATCATGCTGCCCAAGATGACCGGACTTGAGATCTGCAAAATCCTCCGCGGCGAGGGCTCTCCCCTGCCCATCATCATGCTCACGGCGCGCGGCCAGGAGATCGACAAGGTGCTCGGCCTCAAGCTCGGCGCCGACGACTACGTCACCAAACCATTCAGCTTCATGGAGCTTCGAGCTCGAGTCGACGCGGTGCTCCGCCGCGCAACCTCGTCCGGCAGTTCGCGGAGTCGGGGAAGCCACGAATTCGGCAGGTTTTCGGTCGATCTCGATCACTACGTCGCGACCAAGGACGGCGTCGAAATCAGCCTGACGCCGCGGGAGTTTCGTCTCCTCGACCACTTCATCTCCCATCGCGGCGAGATCGTGACGCGCGAGGAGCTGCTCGACACCGTCTGGGGTTACGACACTATCCCCTTCACCCGTACCGTCGACACGCACATCGCGAAGCTGCGCAAGAAGATCGAGGACAACCCCGCCGATCCCCGGCTGATCGCCACCGTCCATCGGCTGGGCTACAAGTTCCTCGGGTAGCAATTCGCCCCATGGTTCGCTTCGCGAGCCATGGGGCGAATTGCAAATGGTGACCCCAGCGGGATTTGAACCCGCGTCGCCAGCGTGAAAGGCTGGTGTCCTAGACCTAACTAGACGATGGGGTCACACCTCGACGGTGCGAACACCGCCGGCCGCGTATCCTACATTACTTTACCCCACGAGGGCAATCCGTCGCCTCCAGGCGGGCGAGGCGCCCGCATCAGAAATGCGTCATCCACCCGCGGGTTTCACCCCTAGCGTCAGAGATTCGTCAGGAATGAATCATGTTTGTCCCCGGGCGAAGAATCCGTGGTCTCGGCGGACTAGTCTTTCTCTTACGGCCCCTCGCTGGGGCAGGGAGAAGACGATGAGCACGCCCACGAAAAACCGCAAGATCCTTCTCGCCGGCGTCTTCGGCCCGTTCGGTGTCGATGACGAGTTCGGCCGCAAAGAAAACATCATGGAGCTCTTCCACAACCAGGTCACCAAGGCTCAGGGGGTGGCGTCGTTCAGATTTCACCACCGCTCGTTCGGGCTCTATTTCATCGCCGCCAATATCGACGCCGATGTCACCGTGCTCGATTTTCCCAGCCGAAAGAGATTCGCCCGGGAGGTCCGGCGCGGCGGCTACGACATCGTCGGGATCTCCTTCATCGCCCCCAATCGGGACAAAGCGGCCGAGATGGCCCGGCTTGTGAGATCTCTGTCACCGTCGAGCGAGATTATCCTCGGCGGCCACGGCGCGGCCATCGAGGGCATCGACGATTCCATCGACTGTGACCATGTCGTCAAGGGGGAAGGCATCCGTTGGATGCGGGAGCACCTCGGTCAGAATCCGGACGCCCCGATCAACCACCCGGCGCTGAGCAGCGCCGAGCGGGCCAGCATACTCGGGGTCCCATTTCTCGACACACCCGCCAGCCTGCTCGTACCGGGGGTCGGATGCGTCAACGGCTGCTCCTTCTGTTCCACTTCGCACTTTTTCGGCCGCGCCTACACACCGTTCATCGCCACCGGCGAGGGACTTTTCGAAACCGCCCGCCGGATCGCCGACGAGCGGGGAACCGACGACTTCTTCGTCATGGACGAGAACTTCCTCAAGGATCGGCAACGGGCGATGGAACTGCTCGAGGCCATGGAGCGGAACCGGCGCTTCTTCCGCTTCCACATCTTCTCCTCCGCCGAGGCGATCACCGCCTTCGGTGTCGACAATATGGTTCGTCTCGGCGTCGATCTGGTGTGGATCGGCTTCGAATCCCAGAGCCGGCAGTCGCTCTATGCCAAGAACACCGGCATCGAACCGCGGCAACTCGTGCGTGATCTCAGGGATCGCGGGATCGCCGTCCTCGCCTCGGGCATTCTCTGCATGGAGCACCACACCCCCGACAACATGCAGTCCGACATCGATTTCCTCGTCGGTCTGGAGCCGGACCTCGTCCAGTTCATGCTGCTGACGCCGCTGCCGGTGACAGCTCTGTATCAGGATCAGAAGAGGCGGGGGCTGCTGCGGACCGACCTGCCGTTGCAGGAGTGGCACGGCCAGACCAAGCTCGCCTACCACCACCCGGCTTTCCCGGGCGACGAACCAGAGAAATGGATGGAAAGGGCGTTTCGCCAGGATTACGAGACCAACTCGAGCTCCATGCTCCGGATGGTCGAAACCGCCATCCGCGGTTACGAACACCTGTCGTCGCTGCCGAATCGCGACGCCTGTCTCGAGGCTCGACGGCGGCAGTTTGAGAAACAGGCCCAGAGCTGGCGGTTGATTCTGCCGGCGGTGAGGCACCACGCGGTCAACGAGCGCGAAGTCCGGCGCGTCGATGAACTCAGCCGACGCGCCGAGCGCCTGTTCGGCCTCCGGGCCTGGGAACGCCTCGCCGGTTTCGGCACCAGAGCCTTGTCAGTGCTGTGGAAGCTCAGGCTCGATCTCCTCGGCGACGGCCTCCAGCCAAAGACCATCATCACTCGCTACAAAAATCACGCAGGGACGACGAGCGAATCCCGCTTCACCGAGCTGTCGATGATCGAAGAACAGACAAACCGACAACTCCCACGGGTGGCCGCGGCGTTCTCGCAAGAGCCACTTGCTAGAACCCAATACTCCTCACCCTGAACCTGCCTGGCCACAAGGCGGCGCCAATCATGGAATGGCAAACGCCTGTCATTCTGAGCATCACCACGCCGCCAGGCGGCGCCTACCGTTGGAATGACGGCGGCCAAAAAATTCCTGTCATTCTGAGCGAGCGAAGCGAGTCGAAGAATCCCCCGAAGCTTGGCAGGAAGATCAAGGAACGGCGATCTTCCTACCCTCGGAGGACCCTTCGACTCCGCAGCCTCGGAGGCTGCTCCGCTCAGGGTGACAGAGGGTTTGGCGTTGGGAGCGAGTGTGGTGACGACAGGTCTTCCGAAGTCGGGCGCGAGATTCTCGGTGACCAGCTCGGGTCCAAAAATCAGCCTGTTCGCTGTCCGAGGCGCTTCGCCAGCTCGGCTTTGTCGACGGCCTTGGACATTGCCTCTTCAGCGTCGACCACCCCGCGGCTGACAAGATCGGCCAGCGACTCGTTGAGCAGTTGATTCCCGGCCGCCTTGCCGGTCTGCATGGAGCTCGCGATCTGATGCACCTTGCCCTCTCGGATGAGATTCGACACTGCGGGGCTCGAGACCAGGATCTCGAGCGCGGCGACCCGGCCGCCGCCCTTCCGTTTGAGCAGGTTCTGAGTAACCACACCACGAACCACATCGGCCAGGGTGGTCTGAATCCGGCTCTGCTCCTCAGGCGGGAAGAGCCCAACGATGCGCTCGATGGTCGAAACAGCGGTCGCGGTGTGCAGCGTCCCGAGCACCAGGTGCCCGGTGTTGGCCGCCTCGAGGGCGAGCGAGACCGTCTCGAGATCGCGCATCTCCCCGACCAGGATGATGTCGGGGTCTTCGCGCAGCGCCGCTCGGATCGCCGCGGCGAAGCTCCTGGTGTGAGCGCCCACCTCGCGCTGGTTGACCAACGAGAGCTGGGACTGGTGGACGAACTCCACCGGATCCTCGAGGGTGATGATGTGCTCCCGGCGGCCGCGATTGATGAGGTCGACCATGGCGGCCAGGGTCGTCGATTTGCCGCTCCCGGTCGGGCCGGTGACCAAAACCAGCCCCTTGGGGAGATCGCAGAACCCGGCCACCACCGGCGGCATGCCGAGCTGCTCGAGGCTGAGGATGGTGGTCGGGATGAGCCGGAACACGGCGCCGATGCCCCCGAGATCGCGGAAGAGATTGACCCGGAAACGGGCGACCCCCGGCAGCGCGAGGGCAAAGTCGGTGTCGTTTGTCGCGTCGAACTGCTCCCGGTTCCGATCCTCGAGCTCATCGCCGAGGAGCTCGAGCACGGTTTCCTCTCCGAGGGGCGGGATGTCGGCGATCTCGTGTATCGCCCCGTCGATCCGCCAGCGCGGACGTTGGCCACCGGTGAGGTGGAGATCCGACGCGCCTTCGGTGGCCATAGCCTTGAGCAGCCGCTCGAGCACCGCGGAATCCGCCGGCGGACCGGTCTGTCCGGTGTCCCCACCGCCGGCATGGCTCCTGAGAATCTCGTTGATTCGGCGAGGATCCAGGTGGACGATGCGCACCTCCATCGCCGGCAGGTGGGTGCGGATCCTCTCGATGAGCTCGGGCGATGGTTGATCGGCGCAACCGATGGTAGCAACCTGGCCCTCGACGGACAGCGGCACCACGCGGTGGCGCATCATGAAATCGTGCGGCAGCAGCACCAGAGCTTCGTTCGACGGTTCGATCGTCGGATCGGCCTCCGGCACCGGGATGCGCTCCACGAGAAGCGCCATCCGCTCGGCTAACGAACGCGCCACCGCGAGCCCGAATGACGGCACCTTCTCGACCATGACCTCGAAGAAACGCGGCGCGAATCGAGCGACCGTGGATTGACTGACGGCCTCCATGGCCGCCTCACTCGGCCGACCGAGGAGCAGCGAGACCATCCCGAGCATCTCGCCGCGGTCGAACCGGGTGACTTCGACCGGGTCGCCGCCCGCGTCGGCGCCCATGAGCACCCGCAGCTCGCCGTCGAGGATCAGGAAGAACCCATCGAGGGGGACGCCCTGTTTGATCAGGCACTCCCCCGCCTCGAGTTGAACCAGGCTCGCCTGGCTCACTGCCTGACGCAGCTGGTCATCGCCCAGGCTCTTGAAGAGCGCGTGTCCGCGCGTTGCGGCAACAATCTTGTCGATGGTCTCACCCTGGACGGCTACGGTTTTCATCACATCCCCCAGATCTCGGAGTTACTTCGCGTCGGATCGTCATTCCGTTGGAATGGAGACTGCCAGCATGACACAGTCGACCGCGACGTCGTTGCTACGGCACCACCGCCGACCACGCCCCGGAACCCCCGGACTCGAATCCGTCCTCGAAGACCGGGTGGCGATCACTCCGCCAAACCTGGCAACCGGCCGCCGGGTTGGCCGTCCCCGCGTAAACCCGGTCGCTCCAGTACTGAAGCGCTCCAATCGACGTGTTCTCGGGGTCCGAAAATCCGGGAGACGAGGACTGGGTCCATACCACTCCGTCCGTGCTCTTCCAGATCAGTCCTTGGTTGGACGGACCGGATACGGCGGCCGACAAACCCTGATCCCCCACTGCAAACGCGTCGAACACGGTGTTGCCCACGTTTCCGAAGCCGTTGTCTACCAACTGCTCCCAGGAGGTACCGTCCGAGGTTCGCCACACCTGGGCGCCGGATAACGCGTTCGAAACACCGATGTAGAGAGCATTCTCGAACACCACGAGACCGGTGATGGTCTCGCTCTCAGCTGATCCGAACCCGCCGGTCATCGCCGGGAACCAGATCACGCCATCGGGGCTCCGCCAAAGCTCGGCGCCGTTGGAGTTTCTCGTTCCCACGTACAGCTCGCCGCGAAAGACGGCCATGGACTCCGCCACCCGGTTGTCCAGGTTGCCGAATCCGTTGCTGTGGACCTGGCTCCACGCCACCCCGTCTTGAGTCCGCCAGATCTCACAACCCGCGGAGTGTTTCGTTCCGAGATACAGAAATCCATCGAAGACCTGGCCGCTCGGGGCTGACTGGTTGAACGAATCACCGAAGCCGTCGCTTTCGACAGAGTTCCACGACAGAGGGATGGCGGTCCGCCAAACCTGGGTGCCAAACACGGGATTCAGCGTCGCTGCATAGAGGAAGCCGCCGAACCGGGTGAGACTGGAGATGCCGTCGTTGGATGGGTCTCCGAACCCCGGTGTGTTGCCGAGGACCCAGGTCTCTCCATCCAGGGTGAGATTGACCTCGCCCCCGTAGGAGTTGTCAGTCCCGACAAACAACCCGCCGGCGAAGACGGCCGCGGATCTCGCAACGAAATTCGCCCAGTCGCCAAAGCCGTTCCCCCCACCAGAAATCGAGCCCACAACCTGTGTCCACTCCCCATCGACCGTGGAGAAACCATCGGTTCTCACCAGCAGCGACTTGTAGCCTGAGAATGTGTTCGCGATGGCTTCCCAGGTTGACCCGTCCGAACTGAAATACCCGGTCTGTTGCGGGGTTCCCAGGGATTCGTCGGCGGCAACGAAGAAGCCGAGCTCCGAGGCGTCGTCCCAACCCACCCCGATATAGACTGAGCCGTCCTCGATGGCGGGAGATGCCCCCTCGACATCCACCGAAAAGAAGCTGTGATTCATCCAGGCCGGGACGCCAGCCGCCACCGCCGGGATCGACGCGAGCGCGGTGCCGGGTCCGCCCCCCGGACCATCGTCGTCGAGGATCAGAACATCGAACGAGAGGTTTGGGTCACCCCCGGCTTGGGTGAAGGCGACACAGACATCCGTGTACACGTAGGGATACGAAGCCGGGGTGAATCGCTGGACGAGGTTGCTGCCGTGGCCCCACCCGTAGCCGTTCTCCGCGGTTCCGTCATCGTGGACATCACCACCTTCACATGGGCCGAGAGGATCCTGGGTGACCGTGTGCGACCTGCCGGCGGCGACAATGATCGCCGACCTTGGCTCACCGGTGTTGGCCGCGACCTGGTAGGTTACGGTCCCGCTACCGCTGCCGCTCGAACCCGAGGTGATGGAAATCCAGGACGAGCTTTCGAAGGCGCCCCAGGTGCAGCCGGACTGGGTGGAGACGTTGATGGTGCCGCTTCCGCCGGCACCGGTGAAATTCCGCGTAGCAGGGGTGATGCCGTACGTGCACGAACCCCCGCTGCAGCTGCCGGTGTTCTGCACCGTGAGGGTGTGGGTGACCTGTGGTTGCGAGACGCCACCGGTGGTGGTGACGGTGAGCCTGACGGTCTTGGATCCGCCGGTCGAGTAGGCAAAGGCCGCCAGATCACAGGGCACCAAACCCGGCACGCAGGTATAGAACTGCGATGCGCCATCGCAACCGCTGCCACCGAAGTCCCACGAAGCCTGCTCGATGTCACTCTCGGGAACCCCCGTGATCTGGAAACCGACCCATTGACCGATTTCCGGGCTCGTGGGCGTCCAGCTGAAATCGAGCTGGGGGTAACCGATGAGAATCCCGAAGTCCTCGATGAGGGCCGTGTCCTGGTCGCTGTTTCCCGTGTTGGTCAGCGTGAGACGGAAATCAAAGAAACCCCAGTCCAGGGTTTCGGGCGGCAGGACACACTGAGAGTCGACCGGGTGAACACCGTCGCAGGAGCTCAGCTCGTAAAGAACCGTCGGGGTGTTGGGTTGGAGCACATCCCAGTCGAAGTCCAGAGTCGCGCCGGTCAGCGCTGCCGAGTTGCTCGCGAGCGTGATGGTCTCGTTGTACAGCGGGGCCGTCGGCGAGATGGTGAAGGAGGCCGAGACCGAGGAGATGTTCTTGATTACCTGCACCGTGTCCGAGTAGGGGACGCCCGGCTGGCCGATCACATCGTGCGCGTAACGCACGACAAGTTCGAACGTCCATTGACCACCCGGATCGAGGACGACGTCATTGACCTGGGATCCCTGGTACTGGGTGGGCGCACCTACCGGAGGGGTCACCGTCCAGGCATATGGGTCGCCGCCCCCCGGAACCGCCGGATGGCCTTCCGCCACGGCTGTCAAACTGACGGAGCCACCGGTGACCACGGCCGGCGGGGTGATCGTGATCGCCGCTTCGGGGCTGCGGTCGATGATGATCGGCTGGGTTTTGATCTGGTCCGGCGTCGAGCCCGGAACATAGGGAAAACTCTCGTTCTGGACCGCGGCGTGGGCGTAGAACACGTCACCGCTCGCCATATCGCCCGGCAAGATGTAGTTCAGGGGCAGGTTGCCGGTGCTGAATGAGATCCCCCCGGGTGGCCAAAGAACGGTGCTCCCGTGCGGGTTCGCGCCATCGGTGATCCAAGTCGCATACTCATCGCCGCTCAACGACGTATTGGTCACGGTCAGGGAATCGCCCGGGAAGACGGGTTGCGGGCTGAGGGCCAGATTCGCCAAAGGCGCGACCGAGCCCGAGCAGGCGGTGGGATCGATCACCTGCAACGAGCTGTACCTGGCGAGGTACATGGCCCCACCATCGTCGGAAAAAACCGCATCGTTGTTCAACACGCAAACGCCGAGGTTGTTCCACGCGTGCGACGGATCCCAGAACTGCTGATCGAGGGAAACCGGGTTGGACGGGTTGGACACATCCCAGGTCTCGGGTTCGTCGGCGCTGTACGGCTCCGAGACATGGAGAATGGGGTACTTGAGAGCCGCCCTGCTGGCGGTGTTCAGACCCTGCAGGGCTGTGGTCGAGAGCAGGATCGGGTTGACCGCGCTGCCGCTACCGTAACCGATGTCGTAGATCTTGACCTCATCGCCCCACGCCATCGCCACGAGACCGGCGGCTGCGTCGACGGCGACACTGTCGCCACGGGCCATGTTGATCCGATCGATGCCGGCATTGCCCTCGTAGTTGAGTTGGACGGTCGGGCTCGTCTGAAGCGTGTAGATCCGGAAGAAACTGTTGTCCGCCATGTAGAAAACCGGCGGGTTGGTGTTGGCGACCGAGATGCCGTTGATGATCGTCGGGCCTGTGCCGCCGTTTTCGAGGCACTGGAGACGCGGGTTGTTCACGTGGTTGACATCGTAGAAGCGGTAGAGGCCGGATTTATTGTTGGGGCATGGATTGGTCCCGAGTGTCGCCGCCACCAGATACTGCTGAGAGCCGTTGCTGAAGGTGAACGAGCCCCAGACCAAGTCGGCGTCGTAGTTCTTGTGCTCGTCCACGAAGTACGGAACGCTCCCCGTACCGAGGTCGAAGAGGACCGTGGCGAGCTTGAAGTTGGCGACGCCATACCGGCAGTCGTCGCAGACCGTGAAGCTCTCCATGTCGTAATCCGAGTCACCGAAATTCGGAATGTTGAAATGGGACGTGGCGGTCGAGACCGGACTCAGGGGGTTGTCGATATTGAAGATCTTGAGCTCGTTGCCCTCATCGACAAAGAGATATTTGTGTTCCTTCCAGGTGATCGCCTGGAGACGGAAGACCCGATCGATTTCAGGCTGGGCGCTGCAATTGCTCGGACTGTAGCTGAAGTCTTCGACAAAGGCGAAGCAGCCTTGCGCCGACGCCAGGCCCCCCGGCAACAGACTCGTCAACCCGATCAGCAGAACGAGAATCGCTGGAGCTGAAGAAATTCGCTCATTGGCTACCACAAAGGACGCCCTTCGATTTGTGAGGGAGGTGCATGCCCTGGCGAGAGCGCGCCGCCTCACGATTCGACCACTCGACTCTCACGCATTTCTATTATGACCCACCTTTGCTGATCGCGACCATTGTTTCGTCGCCGCCAACCGGGGCCTGGAAGGGTGCCGGTCACGAAAGACCGCGAATCTCTTCCGCCCAACCGCTGAAACAACCGATCAACCGCCGCAGGCCCCGCTTGACCGCAAAACCGACCGAATCATCAGCGCCAGGGGTTCGCGGTTCCGAAGTGGGGTGGGAGCGCGACGTTCAACCCGGTGTGTACCTATCCCTTTCGCTCAGGTCGGGACGGTATTCACTCCGGGAGCGGTTTGGTCGCAGGCCCTGAAGGACCTGCCTACAGACTCTTCAGCGATTCTATAGAAACGAAAGAACTGTAGGCGCGCCCTTAAGGGTGCGCGACCAAATCGTGCTGCAAGAGCTTCGCCATCGAGCCAGCCCGACTTATTGGGATAGGCATGACCCGGTGTATCCACCTCAGGGAAGGGGCATCGGCTGATCGGGTGACGTGCGGAATGCCAGATTGAGGTACTTGAGAAACCACCTCACTCGGGGATAGCTGACGCGGTCGCGCTTTGCGAGAAAGCGGACCAGATCGAAGTAGTTCGCGTTGCTGTGAACCGGCGTCGAATCGAACACCGGTTTGCCGCCGGGGGACAGGCTATTCGGAGGGGCACTGTGCCGGGCTCGCGCGTTCGACAACGAGGCGCCTCAGGTTGAGAACCGCGGTCTGGGCGTTCACCATGAAACGAGCCATCGATTGCTGGACACGGGGCTCGTTCCCACGCTGCTGGATTCCTCGGATGGAGTTCAAGCGAGCGCGGTCGAGCCAGCTCGCAATGTCCGGGTGCTTCCCCCACTGGTAGTCGGCGTCCATGCCGACGAGCGTCATTCGGGCCATGTCCGACGGCGTGTCCATGTAGGGGTTGGGAGGACAGAGCCTGTTCTTTTCGTCGACGTCCTCTCGGGTTGCTTCGATAAACCCGGTGATCGCCGCGGCGAACGGTGACTGGCCGGCTCGAATCGGCTGGAGCGTGATCGTATCGGCGCCGAAGATGGGGACGCCGGGCGCGAGGCGGAGGCCCGCGGCGGCACAGTGGACGTGCAAGGCGCCGCGCGTCGTCGCGGCGGTGCCTTGGTCGAGCACGATCTGCCCTTCGTCGATCCGCCGGACGTGCCCGAGGCGGACGACGTTCTGGATGCTCCGTAGCTGGTCGAGCTCGAACTGATTGACGGTGGCGTACTTGAACATGGTCGGTCGCACGCCCTCGTCCAGCGGGAAGAACTGCCCGGATGCGATCGCGCGGACGACAAGATCACGGTTGTCCTTGGCTTGGGCCGCCGCTTCCACCAACAGGGAGAAGCCCTCGAATGCGAGGTCCCCAGGCTGGAAGTACTCGCGGTTCGCGAGCAGGGAGTCCCGCGGTCGGATCCAGTGGATGGCGTCCGGCGGGACGCCGTTCTCGAGCAGCCACAGACAGGCGTCGATGGCGGTCTTCCCTCCACCGATCACAACGATGCGCTCGGGAGGCTCGGCGACGTGCACGAGATCGTTGATCGGGATGCACCGCACGCCTTCTGCAACCTCGAAAGGCGGGCCCTGGGTCGCCGGGATGCTCGGCTCCAGGTACTTCGCGTCCACGAGCTTCTTCGAGACCTTCACCTCGTATGTATCGCCGGACAATCGAGAGACAAAGCGATCATCGCCGAGATACTCGCAGGAGGGGAAATACCGGACCTTCCCCGACGGCAGCAGGCGCTGGTCCATGACGCGTCGAAAGTAGCCGACGATCTCCGGGCCGGTCGCCCGCTCGTAGTGGCCCTTGTTGGACCCTTGCTGGTCGATCGCATCTTCGCCCAGCGGTAGCGAGTTCACACCGTAGAACGCGGACGGTTGGTGCAGCCGGACGAAGGGGTAGGCGTCATTCCAGTGGCCTCCCGGCGCGTGCCGCCGGTCCACGATGACGACCCGGGCATCGGAGTCCGTCGTCAGCGCATCCGTGAATGCCAACCCAGCGGCCCCCGCGCCAACGACCAGGTAGTCCGCGTGAATTGTATGCTCAGCCATTCTGTCTTCCCTTCGCCGTTGTGGCGTGGTTGTGGTGCCTAGGCTATTGAAAAATCAGGAAGTTCCAACTTTCCAACTTCCCAAAGCCAGGCACCGTTTGGCACCGTTTAGGCGCCGCTACTCGCTGTCGGTGCTCAAACCGGCAGCGGCGGGCCGAGAAGCTCCATGCCGTGGGATCGCCAGAGGGCCGGGTCGAGGGGCGGCATCGCCCCGAGTTGTGCCACTGCCCGAAAGAACGCTTCCATCTCTCCTGCCGGCGCGAAGGTGATCAGCAGCCTGCCGACGCTCGCCCCGGTGTAGGCCCAGACATGCGGAATCCGGCGTGGGGCCAGCAGCGAGTCACCGACAGTCAGGGAGAACCGCTCCTCACCCACCTCAACCACGTACTCGCCTTCCAGCACGTAGAACAGCTCGTCCTGGTCGAGGTGGAGGTGACGGGCCGGGCCGCCCTTGGCCCGACTCGTGTTCTCGATGACCAACAGCGCCCCGCCGCTGTCCGCGGTGGCGACCTTGATGTCGATGGTGCTGATTCCGAGTCCCTTGGGTTCGCCGAAGCGATCCTGGCCGTACCCAACGCGGACTGGTTTCGCCTCCGACTCGAGCCCGTCACCCGTTGACGCGGCGAGAGGAATCGCCGCCATGGCCGCACCCAGGAACTTCCGCCGGTTCATGTTTTCGATCATCTCAAGCCCTCCTCCGAGGGGCGCCAACAAGCACCCCCCGCATTCGTCACGGAACTCGGCGAGCGCGTCAGCCTGGCTGGATGTTCTGGTTCATGCGGAACAGGTTGTCAGGGTCGTACCGCCGTTTGACCTCCACCAGCCGATCCCAGTTCGGGCCGAAGGCGGCGCCGATCCGATCGGTCTCCTCCTCGGTCATGATCGACCCTCACATTTCCGGACACTGCCGCGGTTGCGCGGCGAATCCAAACGAACACATGCGACGGAAACCCGTCCGCCTGTACGGAGGCCGATCCCGCGAACCGGCCCTCGCTGACGCCCGACGACTGACTCCCGGGTCATCAGACATATCCGCCACACTGAAATCACTGGAAGAGATGTACATGCTGCAATCTCGACGTTGGGAGAAGTATTCCCGTGCGTCAATCGGGGAAACCGCACCCCGTCGATTCCGCCCCAATGATGATCATCTCGTCCTGTCCATCCTGTCCGGCCTCCGTCATGCCGCTTCACCCGCTCGCTGAAGCGCTTTGACATCGTCCGTGGTCAGGGCCTTGCCCCCGATACCCCACTGTCCGCTGGGCACGTCATGAACGCGCACCCAGGTCACGCCGCGAAGGGCCTCTCCCTCGATGGCGACCATCGCGTCGGTGATCCTGCTGATCATGCTCTGCTTCTCCGCAGCGCTGAAGACTCCCTCGATGACATGAATATCTACTAACGGCATTTCACTGTCCCCTCTCTGGTACGTCTCCGTGGTGCGATTACCCGGCTGACAAAACGAAGTTACTATTGGAAGCACCTTCTAGCTTGAGGTCGGAGTGTGGACAACGTGGGGATCACGTGGTGACCAGGTGCGCCATCGGGGCGACGGGAGGGCCGCATGGCCAAGGTCTTTAGTTTTGGCGATTTCACCCTGGACACCGGGGCGCTCGAGCTGCGCTGCGGCACGGTGGTCGTCCCCGTAGAGCCGCTCGTTTTTGATTTGATCACGCTTCTGCTGGAACAGCCGGGTGTGGTGGTGAGCCGCGATCAGCTGGTTGAAACCGTCTGGGATCGGCGAATCGTGTCTGAAAGCACCATTTCCACCGCCGTCAAATCGGCCCGAAAGGCGTTGGGCGACACCGGCAAGGATCAGAAGTTCATCCGGACGACCCGGGGCCGCGGCATTCAATTCGTTGTGCCGGTTGAAACCGTCGAGAAAGCGGCAAATGCGGACAGGTCGCCGGCTCCCGACTTCGCGATGCAGCCCGCGATCTATGTCCGCCCTTTCGATACCATGGGCGAGGCGAGTCTCGATCAATTGTCCCGGGTCTTACGTGTCCGCACCGGATCGATCCTGACGCGCATCCCGTTGCTACGGATCGCGTCTTCGTTTCCCCAGGCGGACCAATTGATGGATCCCCGTGAGTTGCGGTCGAGGTTTGGGATCACCCATATCCTGGAGGTCCGCCTGCAACGAACCGGGAAGGCGTTAGAGGCCGACGCTGCGCTGACCGAGACGCGGAACAGGCTTCAGATCTGGGCGCAGCGGTTCGAGACCGCGACCGGCGCAGGCGAACAGGAGATCCTACTCTACAAGATGATCCGTCGGATCGAGCCTCGGCTGGTGCAGGCCATGGTGGTCGAGATGCAGACCGCCGCCGGCGGGCCGAGTTCCCGCGCCAATCTGTTGCAGGCCATGGCACTGCTCAGCCTGAAAGGGTGGCACCGAACGACCTTTGTCGAAGCCACCGGGATGATTGAAAGGGCCATCGAACAGGAGCCGGACTTTGCGTTGTCATACGCGTATCTCGCCCTGCTCAAGGCCCTCGGGCATCGGGTCGGGCTGCTGCGCGACGATGCCACAATCGTGCCCACCGCCATCGCGGCGGCGGAAAGGGCACTCGAGCTGGAGAGTCGGGATTCCACAATCCTGGGCCTGGCCGGGTGTGCTTTTGCCGATACCGGACAGGTGAACCGGGCGATCCCCATCTTGAACAAGGCGATCGAAATGGACCCGCAAAACGGCCATGCCAAGACGGCGCTCGGGTCCGCTTTGTTGCTCAAGGGCGACTACGAGAGCGCAGCAAGGTACCTGACCGAAGGCATCAACTGCAGTCCCGCAGACAGCCGGCTTTCGGTTTGGGGGGCGGTGCTCGCGCTGGCGCTGCTGGCGCAGGGCAAACTGGACACAGCGATGACCGCAGCAGAAAGCGCCTGCCGGGAAGACGACCGCTTGTACTTGCCTCGTCTTGCCCTGGCGGCGGTTCACCTGGTCCGCGAAGATCAGGTCAATGCGCTCGCCGCTGTTCGCGAATGTTTGCGGACAAAGCCGGATCTGACCAAAACAGAGGTCACCTGCATTGTCGGCGAAGACCTCGGCGCCGCGGTCTGGGCCATCGCACAGTCCCTTCGCGAACGGGGCGCATAGGACGGTCCCGGGACAGGCGCTGCCCAGACTGCATCCGTTGACGGTGGATCGGGCATCATCAGAGAGTTCCGGGTACCTTTGCGCAGTTCCAACAGCACGAATGTGCGGACCCGGGCGCCCATCTCACGCCAGGCCTCTTCGGCCCTCTCGCACAAGCCAGGCCACGAAGCCGGCGAGGGGCACCGTCCAGTCTTCGGGCGCCTGAAGATCCCCCTCCCATTTCTCTCCTCGCTGTGCCTCGAACTCTCTTTGTACAAGACGCCCGCGCTCTTCATCCCCCTCGCGGAGAGTGAATACGAGGCCGAACCGATCGTCGGGTACCAGCCGATAGACCCGCCCGTGAATATCCAGCTCGAACTCCACGAGATTGTGCCGCACCAACGGCCGGTCCGGTTCGAACGCGTGCATTCTTCGACTTTTCGAGGCGTTTGCCGCTTCGCGTCCATCCTGGCGCAGCTGGTAGCGGAAGCCGTTCCAGGGCGCCGCGAGCTTCATCTGGTATTTGATTCCTTCGAAGGTCCCCGCGAGATTCTGAATGAGGAAGTTGGTTTTGTGGAAAACCACAGCTTCCTGGTCTTCTCGTCCGATCTTCACCTCCTGAGTCCGATAATTCCGGGTGTCGAACTGAAATACCATGGGGCGGCCTCCGCGTGGGTTCTCGATTTACTCCCGGCACATGATGGGTGACGGGCCGAGCGACTTGAAAAATGAAAATTTCCTGAATTAGTGCCAGAGACCCCCCCCGGCGGTGGAGCCGCGGGGGGTGGGTGGAATCACGGTGTGGACCCAGGCTTAGTGGGCCGCAACCTGCATGTGGTCGATGGTCGTCACCCAACTCCGGTAGGAGTCGGCCTCGACGGTGTCCATGATCGACAACCAGCGGGCCCGTCGGCCCTCGCTGTCCATCCCGCCCCACGATGCGTCAAAGGCGGCCTCGACCTTGTCGAATCCGTCCGCGTCGGCCATGACACACCACCAGCTGAGCATCGACGGGCTTTCGGTGACGACGCCCTCGCTGGAGACTCCGAACGCGACGATGGCGCCGTCGTCGAGCAGCTGCTCGTAGATCGGCGCCATGCGGTTCTTCCAGTAGCTCATGAAGTCACGGTGTTTTTCCGCGAGCAGCTTCACCGAGTGGCCCTGAAAGTAGCCGTCGTCGAGGGTGGCGGCGACGGACCGCATGCCCTCGGTCTCGAGGACGTAATCGCGGTGCCTGCCGACCATGGCATTGAACGCCTTGTCGGCGTCGTCGCCGTAGGCCTTCCACGCTTCCTCGTAGGCCGCGCCGGCCTTGACCAGCGCGCTCATCGAGGACGCCGAGTACCAGGTGCTGTGGGTGTAGTCGTCGGGCCGGTGGAGCATCGCCGAGTCGATGCCCCACTCGGTGATCACGCCGTCGGCGAAGAGTTTTTCCATGATCGGCTGGTCGTGCTTCTCGAAGCTGGCAACAAAGTCGCCCCAGTCATCGCGGCCCACCTCCCACATCTCGACCCGGGTGTAGGTCGAGGCCGGCTCCTCCTCGTCCTGCGCCCAGGCGCCGTCCACCGCCGCCAACGGCAGCAGCATCATGGCAACCGCCGCCACGATCACCAGGCGAGTGGCCTTTCCGCTCGGCTGTGTTTTCGTCTTGATACCAGTCATCGTGTTCCTCTTTTCCGATCGGCGGGTCGTTGATGCCAACCCGGCCGGTCCTGTCGGTGCGGTGCGCGAAACCGTCGGTACGACGGCGGTTTCCCGCCCTCGGGTCGCCCCGATCGCGCGCCTCGCTCGGTTGAGTTTTCTTGTGACAACGCGACTCAGTATCAACATTATTGAGAGAAATGTCAACCTGCCGGATCGGACCCGGTGCCGCACCAACCGCCGAACGATCCCGGCGAGGCGGTGAGCTTCCCGTCCACATCCGTAGGCTACGGCCATGTCGATGGAGTTTCTTTCGAGGAGGACCGCCCGATCTGGGTCGGTGCACCGGGTGGCGACCCATGGTCACCCTCGAAGACACCTTGCGGCGAGTCTTCTCTGAACGTCTGAAACGACGCGAGAAACTCGACCTCATCTAGCCCGCGACGAGAGAACCTCCTGGCAGATCTCCAGAACACGATCAACCATTGAATCCGCGAGTAACTCGGAGCGGACCCGGCGGCGGGCGGTCCGCCCGAGACGGAGCCTGAGTTCATGATCGTCGAGCAGTTCCCGCAGCGCCCGAGCCAACGCGGGTGGATCCGCGGGAGGAACGACGAGACCCGTCTCGCCGTGCCGGTTGATCCACGAAGTACCGGTGCCGAGCTCGGTGCTGATCACCGGCACGCCCATGGCCATCGCCTCGATGAGGACCAGCCCGTACGCCTCGGCCCGGTTGTCCGATGGAAGGACGAATACATCGGCCATTCGGTACAGCCGCCACAAGGTCTCATCATCCACATCGCCGAGAAAACACACCCGCTCGTCGAGGCCGGAGGCTGAAACACGGGCCTCCAGCTCGGCGCGGAGCGGGCCGTCGCCGGCGACCAGCAGTACGGCCGTGACATCGGCCATCGCGTCGATGAGGTGTCGCAACCCCTTGTAGTGACGAAGACACCCGACAAAGAGCAATCTCGGTGGCGGAAACCGCTCCTTCAAGACCTGAAGACCGGGATCGTCGGTCGGAATATCGACCGGTTCGGGAATGCCAAGGGGAACAACCCGGACACGGTCGAGGTGGCGACGGACCTCGCCGGATGTGCCCGCGATCGCCGGATTGGAGACGAGAATCCGCGCGGCGCGGCCGAGGACGACCCGCGTCATGGGTCGAAGGACCCGGGCCAACAGCTTCTGACGAACGATGTCGGCGTGGTACATGACAACGGCGGGTGGCCTGAAACCGCGCAGCAGCCAGGCGAGTTCGCCCGGCGGATGAGGGAAGTGAAGCTGGACGATGTCCGCCGGGCGCCGCCGCGCGGTCATCACGAGACCGGGCGAGATCGGAGTCGAACGAACGGTGCCGAGGCGTGCGACGCGCCGAACCCGAACTCCGTCCTCCACCGAGACCGTGGATCTCGCATCGGTCGCGGCGACGACGACCTCGACCTCGTGGCCCCGAGCGACCTGCCCGGTGGCCAGGGTCCGGATAGTGGTGCTCGATACCGCCGCGAACCGGCGGATAGTCCTTGTAGACGTGGAGGATGCGCATCACGCCGTCCGGACTTCGCGCTTTCGCCACCGCCCGAAGTTCGCTCGAGCAGGCGTTCGGCGACGAGGTCCGGGGCAAAGCGCGCGACCCGGTCGGCCGCCATCGACCCAGGTCGCGACGCAGATCGTCGTCGCGTGAGAATGCGAGCGAGCGCTTCCCGGATGGCGTCCCGGTCGGTGGGTCGAAAAAAGAGAGCCCCATCGCCCACGACTTCGTGCAGGGCCGGGCGGTCGGAGCAGACGACCGCCGTGCCGCAGGCCATGGCTTCGGCCGCCGGCAGACCGAAACCCTCCTCCAGAGAGGGCACGACCACCGCCGACGCACCCGCTGTAGAGCGCCGGAAGATCGTGATCCGGGACGGCGCCGAGGACCCGCACGGTCGGATCATCGACTCGGGGTGACGGCGAACCGGCGATGGCGAGAACGGTCTCTCCCCGGCCGGCCGGATCGAGTGCCTCCCAGGCCGCCGTCAGACCCGGCGAGGTTCTTGTGCGGGCGGTCGCCGGCCACGGTCAGGACATAGCTCGGCCCGAGCTCATAGCGCGACCGAACGGTATCGGTCTCGGATGGACTCGTCGGTGTGAATCGAGCATCGACGGCGTGGGGCACCACCGAGATACGGGGCTGAACCCGGGATGCAAGTCGGTTCACATCATCGGCGGTGGCCCGGGACGGGACCACGACCATCTGCGAACGTGCAAGGGTCGCCCGGAGCATCAGTTCATAGACCCGCCGCGCGGTCCAGGACGGCATGCTGCCGTCCACCGTCAACGGAATCAGGTCCTGGACGATGGTGACCCGCGGACAGGGCCACCACAGGGAGGTTGCAAAATACGGCGTCAGGGCGACGTCGAGATCCAGCTCTCGCACCGCCGCCGACAGGCGCAGTTGCTCGGCGAACGATCGAAGACCGACCGGCACCTTGTGAATCTCGACACCGGAGGCGACGAGCGTCGGCAGATCTGGAATCGATCCGAGTCGGGCTCGGGTCCCCGGATCAGCACGATCTCGTCGGCTCCACCGGCAAGAGGAGGAAGAATCGCGTAAAGGGCGCGGCCGATTCCCGGATAGCGATCCGTCAGCACCCTGCCGTCAACTCCAACCCGCATCCGGCGATTATATGGCCTTCAGCGTCTGTGGAATTCCCGCGGGCCGGACACCCGCGTAACCGAGGGACCGTTCGCCCTGGTGATGCGGGCATCCCGCCCTCGAGGGGTGAATGTCGGCGGGCTGCCGGGGTGACCCGGCCGCTGGATCCTGGAAGGGGCTGATACTGTGTGTTTCAGATGGCATCGAGCGCAGAACTCCACCGCATTTGCGAGATCCTGGCCGACTGGCTCCGCGATCCGGTCGCGCTCGATCCAGCCCTGGAAGACGACGGTTGGAACGCTGCTCCTGACCGCCGCGCGGGTCCACGGTGTCGGTCCCCGTCTGGCCTCTCTCCTCACGGGGGCGCCTTGGGTGCCTGCCGAGGTCGCGAGCTGGATCGAACCGAGGTCGACCTCAACCGGCAAGCGACTCGATCTGCTGCGCAGCGAGGGAGCCGAGATTCTCACCACCGCCGGCGACCGGGGCGATCGACGTCCTTCCCCTCAAGGGCCTGGCTCTGGCGGCGCTGACTCCAGAACACGTCGAACACCGCCCCATGGCGGATCTCGATCTGCTGGTCCGACCGGCGCATGCCGCGGCCCTCCACGAGATTCTGGTCGAGCTCGGCTATCGGCGGATGGTCAGCAAGGCCAAGCACGACGAGTATCTGCCCCCCTCCGGTCGCCGGGTGGCGTCTCGCGAGCACGAACACCCCGACAACCCGCGGCCGGTGGAGGTCCATCTGCGCTGCGGCGAGAGCTTCGCCCGCACCCGATTCGACCTCACCGACGAAACCTGGTCATCGGCACGCCCTGCAACAT
Organism: uncultured Acidobacteriota bacterium; assembly: GCA_963704125.1. Taxonomy (GTDB): domain Bacteria; phylum Acidobacteriota; class Thermoanaerobaculia; order Thermoanaerobaculales; family Sulfomarinibacteraceae; genus JAHECW01. The sequence goes on along the minus strand of CAVPHA010000018.1, from coordinate 21,346 downwards.
CGGCGACATCGAAGTGCCGGTGCCGGACCTCGAGGCCATCTGGACCCACCTCGTGCTCCACGCCGCCTGGCAGTGGTGGTTCGGCGGCGGTCGGATGGTGCAGCTGCTCGATCTGGTCGAGCTCCTGCCGCTGATCCACGACCCCACTGAGGTGGTCGCCGAAATCGATCCCCGGATCGCCCTCCTTGCCCTCGGGACCGGCAGACCGACTCCAGCCGGGTCGTCTCCCTGCGGGGTTGATCGACGACCTCGAGGGCCGCGCCGGGAGCTCCGCGACCCGACTTGCCTCAGGCCTCGACCCGGTCGGGTCGTCTCATTTGACGACACGCGGACGCTCCCGTTTGCTCCGCATCCTGCAGCTCCATCTCGGCCGTCCTCGTGCCCTCGCACGCGCCACGGGCTACGTCCTCGCGCCGGCAATCGACGAGATGCTGATCAACCACGACCGGGTGCCGCAAGGTCCGGCCAGGACCCTCGCCTACCCCGGCCTCTGGCTCTGGCACGTCACGAACATCACCGCGCGCGGGTGATTCAGCCTCGCTGGAAGACCAGACCGAGCAACACCGGTCGTCGCGAGTGCTCGAGAAAGAGATCGTCCCGACCCGCAGCGCGGTAGGTTTCCTCCAGCTCGGGTCCGGCCGAGAGTTCGAGTCGGCCATCGAGTTCGAGCCCCGCAAGGGCCGCCGCCTCGATCAACTGATCGATGGGATGAGCATGGGCCTCGATCACCTTCCAGCTCCCATCCTCGGCTCGAAAACCCCGTTCGGCGCCCTCCGCGACGAGATCCGGATGCAGATCGGTGACCAACAGGCGGCCGCCCGGAACGAGCTGGCTCGCCAGGGAAACCAACGCAGGCTCGATCTCCGGCACGAAACCGATGGTGAGACGGCACCAGACCGCGTCGAAAAGCCCGGGGCGAAGCGGAATGGCCTCCAGCCGGGCAGCCACGAGATGGCGCGACGCGGCAAGTCGGCGCCGACCGTGGAAGAGCATGGCCGGCACCAGATCGAGACCAACCACCAGCTGCGGTCCGCCGGGCGCACCGGGCTGTGGCAGCCGTCGGCCGGTGCCGCAGCCCGCCGCGAGAAGCCGTCCCCCCGGCGGTGGCGGCGCCAAGCGTTCGGTGGCCACGGCGGTCGAGTTCGGTCAGTGGATTCTCGTGCTCATAGGTCGAGGCCCACAACCGAAAGCCCCAATCCACCGGCAGCCGTGACCCCGTCATCGAATCACCTCGAGACCGGGTTCCAAATCGGCCGCTCCTGGCGGTCCGAGCGCTGCAGGATCCATGAGTTTGGGGCGGCCATCGAGCCGCGCACAGGACGGGTTCGATCCCGTACGCCGAGAACCACGGCTCGAGATCGGTATCGGCGATCACCGGACGACCAGCGAGAACCACCGCCCTCAGGTCCAGCACGCTCCGCCTCGAGCAACGTCCGCCACGGATCCTCTCCGCCACGGATCACGATCAGATCGGCCGGCGATCCGGGATCGAGACGGCCGGCTGATTCGAGACGCATGATCCGCGCAGCGTCGGTGGTCACGAGCCGGACCAGCTCGATGGGACCGAGTCCGCTTGCCGCGGCTGCGGCGCGGAGCTCATCGAGCAGGTCCCGCGCCCCGGTCAACCTTGAATCGGTTCCGATTCCGAGCCGGGAGTTCCCACTCCCGATCGGGGTCGATCCAGAGCCGGGGGTCAAGGGTGGCTCCGAGCATGGACAGATTCGAAGACGGACACCAGACCGCGGCGCCGCCATGGTCCAGCAGCCGCTGCCTTCCCTCGTCATCGAGACCCACGGCGTGGACGGCCACGGTTCGGGAATCGAGGCACCCCGCACGGATCAGAGCTTCGAGCTCGGCAGCGGCCCGTCCATCGACGCCCTCCGCCAGGTGGATGACCCACGGCCGATGGTGTGGGGTTTCCTTCCAGCTCTCTTCCAGGGATGGTCCGTAACCGCCGGCCAGATCCGGCGAATGGGCCCAGCCGCAAGAAACCAGTCTGATCGGGAGATCGGGATCATCCAGGATCTCGTGACCGGGGTCGTGATGCGCCACGGTCGTCGCGCCGCACAGTACGTTCTTGAGCGCGCCGTGCCACAACCGGACCTCCAGCGGCTCGTCCAGACCGGCTGCGGCTCTTCGATCCACGGCGCCGAGACCCACACGCTCACCGAGCCACGCGACCCATTCACTGGAGTTCCGAAACTTGCGGTCGGGTTTGAGCCCGGGCGCGGAGTTGAGCTGGAGGTGGTCGTGGCAGTTGATCAGCCCGGGGAGAACCATATTGCCTGAGAGATCGAGCTCCACGCAATCGCCCGGCGAGGGCTGTTCAGCAGGCGGGTACGATGCGACGAAACCATCTTCGATGATCAGTCCGCCGCCGACCCCGCCCGGCGCGCCGGGTCCATCGCCCCCCCGCGGATCGAGAACCGAGCACGCCGTGAGCCTTAAGGAGGTCATCGCGGGTCCTCTCCCACTCTCAGCGCCAGCGGGCAGACGCAGCGGCGGCAAATCTCATTGTTGACAACGTCGAGGGCCCGTCGCTGCTGTCGAGCCGAAGGCGCGTTGAGCAGCTCACCGAGGTCTTCGCCTCCATCGAGACGTCCGCAGGCGGGATGAAAGAAACAGGGATGGACCGTCCCGTCGATGCCAACAACCGCCGAGACCCACGGTGCGTTGCACGGCCGCGCCCGATGCGCCTCGAAGACCGGCCTCCGCCCGGAAGTGGCCGAGCACTCGCTCGAAGAGGGCGTCGCGGTCTTCGACGACGTACGCGTCGCCCGAGGTCCCATCGCAGGCAACCGCTTCGAGCTCGACCGCGAGGTCATCGAGGTCGTCCGCACCCGAGGCCCAGTTCTCGTCGAAGGGTCTCATCAGACTCGGGAGATCGACTGAAGGTACCCGCCGAGGTCTCGACGGGGAGAAACGAGATGCCGTCGAGACCCAGCGCGCGGGCCGCCTCGACCGTGCGCAGAAGGTGGCCGACGTTGGCCCGTTGAACCGTACACCGCGCCGTGATCCGCAACGAGTCTTCGCCGGCCGCACGCGAAGCGCCGAAACACCGGCCTTTAGATTGGCGAAGGCGTCCGGCGCACGGCGCACGGCGTCGTGGATCTCGGGTGGGCCGTCGAGGCTCACGACCACCGAGTCGCACCAGCGGACGACCGCCTCGGCGTGGCGATCGAGGCCGGTTCCGGCCGTCATGAGGGTCAGGCGAAAACCCGCGCGGCCGAGCATTCTCAACAAATCGTCGAATCGGCGTGGAGCAGCGGATCACCGCCGGTCAGTCCGACCCGGCTCACACCGAGCGCATGCCAACCCGGGAGCCAGCTTTCGAGAAGCTCCAGATCCAACTCCGACGCCCGACCGCCCTCCCCTCGAGCCATCGGATTCGGCCGCCAGAGATCGCACATGCGGCACCGACAGCCGCAGCTCTCGCAGACTTCGAGCATGAGCACCGGCAGGCGCTCGATGGGCTCCGCGGCCGGGATGAGCGGCGCCCGGCTCATGGGCGTGTCCATTTCGACGAGCAGGTGGTCGGCCAGCCAGGGCACCGGCGGAAGAGCTTCGACACGCCGTTCGATCCCATCGAGCACCGCTAGCAACCGGCCATGCCGGGAGATCCACGGTCCGGCCTCGGACACCGGCAGCAGGGCGCCCAGGCCGGCCGTGCGCCGCACGACGAGACCGGCCGAACGAGCGGCTCGGCGCACCGCGCCGGAGGTGTAGTAGCGGATGCGCAACCCGCGCCACTCGACGCCACCGGAACGGAACCGGCGCAGAGCCTCCTTCGGGCGACCCGAGCCCACCATCCACAGCCACTCCCAGGGCACCACTCGACCCATGATCGCCGCCACCACCACGCCACCGGCCGAGAGACGCTTGACGATGGAAACCAGGACCGCGTCGAGATCCTCGACGCAGTTGAGGGCGCCGAAGTCGGAGAGCACCAGATCGAAGGGCCCGTCACAGCCGGGAACCGTGTCCAGTTGGCCGAAATCACCGAGTTCCACCCGCACCGCGTCCGCCAAGTGCCGGCATTTCTCTCGCGTGATCTCGACCATCTGTTCGGATGCATCGACGGCGACGACCTTCATCCCGGCATCGGCCAGACGGAGGGCGTCGACGCCGGTGCCGCAGCCGAGATCCAGCGCCGATCCACCGGGCCGCGTGTGAGTCTCGATCCGTCGCCACACCGCGGCACGGAGAACCAGACCCGAGCGGGCTCTCGGAGAAGATCTCGTCATAGCTCCCGGCCAGCGAGTCGAAAGGGGTCGAGGACACCTTCATCCGTCGACTCGTCACCGGCTCAGTCCTCCAACCCGAGCTTTCGCCGCTCCTCGAGCAGACGGGCCCGAGCGGCCGCGGCCTCGGCCGCGAGATCGGACGCCGCAGAGGGGTCGTCGCTTCCGGCCTTGACCTCAGTCAAACGAGGCCCGCAACCAGGCATCGGCCAGTCGGTAATGCTCGCGCCCGGGCCGACCCTGAACCCCGTTGCTCTGATCCGAGGTCTCGGCCCAGGGCGAAGGATTGACGATGCGGTCTCGGACCTTCTCCCAATAGCCGGTTCCCTTGATCGGGTAGACCAGGGTGGTCAGAAAGACATCCGGACGCGCCCGGCGAACCATCTCGATGGTCGCTTCGATATCGACGAGTTGTTCTCCTTCATAACCCCACATCAGGAACAGGCCGACCTCGATTCCGTGATTGCGCGCCATCTCGGCGGCGTGAATCACCTCCTCGGAGGTCACATCGCGATGCATGGCGCGGAGCAACCGGTCGGAGCCGCTCTCGGCGCCGATCCACAGCCGTTTGCAGCCCATGGAGGCCAGGGTCTCGGCAACCCCGGGATCGGCCATGCGATCGGCCCGGGTGATGGTCTCGAACGGGATCCGAAGGCCTCTCGAAGCAAGCTCCGAGGCATAGCTCGTGAGCCACCCGTGGTGGATGGTGAAGACGTCGTCGGCGTACCACAGCTGATCCGGCCCATAGGTTTCCACCAGCCACTCGACCTCGTCGGCGCAGGCTTCGGGAGACCGCCGTCGATGGCTGCGCCCGTAGACGGCGTGGGAGCACCAATCGCAGCGATAGGCGCAGCCACGGGCCGTGATCAGACTCACCGATCCGCTGCCTTGGTGCTCGCGCCAGGCATCGATATAGGCGGGAATGTCGATCATCTCGCGTGCCGGCCACGGCAGGGTATCGAGATCGGCAACGAGTTCCCTCGGAGGATTCCGGATGATCCGGCCCGAAGAATGTCGGAAGACCGTACCGGTGACCCCGTCGAGCACGTCGATGCCCTCAGGACCGCTTTCACCGAGCACCTCGAGGATCTCGAGCATGGTCCGTTCGCCCTCGCCGAAGACCACGATGTGGGCGCCGTGGTCCAGATACTCTTCGGCATAGGCGTTGCCGTCCGGGCCGCCGATGACCACGGTCCATCCCAGATCTGCGGCGACGGAGGCGATGCGCAGGACCGAAACCCGGGTCATGAAGGTCGCATAGAGCCCGAGCACCGCCGGGGACAACTCCCGCAGACGTGCCTCGAGTTCAACCCGGGTGCCCAGGGTCGGATCGATCACCTCGACGGCGATTCCCGCCCGTTTGAGGTACGCGGCCACATAGAGCAATCCGAGCGGCGGATAGGGCGTCATGATCCGGCGCTCTTTTTCGTCTTCGGCAAGGATGCAGCCGTGCGACAGAACGATCACGGCACAGCGCCTTCCCACAGATCGAAGCGGGACGGCGACCTCTTGCGCCGCAGCAGCGCCTTGATCGGACGGAGCTCATACCACAGGGGATACCTGACTCGGCGGCGGCGCCATCGGACGCCGCTGTCGGCGGATGCTGTGGCAAGGCGGTCACTGGTCAGGAACTCGATGGACTCGAGGGCGAGAAGCCCATCTGCCAGGTCACCGAGATACTCGTGGGTCGAGCGCACCCGCTCAGCCACCATGGCCTCACCGACGGCCTCGGAACCGTAGAACGGCGAGTCGAGGACGGCGATACGACCTCCCGGCCGTACAACCCGAGCAGCCTCGTCGATGGTCGCTCCGAGATCCGAGGCGCAGTGCAGCGACGAAGCAAAGACCGCCAGATCGAAACTCTGATCGGGAAACGGCAGCGACTCGAATCCGGCCGCGACCCTGGCGAACATCGAATCCAGATGGTCGCGGTACGGTGAGCCGGCGGCGAGGCCGTCAACCACATCGAGCCGGAGGTCGCTCGCCACCGCTCGATGCCCGGCTTGCACCATGCGGTAACACAGCCATCCGTTGCCGGCGCCGACATCGAGCACGTCCAGAGGCCGCGGCGCCACCCGACGAGCGGCGGGAGCGACCACCCGAGTGAGGAATGCACCAAAGGTCCGGGCGTGGATCTGCCACTGTTTCGCCATGGCGCCGCCGGCGAGGTATGGCAGCGAGAGCAGTTCGTCAAGACCACCGGATCCGCGGCCTTCACGGTCGCGCAGGCGCATGTAGTCACGCCGATATCGATCCACGGGACCGCAGCGCGAGACCTGCGCCGTCATGGGTTTGCTGGTCCCCTGATGGTCGTCGGCGACACCGATCGATACCCATCGAGGTCGCCCTCGAGATCCCGCCACCTCTGATCGAGATCGCCCTGACGCCCGGCACGATCGCCCTCATCCTCGATTCGGGCCACCACCGATTCTTCGTGGAGAAGATCGCGGACCTTGCGGTAGAGCTCGGTGGAGAAGGCGCCCTGGAAGAGCATCGCGAGGTCGTCGGAGTGGTCCCAGTTGGTCTTGTCCGACAGCTCGTCCGCCACCCATGCGTGGAAGTTCGTTCCCGGAAGCGGGTAGGAGACCGAGACGCCGATGTCGTTGGGCGCCTCCTCGCGCACGAGGTCGCGGGTGGCGAGGATCTCCGGCCAGTCCTCACCGGGATAACCCAATTGCAGAAACCACGAGGGCCGGACACCCGAGAGGGCGAGCAGCCGTGTGGCAGAACGCACCGCATCGATGGTGGTGCCCTTGTCCATGGCGTCGAGGACCGACTGGGCTCCGGACTCGACCCCGAGCCAGACTTCCTCGCAGCCCGCCCGCGCGAGAGCCCGGCAGACCGTCTCGCTCATCAGATCGGCGCGGGACTGCGCGGTGAACGGAACCCGCACACCACGTTCGACCAGAGAGTTGGAAAAGGCCTCGATCCACCGGATCGAAAGACCGAAGATGTCGTCGGCGAACCATACGTGATCCGGATTGACCGCCGCGACCAGCTGTTCCATTTCGTCGGCCACCGCGAGGGGCTCGCGTTGGGCGTATCGCTGTCCGTAAAGGGGTTTGGCGCACCAGCTGCAGACATACGGGCAACCGCGGGTGGTGACCATGTTCCACGACATCCGACCGTGCGCCTCGACCCATGCCTGACGGTAGCGCTCGACATCCACCAGATCCCACGCCGGCAGCGGCAGACTTTCGAGATCCTCGACGAATGGCCGCGGCGGCGTCCGAACGATCTCCCCTGGATCCGATCCGGTGGCCGAGAGAATCAGGCCCCGGACTTCTTCGAGGGGCCGACCCCGGTCGCGGGCTTCGAGCAACCGCGGCAACGTGATTTCGGTCTCACCGACGATCACCGCATCCGCCCCGGCCTCGAGATAGCGTTGGGGCGCGTCAGCTGGGATCCGAGCCGTTGACGACGACAAAGGCTCCGACATCGCGCCCGGCGCCGATCATCTCGAACGCCGCCTCCCGCATCCGGGTCGTACACATCTTGGTGAGAAAGTTGAAGTTGTCCTCGAGAATGGCGACGACCAAAGGCCTTTCCCGCTTCACTCGGTCCACGAATTCCTCAACCCCCGGCGCCAGCATGGCATCGAAGAGCCCGACCTCGAGACCGCGTTCGCGCAGGACCGCGGCGGTGATCAAGGTGGCGAGGGGCGGATACGGCCGCATCTTGCGCACCTGTTTCGAGTCGTAGTACAGGAAGTACGAATGGGCCACAAGCACATCGAGCGATCTGCCTTGGGTCGGCATCAAAAAGACTCTCCTCGACTGAGGCGACCGAGCAGATCCACCGCACCATCGAGATCCGCCGCCCCTTCGAGGCGATAGGCAGGCCGCTTCGCCCAATCTCGCACCAACGACTCAGGCGAACCGTACCAGAGTTCTTGTGGGATCGCACCGGCGCCGAATCCGGCGATGAATTCCCTCGGCGTCAGGGGCACCATCCGGGCCCCACCGGGACGCTCGATGGCACCGAGCAGCACGGTCGCGGCGTGGACTCCTGATCGCCCGGAAACCGGGATCGGGCGCAATCGCAACCTCAGCTTGGGTTCGCCTCCTGGAGTCACGAACGGATCACCGTCGAGGTCGAGCGCCGCCGCCGTCCAAGGGCGGACGAGGACCTCGCGCACCGAGGCAACGACCTCTTCGTGGGCCGACCGCCGCACCAGGAGGCTCTCGTCGCCGAGGGTCTCGAGACCCGCCGCCCAGGCCGCCGCAGCGAGGGTCGACTTGCCGGCGTCGGAGGCGCCGCGGATCGCCACCACACCGCTCGGCCCGACGACCGTGGCGGCGTGGACAACCTGCCAACCATGGCCGGCCCGAACGGCGGCGAGCGGCGCTTCGACCAGTAATCTCCCGGTCGTCTCCGGCGATTCTCCACCAGGCTCGCGCACACCCACCCTTCGATCACCGCGTCGTCGACATCAACTGTGGTTTCGAGCCGATGCCCGAAGCGAACCGTGAAGCGAGGCGAGGTCCCCGACCACTGCTCCACACAGCCATCCGGCAACGATGACCGATCGTCCTCAGCGAGACGCAGACGAATCGTCAGCCAGCCTTCGTCGCCTTCGGGACCAGGGCTCTCTCCGCCTGGATGTTGGCCGTTCGGGGCCTCCATGACCGTTCCCTCGAAGACCTGCCGCACCAGCCGGCGTAGCGACTCGTGGGAGACATCCAGCCACACCCTCTCGTTGCCGGAACCCGTGCCGCGACGCTGCGGCGACCGGGGTGAATCGTCGTCCGACAAGACGGGCGAGCAGTCTTCGAAGGCCCCGGGGAACGGACCATCGTTTGCGACATCGGCAGGATTGCGTCTCGACTTCATTGACCTCCGACCCCAAGCATACAGCCTCGCCGCCCGAGAGCCACGCGCCGCAAGCCGACGATCGAGCGCATCTGCCGCCGGAACATGCGCGGTATGATATCTACCATGTCTGCCATGAATTCGGAGTCGGCGCCCGCACGACTGCCGCCGCTCAGCACGGCTGGTAGGGGGTGACTCCTCGTCCAGTCTCCGATGACCGTCGTGACCTGGGTTCGTCGTCACGACGTCGGGTGGTCCTCGTGGCTCCCGGATTCTCGTCGTCCCAGGACGATTGGTGCATCCCCATTCTGCGCGACTTCGCGGAAGAGATGACGGTGCGGAACGACGTGTCGATGGTGGCTCTCCGCTACCCGCAGCCGGCTCGAAGGTACCGCGTCGCCGGTATTGAGGTGGTCGCGGTGGGTGGCGGCCGGCGGAAGGGCCTTTCCAGGATTGCCCTTTTGTTGCGTGAAATCGCCGTGATCACCCGTGAGGTGCGGCGACGCTCCGCCGATGTCATCCACGCCTTCTGGGCCCACGAACCCGGCGCCGCGGCGTGCGTCGCGGGCCGCATCACCGGTGTTCCGGTGGTGGTGACCGTGATGGGCGGTGAACTGGCCGCCCTGCCGAAAATCGACTATGGCGGATTGCTAACCCCCGGCAATCGGACGCTGGCCCGATTCTGCCTCGGCCGAGCCGACCGGATCGTCACGCTGTGTCGATTTGTCCACGACATCGCGGCCACCCGGGTGGAGAAGCCACGGCTCTGCCGACTCGATTTCGGGGTACGAACCGACCGTTTCTGTCCGGAGCCGAAGACACCCTCCTCGTCTCCGGAGGGAACGATCAGATTCATCGTGGTTGGGTCGCTGGTGCCGGTCAAGGGACATGAAATGATCGTGCGTGCTTTCGCCCGGTGCCATGCAGAACAGCCTCGAACGACCCTGGATCTGGTGGGAGAGGGTCCGCTCCTTGGAATACTCGAGCAACAGGTCCGAGACCTCGGCCTCGGCTCGGCCGTTCGGTTCGTCGGGGCGATTGATCATGCGAGGCTCGTCGAGTGCTACCGCAGCGCCGACGTATTGGTCCTCGGTTCGTTGTGGGAGGGAGGCTCACCCCAGGTGGCGCTCGAAGCGCTTGCCTGTGGGATCCCCATCGTCGGCACGGCCGTCGGCATTGTTCCCGAACTCACCGATGCGGCGCGTTCGGTTCCGGTCGGCGATGCCGAAGCTCTCGGTCGAGAGATGGCTCGAGTTGCCGCGAGCGCCGAGATCCGGACAAAAATGACGGCGGCGACAGCAGAAGTGATTCGCCCCGTCGCCGACTGTGTCGCCGAGCACGAGCGGCTCTACGATTCCATCCGCCGCCATCACCCGGCGTCGCCTGAGGAAAACAGCAATGGCTGAGGCGAAGCCGACCCCGGGTTGGAAACGCGCCGCCGCACGTTTGGTCGCCTGGCCGCCCTTCGACTTGGCTTTGCATGCCTGCGCCTGGTTGGCCGCGCCCCGCCACCGGGTCGGGGCGGTTGTGGTCCTGTTCGACGATCAGCACAGGGTGCTGTTGGTGGAGCATCTCTTCCATCCCGATGAACCATGGGGCCTGCCCGGCGGCTGGGTCGGCCGGGGCGAGAGCCCGCAGACCGCCGCCCGACGCGAGCTCCTCGAGGAGACCTGTCTCGAGGTCGAAATCGGTCCCTTGGTTCATCTGGATCGCACCCCGCGTCCCTGGGTCCTCAATATCGCCTTTGCCGGACGGCTGCTGGGTGGCGAGCTCGATCTCAGCGGCGAGCTCTCCGACGCCTTATGGGTTGATCCCGATCACCTTCCGGATGGTCTCTCACCCTTCGTCCACCAGGCCGTGGAGGCGGCCGCCGGCATCGACCGGGCGGCGCGATGATGCGGGCCGCCTTAGTCAACCGCGCCGAACGGTCGATGAGCGGCTGGTGGCGAGCAATGGTCGGCAGAACCCCGGTGCCAGTCCAAGTCGACTGTGGCGGCGAACAGTGTTGTTATCATCAAGCCGGCATCGGTCATGAACTCGACGATTGAAACACCACGTCCCTCGAACAGCTTCGCGGCGACCGCGGGGACGACGCTCGCAGTAGCCGCCCTGTGCGGTATGGGTGAGTTCGCAATCTCGATTCTCCACGACCGGCTTGTCATCGTGTCGGTACCCGGTTTGATCGTCGCAATAGCACGCGCGGGTTTACTCTCCGCCTTCGTCATCGGCCCGATCGCTCTCGTCGCGGCGCGAATCGGTCGAATTATCGGACTACGGTTGGATACGCCGGCTGCGGCGGTCGGCACATCCGTCACGGTCTGGGCCGGAATCTCGTGGCACGTGGCACTTCTTCCAGGGGATCCCTGGTACTCACCCAGGGGCCTTGCCGGCACTCTCATCGCACTGACTCTGGGCGCGGTGGTGGCGGCATTGTTGAGCCGGGTACCACGACAGGTCCTCATCTCAGGTCTGATTCTCCTGGTGGCTGTGCTGGCCATGATCGATCTCACGCTCGGTGGCGGCGACCCGATCGACGAACCGCAGCCATCGCCACCGCGCACCGGTTGGTACTTCCTGATCGTGAGCGACACACTCGGGGCGCGCCACATGTCGACGTACGGATATGAGAGGGAGACGACACCCTTTGTCGACCAGTTTGCCGAAGACGCGGTGGTCTTTGATCGCGCCATCGCGGCGAGTTCCTGGACCCGTCCATCCGTCGCCTCGTTGCTGACCTCCACTCCCGTTCGCAGCCACCAGATGGACGCCGGAGACGGTCTGCTGAGACCCGGAATCACGACGATCGGGGAACGATTCAGAGACGCTGGATACCCGACGGCCGCCTTCGTGTCGAACCCCGCCGTTTCCTCGGCCTACGGCTTCGATCAAGGCTTCTCGCACTTCGACGATCAAATCGCCCGGCAATCTGTATCCACGATGGGTGCTGAGGCCGGTATGGCTTGCATGGGGGCCACTCCGCCACCTCCAGGAACGTAACCAGTCTTTCCCGTACGCCCATCGTCGTCGGGGCGACGAGCTCAACCAACGCTTCTTCGACTGGTTCGACAGAACCGAGCTGCCGGGCGGCTTCGTCTGGTTGCACTACATGGACTCGCATTCCCCTTACTACTCCCCCGCCGGAACGCCCAGCTTCGGGGAAACCCCGGAGGACCGATACGACACATCGATCCGCTACTGGGATGGCGTCCTCGAAAAACTCGTGGGCTTTCTCAATGACCGCGACATCTGGGATCAGGCAACCATCGTCCTCACTTCCGATCACGGCGAGGAGTTTTGGGAGCACGGCCGCAACGGCCACGGCTCGACGGTGTACGACGAGGTCATTCATGTCCCGCTCATGGTGAAGGCGCCCGAGCTCTCGCCACGGCGGATCGCGACCACGGTCAGCTTGGTTGACGTCGCACCGACCCTGATCGAACTGGCTGGACTCGAAGCTCTGCCCGCCGGGCACGATCGAAGTCTCGGTCCCTATCTCGCCGGCGATGACTCCGACCGCGGCCCGGTCGTGAGCGAAATTCTCAAATCCCCTGATCGGCTCCGAATCGCGATCGTCGACCACCCATGGAAGCTCATCCTCTGGCCCGACAGCGGCGAGGTCGAACTCTACAATCTCGTCGACGATCCCGGCGAGCACCACCCCGCAGCGGCCCCCGACCGGACGATCACGGGGCCAATGATCGAGAGCGCAACAGCATGGCCCGTTGATATTTCCAAGCTGCGACCTCCCGATCCCGGTGGAGGCACCGAACGCCCGCGAATCGATGCGCGTGAAGCGCTCCGGGCCCTCGGATATTTGGACCCAAGCTAGTGTACCCCGCCACGATTGGGGTGCGCTATCGAGGGTGCCGAGGCGCCTTCCTGCCTGCACTTCGCGACCGAGGAATACTCGTTGTATTCTGAGAGAGTGAAGTGCAGGCAGGAGCGATGCATCGGTGCACGAATACCACCATCAATTGTGGCGGGGTGCACTAGATACTCTCCTTCTGCGGTTCTCGCAGCGGGATGAAGCGCCTCGCCAGGTCCAGTTCCCAGGGGTTGTCCCAGCGCCCGCTGGCATAGCGCCACGACGCCAGGCCGCGCAGGTCGTTCTTCGCCCATCTCGGCGTCGAGACATCCTGGACGGTCGGAAAACGGCAGTAGAGAACCCTGGCGAAACCCTGCACCCGCTGACGAATCTTCGGGGTGAGCCACGGAGCGTCCTGATGACAGACATAGTCGACCCATCGCTGTTCGGTCCACTCCTCGGGCGTCGTGGGCAGGGTCGGGCCTTCCGGCCCATAGCTCTGAAGAACGGGGATGCGCGACCGCCGATGCGTCGGCTCGGACCACGGCCCGCTCCCGCTGGGGGGTCGGGCTGTAGAAGTAGAGGATGACCTCGCATTCCGGATTCATCGTCTTGAGTCGTTTGATGAAGGCGAAGGTCTTCTCGATCTCACCTTCCGGGTCCTCGGGGCCTCCCAGCACAAAGGAGAACTCCGGGATCACGCCGTTCTCTCGGCAGCGCCTCGCCACCTCGAGGGTGTGTTCGACCCTGGTCCCCTTCTTCATGCTCTTCAGCACGCCGTCGCTGGCGGCTTCGGCGCCCATGAAGGCCATTCGCAAACCGCTCGAGCGGACCAGACCCCAGGTGGCCGACGAGAACTTCGCGAGGGCGTCGGTGCGCGCATAGCACCACCAGGACATCCCGAAACGGGCCATGACCCGGAGCGCCTCGATGCTCGTGTCCTCCCGGTCGAAGAAGTTGTGGTCGTAGAACTGAACGGCATCGGCGCCGAATCGCCGCTGGAGCGTCTCCATAGCGAGGGCGAGGCGGTCGGGCCCCTGAAGAGTCGTGTGTCCGTTGAACATGGATGCAACGCCGCAGAAACCGCACCGGTACCGGCACCCGATCGCCGCCTGGTGCACCGCGGTGCGGGAGCCGAGGAAGCTCGGCCGGAAATAGGCGTCCCCGTCGCGCAACCTGTCGTACGGAAAGGGTGGGAAGTCATCGGGGGAGTTGAACTCCCGATCGGGGTTGTGAACGATTTCGCCTTGGCGCTTCCAGGTGAGGCCACGGACATCGGCGACGGCGCCGGGATCGGTCACCGAACTGACGCCGCCGCTTCGCTCCAGCACCGGCGGTGGGCCGGTATCAGGGAGGCGCCGAAGCAACTCGAGCAGGGTGTGCTCACCCTGACCACGGACGACAAAATCGACATAGGGTGCATTGATGGCGGCGTCTGGATAGAGGGTCGGAAAGAAACCTCCCCACACGATCGGAATGTCGGGATGCGCGGCGCGCACGGACGACGACACATCGATGGCCGGTCCGACCTGAGGACCGGGCATCACGGTGATCCCCACAGCCACCACCTCGGGTCGGGACGCGGCCAGGTCGATCACCGTCGCGGCCGCCTGTCGATCGAGATTGCCATCGACGATCTCGACGCGGTAGTTCTCTTCGAGCACCGCGGCGAGGGCGAGGAGCGACAGCGGCAACCGCACGGCTCGCGGCGAGCACATCTTCGGATTGACGAGGATGACGGTTGGTTTCACATGACTGCCCATTTCCCTGAGCCTATCACGCTGAAACGGCTGAGGCCGCTATACTCGAGCCGTCGCCATGATGTCTGATCCTTCCCCTTCGACGCCCGGTCTTCATCCGTTCTTGAAGGCCCTCGTGGACGGACTGACCGAGCGGAAACGAATCCAGCACGATCTGGACTGGTCGGAGAAAGTCCGGAAGGAACTCCAGGCGGAGCTCGATTCCCTGCGCGATGGCGCCCGAACACTCAAAGAAGACTCCCGACCCCGATCCGTGGTGAGTCGCCTCCACCGGTTGATGGGCCGTCGCCGGTGAGAATCGGGATCAACCTCCGCGGTCTTTGGCCGGGCAAGATCGGGGGCCACGAAAACTATGTTCGTGAACTCGTACGATGGCTGCCCACCATCGACCCCACGGTTGAACTCGTTCTTTTCTGCACCCGTCACAGCGCAGCGACCTTCGACGATCCGCGGATCACGGTCCACTGCAGGAGCAACGAGGAGCTCAATAACCTCGATCCAGCGGTCCTGGCCGCTTTCGATGTCTGGTTCTGCCCGTTGATGGCGCTCGAACCGATGAACTGCCCCATCCCCTCGGTCGTCACCATCCCAGATCTGCAACATGAGGCCTTTCCGGATTTGTTTTCGCCGGAGGAACTGGAGTGGCGCCACCACTGGTACGGCGCGGCGATGCAACGCGCTGACGCCGTGATCACGGTCTCGCGCTACAGCCGTCAGCAGATGCTTCGCGACTATCCGCTCGCCGGGCCCCGGATCCACGTCATCTCCGAGGCGGCGCCCGCACCCTTTGACCGGGAACTGCAGTTCGAGGCCGGTCAACTGGACGAGGTTCGGTCTCGCCACGGGCTCCCAGAAAACTTCCTGATCTACCCGGCCAACACTTGGGCGCACAAGAACCACATGCGTCTCTTCGAGGCGACCCACCTCGCAGCTCGGGAATTGGGGCAACCGCCGCCCCTCGTCCTGACCGGCGCCACTTCCCGCCCGATCCACGAGTGGTCGTCGGTTCTCGACCGGCTCGGTATCAGCGACTCCGTGCGATGGCTCGGTTATCTTCCGCGACTCGATCAAGCGGCCCTCCTCGCATCGGCCCGGGCTCTCGTCTTTCCATCGTTGTTTGAGGGTTTCGGATTGCCGATCCTGGAGGCCATGCGCGCGGGAATCCCGGTCGCCTGTTCAGCCGCCGGCGGCCTGCCGGAGGTCGCTGGAGAGGCGGCGCTGCTCTTCGATCCCACCGATCCGTGCAGCATCGCCTGTGCCATCGTCGAAACCTGGACCGACGACGGCATCAAGAGATCGCCTTGTCGCGGCCGGCCACCGACGGGTCGGCGAGTTCTCCTGGCGGGAAACCGCGATCACCACGCTTCGCGTCCTCGAAGGCGCGATACAGGGCAAGAAAAACGCGATCCACATCACATCTGCCGCGGACGACATCCGGGTGGGGATCGTCACACCCTCCCTCAACCAGGCGCCCTACATACGATCGGCCATCGACAGCGTCCTTTCCCAGGACGACGGTGGGATCGACTACCTCGTCATGGATGGCGGCTCCACCGACGGTACGGTCGAGATTCTTCGATCTTACGGCGACAAGGTCCGCTGGATATCCGAACCGGATGCCGGGCAGTCATCGGCCATCAATCGGGGCTGGAAAATGGTCCAGGGAGAGATCCTGACGTGGATCAACTCCGATGACGGATTGGCGCCCGGCGCGGTGAGGGTTGCGCGGAGGGCCTTCAGGGAGAACCGGGGCGTCGGCCTGGTCTACGGCCGCGGCGCCATTCTCGATCAGCGGGGCCGCATCACGCACAAATTCGACGGGACCGAACCTTTTTCCCTCTGGCGCCTCGTTCACATGCTCGACTTCATCCTCCAGCCGGCGAGCTTCATCTCTCGTCGGGCGGCCGAGACCGTCGGTTGGCTGCGGGAGGACCTCCACTACGCCATGGACTGGGAGTTTTGGATCCGACTCGCCCTCGAAGCTCCGGTGGTTCACGTACCGGTGGTCCTCGGATACTCCCGCGAGTACCCGTCGACGAAGACGAGCACCGGCGGTTGGCGCCGGATCGGTGAACTCTCGCGCATCGCTCGCGAGCACGCCGGCAGGCGATGGACACCGGGGGTGAAGATTTACGCCCTCGAGACCTTGGCGCAGAAGCTCAGTAAGACTCTCCCGCCCTCCACCCACGCCCTGCTGCGGAAATCGATCGAGCGAATGAACAACCTCTCCCAGCGGGGCGTTCAAGTCCACGCGGACCGTTGGCTCGGACCCGACGCGCCGTTTCTCATCCCGAAGTCCTGGAGACGGGCCAGGCTCGTGCTGGAAACCCGGCAGGAACACCCCGGCATCCCCTATTCCGTCGAGGTGAGCTCCGGCGATGAGTGTCTCGCCGCCATCGAAATCCCAAAGGCGGGAATCTACGAAATCGAGTTCGAGATCCCGCCAAAATCCGCTCGGTCGCCAACCGAGGTTCGGGTCCGCACCAGCTGGGTGGCCCCCGCCCCTCCGGGAGACTCCCGTCAGCTGGTCCTAATCCCCCTCGACATCACGGGAGAATAGGGTCCAGGCGAATCCAGCGATAGTTGACGCCGAGAATCCTCGGGTCTCCGTTGTCGGGCGCACGGGCGTCCGGAATCTCGAAAACCAGCGAGTTGATCTCTCCGAATCGCAGCTTCGTCGCCGGGAGCTGGAGGTGGTGGTTCGCGGGAGTGCGGTCGAGGTCCATCACACCCACGACCGTACCGTTAACGCGCACGGTAACCCGCTGCGGTCCGAGCCCGGACGCGCGAAGAGTCAGGCGAACCTGCTCACCGGGCGTCGTTTGCGGCAGACGGATGTCAAGTCCGGCCGTGTGCCCGCGAGACCAGCAGCGATCACCGGTGGGTCCGTACCAGCCGCTGAACGCCGCGGCCGGCCCCGCCGGCCCGATCCGATCACCCCACGCGTAGGTTTCGAGGCGCCTGAGTTGAAGCGCGTACTCGCGCGCCCTGATCTGCTCATCGGTTGCGAGGAACTGCGGCCAACGCCAGCTCAGCAGAAGCCGCGGATGGGTGTCGATGTTGGGAAGGTAGTTCCACCGCTGCACGCTCGGGTTGAAGAGACCCTGGCCCGCGTGGATTCCGATGGCGATGCCTCCGGCCGCGAGGAAGGCAATGGCCAACACCATCGCGGCGTTCGTCCGTTGGGGAGAATCACGGGTCAAAGTGTTCCAGACAATCGCTGCCGGTATCACCGCGGCAATGACGACCTCCGCCGCCAGCCGCGGCCCAAAGCTGTGCCCGCCCCACCACATGGTCCTCACCGACAGCGCGGCGAGATGACCGGCCGCCCAGACCGCGGCCAACAGGAGCATGGGCCGGCGCTCGATCCGCCGGCCGGCCACCACGACGCCGGCTGCGACCACGACGAGAAACGGGCAGAAGATCAACAAGCCTCGAGATGGGCTGAGCATCACCGCATAGAGACCGAACAGGGGTGATCTTCGCGGCCACAACCTGGACGGCCGGTAGTAGTCGGGAAGCAATGACCCGAGCATCAACGCCGCGAAGACCGCGAGCAGCGCTCCACCGACGACGCCGGCGACAACAAATTCCCGGTGGGTGCGACCCCACTCCAGCAGTCTTCCTCCCCATTCCCGGGGAATCGAGGTCCCTCCACCATCATCGCCGGGCCCCCGCAGGACGATGCTCAACCGCCATGCAAACCACGCGAGCACACCGAGAGCGAGAAAACCGGCCGTCGGCCGACAGAAGAAGGCGGCAATGAGCAGCGGGGGAATCAAAAGGAGTCGAGGCCCCGTGAATCGCCCATTCACACCTGCATCCGGGTCGCAGCGGAGAGTCGCCAGAACCGCTGCCAGCATCAGCGGCAGCGCGACGGTCTGACTCCACAAGGCTGTTGCGAGAGTGCTCATGAGAGGACTGCCGAAGAAGAAAACACTCGCGATGAGCAGCGCCCCCGCGGCGGGCGCCAAACTCCGCACGACCATGACGGTGAGGCCGAAAACGAGCCCGCACAGCAGCGCCGAGATCAGGTTCTGAATCAGGTAATCGTCCTCCGGTTCCATCATGTCGAAACCGAATCTCCGGGCGAGCCAGACCGCGGGGACCATCGCGATCGGCGGCCCGAGAACGAAGTTGTAGTGGCCACCGTTGTGCTCTCGCACCCGGTGGTCGGATTCGAGATCGAACCGGAATCGGGGATCGCCAGCGTATGGACTCAGATCCAGGGAGCCGTGCTCGAGCAGAGCCTGAGCCGAGATGAGAGTCAGAGCCGAGTCTCCATCGACCATCTCATTGGGTGAGATCGCAGCCAAGATCACCACCACTACAGTCAGACCCACAAAGGTCCACGATCTCGTGCGTGCATCTCGCCGGACGATCACGCCCACCATCGTACCGCCGCTTCCGGTCCAGCCGGAACCGATGGCTTCGAAAACCGAGATGCGGGGACGACGCACCCGAACACTCTGTTGACGACGTACCTCAATGGCGTCGAACTCGACCACGCGCTGGTGCCGCCGTGATCCAAATGGTCTAAGCTCGTCTCCATGCGCGTTGCCTTGGTGAACTACGGTCACTTTGCCGACCACGAAAGTGGGAAACAGGTGCTCGACGCCTTTCGGACTCTGACCGGGTGGGCCACGGGACTCAAACAGGCGGGAGTCGACGTTCGGGTCTTCCAGGGTTTTTCGAGGGACGAGAAGATCTCTCGAGCAGGCGTGGATTATGAACTCGTTGCCGGTCGCTTCGCACCCCAGCTACCCCGTTGGCGGTTGCCGCTGCGTTTGCACCGACGACTTCTACGATTTCGCCCCGATGTGGTGCACGTCAACTGCTTGTTGTATGCACTACAGAGTCTCGACCTCCGGCGCCGGCTTCCCGTCGGCTCGGTCCTGATCCAGCAGCACCATGCCGAAGTCCCATCGCGGGGAATCTGGCGTCGATTCGAACGGGCGGCGACGGTTCGAAGCGATGCGGTCTTTTTCACCGGCCGAGGGTTGGCCGAACCCTGGATTGACTTTCCCTCGGCCGGAGCCTCGCGGTATCCGACGGTCTACGAGCTCGCCGAAGGGTCGAGCACCCTGCGCCTGCTCGACCGCCACGAGGCCCGGCGACAGAGCGGAATGGCGGGGAACCCGGTCTTCTTCTGGGCGGGAAACCTCGACTCAAACAAGGATCCGCTGACCGTCCTCCATGCCTTTGGGCGTCTCCGGCGACGGCGCCCTGAGGCGAGGCTCTACATGGCGTTTCGCCACGCATCGCTGCTTCCAGAGGTCGAGCGGTTCCTCGCTGCCGATACCGGGCTTTCATCCTCTGTCGAGTTGTTGGGAGCGGTGACATACGACGAGCTCGAGCCTCTCTTCAACAGCGCCGACTTCTTCCTCCAGGGTTCCCACCGGGAGGGCAGCGGCTATGCGGTGCTTGATGCCTTGGCCTGTGGCGCCTACCCGATCATTACCGATCTGCCTTCATTTCGTTTTCTCACCGAGGACGGGAAGTACGGTCGCCTGTGGGCGGTCGGAGACGCGAATGCCCTGCACGAAGCCCTGATTGCAGAGACCTCGGGCCCACGCACCTGGACGCGGCGGGAGCTGCGTCGTTACTTCGATCAGCGGCTGAGTTTTTCGGCCATCGGTCGGCAGGCGAAGGATGCCTACACCGCGGCTTTGGCTCGAAGACGGAATCCAGTTCCTTGAGCGCGATCTCCCCTCCCTATCTCTGTCCGGAATGCCTCCAGCCCTTGAACGAGGACTGGTGCTGTTTGGGCGGTCACGCCTTCGGCGAAACGTCCGGCGTTCGAAGGTTGGTAACGGATTCAATGGCCGATCGACTGGCTGCATTTCTTCCCATCGTTCGCGATCGTCGCGAACGCGAGGGTAAGCGCATCGTCGATGAGGCGGTCTACGAGCAACTCCCAGAGGCTCGGAAGGACCACCCCGAATGGAAGCTGCGGGTCGAAGACCTCGATCTGATTCGGCTCTCCCTGGCCGTGCGGGCCACAGGTGTTCTGGAGCTCGGCGCCTACAATGGTTGGTTGACCCACCACCTGGCGGAGATGGGCCACGAGGTGACGGCGGTTGACTACTTCGATGATCCCTACGACGGTCTCGGTGCTCGGCGTTTCTACCGTAACCCCAGGTGGTTGTCGCTGCAGATGGACCTCTGTGACCTCCGACCACTGAATCGCACCTATGGAGCGGTTATCGTCAATCGTTGCCTGCAGTTCTTCCCCGATCCGTTGGCCGCCTTCGCAGCGGCTCAACAACGAGTGTGCGCCGGTGGTGTTTTGATCGCCACGGGACTCGACTTCTATCGCGACCCGCGCCGTCGGGAAGCACGGGTCGCGCGATGGAAGGACGATCACCAGAAGCGCTATGGATGCGACTTCTTCCTTCACCAGACCCGGGGACTTCTGGATTCCCGCGACCGCGAAGGTCTCGAGTCGATGGGCTTGACTCTCGGCCGCTACCGGTCGGCGTGGCGGTCCGACCTCCGCTCCCGACTCGACCCGAAACACCCCCGGCTGCGGTGGGGTTTCTGGCTGAATGACGAAGAGTAGCCACCTCGATCTCGCCAGCCCGGGCCGAGGCGTTGATAAAGCAACAATGCGAAGAATGCGAAGGGTGGCACCCCCCCTGAGAACGAAGCCCGGCTTCGCCCGTTGGGTTCGACCTTTGAATTATTTTGCGCCCTCAGCCTTCCGCGGCTGAGGGCGCAAATAATTG
>CAVPHA010000017.1:0-132439 GCA_963704125.1 uncultured Acidobacteriota bacterium | reverse complement strand
GATGCTCACCAGTTCGCGGATGGCCGTCCGCATGGACTCGTCGTCGCCGCCGACGACGATCAGATTGTGGTGGTCGTGGGCGACGGTGCAGGCCAGGGCTCCATCCATCGGTCCGAGACCCTCGAGAAAACCGAGACCGACGTTGCCGGTCCCGCGGTGGCGTTCGATGACCGCCAGTTTGCCGATTCCGCGCGCAGGATCGGCCACCAACTCGCCGTCGCGTCCGGGGAGGCTTCGGATCCGCGTCTCGGTGACGATCTGCCCCGGAACCAGTCCGATGACGCGGACCGCGACTCCCACGATCGGCCACGCTCAAATCGAGATTGTCCACATCCACCCGCAGGGGTCGGACAACCGACCATGATCTGGTGTCCGGGTGGACCCACGAATCCAGGGGTTCGTCGTCCCGAGCGCGCCTCGTCCCCGGCGACAAAGACCCGTTCAGCTCTGAAGTCCGTGAGATCCGAGGTGACGACCAGATCGGCCCGCCGCCCCGGCGCGACGGCGCCGCGATCATCGAGGCGATAGGCTTCGGCGATGTTCAGGGTGGCCATCTGGATCGCCGTGATCGGGTCGAGGCCGTTGGCGACGGCCAACCGAACGAGATGATCCATGTGGCCGTCGTCCAGAAGATCGTCGGGGTGGCGATCATCGGTGCAGAACCCGCAACGCCGGCTGTTGCCGGGCGTGACCACCGGCAGCAGATCGACGAGATTGCGGGCGCCGGTGCCTTCGCGCAGCCAGACCCGCATCCCGAGCCGCAGCTTCTCACGCGCCTCCGCAGGGGTGATGGTCTCGTGATCGGTGCCGACTCCGGCGGCGGCGTAGGCCTGGAGCCAATCGCCCGTCAGCCCGGGTCCGTGACCATCGATGGGCCGACCGTCGAACGCGTCGATCTTCGCGTGCACCCCGGGGTCGCCAAGGACCGCCCCGGGCACGTTCATGACCTCGGCGAGACCGATCACCCGCGGGTGCCTCGCGAGTTCCTCGAGGTCGCCGGCATCGAGTTCGGCGCCGGCCGTCGCCAGGTGGGTCGCCGGCACACAGGATGGCGCCATGAACAACACGGTCAACGGCAGGCCTTCCGAGGCATCGAGCATCCAGCGCACGCCGTCCATCCCGGCGACGTTGGCGACCTCGTGCGGATCGGCGACGACCGTCGTCGTTCCTCGCGGGACCACCGCGCGGGCGTACTCCTCGGGAGTCACCATGGAGCTTTCGAGGTGAACGTGGGCATCCATGAGCCCGGGCAGCAGGTATCGACCCTCGAGTTCGATGGTTTCCTTTGCTTCCCGCGGCGGTCCCACCGAGGCGATGATCCCGTCGACCACCGCGACATCGGCTTCGATCACCTCCGAAGTGAAGACATCGACCACCCGGCCCCCGGTGAAGACCAGATCCGCCGGGCCGTCGCCCCGCGCCACCGCCAAAACTCTTTCATTCACGATCAGAACTCCCATCCGACGCTATCGGTATGGTCCATCGCCGTGTCCACACGATACAGCAGCCCGAGACCGAGGTTGAAGCGCGCGTTGACCGCCTCGGTCGAATCGGCCAACGGCTGCCCGAGGACAATTCCGGTCGGTTTCGTAGCCGAGGCCGAACCGGCCGAGAGGACGAGGAAGAGGGCGCACCAGCCGGCCGGCTGCGTCACGAGTTTCGGTCCTCACCGAGGGCAAATCCGGCCCGGCCATCGCCCACACCCGGCGCATGCTGCGGCCCGCCGCCGCGTTGGCCCGCCCGAGCGCCGGCAGCGCCGGCCACCCAAGGCCGAGCCGCGAGGCCCAGGACCCCGCCGATCCTGAGTCGACCATCGTCACCGCTCACCCCGGAAACCGATTTCGGCAGCGCTCGATCCGCAGCGTCCGCGACGACGCGCACGACCAGCCAGGGAACCACGCTGTCCCGGGCGACCCGCGCCACGCCGATGCTCTCCATATCCACGGCCGCGGCCCGCCAACGCTGATGGAGGATCCGTTTTTCGCCGACCGAGGCGACGATCTCTTCGGCATGAAGAATGGCTCCGGTCGAGATCGGAACCCCGCTGCGGATCCCGGTGAGCAGCCGATCCCGCCACTCGGGATCGGTGCCCTGCGACCCGCCCTCGGCATCGATAACGAACTCCGGGACCACGACGGTTCCGGCTCGGAGGCGCGGATCGATCCCCCCGGCGCACACCCCAGCTCACAAGCGCAGCCGCACCGCGGTCAAGCAGGCGAGCCGCCGCGGCCTCGGCTCGAAGACGGCCCATCCCCCCGACTTCGATGAGAACGGCGCCGTGCTCGCCCCCAATCCACCTGCGCTCGATTTCGAGCGCCGTGACGATCCCGACGGCCCCCGGTTTTTTGTTCATCCCGTCGCGTCGACCGGGTCGCTCGAGTTGCGGAAACGCGCGAGCGCCCACAATGGGAAGTACGATGTGGAAGAAGAACCAGCGCGGCAGAAGCATAATCTCGGGCGGGATAAAGGGAATCCCGCGCCATGGCGACGGCTCCGCAAGGTGTTCACACTCGATCGCGGCGGTCTGATCCCGCAGTGCACCGGCCATCTCGACTGATCCCCCTTGCTCTCCGGCTACCGTCGAGGCATCCCGGACTCTGTCTCCGACAATCAGAGTCTAATGTACCCAAACCGGAAACTGAGGAAGGGGTTGATCCCGCCCGCCGCGAGAGCGATAATCGGTGGCCATGAAACCCGAAGAGGGCCAAACCCACACCTAACCGAAAGGACCAGAGATGAAAAAGACCATTGGATTGCTCATTGTGCTGGGATTCATTGCGGCGCCCGCGCTGGCGCAAAAGGTCACCATCGACTACGCCCACGATTTCGATTTCAAGGCGGTGAAGACCTTTCAATACACCGATACACCAGACACCAACCCCCCGAACCAGTTGATGCAGGACCGCATCGTGAGCGCCATCAAACGCGAGCTGACCGAGGGCGGGCTCAGCGAGGTCAGCGAAAACCCGGATCTCCTGGTCACCTCGCACGTCTCCTCCAAGGACGACACGGTCTATACGACCACCGGCTTCGGCTACGGCGGCTTCGGCCCCGGCTGGGGTGGCTGGGGCGGCATGGGCTCGTCCATGACGACGAGCACCACCTATACCGAAGGCACCCTCGTCATCGACGGCTACGAGCCCGGCGACAAGAAGATGGTCTGGCGCGGCACCGGCACCGTGACCGTCAAGGAAAAGCCCGAGAAACAGATCCAGCAGATCGACAACATTCTCAGCAAGCTCGGCGACAAGTGGGACAAAATCCTCGCCGGCATGGGCGAGTAGTCGCCGGGTTTCCCGGCGGTCAACCCCGCATGAGAACCATGGCGCTCCGGATGTGGGCGACGTGGTCCTGGACCCAGTTCTCGAGCACAACGGTGTCGTCGTTGCCGAGGCCCATGTCGCGCGCCACCGATGCCAGCATCGTTTGCTCCTGGAAATCGAAGTTGGTGTCCGAATAGGCAAGACCGAGCAATTCGAGAAAGGCGGCGACCCGCGACCTTCTGTCCTTGAACACTCGTGCGAGCTCGGCAACGCTGCGTTGATCGTCGCCGGACCCGGCCACGCCCATCTCGGCCTTGAGGGATGCCAGCACGGCCGCTTCACGACCGACCACGATCCCGTCGGCCTCGATCATCTTCTCCGCCAAGACGGCGAATGCACGCCTCTCGTCGATATCGAGCATGTTGAGAAACATCGTCCGCTCCTTTTTTCTGCCATCAGGTTACCAACACTTGGATCATCGACGAATCCATCCAACCGGGATTCGGGACGCAAACCCGGGTATCCTGGTGGCCGAAACCGTGAACCACCAGCAACCATGA
This sequence comes from uncultured Acidobacteriota bacterium, assembly GCA_963704125.1. Taxonomy (GTDB): domain Bacteria; phylum Acidobacteriota; class Thermoanaerobaculia; order Thermoanaerobaculales; family Sulfomarinibacteraceae; genus JAHECW01. The sequence continues at coordinate 128,616 of CAVPHA010000017.1, read as the reverse complement.
CAGTTCTCCTTCGCAATCTCGCCCTGGCCCTCGATCGTGACGAGGACGGCTTGGCGTCAGCCGCAGCCGCGGCGCTCGGCCTTGACCCAGGTAGCTTGGTCGTTCAGACCATCGTCAGGAAATCCCTCGACGCCCGCCGTCGGCGCGCTCCACGGTTCCTTTACACCGTCGCCCTCGATCTCGATCCCGGGAAAGAAGCCGAGCTGCTCGGCCGCAAACCGCCACCGGTGGAACCATTTGTTCCGCCTTCTCAGGTTGAGGTGCGCGCGGCCGCCACTGCCGGTGGTCCACCGCCGGTCGTCGTTGGCTGCGGTCCCGCCGGTCTCTTTGCCGCCTGGCGGCTCGTCGAGGCGGGTCTCGCCCCGATCGTCGTCGAGCGCGGCCCCGACGTCACCGAGCGCACGCGGAAATGGAATCGATTCCTCCGCGGCGACGCTTTCGACCCCGAGAGCAATCTGCTCTTCGGCGAAGGAGGCGCCGGCGCCTACTCCGACGGCAAGCTCTACACCAGGATCCGCGATCCGCGGGTCCACGAGGTCCTCGAAATCCTCGCCGCCAGCGGGGCGCCGAAATCGATCCTCTACGACGCCAAACCCCACATCGGCAGCAACCTGCTGCCGTCGGTGGTGCGCAGATTCCGCCGGCGGCTCGCCGAGGCCGGCGCCGAGTTTCGCTTCTCCACCCGGATGACGGGGCTGCTCCGCGACAACGACCGTCTGCTCGGCGTCGAAGTCGAACCCGGCGGTGTGATCGAAACCGCCGCGGTCTTCCTCGGGCTCGGCCACTCGGCGCGCGAGTCCATCCGCGGTTTGCACGGCGGCGGCGTCGCCATGGAACGCAAGCCGTTCCAGCTCGGCGTCCGCGTCGAGCACCCCCAGGAGCTCATCAACCGGATGCAGTACGGCGAGTACTGCGCTCACCCGCTCCTGCCACCGGCCGACTACCGGCTTGTCGCTAAGCTCGCCGGTGGCGACGTCTTCAGTTTCTGCATGTGCCCCGGCGGCGAGATCCTCCCCGCCACCGAAAAACCCGGCTTTATCTGCGTCAACGGCGCATCCCCCCTCGGACGCCGTGGCCGTTTCGCCAACTCGGGGTTCGTCGTGACTCTCGAACCGAGTCGTTTCCCGGGCGAAGGACCGCTCGCCGGGATCGAACTCCAGGAAGACATTGAGGCGAGCGCCGCCGCCCTGGCCGATCACCCCTTCGGCGCACCGGCCCTCCGTCTCGTCGATTTCCTCGCGGGCCGGCCGACCACCGGAGGACTGCCCGAGTCGAGCTACCCATTACCTCTGACCGCCGCCCCTTTCGAAGAGTTCCTGCCGCAATCGATCCTCAAGGCCCTGCGCACCGGGCTCAAGGGGCTGTGCAGGCGCCTCCCGATCCTCGACCACCCGGAGGCCATCGTCGTCGGCCCCGAGTCGCGCAGCTCATGCCCGGTGCGGATCATTCGCGACCCGGAAACCCTGGAGTCGCCATCGGCCTCCGGTCTCTACCCCATGGGCGAGGGCGCCGGTTACGCCGGAGGCATCGTCTCTGCGGCCATCGACGGTCTGCGCTGCGCCGAGGCTTTCCTCACTCGTCGTCGCTAGGTTCTACGGAACGACAGAGGACCACAGATCCTTGGTCCCAGATTCGAAACCGTCGACAAAGATCACCGCGTCGAGCGGCCATTGCGTTGACCGCCTCACCCTCGACCTCGGTGTTTTCGGGTCCGCCGAGATACTCGAGGAATCCCCCGTCCGGCAACTGCATGGAAACGATCCAGTCGCGGGCGGCTCGGTCGCGGGCTGATAGTCAGCCGCCGTCATGACGTTGACCTCGAGCAGCGCGAGCAGGGCGTATGCGCTGGTCTGAACGTCTTCGTCCTCGATGGTCGGCACTCGTCAGATTCGAGTGCCAATCCCACGAGCCGTCCGGGTTCTGCAACGACGCCAGGTAGGCGGCGAGTCCTCGAGCGTGTCGATCCCGTTGATGTCCGGGTCGAGGGCGACGCGATCGGCGGAAAGCTCAGCCGGTGCGGCGAACGCGAGACCTCGGACGGCGCCGGCGAGACCGATGATGTCGAGTAGACGGCGCCGGCGTCGGTGTGTCGAGGGTGTTCAGCCCGTCCAGCAGTGCCTGCTCGAAGAGGTCGTCCTGACCCGGCTGCCCGAGCACCCGGCGGCTGGAATCAGCGTGTGGAACTCCCACGGCCGGAGGTTGACCAAAGCGCCGGACTCGCTCGCCTGAACTGCTGCGATCCACCCGCGGTATCGAAATTATCGGGACCATAGGTTCCGGCCGCGAGCTCGTCGAAGAGATGGACCGAGACGTGGGTCGAGAAGGTGGTGTTGTCGGCTGCCAGTGCGAGGTAGCCAATGAAGAACGGGGTGAAGGTGGCGAATCTCGCCTCCCCGTTGGGATAGGTGTAGGTCAGATCGAAGGCGCCGCCGTTGACCGCGCCCACGAGCTCGTTGCCGTCCTGGGTGAGGCCAGGCCCAGGACGCCAAGGAGAATGGGTCCGGTGATGTGGTGGTAGGTCGCCGAGCAGTCCGCATGCGGCCAACCGAACCCGCCGTTGTGACACTGCTGGTCGAGGATGTGGTCGGCGCCCAGGACCAGGTGGTCGACGGGGATCGCGGCGCGTTCCCCTCGACGGAAACGACGGTTCACCGCGTCGTCGCGCCGCCGAAGCTGGCAACGGGCGAATCGCGCTACGCTCGTGCCGAGAGTCACCCGTCAGCAGGATCGACAAATACACCTTTCGCATCACCGTGCCTCCTTCGCCCTCCGGTTGCTTCAAGCCTAGCAAAGTCGCGGTCCCGGACGGCGGGACCGCTGACACGCGATCCTCGTGATAGATCGCGGAAGGCGGACATCGCAGTTTCACTGCAAAGAATGCAAAGACATCGCATTGTTGACCCACGCAGCATCGCAGCTTTTCTTGGGGATGGATCAATCAACAAGGCCGAGAACGCGTGGGCCGCCATCGGACAGGTCGAGGACTGCCGGCTCGCCCCCGTAGTACGCCGACATCCCGACATCGACCCGCCAGGCGCGGCCGGCGCAAGCCGATGAGATCCCGGTTTCCTGCACCGGGTGGCCGACCACCATCCGCTTCGCGCCGAGTCCCTCGAGCGCGGTTTCGAGCAGCCGGCAGTCTTCCTCGTCGGGTTGATCGGAGTAGTGGCGGCTCCACACCGGTCCGCCGCCGGCGAGCAGATTTCGGGTGGGCACTGCACCTCGCCCCGGATCCACTGCCGCATCTCCTGGTTGAGACGTTTGACGCCGTAGGCTACGGCGTGCGGGAGTACCCCGCCGTGGTCGAAGACGGTGTCGCCGACGATGGTGATGACGTTGCGCTCGGCCAAACGCAGCGCCATGGCGCCGCCCGGCCGAACAGCGAGGATCCGCTCGCCCAGACCATCGACAACATCCTGTGCGGTTGCGGTTTCGGGGTCTCGATCCACGCCCGGCAGAAAGTCGAGAAAACCGCCGACGCTGACATATCGCATATCGAGCTCGACATTCATCAGCTCGTGGTTGCCGTTGAGGAGATGGATCTCGTTGCCGCGAGACGGCGACCAAGAGAGCGGCGACGACCGGCGGGCCAAGGCGCTGATTCATGGTGTCATGATATCCGCGACGGCGATCGAATCAAAAGGACCCGGGCGGGATACCCCGCATAGGCGCTAACTTTGACGTGGTGGCAAGCGATCAGCATGCGCGGCGAGGCTCAGCTCGTGTCCCTTGTTCGTCCCGAGCCCGAGCCCGTTCTGCAGCAAAGTTAGCGCCTATGGCGGTCGACCGCCCGGGCCTCACCGAGCGTCAACCTGAAAAATCACTTCTGGATGGTATGTTGAGTCATGGCACGTGACGGCGACTCTCACCCATCGTCGAGCGTCGACGAACAAGGGCGAAAGCAACGGGCGGTCCGCCCTTCGACCGTCAAGCTGCCCGAACGGCCGCCGCCCGGGCGTGCGGACGATCTTCGATTTCTTCCTCCACCGTTTCCCGCGGATTCCGCGGGAAACCTGGACCGAGCGTTTCGCGGCCGCCAAGGTCTGGTCGGCCGACGCGCCCGATCGACGCCGAGACACCCTACCGACCGCTTGCTCGAGGTCCACTACCGGCGCGAGGTGGAGCGCGAGCCGCCGGTGCGCGAGGACTATCGCGTGGTCTGGTCGGACCGCGACCTCATGGTGGTGGACAAACCGCCGAACCTCCCGGTCACACCCGGCGGGCGCTGGGTGCGCGGCTGTCTCCTCCATCTCCTCGCCGAGGCCACCGGCAACGAAGGGATCACCCCGCTCCACCGCCTCGACCGGCTGACCTCCGGAGTGGTGCTCTTCTCCCTCGATCCCACAACGCGGCCACCACTTCGCGCGGCTCTTCCAACCCCGACCGATGGTCGAAAAGATCTACACCGCGGTCTGCGAGCTGCGGCGCGACCCGCTGCCGCCGCGCTTCACGCTCGAGCACAACATCGGCCGCAGCAACCGAGGACTACTGGCGTCAGGTGGTCCGGCCCGGGCTGCCGGTCAACGCCCGCTCCGAGGTCGAGATCCTGGCCGTCGACGAGGATCTCGTCCTTGCCCGGGTTCGGCCGCTCACCGGCCGCAAACACCAGATCCGGGTCCAGCTCGCCGATGCGGGCCTGCCGATCCTCGGCGATCCACTCTATGGCACCGTGCCCTCCCACGACCCCGAGGATCTGTCCCTCCGTCTTTGGCTCGACGCCCACCAGCTCGCCGTTCGCGCCTTCCCCTTGCCATCCGGCGATGAGCTACTGACCGCGACCTGGACCTCGTCGCGTGCGCCGGCCGACTTCCTCCGCCGCGCCGCTCGCAGCCGCAACCCGGCGGCGCCCGGCGCCGGATAGCCCCGCGCATCCTTGTCCACGTCGCTCAAGTTGGTCGGCATTCGCTCCGGTGATGGTTTGGTCGCAGGCCCTGAAGGACCTGCCTACAGAGTCTTAAGCATGACACGAGTAATAACTTAACTGTAGGCTCGCCCTTCAGGGTGCGCGACCAAATCGTTCAAAAAGCCCTTCGGCATCGTCCAACCTCACTCATAGGGTTAGGTAGAGCTCCGCGAGCCGCCGATCCTCACATTGCCTCCGCCTCGACGGCTTTCGGTTCGTGGATCCGGCGGGTGAAGAACATCGTGACGGTCAGCGCCACGACAAGCAGCAGGGTGCCTCCGAGCAGGGCGAAGTCCTCGGCCTTGAGAATCGTGTAGAGAATGCCGTAGATCGCGGTCAACACGGCCCCGACGAGGATCGAGATCGAACGCTTCGGCAGGATCGCCGCGCAGTAGAGGGTGTTGATCACCACCACCGTCGACGAGGCGAGGATATAGGCCGTGGTAAACCCCATGTGCTCGGCCAGGGCGACGAGGATGAGAAAGAAGATCGCCAACGCGACCCCGATGAGGAGAAACTGCACGAGGCTGAGCTTGACGTCGAAGACGAACTCGATGAGCCCGAGAGTCAGGAACGTCAGGGCGATGAAGAGCAGACCGTACTTGACCGCCCGCGTGACCAGGTCATACAGCGCCACCGGCTCGAAGAGGCGAACGCCGGCCTCGATTTCGTCGATACCCACGCTGCTTCCGGCAATCCACGCCTGGGGATAGGACCGATTCAGCAGCGGGATGGTCCACTCGGCCGAGAAACCCTCGTCGTTGATCACCCGGCTCGTCGGGAGAACATCGCCCGAGAAGCTCGGGTGGGCCCACTCGGATCGCAGCGAAGCTCGGGTCGTCTCTCCGAGAGGCAGAAAGCTGAAGCTCCCGCTGCCGCGAATCACCAGGGGAAGATTGAACTCGAGCTCGTCTGTGATCGACTCGCCGACGGCGACGTGGAACCCTCTCGGCAGGGTGGCGTCCAGCGTCGTTCCCGGCCCCGGCTGGGCGGAGTGGCCGTTGAAATCGAACCCCTCGACCTCGACGATGCCGCGGGGATCCGACAGACCGAAGCCGACCACCGCCTTCGACCAGTCGATGCTCTCGAGACGATCCGGAGAGCTCAACGACTCCACCACCGCCTGAAGATCTCGAAACGCCCCCGAAACCACGAGGTCGGCCGAATACACCTGAACCTCGTAGATCCCGCGCTGACGAATTTCGGGAGTCAAGCTGCCCTCGTAGTTCAGGACATCCGGAAGGATCACCGCACGCCGCTGACACGTCTCCCACCGTTGGGTGGTCTTTCTCTCCCCTTCAGGCGTCGTGTACTGGTCGCGGACCTCGACCCGCTCGGAAAACGGTACGACGAGAATCGGCCCGGCAAGCCGCTGATCGCTGCTCCACGCGCCGGCGATGTCCGCAACCACCGCCTGATAGGTCTGATAGCGCTCGCGGACCACCGATTCGACCATCCGCAACGGGATCAAAAGGACCAACGCCAGCAGGGCGACGACGATCATCCGAACGGGCCGGCCCAACTTCGCCACCAACTTCCGACCGAGCTCTGCATCAGTGTTTGCCACGGTTTCACCTCCATTGCGCCCATCGTGGTGGGCAAGGTGGACCCCGGCGGGGCCGAATCAAGGCATTCGGCGACCGAGATTGCGGCAAAAAGGTGTCGGGTCCGACGCTCACCACGTGGTCGACAACGACCCGGGAGGCCAAACGACAGATTGAGAATAATTCTCGACAACTGTACAATTGCGATGCTTGCCCCGGATCGACAATGAGGAGGATCGACATGCGTCATGCCCTCGCAGTTGCGTCGCTGATGGTCTTTGCCGCGTCCACTGCGATGGCTGGGCTCGGAGACATGCAACAGAAGGCCATCGAGCGGGCCATCAAGACGCTTTCTAAGAGCGATGACCCGCAAGATCGCCGAGAGGCGATCCGCACGCTTTCGAACTTCGAAGTAGCCGAGGTTGTCGCTCCCCTCGTGGCGGCGCTCGACGACCCGGATCCGTCCGTCCGCCGCCTGGCGGCCGACGCGTTGTGGCGGGTTTCGGAGGTCGCCGCTCCGGCCGAGGCGGCGCTGTGGAAAGCGCTCGAGGATCCGTCTCCCGGCGTTCGTCTGCGAGCTGCCGGCGCCCTCGAGGCTCTCGGCGTCGCGGAGAGCGAACTCGTCGCCGCTCGCGTGGCCGGGCTCGACGCCGAATTGCTCCGCGACCGAATCCTCGCCGCCCGCGATCTGATCGGCTCGGTCGAGGCCGAGCTCCTGGTGCTACCGGTGATCGAGGTCGCGGCCGCCGAATCCGAGACATCCGTCTCGAGCCTCGGGAAGAGCTACCTCAGCCCGGTGGAAATCCTCGAACGCCTGGTTCGAAGCGACGACCGCGGATTCGTCGCGCCGGTGATGGCCGCGGTCACGGCGGGCAACCCGGGCAGCCGCTGGTTGCTGGAGGGACTCGCCGAACTCGATCCGAAGCCTGAAGGGTGGACCGAGGTCCTGATCATTCAACTGAACTCACCACGCATCGACGACCGCATCGTCGGTCTCGCGTTGCTCCGCGACCGGTCGACCCAGGAGACCGGGGTCGAGGAGTGGATCGCGCCGGCGATCGCCGCTCTCGACAACCCCGAAACCCGGAACGGGGCTCTCTGGGCGCTTCAGGATGCCAAAGGCTACGCGGCCGCTGCGGCGCCGCGGATCGCCAAAATCGCCTCCACAGACCCGGCCGAGGAGAATCGAAAACGGGCCGCCGATGCGCTCGGGGCGATCGGCAACCGCAGCCAGGCATTCCCCAGTGAAACCCTCCGCGCCGTCGCCGAGTCAGCCCTGCCCGTGCTCACCAATGCCGCGGTCCAGGACCCCGACGGCGATGTCCGGCGGGCCGCTCTCGGCGCCCTCGGTCAGCTCTGGGTTACCGCCGATGAGGTGTTGCCGACATTTCTCGCAATTGCTGCCGACGACCCCGATTCTCACAATCGATTCGGGGCCCTGCTGCGGATCCGCGATCTCGGCACCGAGGCGGCATCGGCGGCCGATGCGCTGGCGGCCATCGCCGCTTCAGACCCCGACAACCGCGAAATCGCCGAGCAGGTTCTCGCCGCCACCCGCGACTCTGCCCCGGATTTCGATCCCGACGTCACCACCGGTGGAGCCGTGGGCGTCGACACCGATGCCGCCCTGGCCGCATTGCGGTCGTCGGGCATCAATTTCGCGCCGGACCAGATGTGGCGAGCGCTCAGCGAGATCGAGGAAGAGACGGTACGATTGCTCCTCGACGCCGGCATCGATCCGAACGAGCGCCTCGACGACGTCGGGATGCGTCCCCTGCACGTGCTGTACTTCGGTTCGGGGTGCACCGTGATGTCGTACCCCTCGCCCCCCGCGACCACCACCCTGACACGACTCCTTCTCGAACGGGGCGCCGACCCGAATCTCCCGGATGACCGCAACAACACGCCTCTCAAGCTCGCTGCCATGGCCTGCGACGGCTCGGTGGTGAGCATCCTGATCGAAGCCGGCGCCGACATGGGGGCGACCGACAACTTCGGCTTCACGGCCTTTGACATCGCGATCGGTATCAGCGCGTTTTCAGGGAGCGATGCTCCGGAGGCCTTTCTCGCCGCAGGTTATCGTCTGTCGCCGGAAAAGGCCGCCGAGTTCCGCACGACCTATGCCGACAATCCGGAGATCCAGGCGCTGCTGGACCGGGCTACGGCAGCTGACCGATGAACAGGGCGTGCTGGGGTCCTTTTGGCACGCCGCGGGAGAAGACGGTTTCGGCGTGGACGCGAAACCCGGCGGCGGCGATGGCCCGCTCGAAACCCGTGTCGGGTTCGGCGCACCACACGCCGAGGACGCCGCCCGGCCTCAGGCTGCGCCGGATGGCGGCCAGACCATCAGCCCGATACAGCCTCTCGTTGGCCGCCAGCGAACACCCAGCTGGCCCGTTGTCGACATCGTTGAGGATGACATCGAAGCCCTGCGGGCTATCGGCGATCACCTCGGACAGGTCCCGCTCCACGATCGTCACTCGCGGATCGTCCATAGGGTTGCCGGCGAGCGCGCCGAGGTGGTCCCGGTTCCAGCGCACGACCGCCGGAAGGAGCTCGGCAACCACGACCTCGACCGGTCTGGGCGATGAATCGAGCGCCGCCCGCAGGGTGTAGCCCATCCCCAGACCACCTACCAGCACGCGCGGTCGTCGCGTGCGACGCACCAGCCTGATCGCCCGCCACGCCAGCTCCTCCTCCGAGGCGTGCGCGCGGCTCGTCATCAACTCGATGCCGCCGATCCGAAGGCTGAAAACACCATCGCGCTCGTAGAGGAAGAGTTCGCCGCCATCGGGCGTCACCGTGCTGTCGATCAGGCGTTCGGGTTTCATGGTTCCTCCAACGCCAGACCGGCGAGTGACCTTCTCCGCGGGAGCCCGGGCCACTGTATCCGAGCATCCCGCAACGGACAAATACCGGTGTGGCGCCGCAACGACCCGAGCGTGGCGCGCGGCGTCGATCCCACAGCCGGTCCGGAAGACGCCACCGCCAGCCTCACTTTCAACGTTTGCTCAATCTTCGTTTCTCACCGTGACATCTGTTTTCGAGATTGCAGCGAATGCTAAAATCAGGTCGTCAAGTGGCGAAGTTCCTCTCATTTGCGCTGCTGGTCCTCACCGCGATACCCACCATCGCGCAGGAGAGGCCATCGTCGATCACCGAGGAAACCTGGAAGTTCCTCACCCAGGTCAAGTGGTCGAAGGGCCCGCAGGCGCTCGCCGACATCAAGAACCCCGATGTCCGCATCGCCGTCGGCTGGCGCCGGGTCCTGACCGGGGACATCACCCCGCAGCAGTTCTATGCCGAGATGCGGACGCTGGATCTCGGCGGCCGGCAGCTCCGGGACAAGCTGGTCGAGGTCAAGACCCGGCTCCTCGACGTCCTCGGGCCGGAGGCCGCGCAGTACTTTCTCGGCGAGATCTATGTTCTGGACCGCTCCGAGCTGACCCCGGACGCGGGCGGTGAGAACCGGAGCAAGCTGATGGGATCCCAGGTCGAGGACATGATCCTCGGCTGGCGGAGCGAGCTCTACGACCAGACCAAGAGCCGCAGCTTGCGGCGTCTGGCGCAGGAGCTTCGCCGGCGACCCGCGGAAGTTCTCGGCGTTCTTCGCCGACATCGGCAGCCGGCCCACGGATCCGGGTGAGCTGACCTTCGCCGGCGATCTCGACGGCAATCTCATCACCGCCCACCCCGAGACTCGGACGGCGTTTTCTGGAGATCTGGGACGAGGAGATCCGCGCGGCCACCGGCGGCCTGGGCAGCGTCGACATCGACCTGGTGGTCACCGTGCTCGGGATGTCCGGGCCCGAGGTCTACGCCGGCGAGGCCGGGCGCATCAAGGCCGTCGAGCTGATCCTCGAGGGCAAGGCGAAGAACATCCAACGCGGTCGATCTCGAGACCGGGCGCCTCGGCGAGGAGGTGAGCGGCCGCCACGCGTTGCGCGAGGTCGCGCTGCAGGGCGGTCTGGCCGGGATCGAGATCCCGGAGACCGGCGATGTCAAGCTCCCGCCGGCGGGTCCGGCGGTCATCTTCGAGATGGCCCGCCACCTCGACCGGGATGTCCTCCGGCACCTCCAGTTCGAAGACATGGAGAGCTTTCTCAAGATCGCCAAGTTCATCGAACGGGCGAGCGGCGAGGCAGAACGGGCTGGGCGCCCGCTCGACTCCGATCTGGTGGTCTTCTCCAAGGAACTCCTGGCGGCGAAGGACGCCAGCGACTACATCCGTGCGACCGAGGTCATCCACACCTTCTTCGGCAACGACATGCCGGTGGACGTCGAGCTCGGCAGATCGCGCGGCGGCAAGAGCCCGCTGACCATCGTCGCCACCCGGAACTTCGTGTCCGAGTTTCGGCGAGCGCTGCCTCAAGGAGCTGCTGAACGCCGGAAACGCCTACCTGGCCGACGAGGTCAAGGCGATCCGGGACCGGGTTCACGCTCTGAAGAGCGGCACGGGATCGCCGCAGGAGGTCGCCGCCGACCTCGCGAAGCTGCGCGACGCCATGGAGGTGGAGCGCCTGATCCTGGAGCACGCGACCGAGGGTCTGCGCACGATGGATCCCGAGGTCGTGCGGCTGGTCGACGATCTGCACGAGATCAACAAGACGCTGCTGCGCGACCACTGGCAGGCCGTTCTGCCGGAACACATCAGGAAGCAGCGCAGATTCATCGTGGAGATTCTGCGACGGGACGGCGAGGTCAACCGCGAGCTCGCGGAGGCGACGCTCGCCCACAGGCCGAAGGATGTCCTGTCGCGATCGCTCGAGTACATCGACGGCGTCAACAACCTCCTCGACTCACTCGACGAAAGGACCCTCGGTCCGCTGCGCGGCGAGGTCGATTTCATGGCCAAGATCACCGAGGGTCACAAGGTGACCTATGCCGCGCGCGCCGGGTCGTTCCTCGAGATGAAGATGCCGGGCAGCGTCAGCGCCCATCTCTCGACCCTCGAAGCCGCCAGCATCCGCATCGAAACCAGACTCAACGACCTCTTCTTCGACAATTTCCTCGCGAAGCGGATCCAACAGGCCAACACGGCCTTCGGCAATGCGGTGAACAGCTCGGCCGTCGCCAGCGCCGGTATGAAGGCGGTCGCGGTCATCCAGCTCGCAGACGAGCTTCCAGCGTACTGGAACGCATTCGACCAGGACAGCTGGGAAGAGGGATTCAGCCAGCTGGCCACCACCTTCTTCGAGCGACGCGTCCCCGGTGGATCGAGCCTCAAGCACGTGATGATTGGCAACACCGGGCTCGCCTGTTGGGACCTGTTCACCGCGGTCTTCCCGCCCGCGGCGCTGGCCTACGGCGCCTGGGGCCTGGCCGAGGCCATGGCCGCCAAGAGCACGGACTATTGGTGGTCATCCGAGCTCGAACTCTTCGCCGACGAGCTCTACGCCTCGGCCACCTGGGAGATGACCGGGGTCAAGCGGGTGGGCGACACCGTCGATCTGTCGCAGTGGAAGCTCAAGACCGTCACCTACAACGGCAACGTTATCGTCATCGACGACTATCTGGCGCTCAAGATGGATCAGATCCAGGAGATGAAGGCCGCTCTGCGGGTCCCGTTCAACGAGCGGAAATTCCCCACCAAGTACGCCGCTTTCGACCCTTTCCTGGGTTGGTTCGCGGCGGACAAGCTCCTGCGCGAAAACCTCGTCCGGGCGGACAACGTGCTGCTGCTGATCGATGAGGAGCGCAACAGCCCGCACGTCGGCGATACGAAGCTCTACGATGAGCTCGGCCAGAGGTGGACCCTGCGCTGGGAGCAGGTCAAGGTCGCGTTCCTCGCGCGGCTGATCGAGCAGTTGCAGCGCCGCAACAGCACCGAGGGCTTGGGCGCCTATCAGTTGGCCGAGATCCTGCTCGAGCTTGACGCGGTCACCGGAGAACTCAAGGTCACGGACCAGGTTTTCGCCTCGCTGGGAAGGGAGGCCGGGTTCACCGAGCTCGGCTCCTGGATGACCTGGTTCCGCGACATCGCCATCGGCGGCAAACGAGCGGCGTTCGAACAGGCGGCGAATGAGACCGCCTTCGCCAAGGCGATCCGGGTGGCCATCACCTACCTCGAGGTCTACACGGCCGTTCGCGATGCGCGGAATGACACCGAAAGTCTCTTCGTCAGCGACGGGAGGCCCGCCGAGGACTCCGGTCTGCGAATCCTGTCAACTCCTTTTCTCCTCACCTGCAACGCCGGCCGGGACGAGGCCGGCTACCCGCGCTGGGCAAGACTGCCGGCGACGAAGTGGATCGAGGTCGACGACGAGCTCCAGACCATCAAACGGGTCTTCGTACCCGGCGCCAGGCTCGATTCGGAAGCCGAGTCGTTTGACCAGAAGACCCTGCGCGCCATGACCTACCACGATGTCTTCAAGGAGCTGTGGAAGACGGTCCAGGTGGCGAGCAGCGTGGTCCAGGGTTCGGTCACCAACCTCGACTTCCGGCTCTGGTGGGAGTTGTCGAAACAACGAGCTTTCGGCGACAATCCGGAGCTGCAGCGCGGCGGCCGACGCCGGCCTCGACTCCATCACCGGGGCGAACGAGATCGACGGCATCGGCAGCGCCGATCTTCCCCTCGAGCGTTTCCGCTACCACGACGCCGAGCGCGATCGCCTGGCCCTCGAGTTCCTCGAGCACTACCTCGACCAGGACGGCAGGCTGAACGGGCTCGTCGCCCGCGCCGAGGAGCTCGCGCAGCAGATCCGGGAGAACTGCGACCGGGCCGCCGCCGAAATCGACGCGGTCGCGGATCGGCGCCGAGACCCTGAGCGCCCACGCCGCCGATCTCGAGCGGTCGCTGGCCGCCGTCGCCACCCGGCTGGATGAGCATCGCCGCCCTGCTCGACGCGGTCAGCCGCTTCCACGCCGACGCAGAAACCGCGGCGACGGCGGTCGCCGAGGCCGCGGCCGAGGCCGAGCGCCTGAGCCTGGAAATCTGCAACCGGCTGCGTCGCGCCCAGACGAGCGCGGATCCGGACCTCCGCCGTCAGCTGATGACCGAGATGCGAGCGCTCGACGAGCTGCTCGACGACCAGGTGGAGATCGGCGATGACGGTCTGGCGGCGGTCGCAGAGGCGGCGCGGAACGCGCGCACCGCTTTCAGCGATGTCGACGGCGTCCTCGAGGAGCTCGACCTGATCGAGGAGGCGGCGGCGTCCGTCGGCGACGGATCCGACCTCTCCGATCGCCTCGACGCCGCCGCTGCAGCGCTCAACGAGATTGTCCCGCTGTTCGACGAGCTCGACGAGATCCGGGAGGACGCGGTCGACACCATGGGCGCCGTGGTCGCGGCCCTCGAGAAGTTCACCGAAAACACGGACACGATCGAGCTGGCGGCCCGGGTCGAGGCGTCGGTGGACCGGATCGTCGAGCTCGTGGACGAGGCGAAGGGAACCGACCAAGCCGAGGCATGCTGGGTGACCGTGAGCGAACTCCTGACCGAGGCTCAAACGCAGCTCGACGATTCGCTGGCGGCGCTCGACGCCGCCACCGCCCAACTCGCGGCCGCGGCCGACACCGCCGCCTCCTTCGGGGAACGCATCGATCTCGCCCGCAGCGACACCGAGAGCGCCGAGTATCTTGCCGAGCTGGCGGCGGACTATCGGGAGCGGCTGCAGACCGCGGTCGACGGCGCCCGACTGTGCGTCGATCTCGCCGCCGACCTTTTCTCACCGGGCGCCGTCCCCGATGTGACCGGCCGGCCGCTGGTCGAGGCGCAGCGGGTCCTGGCGAACGCAGGACTGCAGCCCGCAACGCAGGGCGGCAGCCCGGCGCCATCGGCCGACCTCGTCTACAGCGTCGAGGCGCAGTCGCCGGCGCCGGGAGAGCAGGCTCCCGACGACGGAGTGGTCACCCTGCTCGTCTACGGTCCCACCGGCACCATCAGGGTGCCCGCGGTGCACGGTCTGGCCGCGGCCGGGGCGCGCTCGGCCATCGAGGGCGCCGGGCTCGTCGCCGCATTTGTCGCGGGCGGCGCCGCCGCAAGCCCCGACGAGGCGTTCGTGGTCGAAGCCCAGGATCCCGCGGCCGGCGCCCTGGCTCAGCGCGGCGACACCGTAACAGTGAGAATCAGCGGCGCCTTCGATGTCGCGGCCGCCACCCGGGGCGTCGACTGCTCGTCCTGGCCCGGCACCGTGGCGGTGTGGGACCAGGCTTCGGGCGGCCCGAAGTGCGAATGTCCCGCACCATCGACGTGGAGTGGCCCTGACGGGCGTTGCGTCGCCGGAACCACTGTGGCGGCGGCACCGCAGGTGGCTGATCCTTGTGCCGAACGCGACACCGCGTTCTGGCAGTTGATGACTCAACATCGCCTCGATGAGGCTCGTGATGTTCTGCTGCAGTCGCAGAATTGCGACTTCTACCCGCGCGGCGTCGGCGCCCTGCAGAACGAGGTCAACGCCCTCTGCCAGCAGATCAGCGCGCAGATCCTCCAAGCCTGCATCCAGGGGAATCTCGCCCAGGCACAGGCCCTGATCCAGGAGGCGTCCCGCCGTCGCTGCCGGATTTCGCAAGAGGCCTACCAGTGCATCGAACAAAACCAGCGCATCCAACGGCAGCAACAGACCCAACAGCAGTGGAACCAGATCTTCGGAATGGTCAACCAGATCACCCAACAGATCCAGCAGGAACAGCAACAAGCGTACGGAACCACCGGTGCGGGCGGCAGTGTCGGCAATCCCCCCGTCACGTCGAACCCGGCACTCCCCATCTACCCGGTGGGGGGCGTCGGCGGCTGGCCGACGGCCGGGACGGTCCCCGGCGGCGGAACCGCCACCGGTCCGCCGGGCGGCGAAGGCGGCGGTCGCAGCCAGCAGGATTGCGAACGTCAGTACTGCTCCATGTGCTTCAACGATGTCGATCTCCTCGGGGCCAGTGTCGACTCGCAGTGCAACGAGTGCCGGCGGGTCAACGCGGCCAACATCAGGGCGTGCATGGAGGGCGGAGCCGCCGGTCCCGCGGTGGCGACCACGGCAACCTACCGGCTCGTCTGCGTGCGCCATCAGGCCGACACGGAGGGGTGCGACCTCTACAGCTGCCTCGACCCCACCGACGTCAAAGGACCGTACGACACCGTGGTCGGCACCTATCAGTCGTGGGATGCCTGCTATCAACAGAGTTCCAGCTACACGGGCTACGGGCGGTAGGAATGGTGAAAACGCAGTGTTCCCGTCTGATCGTCGCGATCTTCGTCGTCGCCCTGGCGCTGCCGGCCGCAGCCGCCGAGCTCCGGGGCTCGGTGCGATCGGTGTCCGGTGAGGTGGTGACCATCCGTTGCGACGGTGGAGCCTCGCCGAACCCGGGAGATCCCGTCAGGATCGGCTTCGACGTGCCCGGGGTCGGATTCGTTCCCCTCGAAGGGTCCTGGAAGGTCTCGCTGATCGGCCCCGGCGGTGAGGTCCAGGCGGCGCCGACGACCGCCGAGCACGGCGAGCCCCAGGCCGGGCACGTTGTGTTGATCACGACCGCCGCCGCCGTGGCGAGGCCGCCGGCCGGCCCCATTCCGCATTCCCCCCCATCGCCGACGGGTCCGGCCGCTGCGGCCGGCCCGGATCGCTCCGGGCTGCCTCCCTTCGCGCGAAAACCATGGATGGGCATTCGCCTGACCCGTGTCGAGGACAGCGTCACATCGGGTGTTCCGGTGGAGGGCGTGCTCCCGGGAGGACCGGCGGACCGCGCAGGCATCAAGGCCGGCGATGTCGTCGCATCCGTCAGCGGCGCTCCGACCCCGAATTCCACGGCACTCGACGCAGCCACTGACTCCATCAAACCCGGTGACATCCTGGTCCTTCGTTTGCTCCGCGTTCCCGACATGGTCGAAGTGACCGTTGCTCCCGAGCTCCCATCCCTCGACGATCCTGTCGTGCAGACCACCATCGGTGTCGCGTATCTGAACGGCAACGGGGTTCCAGCGGACGAACGACAGGCAATGGTGTGGCTCGACCGAGCGGCCGCGCAGGGGTTTCAGGACGCGAAAGAGATCCTCAAGTCCTACCGCGATCACGTGGCGAGCGGTGGGATACCGGCGGGTCCTCCGACCTCGGCGGTCTACATCGCCGGCACCGAGGAGGGCAAACGGCCCGCGTGGTTCATCCTCGAGACCGGGATCTACAACACGGTTGCCGCCACGGGGGCCCCGGTTCGCGACCTGCCGCCGGACATCTGGCCCCGGCGCAATAACCTGTCGTCGCCGGACGAGGTCTTCAGATCCCTGCAGCCGCTCGGCGGCGGCTGGTTGCTCTGGGTCGATGTCAGCATCCACTGGGGCGCGCTCGGTTTTGCAAAGGACCGCGTGCTCGTGCAGTGCTATGACCCCTCCGGCAAACTCCAGTGGAAGGAGGAGGCGAGCAACGTGATGGCCGCGAGCGCGGATCACTCGGTGCAGCTCCTCGCCGACAAGATCAACAAGAAGCTGTCCAAAAAACGCGGCAAGGCCTGCCTCCGGCCGTGATCCGGGAATGCGGTTCCGAGCGACCGCCGGCTCGGGAAGTGGGTTCAGCGCTCTCGCCATCGAGGCCCTTCGCCCGATCCGAGTGGGCACACGCCCGCCCGGGCGAGACTAACGGACTCCACCCGAGTTTCTTGCCAGAAAGCCGTCGATGCTCGACACGAACACATCGGTCGCGTCGACGAACAGCCAGTGGCCGGCGCCATCGACAATCACCAGCTCCGATCCCGGAATGCTGTCGTGGATCTTCTCGGCGTACTTCACCGGCATGGGGTCGGCAGCTCCGTGAATTACGAGGGTAGGGCAGCGGATGGCCTGGAGATCATCGTGGAGGTCAAACTCGCCGATGGACTGGAGTATGAAGTTCGCGACGTCGTTCCCGTGCTTGATCGTGTTCTCGGTGAACTCCAGATCCATCTCGGCGACGAGTGATTGATCGGCGAAGTACGGTTTGAAATAGACTCGCCAGAACTTCTCGACCGCTTGTGGGTCGCCGTTCTGGTACTCGTTCGATGAGTAGATCTCCTGCAGCAGTGCGGCGTCCTCCGGTAGCCGATCGGCTTCGTAGTTCGCCCTCATTTCGGCGAAGCTCTCGAATGAGGCCGCGGTCGAGGCCAGCACGAGGGTCTTGAGGTTTTCAGGGTGGCGGACGCCGTAGTACATGGCCAGGATCCCTCCCCAGGAATGCCCCAAGAGATTCATCTTTTCGATACCGAAGGCTTCGCGGATTCCCTCGATGTCGGCGATGAAGGTGTCGATGGAGATCGATGTGACATCCACCGGACCGGACGAGAGGCCGGTTCCACGCTGGTCGAAGAGGATGACCTTGTGATGCTCCGCAAGACCCCAGATGTAGGGCAGGAACTGGCGGTGATCGAAGCCGGGGCCGCCGTGGAGAACCACGATCGGATCACCGGATCCCATGGTTTTGAAAAACAACCTGGTCCCGTTGACATCCAGATAGCCCTCTTCGATGGCGGGTGTATCGGGTTCAATCGTGGGTGAGTCGGTGCAGGACACCGACCCAAGAACTACCAACAACGAAATCGCGATCATTCTCAACGCCACCTCCTCGGGTTCTCCACCGAAAACGAACCATCACCACACGACGCCCATCAAGGTACGTCTACGGCGGCAGCTCGTTTCAGAACCATGCATTCTTGTTCCGCAAAGGGGCGGTCCAACCAAGCTGAAACCTGGCGCAAAAATGAGATTCGCTCCCCGGCGAAACATCCATCAAGTTGTTTTCGTAAACCAACCCATCGTTGCTGAAGCGCCGACGAGATCGGCGGGGTTCGACCAATTCACCACGAGACAATCGGAGGTCGTCGATGACCGTGAACTCGTTGCGCCGGTGCATTTTCTTGGCTGTCTTGATCATCGGCGGCTTTTCGTGCTCGCCCCACTCGCAAGTGGCCGATCAACAAACCGGTGACGCAACCGAGGGGCCGACCGGTCCCCCGCTCGTCGAGTGCTTCGACCGCGCCACCGAGGCCGCCGAGCGAGAGGACTGGGCCACTGCACGCGATGCGTGTATCGCCGGGCTCGAACTCGAACCAAATCTCCCCGCGCTGCTCATTATTGCTGCGCGAACCGAAGCTCATCTCGGCAACGAAGAGGCGAGCCGGGCCCATCTCGAGGCCGCGATCCGCCTCGGCGCAACCGCCGATCTCGCGGCTGACGAGGCGTACGCCGGAGTCCTCGAACAACCCGAGTTCCGGGAACTCGGCGACCGCCTGCTGGCCAACGGGGCGGCCATGCCGCCGGCCGCGGTCGTCCACCGGTTCACCGACGCCGAGCTCTGGCCCGAAGGCATCGCCTTCGACGCCCAAACCGGCGATCTCTATGTCGGGAGCATCGGACGGCGGGCCATCTTCCGGCTCACCCCTGACGGCCTGGTCGAGGAGTTCGGCGACTCATCTCAGGACGGCCTGATGGAGGTCCTCGGTATGTGGGTGGACCCCCATCGCCGCACCCTCTGGGCGGCCACCGGCGTCGGTGCCTACCAAGAACCGTTCGACGCGGAACCCCGAAAGAACGAGTTGGTTCGGTACGATCTCGAGACCGGCCGGCTCGAGCATCGCTACCCGATTCCCGCCGACGAGAACCGGCTGCTCAACGACGTTGTCGTTGCTCCCGACGGCACCGCATGGGCGACCGAGACCCTCCGAGGTGAGCTCTTCCGCGTGCTCCCCGATGGCGAGATCGAGCTCTTCCGCCGCTACCCTGATCTGGTCTTCCTCAACGGGATCGCGCTTTCTGATGACGGCAACCTTCTCTACCTAGGTCACTACGGCGGTCTGAGTGTGGTCTCCCCCATCGACGGATCCATCGAACCGGTCCGAGGTCCGGACATGGCGCTCGGGATGATCGACGGGCTCAGCTGGATCGACGATGGACTCGTCATGGTGCAGAACAGCCGCCACGTCAACTTCCGGATCGTGCGCGTCGCCCTCGCACCAGACGGCCGTCGCGCCGCTCGGCTCGAGGTGTTCCCGAGCGGTCTTCCCGACGGCCTGATCCCATACACCTGCGCCGTCGACGATGGCGCGATCTTTGTCATCGCGGGCGCTCCCTTCGAGCTGATGGACACCGGCGAGACTCCCCCGGCTCCCGCCGTGGTAGCCCTTCCCCGCGAACCGTTCGGCTGAGATGCATCACAAAGTCGATGGGAGCGCACCGGCGTTCATCGATCGCAGCGGACGTCCGGAGGATCCCAGGCTATGATGCGGCCCATGCATCGACGCAAGACAAAAATCGTGTGCACGCTGGGACCGGCCACCGACTCGGCCGAAGGCATCGCCGCGCTCATCGACGCCGGCATGGATGTGGTGCGGCTCAATTTCTCGCACGGCACCCGTGACGACCACCGCGCGACCATCCGCCGGATCAGCGAGGTGGCGCAGAGTCTTGGTCGCGAAATCGGCATCCTGCAGGATCTCGGAGGCCCCAAGATCCGACTCGGCGTCCTGCCCGACGAGGGTGTTCGCCTGGCGACAGGTCACTCCGTGGAGCTGGCGGTCGAGGGCAACGCGCCGGCGGGCACCCTTTCCGTCAGCTATCCCTATCTGCTCGAGGATGTGACGCCGGGCGAAACCATCCTGCTCGCGGATGGGGCCGCCGAGCTCGAGGTGATCGAGGTTCGCCGCGACAGGCTCCTGTGCCGGGTGGTCAACGGCGGTCTGCTGACCTCGCGCAAGGGCGTCAATCTGCCCCAGGCCAAGCTCCGGGTGCCGGCGGTCACCGACAAGGACTTCGCCGACCTCGAGGTCGGTCTCGACGAGGGCGTCGACTTCGTCGCCCTCTCCTTTGTCCGCCACGAGGACGATCTGGCGCCGGTCCGGGAGCGGCTGTCGAGCTCGAGAACCCGCCGCTGCTCATCGCCAAGATCGAGAAACCGCAGGCGGTCGACCGCATCGAGCCCATCATCGCAGTGGTCGACGGAATCATGGTGGCCCGCGGCGATCTCGGGGTCGAGATGCCGCCGGAAAAGGTGCCCGTCATCCAGAAGAAGATCATCGAAGCCGCCCGCCGGGCCGGCCGGCCGGTGATCACCGCGACCCAGATGCTGCGCTCCATGGTCGACAGCCCCAGGCCCCTGCGCGCCGAGGCCTCCGATGTCGCCAATGCCGTCTTCGACGGAACCGACGCGCTGATGCTCTCCGAGGAGACCGCCATCGGCTCCTACCCGAACGAGGCCGTGGGGATGCTCGATCGCGTGGCTCTCGAGGCCGAGGCATACCTCGATCACACGAACTGGGCCACCGACTCGGATGATCCGGACGGACCGGATATCACCGGGGCCATCAGTCGCGCCGCCTGCAAGCTCGCCGACGAGATCGGCGCTGCGGCCATCGTCACCACCACGACCTCGGGCTCGACGGCACGGCTCATCGCCCGCCACCGCCCCGCAACACCGGTGCTGGGCGTGACCACTTCGGCGGCCGTCGCTCGCCAGCTCAAGCTGTCCTGGGGGGTGACTCCGACCACGATCGCCGAGACCACCGACATCTCGGCACTCGGCAAGGCCCTCGTGGAAGAGCTCGCGATCCATGGGTTGGCGAGGCGGGGCGACCACGTGGTGATCGTGGCGGGTCTCCCGCTCGGTTTCTCGGACTCGGCCAATGTGCTTCGGATCCATCAGCTCGAGTAGCCCCGCATATCGGCCGGTATGCCGTACAATCACATCGAAAGCAGCCCGGCGAAGGAGATCAGATGAAAAAGACTGCTCAAACGGCTCGTCATCCTCATCGCCCTCGGGGCCCTCGCCTACTATCTCTGGGGCCAACGGGCCGAGATCGCCCAACTGTCAAACAACAACCTCAAGATCCAGGGGACGTGGTACCTGGTCGAACTCGACCGCAAGGGCATCACCCCCTATCACTTCTCCGAGCGCGTCATCACCGTGAACGACTCCGAGTGGGGTTCCTACGAGCTGCGCAAGAACACCGAGCTCGAGGTCATGGTGGGCAACGAGCTCACCCTCTACCACCTCAGCTTCCCCGACGACGAGAACATGCTCTGGGAGGTCATGATCGACGGCAAGCTGACCCCGGCCATGAAGTGGAGTGAGTAGCCGTTCTTGGAATGGATCACAGCGGAGAACCCTCGCCCGGCCCGAAACCGCCGATCTTCGCGGTCGCCTGGTTCGTTCCAGCGATCGTCATCGCCGTGTGTCTGGTCAATCTCGGGTTCGCCATCCACCTCGCGACCCCCATCCGCGGGACCAACGGCCGATGACCTGACCCGAAGGTACGGCGATCGTGCTCGAGCGTCTCGACGGCGTCGCGCGCGTCGCCTACTTCGCAGACACCCCCAATCGCTTCGTCGGCGCCAGATACGCCCTTGCACCGGTCGTGCTCGATATCCGCTATGTTGATTACAAAATCGGCGACCGGGTCATCCGGAACTTCGATCTCGACGCGCTGGTCGAGGATGCGGCCGATGGCCGGCCCCTGATCGTACTCGGCGAGTTCGGCGAGGAAAGACGAATGGCGGTTTTCACCGACGATCTGACCCGCGCAGCGTCATCGCGCGGGATCGAAGCGGTGGAAACCTGGCGAGGTGACGGTTTTATCCTGCTGAAGATCGGCGGTTGAGACGGTGGATCCGTCGCTGATCGTTCCCCTGGCAGTCCTGACCCTGGGGTGCATTCTCGCCTGGTCGATCACCGGGTCAAGCCGGCAAGAAGGGTTGTCTCGAGTCGCCGTCTGGTTGGCTTGGGGGCCGGGCCTGGCGGCCGGCCTGGTTTCTCTCGCGGGCTTTTACAGCCTCTTCCTCGGGTTCGGCCGACTCGGGCGCCCGGTTCTCACGGCGATCCTCGTCGCCGCCGGCGTGGTGGCGATTCTGATGGCTCGGAAACCAAGCTCACCCGCCGATTCGACGGCGGCGGCCGAGCCCCGTCGCTGGTGGGACCATGCCGGTTGGGTCGCCGTCGTATGTCTGGCCCTGGGGCAGATTTGGAACTACTCCATATGGGTCGCCTATCGGCCGTTGGGGCTGTATGACGGCATGGCGATCTGGACCTACCGGGCCCTGCAGTGGACCCGATCGGGCGACGAGTTTCCGCAGGTCGTCCGCCTCATGGCCGAGAGCAAGCCCGATTACCCCCTCCTCCTCCCCGGCCTCATCACCGGCCAATTCACGCTGTGGGGGGGCGAATCAGTGGCCATCCCCATCGCCACCGGCTGGTTCTTTCTCATCGGGCTCGCCGCCGCCACTTTCATCGCCGTCGAGCGCTGGTCGACGGGCCCACACGCCGCGCTCGCCGTCGCCCTGCTCCTCGCCACTCCCATGATCTGGCAAATGGCGTTCGCCCAGAGCGCCGACATCGCAGTGACCTATCTGGTACTTGCCGCCGCCCATGGCCTGGTCGAGATGATCAGCGGCGCCGATCGAAGGAACACCCCCCCGGTGCTGATCGGGGTCTTCCTCGGGCTGCTGGTGTGGACCAAGAACGAGGGTCTGATCCTTGCCCTGGTCCTGGTCTCGATCGCCGCGATCGCCACTCGAGTTCGACACATTGACGGACCGCGAAAACGATGGGCCCTGGTGGCCGTGGGCGCCCTCCCGGGAATCGCCGCGACAGTGGCCTTCAAACAGTGCTGGGTGGGGCCGGGCGAGGTCGGTCGATACCTGCGTCCCGAAGCGGCATCGCTCCTCGCCGACCCGAGCCGGTGGGCGGATGTCGGGTGGGCGTTCGTCGGGCGTCTGGTCCCCGTCTCGGCCGGAGTGAGCTGGGGAGTGACATGGATCGCGCTGATCCTCCTCCTGGCCATCGGGGCGGCAAGGCGTCGCGGATCGTCTGTCGGCTGGCCATGGGTCTATTACCTGCTTGTATTCCTCACAATGCTGATCGCCGACGCCGGAATCTACCTGATCACCCCGGAGCCGCTCGGCTGGCACCTGCGGACCTCGCTCGACCGTCTGCTGTTGCAGATCATGCCGCTGTTCCTGGCGGCGGTGTTCATCGCCGTTCGGCCAATCGCGAAGGCCGGCCTCGCCAGCGAACACGACTGATCGCCGGTTACAGAACCGTTGCTCTGCGCACGGCTCAACCATCCTTGGCACCCGGTTGAAGACTGCTCCTCATCACAATCTCCGGCGTAGGGTGTACAGTGTCAGTTCCCGGGGGCTGTTTGCCGAAAAGCCGGAGTTCTGGTCGCCGGGGACGGAGGCAACGAAATGGCAAAAGGGCAAGTGAAGAAAGAAAAGTCCAACAAACCAAAACTCTCGACCAAAGAGAAGAAAAAGGCCAAGGCCACGAAAAAGGCGGCCAAGACGGCGTTTTAGGTAACGGAAGGCGGGCGCTGCATCGCTGCGCCCCAGCCGCCGGCGGAAGCCGGGATCGAGACCGTGGGGCGCCGTTATCACACCCTTCAGACGGCGGCACGGGCGGTTTGACGACGACGGGATCGTGATGACTCGCGCATCCCCTCAGCGTCAACGCCTGCCCCGAAGTGCCGCTTTTCAACCATCATGATTATCGCGGGATTCGAAAACGGCGACAGCTCGTCCGAGTCGCTCCGGGCTTCCTGCCTCGATCACCGTCCGAGCACCATCCCTCAGCCCGATATCCTGTAACATAGGAAAGAAGGCGTGTCCGTTTCTTCGATCCGGACGCGCCCCGGGCACCGAACCCGTCGGGGGAGAACACGATGGCAAGACAATTGAAGCTCCTGTTCCTGGCCGTCCTCTTGGCCGGGTTTGCGCCGCTCGCAGAGACGGCTGACTTCAAGATCGTGGTGAATGCGTCGAACCCGATCAAGTTGATCACCGCAAAAGAACTGTCCGGAATGTTTCTGAAGAAGGACCTGACCTGGCCCGACGGACAGACGGTGACAGCGGTTGATCTCAAACCCGACTCGCCGACCCGGATCGAGTTCACCGACGGTCATCCACGGGAAGAAAGTCAGCTCCATCCAGAGCTACTGGCAACGGCAGATCTTTCAGGGAAAGGCCGTTCCACCCATGGAACGAGCGACCGATGCCGAGGTCCTCGCATTTGTCGCGGCGGAGCCGGGGGCCGTCGGCTACGTTTCATCATCGACCAACCTGATCGCCAACGTCAAAGAACTCGCGGTGGAGAACTGAGACGGATGAAAGTCGTCCACAAGATCGCCCTCATGCCGACCCTGGCGGTGGCCGCCCTGCTCGTGATCTTCGTCGTCGTCCAGATGACGCGGTCGGCCAACGATGATCTCAACCGGCGGATCGAAACCGGATACGTGCCCGCCGTCACGATGAGTCAGGACCTCGTCGAATTGCTGGCCGCCCTGCAGCGCGGTCTCCAGGACGCCGTGGCGTCGGCGGACCCGACCCTGCTGGAGGAAACCGACCACTCTCCAACGGCAGTTCCTTGAAACGGTGAACCCAGGCGAGAGAGAACGAGACCCTCGACACCGATCAGAATCGAGGTGCTCGGCGGCGACTTTCAAGGTATTACACTCTGGCTCGGCGGACGCCGAGCCGACTCATCAACATGGAAATCGGCTCGGATCTCCAAGAGTCGATCCAGGACCAGATCACCCGCTACAACCTGATCAAGGAGACTCTCGACGACATCGCCGAAACATCGAGGGAGAACATCTCAGCAGGCCTTCGAACGATCGCGAGCCAACCAGACAAAGGCCACCATCCTCTACGTCGTCGTCCTGAGTCCTGAGCATCGTCGCTCTCGTCGCGCTCTCGATTTCGGTGGTTCGCTCGATCTCGCTTTCCATGGACCGGGTGGTCGCGGTTGCCGCCGGGGTCGCCGATGGCGAACTGACCAAACGGATCGAGATCGCCAGCGCCGACGAACTCGGGCACCATGGGCGCGTCCATCAACCGCGCCCTCGACCGGATGCGCGACGCCGTGGCGATCTTCGGCGACAACGCCGGGCGCATTGGCCGACGCGTCGGACGACCTCAGCGGGATCAGCCTCCGGATGTCGGGCGGCGCCGACACCAACTCCGAACAGGCGACGATGGCCTCGAGCGCGGCCGAGCAGGTCAGCATGAGCGTCGAGGCGGTCGCCACCGGCATCGAGCAGATGACCGCCAGCATCCACGAGATCGCGCGCAACTCCCAGGAGGCCGCCCAGGTCGCGGCGGATGCCGTCGCCTCGGCACGGAGCACCAACCAACTCATCACCCATCTCGGTGAGCGTTCCAACGAGATCAGCGGCGTCGCCAAGGTGATCAGCGAGATTGCCCAACAGACGAACCTGCTCGCGCTCAACGCCACCATCGAGGCGGCGCGAGCCGGCGAATCGGGTCGCGGTTTTGCCGTGGTCGCGGACGAGGTCAAGGAGCTTGCCCGCGGAACCGCGGCCGCCACCGAGGACATCTCGAGCAGAATGGTGTCGATCCAAGAGGACATCAACGGCGCCGTCAGCGCCATCGGTGAGATCGCCGAGGTCGTCGATCGGATCTCCGAGATCCAGACCAGCATCGCCCTCGCCGTCGAAGAGCAGACGGCAACCGCCAGCGAGATCAGCCGGAGCATCAACGAGGCGGCGCACGGCACCTCGGAGATCGCCGAACACGCCCTCCAGGTCGCCCAATCGGCGCAGGTGACCGCCGACGGCGCCGGCGCCACGCGGCGGGCCGCCGAGAACCTCTCGAGCATGGCCGACGAACTCAAGAAACTGGTCGCCGAGTTTCACTATCGGAAGGAGATCGGCGCCTGACGAAACCAGCGCCTCTCCGGCTCCAACGACGACAACCGGATGAAGAGAGTTCGCTAACAGGGAGGTATGCACCATGAGAGTAGGAACCCGCATCATCTTGAGCGCTGCCGTCGCGGTGACGGCCGCGGCGGCGACGTTCGCCCAGGCCCAGGAGGTGACCGGAAAGCTCGGGTCGCCGAGCGCCACGACCACCATCAGCGGCAAGCAACTGCCGGCGCCGGAGCCGAAGTTCGGCGGCGTGATCAAGGACGACGCCCTGAACTCGACGCCCTGGTGGGCGCCCGCGCATCGTGCCCCCCGCGGAGGCCCCCAACGTCCTGCTCATCATCACCGATGACTCCGGTTTCGGCGTGCCGAGCACCTTCGGCGGCGTCATCCCGACACCGACCATGGACCGCATCGCCGGCGAGGGCCTGCGCTACAACCGGGTGTTCTCCACCGCGTTGTGCTCGCCGACGCGGGCCGCGCTCATCACCGGGCGCAACCACCACTCGGTCGGCTTCGGCGTGATCTCCGAGCAGTCCACCGGTTTCCCCGGCTACAACAGCATCATCCCCGAGGACAAGGCCACCATCGGCCGCATCCTGCTCGACAACGGCTACTCCACCGCGTGGTTCGGCAAGGACCACAACACACCGGCCTTCGCCGCCAGCCAGGTCGGGCCGTTCGACCAGTGGCCGACCGGGATGGGCTTCGAGTACT
The DNA here is from genome assembly GCA_963704125.1 of uncultured Acidobacteriota bacterium. Classification (GTDB taxonomy): domain Bacteria; phylum Acidobacteriota; class Thermoanaerobaculia; order Thermoanaerobaculales; family Sulfomarinibacteraceae; genus JAHECW01. Next base: position 101,850 of record CAVPHA010000017.1, on the reverse strand, counting down.
TCTACGGTTTCGTCGGCGGCGACGCCAACCAGTGGCAGCCGAACCTCTTCCGCAACACAACCCAGATCTACCCGTTCGAGGGCAAGCCGGGTTGGAACCTCGATCACCGGGATGGCCGACGACGCCATCGACTACATCTTGCGGATCCACCAGACCGATCCCTCCAAACCGCTCTTCATCAAGTACGCGCCCGGCGCCACCCACGCGCCGCACCACCCGACCAAGGAGTGGGTCGAGAAGATCCACGACATGCACCTCTTCGACGACGGCTACAACCAGCTGCGCCAGACGATCTTACGAGAACCAGAAGAAGCTCGGCGTGATCCCGGCGGATTCGCAGCTCACGCCCTGGCCCGACAAGGTCCTGAAGCCGTGGGATCAAGCTCACCCCGGAGGCGAAGAAGCTCTTCATCCGGCAGGTCGAGGTCTTCGCCGCCTACGCCGCCTACAACGACTCCGAGATCGGCCGCGTCATCGACGCCTTCGAGGACCTGGGCCGGCTCGACAACACGCTGATCATCTATATCAACGGCGACAACGGCACCAGCGCCGAGGGCGGTCCGCTCGGAACGCCCAACGAGGTCGCATTCTTCAACGGTCTCAACGAGATCCCCGTCGACGTCCAGATGAAGTGGTACGACGTGTGGGGCACCGAGCAGACCTATAACCACATGTCGGCGGGCTGGTCATGGGCCTTCGACACCCCCTTCGACTGGTTCAAGCAGAACGCCTCCCGGCTCGGCGGCATCAACCAGAACATGGTGGTCATGTGGCCGGATCGCATCAAGGACAAGGGGGCTCTGCGTCGAGCAGTTCATCCACGTCATCGATGTCGTGCCGACGATTCTCGAGGCGGCCGGCATCCCGGCGCCCGAAGTCGTCAACGGGATCAACCAGGCGCCCATGGAAGGCACGAGCTTTGTCTACACCTTTGCTGCAGGCCAACGCCGATGTGCCGTCGCAGCACAAGACGCAGTACTTCGAAATGATGGGTCAGTGGGCGCTCTATAACGAAGGCTGGCTCCTGAGCACCAAGGTCAACCGGGCGCCGTGGGAGGCCTTCGGCGTCGCCAACCCCGACCCGCTCAACAACCAGGTGTTCCAGCTCTATGACCTGACCAGTGATTTCACCCAGTCCAACGACATCGCGGCCGAAAATCCGAAGAAGGTCGAGGAGATGCGCAAGGCCTTCCTCGAGGAAGCGAAGAAGTACCACGTCCTGCCGCTCGACGCCTCGGTGGCCGGTCGCATCGTCGCCCCGCGGCCGAACATCACCGCCGGCCGCACAGAGTTCGTCTACACCCACCCGATGGTCGGTCTGCCGCAGGGCGATTCGCCGTTCCTGCTCAACGCCTCCTACACCATCACCGCTGACATCACGGTCCCCGAGGGCGGCGCCGAGGGCATGATCCTCACATCGGGCGGACGTTTCGGCGGCTACGGCTTCTACCTGCTCGAGGGCAAGCCGGTCTTCCTGTGGAATCTGGTCGACCTCAAACGCATCAAGTGGGAAGGTACCGAAGCGCTGACACCCGGTCAGCACACCGTTGAGTTCGACTTCGCCTACGACGGTCTGGGCATCGGTACGCTGCTCTACAACAACATGAGCGGTCTCGGCCGTGGCGGCACCGGCACTCTCAAGGTGGACGGCAAAACGGTCCAGACACTCAAGAGTGGAGCACACCCTGCCGATGATCCTGCAGTGGGACGAGAGCTTCGATATCGCCTCCGACACCCTGACCGGGGTCAACGACGCCGACTACACCCCGCCGTTCGCTCTGACCGCCAAGCTCAACAAGCTGACGCTCAAGGTGGACCGGCCGCAGCTCACCGAGGACGACATCAAGAAGCTCGAGGACTCAACTGCCACCGCGGTTGACGGCGAGCCGATCCACCACATGCAGGGCGGGCCCCACTAGTCCGCACGGCAATGTCCTGTTGTTCGTAACCCAGGCGGGCCGCCTCGATCGGGGCGGCCCGCTTCTTCTCAGACAATGAACGCGTCCCATCGCGAGTGCGGCCCAACGGATTCGACGCCAAGCCTGCGGCGAAACCACCCGGCGAGTTCCGGAAGCGAACGCCGATCGAAGGAGTGAAGGTAATGAAAGCGATGAGCATGTCCCTGATCCCGTGTTTCCCCGCCGCCCTGGCGATGACCGTCGTGTTCATCCTGCCGATGCCCTCTTCCCGGGCGCAGGATGTTGCCTTGCCGCAACTGGAGCCCGGCGACAGTCTGGGCATTGACGCCGACGGCCAGCAGCGGCTGAAGGCGATCTACCTGTCGAAATTCTGAGGGACCGAGGCCGAGGGGGCCCGACATGACCGAGTTCTCACCGAACAATGAATTCCCCAAGTGGCACCGCACGCTGTTTGTCTGGGCTGCGGTCATGGTCTATGTGCTGGTGCTGTCGGGCGGCATCGTCTGCATCACGGATTCGTCGCACGGCTGTCCCGACTGGCCGACCTGCCACGAACGGTGGTTTCCGCCCAATCAGGTGAACTCGATCGTCGAATACTCCCACCGGCTCCTGACCCCGTTGACATTGCCGTTCCTCATCGCAGCCGCGGTCGTCGCCCGGCGCCGGTATCGTTCAGAACCGCTGGATATTCGTTCCGACGATCGGGGCGATCGTCTGCCTGGCGGTTGTGGTCTTCTTCGGCGCTCTGGTCATCCTCACGGGTCTGTCTCGCGGCTGGGCTGCGGTCGATCTCGGCACCGCCCTGACGGCGCTCGCCCTGATGGTCGTGGCCGCCTCCGGGATATCGGCCCGGTTCCGATCACCCACCGCAGTGTTACGCCCGTCGGTGACGACTGGAATCGCCCGACTCGCGTTGACGACGACCGCAACGGTGTACGCGGTCCTGGTCAGCGGCGTTCTGGTCTCGAGACCCGGCGCTCTGATGCGCTGTCTGAACTGGCCCGGGGTTGTCGGATTGGGCAGACCGGAAGACCTCTTCGGGTGGTTGTATCTGCTTCGGTTCGCCGTTGGTGTGCTTGCGAGCGCTTTGATCGTGGTTCTCGTCGTGCAGGCTTGGCGAACCCGACGGCGCCGCCCTCTCCTGGCACGGGACACCGCCATGGCCGGAATCCTTCTGGTGATCGCGACCATCGTCGGCGTCCTCATGCCGACCCCCGACAACGGCGTCCTCATGCCGGCGCTGTCCATGGCCGCGGCGGCAGTGCTGTGGGCGGTTCTGGTTGCGGTGGTGATGCGCTGCGGCCGGGATATTTCCGGCGCGGATTGACGCGCTCGGCAGCGTGCGATGAGTGCCGCGAATCAGTTGATGACTCGAGCGCTGGCGAATCGTGGCAGTTCCCGAGCCGCAATGTGGTGCGCGGCGCCGATCTTGATCCGGCACCCTTCGCTCCATCGTATCGATGTCTCGTGGTAGCCTCGTCGGGTCAATCGAAGATGAGGAGACGGGCTTTATGAAAATCGAGATCTTCGAGATGGAACGGATGCAGTCGACCTGGGAGAATGTGGTCGACTTCGATCTGAGCGAAAGCGGCGTGCTCCCGGTTTCGCTGCGCGAGCTGTCCGAGATGGGGCTCGACCTGGAGTGGGCGCTGGACACCCCGCTGACCTACAGCCAGTCCAACGGGACCCCTGAGCTGAGAGAGGCTCTGGCGCGAATCTACCCCGGAACGACCATCGACAACTTCGAGGTCACCAACGGGACATCGGAGGCCAACTACCTCAGCGCTCTGAGCCTCTTGCAGGACGGTGACGGGTTCGCCCTCGAGGTGCCGAACTACATGCAGCTCTGGGGCGTCCCGAGGAGCCTGGGCGCCGAGGTGAGCACCTTCGCACTGCGGCAGGACGAGAACTGGGAGCCCGATTGGGCGGAGTTCGAGCGCGCCGTCAACCGCCATACCCGCCTGGTCTACGTCTCCAACCCCAACAACCCCACCGGGTCGGTACTGTCTGCGCGCCGCCATGGAACGAATCGTGCGCCGTTGTGAGGAAATGGACGCCTACCTGCTCGCCGACGAGGTCTACCTGGGAGCCGAGATCGACTGCCCACGGACCCCGAGCTTCTGGGGCATGAGCGACCGGGTCATCGTCACGAGCGGGTTGTCCAAGGCGTACGGCATACCGGGCGTTCGCATCGGCTGGATCGTCGGCCCGGCGGACCTGGTCCAGGCCTGCTGGACCCAGCACGACTCGGTGACGATCTGCCCGAACAAGCTCTCCGACGCTGTTGCGCGCATTGCGGTGAAGACGGAGAACCGGGAGAAGCTCTACCAACGCGGCCGCGCCCTTCTGCAGAGGAATCGACGGATCTTCACCGACTGGGTGGTCGGGTTGGGGGACGGCTACTCATACATTCCCCCGAAGGCGGGCGCCCTGGCCTTTCTGAAGTACTCCTCGCCGACACCGAGTCTCGAACTGGTCGAGCGGATTCGCCGCAACCAGGGCACGCTCATCGTTCCCGGAATCCACCTGGGTCTCGAGGGCTATCTGCGCATCTGGCTCGGTGGTGAGCAGGCCTATCTCGAAGAAGGCCTGAGAAGGATCGCCGAGGAGCTTCCCTGAGGCTCATCCGAGCCGAGGCTCGAAGACCCCTCCTCCCTGGAGGGTTTCAAGGTCACCGTTTGGCCAAGACCCGGTAGACCAGCTTCGCGATCTGAATATCCTGTACGGCGACGCCGGTGAGGTCGGCGACGGTGATCTGCGAATCCGACGCCCTCCCCAGGCCGGGGTCGGCAATGACATCGCCGAGTTCCACAACATCCTCACCCGTCAGCAGCCCGGCCTTGATCGCGTGATAGACCTCCCCTCGCACGAGGCACTGTTCGATGCTGTCGGCGACCACGATATCCGCCTTGCCGAGGATGGCGGGATCGAGCTCGTTTTTCTCTTGCGTGTCGGACCCCATGGCGGTGATGTGGGTGCCTTGTCTGATCTGATCAGCGGTCAGGAGCGGAGTGCGGGTCGGGGTGGCGGTGATGATGAGGTTGCAGGTATCGGCAATCTCGTCACTCATCCGGGTGGTTTCGATGGAAAAGCCGTGCGGCGTCATGGCCGCACGATAGGCATCGAGCTCGTCCTCGCCGGTACCCCAGACGATGACGTCCCGGCAGTCGGTGATCGGCAGCAGGGCCTCGACCTGCATTCTGCCCTGCACACCGGCGCCGAAGACGCCGATGCGCTCGACGGTGCTCGGTGCGAGGTGTCTGGCGACCACCGCACCGGCAGCGGCCGTGCGCACGTTGGTGAGGTGGCACTCATCGAGGAGAATGCACTCCAGTTGAGCCGTCTTCTGGCTGAACACGAGCATCAGGCCGTCGCTCGGGGGCAGACCGAGCTTGACGTTGTCGTAAAAACCCGAGGCCACCTTGATGACAAAGAAATCATCGTTCTTGATATAGCCGTACTTGATGTGCACGTCCCCCGGCGGGTCCTGAAAAACCAGCTCCCCCACCGGCGGCACCACCACGTCACCTTTGGAGTACGCGACGAATCCCTCCTCGATGGCCGCGGTCACATCGAGGCCCTGAAGTGCTTTCTTGATCTGTTCGAGGTTGAAGATCTCCGGCATGGCGTCCTCTCTATGGCGAATCCTGGGGGCCCAGCAAGGTCGGCGCTTGATGGGCGATCGTATCAGGATCGAGTCGTCGACTCTCAAGGGTCGACATGCCCGGATCCTCGATACATGTCAGAATAGGCGAAGAAGGAGGGTGGTCCAGTGGTCGTGGATCGGCGAGACGAGCGCGAAGGTCGCGGGCGCTCGGAAAAAAAACGGGCGGCCCAGGCCGTCGACGCTCTCGCGGTGCGGATGGTCGAGTCGAAAGAGGCGCTGGACAAACGCCTGCCTCTGCCCGATGAGCTGCGCGAGGGGCTTCAGCACGCTCGCAGCATCACGGCTCGCGGCGCCCGCAAACGGCAGATCAAGTATCTCGCCGGCCTGCTCCGCCGGGATGAAGAATCGGTGGCCGTGATTCGGGCGGCGCTCGACGCCGACCATCGTCAGAGCCGGGCCGAGCGCGATCTCTTTCAGCACATCGAGGAGCTCCGCGACGCCCTGTGCGACCCAGACGGCTTCGCCGATGCCATCGAAAAAGCTGCGGACGAGCTCCCCGATCTCGACCGTCAGACTTTCACCAACCTCGCCCGGAGCGTCCACAAGACCGGCGACAAGCGAGCCTCGAGGGAGATCTTCCGCCGCCTCCGGGCACTGACCGAGGCGTCCTCCGAAGGGTGAGTCAATGGAACGGGGATCCCGTTCACGACCCCCTTTCGCGTCGTTGCAACGCCGGCAGCTTCGGTCGACCTCGTCGTGAGGCCTCGCCTCAGTCGCCCGTGACGAGCCCACCTTGGGGGAAACCCCAAGCTCGAGGTTGGGGGGTCTGTTCCGAGAGGGCCATTGTTCGGGCCGGAATCACCGGGAGCAGATATCGGACCAGACGCTGACGATCGTGGGTCGGCACGAGGCGTCGAGGACAGTTCCTCATGCATTCGATGCTGGCCGTTTCGGGGCAGAAATCACATCTTGAAGCTCTCATATATCCGAACTTATGTTGGTATGCGAGCGATGGTATCACGAGAATCCAAGATTTCTGCAAAAGCGCCACGAGGCCCGGCCGAAGACATCGAGCTTGCGACCGAGATGCGCGAGGCCCTCGGCCAAGGTCACGTTCAGCGATCAGCCGGTGACAGGCGCGGGGCAGGGAACAATCGTCGTCCACGTTTTCGCGTCTGCCCAGAGAGACCCGCGGATATGCAATGCTGGCACCGCCCGAGGAACCCACCCCGTTGGAGGTAGCCCGATGCGAATGACGGTCCTCATCGAAAACGACGCGCCCACTGACGGCGCCGATCTCGCGGCTGAATTCGGCCTCTCGCTGCTTTTTGATCTCGGTGGAACGCAGATCCTCTTCGACACCGGTGATTCCGGCGTCTTCGCTGACAACGCCTCTCGCCTCGGACTCGACATCGCGGGTGTCGATCTGGCGGTCCTCTCCCACCAGCACTTCGACCACGGCGGTGGACTGTCGCGTTTTCTCGAGCTCAACGACCATGCGCCGGTCTACCTTCGCCGGGCGGAGCACGCGGATCGCTACTCGCGGTTCCCCGACAGAACCCAACCCATCGGCATCGATCTCGGGTTGTTGGAACGACGCGCCGATCGTTTTGTCGAGCTCGAGGAAACCAGCGAGATCAGCCCGGGCGTCACCCTGGTGATGGAGGCCGGGTCCCGTCATCCCCGGCCGCCCGGCAATGACCGCCTTCTCGTTCAACGGGGCGATCAGCTGATGGCCGATGAGTTCGACCACGAGCTGACCATGGTGCTCCAAGACGACGACGGCATGGTGGTGGTCACCGGGTGCTCTCACAGCGGTGTCCTCAACATGATCGACGCAGCGGCCGAACGGTTCCCCGGCCGGCGACTCAAGGCGGTGGTCGGCGGCTTCCATCTCATCGGCCTGCCGTCCGCCGATTCCATGGCCCTGAGCCGACCCGAGGTCGAGGACATCGGCCGAGAGATTCGCTCACGCTGCGATGGTCCGGTTTTCACCGGCCACTGCACGGGACACAAGGCTTTTACCGTTCTCGATGGTGTCCTGGGCGATCAACTCCACCATCTCTCGATCGGCATTACAACCGATCTCTGAGTCGCGTTTCCCAGGATGTCACGGCGCTCCAGCTGTTGAGGAACCCGTCCTCGACGCCGCTCGAGAACAGCGGATGCTACCCTACACCTGATGTTGGGAGGCAAGATGGGCAAACTCAGTGGCGCGGAACGGAAACACCTTCGTGGCCTCGCCCATGGGTATCAGCCGTTGGTCCAGATCGGCAAAGTGGGTCTGAGCGACAACGTGCTCGCCGCCATCGACACCGCCATCGAGGCGCACGAACTCATCAAGGTCAAGATCGTAGCCGACCGAGACGAGCGCGGGGCGCTCGTTTCCATCATCGAGGAACGGGCCGACTGCGAGTGCGTGGGTACAGTGGGGCGGATTGCGATTCTCTACCGGCAACACCCCGACCCCGAAAAGCGCAAGATCGGCTTCCCCTCTCGGCCGCCTCGCCGCAGTTGACCCCCACTCGTCCCCAGCCGAATCTGACAAGGCACGACGGAAGAGGATACGGCACGGCATTGTGGTCCAAGTGATTCAGAATCCGATGATCGAAGCCGGAACTCAACTTGGCGCGATCATATTTTCCATCCCGACAAAGATATCGACGATAATTTCAGTGCAGGGAGCATCACGATCAAGGCGGCGTTTTCCGATAGAGAGAAATAGCACATGAGTGTCGGATCCGGAGTTCTGTACGTGTCAGGCGGCACCTGCGGTACTACGGGCCTGTCACTTGTAGGGGGAACCTCGTGAGCACAATACAAGTCATGCAGCCCTTCGCCGTGGTACGGGTCGCCATTATCGTGGCCGGGCTTTTGCATGTGTCCGTTGCGCCGGCCTTCGAATCGACCGGGATCACCAACCCGCCCAGAGACTCGGGCCGTCGGCGTACCCCGGTGACGTCGCTGGCGATTGCCGAGATCATGTATCAGCCGGATGACTCCGGCGCCGAGTTTGTCGAGCTGATCAACTTCGGCGAGGAGCGGCTCTTGATCGGCGGTTTCCGGTTTTCGGATGGCGTCAGCTTTGAGTTTCCTGCCGGCCTTTGGGTGCAGCCTGGTGACCGGGTCGTGGTGGCCGGCTCCCAGGACGACTTCTCAGCCGCGTATCCGGACGTTACCGCCGTCGGTTTCTACTCAGGAAAGCTCAGCAATAGCGGTGAGCGACTGGCCCTTTCTTATCCGACCGGCCAAGTGCTGCTGAGCCTACGCTACGATGACGACGCCCCCTGGCCGACCGAGGCCGACGGACTCGGCCACTCGATGGTGATCAGCAACGTCACCGGCGAACCCGGTGACCCACTCAACTGGTGCGCCAGCGCCGCCATCGGTGGTTCACCGGGAGAGGCCGAAACCCAGGTCTGCCCGACCAGATTCGATCTCACCGATGCCGTGTTCGACCCTGACCGCGTGCTCCGGATCGAAATCGAGCTCGACCCTGACGACTGGGAAGCGCTCCGTCAACAGGAACGAAACCTCTTCGAAATCTTCGTCGGCGATGACTGTCTGGCCGAGCCCTTCGGGTCGCCCTTCACCTACTTCCCGGGCACCGTGACAATCGACGGCGAAACGGTCGAGAATGTCGGTGTCCGCAAGAAAGGCTTTCTCGGTTCCCTGAGTCGTACCAAGCCAGCCCTGAAGATCAAATTCAACGAGTACGTCACAGGTCAGCGGTTCTCCGGCTTGCGGCTGATGACCCTCAACAACGCCATTCAGGACCCCTCGTATCTCAATCAGTGCCTCGGCTACGATCTCTTCAGGGCAGCTGGGGTACCGGCGCCGCGATGCAATTTTTCGACCGTCAAAGTCAACGGCCTCGATCTCGGTCTGTACGTGCACGTGGAAAGCGTGAAAGAGCGTTTTCTCGCCCGTCACTTCGAGCGCAACGACGGCAACCTCTATGAAGGAACCCTGAGTGATTTCAGACCGGAGTTCGTCAACACCTTCGAGCAGAAAACCAACGAGGAGGACGACGCCCGCCTGGATCTCGACGCGGTGGTCGACGTCATGGATGTCGCCGATGACGGATTGGTGGCCGCCCTGGAAGAGGTGATCGACCTCGACGCCTACCTGACCTTCTGGGTCATGGATGTCCTGCTCGCCAACTGGGACGGCTATGCCGGCAACACCAACAATTTCTATATCTACAACGACCCGACGAGCGAGCGTTTTCATTTCATTCCCTGGGGCATCGACAACCTGTTCAGCCTCGGGGAAGACCAGGACGGCGGAACACGACAACCCGCTGTGATGGCTACCGGTGTTCTCCCCCGCCGTCTCTATCTGAACCCATCCACCCGCGACCTCTATGTCAATAGGGTTGTCAAACTGCTCAACACAGTCTGGGACGAGGCAGCCATTCACGACGAGATCGACCGCATGAGCGCGTTGATCTCCCCGTTTCTGATTGCCGACGAACTGGCGACGTTCAACCAGGCGGTACCGTTGATCCGCAGCTTTGTGGACGATCGTCGCGCCTCGCTCTTTTCCGACCTCTTTCCCGAGCCACCGCCTTGGGAAGAGCCCCTTCGCGATCCGGTCTGTTTCGAGACCCTTGGCGAGATCTGGGCCGGGTTCGATTCCACGTGGGGGACCTTCAACGTCGTCGATCCCTTCGAAGCCGGAACCGGGAGCTTCGAACTCGTGCTGCCCGATGAAACGATCGTGCCTCTTTTTGTCGGATCCTCGGCCGGACCCTCCGGCAGCTCCCAGCGGGAAGCGGCGATCTTGATCATGAGTGTGTTTCCCGGCGACAGATTCCTCGCGATCCTGATCGAGACCGACCCCGACCTCATGGTCAGCGGCACCGATCCGGTCTTCGATTTCTCCACGACCCTCGGACTACTGGTTTATTTCGGACCAGACACCAGCCACCAAGCTCAGATCATCGGGCTGCTCGCCGACGGATACCTCCACTTCGACGAGGTCTCCACCATTCCGGGCGAGGCGATGCGCGGCACCCTGCACGCCACAGTCTATGACCCGGCTTTCTGACCGCCGGGTGCCACGGTCCGCGTTGTTGTATTGCGGTGAGGTGCCCGGAATCCAGGGTGCCGAGCTGGAGCTCGGCGGTCCCAGGAGTTTCTAGGGTCCCACGAGAGGGCCACGGGAGACCGGAATCCCAGGCCCCTCTCCAAACTTGGCGCATCCGTCCATCGATCCGTCGCGTCTGTCCATGGAGTGAAACCCCCTCCGATCGTACCTTTGCGCTTGTGATTCGATCACCGTCGCGATTTCGGAAGGAGGCACTGACATGAAGAGGCTCGCAGGCATCATTCTCGGCGCGGTCGTCACGTTGGCGGCGCTGCCGACCCACGCACTCGACGGGTACTCATCGCCCATGGTCGTCCCGGCGGCGGCATTCCACAACGACGGGGAAGATCCAAGCGGATTCTCTTTCCATCCCGACGGCTATCTCGAAGGAGAGGGATCTCCGGTGTTGATGTATGCGGCCGTCTACCTCCCCGATTTCGCCACCGTGGAGAGCATGACCCTCAAGGCGGTTGACGGTTCCGACACGTGTTCCGCTCAGGCTTTTGTCACGGCCGTCCTCGACCGGGCCTCGATCTCGTCCGAGACGATCCACCAGATGGCCCTCGTCTCCACAACCGGCGCGTCATCGGCGATGCAGTCGCCTACCGATTCCGACGTCGACTACGAGACGATCAACAACATGCAGTACCGCTACTACCTCAGAGTCCAGCTCTGTTCCGCAGCCCATCATTTCTACTCGGTCGAAATCAACTACACGGAGTAAATCCATGAAGAACACCTCATCCTTCATCGTGACTCTCGTGTTGGCGGCGGCCGTCGCGACCCTCGGGCTCGCCCCGGTCAGCGAAGCTCGCGACGATGATGATGTCCCAGCGAACCTCAAAGGGTTCCCGGCGACGAGTCCTCTGGTCATTCCCGCCGCGGCGTTCGCCACCAACGGCAGCGATCCTTCGAGCCACCGGATGGTCTGGTTTGAAGGCTATCTCGCGGGCACCGCCCTCCCGGGAGGCTGCGTCCAGGCGCCCGCCTATCTCCCGGACAACACAGAAATCACGTCCTTCTACATCTCGTATATCGATGAAGACGGCGGGCAGAACTTTTCCGTCTGGCTGACGAGAACCACGAACACCTCGGTCGCCCCGTTTCTCGATCTGGCGACGATCACCACCTCCGGCAGCGACCCCGCCGTCAGAACCGCGTGGGACACCTCCATCCAACAACCCATCGTCAACCTCCCCGAGTACTCCTATTACGTGGGCGCCTGTCTGCCGTCGTCATCCACCAAGCTCATCTCGGCCAGGATCTACTTCGAATCAAACGATGCCATCTTCACCGACGGCTTCGAGAGCGGCACCACCTCGAACTGGACGACGGTGGAGCCATGAAGAAGAACAGAGGCAACGAAGGGAGATTGAAGATGAAAACGCACGCGACCTCCTCCGCGATCGCATCTCTGGTCGTCGCCCTGGCGCTGGCCGGAGGCGGCGCTTCGGCTTGGGAACTCGCCCCCTTGGAGATCACCGCGGTCGCCCTGACCGAAGGCGAATACGAGCAGCTCGGCGAAGACTCCATCAAGGCCTACGGGAATCCTCTCACCATCACGGCTGCCGCCTTCCGCAGCGATGGAGTCAACCCCGGAGAGTTGCGCCGCTGGATGCCCGATGACGCGATCAGGGGAAACGACAGCGCCAATGCGTATGCCGTCGCACCGGTCTACCTCCCCCACGGCGCCACCATCGCCTCGGTCGGCGTCGCGGTCTACGACGGTTTCGGCGGCACCACCGGCGCATGCGGCGATGTGACCCAACGAGATGTCTCGGTGATCCTCCTGCGTGTCGACAACTACACCGGAGACCTGCACCAGATGAGCTTCTTCACAACCAGCGGCATGAGTGGGGATCGGCAGTACTTCTTGGACTCGGACGTGGAGCTCGGGTCTATCCAGTACCCGACCTACAGCTACTACGCCGTCGCCAAGCTCTGCCACTCGTCGCAGGGGCTGTACGCGATGCAGATCTTTTTCAGTCTCCCCTAGCCGCGATGTGACAAGTCGGCTCCTGCGGCTCGCCCGGGAGTCGACGAGGATTCGGACACGCCCTCCTCCCTGTACGCCTCGATGCCCTCAGCAGGTTGACAAACGGTTGCGGTTGACATAAGGTTGCGGGCAGAGGAAGCACTTATGCCCACGAACACCGCCGAGCTGCTTTCGCTTGATCCCGCCGTTGCCGCGCGCCGGCTCTCCCGGGCGGCCGACCCGGAGTGGCTGGCCGATTTTCTGCGTTCGCTGGATCTCGGGGCCACTCGGGCCGATCTCGCTCGGGTGCTGAAGGTCTGGGGTCTGAGCCAGGCCAATGCCGCCGAGACTCTTCGGGGTCTCGCGTCAGGCCGTCGGCATGTGGCTGCAACGCGGGCTGCCCGCCGACCGCCTCGCGGCCGTGGCCGAGTTGGCTGCGGCGACGGATATTCTCGTTCGGCACCTCAAGGCCGGTCGCATCCCGGCGGTCGTGCGGCGTCCGGCCCATTGGCTCAACGGGAAATCACTGCTGGCTCTCGTCGGCGAAGGTCGCACCAACGACGTTCTGGTGGCATGCCGCCGGATGTTCAGTTTTGCTGGAGCCCAGACCGGATGAGGACCGAGTTCCTCGCTGACGGGCACGAGTGGTTGAGGATTGCGAACCCGGGCTGGGATGATCCCCTCGACCCATCTTTCGCGGCGAAGCGCGGAGGCAGGTGGAATCCACCGAACAGCTTTTCCACCCTCTATCTCAACGAGAATCTCGCCACCGCCAGATACAACCTGGACCGCTTCATCGACGGCTGGCCGTACGAACCCGAGGACCTCAGGGACGACAACGGCCCGGTCTTGGTGAGCGCCGTACTCCCCCGCCGACAGCGGGTCGCCGACTGCCACACCAGGACCGGCGTCGCATCCATGGGCTTGCCCGAAAGCTATCCACTGGACGCTGACGGCGGGCTCATCCCCCACGAACGCTGCCAACCGCTCGGCCGACTCGCCCACGAGGATAATCTCCGAGGGGTCAGAGCCCGCTCCGCCCGCGTCCCCGAGGCAGCCGGACGCGACCTCGCGTGGTTTCCCGCCACCTCATCATCACGCGCCCGCCCGGTGGGGCGCAGGTCGTTCTCCCGGTGGTACTGGGAGTAGGACGCGGCCAAGCGTCCGACGGGCGCCAACCTCCGCAATGGGCGCCGATCCCCAGCTGAGTTGGGCGAGGGTTGAGGAAATCGGGAAAGGTACCGTGGAAAAGGTTCCGGGCGCTCACTCATGATCTTGTGGTCCTGTGGTCGGCGTCCAAAAATGTGCCGAATACGGTGCCGCACGTTTTCTGAAGCACCATTTGGCACCATTTCGATTCCCCGTCGTCGGTCGTTGACGGCGGGCGACCGCGAACCTATCTTGATGACAAGAACTGGTCGAAAAAGGAGACACCATGCACCTGCCGGTCATCTTAGTTGTGTTTCTGGTTCTGCTCTCACCGCTGAATCTCCCGGCCCAGGTCCTTGTCGATGACACCTTCGACGAGAACGTGGATGCGTGGCCTGCGGGTTCGAAGAGCACCAGCGTCTGGGATCCGCTCGATGCGCAGGGCAGCTCTTCTTCAGGGTCGGCGCTGGTGACCAACATCAGCGACTCCGCCGTCGACGCTACGGGTCCGGAACAGTGCGTGGAGGGAATCGAGGCCGGCCAGCTCTACCGGGTCGGAGCCGATGTCCTCGTACCCGGGGGACAGACTGAGACCGGCACCGCCCGCATGCTCGTCAGGTGGTACAGCGATGGCTGTACTGCAAACCAGACCGGGCCCTGGGCGGTCACAAACCAGATCGACTCATCCGTGTCCGAGACCTGGCTGCCGATTTCTGCGTCCGGGGTTGCGCCGGAAGGAACCAGCTCTGCGCGCATCAGGTTGGGGATTCTGAAGTTGCAGGCCGGCGGGAGCCTGGCGGCCCATTTCGACAACTTCGTTTTCGAGCGCCTCGACCTCAGCCTCACCTTCGTCCCGGCGGCGGGCTACGCTGAGGGCAACCAGGGGTCATTCTGGGTCACCGATCTCGAGGTGAACAACCCTTGGGACGAGAGCATGGTCTACGAGCTCTGGTGGTTGCCGCGCGACACCGACAACTCGAATCCGACCGTTTCCGATCTGTTCTCACTCGCCCCGGGTGAGAGCCGCCGCCATGCCAACGTGCTCGGCGAGGACTTCGGTCTCGATCCGGCCGCCGCCCCGTTCGGCGCCATCGCCGTCGCCGCCGGGGGCAAGGGCGCCATGGTCGTGGCCCGAGTCTTCAACCAGGGTGACGGGACCTTCGGGCAGTCGATTCCCGGTGTGTCGCCCAGGGAGATGACGGGACCGAACCAACGGCGGCGGATCCTCTTCATGAGCGAGAATGACGATTTTCGAGCGAACCTCGGCTGCCAAAACGGCGGTAGTGGGTTGATTGGGGTGCAGTTCGAGCGATTCGACAACTCCGGCGCGTCCCTCGGTACGGGCAGTCTGAATCTGCCGCCGTTCTCGAACAACCAGGTCAACCGGGTCTTCACCGACTGGGCGCCGGTGGATGGCTATGTCGAGGTGTGGTCGATCAACGCGGGCGCCAAGTTCTTCTGCTATGGCTCGGTCATCGACAACACCTCCAACGATCCGACCACCGTGTTGCCGCAATAAACCAACAAGGCACTGTTACCCATTCAGAACCGGTCTGGGATTCTCTCAATCGAGAATGCGATTCCCGTTTCAGGGAATCGAGGGCGAGATCGATCTCGATCGTTGGGAATTCGGCCCGTTCGTCGCTGTCACGGAGATCAACAGTAGGCTGGGCCTTGGCCCAGCTTCAGTGCCCCCGACGCGACCTTGGCGATCCACGCGAGTTCGGAACCCAAATCAGTTCGGTCAGACGTCCCTGGAAGATCGACCGCTGAGTTCGTGTTCTCCGATGCAGATCCCTCGGCAAGGAGAAAAGATGACACGACTCGGCGACTTTGCGGACCATGCCTATGCACTTCTGAGAATCATGGCCGGTTTCATGTTCACAATGCACGGGGCGCAGAAGATCTTCGGGGTGCTGACCGAGCGCGAGACCGAAATCTTCTCCCAAGCCTGGTTCGGCGGCATCATCGAATTGGTCTGCGGGATAGCGATCCTCATCGGGTTCCAGACCCGCTGGGCAGCGTTTCTGGCGAGTGGCACCATGGCGGTGGCGTACTTTCAGTTCCACTGGAAGTTCCAATTCGGAGCAGCGTTCTTCCCCGGCGTCAACCACGGTGAGCTGGCGGTTCTCTACTGCTTCGTCTTTCTCTACATGGCAACCCGCGGCGGCGTGAAGTGGTGCCTCGACGCAACCGACGGAGATTCGTCCAGCTAGAACTCGTGCATTCGCCCAGGCGAACAGGAAAAGACTCAGTCGTGCCGGATGGGATGACTAGGCCGACTCTGTTAGCTTTGTTACACATGGCACGGATGTGAAATGAACCAGAATCGGAATCGGGCACTATCCGGAATCGATTCGATACCACGCCTACGCCTCCCAATCGTCCACGTATAAACCTGGGATACGACCGAACTCTGAGGTGTTGTGCGTCACCAGAATCAGATCATGCGCGAGTGCGGTCGCGGCGATCAACAGATCATTCGGACCGATGGGTCGCCCAACCCGTTCCAGATCTGCGCGCACGCTGCCGTAGGCACCTGCCGCCCTGTCATCGAAGGGTAGGCACACGAACGGCTCAAAAAGTGCATCAACAAGCCTGAGGTTCTCCGCGACATGCGTGCTCTTCCTCGCGCCGAAAACCAACTCGGCCCGAACCACAGCACACATGGCGACCGCAGAGGGATCGAGCCCTTCGAGGCGTTCGATGACACCGGCCGAAGAACCGTTCAGAACCCGGATACACACGTTGGTGTCGAGAAGAAACTTCACGGGAGCGTCTCGCGGGGCTCGAACTCCCCTTGCGGCGCCCGCTCGAGCGGAGGGCCTTGCCAACCGCCGGGCACTCGATCAAACCAGCCATCAGGCCAGCCTGCAGACGCTCTCTCCTGGACGAGCTTGGCGAGAAAACGCGAAACGCTGATCCCCGCCGCTTCGGCTCGGCGACCAATCTCGGCTGCGACCTCGTCGCTCACATAAAGATGCAGCTGTGGCATTCCAAGCCTCCTGGTGCAAATATATGTGTCCTATTTGCATGTGTCAAATCACAAGCCGAAGGAAGAAATCGTATAGAGGCACCTTTATACGGCACCTTGATACGGTCGGAACGGTCTTGAGCTTCCTCAGCCGGCGGCGTCGTACGCGCTGCGGATCCAGCCGACGAGCTCGGCGTCGACCTCGTCCGGCTCGCTGAGACGCACCTTGTACTGGCACATCCCACCCGGTTTGAGCGCCGCCAGGCGACCGCCCGCCGGGAGGTCCTTGGCGTTGAGGCCGATCTCGACCTGGGTCTTTGTCGCCGGGCCGACCATGGCGAACTGCCTCTTCCGGCGTAGGCTCAAGTAGGTCTTCTTGGGGGCGATCTCGAACGGTCCGAACCTGGCGATGGCTTCCATCACCCGATCGTGGACCGGCCTCAAATCGGCCTTCGGTCCGGTGTAGAGCGCATCCACCGCGGCGTCCGGGCTCGCAGGTGGAACGGGCGCGGCGCCGGAGGACCGGCGGAACAGCACCGCCAGGGTGTTCGCGTCGCCGTAGCCGAGCCCGAACTCGTTCTTGGCGGCGTCGCGGAGCTGGCCGTGCTTCTCGAGCCCGGTCGAGCCGAGCCAGGCATAGAGCTCGTCGAGGGTCTTGCCGGTCTTCTTCTGGATGTTCGCAAGCTGCGTCTGCAGCGCCTTGTCGACGTCGACCATGGGTTCTTCCTCCCTGTTCGCCGCGGCCGCGCGCGGCCAGGTTCGTTATCGACTCCTCGGTTCGAGGCTGTGGTGATTTCTTCAACGGGCCCGCGAGCCTGACTATTTCCCCACGGATGGCGCGGATTCGGAATCGGAATCGTGCCTGGTTTACACATTCAAAGCGAAACCGACCCGCACCGAACCGCCCAGGTGGTAGCGGTTGCCCATGATGCACCACGCCAGAACAATCAAACCGTCGCGGTCGCGAGCGTCGCGCATGGCGCCCAGAAGGAACGCCGCCTCCTGATCCTCGGTGAAGACCAGCTCTCCGCGTGTCACCCGGTTGTAGACGTGGTAGATCCCGCCCTCGACAAATACCCGTGGCGATCTCGGCATCCGGACCTCCAGATGCTCACCCTTGCCAGAATGTGTAAACCTGGGGCACTATTCCTGGCACTATTCATGAAAAGCGTATCGTACACAGACTCGGACGCGACTATCCACCCCACGCCGAAGTGTCGCCGGTCTCAAACCCGTCGGCGAACACTGGAATGCCGAACACGTAGACCGAACCGGAGCGCCACCCGTCGTCGTCGTCGGCAGGTGCGCCCACCGCCACGGTGTCGGCGGACAGGGCCGATACGAGCAGGCCGAACCACTGGCCGGGCGTGCCGTCCGACGCACACAGCCGGTAGCGCTCCCACCACGTCCCGTCCCGGCGCTCGAGGAGGTACGCGACACCGGAGAGCGCGGTGGTACAGGAGCCGTCGATCGCCACCACCACCGCCTGGTCGCCGCTCATCGACACCACCGCCCCGAAACCGTTCCCGGCCCCGGGCTCGGCGGCAAGGAGCTTCTGCCGCTCGAGCCAGACGCCGCCGTCGCGCTCGAACACGTAGACCGCACCGGCATCGGCGCCAGCCTCGTCATCGCCACCCGCGCCCACCAGGGCGGTGTCGCCGGACAAGGCAACCCGGCCGAACCCGTCGCCGGGGTCGGCGTCCGACGCCAACAACTTCTGGGTCTGAACCCAGGTCGCGCCGAATCGTTCGAACACGTACACCGCGCCGGCGTCGATGCCGGCCCCGTCGTCGCCGGTCGAACCGATCAGCGCCACGTCCCCCTCGACCGCCGCCGGATACCCGAAGAAATCGCGTGACGCCGGTTCCGGCGCCGTGAGCTTCTGCTGCTCGACCCAGAACCCGCCATCGCGCCCGAACAGGTAGACCGAGCCGGCGTCGTCCGCGTCATACGCCGTGATCAGAACGGTCTCACCCGAGTGGGCGACGACCGCGCCGAAGGCATCGCCGGCTTGAGCATCCGAGGCGACGAGCTTCTGCTGCTCCATCCAGGTCCCGCCAACGCGCGCGAAAACGTGGGCCGCCCCGGCAGAGGGCCCTACCTCGCTGTCATCGACCGCGCCGACCACGGCGACGTCGCCGGACAGCGCGACCCACCACCCGAACCACGCGTTCGAACCGGGATCACCGGCTGAGAGCGTCTGTTCGAGGACCCACCTCCCGGCGGAGCGGGTGAAGACGAAAACGGAGCCGTCGCCGGGGGCCCAGCCGTCGCCGGGGGCGCCCACGAGCAAGGTGTCCTTTGCCATGGCGGCGGAGAAGCCGAACAGGTTGGCCGCGGCGTTCGCCCCACCCATCAGCTTCTGCTCCTGGCTCCACCCTCCGGCGGCAGCGACGTACGAGTACGCGGCCCCCGCATCCTGTCCCCCCTCATCCTCCTCCGGCGCACCGATCAGGACGACCCCACCCGACAGCGCTACGCTCGTGCCGAACTGGTCGTACTCGGCCGCGTCCGCAGCGGTGAGCTTGGCGAGTTCGCTCCACACGCCGCCGCTGCGTCCGAAGACGTACGCCGAGCCGGAAGCGGTCCCGGCGGCGTCGTCCCAGGACGCGCCAACCACCGCCCGCTCCCCCTCGAGCGCGACCGCCCCGCCGAACATATCCCCGACCGCCCCGTCGGACGCCTTGAGCTCCTCCTGCTGGCTCCAGACCCCTCCGCTGCGAACGAAAAGGAACGCCGAGCCCGCCGCCGCGCCGCCGCCGCACACCGCGCCCACCAGAGCCGTGTCCCCCTTTAGCGCGACGGATCGGCCGAAGCAGCCCCGCGCGGTCGCGTCTGCCGCGGCGAACTCTTGCTGCTCCACCCAGGATCCGCCATCTTCCACGAACTCGTAGACCGAGCCGGCGTCGGCGGCTGCGTCGTCGTCGAGATCGGCGCCGACCAGGGCCGTTGCTCCTTCGAGGGCCACCGATATTCCGAAGCGGTCCCCCGCGGCCGCGTCGGCTGCGGTCAGCTTCTGCTGCTGACTCCACACCCCACCGCTGCGGACGAACACGTAGACTGAACCGGAGTACTCGCCCATCTCGGCGTCCCACGGCGAGCCCACCAGCGCCAGGTCACCGGAGACTGCAACCGATGAGCCGAACTTGTCGCTGGGCGTCCCGTCGGCCGCGACCAGCTTCTGCTGCTGGTTCCATGTCTCGCCGGCGCGGACGAAGACATAGGCGGCCCCCGCAAGGGTCCCCAACTGGTTGTCTCGACACGCGCCGACGACCACGGTGTCGCCGTTCAGGGCGACGGCGCACCCGAACGCCTGGGCCTGGCCCAGGTCCGCCGCGCTCAGGGTTTGCTGCTCGACCCAGACGCCTTCCTGCTGCACGAAGACGGCGACGAGTCCGGCGCCGTTCACAGCGTAGTTGTTACCCGGAGCGCCGACCATTGCGGTGTCGCCGTCGAAGGCGACACTTCGGCCGAACCGGTCGTGCGGTGCGCCGGGGCCGGCCCCACCGCCGTCGCCGTGGAGCTTCACCTCCTCGGTGAGAACGGGCGATTGTGCGTACGACCCTACCGGCACGCCGAAGAGAGCCAGGGCGACGATCAACCACGCGCCACTGCCGCCCATCGAGCCACCCCCAATGCACCGCCCGGCGTACCGGGCATCCTCCTCGAGTCGAGACGCAGTAGGGCAATTATACCCCTCGAATTGGGTGCCAGATGGGATGAGTAGGCCGGTCTCCAAAAACGGCGTAGCACAATGCTCGCCAAATCTAATGCGGGCTCAGAGGCCCAAGATTAAGGAGACCGGCCTACTTATCCCCTCTGGCACGTTTCCAAAGTACGTCTTCGCCGTAGCCCGTCCTGACATCAGAATGGTGGGTTTACACATTCACACATCGTCGACGACCGGTTCATGCGCGCAAACACCAGAGCATGGGCTCTGACGCCGGCCTGTGGGTTTCGTGACCAAGTCGTCTCGGCGACGGGCTTCTGAACCTCAAACGGCAGTACTCGACTCCTTGCGGCGCAACGACGCCTGCAACGTCCCTATGCGGGCGGGACGCCCGCACCACAATGGCGAGCGACACGGGAGCTGAGCGTTGGGAGGAGGACCCCCTGGCCTCGGCGAGAAGCAGCGATCGTGGCTGTTGGCTGGTCGCAGGGCGAGCAGCCTACAGTCACTCGCTGATTCCGCCGAGGAGCGTTATCGCGGAGTGGACGAAGTCCACAGAGCGATGACGTCCACCCCACCCAGAGAAGGGGGTCCGACCGACGAGCGACACTGTAACCACCGCGAGCCGGCGTAGCCGGCGCGAGTGCACGGCGATGGCGGCGGGAACGCCTGCGTTCATGGCGAAATCGGCGGGCGCTCGCATGCCCTCGTCCGACGAGGGCTGCGGTGGCGGGCGGAAACCACCGGGCACGGGCACGGAAACGGGAAACGCCGCCTTGCGGCGGCGATAAAAATGGTCGGGACGGAGAGATTTGAACCCTCGACCCCCTGAACCCCATTCAGGTGCGCTACCAGGCTGCGCTACGTCCCGACATCATACGAATTATGAGTTTTGAATTATGAATTATGAATTTCGAGACGATTCTCTCTGGCTGTCGCCGTTCGAAACGTCGAGAACTCACGAGTTCAGAACTCAACCGCTACTTTCGCAGTTCTTCGACGATTTCGGCGAGTTCCTTGCGGACCCCCCGAAGCGTCGCAAGGAGAGGTTGTACGTCGGCGTGGGGGGCTTTGTCAACCTCTGGCGCTTTCTCTTCCTCGGGTGCCGGCTTTTCCTCGGGGGCCGGCGCGGGCTCGGCCTTCGGTTTCGACTCAACGGCCCTGGCCTTGGTTTTTCTGGCGACCGGTTTTCCCGGAGTGGGCGGTTTTTCGGTCACTTCGGCGGTCAGGTCGAGCTTGCCCGATTCGACGAGGTTTTCAACCTCTCTGCGCGCTCCTGCGATGGTCAGGCCTTCATCGAAGAGCAGGCGGCGGATCTCGAGGATGAGGCTCATCTGCGGTCGCGAGTACAGCCGTTGGCCGGTCTCGGTGGTCGTCGTCTCGAGCTGCTCGAACTCGGTGCCCCAAAACCGGAGCATGTAGGGCTGGACATTGGCCAGCTTGCACACATCGTTGAGCTTGAAGAACTCCTGATTCTCGGGGAGCTCGATCTTCTCAGCCATTCTCGTCCTCCGCCGGAGTCAGGGTCAGCCGGAACTGAAGGGTCACCTTCTGGTTTCCGATCCACTGGCCCGGCACCGGCACCTCGATGTCGAGAGCCCGGACCTGGCCCATTTCGGCGATGGCGCCGGATCCCCTGAGCTGGAGGTGCAGTTGGTTGCCTTCGGCGACGACATCGATCGCGTTCTTCATCGGCGCCATGGCAGCCGACTGCGGCAGCACCTCGGGGACAATGGCCTCGAGATCGCTGGTGGAGAATGGATCGCCGACGCCGAACATGACTGGACGGCTTATCGGCGGCGGCACGTCCGCAACCGGCGGCGGCATCGATTCGGTGACGACCGGCTCGACAGCGGGGGTCTCGACGGTCGCCGGCTCCTCGGCTAAGGGTTCTTGGTCCTCGACATCCACGATGATCGAATCGATGCTCTCGGACACTTCGAAGGTGGGTTCTGCGACGTCAGGATCTGCGATCGACGGCTTTTCTTCCCAGCTGTCTTCAACCTCGGCGGCTGTTAGATCGTTGTCGTCCACGTAGAATGAAGGCGCCGTCACTTCTTCGGGTTCTTCCGGCAGAGGCGGCACGACCGATTGAACCTCACGGGGCGCATCCAGACCATCGACGACGGCCTCGATTTCGATGTCCTCGCCGCTGGCGAGAGAGGCGAGCGCTTCGCGGTCTTCGGCGGCGCCCAGGACGTGGCGGACCTCGGCGTGAACGGCTTCCGCCTCGCGCTCGACTCGGGCCTCCTCCGAGGCGCCGGCATCCACGGGGGGCGCGGGGGGCGCCGGCGCCGGGGCGAAGGGACCGGGGGCCTCGATGCGATCCTCGTAGCGGTCGTAGGACGGCGGTCCGACCACCATCCGTGACGGATCAACGGCCATGGGTAAATAGTCCTCGTCGGCCGCTCCCTCGATTTCGATGACATCCGCCGCCTCGTCCATGAACGCCTTGACGGTCGGCACCTCGGACTCGAAGAGATCGTCGATGGTCTCGTCGAGGCGCTCCCGACTCGGGGCCCGGGGCCTCGATTTCGGGATCGGTCACCAGCTCGTCTTCACTCTCGGCATCGGCGATGTCGGGGGTCGTCGGCAAAACCCGCTCGAAATCGACGGTGCCGTCCTCGTCGCGGGGATCGGTGAAGAGCCCCTCGAAGTGGTCGGGCTTGCCGGTTTCCGGCTCAAACGCAGCGCCGTCTTCAGCGGCGGCGAAGGCCGCGGTTTCGTCATCGGCGAACTGTTTTTCGAGCGCCGATTCGTGGGCGACGATCTCCTCGTCGTCGGACTCGTAAACGGCGGTGGAGATGCCGTCCTCATCTTGAAATGCCGCAAAACCGGAGTCCACGCCGACATCCCGAGTCTCGTCCGGTGGAGGTTCGATTTGTGAAACAAAATCCGTCACCACCGGCGCGGGAGGCTTGGCGGCAGGCGCGACCGGGGACGAGGGGAAGAACATGGGACCGGTCGCCTTCATGGGGGAAAGCGGTTGCGGTCCGCCGGCACTGGCCACCGGTTCGTACTTCTCGCGCAGGTTGCGCATCACCAGCTTGACGATGCCTTCGAGGCTCTCCTGAACGCCGATGCCCTCGGTGGCGATGGCCTCGAAGATCGGACACGAAAAGACGTTGAGACTCTCGTTGAGATCCTCTGTGCTCAGAAGGTCCCGGAGGTCGCGCTTGTTGAACTGCAGGATGTGGGGAAAGCCCTTGAGATCGATCCCCTGGAGCATGAGGTTCTCCTGGAGATTCTCGAACGACTCCGCATTGGAGGCGCGCATGGTGCGCTGCGAATCGGCGACGAAGACGACACCGTCGGCACCGCGGAGCACCAGCTGCCGGGTCGAGTTGTAGTGAACCTGACCGGGAACGGTGTAGAGCTGAAGGGTGACGTCCATTCCCCGAATGGACCCGATATCGATGGGCAGCAGGTCGAAGAAGATCGTTCGATCGCCCTCGGTGGCGAGCGAGATCATCTTGCCACGCTGGCCACCTTCAAAGTGGTCGTGGATCCACTGCAGATTCGTCGTCTTGCCGCACAGCCCCGGCCCGTAGTAGACAATCTTGGCATTGAGCTTGCGCAGCGCGTAGTTGAAGAAGACCATTAGCGCCCCTAACTCTTTCGTCCTCTAATCATAACCCGAAACGGGACGCCCTCCAAGGAGAAGGCCTCGCGGAGGACGTTCTCCATATAGCGGGTCCACGAAAAATGGGGTTTCTTGTCGAGATTGGTGAACAGGACGAAATGCGGCGGCCGGTTGTGGACCTGGGTGCAGTAATAGATCTTGGGTTGTTTCTTGCCCATCGAGGACGGCGGGTTGCGATTGAAGGCGTCCTTCGCCACCCGGTTGAGATCCGAGGTCGACACCTTGAGTCCGTGCGCCCGGTGAACCTGTTGCATGGTCGGAACGAGTCGGTGCACGCCCTTGCCGGTGAGCGCCGAGAGAAAGATCTGCGGTGTCTGGCGAAGGAACTTGAGCTGCTGATCCATCTGATCGGTCATCTTCTCCCGGGCCTCGTCACGATCGGTCACCAGATCCCATTTATTGACGACGATCACCACTCCGCGGCCGGCCTCCCAGGCGTACCCGGCGATGTGCCCGTCCTGCCGGGTGATGCCCTCCACGGCATCGATCAGAAGCAGGCAGATCTGGGCGCGTTCGAGATAACGGCGGGCGACCACCACCGACAGGACCTCGGGTCCCTTGTCGGTGCGTCCCTTGCGTCTGATCCCGGCGGTGTCGACAAAGCGGAACCGCACACCGTCAAGTTCGCAGATCACGTCCACCGCATCCCGAGTCGTGCCGGGGACCTCGCTCACGAGCACCCGCGCGTCGCCGACCAGGTAATTGACCAGCGACGACTTGCCGACGTTCGGGCGACCGATCACCGCAACGTGGATCTCATCCTCATCGCCGATCGGTTCCTCGTCATCTGCGAGCTCGGCTTTGGGGATGTGTAAATCGAGGGCATCCCAGAGTTCCACGAGCCCGGTGCCATGCTCGGCCGAGACCGCGATCGGTTCGCCGAGACCGAGTCGGTAGAACTCGTGCGCCTGGAGGTCGACCCCCTTGCGATCGGCCTTGTTGACCACCGGGACCACCGGGACCCCGAGCGTTCGCAGATACTCGGCAATGTCCCGGTCTTCGGGGATGAGTCCGAGTTCGCCGTCGAGGAGCAGCAGGACCACATCGCCCCCCTTGATGGCAACCTCGGCCTGGCTCCGAATCATGGGGACGAAAGAATCCTCGTCGTTGAGCAGCAGACCGCCGGTATCGACGACGGTCACGTGGCCGCCTCCCGGCCGCTCCGCCTCGCCGACGATGCGATCGCGGGTCACCCCGGGCAGATCATGGACCAATGCGCGCCGGCTCCGGGTCAGCCGGTTGAACAAGGTCGACTTGCCCACGTTGGGTCGGCCGACGATGACGAGGATCGGCTGGAGGCTCAACCCTCGACTCTCCCGTCATCGAGATCCCCACCGGTTTCGCGATCGAGGACGTGGCGACCGATGACCAACCACTCGCCGTCGATGAGTCGCAATTGAATCAACGTCGACTGGACCGAGCCGTCGGTGCGACCCTTCTCGCGGCCGGTCATGGGATCGTACCGAATCAGGTCCCAGACCTCGACCAGAGCCACCGATGCGTTGACCTCGCGAAAAACGTCGAGACTCGTGAACTCGATTCCGACCAGGGTTGCCTCCAGGCGATCACCACTGTTGGCAAGTTGTTGCAGCAGACCGCGGACGTTGCTGATCTCGACCGGGCTGGCGTGGCCGTCGAGATGACTCAGATCGAGGGTCGAGTACGACTTGGCGAGGGCTTCGAGATAGCCGCCGACCGCTCCCTCGATGGCGGCCTGCTGCTCCGGCGTCGGTCCGGGTGCGGCGCAGCCGAACACGACCAGGGTAAGAACCACTACAGCAGTTCCGACGATCGAATTCCTCTGACCTGAACAAGTCATCAAACCCTCCCCCCAGTGAGACCACCCGCGAGGATGAAGTTCCGATGCGACGACCTCTCGGTGAGCATAGCAGCACGAGCTACAATCGTGCTGCTGCCCCGAAGGCCGCAGTCGGACGGGGGAGCAGGGAGGGCGCGATGAAAGATACCGTCAAGGTCACATGTCCCCATTGCGACTCGTTGCTCGTCATCGATGTCCAGGCGGGCGTCGTCATCGATCACGCCGCCCCGGTTCGAACCCACGACAAGATCGACTTCGACGCCCGGCTCAAACAGATGGAGGCCGAGAAGGCGCGGTCGGCGGACCGGCTCGCCGAGGCCATGCGGCAGGAGAAGTCCAAGGATCGGTTGATGGAGGACAGGTTCCGCTCGCTGATGGAGAAGGCCAAGGACGACGACGGAAGCCG
Organism: uncultured Acidobacteriota bacterium; assembly: GCA_963704125.1. Lineage (GTDB taxonomy): Bacteria > Acidobacteriota > Thermoanaerobaculia > Thermoanaerobaculales > Sulfomarinibacteraceae > JAHECW01. The sequence continues at coordinate 75,597 of CAVPHA010000017.1, read as the reverse complement.
GCCACTGAGGGATATTGATCTGGACTGATAATTATTCTTAATTTTTAATTCTTAATTTTTAATTCTTAATTTCCATCGCACTGTTCTCGGATGCGCCTGTGATGGAATTCAAAAACCCTGATTTCCTACTATCGAATTCCATCACATGCTCACGATCCAAAGCTGCGATGTAATTAAGAATTTAGAATTAAGAATTGAGAATTGAGAACCAAAACGCCCCCGGCTTTCCGGGGGCGTTGGGGTTCTGAGGGGTTGGTTTTGATCAGGAGTCTTCGGTGACCACTTCGACTTCTTCAACCTCTTCGACCTCATCGGCCCCCGGGATCGGTAGACCCTGGCGGGTCGAGTTCATCGTCGATCACGGCGATGAAGGCGTCAAGGGGCTGGGCGCCGGTGAGGATTCTGCCGTTGACGACAAAGCCCGGTGTCCCACGAATGCCGAAGCTCCCGGCTTCGCTTGCGTCGTCTTCGACGGCCTGCTTGTGGGTTCGAGAGTCGACACAGGCGGTGAAGACGGGTACGTCGAGGGCCAGCGCACCGGCCTGGGCCACCAGGGTGTCGTTGCTGATGTTGTTCTTGTTGGCGAAGAGCCAGTCGTGGAACGCCCAAAACTGGCCCTGATCGGCCGCGCACAAGGCGGCCTCCGCAGCAAGCGTGGCCTGTTGGTGCATCGGCAGGGGGAGGTTTTTGAAGACATGCACCACCGAGTCCCCGTAGCGCTCGCGCAGCGCCACGATGGTCGGCTGGGCGCGATCGCAGTAGGGACACTGGTAGTCGGTGTACTCGACGAGTACCACCGGCGCATCGGCCGGACCCATCATGGGATTGTGCGCTGCCATCACCGGAGTGACTCGCGGCGGATCGAGCAGGATCACGACACCGGCGGCGTCGAAGAGCCTTGCCATGAGATTCGCCTCCTGCTGCTGGCCGGCCTGCTGATTGAGAAACATGACCACCTGCTGACGGGCCTGAGTCTCGTCGGGAGGAAGCTGGGATTTGTACTGGGTCAGGAGCTGCTGGATCTGCCCTTCAGAAGGGGCCGGGATCTTCGACACCAGCTCACGGTTGAGGTAGTCCTCGCGGCTGATCCCCTCGGCTGCCGCCGCCTCTTCCACCAGGGTGGCGTAGATCATCGACCGCAGTTGCTGGTCCTTGACCTGGAAAACCTGCTGATAGAGACCGATCAGCTGGCCACCGGCCGCGGTCTCGACCTCTTCCACGGTGATGACGGTGTCGCCGAACCGTGCCGCAATCTGATTTTCGGATGTCTTTGCCTCTTGCGACGGTTGCGCGCAGGCCACCAGAGCGACCAACATCACACTCCCGACAAGCGCGCCACGAATGATGCTTTGCACTGTTTTCTCCTTTGACGGTCCGCGCCTGATCCGCTGCACCGGCGCATTTGGTGGCCATACTATGGCCGCAACGGGTTCGGACGTCAACCGGCGCCGGCCGACTCTGACCTGTTTTTGACAGGCGACGACATGGTATGAGCGACCCACGAGTCTGTGGTCGGCGGGCTTGGTCTGACCGTCAGAACCCGGTAGACTGTCGGCCCCGAAACGACACAGGAGGATTCCATGCCCGTCAATCTCGATTCCGCCGACAGCAAACAGCTGATGGATCGCTTTCTTCGCTACGTCAAGATCGACACCCGGTCGGACGAGGCTTCCGACACCAGCCCGACCACCGAAAAACAGAAAGACCTCTCGCGCCTGCTCGCCGAGGAACTCAAGGCCCTCGGTTGCTCCGACGCCGCAATGACCGAGTGGGGCTATGTCTTCGCCACCGTGCCGAGCAACATCCCCGAGGGCCACCCGGCCCACGGCAAGGTGCCGACCATCGGCCTCATCGCTCACGTCGACACCTATTTCGGCACCTCGGGCAAGGATGTCAAACCGCAGATCATCGAGAACTACCCGGGTGACGACATCGTCATCAGCCCGGATCAAGTGCTCAAGGTCGCCGACCACCCCAACCTCGCCAAGGTCGTCGGCCACACGGTGATCCACACCGACGGGACGACCCTGCTCGGCGCCGACGACAAGGCCGGCGTCGCCGAGATCATGACCGCAGTGGCGTGGATGAAGGACAACCCGGGGTTTCTTCACGGCAAGATCCGCATCGCCTTCACCACTGACGAGGAAGTCGGCCGCGGCACCGAACACTTCGATGTCGAGGCATTCGGCGCCGATTACGCCTACACCCTCGACGGTTCGGATCTCGGCGAGATCGAGGACGAGACCTTCTGCGCCGACACCGCCAACGTCCTCATCGAGGGCCACGACGTCCACCCCGGTTATGCCAAAGACAAGCTGGTCAACGCACTCAGGGTCGCCGCGGCGATCATCGAGGGCATCGACACCCGCTGGCTGCCCGAGACCACCGAAAAGCGCGAACCCTACCTCCACCCCTATATCGCATCCGGGGACGTCACCAAGGTCGATCTCAAGGTTCTGGTCAGGGCGTTTTCCATCGAAGAGCTCGAGCAACGAGAGAACCACCTCAACGATGTCGTCACAAAGGTCAACGAGCGTTTCCCGAAGGCCAAGATCTCGATCAAGATCGACGAGTCGTACCGCAACATGGCGTACAAGATCGGCGAGGACTCCAAGGTTCTCGACTACGCCCTCGAGGCGGTGGAGCGGATCGGCATCACGCCCATCAGGCAGGCCATCCGCGGCGGCACCGACGGCGCCCGTTTGTCCTTCATGGGTCTGCTCACCCCAAACGTCTGGGCCGGCGGCCAGAGCTTCCACTCCGTCAACGAGTGGGTCTCGCTCGAATGGATGATCAAAGCCGTCGAGGCGACGCTGGAGATCCTCTCGGTTTGGGTGGAAAAAACGGAGTAGTTAGTAGTTGAGCCTCTTGCAAAATTCGGAGTGTTGACCCAGCTGTGTACCGTTCCGCCGCGGCCCCAGGCCGGCGGGGGCGCCGGCCCCACAATGAATATCGGCCCTTTGTGGCGCCGGCGCCCCCGCCGGCGAGAAGACCACTGACGACGATCCTCCGAGAAACGGGAATTTTGCAAGAGGCTCAGTTCCTAGTTTTTAGTTTTAAGTTTTTAGTTTCCATCGCATAGCCTCGATGGGCACCTGCGATGTAACTTAAAACTAATAACTTAAAACTAAAAACTAGCGTCTCACGGCGCTCGCTTTGCGAGCGCCGTGAGACGCTCCTGCATTTTCTGCGCGGTTGCAAGATCGCCCCTCTTCGCGGCGACCTCGATGCCGCGTTCGTAGGTTTCCCGCGCCCGGGCGGCGTCCTCGATGCCCTCGAGGGCGGCGCCGAGGGCGAGCATCGCCGCCGCGTACGTGGGATCGCTCACGATGGCCTTCTCGAGATGCTCGACGGCTTCGGTGAACTGACCAAGCTCCACAGCGATCTCACCCATGCCGAAGTGGGCCAGGGCGTCGTCGGGATCGATTTCGAGGATCTCGAGGAAAAGCTCGGAGCGCCGACGCCGATCGGCCTCCCGGGTCTCGAGTTCCTTCTTCGCAAGATCGGCCGCGCCGGCCGCGATCTCACCGCCGAACGACACCCGCGTCGCCAGGGCGAGGTGGCGTTCCGCCGCCTCGATCTCGCCGAGCTGGTTGTAAAACAACGACAGATTCGAGTGCGCCATCACCGAGGAGGGATCGATCTCGAGCAGCCGGTTCATCTGTTCGATGGCCTCGCGATGGCGCCCGAGGCGGCCGAGAATCACGCCCTTGGATTCATAGGCGTCGGCCGAGCTCGGACAGATGGCCGTCGCCCGTTCGAGAAGCTCGAGGGCGCGGTCCGTGCGGTCCTCGGCAAAGGCCGTCGAGGCCGCGACCGTGAGTCGATCCGCCATCTCCTCGCGACTCGGTGGGCGCAAGACCGGCATGGGATGGACCCGAGCCGCCATCGATCGACCATCGGCGAAAACACAAACCAGCTCACGCCCGATGACCCTGAGCTCCCGGTGGAGCGAGACCTGGAGCCAGGCCCGGTTCTCCCACCGGGCCACCGACACGAGCTGTCCGGCACGCTCCCGTTCTGAGACACCGAACCACTCCCCCACCAGCCCAGCGACCTGGATGTCGGGCTCGGCGAGTTCGAGGAGTACCGGCGCGCGAACCGCACCACGGTGCGTCGCCACTTTCGCCACCGTTTCCTGTCCCAGATAGCAGCCCTTGGTGAAGGAGACCGCGCTGTCGAGGAGGGAGGTCTCGTTGATCAGTTGATCGGGCCGGACTTCGCGGCCCCAGGTCGGGGGGCCGCCGAGGACGCCCAAGGTGTCGAGCTCGTCCGGCGGCAGCTCGGCACAGGGGAACTCACCCTCGCCCCAGGTCACGAATCCCCGCCCGCCCCAACCGGCAACCGGAAAACACTCGCCGGCGTCGATCTCACCAATCATCGCCACCGCCGCGGGCCCGAGAACCAGCCGCATGGAGCCGACTTCGCGGCGCCGAATGATCACGTCATCGGCGATGACGTGGGCTTCCAGCTTGTCGACGCAATGTTCGACTACCGCCTCGGGAACCAGAAGCTCGATCAGGTCATCACGTTTGCAGAGAAAGAAATACGCCTGCAGGCGGCCGGTGCGATCGAGCAGAGCCGAGAGCTGCGACTCGCCAACCGCAAGACCGGCGACATCGGATGTCACCTGGGTTCCGAGGAAACGCTCGCGGTGGCTTCCCGTGACCTCGATGAGCGTCCAGCCCGGGAAATCGGCGACCGCGGCATCCAGGTCGATGGCCTCAGACGGAGAACGACTCACCGCAGCCGCAGGTGTTGGTGGCATTCGGGTTCTTGAAGACGAAACCCTTGCCCTTGAGGCCGTCCTCGAAATCGAGGGTGACATCCTTGAGATAGATGGCGGACTTGGGATCGAGGAGCAACTCGAAACCCTCGAAGTCGAGGATCCGGTCGTTGGTGCGCGTCTCGGAGAACTCCATCTCATAGGACAGACCCGAGCAGCCGCCGCCGACCACGCCGAGCCGAAGCCCGACCCCGCCGGCGGGCCGCTCGCGCTCGAAGATCGAGCGGATCTCCTTCACCGCGCGCTCGGTCACAGCCACGATTCCGGTTGTGCTCACGAGGCCGATCCTTTGACGAGGGTCTCGAGCTCGCCGGACTGCAGCATCTCCATCATGATGTCGTTGCCGCCGACGAACTCGCCCCGGACCCAGAGCTGGGGGAAGGTCGGCCAGCTCGCATACTGTTTGGCCGCGTCACGGATCGACTCATCCGAGAGCACATCGAAGGTGCCGTAGGGCGCCCCGATGGTCTCCAGGATGGCGACGGTGTTGGCCGAGAAACCGCACTGGGGTTGTTCCGGAACGCCCTTCATGAAAAGAAAGACATCCGTCGAGGCAATGAGCTTCTCGACTCGCTCGAGGGCCGGCGCGGTGGGGTCGGCCACCTTGACCGGCGCGCCTTGATACCGGGGTTCGGGCGAACCACCGGAAATGTGAAACGGGTTGTGATCGTGCATTGGAATCGGTCCTCCATGTTCTGATAAGCACACCAGGAGCGCTCAATCGGAAAAACCTGAGAACCTGTCGCGATATTTCCACACCCGAACGGGTAGTCGCTGCCATGATCCCGTAACCGACTGGGACACAGACCGCGGCGGTGTTTCTGAGGAGCGAGGAGTGAGACCTAGAGGAGTTAGGAGTTAAGAGTTCAGCCTCTTGCAAAAATCCAAGACCTGTCATTCTGAGCGAGCGAAGCGAGCGCTGACCTCCTCACCTCCCGACTCACGATTCGACTCGCGTGCTAAGCTCCGACACACGACGGCGAAGGAGGTCTTGAATGCCCGAGCGTACGGTCCTGGATTTCTATCGCTCCGAAGTCTCCTCACCCCGCGGACAGCACTACGCGCACTGGACCCCCGGCGGTCGACGGGTCCTGACCACCGAGCAGTTCTTCGACCGGACAGCAGCCCTCGCCGGGGCATTGTCCGAGCTCGGCGTCGCCCCCGGCGATCGGGTCATGCTGCTGTCGGACAACCGACCGGAGTGGCACATGGTCGACATCGCCACCATCTCTCTCGGCGCCGTCGATGTCCCCATCTACGGCACCCTGACTCCCGAACAGATCGCCTATCAGCTCGACGACTCGGGCGCCAAGGTCGTGGTGGCGGAGGGTCCGGAGCAGATGGCCAAGTTTGTCGCCATCAGGAAGAAGTGCCGCGAGGTCAAGCATCTGATCCAGATCGAGGGCCCGTGCGACAAGGGCATTACCGCCTTCGACAATCTCATCCAGGCCGGCGACGCCGGAGGCGCAGAGGCTCTGTTCTGGGATCGCGCCGGGCGCGTGCAGCCGAGCGATCTCATGACCATCATCTACACCTCGGGCACCACCGGCGAGCCCAAGGGGGTGATGCTCACCCACGACAATCTGGTGCAGAACGTGCTTCACTCGGCGCACCGCATCCCGGTCACCCGCGAGGACCTGGCGCTCGAATTCCTGCCCCTGTGCCACGTCCTCGAGCGGATGGTCGGTTACATCTACATGTGGAAGGAGACTTCCAAGGCCTATTGCTCGGTCTACCACGTCGGCGAAATGCTCGGTGAGATCAAACCAACCCTCTTCGCCGGTGTGCCCCGGTTTTATGAAAAGGTGATGCAGAAGGTCACCGACAACGTTGCAGGAGCTCCGGCGGTCAAGCGCGCGCTCTTCAATTGGGCCCTCGAACTCGGCAAGGAAAACACGCGCCTTCGTCTTGCCGGCGAGAATCTCGGCGGGATCCGCGCCGCCCAACACGCCCTTGCCGACAAGCTGGTGCTCTCCAAGGTTCGTGAAGGCCTTGGCGGTCGACTTCGGTTCTGCGTCTCAGGTGGCGCAGAACTGCCGCTCTTCGTCAACGAGTTCTTCCACGCCCTCGGCGTCTTCATGGTCGAGGGCTATGGTCTCACCGAAACCTCGCCGGTGATCGCGGTCAACGGCGCATCGGCCGGAGAGATCCGCCTCGGCACGGTCGGCAGACCCCTCGACAATCTCGAGATCAAGCTGGCCAAGGACGGCGAGCTGCTGGTCAAGGGCCCGAGCGTCATGTCGGGCTACTGGAACAAACCCGACCAGACCGCCGAGGTTTTCACCGGGGACGGGTTCTTCGCAACCGGCGATATCGCGGAGATCGACGACGACGGTTTTGTGCTCATCGTCGACCGCAAAAAGGACATCATCGTCACTGCCGGCGGCAAGAACGTCGCACCACAACCCATCGAGAGCCACCTCAAGAAATCGCCCTATGTCGAAACGGCGGTCCTCATTGGTGACCGCCGCCCCTTCATCGTCGCGCTCGTCTCACCCAGCTTCGAGGACCTCGAGCGCTGGGCGAAGAAAAACGGCATCAGTTACGCGGACCACGAGGAGCTTGCCGATCTCCCTGAGGTCGCGGAACTCTTCGACGAGATCATCATCGGCGCCAACTCATCGCTCGCCCGTTTCGAGCAGATCAAGAAGCACCTGATTCTGCCGATTTCCCTGTCCATCGAGGGCGGTCATCTGACACCGACCCTCAAGGTCAAACGGCGGGTGGTCGAACAACAGTTCGCCGATCACATCGAGCGGCTCTACGGCGAGTAGGCCGTGACTGCCCTCGGCCGACTCGAAAAGCTCGAGCTGGTGGTGGTCACCGGCAAGGGCGGCGTCGGCAAGAGCGTGGTCACGGCCGCTCTCGGTCGGTTGTTGGCCGCGCGCGGGCGCAAGGTGCTGCTCTTCGAGGTCGACCCCCGGGAAAACCTCCACCAACTGCTGAACACCCAGCCCTCGGGTGGCGAGATCATCAACGCCTCTCCGAGGCTCTTTCTCCAGCACATCGAGCCCCGAGAGCTCATCGACGATCTGGTCCGCGAGAAGCTCAAGGTCAATCTCCTGGTCAACCGGGTCCTTGCCAGCCCGGTCCACCGACACTTCACCGAGGGCGCGCCCGGTCTCAAGGAAAGCGCGGTCTTCGGTCGCGCCCTACGGATGATCGAGGGGCACGGCCCCCCCGCCCTGCGGCGGCCGGATGTGGTGATCCTCGATGCTCCCGCCACCGGCCACGGGGTCTCGTGGTTGGCGGCGCCGCAGCTCGTCGCCGATGTCGTCCGCAGCGGGCCCATCGGCCACATGGCCGAGCTCATCTCGGGCTTTCTCGGAGACCGCGCTCGCTGCGGGGTGGTTGTGGTGACCACCGCCGAGGAGATGCCGGTGGAGGAGAGTCTCGAGCTCATCGCCGCCCTCGATGATCGATTCGGCAGAGAACCCGAAGCGGTGATCGCCAATGCCCTCTACCCGGCCGGCAACGAGGACGTGGAGAGCGATGACCCGGCGACCCGGCTGTGGCTCGACCGCAGGGCCATCAACGTCGCCCAACTCGAGCGCCTCGACGCTTCATGGGCCGGCCCGCTGGCCGAGATCCCGTTGCTGCCCATGGCTCCGGGCCCCGCTCTGGTCGGGGCCGTCGCCCGGCAGATCGAAGCCCAACTGAGATCGGCGTGAGCCGGGCCGTCTCGACACCGCTGACCATCGTGGTGGGCTCCGGCGGGGTCGGCAAGACCACCCTCGCCGCGGCCATGGCTGCGGATCAGGCGAGCCGGGGACATGACACCCTGGTGATGACCTTCGACCCGTCGCTGCGACTCAAAGACGCCCTCGGGGTCGCCGCAAATCCCGAGCTCAATGAGATCCGGGTTCCGTTTGCGGCCGAGGGCGAGCTCTGGGCGAGTCTGCTCGACGCCCGCCGCACCTTCGACACCCTCATCGATCGCTATGCCCCCGATGACGCGGCGCGCCAACGGATCCTCACCAACCGCTTTTACGACCATCTCTCCGGCAGCCTCGCGGGAGTGCTCGAGTACATGGCCTCCGAACGGCTCTTCGAGGTCGCCAACTACGGCAAGTACCAGCGGGTCATCCTCGACACCCCGCCGACCCGCCAGGCCCTCGATTTTCTCGGCGCACCCGAACGGATTGTGTCGTTTCTCGAGTCGGGGGCGCTGCGCATCGCCCTCAAACCGTGGTTCGACGCCGACGGCAACTTCAAGGCGACGGCCAAGCTCGGCGTTCTCGGCCGCAATGTCGAGGCGTTCTTCGACCGGATGGTCGGGATGGAGCTGCTGCGCGACATGGCCGAGTTCTTCCAGGCCTTCGCACCGCTCTACGACGGCTTCCGCGACCGCGCTCTCGAGGTCCAGAGGATGCTGCTTTCGGATGAGACCGTCTTCACTCTGGTCAGCGGCCCCGGCGAGCAACGGGTCGCCGATACCCTCTTCTTCGCCCGCCGGCTGACCGAGGCCGGCTACCGCCTCGGACCCATCGTGGTCAACCGGGTCCACCCCAAGGTCGATGACGCGCCCCGGGTCGTCAACCTCGACGACGGCCGTGGTCTGGTCGCCTGGCTCGGCGAGCGCGATCACGAAGGCGTCGCACAGCTCCGCGAGCTGCTCGGCGGATCCCATCCTCTGGTCGTGGTTCCGCTGCTCCCGGACGAGCCCACCGATCTCGCCTCCCTCGCGGAGCTCGGCGCGCTGCTTCGCGAGCAGCTCGCGCGGTAATTCTCAATTCTTAATTTTGAATTCTTAATTACATCGCACTCATCACAACCGGCCGGTAGCCGTTGTGGTGCGGGCCGTACGTAAACGACCCGCCTCGATCATCCTGTCGACAACCGAGCCGCAGGCGGGTCCTTTAGGATCCGCTGAAACACTGTAATCGATTGGACCAACGATCGAGCGAAGTCTCGCATCACGCCAACCTGCGAATCCAGGAGATTCCTTGGTTATCGAAGGGCCGATCGCCCTAGATACCCTCTCTGACTCATTCCTTCGGACAGATCGACCTGATAACCATGGGAATCACTGGTTCAGGCCGAGACCCAATCGCGAACCACCATCATCAAGGTGCGATGTGCGATGTAATTAGGAATTAAGAATTGAGAATTAAGAATTAGCTTCCGAGCCATTCCGCGAGATCGGCGAGGCGATCGGGATCGAGGACCTTGACGGTGGTCGTTCCGGTTTCAATGATGCCGTCTTCCTCTAGACTCTTGAAGGTGCGTGAGAGGACCTCGGGCCCGGTGCCGCACTCGGCGGCGACGAGGTGTTTGGCCTGGCCGAGCTCGATGACCTCCCCCACCTCGACCTTCCGGCGGCCGGCCCGGCCCATGAGGAAGAGCGCGAGACGCTCCTCGACCCGGCGCTGGGTCAGCATCTCGAGCTTGCCCGCGAGGGCCCGCGTCCAGGCCGAGACCGAGCCGATCATGGCCATCCCGATCTCGGGATGGTTGCGCAGCAGGCTGACGAGCTGTGTCCGCGGCAGGCACCAGATGGTGCTCGGTTCGATGGCTTCGGCGGTCGCCGGATAGCCCCCGGAACCAAAGAGGGCCGCTTCCGCAAACGACGCCCCCGCCGCCACGAGATGGAGCAGGAGCTCTTTTCCGCGCGGGGAGTAGCGGACGAGCTTGATTCGGCCCGAGATCACCACGCACAGGCTTTCGGCCGGATCTCCCTCGTGAAAGAGGATCTCACCCTTGGTCAGAGTGCACTCGTGTCCGGAGGAAAAGACCACCTGTCGGTCCTCCTCGGAAAGCATCTGGACGAGGGGAAGGCGCTGGAAGATTTCGGAACGGTCGCTCATAGGGGGAAGTATACGGCGTCCGTAGGACGGACGAATTTGAATTCTCAGTTCTTAATTCTTAATTTTGAATTTCATCCCAACGCTTCGAGGGAGGATTGCGGTGAGATTGTGAATTCTCGATTCCCTATTTCCCACGATATCGCAGATGCTCACATCGGCGTTGAGAAGCCGCTGTAATTCAAAATTTAGAATTAAGAATTAAAAATTATTCCGTCATTGCCTGCCCGCCGACGTGGCTGTAGAGCGGCGAGTCGATCTCCTGCAGCCGCTGATGGAACTCGGCCTCGGTGACCGAGGTTTGCCAGTGGCCGGCGAGCCTGAATCCGCCGACCACCGCGAGGTACAGCCCGATGGCGACCAGTGACGCGACGGCGGGGCGCATCCACCGCGAGCGGCCGGCAGCGAGCGGCGGCCGGACGGCAAGACAGCCATCGACGGGGCACGCGACGACGCAGTCCTGGCAGCTGGTGCACTCCACCGAGGCGACCCTCTTCATTCCGTGCACCGGCAAGCGAGCGGGGCAAACCCTGGTGCACTCGTGGCAGTCGGTGCAGAGCTCGGGATCGCGGGTCACCTTGAGCGGAGCGAGCCTTCCAAGCAGTCCGACCAGGGCGCCGTAGGGACAGAGATAGCGGCACCAGAGGTCGCGGACAAAGACCGAGCCGACGACGAGCACACCGAGGACCGCGATGGTGAACCGCGAAGGCGGGGCAAAGAAGAGCCACATCTTGGCGTCGACGATCTTGGCGTAGGGGCTGGCGAGAAAGCTCTCGACAGCAGCCGGATCCATGGCCCACCAGATCGCCCAGGCGAAGAACCCGAGGAGCAGGTACTTGAGCCCGCGCAGCGGGATGTCGAGCCACTTCGGTGGCGTCAGGGTGCGACCGGTGAAGCGAAGACCCAGGCGGCCGAGGAGTTCGGAGATCAGGCCCACGGGACAGACATGCGAACAGAACGACTTTGCCACCACCGCCGACATCAGGCAGATGCCGATAAAGATCGCGAGACCGGCGGGGTGGATGGGGTCGATCGTGCCGGTTTGAAGCAGGTGCCGGAGCCCCATCATCCCGTCAATTGGCAAAAAGGCCTCAACCCCGGGAGGGCGGGAGACCGACGGCCAACGGCCGGCCAGGTGCGACATGACCCAGAGACTGAACTGGACCCCGATGGCGAGCGTCACCGCGGCGACGATCCACTGGATCGTGCGTCGCGTTCTCGGTACCCGGTTCAGTGCCATCAATCCCTCCGCGGATGATGTTCTCTCGATCTCCATCCGAAATCATTGATCAATATCAAACACCCGGATTTGAAACGCTCCCGATCCCGTTCCCGACCTCTGGTTTCGTCCACTCAGCTGGGCGGCTACCGCTCCGATGGCGGAGTGGTCGCAGGCCCAGCGAGGGTGCCAGGGGAAACAAAGTTAACAATCTCGCTTTCGTGGCCCTTCACAACCGGCATCGATTGCCGAGCGAGATTGTCAACTTTGTTTCTCCTGGCACCCTCCAACCGCCTCGACGATCACCTTCACCGGATCATCTTCGACCTCCTCGAGATCGAAGATGACGACATCCGCAGCATCGAGCGCCTCGACCAGCGCCGGAACCAGGGTCCGTCGAACCACCACGACCAGCCCCGCGAGATCGGTGCCCTCGAGCGCCCGCGCCACCGCCGGCCAGTGACCGCTGCCGCGCAACTCCACCGGACCCAACTCGTCGAGGATGAGAACCGCACTCGAGGGAATCTCGGACAACGCCCGCCGAGCGAGCTCGAAACCCTCATCGGCGAACCTGAAGGAGGTTCCGAAGGCCCCGGCGCCCGGCGCCACCCTGCGGGCGAGCTCGGCGGTCTCTCCTGAAACCAGATCGCGGAGAGAAAACCCGACCTTTTCGCCGTCCTCCAGGATCGCGGGTTGGCAAAACCCCGCCACCGGCACCCCGCGAGCGATGAGTTCCTCGGCCACCGACGCCGCCAGCGGGGTTTTGCCGCTGCCGGGCGGCCCGGTGACGACGAGGACTCTCGTCGTCACCGCCAGTGGCGCCGCCGATCGGCCGAGGGCGGTGTGGCCGCGGAGAGCCGCAGCGGCAGCCGCTTGATCCGCCACCCGGCCGGTGTGGGCCAGGAGGACTTCCGCCAAAGCCGGGAATCGCCGCAGAGCCTCCACTCTGCCGCCGCTGCGCACACGATGGGCGGCCCACACGATGGAGGCCGTCTCGCTGAGATGCGGCAGCGCGTTCAGGGCGAGGCCGAAGACCAGACCGAGCCGTTCCATCCCGAATCGCGCGGTCATCCTCAGGATCATCTCGGCATCGACGCTCCGAGCCACGACCGCTGCCGTGGTTCCGAGCGCCACGAGGCGGAGCAGAATCGTGCCGCCGATCATCAGCCCGCGTTCGAGACCCGAGACCCAGGCCACCGCCGCGGTCGCCGCCGCCGCGGCGAAAACCGCTGCGAGCACCAGGCTCGCCCGAAGCACCCGCCGAAACGCACTTCGGTCAACGACCCACGCCACCGAACAGGCGACCACCGCCGCGGCCGCCACGACTTCGATCTTCGACGAGAAGGACGCACCGACGGCCACCGCGAGAACCAGCGCGAGTACCGGGTTCACGACCCACCACCGAGTCGGCGCGCGACTCGACCTGCAAGCCGCCAGGCGAAGACGCCCCCAAGCCCGCCGACGGATGCGGCAAACCCGACAAAACCGGCCAGAACCCACTTCGCATCCACCCCACCGATCGCGCCGACCGCCCGAAGCACCGCGGTTGCCGCTTCGCTTCCGCCGACGATCCACGCCGTGATCGACCCGCTGGATCGGGTTGGTGCCGAGGGCGATGACGCCGCCCAGGGCGGCCGCCCACGGGCCGCGGGCGACGAGAAAACCGAGCTCCACCGCGAGCGCCTGGGTGGCAATCCCCACCAACGGTCCCGGGTAGAGCCCGCCGAGGGTGAATACCTTGAGGAAGATCGCCGTCAGACCGGCCACCAGGACGACGCCGGTCCTCGGTTGGAGCCGCCGCAGGCAGACCAGACAGACCAGGCCGATGAGCCCCATGATCTCGCCGCGGAACGGCACCCTCCCGAGATGGATGGCGGTCCCGACCGTCGCCTCGAGGGCGCCCCAGAGGGCGCCGTAGAGGGCGGCGTGGGTCCAGGGGCGAAGATCTCTCACGGTCTCACCTCGTCCAACCGCCGGTCGCGCAACACGAAACGGCGGTGCGCCGCGGCGGCCAGCTCGGGCCGGTGCGAGACGATCAGATAGGCGCGGCCCTTGGCCGAGCGCCGGCGGACGAGTTCGAGGAAGGCCAGGACATCCTCGGCGCCGAGGCCCTGAGCCGGCTCGTCGATGATCATGATCGCGGGCCGAAGCAGATCGAGGGCGGCGTGGACCAGGCGCTGCTGCTCGCCGCGGGAGAGCGACCACGGTGCGCGGGCCGCCAGGTGCTCCAACCGGTGGCGGCGCAGCACCCGCGCGCGCTCCTCCTGAGAAATCCCGGCGGCGGCCACCTCACCGGCCACCGTCGCTGCGAAGAGCTGGAGATCGGCTTCGGGGAGCATCAGCCCGACCCGCCCATTCCTTGTCACCGCACCCGCGGCCGGCGCCAGCAGGCCGGCCAGTACCCTGGCCAGGGTGGACTTGCCGCTGCCGTTGGGCCCCGACAGGAGCACGACCTCGCCCTCGAAAAGATCAAAATCAAGGCCCTCGACGAGGGTCCGGCCGGCCCGCGAGACCGACAGACCGTGACAGCCCAAAACCGAATCCGCGCCGGGTGGGTGATCCGGTGTTCGAACCACCGGTCGGCGCGGAGTCTCGCTCGGTCCGAGGCGACCGTCCTCGATCTCGCACCACCCGGTAATCGCGTCGGTCAGCCTCCACCCCGATTGTTCGGTGATGGCGACGGCGGCGCCCGAATCCCCGGCTCTTCCGAGGAGATCGACGAGCGCTGCTTCACCCTCGGTATCGAGATGGGCGGTGGGCTCGTCGAGAAGGACCGGCCGTGGGCACCCGGCGAGCGCGACCGCCAGGGCGACCCGTTGCCGCTCTCCGGATGACAGCTCGGTGACTCTGCGATCGAGGAGCGGTCCGAGGGCGAAACCCTCGACCGCGGTCTCGACCATCGCCCCACCCCCGTAGAGCCGTCGCGCGGCCTCGATCTCGTGCCTGACGGTCGCCAGGAAGAGCTGTGCCTCGGGCCGATCGAGGCAGGTGGCGATGACGCGTGCACGCTGACCGGGGTCGAGATCCTCCACCGGTTCCCCGGCGACGGTGACCCGGCCGGCGACCGACGCCGGGGTCAGCCAGGGAATCAAACCCGCCACGGCGTGGAGCAGGCTCGTCTTGCCGGCGCCGGAGCGGCCGATCAGCCCCAGGGCTTCGCCGGGCGCCAGGCTGAAGCCGACGTCGCGCAGCACCGGCAGCGCCGCCTTCGGGTAGCGGAGGCTGAGCCCGGCGACCTCGAGGCCGGCGGAAAACGATGCTGGAAGGCGCGACGCCATCTCTCAGACTGAGCCACGCCTGGTGGGCGCTGTCAAGTCGATCCACGTAGAACTTCCGCGGAGATCGATTCCACCGACCTCCTTCCCGAGCGAATGCCGGGCACCGCCGCCCGGCGCGCCGAACCCACACGCGGAACGCAATCGGTGTATCCAAATCCTTGATGTTCCACGCCGATTGCGCCAGCAAATGCTTGATGACCCGCGGGTTCGCAGGCATGATGGGGTTGAACACCGCCGCTCGTCGCCAAAGGAGACCGCCATGAACTGTCCACATTGCCAAACCGAGCTTCGAACCCGAACCATCGAAGGTGTCAAGATCGACGAGTGCCGCGACTGCCAGGGTATTTGGCTCGATGCGGAGAAGCTCCGCCGGCTCAAGGATGCGGCGGACCCGGATCTCCAGTGGATGGATTTCGAACTCTGGAAGTACGCGGATCGATTCCAGATCGCCGAAAAGCCAATCGATTGCCCGACCTGCGCCGTGTCGCTGGTCACCATTGAATACGGCGACACCGGGGTCACGATTGAATACTGCAACGGTTGCCGTGGGGTTTGGCTCGATTCCGGCGAGTTCGGCAAGATCATCGCCCACCTCTCCGAGGACCTGTTGACCACCGAGTCGTCGGACTACCTCCGGGCGAGCCTCGAGGAGGCCAAGGAACTCATCACCGGCCCAGAGAGCTTCCTCTCCGAGTGGAAGGACTTCGTCACGGTGCTGCGCATGCTCGAATACCGGCTGCTCAGCGAGAACCCGAAGCTCGCCAGCGCGCTGGCGGAGTTTCAGGCGAAGAGCCCGATCTAGAAGCCGAGCCTCTTGCACAACCCGACAATCGGCCACGAGGCCCTGCCGACCCTTCGCAGCTCCACGCCGGCGGGGGCGCCGGCCCCGCAATGGATCTCGGCCTGTCGTGCGCCGCGCTCCCGCCGTCGACGGTCCGACGGTCCGATGTTGCGATGGTGCGATGGTGCGATGGTGCGATGAAATTCATAATTCAAAATTCATAATTCAAAATTAACGAGAAGTATCCTCACCCACGGAGCACCCATGGACGTCCCACTCACCTACCACCACATCGGCATCCCGACCACGTTCCCCGCGACGGGCGAGGTCTACCTCGAACGATTCAAGATGCATGTCGTCGGGTACGACACCAACCCCTTCGGGATCGAGTGGCTGCGCTTCGAACCCGACTGCTCCCTGCCCGAACTGGTCCAGACCGTGCCCCACGTCGCGTTCACGGTCGACGATCTCGCCGAAGCCCTCGAAGGCCGTGAGATCCTCATCGAGCCCAACAGCCCTTCGGAGGGGGTGACCGTCGCCTTCATCGTCGACAACGGCGCGCCGGTGGAGTTCCTCCAGTACGACGCATCCGTGATCGAGATCGTGATCGGTGATCGACAGCGCTCCGAGACGCCGTCCCGGCGATGGTCGTGTACCGCGTCGGCTCGATGCCGCGAGTCGCTCTGTATTGTCACGCCAGAACCTCGCCTCACGACCCGATGGCCAATCGGCCGCTCAGGCTGCTCCGTGATCGGGGATATGTCAGAGAATTGTCACGACGATGGAGGGGCCGTTCGCCCGGGGAGGAGGTTGATGCGTCGTCTGATGATGGTTCGCGTGATCGCTGCTCGTGATCATGGGGGCGGCGTCGGGAGTGTCCGCGGTGCAATCCACCTGCGAGGACTGCCACGCCAAGGTCACTCCCTGGCTGGTCAAGGACTTCAACCGCGGCGTCATGGCCAAGACCATGGGTTGCGCCGACTGCCACGGCGAGGGCCACACCGGGATGGATGACGCGGACAACGCCGAGCTGCCGACCATCGCCACCTGCCAGGCATGCCACGAAGAACAGGCGGCCCAGTATCTCGCCGGCAAGCACGCCAAGGGGCTGCTCGCGGTCCAGGTCCTGCCGTTCTCGCACGGCCAGCCCGACGCCTTCGTCGAAGGCCAGAAGGGCTGCGGCGGCTGCCACACCCTCGGCATCGCCACCCAGGAGGACCGCAAGATCCGAAGCCCGCCAGTACTACAAGTACGGGATGGACTGCCAGAACTGCCACACCCGGCACTCGTTCTCGGTCGCCGAGGCGCGCGAACCCGAGGCCTGCCAGACCTGCCACCAGGGCTTCGACCACCCGCAGTGGGAGATGTGGTCGACCTCCAAGCACGGCGTCGCCTACCTCCTCGATCGTGAAGCCCACCGCGGACCCACCTGTCAGGACTGCCACATGCCCGAGGGCGACCACCGGGTCAGGACCCCGTGGGGCTTCCTCGGCGTCCGTCTGCCCGAAGAGGACGAGGAGTGGATGGGCTACCGGGTTTCGGTGCTCAAGGGCCTCGGAGTCCTCGACGCCGAGGGTCAACCCACCGCCCTGCTCGAGGTCGTCAAGGCCGGCGACATGGCCCGCCTCGACGCCGAGACGTTCGCCGCCGAGCGCAAACGGATCACCGACACCTGCGGCAAGTGCCACTCGAAGGGCTTCTACGAGGCCAACATCGCCAACGCCGACCAGATGCTCAAGGAGGCCGACAAGCTCTTCGCCGAGGCCATCGAGATCGTCGCCGGTCTGCGCCGCGACGGTTTCATCGAGGTCGAAGAGGGCGAAGGCGTCTACCCGCAGCTGCTCGCCTTCTACGAGGTCGAGACCGAGGCCGAACAGATCCTCTACGACATGTTCATGGATCACCGGATGAAGACCTTCCAGGGCGCCTTCCACATCAACCCGGACTACACCACCTGGTACGGCTACGCCAAGATGAAGCAGGATCTCGCCGAGATCCGCGAGATCGCCCTCGAAATGCGGGCCGCTAGACCCCTCGTAGAACGCGCTACTGACTTGCAACGCCAAGGGTCTCCGGCTTCGGTCGGAGGCCCTTTTTCGAATTATGAATGCATCGAATTATGAATGATGAATTTCATCGCAGGATCTTCCCGCGTCAGGTTGCTGATGTCATTCATAATTCATAACTCATAATTCAAAATTTTGAGTGTTCATTTCTTCCGCCTGCGCAGCTCCACCGGTGTCTTCTCGCGTTTGCGCTCGAGCCAGTTCTGGTAGAAATCCACCGAGAACATGAGCAGCAGGATGAAGATGGTGATCCACTGCGGGATGTAGGGGAACTCGCTGCCGTTGACGGTCATGTGGGCGACGTGGCCGCCCTCGAGGAAGAGCACGAAACCGATGAGCAGCAGCACGAAGAGACCGAGGATCTCGAAGTCGGGGTTCCGGTGCATGAAGTCGGCGATGGGGCCGGCGAAGATCAGCATGAGCGCCACCGAGATCACCACCGAACCCATCATCACGAGGAAGATGTCGGTCATCCCGACCACGGTGAGGATGGAGTCCACCGAAAAGAGCAGGTTGAGGCTGACGATGGTGAAGAGCACCTGGCCGAAGGTCGACGACCTGCCTGGACCTCGTGCTCGACGCCCTTGATCTTGAGCCGGAGCTCCTTGACCCCGGACCAGATCAGGAAGAGCCCGCCGCCGACCAGCACGAGGGCCTTGGCGCTGACGGAACCGTGAAAGTGGATCCCGAGAATCGCGGCTGTCGAATTCGTAGAACGGCGCCGCGGCGAACCGCAGAACCCAGCTCACCACCGCGAGCAGGATGATCCGGAAGACCATGGCCAGGATGAGCCCCCACCGCACCGCCTTCTTCTGCTGATCGATGGGCAGCTTGTTGGCGAGGATCGTGATGATGATGAGGTTGTCGGCGCCGAGGGCGATCTGCACCAGGGTCACCGAGAAGAGCGCCAGCCAGAATCCGGGGTCGAGCAGAAGTTCCATGTCACAACTCCCAAGGACGCCGAAGAGGATACCTGCGACCACCGTTCGAGGGCAAAATGAACCGCAAGGACGCCACGGAGACGCAAGGGCCACATCGCAGGATTGACCCATCGCACCATCGCAATTCGCAGCCCGGTGATGCGTTCTTCAAAGGCGTCCGACTCCGTGGAATTTCTTGACCGCAAGGGACGAAGGGCAGCCAAGATGGGCGCCCCCACATCTCGTGCGACGGTTGAAGGGCATGCTTCCAGCATGCTCGTCCCGAGTCGTTCCTCGAAGACGTCCGAGCCTTCCACGAGGTTGGTGTCGGGTTCCGGAAGACCGCACTGTCAAAGGTGAGATCCGTGGAGGGCCGTCGTCCTCGCCGTCGCCCGCTCGGTGACTGATATGGCAGCTCCGGTACACTCTTGGTGTCCGATTCCTGAGACGTGACAGTGCTCAGCGACAAGCTCGATCGCTGTCGTTTCCGGACTGCACTGCGCGCGTGCGATGGCAATGATGCGATGCGCTTTGCGATGGTCTTGGCTGTGCTTGGCGATCTTTGCGTAACCTGCGTTGCGTCCTTGCGGTGGGTCAGTCCTCGAGAGCGCTTCCGGTAGGTCGCGAGAGCTTCCTCGAAGGGTGCGCGGCGGGCGGTGTCTTCCTCGTCGATGAGGTCGAGGGCCTTGTACCTCCACCTCCACCGCTCTTGGCGTTGTCGCCGGTGCGGTGATAGGCGAGCGCCAGGGTGTCCATGACATCCGGGTCCTGCCACTCGCCGAGCTCGACGGCGGCGAGGGCGAAGACGAGCGCCGCCTCGGGGTCCTGCAGATCGGCCGGTTCACAGGTCAGCGCCTCCCAGGCAAAGGCGTTCTTCGGCCGCCGGATCGTCCGAGCCTCGGCCGCCGACCCGCATGCGCCGCCAGTTGGTCCGCAACCACCGCACGGGCGTCGTCCAACCGGTCGTGCGCCATGTAGAACCCGGCAAGTCGGGTCCGCGTCGACGTCGTCGAGACATCGGCCTCGCCGTTGTCGCGTCGCGACGCCTCCAGCCCCTCGAGGAGCAGTTCTTCGGCCTCCTCCGGCCGGCCCAACCTGTCGACGAGAGCCGCCAGGTCCCGGAGCGCCTGGAGGGTTCTGGGGTGGGCCAAGCCCAGGACTCGACGTCCGGTTTCGACCACCTCTCGATCGTAGGGTTCGGCCTCGGCGAGGCGGCCACGAAGCTGCAGCAGTTGACCCATGTTGAAGACCCACACCAGGAAGTCCGGGTGATCGCTTGCCCAGTACCCGACGACCGCGTTCGAGGGCTTCGCGAACCATGGCCTCGGACTCGTCATACCTGCCCTGGCGGTAGTACCAGAACCCCATGGAGTTGATGGAAACCAGGGTTTCCAAGTGGTCGTCGCCCAGGACACGGCGGCGGGTTTCGAGCGCCTCCTGGAGGTACCGCTCGCCCTCGTCGGGGCGTCCCACGTCTGGTCAGGAAAACCCCGTAGTTCGAGAGCGTCCGCAGGGTGTCTTATGTGCTCGTCGCCCAACACCCGGCGATAGCCTTCGAGGGATTCGAAGTACAGAGATTCCCGCCTCGTCGTCTCTGTCCTCGGCATTCGAGCACCACCGCCAGGGAATCCATGCTGATGAGGGTTTCCGGATGGTCATTGCCGAGAACCCGGCGTTTGGTTGCGAGGACCTCGCGGAGAATCGCCTCGGCTTCGGGATACCGCCCCATGGAGTGCAGCAGGACGCCGAGGTTGGACATCGCCGTCATGGCCTCGGCATCCTCCGGACCCTCGATCCGACGGAGACCATCGAGGGACTCCCGGTGGTAGGGCTCGGCCTCGGCGAGGCGGCCGGCTTCCGCGATCACCTGACCGAGATTTCCGATGGTCATCAAGGTGTTCCGGTGATCATCGCCGAGAACGCGACGCATTCCCTCGAAGCGCCTCGATGAACAGCGCCTCGGCTTCGTCGTATTTGCCCGAGCTTCTGCACGCTGATCGCCAAGGTTGTCGATGGCGATCAGGGTCTCCGGATGGTCGTCGCCGAGCACCCGACGGTTCGCTCTCCATGGCCGCGCGGTGCTGGATCTTCGGCTTTCTCCAGCTCGCCGAGGTCGCGGTACGTGCTGCCGAGGACGCTGCGCACGTTGGCCTCGACCTCGGGTTGGCCCTCGAGCTCCGAATCGATGCGCACCGCCGTCTGATCGAGGACCTCCCGCAGCATGGTCGTGTCCCGGCCCAGGGCCACTGATGGCCCCACCCCCTCGAGCATTCCGGCTCATGAAGGTTGCCACCTGATCCGACTTGAGCGCCTCGACCCGGGCGCGTTCCGATCTCCCGCTTGGCCTTGAAGAAGAGGCTCGTGCTGACCACCGACGACACCACCAGAACCACCGCCACGGCCACCGATGCGGCAAAGGCGGCGCGGTGGCGAGAGACCATCTTCCTGAGCTGATAGACCGCCGACGGCGGCCGGGCGAGGATCGGCTGCGACTCGAGAAAGCGTCCGATGTCGTCGGAGAGCGCGGCGGCCGAGGCGATAGCGCCGGTCCTGCTCCTTCTCCAGCGCGGTGCCGACGATGGTCTCGACATCCGGGTCGAGCTTGCGGCCGCCGCCCCAGGTCGAGCTCAGCGACGCCGGCGGCTCCTCGCAGATCACCCGCACCGCTTCCAGCAGCGCCGACCGCGCCGTGTCATAGGGCCGGCGGCCGGCCAGCATCTCGTAGAGAATCACGCCGAGGGCGTAGACATCCGTCCGGATATCGATGGCCTCGCCGTCGCCCCTCGCCTGCTCCGGCGCCATGTAGGGCAGGGTCCCCTTGATCACCCCGATCTCGGTGATCTGGGTCATGGCGATGTCCTCTTCGGTGATCCGGGCGAGACCGAAATCGAGGATCTTCACCGTCGGCGCCGCGGCGCGGCTCCCGAGGCGCGAAGAGGTGACGCCCGAGACCGAGCCCTCATCGGTGACGATGATGTTGGACGGTTTGAGGTCGCGGTGGATGACGCCGCGTTGGTGGGCGTACTGCACCGCGTCGCAGATCTTCCGGAAGAGCGCGAGCCGGTGATCGAGCTCGCCGGGAGCGGTCGGGTCGGCCCGCCCGGCGAGGTAGCGGTCGAGGGTCTCGCCGCGCACGAGCTCCATGGCGAAGAAGTGGTGGCCGTCCTCGGTGCGGCCCGACTCGTAGATGGCGCCGATGTTGGGGTGTTTGAGGCGGGCCAGGGTCTCGGCCTCGCGCTGGAACATCTTGACGTGGGTCTCGTCGACGAACTGGCCGCCGCGGATGACCTTGAGCGCGACCCGGCGGCGCGGGCTCGCCTGCTCGGCTTCGTAGACGATCCCCATCCCGCCCTCGCCGAGCACGCCGATCACCCGGTATTCACCGATGGACTCGGGCATCGGCGCTCCCGCGGACCTCCCCCGGGCATCCCGTGTTGCATCCTCGAAATCGCTGAGCTGACGATTCGGCCCCTCCGAGTCATGAGATACCCCGAGGTTGGAGAGGATGCTCAGGGTTTGCGGATGGGAATCGCCAAAGACTCGTCGATATCCCTCCAAACCCTCGAGGTACAGCGGCTCCGCTTCGTCATACTCACCCTGAGCCTCCAACGCCACCGCGAGCGAGTTGATGTTGATGAGGGTCTGCGGATGGTCGTTGCCCAGGCCCGGCGTTTGGTCTCGAGGCTCGAGCGAAAAACCTCCTCGGCCTCTTCTGCTCGTCCCATGTCGTGGAGGAGGACCCCGAGGTTGGTCTCCGCCGTCAGGGTGTCGATGTGCTCCGGACCGTGGACCCTCCGGCAGCCCTCGAGCGTCTCCAGGTGATAGGGTTCGGCCTCAACGAATCGGCCGGTTTCGTAGATCAACTGACCCATGTTGTTGATGGCGGTGAGCGTTTCCCGATCATCGTCCCCGAGGACCCGACGCATCCCTTCCAGAGCCTCAACGAAGAGCGGCTCTGCTTCCTCGAGCCTGCTCATCTGGTGCAACGAAAGCCCCAGGTTGTTCTTGGCGACCAGGGTCTCGCGGTGGTCTTCGCCAAAAACGCGTCGGTTGATCTCAAGGGCCTTTCGATGCTGAGCTTCCGCTTCCGCGAGCTCGCCGAGATCTCGATAGGTCGTGCCGAGAACGATGCGAACGGTCGCCTCGACCTCGGGTTGGTCATCGGAGATCCGTTCCGATGCGCGCCGCGGTCTGGTCGAGGATCTCACGAAGCATGGTCGTGTCCCGGCCGAGCGCCACCGCCGGACCGACGCCCTCGAGCATCCCGGCCATGAAGGTCGCCACCTGGTCCGACTTGAGGGCCTCGACTCGGGCGCGCTCGCTCTCCCGCTTGGCCTTGAAAAACAGGCTCGTGCTGACCACGGACGAGACCACCAGCACGACCACCACCGCCACCGACGCGGCAAAGGCGGCGCGGTGTCGGGTCACCATCTTCCTGAGCTGGTAGACCGCCGACGGCGGCCGGGCGAGGATCGGCTGCGACTCGAGGAACCGTCCGACATCCTCCGACAGGGCCGCGGCCGAGGCGTATCGGCGTTCCGGCTCCTTTTCGAGGGCGGTGCCGACGATGGTCTCCACATCCGGATCGAGCCTGCGGGTGCCGCTCCAGGTCGTGCTCAGGGCGCCGGGGGTTCCTCGCAGATCACCCGAACCGCCTCGAGGATTCCCGAACGCGCCGTGTCGTAGGGCCGGCGACCGGCGAGCATCTCGTAGAGGATCACCCCGAGGGCGTAGACATCCGTCCTGATGTCGATGGCCTCCCCATCGCCCTTCGCCTGCTCCGGCGCCATGTAGGGCAGGGTCCCCTTGATCACCCCGATCTCGGTGATCTGGGTCATGGCGATGTCTTCTTCGGTGATCCGGGCGAGACCGAAATCGAGGATCTTGACCGTCGCGCGTCGGCGCGGCCCCCGAGGCGCTCGATGTCACACCGGAGGTCGAGCTCTCATCGGTGACGATGATGTTCGAGGGTTTGAGATCGCGGTGGATCACCCCTCGCTGGTGGGCGTACTGCACCGCATCGCAGATCTTTCGGAAGAGAGCGAGTCGGTGATCGAGTTCGGCCGGATCGATCGGGCCGGGCCGCCCGGCGAGGTAGCGGTCGAGGGTCTCACCGTGGACGAGTTCCATGGCGAAGAAGTGGTGGCCGTCGTCGGTGCGGCCGGACTCGTAGATGGCGCCGATGTTGGGATGTTTGAGGCGGGCAAGTGTCTCGGCCTCGCGCTCGAACATCTTGATGTGGGCTTCGTCGACGAAGCGACCACCACGGATGACCTTGAGAGCGACACGCCGGCGAGGGCTCGACTGCTCGGCCTCGTAGACGATCCCCATCCCGCCCTCGCCGAGCACCCCGATGATCCGATAATCACCGATGGACTCCGGCAGAGGAACTCCCGCAGGCCTCGGCCCCTCGGCGAGTCCGATGGTCGAGTCTCCTCGAGATGGCTCGAGCTGATGGTTTCGTCGTGCTCGCCCGTCGATGGCGATGGGCCCGATTCCTCGAGAGCATCGCTGTCCGAGCCGATTGTTCGTTCGTCGTCCGTCATTCGGGCATCTCCGATTCACGCGAATAGCGGGTTGTCTTCCACTGAGAACAAAACCGTCTCGCTTTTCCTTTCGTTCCCGAGGTCGACCGTGAGATCAGGTATCATCGGTCAGCGAATCGCAGAAAAAATTCAAAGGAGCTCTTTCATGGGCAAGAAATTGGGCGCGGAGTTTCTCGGTACGGCGTGGCTTGTCTTCGGTGGATGCGGTAGCGCGGTCCTGGCGGCGGCGTTCCCACAGCTCGGGATCGGTTTCCTCGGGGTGTCCCTCGCCTTCGGTCTGACGGTCCTGACCATGGTCTACGCCTTCGGTCACATCTCGGGCGGCCATTTCAACCCGGCGGTCTCCTTCGGTCTCTGGGCGGGTGGTCGTTTCGAAGCCAAGGAGATCGGACCGTATGTCGTCGCGCAGGTCCTCGGCGCCGCCGCCGGCGCCGGCGCCCTCTACCTCATCGCCAGCGGCAAGACCGGGTTCGACGCGGTGGCCAGCGGCTTCGCGGCCAACGGCTACGGCGCCCACTCCCCCGGTGGCTACACCATGGCGGCCGGCTTCATCGCCGAGGTCGTGCTGACCTGCTTCTTCCTGCTCGTCATCCTCGGCGCCACCGACAAGCGCGCGCCCGCGGGTTTCGCCGGGATCGCCATCGGGCTCTGCCTGACGCTGATCCACCTCATCTCGATCCCGGTGACCAACACCTCGGTCAACCCGGCGCGGAGCACCGGGCCCGCCCTCTTCGTCGGCGGCTGGGCCATCGAGCAGCTCTGGCTGTTCTGGCTCGCACCCATCCTCGGCGCCATCGCCGCCGGGTTCATCTACAGGTGCTTCGCCACCGAGGACTGATCAGAACACCGCACGGATTGAACCGCAAAGGCGCAAGGGGCGCAGAAGCCATCGCAGTGGGACCGGAAAGACCGATCCAAGTGCACCATCGCAGAGCTGGCCACGCCTTCACAGGTTTTCGACTCCATCGCACGGTCGCAGACGTCACTGAGGGCGAGCCGGTACCGCATCGACAATTCGCGCTGAGGGTAGGCCAGGGCCCAGCTTTGCGCTTCGTGTAGCCATCGACCTTCCACGAAGTCTGAGGGCCGTGATTGCGAAGCGCACCCTCAGGATCCGTGCAGACCACAATCGGGACGTGGCGAGCCGCGGACCGCTGGATCCGCGCGCGATTGATCAAGAATGCGATGCCTTTGCGATCTTTGCGATCCGCTTTGCGGTCTTTGCGGTGAAAAAATCGATCGCCTCGAGGATCAGAACCACACCACGAGGACGAGATAGACGATCGGGATCGCCAGCCCGGCGAGGAGCAACCAGCGGCCGCGGCCGCCGAGGCCCTTCTTGCCGGTGATGATGAAGATCCCGGTGCACGCGAGCACGACGAGACCGACGGCGTAGAGATCGGCGAACCAGGTCCAGAAACCCTTGCCGTGGTTGAGGTGGAGATAGTTGACCTCGAAGAAGGCGTAGCGCCGTCGCGCGTGCTCGTCGCGCACCTCGCCCGACGGCACCGCCACCGTCAGGGTCCGCTGATCGAGGAAGATCTTGAGCTGGTCCGGCGCCATGCGGACCACCGACTCGGGTTGCTTCGGTGATCGCCATGCGCTCGAGCACCGCCGCGGCCAGGACCGCGTTTCCACCGGCCGGCAACTCCCCCACCGACACCGCTTCGGTGCGGATGACGTAGTTGGGGTTCCAGTCCTCGATGTGGTTGACCGCGATCCCGGAGATCGCGTAGATCACGGTCAGCCCGGCAAAGAAATAGCCGACATCGCGGTGGGTCGCGATGATCAGCTTGCGCCAGTTCATGAGGTCTTCAACCGCGCCTCAGGCGGAGCCGGCGCTCCGAAGGCAGGCTGGAAGCCTGCCCCACAATTCGGCAGTCACCATTGTGGAGCAGGCTTCCAGCCTGCTTTTCGATGAACAGTCGACGTTGTTTCAACGAGCCTCAGCTGTAGATGACCGCGCCGGTGCCGTGGATC
Source organism: uncultured Acidobacteriota bacterium (assembly GCA_963704125.1). Classification (GTDB taxonomy): domain Bacteria; phylum Acidobacteriota; class Thermoanaerobaculia; order Thermoanaerobaculales; family Sulfomarinibacteraceae; genus JAHECW01. Next base: position 49,217 of record CAVPHA010000017.1, on the reverse strand, counting down.
ATGAAGATCCGATTGTCCTGCACCGGTGCGTCGCAGCCCGCCCCCTCTTTCTTGGGATCGGTCTTGTCGCAGCTCTCGCCTTCGGCGTGCTGGTGTTCGGCCGCCTGCTGCGCCGCGCGGGCCTCGACCTGTTCCGGCGTCAGCGTGATGGCCTCGAAGACGCCTTCCGCCGAGGCCTTCTTGCCCATGGCTTCGTAGGGAAAGACGATGACGCCGTCATCGACCTTGATCCGCACACCGTTGCCGGTCTCGGGGTCGGTCACCTGCATCCAGCAGCCCCGCTTCTTGCACACGCCGGTGATCACGCCGTCGACGCGGACCGTCTTGCCGAGGTAGTCATCCGGCGAGGCGAGAAGGGTCTCCACGGCGACGGCCTGCATCGATGGTCACGCCATCGCCGTACTCGGCGGCATCGCCGCCGGCGAAAACCGGCACGGTCGCAAGAAAAGCAAGAGCGAGAGTGATGGTCAGAACGCGTCGCATGGATCCTCCTCTGCGGTGAGCGATTTGAGACCGTCACCGCGAGCCGTCATCTTTGCCGCAACCGGGGGCGGTGTCAAGGCAGGGGGTGAGGAGGTTAGGAGGTTAGCGCTCGCTTAGCTCGCTAGTGAGAGGCGTTAGGGCGTCAGCACTCGCTTCGCTCGTTGTGAGCGCTGAGACCTTACCGGGCAGTCGATTGCCAGACTCTCTGACGCTCAACTCGAACTCTCAACTCCTAACTCCTAACTTCCTAACGTCTCACCTCCTCACCTCCTCACTTCCTCACCCTCCGCCGTGCCGGCCGCAAACAACCCCGGCCGCGACCGCCGCAACGACAACCACTGGCCGCAGCCGACGATGACGTGATCGTAGACCGCGACACCGACGACCTCGCCGGCGCGCACCAGCCGCCGCGTCAGCTCGAGATCGTCCCGGCTCGGTTCGAGCTGACCGCTGGGGTGGTTGTGGTAGAGCAGCACCGCGGCCGCGCCGTCGTGCAGCGCTCGGCGGAAGAGATCGGCCGGATCGACCGGCGCCTGGGTGCGGGTGCCGAGACTGAGCTCGTGGCTGCGGATCAACCGGTGCCGCCCGTCGACGCTGAGGAAACCGAAGACCTCGCGGCGCTCGACCTGCAGCCGGCGCAGCAGGTACTCGCCGACCACCGCCGGGTCGCCGAGAATCTCGGTTTCTCGAAGCCGGGCGCGCGCGATCCGATGACCGAGCTCGAGGCTGGCGAGGATGGTCGCCGCCTTCGCCGGGCCGATTCCATCGACGCCGAGAAGCTCGGCCGCGTCCCAGCGGGCGAGCTCCGGCAGACCGCCGGCGGCGACGAGCAGGGCGTTGGCCTCGACCACCGCGCCCCGGCCGCGCCGGCCGGTCCGCATCAGCACCGCCAGCAACTCCGCATCCGACAGGACGGATGGGCCGAACTCGAGCAGCCGCTCACGAGGCCGTGACGACGGCTCGAGTCTCACGAATAAACTGGACCATGGTGAACTCCCCCGTGGACGGGAGCAAGGAAATCCTATCACGAAACCGGTTCGCGGGACGAACAGTAACGGGAACTGAGACTCGACTTTGAGAAGAGCCTGTGGTAGAAACAGACTTGATCCAAGATAGGGGGACGATGGCAGACCGCACTCGGACCAGGGAAACCCGCCAACGACGGGTGGTGTACGACACGATCAAAAAGACCCACTCCCACCCCACCGCGGACTGGATCTTCGAGCAGGTTCGGGCCGACGTCCCGAAGATCTCGCTCGGCACCGTCTACCGAAATCTCTCGGTCCTCAAGGACGAAGGCGTCATCCGCGAAATCTACGGGACCGACAAGCGCGCCCACTACGATGCCGATCTCTCGCCCCACGCCCACTTCATCTGCACCGACTGCGGTCAGATCTGGGATGTCTTCGGGGCGTCCCGAGGTCGACTGGCGGACCCTCAAGGAGTTGGTCGGCTGCGAGGTCACCGACCAGCGGCTCGATTTCCAGGGCCGCTGCGCCGCGTGCTGCGTCGCGGAACAACAAGAACTAATTCTCAATTCTTAATTCTTAATTCTTAATTTTTTCATCGCAGAGCCTACAGGACTGGTTGCGATGTCATTAAGGCTTGCGATGTAATTAAGAATTAAGAATTCAAAATTAAGAATTAACCGCGACCACGCGGTCGATTTCCGGCGCGTAGAGGCAGATCCGTTCGGTGACGAAATCCGCCAGGGTCGATTGCGCCATGGGGCACCCGTCGCAGGCGCCGCGCAGAATGACATAGACCACGCTTCCTTCGATCCGGGCCAGACCGACGTCGCCGCCGTCCGCCTGCAGCGCCGGCCGCACCTCCTCGATGGCGAAGCGGACCCTCGACTCGAGGTCTCCGGTCGGCCAGCCGATGGGCGCGGTCACGAGATCTCCCCATTGTGGTTCACGGCAACGACAACACGATCCGGCGATCACCTGCGGAATCATTCCGGACCGGGACGCCATCGGAGCGGATTCGGGCGCGGTTACGTGGACCGGATACGGTCTCGGCAACGGCCCTGCATCCCGGCCTTCTGGCACACCCGATGAGTCGCGCTTCCTCGTGATCGGTGATCGGGCTCGGACGACGGGACGACGGGTGAAGAGTGGAGAAGCTATACTCCGAACGCGGAACATACCCAATCGCGAACCTTTCCTGGAGAACCCACGTTGTAGAGGGTGGATATGGAAACTGAGGAACTCGAGACACACGGTCGAACGATGCCGGGAAGGAGATGAAGACGCATGGTCCGCCCTCGTCAACACCACTCTCCGCCCGATCTATCGTCTGTGTGCGAGCTACGCACCATCGGCCGCCGAAGCCGAGGAGCTGACCCAGGAGGTCTATTTCAAGCTGTGGGAGAACCTCCATCGCTACAACGCCGGCTCCAACTTCATGGCCTGGGCCTGGCGGGTCGCCAAGAACCTGATCATCGATTCCTACCGACGTGCTCGCCGCGAACGCGAGGCGGCGTGGCTCGACCCGGAGATCCTCGACCGTCTGCCGGGTTCGGACAATCCCCACGAGCAGGCGGAGCGCCGGCAGCGGCTGGGTCTGATCGGCGTCGCCCTGCGCCAACTCGACGAAGAACTGGCGAGCCTCGTTCTGATGCGGGACTTCGCCGGGATGAGCTATCAGGAGATTGCGGAGGCGCTGGATCTCCCGCTCGGAACCGTCAAATCACGACTCAACCGGGCTCGGATGGAGCTCGCCACCGGCGTCCGGCGGCGGCTGCAGATCCGCGCCGTGCCGCCGGCCGCCGGATCGGCTGAAGGATGGGTCTCGTGAACGCCTGCACCGACATCCGCGACCTCTTCCGGCGCCGTCCTCGAGAACGAGGCTACCGAGGCCGAGGTCGAGCTGGTCCGCGCCCACATCGACGGGTGCGTCGAGTGCGCCGAACTCTTCGAGGCCATGGGGATGATCATCGGCGCCGGTGATTTTCTCGCCGATCTCGATCCGCCGCCGCACCTCGGCGACGAGCTCGCCTCCTCACCCTGCCGACGCTGGCTCGGTCTGCTCTACCAGGCGGTGGACCGCGAGATCTCACCAGCCAATCTCGAACGACTGCTGCCCCACCTCGAATCCTGCCCATCCTGCCGTCAGGTCTGGCATGACCTCACCCTCATCCATCAGGTCGGCGACGCCATGGCGCCGCCGAACCACCTGCTGCAGAAGTGCATCAGGGTGCGTGACGCGGTTGCGAGGATCGCCATCCTCCCCCGCCGAACCGCCACCGCCGCCGCGTACATTCTCGCGCTCCTGGCGTCCCTCGCCATCGGCAACCCGACGATCATCGCGCAGGATCTGCACTCCGTCGCCAGCGAAAAGGTCGCCATGGCCGCATCGGGCGTCAGCGAGGTGGCCGCCGAGGGACGGGGCGAGGCCCGCGTCGCACTGTGGCGCGCCATGAATTGGGGCGAAGGAAAGATCGACTCCGTTCTCGGCTGGATCGATCGGCTTCGTAACGACGACGACAACGCCGGTGAGGCTGCCGCCGATCCGGCCGATGAACCGAACCCGCAAGGAGAAAACTCATGACCAAAGCCAAACCACCGCTTCCGCCCGAGGAGTTGAACGAACCTGTGGTCGAAACCGAGATCGATGTCGATGTCGCGGTGGAGGAGAGAGTTCCCGCAGCCAGGCCCGTCCCCCCCGTTCCCTCATCGAGCCGCCCGCCACCGCCACCGGCGGCCCCCGCCGCGCCGGCCATGACCTACGGCTACGGCTACGGCAGACCCTCTCGCAAAGTCGCCGGGGCTCGCGCTCTTTCTGTCGATTCTCTGCCCCGGTCTCGGCCACATCTATGTCGGCGCCTACGAACGAGCCCTGATGATCATCGGCGGGATCGGTGTCTCGATCTGGGCCATCGTCCACTCCGAGGGGGAGCTGTGGCCGCTCGCCTTCGCCATCGCCTTCGGCTATTTCTTCTCGATCTTCGACGCCTACCGCGAGGCCCAGATCGTCAACCTCGCCGGCCGGGATCTGCCGAAACCACAACGACCAGGGCGATGGCCGGCTCATGTTCGGCATCTTTCTCACCGTGGTCGCGCTCCTGGTCCTCGCCGACAACCTCGGTCTCTTCGATATTCGCTGGTTCTACGAGTGGTGGCCGGTCCTGGTGCTGCTGATCGGCGTCTACTTCATCGGCTCCTGGATCTGGGAGAAGATGAACGCCGCCAAAGGAAATGGAGAATCCACCTACGACTGATGGCTCGCGACACCGCGAACCGAAACGCCCCCGGGAGAGTCCGGGGGCGTTTCTTTTCGATTCAACAGCGTGATCCTGCACACGTTCGCGCGCGTGGCCTCGATACGCAAGTGTGCGACAATGACTGTGAGTAATGCGCGGAAGGAGAGCATCCGATGCGCCGAGCGATGATCCAATTCGCAGCCTGACCGTTCTCCTGCTGATCGGTCTCGCTCGCGTCCGCTCAAACCACCCAGCCCGGTGACGCCATCGATCTCGAAATCTTCAACCCGATCGACGGCAGCAACCGCTTCTGCGTCGCGCCGTCCGAGCACCGTCGACGCGCGGGTCTTCCTCCGGCCCGGCACCGACGCCTCGACCTGCACCCTGAGCTGCTCGCCGCCGAACGTGCCGGGTGGATCCGCCAACATCGCCACCGGCGGTCATCGATCTCGCCTTCGACGGCACCAAGCTGACCTATGTCACCGGACAGCATCGAGAACAACACCGCCACCGCGGCCGTCCAAGGTCTGCCGCAGGAACAGAACATCGGCCGACGACCGGATCGGCTGGGCGCTCGCCGGGAGCTGGAGCACCCCGGGCAATCCCGGCAGCGCGCTGCTCTCGCCCTGCGACATGCAGATGATCACCACCGCCGACTGGGTCTTCAGGGTGCAGTTTCAGGCCGTCGGAACCGGGATGACCACTCTCCGCCTCCGGCGCGAGACCGACGCCGCGCCCTTCGCGCTGTCCTTCGCCGACATCTGCGGCACCGAGGCGTTCAAACAGTCCAACGGTGGGATCGACGAGATCGTCAACGCAACGATCCTGGTCGATGACGACTGCCTCGATGTCCTCTTCTTCGACTCGTTCGAAACGGCCGGCGTAGATCGATGGAACTCCCCGGTGGGCAACTGATCGGCGGCACACGGCTGCGGTACCATTTCCAATATGATCAGTATTCCACGAACAGGCCGCCACGTCGCGATTGCCCTCGCCTCCGTCCTCCTGACCCATCCATCAGCCGCGCAGGAACCGCCCCTGGGCGAGATCGAGATTCCGGTTGCACCGCTTCTGATCGAGCTTGACAACGCCGAGGTCCGGGTCGTGGTCGGCCGCGCCGGAACGCCCACCCTTCGGTGGTGGAAGGCCAGCGCCTCCGAGCCCGGCGAAGTCGAGCTCGAGCCGGCGATCGATGGCGACCGGATCGTCGCGTCCCGACCCCCGCTGTCCGAAGGTTTGCGCGCAGCTCGGCTGGTCCTGGAGGTGCTCGTTGAAACCACGGCACCCGGACTCACGATCAACGGCAGCGGTCTTCACCTGAGCGTCGCCGGCGCGCCCAGCGGCGACGAGGAGACTGCTGAACAACCGATCCCGACCAGCGTGAAGACCAGCGGTCAGGTGGAGCTGAATCTGGCGACGTCTCAGATCGATCTTTCCGGTGTGGCCGGTGTCAAGGCAGTGCTCGTCGGCTGCTGGACGACGATCGCGAACAGCAGTGGCAAGATCGAAATCGAGGCCATCGGCGGTGATCTCCGGTTCACCAACCACAATGGGCCTCTCAGGGCGACGCTGACGGATCTGACAACCGCGGCGGAGGGGGTCAACGGTCCGGTTGAGGTGACGAGCACGGACGGCTCCTTCCTCCTGCGATCGGCCGTCAGCTCGCATCGGATCGTATCGAACAGCACCCAGGTCCAGGTCATCGACTCCAGCGGCAACGGCGATTTCGTCAGCACCGACTCGATGGTCGATATCCTCGATTCCAGGCTCAGCCGTTTGAACCTCAAGGGCACCTCGAGCCATATCAGGTGCTCCAGGATCACGACCTCGACGACCATCGACCTGACCGCCGGATCGCTCACGATCGACGACGGGGCCGGCCAACTCTCGGGCGCTGTCCGAGGATCCGCCGAGTTCGTGGTCAACGGCTTTGACGGCGATCTGACCGTGAACCTGACCGATGCCTCCCGCGCCGATCTCCGAACAATCCGCGGCAACGTCACCACACAGGTCTCATCGGCGGAGCTCGATGTCGATGGTGCTCAGAGTCTGACCCTGACTGCCGACGATGCGCGGGTCTCGGTGGCCCGGATCCTCGAGCTCAAGAAGACCACCGCGACCCGGAGCGAGATCGATCTTGATCTGTCGATCTGCACCGCGCCATCCATCCCGATCCAGGCCGGCGATGAGTCGTTTTTCCGGGTTCAGCTCGCGACCCCCTGTCGGGTCCAGGCAAAGGGAGTCGATGCCACTGCGTCGAATCGGGTGAGTGTGACCGGGTGCGAGTATCAGATCGGTCAGAGCCGGCGCTGGGCCACGAAAAACGTGCGCGGGGTCAACGGCAACTCACCGGTGATGCTGATCGCGACTCTGGCCGAAAGCGCCGAGCTCACGGTCGAAGGTAGATAGACCTGTACCGGGGTGCGATTGGGCAGGCCGGTGGACTCGGCGCCGGCGTTTCCTCGCCTGGGCATCGCCTCTTCTTCCGGCGAGACTCGACCCCGTCGGACCTCGGGCTCAAACCCGGACCGAGCGCCCCGGCGACAGGGTCCGGCCGATCGGCCTCCACCCCCCGGGTGCTTGCAAGTAAAAAAGAAACCGCGGGTAGGGCGAAGGCCCCACCCGCGGTCCGGATGTTCCGGTCTATTGAAAGGACTCAGGGAGCCAGAGTGCGGAATGACGAGAAGTCATCGAAGCAGTGGGTTCCGCTGGTCGGAATCGTGGCGCGACCGGTGAGGCCGATCCGGGCTCGACCCACGGTATAGTTGCTGTTGCGGAAGTTGGTGATCTCCGCCGAAGCGGCGGTGGACACGTTGGTGATGCGGACCATGCCGTCATCGATGCCGCCGCCCTGGCTCTTCTGGAACTCGATCATGAGGGTCTGCCAGGTGGCCGGGGTGAGGTCGACCTTCGGAGTCGCGTAGAGCACGCCGTTGTTGTGCGGGGTCTGCAACCAGACTTTCCAGCCGTTGGAAGCGTTGTAGGAGATCAGCACCTGGGCGGGGCGCTGACCGGCGCCCTCCTGCAGTGCCACACCGACGATGTATTTGCCCTGGTGCGGAACGACCATGGTGGCGGTGTTGAACTGGTACTGCATGCGATAGACAGTCTCGTTGTCCGGGGTGTCGTCCTCGACGAATACGGTGTTGCTCCCACCGACGGCCTTCGTTACCTGAAAGCCGAACGAACCCTCAGCGGCGCAGGCGCCGTTGACGGCCCAGGTGTTCTGGGCTTGCACGGTCGATCCCGCAAGCAGAACCGCCAGGCCGATCAGCACGATCATGTTTACTTTCTTCATCTCGATCCCCTTTCCTGTGTCAAAAATCCTTGTTCATCGTCTCAGGCCACCAAGGGCCAAGCCATCTCCGCTTTCCTCGAACCTCTCGATTCAAGGACGCACCACGAGGGAAACGGTAACACATTTTTCTGCCTCTCCCGATCCGCTTGTTCCGGAGCGCCCCGGCGGCGGCGCCAAAATCGGTACGACATCGGCCGAAGAGCGCCGCCCGATCGACCTCGACTGCGTGTTATCCTCTCGCTGTGAAGAGCCGAAACTCTCTCAACCGCCACATGATGTGCTCACCGTCGCTGATCGGAGCGGTGCTGCTCGTGGTCTCGCTCGCGACGATCGGCTGCCGCGGCGGCGACGATCGACCGACCGGCGTCATCCTGATATCGATCGACACCCTGCGTGCCGACCACCTCGGGTGCTACGGCTACGACCGGCCCACCAGCCCATTCCTCGACGAGCTCGCCGACAAGGGATTCCGGTTCGACAATGCAATCGTCCAGATCCCGGGGACCCTGCCGTCGCACATGTCGATGCTCACCGGTCTGCTCCCGGAGGAGCATGGGGTCCTGCCGCCCGAGGGCGTTCTTCCGGACGAGATCGCCCTCTTGCCGGAGATCCTTGCCGGCGTCGGTATTCGAACCGCAGGGTTCACCGAGGGCGGATACGTGTCCGCGCGATTCGGCTTCGCCCGCGGCTTCGAGTTCTTCGACGACGTCTCGCGGAAGGTCAACACCGATATCGAAGACGTGATGGAGCGGGGACTTTCCTTCCTCGACGCGCTCGATGACGAGGAGCCGTTCTTTCTCTTTCTCCATACCTATGCGATCCACGACCCCTACTACCCGCCGCCGCCCTACACCGCGGCCTACCTGCCCGATGCCGACCGGTCCGCCATGGAGGGTTTCGAGCGCTTCTCGCCCGACGGCCTCCGCCTCCCCGCCACCGGTTCGCGCCCGCTCGTCAAGGAGCGGCACCTATCAACCCTCGAGTTCATCGCGGTCAACCTACCGCCCGACGCACCGCTACCAACGGGGCCCGACCTGGTGAACGTCAACCGCGGGCGGTCCGGCCCACCGAACCGTGAAACTCTCGATTTCTACATCGCCTTGTACGACGCGTCGATCAACTATGTGGACGACGTTCTGAGGAGCTTCTTCTTCAGACTGGCCGAAATCGGTCTCGACCGGCGAACCGTCGTGATCATCACCTCGGATCACGGCGAAGAGTTCTTCGAGCACGGCCGTCTCGCCCACGAGCAGGTCTACCACGAGTGCCTCCACGTGCCGCTCCTCGTCGTCGGTCCCGGGATCGGGGCCGGACGGAGCATCGAGAATCCGGTGATGTCCATCGACCTCGCACCGACGATCCTCGAGCTCCTCGGGGTTCCGGCCACATCGCCCGTCACCGGCCGAAGCCTGGCACCGGCGTTGCGTCATCCACAGCCGGATCTCGAGATGCGCGACGCCCACGCCATCGGAGTTGTCGATCCGAGCGAGGCCCTTTACCGACGGCTGGATAGCGATCTCCATCAGGTCGTCGCCCACGAGCGGGCGGCGGCCGAAGACGTCCTTTGGGTGGAGGAGGCAATCGACATTGAATCATACGGCGACACCCTGCGGCTCGACGCCCGGAGCTACAACGTCCGGCGCACCGTAGAGGCCGTGGTCGACGGCGCGACCACGCTGACCGTCGACATCGGGCCCGGATGGGAGCGCGTGGAGATCCCCCTGGGAGGCGACGACCGCAAGCACCTGATCCAGCTGCGGTCGGAGACCTGCGACTCTCCGGCAGTGATCGAGGGCGGCGATGATCGCCGCTGCCTGGCCTTCGCCGTCAGCGGGATGCCGATCCGCCGGACCGAGCTTTTCAACGTGTCCAGCGACCCGGCGGGCCGCAACGATTTGTCGATCCTGTCCCCCGGGACGGCCCGGACGCTTATCGACGGTCTGGCGGCGTTCCAACGGCAACCGGTGGCGGAAATCCGATCATCACCGCTCGACGACGAGACGGCCCAGCGGCTGCGAGAACTCGGTTACATCGAGTGACCGTGCCGGTCGGAGACGCCGCGACGCGCTGAGCCCGCCGGGAGCGGTCCCGTCGACAGGGTTGACGACGCAGCTATACTTTCGCGCGAAAGGAAATGACAGGTGATTGACGGACGGCATATCGTGGTCGTGATGCCGGCGTACAACGCCGAGCAGACTCTCGTGCAGACCTACCGAGGAGATCCCCCAGGACATCGTGGACGACATCATCCTCGTCGACGACCGGTCGACCGATGCCACAGCCGAGGTGGCCCGGAGCCTCGGTCTCCATGTCCATGTCCACCAGCGCAACCGAGGCTACGGCGGCAACCAGAAGACCTGCTACCGGCATCGCGCTGGAGCGCGGCGCCGACATCGTGGTCATGCTCCATCCCGACTACCAGTACACACCGAAGCTCGTCACCGCCATGGCATCCATGATCGCGAGCGGGCACTTCGACGTCGTGCTGGGCTCGCGGATTCTCGGAACCGGGGCGCTCAAGGGTGGAATGCCGCGTCTACAAGTACATCGCGAACAGGTTTCTCACCGCGGTCGAGAACCTCCTGCTGGATGCCAAGACTCAGCGAGTACCACACGGGGTACCGGGCCTTCTCCAGCCGCGTCCTGACCGAGCTACCCCTCGAGGAGAACTCGGACGACTTCGTCTTCGACAACCAGATGCTCGCCCAGGCGATCTACTTCGGCTTCTCGATGGGTGAGATCAGCTGTCCGACGCGGTACTTCCCGGAAGCATCGAGCATCAACTTCCGCCGCTCCTGCGTCTACGGGCTGGGCGTCCTTGCAACCGCTGCGCAGTGCCGCCTCCGCCGGCTGGGACTGAGCCGGTCGCCCCTGTTCAGCCCGACGGGCCGCAAGCTCCGGCTGTCCGGCGGTGGTGGAGACGACGAATGAAACGGGTCGGAACCGGTGCCATCGCCTTACGCTCCCTGGCTGCGGTCTGGATCGCGGTAGTGGGCGCCGCTCTTGCGGCTGCGGCTCACCGGACGCTCCTCCGCGGCACCTGATTCTGCTGACCGTCGACACGTGGCGAGCCGATCACGCCATGGACGACCGCGCCGGCGTCGCGCTGACGCCGCGGATCAACGAGCTGGCCGACCGAGCTCGTGACGTTCAGCGACGCGTCATCGGTGGCGAACGCGACCGCCCCCGGAGTGGCGGGAATCCTTACCGGGGTCTATCCCTCGCGCTCAGGGGTGATGCTCAACACCCACATGCTCAGCCCCGGCGTGCCGTCGCTCGCCACCCTGCTCGCGGCGAACGGTTTCTCCACGGCGGGATTTGTCGCCAACCCGGTGGTCGGTCCCGGCTTCGGGTTCGAACAGGGGTTCGAGCGCTTCGAGCTCATCCCGAGAAAACCGGGCTATCGCTTTGCCAAGGCCGACGCGGTCAACCGGGCGGCGATCGACTGGTTGAACTCGGTGGATCCCTCCGACCGGGTGTTCCTCTGGTTGCACTATCTCGAGCCCCATGGACCCTATCAGCCTTTGGAGGAATGCTCAGAGCCTTTCAAGATCGAGGGCTTTGGCGAGCCCACCGAGGTCGCGCTCCTTCCGCCGGGCGATCAGAGCGGTCTGGGAGGCGTTCCTTTCTATCAACACGCCGTCTTCGATCCGGCCCCGACCGACGGGCGCGACTATCTCCTGCGCTACGCCGCTCAGGTGCGCTGCGTCGACGACGGCATCGGTCGGATGCTCGATCACCTCGAGCGGACCGGGCTCCTCGCCGACTCGGTCGTGGTGATCACATCGGACCATGGAGAGGCGCTTCTCGATGATCACGGGCGGTACTTCAGCCACCGCAACGGTCTCACTCAGGACCAGGTGGCGGTCCCGCTTATCCTGCGAATTCCCCGCCGGGATTCGGCGGCCAACGTCGACCGGCCGGTCTCCACCGCGGACATCGTCCCCACCGTGCTCGCTCTCTTCGGCATCGAGATCCCGGAGCACATCGACGGCGCCGATCTTCTCGCGCCGAACGACCACGCGGTCTTCTCGTTCCGGCCCAACGAGACCTCGATCCGCGCCGGTCAGTGGAAGCTGATCGAATCTCAGGGCCGCGGCTCGACCTCCCTCTTCGATCTCGAGCACGACCCGGCCGAGTCGGTCGATCTGGCGGCTTCTCGACCCGAGATCTCCGACTCGATGCGCACCCAACTCGACGCCCTCAACCGGCGACCGATTCTCGCCAAACCGGCGGACCGCAACGATCTCGATGACGATACCCGGGAGGCCCTGCGCTCACTCGGCTATCTCAGCGACTGAGCCGCTCGAACTGTTCCGCACCCGCTCGAGATCCCAGATGACGTGCTCCCGGGAGCGATAGTCGGGATCGCCCCACCGGTCGGTCAGATCGCGGTCCAGCTTGCCGGCAAACCGCTCCATGCGGGCGAGCATCTGCGATCGACGCTCTCGGTCCCGGCTCCCCGGGCTGTCGAGGCGCACGGTTGGGGGGTCGGCGCGAGCCACCTCGTCATCGATCTCGAGGTGGATGATGAGCCAGACGGCCCGGCTCTCGAGGATTCTCTCGGGCGTCGGCTCGACCATGTTGCGGAGCCTGATCTTCGGATGCCATAGCGTGCGGTCCCCAATCGCCACCAGAACCGGCCGGCGGTGTTGCTGTTGATAGCTCGACAAGACGGTCATGTAGCGCCAGAAGGGATGCCATGGATACTCGAGGACCGCGCCGTCACGTCGTTCCGACAGCCAGTCGTAGGCTGCGGGAATCACCAGGTCGGGCATCTCCCTGGTGGGCTTGAAGAAGGCCGTGAATCCCGCCCGGTGGGCGAATGACCCGTGGATATTCTCGCGCTCGAGCAGGGGCCCCGCGAAAAAGAACGAGAGCGGCATTGCGGCTGCGACCACCGTCGCCGCGACCCTCCCGCGCGCTCCCAGACCGTCGAGCCGCGCCAGGATCGCGAAATCGAGCCCACGGGACACCCAGATGAGCACCACCGGGAGGCAGATCAGCACATAGCGATTAAAAATGTTGGGCTGTTCCATCGCCACCGGCGAGAGCACAACGACCCCGATTATCTGGACCACCACCAGCGTGATCGAGAACAGCCCGAGACGCCGGTGGCGGTTCAGGATCACGGTCAGACCGACAATGGCCAGAATCCAGAACGCGACCACGAATCCGCGGTTGAACACGCCCGCCTGCAGCGTCAGCACCCCGAGTAGAGTGTCGACCGACAGGTGGTTCTCCACCCGCTTGCCCTGGACCAGCTCGACGAGTGAGGAACTCGCCGGAATCAGGAAGACCGCGATCGCCGCCACCAGTGCGATCGAGATGCCGATGGTCGATCGGAACCGCGGCAGATCGCGAACCCTCGCCAGTTGTCCCAGGACAAGCCAGACGAGGGGCGCGCAGACGAAGGGTCCGGCCACCGGGTGAAAGTAGACTGCAAGCGCGCCGACGAGGGCGTATCCGATGGCGTCGCGGCGTCGACGGTGACGGACCCAGGAGACAAAGAAAGCGATGGCGGCAGAGCCGAGGAGAACGATCGGCATGTACGATCGGACGATGCGGCTGTAGTAGATCAGCAGCGGCGACAGGGCCAGCCACCAGGCCAGGGTTTCGGCGGTCCGGCGACCAAAGACCCTCACCGTCCAAAGTGGAACGAGAACGAGGACGAGCAGCCCGCTGAGTACCACCGGAGGCCGAAGCACCGCCTCGCTCAACGGGATCCCGAGCAGGGTGACCAACCGGTAGAACGCACTCAAGGGGATGCAGTGATCGTTGAGTTGGTAGGTGTAGAGAATCGCCGGGAAGTCGATCGAGACCGCGGCCCGCAGCGCGTGCAGCTCATCGCCCGACACAACCTGCCTGCCGAGACCGATCAACCGCAGAACGGCGCCCGCAAGCACGGGGGCCGCGAGCCAAAGGTGGCGCCGCAGCGCCGGTCCGATCGACCCACCCACCGACCCGCCCGGTGAGACATTTTGAGCGGTGGCCGGATCGGCCCCCCCTGCGTCACTGATCTTCATCAACGGTGTTGCCCAATCGGTTCTCGGCGGGGTCGATTCAGTGACCACAACGTGGTTGAGGACACACCGGATCCGGCCGCCGAGCACGTGTATAATCTAGCAGATCTGTTGGTTGGTTCCCCTGCATCGGTTGCTCGACGCCGGCGGAATCCGACCTCACCGCGCGCGAAATACGAAGTGTCGCACCGGCCCCTGATCCCCCCACCGCATTGGAGCCGGATTCCGACCTGAACGACAGGATCCGAACGCGCGATCGGCGCGATTTGCCGGGCTGGGAAAATGGACAATACACACGCAGACTCTCCCATGACCGCAGCACCCGTCTTGCTCCGATCGCTGGGCGCGCTCCTCGTCTGCGTCGTCTCCCTCACCGGCTGCAGTCGGGAGCCCCCGAACGCCCGGGTCATCGCCGAGCGACTCGTCCCCGATGCCTCCGGCGAGTTCTTCTCGCTCGCCGATGCCAGCAGCGAGACCGTGCGGTTCGATTGGCGCATGACCGACCCCGCTGAGCGCCACCGCTGGACCATGAGCACGCTCGACGAGCGGTCCCGCCCCGTAGACGGCGGCTTCAGGGTGGTTCCGGGCGACAACCGGCCGTCGCTCGAGCGCGAGGTCGATTTCGAAGCCGCGGAGATTGACCGCATCGACGTCGAGATCATTGGCGCACCGCGCGGTTTCGCCCGCCTGATGTGGGCGGGACCCGGCGAGACCTTCGCCTCGGAGCGCATGATCCAGGTGGCAACCGGAGGGAACCTGACCACCGTCCACAGCTTCGACCTCGCTCGACACCCCGCGTGGTCGGGTCGGATCCGTCATCTCCGACTTCTCCCTACGTCGTCGTTGAAACAACCCATCGTGGTCGCCGGTCTCCGCGGGGTGGCCTTGGCCCTCGATTGGGAGAAGCTGGCGGCGTTGGCAGACCTCCCCCTCCGGATGGAACTCGACGACGAGGTCCGGACTGCGATCTTGCTGTACCCCGATCGTGACTGGGAACGCACCGTTGTGCCGCCCGCAGGCGGCGTCTTCGAGTTCTTCGTCGGCCGACCCCTCTGGTCCGAGCCGGTGACCCTTACGGTGTCCGCATTCCCGGGCACGCCCGAGGCGCAGCTCCTGACCTCGGTGGCGCTCGATGACGGCGGTGCTTGGCGGAGGATTGAAGTGGACCTCTCGCCCTGGGCGGGCAGAACGACGGAGCTCGCGATCCGGCTCGACGGATCCGGCGAGGCAGGCGCCCCGGACGGGATCGCCTTCCTCTCCGGGCCGCAGATTCTCCGCCCTGCATACCGGCACGAGCTGCCGCCCGACGTGGTCGTCATCCTCATCGACACCCTGCGCGCGGATCGGGTCTCGATCAACGGCTATCACCGCGAGACAACCCCCAATCTCGACCGCTGGGCGCGGACGAAGGCGGTGAACTTCACGAGCGCCATCGCCCCGTCGCCGTGGACCCTCCCTTCGCACGTCTCGCTCTTCACCGGACAGGACGCTATCGTTCACGGCCGGAACCACGACCAGGGTCCGCCGCCCGCTTTCGATCTTCTCGCCGAGCAGCTCCGCCGAGCCGGCTACACTACCCAGGCGGTCACCGGCGGAGGCTATCTCCATCCCGAGTTTGGTTTCGACCAGGGCTTCGACAGCTTCCGCCACTGGCCCTCCAACCGCCCCCAACAGGAGGAACTCGTCAGCGGCGTCGAGCATGCGCTGGCCGCACTCGCCGAGCTCAATGACCGGCCGTCGTTTCTTTTCTTCCATACCTACGAGGTTCACAGCCCGTTCACCGAGCGGGAGCCGTATTTCTCGGCCTACGCGGGTGACGATGTCGGCGATCGGCGTCCGGTCGCCCATCGGGAACCGAGCAGCGCGGCCACCGGCTTTGTCGAGACCAAGACCCTCCGCATCGCGGATGCATCGGGCGAGCACGAGTTCGGCGAAAGCGACCGCGTCTATGTCGACGCCTTCTACGACGCCGGGGTCAGCTACACCGATCTCCACATCGGCCGGATTCTTGAGCGGTTGGAGACCGCGGAAACCGACCGGAAAACGCTGGTCATCGTCACCTCGGATCACGGCGAGGCCCTCGGTGACCGCGGTCTGGCCTCACACAACTATCTCTACGACTTCAACCTGCGGATCCCGCTCCTCATCTCGTTCCCGGACGCCGAGGCCGCCGGGAGGACCATCGAGCGGCAGGTTCGCCTCGTCGATGTCCTGCCGACGATCCTCGATGTGATCGGAGCCGAGCCGTCGACCCGGGTCGACGGTCGGTCCTTGCGCGTCCTCGTCGCCGATGAAACCGCGCCGTTTCCGTCGTCGGCCTGGTCCTACGCCGCATCAACCAACTTCGGCCTCTCCTTGAGGTTCGAGAACCGGATCAAGCTGATCACCAACGACTCAATCTGGCAGCCGGTACGTGGAGCCGAAGAGCTGTACGGTCTCGTCGAAGACCCCGACGAGGTGCACAACCGAATCGAAGAGGGCTCACAGGAGCTGGACGAGCTGCGCCGCGTGACAAGTGAGAAAATGGCCGGGGCCGAAGGCGGACTGCTGATCACCATCGACAACCTCTCGAAGGATCTGGTGTCCCTCCGTCTGGGATCGGTCAAACCGACCCGGGTCAAGGCGATCTCGGTCTCGGCGCGAACCGTCGTCGACGGCGACGCGACGTCGCCGAGGATCCGCGTCGAGGCCGGCGACCGGGCCACCCTCCGGCTCGAAACCCCGGATCTCACGCGGCCGCTCGAAATCGACGCGCAGTATCCCGACGATCCGGGTGTCTGCTCGTTCACCGTCGACCTCGGCGGGATCAGGGATGCCGTGACCTTCTGCGCCTCGCGCGCGTGCTGCGGTCAACCGTCCGACGACGATGCTGCACAGGCGGTTCGCCTGTCGATCACCCCCCTTGGTGATGTCGCCGTCGACGAAAGCCCGGCCCCCTCGAGCATCGACGAGGATCTCAGGGAGAAGCTCGAGGCCCTCGGCTACGTCCAGACGCCGTAGCCGCCTCGGCGATCTCCGTCGAAGTCATCGACGAGAGACCGAGAAACGCGATGTGAGAACTGCGGGTTAACGCCCAAAGAGCGTGGCCACGACGCGCTTGACGATCATCGAAAGCCCGCCGTCTCGGTACGACTGTCGCACCACGCGCTCGATCCACTGCAAACGGCTCTCGTCGACCGACGCTCGCTCGACTCGCCCGCGCGCCGGGTCCACCGGGTCAGGGACGCCGCCTACCGGAAGCTCGTCGGCGGGCTCCGGCACTCGTTTCGCTTCGATGACCATGGCTTCGAGGCACGTCGGTGTCCGGGCGCGATCCACGGCGAACGCCGGTGCTACCGCCCACGTCCTGAGCGCCGTCGTCGATTCCCGGAAACCGTACCGGCGCCGCATGGACTGCCGGCATCGTTCGCCCATCTCTTTGAGCTCATCCCGGCGGTTGACCGCCGCGAGGATCGCCTTGCCGAGTGCCACAGGATCACCCGCGTCGCAGATGAAACCGACGTCATCCTCCTCGACCGCCACGCTGAGCTCGGTGACCCGGGTCGACACCACCGGCAGACCCGCCCGCGACCAGTCGAGGATCCGGTGCTTGCTGCCGAGTCGGACCTCGTAGATGTCCTTCTCGCAGTTGATGCCGACATCCGCCTCGAAGTAGTAGTTGGGCACCAGGTCGCGCGGCAGCCATCCCTTGAGAATGAACCTGTCGCGATGCGGCGAAGCCTCGATGAGATCGACGAATCTCGGGTAGGTGATCTCGTCGTGGCCGTCGATCTGACCGCCGGTGGCGACAAACCGGATCGACGGATCGCGATCCATGGCGTAGCTGAGCCCCTCGAACATGGTGTCGACATCGGTCCAGGTGTTGAATCCGCCGCTCCACAGCACGACGAAGTCGTCGTCCTCGACATCGATCCCGCGGAGCACGGTCTTCTCGTGCCGGTAGTCCTCCTCCTCCACGCCGCACGGGATCGTGTGCACCAGCCGCACGCCGTCGGTGAGCGAGTTGAGGCGACCGGCCATGCCGAGTTCGCCGATGAGCGCCCAGCCTCTGAGCATCCGAGACCGTGGAAAACACATCGCCCCTGAAGAGCGATCCGAGCATCTTGCGAAAGAAATAGTCCAGGTACGAGTCGTCGCGATAGACCGCGGCTTTGGCCTGCGCCTCGGCCATCACGTGCCCGCAGAGATCGATCCAGACCGGAACCGATGCATCGAGGATGGACTCCGCGAACGAGGCCGAACCGTGGGCGAAGATCACCGCGTCGGGCTGGAAGTCGTCGTAGACATTCTGCACGTAGGACGACTGGAAGTAGAGCTCGCCGGTGATGGACGCATAGTTCAATCTGCCACGTTGCTCGACCAGCTCGATCGGCGCGTCATCGGGATAGGTCATGGGAATCCTCATCCCCACCAGCAGGATCTCGTGGCCGTCGTCGAGCAGCGGCTCGGTCAGCTGCCAGGTCCGCGTTCCCGGACCGAAGGACCGCTGGGTCGACTCGAAGGGCAAGGGGCTGACGCCGAGAATCAACAGGCGCGACATGGACCCACCTCCACCACTGCTCGTCATCATCGATCCTCCGTCGGTGTGGGCTGCCGGTCGGATGATGCCCGACCGAAGCGAAGAAACCCGGTGAATCTCAGATACGACATCCAGATCTTCCACATCCGGGACTGGTGGATCGACCCGAGTTCCGACCGAATCTGGTGGTATTTAGGTCCTGCAATCGGCGCTTCTGGTCCAATTCAGCGCTCTGACAGCGCTCCCGGTCCAATTCGACACGGATCTCGGACAACTGCCGGGCCGACTCCGAGCCTCACTGAGCATGGAGACCACCGACAGCGGGTTTCCAATCCGGCATCCGGCGCTCTGCCTGCCGGCGTTGACCCACTCCCGGAGCGGCGCCGTTGTCGCCGACACGCTCCAGTGGTCGAGCGCGTATCGGCGACCGCGAGCCGCCCGCGTCGCGTGCCGCTTCCGGATCCGACGCGACCTCGAGGATCACCCGCGAGAGATCCTCCGGTCCCCAACCTCGGTAGACCGCAGCGAGATCATTCGCGGCCAGGATCGAGCCCAACTCGGAGATGTCGGTGCAGACCACGGGCAGTCCGTCCTCGACCCACTGGAGAATCCGCCCGCTCGAACCGAGGAGTCCGTTCCGCGCAGGTCCTTCTCCGTGACGACCCCGAGATCGGCGCGATCGACGATAGGCGCAGCCTGCTTCGCCTCGATCTGGCCCTTGATGACGAATCTTTCGTCGAATGCTCGAGCTTCGCGACCCGGTCGAGGAACCGAGAGTAGGTCACGTCGTCGTGACCGCGGATCGAACCGCCGGTCGCCACGAAACGGATGCGTCGAGTTGGCCGACATCGCCCGCTCGACGCCGTCGAACAGCGTGTCCACATCACACCAGGTGTTGAATCCTCCGCTCCACAGCACGACGAAATCGTCGGCATCGAATTCATCGACAGCGTCGACCGGAGCTTCGGCCGGCGCCCGGATCTGCGTTCTTCGCTCTGAACGCAACACGGCACGGTGTGGACCAGATCGGATTCCGATGGTCTCACCGATTGAGTCGTCCGACCAGACCGAGCTGTCCGATGACGTGAATCGCTGTCGCCGATCAGAGACGGCCGAAAAGGCATCCCCCCGTTCGAGCAGCTCGACCAGAACATCTCGATACGGCGCAGATCCTCGTCGGGGTGGACCTCGAGACGGGCCTGGGCCTCGGCCATGAGGTCGCCGAAGAGATCCACCCAGACCGGCCGGTCGCCGGCGACCTCCACCGCCCGCAGAGCCGGCACCGTCGAGGAAGCACCGATCACCACATCCGGTTTCAGCGCGTCGACGGCCTCCTCGATGATCCCGGGCGGACGAAACGCCTCGTGGTCGACGGTGTAGACCAGGACTCCCGGATTGCTCGCACTCGCTCCACAGTCCCGCTGTCGGTGTCGTAGGCGCCGGGAATCCTCATGGCGATCACGCACACCGCGTGACCGTCATCGGCGAGGGATCTCGCGAACTGCCAGGTACGCGCCCCCGGGGCGTAGTTCATCTTCTGATTCTCGAACGGGAGCGGGGCGCAACCGAGGATCAGCACCCGTCGTCCCTCGTCGGATCCGACCTCGAGATCACGTGCGGCCGTCCAGTCCAGACCCGGGATCGGAGGCTCCTTCTTCCGCAGGCCCGGTTTCCTGCGGTTTCTCAGGAAGGGTGATCACCGGCACCGATCCCCGCGGCACGAGAAGGCTCGACCCAGCTCTTCTTGCCACCGAACCGCCATCGCGCCGAGATCGTCTTCGGCAGCTTGCGCAGCGCGCCGGCCATCGCCCGCCTCTGGAGGGCGTTCTCGGCCCGCGGCCGACGCAGGATCTCGTCGACGACGGCGATCTTGAAGCAGCCGCGCGAGGAGCCCCAGCGGCCAGTGGACCATGGCGAGCAGGAGGCGATTCCGCCAGAACAGGAAGTGCTTGTAGTCCGACTCGAGAGTCATGGTCGCCGACACGTGGTGGCCCGACGATCGGCGCCGGTTCGTGGATCACCTCGTAACCGGCGCCGCGAATCTTGAGGCACAGATCGATGTCTTCGAAGTAGTAGTCGTAGAGCTCGGTCCAGCCTCCGACTCGGCGGTGCACCTCGGCGTCCACCAGCATGGCGGAGCCGGTCACCGCCGCCACTCGACGGCGTTCGGGCAGACGGCCCATAGTCGGCGAGACTGATCCCGATCCCTTCGTCCCAGCCCCACGCATCATCGGTCACGTTGAGGCAGAGGCTGTTGAGATAGTCCGGCGCCCAGTCGATGAGAAGGGTCGGCCCGACCACCGCCGCCTTTGGGATCGGCCTCGAGCGCGGCGACCTGCAACGCCAGGCTGTCGGCCTTCGAACGGGTGTCGTTGTTGATGAAATAGTAGTAGTCCGGCCGCGCCGAGGTTGGCCGCAGCCCAGTTGGTCCCGAGGTTGTTCGCGGCCGAAAACCCGACCGGCTGCCCGGCGGAAATGACGTGAACCCGATCCGACGTGTGCGCCACGTCGGGGAGTTCCTCGTCGCAGCCGTTGAGAACGACGATCACCTCGAGATCGACGGACTCCGACGACAGCAGCGTCGTGAGACACACGTCGAGCATCTCCCGCCCACGATGGTGGATCGTCACCGCGTGGACTCGAACCGGATCTCCGACGTTGTTCGGGGCGTCGTTTGAACTCAATCTTGGCTCCAGACTCGTCGGCCATTCTCGGTGAAACCGGCGAGGCGGTCAACGCGGGTATAATCCCGACCGAGGGCGGACCCGGTCAGCCCCATCCCTTTCGGAGACTGGATGACAAAGAAAGCCACCCCCACGATTCGTCTTCTGGGAGCCAATCGAAGCTACGCCGATGGCGCCGAGGACGATGTGCTCGTCGGCTCTCGAGCAGGGTCGCCGATCACAGCGACGGTTCCGACGAACTCTTCAGTCACGCGGTCGATTGGCCGACGACCTACCATTTCAGCCCACGGCGCAGCAATCTCCTGCGTCCATTCGAGATCAACAAGAACCATCGAGTCCTCGAAATCGGCGCCGGCACCGGCGCGATCACCCGCTACCTCGGCGAACGCGGCGCCGAGGTGACCGCCCTCGAGGGAGAATCGATCCGGGCCCAGGCCATCGCCGCCCGCTGCTCGGATCTGGCGAACGTGGAGGTCGTCAGCGGCTCGCTCTTCGACTTCGACGACCCGTCGGGATTCGACCTCGTCGTGATCATCGGGGTCCTCGAATACGCCGGGCCCGGCCACCTCCGACCGCCGCCACCAGCTCGATTTCCTCCGCCACGCCTGCTCTCTGCTGCGCCCCGACGGGATTCTCGTTCTCGCCATCGAAAACCAGATCGGCCTCAAGTACCTCCTGGGCTACTCCGAGGACCACTTGAATCAACCGTGGGCCGGTGTCGAGGGCTATCCCGGCAACCCGGCCGATCTGCACCGTGCCCCGGGCCACGCTCGGTTCCCTCCTCGACGACAGCGGTCTGACAGCGCAGCGCTGGTACTACCCGTATCCCGACTACAAACTCCCGCGGACGATCCTCGCGGAGAAGGCATTCGACCTGCCCACCTCGAAGGAGTTCGTCGACCAACTCGTCGGCCGTCCGATCCTCGACCTCGCCAACCCGCCGACCCGATTCTGTGACGATCGAGCCTGCCACCGCGTCTTCCTCGACGCCGGCCTCGGCGCCGAGGTGGCGAACTCCTTCCTCGTGGCGGCGGCGCGGCACGACGCCGCCCTCGACCGGATCACCGACAACACCGCGATCGCATGGCACTTCAGCTCCGATCGGCTCAAGTGCTGGCGACGATCCCAGACGATTCGGCGGAGCCGACGGCGATCTTCGACTCACGGCGGCTCCGACCTTTCCGGAGGCCCCCATCGGTGATACGACGTGGCTTCGATCACGATCCGAACAAGGATGAGGAGTTCGTCATCGGTCGGACGCTGGAACAACAGGCGCTCGAGTCGAGCAGAAACCTCGATCTGGACGGTCTCGCCAACGTCATTCGACGGTGGAACGCCATTCTCGCCGAGAACGAGACTACCATCCGTCGGCGGCCGAGGGCAGCGACTTCCCGTTTGCGCCACAACCCGGTCGAGCCGGGCTTCCGCCGGAGTATTTCGATGCGAGCCTGTCGAATTTCGTCGACAGCGGCGACGCCGTCGTCTTCGTCGACCGCGAGTGGCGTCTTGGTTCGCGGGTTGACGCGACGCTGACCCGGGTCCGCACCTCTGTGGTATCTCGCGCTCGACCTCGTGGTGTCCGGCGTCGCCCACCCGTTCGACCCCGACACCTCGGTCAATGACCTCGCCATCCGGCTGGCGGAGATCGGCCGGCCTCGACTTCGATCGACGTCTGATCGAGAAGTTCATCGCCGACGAGTCCCGGGTCCAGGAAGTGGTCACCGGAAGCCCCGCACAATCGTATCGAGGCCAATCTCCGGGACCTGGGATCGACCTCGAGAACCGAGAAGGAGGTCGCGAGCACCCTCCCGGTCGCCCAGATCCGTCGAGATCTCGTCCAACTCGGCGTCCTCCTCGCAGGCAGGCAATCCCAGGCCGAGGAAGCCCGTCGCTATCAGATCCGACTCGAGAATGAGCTCGCGGCCGCCGGCTCCCGCGTGCTGACGCTGGAGGGCGACTATCGGCGGTTGGAGAAGTGGGCACAAGAACTCACTCTCGAGGCGACCGAGAGTCGACAAGAGGCCGCGAAGAAGGGTGAAGAATACACCGCGCTCGATTTTCGGCTATCGAGCGTCACGAGGGAGGTCGAGGAGCTTCGGTCCTGGAAGGAATCAGTATTACGGAGTCCGTTGGTGAGATTCTCACTGGCGTTTCGCCGGCTCATCGCCCGCCGCGACACCGACGACTGACGACCGGTGTGTCGTTCGAAATTGCCTTCATACAACGGTGAGCGCCGCGCCCACGGACTACCCGATCGACGAGGATCGATCACGAAAAACCTGAGAAAGCTCTTTCAACGTTTGTTTGACCGTCGCCGCTGAGAGCTGAGATCGGCGTCGAAACCATCGGCTGAGATCGGCACCGATGCACACCTCGCGCCGTTCGTCGGATCGCGGTCGACCACGTAGAGCGAGAGCTGTCGATGCTTCCCCTCGTTGTAGTGGCGTAGGCTGGGCAGGAGTACCTCGCCCCCCGGCAGGACCACGCCGCCGAACGAGAGCTGATCCTCGCGATCGACGAGGATTTCCGGTGCGGTCCACGAACGGCCGCCATCGCCCGATCGACGCATCAGGATCGATGCTCGATCGTAGGACCCACCGCCGGCCCGTTCATCGGACGAGGCGACAAACCACAGATCGCCGTCGGGGAAGAGCAGATACCCGCCGGGCTCGGTGTCGGCGCCGCTCCAGATCACCGAAGCCTCGACCATGATCGGCCGGCGTCCAACGATCGGAGCTGGTGGATCTGCGACGGAGCGGCTTCGGCGGTTTCGAGCTCGTAGGCCAGCAAGCAGCGACCCGTCATCGAGCAGCACGCTCCGGGTGTCTTCGAGGTGCTCGCCGCGGCGACCCACCGCCACGACCTCCGCCGCGGACCAGCTGTCGCCCAGCGTCCCCGGATCGGTAGACACGCACGGTGTAGACCGCGTTGTCGAGATCATCGGCGCGATCGATGTGGGTCGCGAAGAGCAGGACCGATCCCCCCGGCAGGAGCTGCAGGTTGGTGTCGATGATGAGATCGGTGGTGGCGTCGACGACGACCGGCGCCGACCAGCCGCGCCCGGCCTGCTCGGTGATCACCAGCAGGCGGCCCGGCGCCCTGGGCTCCGAGCACGACACCAGGAGGCGGCCGCCGATCTCCACCACATCGGGCCAGCTGCATTTCACGGGAAGCACCTCGCGACGCCAACTCTGACCGAGATCCGTCGACCGCAGGAGTTCGACGCCGCCACCGACGATGACCAGCTCCCCCGACTCCCGCAGCACGACCGCCACGTCCCCGGTCGCGCGCGCCACCCGGCAGTCGGGCGCCGGTGCGGCGGTCACGCTCGGCGGCGCCGCCACCTGCCCAGTAGAGGCGCAGCCCGCCAAGCGCAACAAGGACGGGAACGAGGATCCGTTCGAGCCAACCAGCATACGGTGCATCATGCCGTTTCCGCTCCTCATCTCGCTTCGGGGTGGAGTGGGAAAATTGTGGCGTCCGCGTTCCTTGGCCGGGCGAAGTTTCGACCGAAGCCTGCCCGCGCCCAGGGCGGGCCGAATCGGAGCACCTGCCCCGCGGCCGACGATTGGGCTAAACTGGCCCCGCCCCAATGGATCTCTCTCGCCTTCCCCGCCGTCTCGCCGCCGCGGCCAAACAGAATCCTCGCGGCCCGGGACTATCGCCAGGCCCTCGACCGGGGCGAGCCGGCCGGAACCCTCACCTACCGTTTCGTCGACTGGCAGCACCCCGATCCACCGCTGGTGGAGCTGCGGCTGCGGGCCGACGGACCCGACGGTACCGATCTCGACCAGGCGCGACTGGTGCCGCCGTCAGACCCTGGCCGAGCTCCGGGCCGTGGGCGTCCGGGCCGACGGCACCGTGGCCTGGCGGATCGATCCCCCGGACGAGCGGCTCGCCGGGAGCGAGGCCGCGTGGTTCGCAGCGCCCGGCTATCTGCCCGAGGTCGTCGCCGCCCACCTCGAGTCGTGCCTGCTCATCGCCGCGGCGGAAGTCGTCGACGCCGTCGTCCTCCGCGAACGGGTCGGGACCGAGATCGGCGACGCCGTTACCGGAATCGACGCCGTCCACCGGGCCGGCGCTCCGGCCGTGGGCGCTGTATCGCGCGCGACGCCTACACCTGGGACGCGGCCACCGACACCGTCCGGCCGAACCGCGGCGGTCGGCTGGCCAAGCTCATCGACACCGACGGTGTCGCCGATCTCCCGACCACCGAGGCATTCTTCAACCGCATCGGCGCGGTCCCTACCTCGCCGAGGACGATCTCGGCCCGGTCGCCTGCGATCGCCCTCCGCGACGCCTCCCGGCTCGGCCGGCGAGCGGTCGGCGACGACCGGCCCGCGGTCCTGGTCATGGCCCCCTTCCTCGCCCGCGGCGGCGCCGAGCAGACCCTGCACGCCACCATGGCGGCCCTCGGCCACCGCTTTCGCTTCTCCATGGCCACCCTGGCGCCTCACCGCGCGTCTCTGGGCGACCGGCGGAACGACTTCCTCGAGATCACCGACCGGATCTTCTGTCTCGGCGATCTCGTCCACCCGGACGCCATGGTGGGGATCATCGAGGCCCTCCTCGACGCCACCGGCGCCGAGATCATCTACAACGCCAACGGCACGACCCTGTTCTACGAGTTCGCACCGCGGCTCAAGGCGAGACGCCCGCAGCTGCGGATCATCGATCACCTCTACGACCACCGCATCGGCTATATCGACAGCTATGTCCCCGGAGTCGAGGACGCGGTGGATGTCTGCGTCGCCGAGAACCGCCCCATCGCCGATGTGCTGGTCGGCGAACGCGGCTGGCCGGAGGATCGCGTCCCGGTGATCTGGCCCTGCGGCCGGCCCGATGAGGCCCTCCCGCCCGAGACCGACCGGGACCGCCTCCGAGACTCGATCCGGCGCGAGCTCGGCTTCGATGACGACGCGGTCGTGGTTCTCACCGCGGCTCGGATGCACCCGCAGAAACGACCCCTCGATCTCGTCGCGCTGGCCGAGCGGGTCCGCGATCTCCCGACGATCCACTTCGTCATCGTCGGCGGCGGCGATCTCGAGAACGAGGTCGACCGCCGCCATCGACCGGACGGCCGGCGCCCGGATCCGCCGTCTCGCCTTCCGCGACCGACATCCCCGATCTGATCCTGGCGTCGGACATCGGCTGTCTGGTTTCCGAGCACGAGGGTCTGCCGGTCTTCATGCTCGAGTGCCTCCAGCTCGGGCGCCCCTTCCTCGGCACCCGGGTCGGCGACCTCGGCACCGTCCTCGACGAGACCGGCGCCGGGCTCGTGGTCGATCGCCCCGGCGATCTCGACGCCCTCGAGGCGGCGATCCGCGCGCTCGCCGACGAGACCCGGCGATCCGAACTCGCCGCCCGGGCGCGAGCCGCCGCGCCACGGTTCTCGGTCGCCGTCTGCGCCGACGCCTATGCGCGGGTCTTCCTCGGAGGACCCTGAGGTGGCCGTCCCGTCCCTCGGTCGCCGGCTCCAGGGTCTCTTCTGGGAACTCAACCCACCGGTGCGGCGGCGGCTCCGCCGCCTCCGCACCGCTCTTTCGCTCGCCCTCCACCGAACCCGTCGCCTGGCCGGGCCCGGCGCCGGCCCGCGGGTGGCTCGCGGTCCGCGCGCCGCCGTGGACCCCCCTGTCCGACCCGGCGGTGGCCGTCGTCGACGCCGGCGAGGTCGACGGCCGCTCCTCGCCGGCCAGACCGAACGCTCGCTGACCCGGGATCCGCACCGAGGACGCCGACGCCCTTCATCGCCCACGGCGACGGTCTCGACAGGCTCCCTGCGACCCACTCGAGGCCATGCTCATGGCCGCCGCCGCCGAGAACCTGAGCTGGGTGGCCGCGGGCTGGTCGCCCCCCGCCCCCGGTCGCTTCGGACCGTCGGGGATCGTCGCTGCGCGACCCGGAGATGCCGGAGGCGACTCACCTGCTGCTGCGCCGGCCGGTCGCGCGCCGAACCCGCCGCGCGCCGGTGGTCGGGCGGGTCCTGCCCCACATCACCTCGTTCGAACGCTGCGACGGGCTCACGCCCCTCGCCGACCACGCTCCCGCCGCGGGCCCCTACCGGCTCCGCCCGGACATGGCCGCGAACGCGGTGGTCGACGGCCCGTGGTTCCCGGTGGACGAGATCCTGGCCGCGCTGCCGGAGGTCGACGGACCGCCGACCGCGCTCTTTCTCCTCCCCTTCCTCGCGGTGGGCGGCGCCGAGCGGCTGCTCTTCGATCTCATGGAGGGTCTCGGGGACCGCTACCGGCTGCTCGTCGTCACCACCGATCCCCACCTCGAAGCCCTCGGCCAGACCGTCGACCGGGCGCGCGAGCTCACCCCCCATCGTCTACACCCTCGGCGACTGGCTGCCGCGCGAGGCGGTGCCCTCGGCCATCCGCCACCTCATCCGGCGGTGGCGGGTGGCAAAGCCTGGTCTGCTGGAACGGCTCGGTCACCTTCTACGACGAGGTCGCGGCGCTGCGCCGCGCGTTCCCGCGCCTGCGCATCGTCAACCAGCTCTTCAACCACCACGGCGGCTGGATCGAGCACTACTCACCGTCGTTGATCCGGGCGGTGGACGCCCAGATCGCCGTCAACACCCCCATCGCCCGCGCGCTGGTCGACGACCACGGAGTCCCCGATGACCGGGTGGTCACCATCCACCACGCCGTCGGCGCCCCCGACCCGCGCGACGAGGATCGCCGCGCGCGAGCTCCGCCGCGAGCTCGGCGTCGATGACGACACCGTGGTGGTCGGCACCTTCATCCGCATGCACCCGCAGAAGCGGCCGCTGGACATCATCGCGCTCGCCCGCCGAATGACCGGCGACAAGGTCCACTTCCTTCTCGTCGGCGGCGGTCCCCTCGATGACGCCGTCGACCGCGAGATCGCCCGGGACCGGCCGCCGAACCTCACGCGGTGGCCCCTGCAGCGAGGACGCGACGCCGCTCTACGACGCCATCGATCTCTGCCTCATGACCTCCGAGTTCGAGGGTCTGCCGGTCTTCCTCCTCGACGGTCTCGCCCGCGGCATCCCCTGCGTCGCCACCGCGGTGGGCGACATCCCGCTGCTGCTGCGCGACGGCGGCGGCCGAGCGGTGGAGCGACCGGGCGATCTCGACGGCCTCGCGGCAGCCATCCGCGAGCTAGCTCGACCCCGAGGCCCGCCGAACCGAAGGCGCCAAAGGTCGGCGGGCGGTGGAACGTCGATTCGGCCTCGAACGATATGTCGCAGCCTACGAGTCGGTCATCTTCCCTCGGTGAATCGGACGCCTCACCCGGTCGCCGACCGTCGGCGATGGCGCTCGAGGATCTGGTGGATATCGAGATTGCGCTCGATGGGCAGCTGAAACTCGTGAACGCACTTCAGGGTACTGCCCCGGTGGCGCACATTCCTGATCGTGTGGAAGCTCTTGGGCGGGTTGTCATACGGGTAGGTGTCGAAAAAGTGGAATATGTTCTCCACCTCCAACGGCGAGCCCTTGTACATGTGCTCGACGTAGTCAAAACCGCCAATCCAGTGGACAGCCGTGAACTGGTTGAAGTAGTTGATCACGTGTTGACGCCGGTGCTCGCCGAGGAAGTCGTAGAGCAAGGTCCAGGCCATTTTCGGGGTGAAGATCAAGCAATCGTCGACCACGTCGACCAGCCACCGGTGGTGCTCCCAACCCGGGAAGATATCGTCGGCGTTGGCTCGGGCGCACTCCCTGAAACGAGAGGGCGTTTCGATGTACCCTGCCTTGCCCACCCGGTTCATCTGCTCGCACACGACGATGGGATCGCGCACATCTTCCAAGGTGTGTGAGCAGATAACGAAATCGAACTCCTTGTCGGCGAAGCGGCGCCACACCTCTTGCGTGCAAATGTCGCCGACGTGCCAATGGTCGCGGTCGAATCGCTCGGGAATCTCGTGCAGCGGGCCCGGCTTCCTTTCGTCATAAGGGACAATATCGATCACGACATCGGCCCGGGGAAAGACCTCGATTGCTCCGCCCACGTCGAGAACACGATCGCCGCGACCGATCATCTTCAAAACGGATTTCGGGTCCATGAACACCTGGGATCAACCTCCGAGGCATCGTAGCATCCCTGGCCCCGTTACAATACCGACGGCATGGAGCTGTCCGTCATCATCCCCAGTTTCAACCACGAGGCCTTCGTCGGTGCGGCCATCGACAGCGCGTTGGCTCATGGCGGCGCGCGATCTCGAGGTGATCGTGGTGGACGACGGTTCCACCGACGACAGCCGTGAACGCCTCGCTGTCCTACGAAGCGGATCCTCGGGTCCGGATCCACCTCCAGGAGAACCGGGGCGCCCACGCCGCCCTCAACCGGGGCCTTGAGTTGGCGCGCGGCCGACTGATCTTCATCCTCAACTCCGACGACATCTTCGATCCTCGCCGCCTCGAGGTTCTTGCCCGGAGACTCGATGAAAACCCGGACGCCGCAATCGCGGCGAGCTGGATCGAGATGGTCGACGCCGACAACGCCCGCCTCGGGGTCAAGCAGGCGTGGCACACCCTGCCGCCCTGGCCGGCCCCGACCTCGGGACCGTTTCTCTCGGCCCTCGGCGACCCCCGCCTCGCGCTGCTCGAGACCAACTGGATCTCGACCACCTCGAACATCGCCTTTCCCAGCGCCCTCGTCCGCGAGCACGGTCTCCGCTTCGCCCCGCTGCGCTATGCCCACGACTGGGATTTCTTCCTCTCGGCGTGCCAAAACGGGACCCTCGAGTTGGTGGAGGAGCCCCTCGTCCGGTACCGCGTCCACGGCGCCAACACCATCGGCGAGGGAACCGATGAAGGCCAGGGGCTCATGCGTTTCGAGATTCTCTGGGTCGTCGCCCGGCACGCCATTCGGCTGCTGCGACTCTCTGCCGCGACCGATGCCGAGTTCGTCCATCTGCGCGGCCTGCTCTCGACCTCGGCGCCGAGCTTCGGCTGCGATGCGGTCTTCGACCAACTCCTGCTGCTGCGGGGCGCCGACGACGAGTGCCCGGCCGCCTACGACGCCCTGCTCGAACCCGGACCACCCCTTCACCAGGGCCGCCACTGATCTCCTTCAAGAAGGAACTCGCAGTTCTTAATTCTCAATTCTTAATTTCTAATTCTCAATGACGAGGTCCTGGGTGGGTGCCAGCAACACAGCAGAACGAGTCCGACCATCGCGAGGACTGAAAGCGCGATGCCCGGGAACATCCAGGTCGGCCGGTACTCGAAGACCACGGCCGATCGCCCGGCCGGCACCACCACCCCCCGGAGGGCAAGATTGACCGGATGGACGGTGGCCGGTTCGCCGTTCACCATCGCCTCCCAGCCCGGGTACCAACTGTCGGCGAGGACCAACAAACCAGGGCGTTGGGCCGTGACTTCGATCTCCACCGCGGTCGGTCGATCGCGAACGATCCTCGCGGAAGACCCCGCCCCATCGGAACCTTCGAGGGCAACCAGGCTCTCTTCGGCTTCGACAACGACCTCCGCCCGGAAGCGGAATCCCGGCGAGGTCAGGATCCGCACAACCTCGTCCTGATCCCCCACCGGAACCACCCGAACCTGGTGGACGACCCTCGCCCGGGGTTGCGCCCGGGGGTTCTCCCAGATCTTCACCGGGCCGTCTGCAACCAACCGGAGGGGCGCGCGCCGGGTCTGAGATCGCAGCTCCAGCCCGGCGGGGGCCACCACCCAGCGGCACGCCAGATCGTCGATCAGCGGTGTGCAGCAGTCATTGAAGTAGATAAAGGGCCAGCTCAGGTAGCGCAGGCGCGTCAGGCTGGCATAGAGGTTGTAGCGGCTCAACAGCCAAGACGAGTAGGCTGATGGCGATGGCAGATCAAAGGCGGTCGGCACCTGACCCGGGATCATGTGCTGCGACGGTAGGGGCAGGATCCGACTCGGCTGTTCAGCGCCGGCGACGAGCCCCTGGAGTCGTTCGATGGTCGGTGTCATCGGTAGGATCTGCCGGGGCGAGAAAAACGGCGTCACGCCGGCGCAGATGTGAACCAGGTCGAGCGCGGCCACCACCACGGGCGCCCAGATCAGCCACGGGCGCCATTTCGTCCTATGGCGAAAAAATAGCACCGCGACCGCGGCCAAAACCGCCCAGAGACCGGCCCAGAGCAGGCCCTCGACACGCAGCCTCTCGAGCCAGGCAATCGAGGGGACGGTCCCGTACTCCACGACGGCGCGGGGCCAGTGGACCAGCCCGACCCAGCCCGCAGCCAACCAGGCGATCGCCGCGAAGGTCAGCAGGCCGAACGCCCACCATCGCCGTTGCTGTCGTCCTGCCTCGACCAGGAGCCAGTGAGCTCCAAGCCCCGCCGCGACCGACCCGGCAAACGCGGCAATGAAAAAAACCCGGCCGGGAAACGACTGATACAAAATCGGGTAGATCCACCCCATGACTGCTCTCAACGGGGGAATCTGAAAAACCACCAGCCCACAGGCGGCAGTCATGGTCAGGAAGAACCAACCCGCGGCACGTCGATTGGTCAAGGGCGCAAGCACCATCAGTGCCAACGGCACAATGCCGAAATAGAGGCCCAACTCGGCGACGTTGAACGGACCGAAATAGCTCCCGCCGTGGAAGCGATAACCCCAAAACCACGGGGCCACGATCCGCAGACCCTGTTCCAAAGGCACAACACTGCCCCGACCGATGGCCTCGCCGCGAGGGCTCTGCAAAAACAGCTCGACGGTCGCCAAGACCTGAGGCGCGACCAGAAGTGCCCCGGTTATCAGCAAGGCGGCCGCGGCGGCGACAGGTCGGACCAGGTCGCGAAGACTCGCATTCGATCCTCTCCCAAACAGTGCCCGCGCCACCGACCAGAGACCCAGCGTGATGGCACCGAGAAAGGGGGTGCTCAGCTGGCCCTCGAGGATCTGAACCGCAAACACCACGGCCCCGGCGGCCAGCCAGGAGAGCTTCTCGGTCGCGAGGGATCGTTCGAAACAGAAAAACACCAGCGGCAGCCAGACCATCGCACCGAAGAAAAACGTCAAGGGCAACCAGACCACGAGATAGAGGTTGAGTCCGAATGCCACCGCCGCCACCGCAGCGGCGGCAGGAATGGCGCCAAACTGGCGAAGCAGTAGGTACGGACCCCACAGCGCGACCGTCAGCTGGAACAGAGCTGTCCAGCCGAGGGCCGGGAACGGCCCGGTCACCCGTGAGATGAGGTTGAAACCGAGATTGGAGTACATCCTGCCCTGTGCCAGTGCCGGAAGCCCGCAGGCGTTATTCGGCGCCCACAACGGCGGGCCCTCCGACCACAGCCGGTGAGCCGCGATCGCGTCGGGGACCACCTGCCACAATGCATCGGTGATCAGCGGGTTCCACATGGTTCCCCGAACCACATCGTTCCCGCCCTCCGATTGCCACGGCTCGATCGTCGCCACCGCGTCCGCCGGCACCGGGACCTGACCCAGGAAAACCACGGGCCAGAGGAAAACCGAAGCAACCACCGCCGACACCAAGAACGCCAGCAGAGCCTCTCGCCGCGACAGCCCGCCGGGGTCGTCCAAGGCGCTGCGGGAGTGCTCCGGACTTCGGTTTTTTGGGACCTTCCCCGTTCACGATTTCGAGGGTACCACGCCGCCTCGACCGCACCGCCGGGGCGTGCTAGGGGCTGACGAAGCTCCAGGCGTTGGCGGTTTGGTCTTCGAACCCGTCGGCGAAAATTTCTGGCGGCGGAACCGTGACGCCGACCGAGACGGTGACCTCAGCCTGCAGGGCGCCCTCCCGGGTCATCCCCGCGAACCGATAGGTGGTGGTGTCGACGGGAGAGACCTGGATCGAGCCGACCGAGGAGGCCACGGCGCCAACGCCCTGGTCGATGGCGCCGCCCTCGAAGGTACCCGCGAGAACCTGCCACTCGAGCGTCGCCATCCCTCCCGGCTGGATGTTCATCGGAGTGGCCTGGAACTGAACCTCAGGCTGGACTCTCACGCCGATGACCACGGTATCGGAAGCGCTGCCGACGACCAGGCTGTGGCTGCCCGGCGCGGCGTCCGCGGTGCCGGTCGGGCCAACTGAAGATCCGTCAAGAAACGCGGCCGCCCCGGTCGCAGCCCAGCCCAAGGGGGCGGTCGGGTTGCCATCGAGGGGCGCAGCCACCAGTTCGGCCGCTTTGGGGGCGGCGGCCAGGTCGGTGTTGCCGAAGCCCTTGTCGGTATCGGGCACACTGCCCGTCCGAACGATGACGAGATTGTTGAGCTGGGCGGCGTTCGAAGTACCCGACAACGCGTTCTGGTAGATCGGCGCAGCTGCGGACTGGGCCCAGAAGTCGTTGTTGTTGTAGTGCAGGTCATTGATCGGGAGACTGACGCTGTTGCGGTCGTCGTCGAAGATCGTGATCCCTGCGTGGTCGGCGAACAGGCAGTTGGCGACGGTACCCGGTCACGTCGATCCCCCGCACGTCGTCGGTGGCGCTGAACATGGCCGAGCCGTAGGTCTGCGAGTCGAGCACATTGGAGAAAAAGGACGACTCGCTCATCTCGAGGTTGGCGCCCTGGACCACGAGCGCTCCACCAAACTGGCCGGCGCTGTTGCGGGCGATGGTCGTACGGGTAATCTCCATGTTGGAGTGGAGGATTCCCATCACCCCGCCGGCCCATCCACCACCGCTGCCATGACCTCGGGCGTCACTGTCGACGACCAAGGAGTCCTCTAGAATCAGGTGGGTCACGGCGACATAGACGGCGCCCCCATCACCCTTCTGGTTGGACACGCCCTCGGTGTCGCAGTCGGCCAGAATGGAGGATCTCACGACCACCTGGGCCTGGTTTTCCTCGATGGTCCCGATGTCCGGGATCGTCGGATCTCCGTCGATCCGAACGCCGTCGCCGGCCGCGAACAGACAGCCGCCGACGGTGGCGTTGGCCGCGGTGCCGAAATCCTGACCATGGAGGAAACAGCCCTCGATCAACAGATTCGCAGGTGGCCGGTTGTTGCTGCCGTCGCCGGCGCCGTCGTCCGAACTGACCTTGATCGCGCCGCCGAAACCGGTGTACGGACTCGATCGATCGGTTGCCCTGTTGCCGTGGAACTGCGAATCGATGATCTCGATGGTCGAGCGATAACCGTTGACGCCACCGCCGATCATGGCCTGGTTGTTGTCGAACCTGGAGCCGAAGATCCTCATCAGAGTCTGGTTCTCGGCATTCACCGCACCGCCTTCGGTGGGAGGCAGACTGCCCGTCACCGAGGCGTCACGCTGAGCGACGTTGTCGACGAACTCGCAGTTGGAGACAACCACGTCGGTTCGAGGAATCTCATAAGGTGGGAGCCAGTTGCCGATGGCGTAAAGCCCGCCGCCGAAGCCGCCGGCTGCGTTGTCCTCGAACCGCGTGTCGGCCACCCGCAGGTCGGAGTTGCCGACGTTGATGCCGCCGCCGCCGGCGCCGGGATCGTGGTTGGGCACATCGGCTCGATTGCGCCTGAAGGTGCAGCCGACCACCCAGGCCACCGAATCCTCTCGGATGCCGAAACCGGCGCCCCCCGAGATTGCCGTGTTGTCCTCGAACACGGTGTCCACGACCATCGCGCGAGAATGCTCGGCGACGTAGAGGGCGCCGCCGACGGTGGCAGCAGTCGAGACATTCAGCCGAAAAAGACAGCGAACAAAGGTCACCTCACCCTCATACACCGTAATGCCCGCGGCGATGCCCGCCTGGGACGCCCGACCCCGTTCGAAGATCAGGTCCTCGAACACCACCGGTCCGCTGTTCCCGAAGGCGGTGTTCTGAAACCTGAGAATATCGGTCTGGTCGTTGCCGGTGAAAATGACCGGACCACTGCCATCGGGTCGAACCCTGAAGCCCTTACCGGAGTTGTTCAGACGGAACCCGCCGGTGGGAGCGGGGTAGGTTCCGGTCGCGAGTTCGACGACGCCCCCATCGGGCACCGCCAACAGGGCCGCCGCAAACGTGGCGACCGTGTTCGGGACATGAACGATGGTCTCGGCGGCAGCCGGAGCCGCCGCTGCCAGAGTCGCCATCAGTACCAGAGTTCCGCGCGTCATGTCTGAACCTCTCGAAACAAACCGTGGAATGCACGACCGCAGCCGCATCCACCCATCGAGGATACCAACAGGTGGCTCCCCGGCGACGGTGACCTTCGTCACGACCCGGGACCCGGGCCGAGCGCGGGCGGCCGGCCCGCCGGCTTCAGAGACTGTCCACCAGCGACCACGCGTCGGGGTGGCCGCTCTCCAGACCGTCTGAGAACACCGCCGATCCACCGAATATGCCACCCGGCGCGAGGACATCGGCCAGCACCGCCGCCGCGAGCTCGTTGCCGCGGCGGTTCCAGTGGGTGTCTCGGGGCCGGTAGAGCGCACCACCTGCGGCGGCAGCGCGAAAGACCGGCAGCAGATCGAGCACCTGAATCCCGCTGGCATCGAGGGCGTCGCCCAAGACTCTCTGCGGGCGCTCGAAATCGTAGTCGTCGCGACTCCCACCGTCGTGGCGGAGCACCTCGTCGACGAGACTGTCATCGACCTGGTACTGGTCGGGAATCAGCATCACGACGAATCTCGCCCCGGTCGCCTCGACCTCGTCGGCGAGCTCGCTCACGGTCGCCGCCGCGATATCGGCCAACCGCCGAAAGCCCTCCTCTTCGGAACGCAGGCACAACGCCATCCGTCCGGCCTCGATGGCGAGGAACCGGTCGCGACCGAAGGTCGGTCGGTTCGGCTCGAAGTCCTCGCTGTAGCCGGGCACCGGCTGACCGCCCGCCTGCCCGACAACGCCGGTTTCGCCGGCGCCGCGCCACAACCCCGCTCCGGAACCCCACACCCGCCGGAGGTTTCTCGCCACTCGATAGAGGGCGCTCACCGAGGCCAGCCGGCCCGAAAGCCCGCCGTCGCCACCGCCGAAAACCCCGCAGTCGCCCTGGTGGTCGATGAAGTCGTTGCCGACGAAGAACGCCAGCACCACGACATCGGGAGCGAGGTTCGACGCCTCGATCTGCCACAACCTCAGCTGGAAGGCCGGACCGGTGTCGGGCACGCCGAGCCGCAAGACCTCGACCGGGCGATCCGACCGGTCGTCGAGCTCGCTCTTCGATCAGCGTGGTCCAGTGATCCTCGTGCGGCAGCGCCCCCGATGCAAAGGTGAAGGAATCGCCGAGGGCCACCACTCGCAACCCACGCCTCGCCGGACCGAGATCGTACTCGCGGGTTCGGAACGACCGCGAGTTGAGCACGAAACCGTATTCCACGCTTCCCGGACTGAACCCCAGCATGGTCCGGTTCATGAGTTCCGGCAGGGTCTCGGCATCGGAAAAATCGGCGGCGTTGGTCGAGGCATTGAGCAGCATTCGCAGTCCACGGTGACGCGGCGCAACCAGCCGGACGGCGAACTCGGCGAGCACCAGCACCACCACGAGTTGGACGACGGCGAACACGAGCCAACGGCGCCACCGGCCCCGACCGGTCGGGCGCTCGCTCATCACGCAGTGTCCGCGCGTCCGATGGCGATCATCGCCTCGACATCCCGAACGGGAAGAGGCACTCCCCGCGCCCGAGCATTCTGGCGGAGCACATCGACCGCGTCGGGCAGCAATCGCAGCCACTGGTCGGCCGCGAACGTGCTCCCGCCGTCGGCCCGAATCTCGCCGTCGCGAGGCCCCTGACGAACCCGTACCTGAACAGCGAGTAGAGCAGCGGATCGGCAAGATCCGTCGCCGGGTCGTCGAGGAAGACCGCGAGATCGATGGCACGGCGCTCCCAGTCGATCGAGATCCGAACGCACTCGGGCGACCTTCGCGCGGTAGGCCGATCGGCCGTCAGCACCTCGAGACGGTGCCACATGAGGACCCGCAGATCGATCCACTTGGCGAGCTGCGGGTGGGCGCGAACAAAGACATCCGCCATCTCGCCGCACTTGAGTTGACGGTCGAAAAAACTCCGGGCGTCGTAGTGGTGGTGGTGCCACGCGAGGGCCGACGCACGGTAGACGATCCGCATCCCGCGCATGGACAGCCGATAGGCGAGCTCGGCATCCTCGAAGGCGGCGGCCGGAAAGTCGGTGCTGAACCCGCCGGCCTCGCTGTCGAGAAGCTCGCTGCGCAATCGAGACGTTGGACGTGTAGAAGTGGCGGAAGTCGTACTCGGCGCCATCGGTGAACACGGCATAGCTGAACTGTTGGGCGCCGGGCCCGTCGATGTGGCGCATGGTCGAGGTCAGTTCCTCGTCCTCCGGCCAGCGGGTCAGCCCGAGCACCGCCGTCCGAGGATCGCCGCGCCGGTGGTGCTCGCGGACGTGCTCCGCACACCAGATCGGGTGGGGTTCGATGTCGTCGCCGCCGAACAGAACGATCTCGCCCGCGGCCATGGTGAGCGCTCGATTCCGCGCCCGCGCCGGTCCGCCGTTGGGCTGGCGGGCGAAGCGCAGCGGGTACCGCCGGCTCCGCCACGCGGCGAGCAACTCGGAGGTGTCGTCGTCGGATCCGTCGTCCACGACCACGACCTCAAAGGGCAGATCGTCGCGGCCGCTGCTGCTCGAACGCGGTCAGAACCCGCCGCAGGCCCTCAGCCCGGTTGAAGGTGGGCACCACCACCGAAACCAGCGGCGAGGCCACCTCAGGGGTTTTCCGCTCGCCGGCCGCGCCCCCGCCGAGGGCCTCGCGGACCACATCGGCGGCCGTGGCGCTGCGCGCCCGCGCGGCATTCCACGCCTTCTTGGTCACCCGCGGTCTGCGGTCGGTTGTCGAGGGCCTCGACCACGGCGGCCGCCAGTGCGTTGACATCCCCCGGCGGCAGGAGCGCGCAACGATCGCCGTTCGCCGCGGCGACCAACTCGCGAACGCCGTCGATCTCGGTCGCGACCACGCTCCGCCCGAGCGCCAACGCGGCGCCGACGGACACCGGCCAGGGATCGACCTCCGCGGTGCTCAGTACGCAGTCGCATCGCCGCCGCATCTCCCTCACCGAGTGACTGGGAGGGGCAAAGATGAATCGGTCGAGCTCGAAATAGCCGGCAAGATCGGAGATCGACCCGGCCAGGGATCCCTGCCCGATCAAGCAGAAGTGGATATCCTCGCGGTGGCGCAGCCGCCGGGCGACGGCGGCGACATCCTCCGGCCGGTTCGCGGGTTCGAGATCGCACACCGTCAGAACGAGATGCGCACCCTCGGGCACACCGTAGGCCGAGCGCACATCCGGCGAGCTCTCGGCCGCCGGAACGCCTCCCACCGGCGCCGGACCGGGAACCAGCTCCACCGTCACCCGCCCCGTGTCTCGCGGCCTCGGCAATACCGCGGCCGAGGGCCAGCGTCGAGTCGGCGCCGGCGACGAGCCTCGAACCGGTCGAGCGGGCAGATCCACGATCACCGGCCGCGACTCGTCGAACGAAGGCAGCTCGAAGGACGCGCCGATTCGCAGGATCACCGCCCGCACCTCGTGGGCGCGGACGACATCTCTCACCAGCGACGGCCAGACCACCGGTTCGAGAAAACGATCCACCGGGTAGACCCTGTCGGCGAGCTCGGTCAGACCGCGCCGCAGCGGCCGCCGTCGCGCGCCGTCAGGAGCACCACGACGAACGAAAGTCGTCGGCGAGGGTTCGCAGCAACCAGGCCGTCAGATCGCCGCCGCGCACGAAGAACCAGACACGACGGGCCGGTCATCCCCGGCCGCGGCCGGCGCGACGACCCCGTCCAGCGGGGCGACCCGGTGGACCACCGCCGGCCCTTGCCGCCCGACCGCATAGCTCCGGCCGATACCCGCGCCAACCGGCGGCGAAGCGAAGGCGACCGATGCGCCCCATCCGCCACCGCCGACCCTCTTCGCGAGCGTCGG
Source organism: uncultured Acidobacteriota bacterium (assembly GCA_963704125.1). GTDB lineage: Bacteria > Acidobacteriota > Thermoanaerobaculia > Thermoanaerobaculales > Sulfomarinibacteraceae > JAHECW01. Next base: position 10,224 of record CAVPHA010000017.1, on the reverse strand, counting down.
ACGGACCGGCGCCCCGTCCTGCCCCCCGTGCGGTCCAGTCGGCGACGGGCTGAAGCCGCCCCCCTCGCCGATCGTTCCGCCGTCGCCGGCCACGACCAGCGGCACGCCCTCGCTCGCGGCGGTCCAGCGGCAGAGCTCCATGGTCGTCGGGTGGAGACTGGGCAACGGCGGCGATCGATCGGCCACCAGGTCGGCCGAGACCGCGCGCCACCGCCGATCGGCCGCATCGATGACCACCGGGGGCGCCGGCCGCGTGGATCGCGGCCTTCGATGCTCCTGTTCCACATGACGACGGTCAGCTCGGGATCGGTCTGGTTGCGCAGCTCGGCCGGCACGGCATTGCCGGATCGTCGAGGCCCGAACCACCACCGCAATCCGCGGCGCCGTGCCCGCCGGCGACGTCGCCAGGCGGACATCAACTCGCACGGCGCGCCGGGCGGCGCTCCCGGGCGCCGCAGCCGGCGCGCGACACCGACGGTGCCGCGAACCACCCGCCGGGTCGCGCGTCCAACCAACGATGCGGATCCCCGGAGACCGCCACGCTCGGCCCCCGAGATCGGCGACGCCGGCGCCGGCCAGGATCCGCTCGCAGCTCGACACCAGTTTGATGAGCTGGTTGTTCAGGTCGAGGTTCCCCGCCGCCAGATCCTCCACCGCCTGCCGTAGCACACCGAGTTCCGCCTCGACCTCGGTCAGCCGGTCTCCCGGGGTGGTCCGCCGGTCCTCGAGACGACCGAGTCGGCGCTCGATCTCGGAGAGCCTCACATCGAGATCGGATCGCGCCGGTCCATTGCCGGGCGGAGGGTTCTTCGACTCGTTCAAATTCGCTGTTCCATGGGTTTTCAGAGTACGCGGTCCTCAGCGGGCACGCAACGATCCAGGCTCGACCAGCCTCGAGCCCACTGGATCACGCATGAAGACTTCCCCTATGCTCATGAACCGCCCCCGTCCGCATCGGCGGCCTCGTTGCGCCGTCATCGTCGTTCTCGCCCTCGGCTGCGGCCCCGCGGACCGCCGCCGGGCGACGTGGTCATGCGCTTCATCGACACCGACCCGGAGACGGTCCTCGCGACCTCGGATCTGGTGGCGCCCCGGTTCGAGGCGGACCTCGGCCCGACGACTCCGGCCGCAGCCGAACTTTGGCGCGGCCACGACGTGCTGATCCACGGTGTTCGAGACGGCGCATTGGAGATCGAGCAGGACGGAGACGACCCCTGGCTGGCCATCGACACCGCCCTCGACGCCGACGCCATCGTCGCCGTCGAGGTCGAGTTGGCCAATCCCGGCCCCGCCGAGGTCCAGCTCTTCTGGGCCGGCCGCTGGCAGCGCTTCAGCATGAAACGCATGGCGCGCCCGACGCACAGCCGCCACCTCGGCTCCGGGACCCTCCTGTACTCGATTCGAGATCGGCGACAACCCCGAGTGGAAGGGGAAGCTGAGGTCGCTCCGCGTCGATGTCCCGCCCGGCGCCGACGGGCTCGATGCGGCTCGGCGCCGTGCGGATCTTCGGCTGGGAGATCGACGACGAGAAGCTGGCTGCAGGCAGCCGCTCCGTCCGTGGAAGATCGATCTCGGCCGCAGCGCGAGGAACGCGCTGCTCGCACCCCCGGGCACGAGCTGGGACCGGCGGTTGACGGTTCCGGATCACGCGGCGCTGGTGCTGAGCTACGGCGTTCATCCAAGCGGCCACGGATCGGTGGCGTTTCGCGTCCTCGCCCTGGAAGAGGACCGTGAGCCGGTGATTCTCTTCGAAGACACCGTCTCAGCCGACGGCGCGTCGGCCGGCGTCTGGATCGACACCGTCGTTGATCTCGCCGGTCTGAGCGGCCGCGATCTGACCCTGCGGCTGACCACCGAGGCGGAGTCGGATTACACCGCCGGTCGTGGGCACCCGGCCTGGGGGAACCCGGAGATCCTGGCGCCGGCCGCCGCGGACGAGCGCCCGAACGTGGTGCTGGTCGTCCTCGACACCCTCCGCGCCGACCGTCTGTCCTGCTACGGCCACCCTCTCGAGACCTCGCCCAGCATGGACCGGTGGGCGGCGCAATCGGCCGTCCGCTTCGCCAACGTCGTCGCTCCGGCGCCGTGGACGCTGCCCTCCCACGCCTCGCTCTTCACCGGCATCGACGCTCTCCGGCACGGCTTCAACTTCTGGGGCACGGCGCCGCCGTCCTTCGACATGCTGGCCGAGATCCTCCGCCGCGGCGGCTACACCACCGCCGCCATCACCGGCGGCGGCATCCTCCAGCCCACCTTCGGCTTCGCCCAGGGCTTCGACACCTTCGACTACTGGGGCGAACCGAGGTCCGACAAGGAGGTCGGCTGGGTCTTCGCCAACGCCCGCCGCTGGATCGACGCCAACCGTCAACGCCGGTTCTTTCTCTTTGTCCACACCTACGAAACCCACGCGCCGCACCGCCGGCGACAACCCTATTTTGACCGAATTGGCCCGCGCCGCCGGCGTCACGCCGCCGAGCTTCGACCTCGGAATGCTCACCCATCCGTGGCAGGACCTCATTGCTCCGGGTGACTACTTCGTGGTCGACCGGCCGGGCGGCGACGGCTGGACGTCCGACCTCAGCGCCGCCGAGCTGCAGACGGTGGGCCTGATGTACGACAGCGCGGTCGCCACGGTCGACGACGAGGTCGGGCGGCTGCTCGACCACATCCGGGCACTCGGGGCTCTCCGGCCGGACTCTCGTGATCGTGACCTCCGACCACGGCGAGGCCCTGGGCGAAGACGGCCGCGCCGGCCACGCCTATCTCGACGACTACAACCTCATGGTTCCGTTGATTCTGGAGCTCCCGGGAGCGAGCCAACGCCGGCGCCGTGGTCGACACCCAGGTCCGACTCATCGACCTCATGCCCACCGTGCTCGATGTCGTCGGGATCGAACCCACCGGCCCCGTCGACGGCCGATCACTGCTTCCGCTCCTCGATCGACGACCCTCGGCCGACTTCCCTCCCGAGGCATGGGCCTATGCCGCCTCCTCCAACCACGGTCTCGCCATGCGGCTGGACAACAGACTCAAATACCGCTTCCCCGACCCGGCCTGGGCGGAGGTGGCCCACCGTGAGGCCCTCTACGATCTCGAGTCCGACCCGGACGAGAGATCACAATCTCGCACCCGGAGATCCCCGACTCGACGCGCTCCGCGCCACGACCCGGGAGACGATCCTCGCCCAGCACCAGGGCATCCGGCTCGAGATCCGCAACGCCGGCGACGGCATCCTCGAGGGCCGGCTGGACGGCGCGTGGGCGGCCCACGACCGCGTCAAGACCGGCTCTCACCTCGACGATCGGGTCCACTGGGACGCCGGCAGCCCGGCCGACCTTCCGGCTCGAACCGGGCAACGGGACGACGCTGCTCGTCACCCAGCTCGCCGCCGCCGGAGGTCGGCATCGAGGTCTGGGCCGAGGGCGTCGACGGCGGCCACGAGATCGCGCTCACACCACCTTCGATCTCGCCGTACTCCAGACCCCGGCCGCTCTTCATCCTCACCGAAGATGGCTGGCGGCTCGACGAGGACTTCGCCGGCGCCGTCGACACCGGATTTCTCATCACCCGGATCGGCGACGCCCACCCATCGTCAGCGACGGACTCCCCGCCGACGCCGAGATCATCGAGCAGCTCGAGGCGCTGGGATACATTCAATAATTATGAATTTTGAATTATGAATTATGAATTGCATCGCACACTGCTCATTGAGACTGCTACGATGTCGACTAATTATTATGAAAATCTGAATGGTCAGTTGAACCGTCTAAAGAGGTTATGACGACATCGATCATGTTCCCGAATTATGAATTCGATAAACCTCGAATCTGTCGCGAATATTAGTCGAAACTCTGCGATGTAATTAAGAATTAAGAATTAAAAATTCAGAATTGAAAAAGAGTCCTCGCAGGAATGCGAGGCGGCACCTGAGATCCCACCGGTCTTCCTGCCGGCCGCGGAACGTGAGCGTTCGCGCACCGGCTTCGGACGATCTTCCACGGCATCGTGAGCATCGGCTCGATCACGACCTTGAACACCATCCCGGGGTTGGTTCTCGACCGCGAGGCGGGCCCAACGGCCGGCCCGCCGCTGGCGATCGAGAAAGGGCTCGATGGTGTCGTAGCGATGGTAGTGGTAGCACCGGGCGAGCTCCGACCACACCGTCGTCCAACCCCGTTGCTTCCAGCGCCAGGCAAGCTCGGTGTCCTCCATGCAGGCATCGGTGAACCGCTCGTCGATAGCGCTCCGTTCTGAACCAGTGGGTCGGGGCCGAGAGGTTCGAGCCGAGGACCTGCGTCCACGGCACCGGGCCCCCGTCCGTGAGGCCCCGAAACCAGAATTGCGGACCCTCGGGCGCCGAGAAAGGCCATGGTTTCGGTGATGGGACGCTTGCGGTCCCAGTCGATCCGCCCCTGCACCGCCACCTCGCGACCCCCGGCCACCATCAGGTGGGCGCTGACGGCGTTGGGTACCGGCACCGTGTCGTCGCCGAGCAGCAGAACGCGATCGGCCGACGCCTCGGCGATGGCTCGATTTCGGGCCCGCGCCGGACCGCCGGCATCGAGGGTCAGCACCCGCAGGGTGAACGACTCGAAGACCGATCCGCGCACCAGACTCGGCGGAGCCGTCGGTGGAACCGTCGTCGGCGACGATGACCTCGAGACCGCCGTCGATCCCGCGTTCCTTGGCCAGCGCGCGCAGCGTGGTCATGAGGATTTCCCGCCGGTTCCTGGTCGGGATGACCACCGACAGGACGGGAGCGGTCATCCCTGGAATGCGGTGGATTCGATGGCGCCGCCCACCGTCGGCCCTTCGGCGACCGAGGCCTTGTACCGGGCCACGATCTCGGACGGCGGGCCCGAACGCCCGAACCACACCCTTGTCGAGCCAGAGGACCTCGTCGCACATCTCCTCGACGGCGTCGAGATCGTGGGACACCAGGAGGATCGTGACCCCCGCATCGCGGAAGGCCTCCAGCCGCTCCTGGCACTTGATTCTGAAGCTCGCGTCGCCCACCGCCAGGACCTCGTCGAGAAGCAGGATCTGGGCATCCACCGTGGTCGCCACCGCGAAGGCGAGCCTGGCGACCATCCCCGTCGAGTAGGTTCGGATGGGTTGGTCGATGAACTCGTGGAGATCGGCGAACGCGACGATCTCGTCGATCCGCTCCTCCATCTCGGCCGGCGACCGGCCGAGCAGGGCGCCGTTGAAGTAGATATTCTCCCGCCCCGAGAGCTCGGCCTCGAATCCGAGCCCGAGTTCGATGACCGGCGCCTGGCGGCCGCGGACGATGGCCGTTCCCCCGGTGGGCCGGAGAATCCCCGCCGCCACCCGCAGCAGGGTCGACTTGCCGGCGCCGTTGTGGCCGATGATGCCCACGGTGTGTCCGGCGGTCACCGAAAAGCTGACATCCGACAGAGCCACCAGCTCCTGATAGCGCATCCGCCTGGTCATCCAGCGGATCGCCCACTCCTTGAACGAGTTGATCCCCCGCTCGGCGACGATCCGGTATCTCAGCGAGACGTGCTGAAACTCGACCGATGGTTCGCTCATACCATCATCACACGTGCAGGTAGAAGCCGCGGGCGAGGCGGTGGAAGACCACCCAGCCGAGGACCAGGGCGATGACCGCGGCCGCCGAGGAAGCGAGGATCACGTGCTGCGCCCGGGAGGGTGCAGCCGTAGACCGGATCGCGGGCGAGCTTGACCAGGTGGGTCAGCGGGTTGGCGCGGATGACCCACAGCCACTTGAAGGGAATGATGCCGATGGGATAGATGATCGGCGTCATGTACATCAGACCGATGGTCACCACCTGGTACATGTGCTGGACGTCCTCGAAATACACCGCCAGGGCCGACACCACGAGCGACACGCCGAGGGTGAACATCGCGATCAGCAGAAAGCTGATGGGCAGGATAGAGCACCGTGGCGCAGATCGGTGCGCCGGTGGCGATCATGATCACAAAGAGCGGGATATAGGCGAGACAGAGATTGACCAGCCCCGACAGGGTGGTCGAAACCGCAAAGATCGACTTGGGCACCCGAACCCGTTTCATGAGCGCCCCGTTCCAGGCCAGGGACGCCATGCTCTGATTGGTGGTCTGGGCGAAGAACCCGAAGACCAGGTAGGTGGAGAGGAAGTAGGTCGGGTAGTTCTCGATCCCCTCGAAGCGGAAGATCGTCGAAAAGACCACGGTCAGGATGAGCATCATGAGCAGCGGGTTGAGCATGGTCCAGAAAAAACCGATCATCGACCGTTTGTAGCGAACGGTCAGGTCGCGGCGAACCAGGTTCCAGAGCAGATTCCGGTGCGCCACGAGATCGCGGATCTCCTTGATCACGCTGAGCTTCTCGTCGGCCGAGTTGACCAGTACCGGAACCGATGTCGACTGCATGGGCGCAGTTTAGCATCGCAAATTATGAATTTTGAATTATGAATTTTGAATTACATCGCATCTCGATTACGTCTCCCTGCAGAACTTCGGCGGCAAAGACTCCCACACGGTCGATCCGCGTCATCCCAGTGTCGATCCAGAAGGCTGCCTGCCTCCGTTGCGATGGATAATTAAAATTCAGAATTCAGAATTCAGAATTCAGCGCGTCAGCGTCGGCACCGCGTCGAGGAGCTGCCTCGTGTACTCGTGTTCAGGATCCTCGAAGACCCGCTCGGTCTTGCCCTCCTCGACGATCCGTCCCGCGTGCATCACCACCACGCGGTCGCAGAGCTCGCCGACGACGTGGACATCGTGGGTGACCAGCACCAGCGTGAGATCGAGCGTTCGGCGTAGCTCGCGCAGAAGATCGATCACCTGGAGCGCCACCGTGGCATCGAGGGACGACACCGGTTCGTCGAGGATGAGAAGCTCGGGTTCGGGCGCCAACGCCCGGGCGATGGCGACCCGCTGCCGCTCACCACCCGAAAGCGCGGCCGGAGAGCGCCGTTCGACGCCGGCCGGCAGACCGACCTGATCGAGCACCTCGGCGACCCGTCGCCGACGCTGTCCGGATCGCCGATGCCCATCGCGGCCAACGGTTCGGCCACCGCGGCTTCGATCCGCATGCGCGGGTCCAACGACGGCGAGGGGATCCTGGAAGACCGGCTGGAACCGCCGCCGCAGCGGCCGGATCGACGCCTCGGACATGGCGCTGAGTTCGTGGCCGTCGAAGCGCACCACGCCTTCGTCGGGTCGTTCGAGGGCCGAGCAGCAGCCGCACGAGGGTGGATTTCCCGGCGCCCGAACCGCCGACGACTGCGACCGCCTCCCCCTTGGCCACCGCCAGATCGACCCCGTCGACGGCCGTCACCCTGGCGCCCCGCCGAACGAGACCGCGCGCCCGGTAGCTCCGCCGCAGCCCCACCGCCTCGAGGAGAGGCGTCGTGGTCATCCCGACCCCCGCCGTGCCGCGGCCGTCGCGCGCCGCACCCGCGCCGCCGCCGCCACGAGGCCCCGGGTGGAGGGGTGTTTCGGCTGCTGCAGGACCTCCGCGGTCGGGCCCTCCTCGACGATCCGCCCTGCGTGCATCACCACGACCCGGTGGACGAGCTGCGCGATCACCGCGAGATCGTGGCTCACCAGAAGCAGACCCAGACCCCGTTCGTCGGTGATCCGAACGAGCAGCTCGAGAATCTGCGCCTGGGTGATGACATCGAGGGCGGTGGTCGGTTCGTCGGCGATGACGATCCGCGGTTCGCCGGCGAGGGCCAGGGCGAGCATCACCCGCTGTGCCTGGCCGCCCGAGAGCTGGTGCGGGTAGGCCGCAAAGATCGGCTCCGGATCGTCGAGCGCGACCTCGGCAAGCAGCGCGAGCGCTCGTTGACGGGCCGCCTCCCCGCGGGCGATCCCGTGCGCCTCGATGGTCTCGACGAGCTGAAAACCGATGCTGTAGACCGGGTTGAGCGCCGAGCCCGCCTCCTGCAGAACGAGACCGACCACCCCGCCGCGGAAACCCGGAATCTCGTCCGCGTCGACGCCGCCGATGGTCACGCGCCCGCCGCGGATCTCACCGGGTTCGGGCACCAACCCGAGGATCGCCAGCGCGGTCAGACTCTTGCCGCTGCCCGATTCGCCGACCAGACCGACCCGCTCACCCGCGCCGACGGTCAGCGAGACTCCGTCGACCACCATTCGCCGACCGCCGCTGCCATCGGGGAAGGCGACCTCGAGACCGTCGACCTCGAGCAGCGGATCAGCGTCCATGGCGGAGGATCTCGGCCTCGACCGCATCGTCGCGGATCGCCTGATCGAGGGTCGTCATCGACCGGCGGCCGCCGCCAGCACACGGTCACCCGATCGCGCGGCGACCGAGCATGCCGTCGCCGTCGTCGGCGAGCAGCACGATGTACTGACCCCGGTCCTCGAGGAGATCGCCCGGTCGGAGATCGTCGCCCCACTCGAGCGGTCGGCCGGCGCGCAGGAGCCGGTCGTCGTTCGATGGTCGATCCGGCCGAGCCTTCGAGGTCTCCGGGTCCATCTCGGTGCCGCCGGTCAGGGCGACCGATGCAAAGGTCAGCGACGAGACCACGAACCGGCGATCGACCAGCTCGAGAAAGCTCACGCCGCTCGGCGGCGAGGGTGATGTCGTTCCACGGTCAGCGTCGTCGCCGGCTGGGGCTCGAAACCCGGCAGGCGAAAGAGCTCGCCGAGCACCGGCGAGACCGGGTCGGGAAACGCGGCACGCCATGCGAATGGTGGTGAAACCGGGGTCGTCAACCGTTCGCCGTCCCGGGCTGGCCGCCGCCTGCTCCGACGCGATGGCGTCCGTCCTTCTCGGCCACCTCGACCTTGGCGTAGAGCCGGATGGTGCCGCCCGCCACCGGGATGACCTCGTCGCCGAGATTGATCTGGTCGTCGTTGTGCTGATCCGGGCACCGTCTTGGCGAGCAGGCCGCGCCCCATTTCGGGGGCGAGGTACGCGCGCTGACCGAGCAGCTTCTCGACGTTGTCGACGGTCAGATCACCACCGAGATACGCCGCCTCGATGGTGAACCAGAAGACCCGCAGCACGCGGTCGTCCTCGGGCCAATCGCCGCCTGTTGGTGTGCTCCACCGGCCGCGCCGTCGATCTCGAGGCGTTCGACCGGCGCGAGCCAGATTTCCGAGCCGCCGGCCTGGCGGATGCGGAGCGCGGCCGCGATCTCGAGATCGGCGTCCGGCGCCACCCGCCGCGGCCCGGAGCGAAAGACCGGATCCTCTGCCGTCGCGGTGACGATCCGCACCTCCTCGAGGACCGGCCGCCGAGCCTCGCCCGATCCGCCACATCGACAACGGCACCACGATCAGCGCCACCAGGACCGCGAAGATGATCCACAACAGTCGACTCTCAGAGGCCATGAGGACATTGTAGCCGCCCGTGAAGTCTCAGTTTTGAATTATTGGTTTTTAGTTATTCATCGCAGGTGTTCGGTCCCGAATCGCGAGGACAGGTGGCAAACGAATCCACCAAAATGTGGCGGGGCTCTCGTCGCCAGCGTGGTGACAAGCCCGGACCATACCTATCCCTTGGCTCAGGTGAGTCAGTTCTCACTCCGGCGATGGTTGGTCGCAGGCCCTAAAGGACCTGCCTACAGAGTCCTAAGCAACACTAATAAACAACTTAAGTATTGAGAATTCGACTGCTGGTTCCCTGGAGGCTTTCCTCTGAACCGCTAACGCCGCTCAATCGACTCGTCGCCTGTAAGATCGTGAGATGCAGCCTCCGCTCCGCATTCTCGTCGTGGCGACAAAGGCGCCGTGGCCCGCGGTGGACGGTGGTCGTCTCGTCCTGCTCAACACCATCGAGGCGCTGGCCGCCGCCGGTCACCATCTCGAGCTCGTGGCGCCGTTTGCCGGCGCCGAGGACGATCGTCGGCAGGCCATCGACGCGCTCGACGGATTTTGCATTCCCCACCTCGTGGCGACCGGCCCCCGTTCCGGGCTCGGCGCGTCCTGACCGGCATTCGCCGCGGCACGCCCATCACCGTCGCCCGCCACACCCTTCCGGCGGTCGCCCGCACGGTGGCGGCGTTGTTGGACGCGAGCGACTTCGATGTCATCCACGCCGAGCAGCTCCACGCCCTCGCCCAGATCGGGGCCGCCCAACGCACGCGGCATCCCAGTCGTTCACCGCGCCCACAACGTCGAGAGCATCCTCTGGGCCTACACTGCACAGCACCGCGGACCGGTAATCCGTTCTCTCGTCGCCCTCGAAGCCCGCCGGATGTCCACGTGGGAGGTTCGCGCGCT
>CAVPHA010000016.1:0-56077 GCA_963704125.1 uncultured Acidobacteriota bacterium | reverse complement strand
CTGAGCCACCGACGAGTAGGCGAGCATCCGCTTGATGTCATCCTGGAAGATGGCCACCAGCGAGCCCAGGAACATGGCCGCGATCCCGAGCGTCATCAAGACCGCGTTGCTTTGAGTGCCGTCAAAACTCAGGTTGATGCGGAAGACCGAAAACGCAAACCGGACCAGGACGTAGTAGGCCACCTTGGTGGAGGTGGCGGCGATAAAGGCGGTGACAATCGCCGGCGCGTAGGTGTAAGCGTTGGGCAACCAGATGTGAAGCGGGAAGACCGCCAACTTGATCCCGACGCCGACCGCGATGCACGCCGCCGCAACCAGCACGGTGCGGTTCGGGCCGACCAGCGCCAGCTGGTTTGCCAAATCGACGATGTTGAGGGTGCCCGTCACCATGTAGAGCATGCCGATGCCGAGCAGGATGAAGGTCCCGCCGATGGTGCCCATGACGAGATACTGGATGGCCGATGTCAGTGCGCGGGGTGTTCTTCCCTGGGAAATGAGGGCGTACGACGACAACGACGAGATCTCGAGGAAAACAAAGATGTTGAAGGCGTCGCCGGTGACGGTCATCCCGGCGAGACCGGTCATGCACAGAAGATACGCCGCGTAGAACAGATACTGTTTTTCGCGGGGAATCTCGGCATCGATGCTGCGCGGCGCCGCGAGCAGCACGACGGCGCAGATCCCGGTCACCACCAGCAGCACGAGGGCGTTGAGCAGATCGATGCGGAGCTCGATACCCCACGGCACCGGCCAACCGCCCTCGGCGTAGGAGATGGTCCCGGTCGTCAGCACGCGGTGGAGAAGAACTCCGGCGTTGAGGAACGAACCCCATGCCACCACCATCGCCACCGACCACGCCGCCATGGGCCGGCGGACCAGAATGCACAGGGTCGCCGCGAGCAACGGCACCGCGATCTGCAACGCCGGCAGATCATCGCCGATGAGCGTCCAGAGACCTTCGATCACGAGGCGTCCTCATCAGCTTCGATCTGCCGGATCTCATCCTCTTCGATGGTGCCGTAGGCCTCTTTGATCCGCACGACGAGGGCCAGCGCCAGGGCGGTCGTCGCGACCCCAACCACGATGGCGGTGAGCATGAGCACGTGGGGCAGAGGATTTGAGTAGACATCGAAGCCCGCGGCTTCGATGGGCGCCGTCCCCCCCTCCACCTTCCCCATGCTGACGTAGAACATGATCACCGAGACCTGGAAGATGTTGAGTCCGATGATCTTCTTGATCAGATTGCCGCGGGCGATGACGACATAGAGCCCGGTCATCATGAGGAAGATGACCACCCAGTAGTTGTAAAGGCCCCACTCAATCATCGGTGCGCCCCCTACCGGCAAACTGGAAGAAAATCGTCGCCATCACCGCTGCCACGGTCGTCCCGACCCCGAGCTCCACCAGCAGGATGCCCAGATGCTGTCCGTGGGTCGGGTCATGGGCGAGCGCGCTCGTAGTCGAGGAAGTTGCCACCGGCGAAGATTGCCGCGATGCCGACGCCGCCGTAGAGCAGCACTCCCGCCGCCACGAAGATCTCCAGGACCCTCGGACGGAAGACCTCCTTGGCCTGGTCGAGACCGAAGAGCAGGGCGTAGAGGATGATCCCGGCGCCGAAGATGACTCCCGCCTGGAACCCTCCCCCCGGACCGTAGTCGCCGTGGAACTGGACATAGAGGGCGAAGAGCATGATCAGCGGGATCAGCAGCTTCGACAGGACCCGGAGGATGACGTGGGAGATCACGGTTCATCCCTCCCCGTCCGGGCGTCTTCCGCCGCCGGAAGCGCTCGACGATGGCATGACCACCGAGCAGCAGCATGACCCCGACGCAGGCGGTGAAGATCACCGTGGTCTCACCCCAGGTGTCGTAGCCCCGGTAGGACGCCAGGACCGCGGTCACCATGTTGGGCACGCCGATCTCGTCGTCGGTGTGCTCGATGTAGTGCGGCGCCACGTGGTGGTGGATGGGCGCCTCGGGGTCGCCGTAGCGCGGCATGTCGAAGGTGGCGTAGACCAGGCCGGCGCCGGTCAGCACCACGGCGATCAGCGGCATCGGCCTGGAACCGGTTGTGTTCGGGGTGCTCCTCGCTGTCGGTCAGGGCGAGGGTCGCGAGCATGAGGATGGTGGAGATCCCGGCGCCCACCGCCGCCTCGGTGAAGGCCACGTCGACGGCGTCCATGACCGTGAAGAGCGAGGCCGAAAGCAGGCTGAAGATCCCCATGAGCATGACCGCGGCAAAGAGATCCTTGAGCCGGATGATGGCCACCGCGACCACCGCCAGGAAGGTGAACAGGACCAGGTGGACGAGATCAAGCACTGTCGTCCACCTCGTGCCGATCGACGAGCTCCCGACCCTGGAGCGGGTCGAGTCCCCGCAGGAACGCCGCCTTGGCCAGGGCATGACTCGGCAAGCGGGCTGGTGACGAGCAGGAAGAACAGCAAGCAGGCGAGCTTGGCGGCGTCTCAGGGTGAATCCCTCGTGCAGCATCAGGCCGACGAGGATCAACCACGCGCCGAGGGTGTCGGTGATGCCGGCGGCGTGGATCCGGGTGTAGAAATCGGGCAGCCGCAGCAGCCCGACACCGCCGATGATGACGAAGACCGAGCCGGACAGGATCAGCACCCAGCTCAGGACCTCGATGGGGCTCGCCATCAGAAGACCTCCTCGGAATCGTCGTCCTCCATCCCGGCGAGATCGCCGAAACGGGTGAACTTCATCGCCGCGATGGTGCCGATGAAGTTCATCAGGGCATAGACCAGGGCGAGATCGAGGAAGTCCGGCCGGCCGCTGAGATAGCCGATGAGCGCGATGAGCAGCACCGTCTTGGTGCCGAAGCTGTTGACGGCGAGGATCCGGTCGAAGACCGTCGGCCCGGCGATCGACCGGGTCAGGGTCAGACCCATGCAGACCACGATCGCCGCGGTGGCGGCGGCGAAGACCCCGATCACTCGGTCTCTCCCTCGAGTCGGGTCACCCGGCGGTCCATCTCGCCTTCGAGGAGATCGTCGGCGACCTCGTCGGCGATGGCGTGGACGGTGATCTTGGTGCCGTGCACCCGGATCGACACCGTCCCCGGCGTCAGGGTGATGGAGTTGGCGTAGAGCACCCGACCGAGATCGCTGCGCTGGGTCGTCGGCGCTTCGAAGAGCCGCGGGCTGACATCCGGCCGGCCCGAGACCGAGGATCCGCCGCGCCGTATCCAGATTCGACTTCACGACTTCCTTGGCGATCCAGGGGAGATACATCGGCAACCGGGTCAGCAGGTGGATGGGCACGCCTTCGTCATCGACGATGCCCATCCGACGCGCAAGCCAGACCACCAACAGACAGCTGACGACGCCGAACGACGTGATCAGAACCGTGTAGTGGCCGGAGTTCAGCAGCCAGACCGCCATGAGCAGTAGAAAGAGGGCGACGGCGTGCTTCACGAAGCGAGCTCCTCAGAACTCTCAACCGACCCGCGATTTCGGCGCACAATCCCAATCGATCCACCACTCTCCGATCGAGTCACCGTCCAGCCGCCGGTTCCGGCACCACACACCCACCTCTCCCGCCGCCGTCTGCTGATCGATCACTCCCGGCGTCGTCGCGAGGCATAGATTACACGAGAATGTCAACCGGCGTCAAGCACCCTGGCCGCGTGGTCGAAGTCTTTTTCGTTGACATAGAGCACGTAGGCGAAACGGCCGCAGTCGGCGACAACGCCGCCCGAGGCGAAGACGTTGATGTTGGCGTCGTAGAGCTTGCGGTGGGTTTCGGCGAGGGCGCCCAGCCTGTCGTCGCCGCGGACGATCAGCGCGTGCTGCGGACCGGTGAGCTCGATTCCCGCCTCCTCCGCCGCCTTGATCAGCCGGCTCGGCGATCGCGGAAAGAGTACCAGTTGGGTACGATCGGCCCCCATGGGAATCGCGTTGAAAGCCATCAGGCTGACCCCCGTCTGCGCGAGCTGCGACAGACAGCTCGTACGCGGCGCCCGGGCGGTCCTTGACCATGGCGTGGTAGTAATCGGCGCAGACGATGCTGGCTGACATGGGAGCCTCCGGCAGTTTCATTCCCTGAGGATGCGGGGTGCGGCCGGGGGATGTCAAGCGGGACGGGCTTGGGGGCGTGAGGGCTTTTGGGTAGTCTTCCGAGCCTCCGCATCCGTTAGGATATCCTCAGTCTGTCTGGGGGTCGCCTTCGTGACGGTCAACAACCTGGTTCTCATCACCATCGACGCGCTTCGCCACGACGCCCTGAGCTGCGTCGGTTCGCCCTACGCCTCAACCCCCAACCTGGACGCCCTGGCCGCCGAAGGCGTGCTCTTCGAGCAGGCGATCTCCAACGGCCCGCGGACCCAGTCGTCCTTCCCCTCGATCATGGCCTCGCTTTATCCTTTGGTTGCCGGGGAGCGGCGATCCCTTCCGTCTCGTGCCACGACCCTCGCCGAGGCCGCCTCTGACGCCGGGCTCGCGACGGCGGGATTCAACCCCTCCAACCCGTTCCTCACCCGGGAGACCGGTTACGACCGCGGCTTCGATCTTTTCATCGACTTCTGGGATGTCCATGAGCGAACGGGATCCGCCTCGAAACCGGGCGCCATCGCGACGGCGAAGAAGACGATCCACGATGCCATCGGTCGGAGGAGTCTCGGATTCCTGATGCTGACCCAGGCCCTCCTGTTGGAGGAGGGCGGTCAATACCTGAGCGGCCACATCATCGCCGATCGCGCTCGCGCCTGGCTGACGGCACGCGACGGGCCGTTTTTTCTCTGGCTCCACTTCATGGATGCCCACTTCCCCTACCAGCCGCTGCCGGGGCGGCGCACCTGGATGGACAGGGTCTCCTACCTCAAAGGCATGGCCGGCCTGGCCACCGGCCGGTCCGAACCGGCCACCAGAGCGCTCAAGCAACTCTATGGGCAGCGCGTGGGTCTGGTCGACACCTTCGTCGGCGAGATCGTCGAGGGTCTGACAGACCTGGATCTGACTGAGAGCACCGCCATTGCCGTCACAGCCGACCACGGGGAGCAGCTGGGCGAGCACGGGCGGTGGGCCCACGGGCCCGATCTCCACGACGAGTTGATCAGGGTCCCGTTGATTCTCCGCGGTCCCGGTTTCGGGGTGGCGCAGCGGGTCAATCGTCAGGTGGAGTTGCTGAGCCTGGCGCCCACCTTGCTGGGCGTGCTCGGGATCGAGGCTCCGTCCTCGTTCATGGGTTCCAGCTTTGCCCCACTCGCCCGCGTCGGGATCCACGAGGTTCCCGACGTCGTCTTCAGCGAAGCCATGCATTCGGGTGGACGACTCAGTCGCTCGGGAGTCCCCGACACCATGACCGTCACCAGCTGCCGGGGTGGCGGTTGGAAGTACATCCACGACAGCGAGGACGGCGGTGAAGAACTCTACGACCTGGATCGCGATCCCGGCGAGAACTTCAATCTCGCCGATGACCAGCCGCGGAAGATCGAGCAGATGCGCACTCTGGTCGAGACGCATCGCCGGTCGGTGACTCGCCAGGCCGCCGAATACGACCACGAGGAGGAACGTCCCATGGAGAGAGAGGACGAAGAGATGCGGAAGCGGCTGGCCGCCCTCGGCTATCTCTGATGAGGGAGAAGGGGTAAAGTTCCCCGGATGATCGACCAGGATATCCCCCCTCGCCCCGCATGGCCTGCGACCGACGAGCCGTCACCCTGGGTGATTGCGGGGCCAGCCAACGCTGAGTCGAGAGAACAGGTTCTGGCGGTGGCCCGCAGGGTCGCTGACCTCCCCAGGGTCGAGGCGTTCAGCGCCGTTCTCTGGAGGACCGGGACCCACCCGGGCTCGTTTGCCGGCGTCGGGCAAACCGGTCTCGGCTGGCTTCAAGCGGTCAAGGACGAAACCGCCCTCAAAACGGCCACAGAGGTGGCTCATCCCAGCCATGTGGAGTTGAGTCTGGACAGCGGTATCGACATCCTTTGGATCGGTGCCCGCACGACGGGCAACCCGCTCCTCGTTCAAGAGATCGCCAGGGCTTTGAGAGGCTGCGACCTGCCGGTGATGGTCAAGAACCCCATCACCTCCGAACTCGGCCTGTGGCTCGGAGCCATTGAACGACTGCAGCAGGCCGGAATCAACCGAGTCGTCGCCATCCACCGTGGGTTCTCCATTTATTGCGAGACCGAGTACCGAGATTCACCGAACTGGCGAATCCCCATCGAACTCAGGCTCCGTTTTCCCGAGCTACCGCTGGCCTGTGACCCGAGCCGTATCGCCGGTGATCGCAACCGCGTCGAACGCGTTGCCCAAATGGCGTTGAATCTGGGTATCTCCGGTCTGATGATCGCGACCCACTGTGATCCCGATCAGGCCGTGACCGACGGGAAACATCAGATCACACCCGAGGCGCTGGCGATCTTGCTGCAGCACCTTCGGCCGAGAAAAGCCGGAATCGGTACCAAGCCTCCCGAGATCGCGCGGATTCGATCCCTCATTGACGAGGTTGACCGGCGTCTCATCCTCGATCTCTCGGAGCGGTTCGCGCTGGTCGATGAAATCGGCGACATCAAACGCCGGAACGACATCCCGGTCCTCCAGCTCGAACGATGGGAGGACCTCCTCGAAGACCACCTGGCGCGCGCCGAAGGAAAGGGCCTGGATTCCCGTCTGATCAAGGCGCTCTTCGAACTCATCCACGCAAAAGCAGTCGAGCTTCAGCTCTAACCCCCGCCCCTGCACGGAGCAATCACTTGACCCTGCCGGTCCGCAAAGGATTCAGCGGATGGGCGTGCCATTTGATGAAGCCACCCGCGTCTTCGCCCTTGAAGTGCACGCTCTCGAAGAGGTCCGGCTGGGTGATTTTAAAGGTCGTAAAACCCATCTCAAATAGACGTTTCATATCGTGCACTTTCGGTCTGCTTTTTTCTGCAACGCACCAAGGCATTTTCGGTTTGTAATAGTCGCGTTCATGATACGATGTTCCGTACTTCTTATGGTTGTAATACGCGATGTGATCCTGGCCTAGAATATAGTAGTGATGAGCACGATTTCTTCCGCAAAGGTTCAGGCACGCAGAGGTTCCGAAGAGAACGACTTTCTCGGGTTCTTTGAGCGCGGTGAGAGTCTTTACGTTGTCGTTGACTTCCGGGAAGACGCAGACCTGGTCAAAGACCCCGCAGGCATCGTTGATCTCATCGGCCTCCAGGTAGTCGTAGATGCACGAAGCCCGCAACCGGTAACCCGGATACATGGCCCGAATGTACTGGGCGACTTGATCGTTCGCGACGATCACACCGTTCATCGATCGTTCAAAGCGTTTGAGGATGCTGTTCGTATAGGGCTCTTCCAGATGCTCTTGCGCAACCGTCGTATTCGTCAAGGTGAACGAGTATCCGACACCGAGATCATTCAGCGTGTCAATAACCTCCATTGAGAACGGTTTGCACAAACCTCTGGGTCTTCCCCCATTGAGCGGTGATTCAGAGAGAAAACCAAAGATGTGGCTTAGCTGATCGAGCGCATCATATCTCTTGAACAGCTCGACGATTTCCATCGGGTGATGGTATCTCGCCGAGACTGTGAATCTCATTGCTTCTTCAGTATTTGTCATGATAATCTATCCAAATGACATGCAATAGTTGTACAGAAAAAGACGAGGGAAAGCCTCATCGTACTTAAGGAAATCAGAGATGGAATCAGACCATATTGACTCCCTAATCCGACCCCTCGTGTTGTGGTAGGGTTGACCAATTGAAAATCCTCCTCGTTTCATCTGCGACGCCTGAGCACCGAATCGTTGGGGGCATCGTATCGCATCTCAGCCTCTTGAAACGACAATTGCTGCAGCGAGGCCACCTGGTTCATACCTTGACGGCGGCGCCGGAGACGGTCATCGGGCAGCGATCCGGCGATGATTTCACACTGGTGCTGCCGCACCTCGTCGACGGCGTCCCCCTCCGATACCACCTGAACCTCCTTTCGGCCTACGCCCAATTGCGCGCGTCCTTCGCCCCCGACATCATCCACATTCACTCCCAATCCGGGGCCGCCATCGCCCTGAAGGAACGCAGGACGCCGGTGGTGACAACCGTGCACTCGTCCGAGCCTCCGGACGTAGAATCAGACGTGGTCGGGCTCGCCCGCATTTACCGAATCGCCGAGCGATCGGTGAAACGACGCCTCGTCGGAGCTCTTTTGCGGCGCAGTGACCGCATCTTCGTCCCGAGCCCGAAGACCGCCCGCGATCTGCTCGGATTCTGTCCCGGGCTCGATCAAGACGAGTTCCAGGTTCTGCCCACCGGCATTGATCTGGATCGGTTCCGCCCGCTGAAGGACGCGGAACAACTCAAGGCCAACCTCGGATTCGGTGGACGGTTTGTCCTGCTCTTCGTCGGCAGGTTGACCCGCAAGAAGGGCGTCGATGATCTTCTCCGGGCAGCCGGGTCGGTTCTTGCCGCTATTCCCACGGCGGTCTTCGTCATCGTCGGCACGGGCCCGGAGGAGCGGGAGCTCCAGCAGGACGCGGTTCGGTTGGAGCTTGGCGAGCGTTTCGTCTTCGTCGGCGCCGTCCCGAATCGCGACCTGCCGTCGTACTACAACGCCGCCGATGTCTTCATCAACCCAACCCGGGAGAACGAGACCTTCGGCCTGACCACCATCGAAGCTCTGGCCTGTGGGCTGCCGGTGGTGATCTCGTCATTCGGCGCCGACACCGGCATCGTGACCTCGGAGCACGCCATGGTCTTCGACGGCCCCGATGATCTGGTCTCACACCTGGAACACCTGCACCGGAATCCGTCTCTGCGGACGGAACTGGCGGCGAAGGGGCGCCGGCGAGCAGAGCGCTTCGGGTTCGATCCGGTGGTCGACCGGCTCGAGCGCTGTTATCGAGAGTTGGCCGAGTCGGGGAAGACCCCGACGGCTTCGGGTTCCGACCGTCATTGGGGCACGTTTTGGTCGGCGAGCATGGCTGACGGGTTGATTCGCTGGCCGCGACGGGTGCATCATCGCGTGTCCGCCCGAAGGAAAGGTCACACCTGATGAACAAAATCGACAGCCTGGGTCTTTCGTTGTCGATGGTCTGCAGCGCCGACTGCGTCTTCTGCCCGAGGCCGCACGCCCGGAAACAAGAAACGCCGTTCATGCCGCCAGAGCTCGTCTCCCGGATTCTCGACGAATCGGTGGTCTACAACATCGTTACCATCGATGTCGGCGAAAATGGTGATGCATTCCTGAACCCAAATGTCCTGCAGATCCTTCGCCTCATCCGATCCAAGAGCCGAGCCACCGTCAGGATGTTCACCAACTTCCGAAGCTTCGAGCCGGCGTTGATCGATGCGGTCTTGAGCGAGGGACTTCTCGACAAGGTGATCACCAATATCGACGGCGGCACGCCCGACGCCTACCACGATGTCAAAGGTCTCGATTTCGGCCGCGTCGAGCGGAACATCCTCCATTTTCTTGCCAAGAAAGAGGATCTTCAAAGTCCGATCCAGTTTCGCATCCAGGCCCTCACCCTGAATCACTATGTTTCGACGGTCAGGCGGATCCTCGGTCGAGATCCCGTCCACGTCCCCGGGCATCTCGTCGACACCGTCGACGATTTCGAGGCGATCGTGGCCTACTGGCGGCCCCGCGGCGTCGTCCCGGAGCGCTCCATCGTCACGCTGTGGGCGGAGGGTTGCGACACCCAACCTGCGCGGGGCGCCATCCGGCGAGCCGTCCACCATGCCCGAAGCCGTTTCCTTCCCAAACCGTGTCGAATGTTGGAAGCGATCAGAAAAGGGCTTTTCATCGCGCCGTCGGGTCAGGTGTATCTGTGTTGCGCGGATTTCAACTGTGAGACCATCCTCGGTGATCTGACGCGACAGAGCGTCCGCGAAGTCGTGGAGAGCAGCAGACGACTGGACATGTTGAAAAAGCTCGAGCGGCGCGAGTTCGACGCCATCGGCGGTCCATGCCGGAACCCCGAGCTGTGTCGGATCTATCGGTGATCCGAGGTGAGACTGATCTCTCCGCTCGTCGAGATCGGTGAATCGTGACGCTGAAGACGTCAACACTGGCCCTCACCGGGGCGAAGTGGGTCGCCCTCGGTTCACTATCGCAGAAGCTGCTCCGCATGCTCCTGATCGTCTTTCTCGCCCGCCTTCTCACCCCCGACGACTTCGGACTGATCGCCGCCGCCTCACTGGTGCTCGCCCTGGCGGGCCGGCTGAAGCAGCTCGGTTTTCACGGCGCTCTGCTCCAGCGCCGGACCGATTTGGAAGAGGCCGCCAACGCCTACTTCTACCTCAACACGGGGTTGGTGGTCCTCACCTTTGCTGCGATTCTCGCCGCATCGCCTCTGTCGGTCTGGTTCTTCAATGATGATCGGGTGGCCCTGATCATCAACATCATCGCGATCCGGCTCCTGGCCGAGGCGGCAGGCGCCGTCCAACGCTCACTGACCGTCCGTGATCTGGACTTCAAGAGGCTGACCTACATCCAGCTCGCCGAATCCGCGGTCTTCACAGGGGTGGCGGTGTCTCTGGCCGCCACGGGTTTCGGCGTCTGGGCCCTGGTGTGGGGCATGGTGATCGGAGCCGTCTTCGCGGCCGTCCTCTGGTGGGCAACGACCCCGTGGCGCCCAACGCGAGCGTGGAGCTGGCCCGTAGCGCGGCAGATGTTCCGGTTCGGGGCCGATCTCTGGTCGGTCTCGAACCTGAGCTACCTCAACGAGTCGGCGAGTCGGTTCTTCATCGGCAGGTTCCTGGGAGTCGTCCCGTTGGGATATTTTGAGTTCACGAACCGCGTTGTCAGCGGTCCCACCGGCACCCTGGTCGAAATCAGCAATCGGGTGGCTCTGCCGGCCTTCTGCCGTGAGCAGGAGGACCTCGAGCGGCTCGGGCAGTGGTATCTCAAGATGACGGGTTTCATCTGTCTGATCACGGCGCCGCTCGCCGCGACCCTTGTCCTGCTGGGGGACGTCGCCATTCCGGTCGTCTTCGGCCCGCAGTGGCTGAGCACGATCCCACTGGTCCAGGTCCTCACACCGTTCGTCTTCATGAGCCCACTCGTCTATGCGTGGCCGGTCTTCGTTTCCACCGGGCGGTCCAAGGTGCTCATGGGTTTCACGATTCTCCGGTTCTTCGTCACCGTCCCGCTCCTTTTCTTGGCCGCCCAGAAGAGCCTCATCGCGGTCTGCATCGTCGAGTCCCTCGCCATCTCTCTCCTGGCGCCGGTCAACCTGTATCTGGTCACCCGTGCGATCACAGTCCGCGCGATCGACCTTCTGAAGATCTTGGGACAGCCGCTCCTCGGCGCCGGAGCCTTCGCGCTGACGGTCGTGGCGACACGTGCGCTCATCGGCGACTCGTTTCCCGAGCCCGGTTTTTTGTCGCTGACGGTCTTCTTCGTTCCCGGAGCTCTCGCCTATCTCGGCGCGATTTCACTCATGCGTCCCGGACTCATCCCCGAACTGGTGAGAATGGTCGCCGTCTCCCTCGGCCTCCGCGTGGAGACTGACGAGGGTTGACAGTCGACCCGTTGGGGTTGGGGGCAGCATCGTTTCCGATGCCCAAAGAAGTCAGCCTCGTTGCAATCCGGCCAGCTCCCCGCTCCCCCAGGCAAAACGGACCTTGAAACCGTCGTCCTCGACCTTGCGGACCGCCTCGTCGAGGCTCTGGAGAAACACGGGGAACTGTGCTCGGCCCTCGGAGGGCTTGGAATAGCCTCCCGGTGCAGTGGAACAGGTCAGGGTCATGATCACCCCACCGCCGTAGCTGTTGATCAGGCGCCGGTTCAAGTCGAGGTGCTCCCTCGTCTGGAGCCACAGAATCCCATCGAAGAGCACCCGATCGAGGGCGATGTTCAGCTCGTACTCCTCATCGGACACCGCGTACTCCCTGATCGGCCTCGAACCGAGAAAACGGCCCTTGATCCGCGGGCTGCCGATGATCGAAAATCCGTGCCCCCACCGGGCTTTCAGATAGCGATCGAGGAGATAGAGGACCGCCTCCTCTTTCCGCCAGTCGAAGAGACCCTTGAGAAACGCCCCCGCCATGTGTTCGACCCCGGCCTCAATCGCACGGTCGAACGCGTCCAACCGAAAGCCCTGGTTTCCCTTGGGATCGTTGTGGGGGTGGAGTCGGGAGTACTGGCCGGGATCAAAGGTCTCGAGCCAGGTCAGGAAACAATCGAGGCCGGAGGCCTTCGACTTCCCGAATCCCTCGATGCAGACCGGCGGGATGTTGCTGGTGATCATCCCCCCGCCCTCGTCAGCGAGCCTCCCCGCGAGGATCTCGAAGTACGGGGTCAGTCGATCGACGTCGAAGCGTTGATCGTGCAGATCGAAGGGACGTCTGCGAACAAAGAGCTCGGGATCCTGGCCGCTCACAACCTCGATGCTCCGGTATCCCATGTCGAGAAGCGCGTCGACCTCTTCGCGAAACTCGTCGTGGTTCAGCCGCACACCACCGTTCATGGAAAAATCGCAATACGAGCACTTGTTCTCGCAGAGGCTCGAAAAATACAGCGGCGGCAGGAGCAGGACCTCGTTGGATCGCGGGCGTTCGTAGCTCTTCGAGAAATCAATCACGGTTCGCGCGTTGGCGGGTTCGGAGAGGCCGTTGAGGAGGGCAACGATCTCCTCACCGTCGAGGCTCTCGAGCCCGACCGCCTTTTCAAGTAGGCCGAGGGTCTGACCCTCGCTTATCGGAGGATCCGTTCCGATCCTCGCAGCCTGTTGGACACATTCCGGAAGCACCTTGCTGAACGACAATTTGATCTCCGTTCGAGGGATATTAGCAGGGGCAGGACGATCGGCAACCTCGAACCGAGCAGTTTCCGCTACTATCCACCGAGACACCGGGCTCGTCCCATCTGCGTCTGTTACGTCGAGGTGAGCCCGGCAGGGAGGACGGGGGACGATGCACGGAGTGCTCAGCCTGCTTCGGCTGACCGGAAGCCAGTGGCGCAGCCGCAGCGCCCTGGAGCGCCGCCAGCTCGCCACGCTTCGCCGGCTGGTGCGCCACGCTTCCACAAGGGTCCCCTTCTACCAGCGCCGCTTTGCCGAGGCCGGGATCTCGGCCGACGACATCGGGAGCCTCGACGACCTCCAACGATTGCCCATCGTCCGACGGGAGGACATCCAGTCGTTGCCGGAATGCGACCTCATCGAGCGCGGCGCCGATCCATCGACCTTGATCAGAACCCACACCAGCGGCTCCACGGGAGTCCCACTGACGATCCTCTCCCGCCTCGGAGACCGGTCGGCCTTCAACCCTTCCTTTCTTCGGGTCTTTATGGGCTGGGGACTGAGACCCTGGCATCGGATGACCTACTTCCAGGCCCGGCGCGAAGCCCTGAATCAAGAAT
The DNA here is from genome assembly GCA_963704125.1 of uncultured Acidobacteriota bacterium. Lineage (GTDB taxonomy): Bacteria > Acidobacteriota > Thermoanaerobaculia > Thermoanaerobaculales > Sulfomarinibacteraceae > JAHECW01. The sequence continues at coordinate 42,764 of CAVPHA010000016.1, read as the reverse complement.
CCTGGTACCAACGTTTCGGGGTCTTCCGCCGACAGATGTTGTTCTCGGGCGACGAACCCGAAGCATGGATCGACGGACTCCGCCGATGGCGGCCCCACCTCATCCACGGCTATTCGCTGACGCTGAAGCTCCTTGCCGAGGAGTTGAGTCGTTCCGGCGTCTCTGACATTCACGTCCCCCTGGTGATGAGCACCTCCGGGATGCTCGACCAGGTGGGCCGGGACCTGCTCACCTCGACCCTCGGCTGCCGGGTTGTCGACATCTACGCCTCGGAGGAGGCGGGCTCCGTCATCGCCTGGGAATGCCCCCGGTGCCCGGGGTACCACATCAGCCTCGACACGGTGATCGCGGAGTTCGTCAAGGACGGACGACCGGCGGCGCCGGGAGAGGACGCAACGGTGCTCGTCACCAACCTCAACAACTTCACCATGCCGCTCATCCGCTATGACCAAGGCGACTTGGCCCGCCGCTCCGACCGGCAACCCGTCTGCGGCCGGGGCATGCCGCTGATGGACTCGATTCTCGGCCGAGACGGCGACTATCTGATCCTGCCGTCGGGGAAGAAACTCACACCGCACCCTTTCTTCCTCGTCCTGGACCACGCCCTCGGTGTCGGCCGTTGGCAGATCGTCCAGGAGGGCCGGGATCGAGTCGTGGTCCGCATGACCATGCCCGGCGGCCGCAACGAGGACGAGTGCGAGGCCGTCCGTCGCCGAATCCTCGATCTCATCGGTGAGGAGATGTCGGTGGTCGTCGAGGTCGTCGATCGGCTTCGGCGGGATCCGACTCAGAAGCTGAGGTCGGTGGTGTGCAACCTACCAAAACACTGAATCCAGGGTTTTTCACGAAACAAACCGGCTCCCTGGTCCGGTCGAGGTTGCTCGACGAATCCGGCTCCCTTAAGATCACAATGAGTTGACCATTCCAACCGAACCACCCAGCCACCGCGAGGGCGCGACCACGAGGCGTGCGGTGTCACCGGACAGCCGCTTCCTCATCATCATGAGCCGACCCCCGCCGTTCGGCTTCTTCGCCTCACTCCGGCAGGTGCTCGGTGAGCTCTGGTGGTGCAAAGAGACCGGGACCATCCCCATCGTCTTCTTCACCCAGGATTGGGTCTACTGGTCGGAGAACCGACCGAACAACGCCACGAACGCGTGGGAGTGCTTCTTCGAGCCCGTCTCGGACTACTCCATCACCGATCTTTTCGACGAGGATCTCGGCTATTTGGAACAGTGCCGTATCCTCGACTTCGACAACGCGCGGATCCTCCCCTGCCCAAACCGCAGACCGGCCCGTTTCCGGAACTCACACATCGCCGTTCCGCCGAACGTCACCCTGACCAACCGGTGGCCGGACACCCTCCGCGGAGCCAACCTCGAACGAGGAGATCTGCATCACATACTGCACGGACTCATCGATGAGTTCATCAAGGTCAAGCCGGCCATCCTCGACAAGGTGGATGCCTTTGTCGACGCCCACTTTCGCCGCCGCCGCATGATCGGTGTCCACATTCGGGGCGGCGAGCACAACATCGAAATCGAGGGTTGGCACCGGATGGCACGTGCGCCGGAGTCGCTGTACTGCCAAGAGATCGACACCTATCTCAGGAGCAAGGCCGACGCGAACATCTTCGTGGCCACCGACAACACACAGACCCTGGAGATCTTCAGACAACGGTATGGCGACCGGGTCATCTGCTACGACTCACAACGCTCGTCCAGCGGCAGAGCGCCGCACTGCGAGACAACCGGCTATGAGATCGGCGAAGAGGTCCTGGTCGATGGTCTCCTTCTTTCCAGGTGCGATTTCATGGTCCACGGCATCTCCAGTGTGCCCAACGGCTCTTTAGCCTTCCAACCGGATCTACCCCGAGTGGATGTTTATGAAAAATACGGCCGTCGACTGCAATGGACGCTGGCTGGAAAACGGCTCCTGAAACTCAAGCGCCCATTGCCGAGGAGGAGAGCGGAATGAAGGTCGGATTTCTGGGGCTCGGCAAGCTTGGTCTGCCCGTGGCGCTCGCGGTGGAATCGAGAGGCCACGAGGTCGTCGGGTTCGACATCTCCGACAACGTGAGACACATCGTCGAGGCGAAGGAGATCCCCTTCCGGGAGATCTGGGCGCAGGAGCATCTCGATAGATCCAAGATCCGTTTCGTGAGCATCGAAGAGGTCGTCGGCTTCTCGGAGATCATCTTCGTTCCGATCCAGACGCCGCACCATCCGCAGTACGAGGGGGTCACGCGTCTGCCCAAAGAGCGGGTGGATTTCGACTACACCTGGCTCAAGAACGGCCTTTCGGCGCTTTCCGACGAGATCGAACGGCAGGGCGCAGACAAGGTGGTGGTGGTCATCTCCACGGTACTCCCCGGAACCATGCGGCGCGAAATCAAACCTCTCTTGGGGGGGCACACGAAGCTCTGCTACAACCCGTTTTTCATCGCCATGGGCACGGCCATGCAGGACTTTCTCCATCCCGAATTCATTCTCTTCGGGGTGGATGACGACTGGGCCGCTGGGAAGGCGGAGAGCTTCTACAGAACCATCAACCACTCCCCGTTCTACAGGACGACCATCGAGAACGCCGAGCTGATCAAGGTCGTCTATAACACCTTTCTCTCGACAAAGCTCGCCTTTGTCAATACCGTCATGGAGGCGTGCCACAAGCTCCCCAACACCAATGTCGACGACGTGATGAACGCCCTCAAGCTGGGCAACGTGAGGATCATTTCCGACAAGTACCTGAGCGGAGGCATGGGTGACGGCGGAGGTTGTCACCCACGCGACAACATCGCTTTGAGTTGGCTCTCTGGTGAGCTGGGTCTTTCGTTCGACTGGTTCGAAAACGTCATGATGCAGCGCGAGAAACAGACCGAGTGGCTGGCCGATCTGATCGAGGAACATGCCGAGAGCCGTCCGATCACCATCCTCGGCACATCATTCAAGCCGGAGACGAACATCACTACGGGCAGCCCTTCCATCCTCCTGCGGAATATCCTGACCGAACGGGGGCACGACGTGCTCATGTGGGACCCGTACATCGACGACGCCATCGAGCAGGCAAAGGCGAGGAGCGGTCGAGGCGACCAACCGAACATCTACTTCATCGGAACCAAACACCCCGAGTTCACCAGCTTCGAGTTCGAAGAAGGATCGGTGGTGCTCGATCCCTGGCGATTCATCACCGACCGGCCCGGAGTGAAGATCGTTCGAATTGGCGACAGCCTCGAGTAGGTTGAACCCGACCGAGGCCGCCGGTTCACCGTGAGTCGTCGCCCGAGTGAAGCTCTCTGACCGCCGCGGGGAGAGAGACCGCGCGCCGCAACGCCAGGATAGCCGCTGCCGCCGGCACCTCCCAGACGGAAAAACCCGCGACCCGGCGGTGTTGCAGGAGCCGCGCCCAGTCCAGCAGTACTCTGGCCGTGGTCGCCGTCACGACCCCGAGGACTCCCGCCCGTACCAACCCCGCCCACCGAAGATCGGGATCCAGCTTCCTCGCCCGGACAAAGCTCGCTCCGTAACGCCTGGCCCGACCCATGAATGCGGCGAAACCCGCCGACGGCCAGTGTTCCACCTCGAGCTCGGGTTCGTAATGCAGAGGCGCTCCGCCACGGCGCAACGTCTCGGTGAAGACGGTGTCGCCCCCGGCGGCGGCCAGCCTCGGGTCGAAACGGACCTCTCCCAAGGTCGACCGCGCCAGCCCGAGGTTGCAGGTCGGTAGGCACCGGGCCCGGCGCCGGTCCGGCCCGAGGTACTCGCCGAAGTCCGCGATGCCGATCAGGCGCCGAAAGAACGGGCCACGGTGGATCACCCTCCCACCCACCACCGCGGACGGGTCTTTCTTCAGCGCGTCAACCAGCGTTTCGATCCAGTCCCCTCGCGCAACGCAGTCGGAGTCGATGAAGGCGATAAGATCGCCTGTGCTCTCCTCGATTCCAAGATTGCGCGAAATATCCGCTCCTTCGTTGATCTTGCTGACCACTCGAACGTCCGGGAACAACTCGCTCACCACCTCGGGGGTGCCGTCGACGCTGCCGTCATCGATGACGACGATTTCGGTCTTGAGGGACTGCCGCGTCTGGCCTTCGAGCGACCGCAGACAGTCGGTGAGTCGGTCCCGGTCGTTGTAGACGACGACGATCACGCTGACATCAGGGCGCGATGCGGCGGTCGGGGTCTCGCTCATCCGGTTCCTCCGGCGCCACCCTGTCGGGTCGTCCACTCAAGATAGACCTCGGCGATCAACCGGCCGGCCTCCAACGCCTGCTTACGGATCTCCGGCAGGGCGACGACCAGACGCTCCCTGATTTCGAGATCTCGGCGAACCAAGGAATCGAACCCCCGCCGGAGCCCGTCGAGCGTCAGATCCTCGATCCGAAGGACGCAATCACCAAGACCCAGTCCGGCCATGATCCCGCTGGTCTTCGGCTGGTAGGCGATGGCCAGGGTCGGAACTCCCGAGGAGAGGGCGAAGATGTTGGAGTGCATTCGTGTACCGACGAAGAAATCCGTCCGACCACAGAGCCACTTGATCTCCGCCGCCGGGAGCTCGTCCTCCACGACCCGGACCCGGTCGGTCCGCGCCACCAGCGCCGCCACCTTGCGGGCGGTCTCGCGGTCGTCGTCGCAACCGTCGGCGTAGGTGACCTGGGGCAGGAAGACGACCTCCGCTCCTCGCTCCTCGATCAACCAACCCACGAACGCCGCCATGGTTCGCTCATATCCCGCCTGCCGATCGCGGTCGCGAAACCACTTTCTCACCGTCATTCCCACGGTAGGGCTACCGGTCGACCCAACGATCTCGAGGTCATCGCCCGGCGGGCGGGCCTCGAGAAGGAAGGCAGCATCGGCCACCGATCGGACCGGTGTCGGAAGCCTCCATCCGTCAACCAACCGCCGCGATACGTCCTCCCGGAATTCCACCAGAGCCACTCGGGAAAGCGTCCAGCGGACCAACCGCGACTGCCACGATGCTCGGAAGGGTCCGATGGACTGGGCGTAGAGGCTGACCGGTTTGCCGAGCAGCACCGCAAAGAAGAAGCTGAAAACGTTGACCAGGAGCACGACGTTGCCGTGGATCGCCGATGTTGTATAGAGGTAGCCTCCTCCCGCCGCAACCACGACGTCCGCGGCGGCGTAGGTCCGCAGCAGCCCACCGAACGTCGAGGGCAACGGCAGGTCGAACCGCAAGGCCCGCCAGGCCAGGGCCCACAGCAGACTCAGCGGTAGCAAGACGACGATGAAATACAGCAGGTTCACGCTGGGGTGGCCCGAGAAACCATTCTTGATTGAGTGAAAGGACGGCACCGTCGGTACCGGGTACCAGGCTGAATCAGCAGGATGATCGGCGGAAGAGATGCGAATCTCCGCCTCCCGGAGGATATCGGTGCGGCGCAGGCTCTCGATCATGCCGAGGATGATCGCCGCGTCCCCACGATTGCGGGCGCTGTAAGCGTTGGTGATGAGAATCTGGGTCGTCATGTCATCGGCCGGCCCACGACGCTCACGAGTCCTTGTCGGGGGGTGTCAGCTTCTGTCTGAGGATCCCGACCAGGGTGCGCGGCAGATCCTTTTCGATCTCCCATCGCGTCCGCGTGTAGGGCGGGCAGCGGCGGCACTCGCGCCTGGAGTAGGGCGTTTTGTCGGTAGCCGAGATTCTTCGGATCGTAGTAGATCTCGGCCGGCGGGCGGTCCAGACAGTTGCCGATTTCCCTCGCTGTGCGAGCAGTAGTAGAGGCCTGCCGTCGTAACCCAGCAGCAGCACCGCCCATGGCGTAGTAACAGGACAGCGTACGGCGTCCTCCGCCCTTCGAGCATGGCGACGATCTCGCGGTACTTTTCAGCCGAGACGGCCGACTGCGCTGCATCAGCGGCGAGCTCGCGCGAGAAACTCGGTCAGCCTCTTCTCGTCGTCACCGCTCACGAAGGCTTCGTCGAGTCCCTCGGTTGCGGAACCTCGAGCCGGTGCTCTCCGATGACGAAGCTCAGAGGGATCCCGTTGCCCGCGGCCCACGACCGGAGCTCGTGGGCCTGCTCCAGGTTGTCGGCGAGGAGAACGCAGTTCATGGAGAAGCTCAGCCGGCCGTCGTCGCGAAGCCCCTTCAGAAGCTCGATGGTTCGCTCGATCCTTTCCGAAGGCGCGCTCGACGCCGTAGATCGCGTCCAGAGTCGTCGCCCATGCCGTGCGACCGACACCGAGACGTCGAGCAGGGCGCCCGCTGCGAGCGGTCTCGGTCGGCGATCTCGGGCAGGGCGTCGGCCATGCGCCGGGTGAGCAGGCCGTTGGTGGTCAGGCTGATGCGCTTGAGACCGCGACGCGTCGTACAGAACGACGCGACACAGCTCGGTCAGATCCTCCCGGAGAAACGGCTCGCCACCGCTGATTCCCACATATTCCATCTTCGCAAAAAGGCCATCGGCGAGGATCCGGTCTAAGGCCTCGGGTGACAGCTCTTCCTTCTCGGTGCCCGTTTCCTTCCAGATGCCGCACATCACACAACGAGCGTTGCACCGGTGGGTGGAGATGAAGTGCATGGCGCGCGGCGCCATGGGTTTCGAGCGGAGCGGCTGAACGAGGTTGTGGCGGAACCAAACCGACAACGCGTCGGACGCAAGCTGAATGCTCTCCCCGGCGGTCCGGCGGCGGGTGGTCATTGGGTGGCGACCCGGGCGCGTTTCGCTGACCGGCGGCGTTTCAGCGAGAGCAGTCCTTTGATCTTCTTTATGAGAATGGGTCCGCCGATGGAGGGAGGAATGCTGATGAAGTTGGAGCCGATGTTGACACAGGCCATGTAGATCATCACGTAGAGACGGTTGGGCGGCAGCTTGATCAGGCGGCGGACCACAGGTTTGAGCCACGGGAACCAGACCACAAGAACAAAAAACTTGTGGAGGTTCTCGATCTGGCGCCTTTCCATCGGGTTGGTCATCTTCAAGACGGATGTGAATCCGAACCCACCGTCGGACACCGCGGCCACGTGGTCTTCCCTCGAACAGCCCCATGGACTCGGCGGTCTCGTGGATCTCGGTTCCGGGGAAGGCGTGGAGAATCGCCGCCGAGCTGTAGCTCGGCCGAACCCGGATGTTGAGATCGACGGTCTCCCAGTCATTTTCAAGCGTGCCGCCGGGAAGGGCGAGGATATTCGCGGTTACCAGCCGGATGCCGGATGCCCGGATGATCCGGCCGGCCTCGAGAATCTCGTGGTCGGACATTCTCCGCTTGAGGACCTCGTTCCGCAGCCGTTCGTTCCCAGCCTCGATCCCCATCATGATCCGGTGGCAGCCCGCGTGTTTGAGATCGGCGACCACCGCCTCGTCGACAGAGTTCGCCCGAACCAGGCAGGTGAACGGCAGGCCGATTTCGCGAGGGTATCGTTGAGAAAACTCGTGCACCCACTCCGGCTGCAGGGTGAAAAGATCATCCATAAACCGGATGAAACGGTAGCCCTGGTCCTTGAGCAACCTCAGCTCGCGGATCACGTGCTCGACGCTTCGGCGGCGAATGAGTTTCCCCTTGCCGGCGTAGAGCTTCCGATAGAGGTGGTTGTAGCAGTAGGTGCAGCCGTAGGGGCATCCCCGGCCGGTCATGACGATGGCATGGAGGTTCGGGCTCGAAATCGCCTCGGCAAAGGCGGCGCGGTCGGGCAGGGGCAACTCGTCGAGGTTCTCGATCAGGGGTCGCATGGGGTTTCGGTGGATGAATCCGTCCTCCTTGATCCACCAGTTTTCGAGATTTCTCGGAGACGTCCCCCGATCGAGGGCGCTGACGAGGTCGAGCATGGCGTACTCACCCTCCCCCATGCAGATACCGTCAATGCCCTCTTCCTCGACAAGATCGGGAAAGTAGGTCGGGTGGGCGCCACCGAAGACCGAGAAGACGTCGGGCCGGTGCCGCTTGATCCTCCGGTTGAGCCCGACGTACGTGCTCGACAGGGCCGACGGTGTACTGAACCCCAGCACCGCGTTTTCCTCTGCCGCCAGGCGTTTGAGAATCACGTCTTCATCGGTGGGGACGACCTCGGACCGGTATCCACGTTCCTTGAGAACCGCGGAGAGGGTCATGATCCCCGGATACTGGCTGTGCTCCGCCTCGAGCTGATGGACTGGCCACAAAACCAACATCAGGCCACCAGCACAGCGACTGCTCGGGTCACCAGGTATTCCCGAAGCCTCGGCATCCTCGCCACCGATCCTCCCGACTTCCAAGGGTCTTGAACTTGAGCGCTTTCAGCTCGAGCGGCGCCCGATCGACCAGATCGAGAAAACGCTGAATCGTCATCCCATTACAGTCCCACAAAGCTGCGGTCGTCTCTGCGTCAATGATAGCGCGCGCCCTTCTCGCCGAACACCTGAGCTCTCCCCGGGCGACCGACTGAGCGTGGATGTCGCGCCAGAGATCGAGGACGTCGCGATCGGGGAAGATCAGTTGGGCCCACGGGATCGGTACGTGGGTGAAGAGATGCCCTCCCCACGGCGAACGGTACTGGCGGAAAACCGACCAGCACCCGGCCGCCGCTGCGAAGGACTCTGGCGCACTCGGCAAGGACCGCGGCCGGATCCGCAAGATGCTCGACCACATCGAGCAACAGGACGACATCGAACCGGCCTTCAACGAAGCCGAGACTCGAGCCGCTCTGCGCGGAATACAGAATCCCGTCCGCACTTGAGCGGTCGGCCTCCTCCCGCGCCCGACGGACCTTCTCCGGATCGGTGTCGACTCCGACCACCTCCGCGGCACCGGCCCGGGCAACCGCGAGGGTTCCGGCGCCCACGCCGCAGCCGAGATCCAAGACCCGCTCACCTCTCAGGTCCGCTTCGGCTCTCGAACTCGTCGAGGAAGGATGCCCTACCCTCCCGCTGCCGGCGGAAGTAACCCTCGATGTCGGTCTGATTCTCCGCCGTTGGAGTCGACAGCAACCTTCGAGCGAATCCAGTGCTGCAGACTCGGTTGATGAACCGACACAACATGGCGGTCACACGGTTCCCGAGACCAGCGCTTCATAGGCGGTTCGCAACCGCCTGCCGTGGATTTCAGGAGTGTATCTCTCAAGCCAGGAGTCATTTGCGTTGGACCCCATGGTCCTGAGGAGCTCAGGGTCGGCCAGAAGACCCACCAACCGCTCGCTCAACTCGACCTCATCGCCCCACTCGAAGAGTGCTCCCGTCCGACCGTCGTCGACCAGCTCCGGAACCCCCCCGATTCTGGTGGCCACCACCGCCCGGCCGTGGGCGAATGCCTCGAGCACCGACACCGGGCAGTTTTCCATCCAGAGCGTCGGCAGGATCAGCAGGCTCGCATCGCAATAGACCTGCTCCAGGTCTTCCGGCCCCAGCGCTCCCGCAAACCGGACAAACTCGGCTACGCCCAGTTCCCCCGTCAACGCCTCCAGGCGCCGGCGTTCGGGTCCGCCACCGGCGATGACCAGTCGAGCGTCCGGGTGTTCCAGAACCACCTTCGGCATCGACCGCAGCAGGACATCCACGCCCTTCTCACGGCTCAGGCGGCCGACAAAGACCAATGCCTTGGGGTGGGTGATCCGTTGGCTGACTCCTCCTCGAGGCTCGCGGGCGAAGTTGGGAATGTGGACGACCTTGTCCACACCCAGGCTCTTCTCCATCCACTCCGCCAAGTGCCGCGACGGGCTGACGAATCGATCCACCCACCTCTTCAGCATCGGCCGGTGCGAGGCGGTCTTGAGCCAACGCAGGGCGTTGTAGGGCATCCAGACCCGACCCTCGTGAGATCCCCGACACCCTGACACGGCGCAGCGCCTCCCGAATCCGATCTCACACGGTAGGTCATTCTCGGTGATCATCCACTTTCGCGGGCATACCCAGTTGTAGTCGTGCACCGTCATCATCACCGGAACACCGGCTTCGTGAGCGGCTTCGAGCGGTGCGGGTGAGAGACGCATCCAGACGTTGTGGGCATGCACCACGTCCGGTCTGAAGTCGCGGATCAGCGCTCCGACCTGCCGTCGGTACCGCCGCCCGAACCACCGGGATGCCGCGTCCTGTAAGGGGCCCGGCGCCGGCGCCCATACCCGGCACTCGACCCCTTCAGCCGGCATGATCGTCTGCAGGATCGACAGATAGCGTTGGACTCCGCCGATCAGGGTCATGTCGTCCGTCAGGTGAAGGACCCTCACACCGACCCCGCAGCGCCGCCGTTCCTCGACCCCGATGCCGAGAACTCTTTCAGACAGTCCAACATGATCTCTTCCAAGACCGCCCCGATCCGGGTCCAGCAGAATTTGCTGTCAACGAGTCGTTTCCCGTTCTCGGTGGTTCTGCGATTCAGATTCTCATCCTGCAAGATTCGAACACACTTGGCGGCGAGGTCGGGCGGGTCCTGGCTCCGGCACAGGAGCCCGGTAACGCCGTCTTCGATGATGTCCGGAATCCCGCCGACATCGCTCCCCACCACGGGTGTCCCGCTGGCAAGGGCTTCCAGCAACACCACACCAAGACCCTCGATCCTGATGGACGGAAGAACCACCAGATCAGCCGACGCCATGTGAACCGGGATATCGCCACCGGCAACCCGGCCGACGATGGTCACCCGATCGCCCATCCCTTCCACCGCGATGGTCGAACGGATACGATCCTCGTCAGGACCGAAGCCAACCAGCGCCAGATGAGCCCCCGGGAGTGCGTCGGCGATCATCGGCATCGCCCGAACAAGATCGGTGATGCCCTTGTTCTTCGAGAACCGGCCAACGAAGAGGATCTGGGGCGATCCGTTCCCCATGGTTGACCGAACGCTGTCCGACGCCAGGTGTTTCCCGTGGCTTTCCGTGTAGACGCCCATCGGGACAGGCTCGATTCTGGCGTCCGGATTGAGTCTGGAAACCAGTTCTCCGCTTCGGCTGCTGTTGACCGTGCACACGCAGCTTCGATGCAATACCCAGCGATCCAGCATTTTGAAAAGCCGGTTTTCGGTGAAGACATCGCTGCCGTGCGCGGTGACGATGAGCGGAAGACGGGCCGGTCCACCAACCAGTGCCCCCATCAACCCGCTGGTGATCAGCCAGTGGCAGTGGATGAGATCGAATGAACCAAAGGCCACTGCCCGAGCAACGGCACCGGCTTGAGCGGCGAGAAAGAGAGGCAGGTTGAGACGCGCCATCCAGCTATTGCGGAGGTTGGGGAGGATTCCGCCGTTGTAGCAGAGCTTTTGCGCCGAAGCAGGAATGAAGTACCGGAAACGGCGGATCTCGACGCCCTGAATGCTCTCTTCGGTCGCAGCCCCGGGGGCATGAGGCACCAGCGCGGTCACCGAGTGACCACGGCGAACCAATTCACGGTTCAGAGCCAGCACATAGGCCGGTTCGCTGTCCCCCTCGAATCTCGGGTGCGTGGTGGCGATGCTGAGAATTCTCACGCTGGTCACTTTCGATTGCACCGCTATCGTAGCAATACTCGAGCACACGCCGATTCGGGATTCTCGACCTTCCCGGAGATGGGTTCGCTGGGTTAGAGTTGGAACCTCATGAAGGACGCCGGGATTCAGCCCGAGGTTTGTGATTCTGCCGATCGACCAACCGGCGGTCGCTGGGTCCTCGCCCTGTGCGTCGTGGTGATGATCTGCGGCGCTGTACTCCGTCTGACCGGGCTTGACGACCTCGGTCTCAACGGCAGCGACAACACGTACTACACCAATATGGCACGGATCTGGTCCGAGGGCGACCGCGTGTACTCCATCGGAGGCGGCCCGACGTTGTACTACCGACCGGTCGTGTTTTGGGTCTACGGTCAGACGGTGCGACTGCTCGGTTTCAACGATGCGTCGATCAAGATCGTCAACGCCTCCCTCGACACGATCAATATCGTCCTGGTGTTTCTTCTCGCCTTTATCCTGTCGCGCAGGAACCTCTGGGCGGCGTCATCGGCCGCCATCATCTTCGCCTTGCTCCCCTTCACCATCCTGATCTCGAGGAACGAGCTGACTCACACCCTCTCGACCTCCATGCTCCTGATTGCGATGATTCTCCTCTCGCTGTCGTGGTTCGCTGAACACCGGGTTGCCCGCCTGGGGCTGGCCCTCCTCGCCGGAGCCACCACCGGTCTGGGCGCCCTGACCCACGAAGAGTTGATCTTCGCCGCCGCGGTTCCGCCGCTCTTTTGTTTGCTGGCGGGCCTCAACCGCGGCGATGGAGCGCGAACCCGGCTGATCGCGGCGGCGGGTAGGGCAGGATCCTACCTCCTGGGTGTTCTCCTGGTCGCCTTCAGAATGCTCCAGACACACGAGGCCGAAGCCCAGGTTCGCGCCGCCGGAGTGGTCGGCCGAGGCGTCAGCCAAGCCGACTATCTGAGGTTTGTCGAACGCCCCCTCAAGTACGGGTGGAACGCCTTGGTCGGCTCCACCTCGACCCTTCTGGCCTGCCTGGTGATCGCCCTCGTTCTCGTGCTGGCGACCCGGTTCTTCCTCGGCCTGAAGGGAAACCGATCATCAGGCCGGCGCCTCCCGGCGCTTCCCATCGAGGACCTTCTTCCGTGGACCGCCGCCGGCCTCGTTTTTCTCACCTCGTTCTTCTTCAGCTACTACCAAGCCCGCCTCTTCCTCCCACTGATTCCGCTGGTGATCGTGTGGCTGATCGTTCGCTCCACCTCGCTCTTGACTCGGCTCGCCGGGCGTCGGGCGACCAACGTCTTCCTCTCCGTGCTGACCGTCGCGGTTGTCATCGCGAACTTCGGCCACATCGTCACCTTTCAGGAATCCATGGCCTCTCACTTCGAGACCTGGACCCCGTTCTCTCTGGCCGATGACTTCAAGCCTCGGACCGGATGGTCCAGCTTTCAGGAGAAACGGACCAGCACAAGCTGGGCTCGCAGGCGGTACGAGGAGTTGGGGCCGGTCGTGACCGAAGATGCTCGCCTCCTGGTCGGCGCCAGCGCCACTCACACCTATCCCGGCCGAAGACTGCTCCAGACCGGCTATTACTTCGGAGACAACTCCGTCTACCTCTTCGACCACGACCAACCGATCGACCAGCTCATCGAGGACAAGAATATCGGGTTCGTGCTTTTCACCACGTACCAGGCGGACGACTCGAGGCTCAGAGGCGAGATCGTGTGCCGTTACCGGTACGGCGGGAGGTGGAGCGCGCCCGAGACCGTTCGCTTGGGGAAAAGCCTCGGAATCGCCGATGGCGAGTACACCCTCCAGGAGGAGTTCGAGCGGCTCCGGGCCGAGATGGCCGACCGGGGCGCCCGGATCATCCTCGGTCAACGCGATCTTTTGCAGAGAAGACCATTTGGGACCGATCCCATCAGCTTTGTGGTGTGGGCCCTCGATCCGAAAGGCTGGCCGCCGCTCGAGCGTGAAATCGAGGCCACCTCACGCAGTCTCGAACTAGCGGCGGAAGACCGGTTGGCCGAAGCGCTCGAGACCCTCGATGCCGCCGACGCCGCCGAAATCCCCGACATGGGCCGATTCCGGCTTCGGCTGACCGGGGCCCGGATTCTGGCGGAACAGGACCGACCCGGCAAGGCCATCCGACGCGTTGATGACGCGATGACCGTGCTTCCTCGAAACACGACGGTATCGACAGCTCTGAGGGAGGCCTACCCGACGCCGGCCGCCACCGCAGAGATGTACCGGCTGTTTGCCGATCTCCAGGCGACCAAACCAAGAAACCCCGCGCTCCGAGACCTCCTTCTCGCCTTGGCTGTCAATCTGTCCGACTTCGCCATCGAGGAGGATGATCGCGCCGGTTCCATCGACGCCTTCGAGAAGATCGAACACCAGCTGCAGATCCCCGGCAGGCGCAAAATGACCATCGCGATCGCCGACTGGTGCGCCTCGACATGTCGAGAACTCGCTCGCGACGGCCGCAGGCCGGAAGCCGATGCCTGCCTCGCCGCCGTATCCGCCGCTGATCACTAGGCCCCACCTCATTTCCGTTCCCGGGCTCGCCTATACTGCGCCTATCGCACACCCGAGCCGGAGGACCCATGAAACAGGTCATCGAAATGCTGCGCGCCAACCGCGAACCGGCCCTCGCCGAGATGATCGAGCTCGTCCGGATCCCGAGCATCAGCCCCGGCCTCCCCCACCCCGAGGCCATCACCGAGGCGGCGGACTGGCTCGAGCGCCGTCTCGAGCGCGCCGGGATGGACGAGGTCCGCCAACTCGTCGTCGACGATCACAACCCCGTCGTCTGGGCCCGGAAACACATCTCCGACGAGCTGCCGACGGTCCTCTTCTACGGCCACTACGACGTCATGCCCGCCGATCCCCTCGACGAGTGGTCGAGCCCTCCCTTCGAGCCCGAGATCCGCGACGGCAAGGTCTTCGGCCGCGGCACCGCCGACGACAAGGGCCAGGTGATGATGCACATCAACGCCGTCGAGGCCACCCTCGAGGCCAAGGGCACCCTGCCGGTCAACGTCGTCTTCGCCATCGAAGGCGAGGAGGAGGAGGGAAGCGAAGGCCTGGAGAAACTGCTCGACAGCCACCGCGACCTCCTGGCCGCCGACGTCGCCGTCATCAGCGACTCGCCGTTCTTCGCCAGCGACTGCCCGTCGGTCTGCTACGGCCTGCGCGGCATCGCCACGGCCGAGATCCGGGTCGACGGGCCCGCGACCGACCTCCACTCCGGCAACTACGGCGGAGCGATCGCCAACCCGGCCGAGTTCCTCGCCAGAATCCTCTCGGACCTCAAGGACCGGAGACGGCCGGATCACCATCGACGGGTTCTATGACGACGTTGCTCGAGCTCTCGCCGAGCGAACGCGACGGCTTTGCCTCGCTCCCGTTCGACGAACGCGTTCTGCCGGGATCTCGGCGCCGAGGCGCCCTATGGCGAAGCGGGTTTCTCGACCATCGAACGGATCTGGGCGCGCCCCTCGTTCGAGATCAACGGGCTCACCGGAGGCTTCGGCGGCGAGGGTTCGAAGACCATCGTCCCCGCCTCCGCGACGGCCAAGGTCAGCATGCGGCTCGTGCCGAACCAGGACCCCGAGAAGGTCCTCGATCTGCTTGAGAACGCACATCCGCACGATCGCCCCGCCGGAGGTTCGGGTCACGGTCAGCCGCGGCCACGGCGGCCATCCGTTTCTCGCGCCCATCGACAACCCCCACGTCCGCGCCGCGTTCGAAGCGATGGGTCGGGCATTCGACGGTGAGGTGCACTACATCCGGGACGGCGCCTCGATCCCGATCGTCGCCTCCATCGACGCCAAGCTCGGTGCGACCTGCCTCCTGCTCGGGATCGATGTCCCCGAGGGACGCATCCACGGCCCCAACGAAATGCTCATCGTCGACAACTTCCACCGCGGCACCGAGATGATCGCTCACCTGCTCGAATTCATCTGAACCGGGCTTTGTTTCTTTGGAACTACTCGATGCCGTCGAGCACCTCGAGCAGCTCCGCTGAAGACGGCCGTTGTTTGTAGTCCACGTCCTGGCGCATGTATCTGATCACGCCGTCGGCATCGACGATCACCGCGGTCGGGTGCGGGACCCTTGGATTCGACGGGTTGATCAGGCCCCATTCGGTGATGACGGCCATATCCTCATCGGAAAGCAGGGTGAAACCGATGCCCTCCTTGGTCGCGAACTCGGCGAGCTTTGACGCCGAATCGGGGCTGATCGCCCAGATCTCGGCGCCGCGCTCTTCAAATGCCTCGAGGTTTTTCTGCAGCTCCACGAGCTGACCACGGCAGAATGGTCACCAGAGGCCACGATAGAAAATCAGCACCCTGGGGCCGTCGATCTCCGCCAGCGAGGCGCGGCTCCCGTCGGCGGCCGGAAGATCAAACGCCGGCGCCGCCGAGCCGATCTCCGGCATCGGAGTCGCGGCGAGCGCGGGAACCGCCGCAGTCGCGGCCGCGGCCAACAGAACGAATCGAACCAACGATTTCACATTCATCGAAACCCTCCGACCGCTTCTTTGCCTCAGGAGGCCCGAGCGGTTACCCGCGATGATGATAACCGCCCGCCGTGACCCGGCGTCCGTATCCGTTTCCGTGTCCGTTTCCGTGTCCGTTTCCGAGCCCGTGGCCGCTACCGATCCCGTTCCCACCGGACGCTGCCACCGGACGCTGCCACTGTCGTTGCCACTGTCGCTGCCACGGCCGCTGCCACTGTCAGCTGCCAGCGGCCGCTGCCACGGTCGCTGCCACGGTCGCTGCCACGGCATGGTCACCTCCGGGTCGTTCATCAAATGACCGAGTAGTCGATGGGATCTCCGGAGTCAAGGGGTGAAATGTATCGCCCTCGAAGGGCGACTCCTTGACTCCGGAGATCCCATCGACTGTGGGAAGTACATGAACAACCCGGAGGTGACCATGCACGAGAAACAGCAATCGACACCGACTCGACGCCGTCGAGAAAGCGACTATGGCAGCCGGCATCGCGATTTCCGTCGTGACGCGGGTAACCGCTCCGCTCAAGCCCATCGCCGATCAGGTGATCCGATCCGCTTCCTCAGTTCCGGCGAATCTCGCCGAAGGCGCCGGTCGTTCAGGCCGAGATCGAATGCACCATTTCCGCGTCGCCTACGGCTCGGCCAAGGAGGTCGAAATGCCACCTGCGGCTCCTCGTCGGAGTCAGTGCAATCGATAGCACGCGCACCGAAACCTCGCTCCAGCTCTTCGACGAGGTCCGAGCCATGACCTGGCGGTTGCTGCATCCGGCGAGCTGACAGATCCATCTCGGAGTCGCCCCTATTTACCGATCCCCAGATCGGCGACGTGGTCCTTCTCGGCGGCACCGACACCCACCTGGAGGTGGTCTCTACAATCACGCTACGTTCCCGCGCCTATATCCCACCTCCGAGGTAGCGGCAGCATCCGAAAGCCGGGACCGATGCCGCACCGGGTTCGAGGGATAGGGGCCTCCCTCGGGCGTGCCGTCCTTGACGTTATTCACTCAGGCACCTCCCGGCGACCACCCGCATCCCGAAAAACGTCAAGGGGGGCTCCCCCGGGAGGAGCGCTCCAACCTGGCTTTCCCGGTTACGAGGCAGGCCGCCGGCGCACCATCGGCGTGGTCGCAGCCCTTCCATCCACCCATGCACGACCACGCCGATGGTGCGACGCTGGGGCGCTCGGACGCCAGAGCGTCCAGGCGTCCCAGAAGGCCGGCGTTGAGGGCAGCGTCCGGGGCAGAAGCGCAATATGGCGCTAAGTGCTTAAGAGTTGTAGGCGGGTCGTTTACGACCTGCGACCAAAACGTTGAGGGTCGTCTTGTCGATCCTGTGGCGCCTCGCTCCAATGGTCATGACGATGTTCAAGCTGGCACTGCCGTCGATAGAACCAGCGTCCGGAACAGCGGCAGTAATCAGCGGCGGTCAACAGCGATCAGCGACCGGGGCGGCCCCCTGGAACCGATGTTCATGGTCACCAGCGGGTCGTTCTCGAGCGAGGGTGTAAAACCCACCCCGACAACTCATACCGGAATCGCACAGGTATCTCTTAGGTCATCTGAATGTCCGACGTCCTCGATCCAACGAAACCCATGTGTCGCCCGGCCGATCCCTCGAATCCTCAATCCTCAGTTGGGTGAAGTCCGCGACCGTTTCCGGCGGCCTCTGCCCTCGCGAGCAAGCTACACTCCCCCCATGCAATGGGACCCGAACCAGTACCTCGCCTTCGCCGACGAGCGGGCGCTTCCTTTTCACCACCTGGTGGCCGCGGTGATCCACCCGCGACCACGCCGGGTGCTCGACATCGGTTGCGGACCCGGCGCCCTCACCGCCACACTCCTCGATCGCTGGCCCTCGGCCGAGTTCCTGGGGATCGACAGCTCTACCGAGATGATCGAGCTCGCCGAGCGTCGGGCGGTTCCGATCGCCTCCGCTTCGCGCTGGCCGACATCCGATCCTGGCGACCGGAAGAGCCCTACGACCTCATTCTGTCCAACGCCTGTCTCCACTGGATTGAAGACCACGCCTCTCTCCTCCGAAAGTTGGTGTCGATGTTGAACGATGGAGGGGTTCTCGCCTTTCAGGTCCCCGCCAATCACGACGACCGTCCCACGCCATTCTCGACGAAATCTGTTCGAGCGAGCGCTGGCGGCAAGTCCTCGGTGATGTCCGGAGGAACCACGTGCAAAGCCCTGAGTGGTATGCAGGCGAGCTTGAAGATCGTGGTTTTCTGATCACCGCCTGGCAGACCACCTATCGCCACCGGCTGGAGGGCGATGACCCGGTTCTCGAGTGGGTCAAGGGAACGACGCTCCGACAGATGCTGGACCGGCTGGATCCTGAGCAGCGCGAGGCGTTCCTGGCGGAGTACGGCGCCCGTCTTCGCCGAGCCTATCCGGCGAGAGAAGGGATGACGGTGTTTCCGTTCACGAGGACGTTCGTGGTCGCTTCGAGGACCTGACCGCGTCCGACGCCGTGGCGGTGGCAATGGCGCTAGCGGTGGCCGTGTCCGTGGCCTTGTCCGTGACTGCAGCTCCGCAGCAAACCACCACCCCCGTCCCGCGTTGCCCTTGACGTCATCAGATTATGTATGTATTGTACTAGTATGATTAGTACAAAGGATTCGACATGCTGATTCTCGAAATCGACACCCACAGCCCGGTACCGATCTATGAGCAGATCGTCGACGGCGTGCAGACGCTTGGTTCGGCGAGGCGATCTGGTCCCCGGAAGTCCGCTGGCATCGGTTCGTCAACTGGCCGTCGATCTGGAAGATCAACCCGAACACCGTTGCCCGCGCCTATCGAACGCTGGAACAGGAAGGCATTCTCGAAACCGCAGGACGGAGAGGAACTCGTGTTTCCGCTGACGCGCCGACACGCGCTCGCCACGCACTCATCGGGCGGCTCGACCAACTCGTGGACCGGATGATTCGTGAAACAGCACCTCTCGGCGTTGATCCCGACGATCTGATCACCGCCCTCGTGAAACGGCTCGACTCAATATCCGAAACCACGTAGACGTCTGGGAGAACAAAATGACCATGGTGATTTTCGTCGTTGTCGTCCTCGCTCAAATCATCCTGTTTCAATTCATCAGTGCACTCGCAATCCGTTCGATCCTCGTGGAGGAGGTATCTCAGGTGACGGGGCTTGTCCCGGAATCCGTCACGAAACACTCCCGAATCGCACCTATGGTGAGAATCGGAATCGGAGGGGCACTCGCCTGCGTCGCGCTTTTCGCACTTTTCGGACTCGGAGAGAGCCAGTACACGGCGAAGATCTTGCTCGCCGGAGTGTCTGCGCTGTCGGCCGCGGCCTTCGTGATCGGCGAGGCGAGCGATCGGCGGGTCATGCGCGATCTCTCCGATGCGACCCCGGGTGGAGGCGTCAGAACCGCGTCGCTCGAGCGTCGCACTCTCGACAAGTGGTACCGCCCCGCACTCGAAGTCATCCCGATAGTGATTTTCGTCGCCACGGCCGTCTTTCTTCTGAGTGTGACGAGCCTACCGATCGGATCGGAGATCCTGGGCGAACGACCGCGCATCCTGGTGTATTTCGGTTTCCAGGGGGCGTTGGTGATCGGTGGAATCTACCGCGCTCTTCGACCGGCCGTAGGTATTTCTTCAATTTCGCAGTACATCCCAAGCCTCAGAAGAAACCCGAAAGTCTCCATCCGCCTCGGCGAGGAACTGGCGGGGACCCAGCTGCGATTCTTCCTCATCGCCAAAATCGGTCTCTCATCGCTTCTGGGCGTCCAGATCGTCAAGAATGTGTTTGATGCGACAGGTAACGCCGCAGCTGCGACATGGTCCACCCTCGGTTGGTGCATCCTTGCCGTCCTCGCGATCATGTACGGCACCTACCTCAGAAAAATCGGGAGAATCTCAAGCCGGATGCAGGAGCAGATGGGTTCCTCGAATCCGTAGGCGAAGAATCCATCACCTGGCGATTGCTTGATTTGAAAACGTGATTACCCGATGTGCAACGCACATCGGTTGCAGCGAGTGCCGCCCGGTCGCCGCAGCCGGCCCGGCGGCGCTCGGTGCAGTCTAGAACCCCTCGTGCTCGGTCCGCTCGATGATCTCGTCCTGGAGCTCGCGCGAGATGTCGCAGAAGTAGTCGCTGTAGCCGGCGACGCGGACGATGAGATCGCGGTGGGACTCGGGGTCGGTCTGGGCCTCGCGCAGGGTCTCGGCGCGAGACGACGTTGAACTGGACGTGGTGGCGTGTCCATCCCGAAGTAGCCGCGGACGAGACCGGCGAGCAGATCGATCCCCGGTCTTGCCCTCGAGGAGCTGCGGGGTGAACTTCTGGTTGAGCAGGGTGCCGCCGGTGCGCAGGTGGTCCATCTTGGCGGCCGATTTGAAGACCGCGGTGGGCCCCTTGCGGTCGGCGCCCTGCACCGGTGAGATCCCTTCGGACAGCGGCAGCCCGGCGCGGCGGCCGTCGGGCATGGCGCCGATCACCGACCCGAAGTAGACGTGGCAGGTGGTCGGCAGCATGTCGATGTGGTACTCGCCGCCGCGTCCGTTCGGCCGGCCGTCCACCGCCTCGAAGAAGGCCTCGAAGCAGCGCACCATGATCTCGTCGGCGCGATCGTCGTCGTTGCCGTACTTGCGGGGTGCGGTTGACCAGCAGCTGCGCGCAGCGGTTCGTGGCCTGCGAAGTCGGCGGCCAGGGCCTCGCGAAGCTCGGCGAAGGGTCAGCGCCCGTCGTCGAAGACGTGGTGTTTGATGGCCGACAGACTGTCGGTGATGGAGCCGATCCCGACCCCCTGGATATAGCTCGTGTTGTAGCGCGCGCCGCCGGCGTTGTAGTCGCGCCCGGTGGCGATGCAGTCGTCGATGATGATGCGACAGAAACGGCGCCGGCGCGTCCTCGGCGTAGGCCCGCTCCCAGATGGCGTTGCCGCGGTGCTTGATCTCGACGAAGTGATCGACCTGGGTCGCGCCAGGCCGTCGAAGAGCTCGTCGAAGGTGGTGAACCCGGCGGGGTCGCCGGTCTTCGGCCCGAGCTGCTTGCCGGTGCGCGGATCGACCCCGTTGTTGAGCGCGAGCTCGAGCAGCTTCGGCAGGTTGAAGTAGCCGGTGAGGATGTAGGCCTCTTTGCCGAAGGCGCCGGCCTCGACGCAGCCGCTGGTGCCGCCCTCGCGGGCGTCCTCGACCGTCTTGCCCTGGCGCACGAGCTCCTTGACCACGGCGTCGGCGTTGAAGACCGACGGGAAGCCGTAGCCCTTGCGGATGACCTCGAGCCCGGCGCGGAGAAAGCGATCCGGGTTCTTCGCCGAGAGCTGGAGATTGTTCGACGGCTGCAGGAGGTGCATCTCGTCGATGACCTCGAGCAGCAGGTAGGAGACCTCGTTGACGCCGTCGTCCCCATCGCGGGTCAGTCCGCCGATGTTGATGTTGGCGAAATCGGTGTAGGTGCCGCTCTCGGCGGCGGTCACCCCGACCTTGGGCGGCGCCGGGTGGTTGTTGAACTTGACGAAGAAGCAGCCGAGCAGCTCCTTGGCGCGGTCGCGGGTCAGGCTGCCGTCGGCCAGACCCCGCTCGTAGAACGGGCCCAGGTGCTGGTCGAGGTGACCGGGGTTGAAGGCGTCCCAGCCGTTGAGCTCGGTGATGACGCCGAGGTGGTAGAACCAGTAGGCCTGGAGCGCCTCGTGGAAGTCGCGCGGTGCGTGGGCGGGGACCCGGTCGCAGACCTCGGCGATCCGTTCGAGCTCGGCGCGGCGCTCCGGATCCGCCTCGGCGGCGGCCATCTCACGCGCGAGCTCGGCGTGGCGCCGGGCAAAGACGATGGCCGCGTCGGCGGCCACATCCATGGCCTCGAGCTGGTGACGCCTGGCCTCGGTCTCGGCGTCAGTCGCGCTCCCCGAGGGCCTCGAGGGCGGCGGCGATCTCGCGCCTGAAAGTCGAGCAGCCCCTTGCGGTAGATCTTGCCGTCGGCCACCGTGTGGCCCGGCGCCCGCTGCTCCATGAACTCGGTGAAGACCCCGGCTGAATAGGCGTCGTGCCACTCCTCGGGCAGCTCGTCGAAGAACCCGGTCGCGCAGCGACCGTCCCTGCCAGAAGGGGATCACCTCGTCGGCGAAGCGCTCGATGTCGTCGGCTGCGACCGCGTAGCTCGTCAGCGTGCGCGAGCCGAGGATCTCGAGATCCTCGACGCTGTGGCAGGTGATCTCGGGATAGGTCGGGGTCGCCTTGGGCGCCGGTCCCCGCTCGCCGACGATGAGCTCGCCGTCGCCGAGATAGAGGCTGCTTGTGGGTGCAGAGATGGTGGAAGGCGTGGGCGCGCATGAGCGGCGCCGGCCAGCGGCCCTCGTTGTCGCGGTAGAACTCGGTCAGCAGCAGCGCCCGCTCGATGGAAACCGATGGGACGGCGTCCAGGCTCTCGCGGCGCAGATCGGCACACGCGTTCATTCATGCGCACCTCCGGTGTGGACCTCGAGCCCGTGCGAGCGCAGTCGCTCGACGACCGCCTCGATCTCGTCCTCGCTCGGCGATCGGTAGTCGACGTCGGGCGCCGTCCTTCCCCAGGCGGCGGTGCTTGTCGACGCCGGTGGGGTGATAGGGCAGCACGAAGAGCGGGTGGGGGTTGGGCAGCGCACCGACGAACGCGGCCATGGCCTCGAGATTCTCGTCGTCATCGTTGAATCCGGGGATCAGCGGGAAGCGGATCCAGATGGCCGCACCCTCCTCGCTCAGGGTCCGCAGGTTTTCGAGAATGCGTTCGATTGTCGACCCCCGTGTGGCGCTTGTGCGCTTCGGGGTCCATGTGCTTGAGGTCGTAGAGCAGCACATCGGCCAGCCGGGCGATGTCGCTGATGACCTTCTTCGACGCGAAGCCGCTGGTGTCCACCGCGGTGTGGAGACCCTTCTCCCGGCAGGCCTCGAGACACGCGGCGAGGAAAGTCGGATAGCACAGGGGCTCGCCGCCGGAGAAGGTCACTCCCCCACCCGACGCGTCGAAGAACGGCCGATCGCGCTCGATCTCGGCCACCAGATCGGCGACGGCCCGGGGCTCGCCGATGAGTTCGCGGGCCTCGCCCGGGACAGGCCTCGGCGCAGGCGCCGCAGCGCCGGCAGGTGCCGTCGTCCCAGTCCGGTCCTCGCGCCGGTCGTTCACCGTCCGACTCCGGGCACGCCTCGACGCAGGCGCCGCAGCGAGATGCACTTGCTGCTCGGTGATGGCGACCTCGGGCGCGCCGTCGAGGCTCTCGGGGTTGTGGCACCAGTCGCAGCGCAGGGGACAACCCTTGATGAAGACCGTGGTGCGGATCCCGGGGCCGTCGTGGATCGAACAGCGCTGGATGTTGAAGACCGCCACCCCGGATGGGGCGTGATTCGGGATCGGCGGCTGAGATCGTGACTGCGTCATCGTCCTGCATAGAGTCTATATCCGGGAGCCTGTTGTTTCTTGTATGATTTGCAGAGGGTGAATTGCGAAATCGGCACAAATCATCGGAGGTTAGGAGTTAGGAGTTAGGAGTTAGGCGTGAGGCGTGAGGCGTGAGGCAAGTGGGAGGTGGTGTGAGTCGATGGAACACAGAGAAGGATCTTGCCGCGATCATCGCATCGTCGGGCTTTGTCGAACAGCTCTTCGACCGCATCCCCGACGTGGTCTTCTTCGTCAAGGACCTCGAGGGCCGCTACCGGGTCGTCAACACGACGCTGGTCGAGCGCTGCGGAGCCGGCACAAAGACCGAGCTCATCGGCCGCACCGCCACCGAGGTCTTTCCGGCCCCCCTCGGCGAGCGCTATCTCGAGCAGGATCGCGTGGTGGTGCGATCCGCCGCCGCCATCACCCAGAAGCTCGAGCTCCACCTCTATCCCGAACCACCTCGAGGGCTGGTGTCTGACCGACAAGATCCCGCTGCGTGGACAACGCGGCCTGGTGGTCGGAGTCGCCGGAATCTCCCGCGACCTGCAGCACGCCGACCCGGCGACGGCGACGGTCTCGACGATCTCGGCAGGGCCATGGAGATCATCCGCAGACCGAGCACCTCGATCCCCACCGGCGTCGACGAGATCGCCGCCCAGGTCGGTCTCTCGGCCTACCAGCTCAACCGGCGATTCAAGGACCTGCTCGGCATCACCGTACGCCAGCTCCTCACCAAGACCCGGGTCGATGTGGCTTCACGGCTCCTGAGAACCACCGCGCTGCCCATCGGCGATGTCGCCCAACAGAGCGGCTACTGCGACCAGAGCGCCTTCACCCGTCAGTTCCGCCGCACCACCGGGCTGACGCCGCGGCAGTACCGCCGGCGGCACCGCCCGTCGGAATGATCACCTCGCCGCTGATCGCCGTTTCGATCAAAAAGCGGCGCACCGGCCGGTCGGCCGGTGCGCCTTCGTTTCAGTCCCAGCCGAGAGGTATCACCGGTTTCGAAGCCGTCGACAAAGAGGGCGATGATGGTGTCGACGGTGGCCGTGTTGTTGGCCGTGAATCGGGTCGAGTTCGGTCGCGGTCACGGAGGAGGTGTTGCTGAAGGAACCGCAGACCGGGTGGTCGAGCACCGGTCTCGATGGTGATCTGCGCGGTGTCTGTCGGCGCCAGGGTGCCGAGATCGCAGGTCAGGGTGTCGCGCTGCGAAGGTGCAGTCCGGGGCGCCCGGGGTCGATGACACGAAGATCAGCTCTCCCGGAAGCGTGTCCGTGACGGTGACCGAACTCGCCGGAAGCGGCCCATTGTTGGTCACGGTGATGGTGTAGGTCAACGGACGACCCGACGGCGCGGGGTCGGTGGAGGCGGTCATCTCGATCTGGAGATCGGGGCCTTCGACGATCTCGACCGCGTAGTCCTCGACCTCGCCGTCGGTGGCGTAGCCGTTCGGACGACGAGCCCGCCGGTCGGAGTCGAGCCGGAAGCGCGCGTAGGTGGTGCCGAGCGGTCGCTCTCGCAGGCACGGCGAAGCTCAGGGAGTTGACCCCGGCGGCGAGCGTCCGATCGGTGAAGATCTGCTCACCGGCGTCGGCCCAGTCGCCGTCCGAGTTGAAGTCGACCCAGGCGTTGAGCAGCCCGGCGCCCGAGGCGGTGACATCGAGGTATGCGTCGAGGCCCGCGCCGATGCCCGAGGTGAAGACGACGCCGTCCTCGTCGTCCGATGCCGTCGATGTCGTCGCCGTCGGCGCCCGCGGTCGGCTGGCCGTCGGCCTCGTGGTCCACGGCGGCGCCGAGATGAGGAGCCCGTCGAAGATGTGGCGGGCGCCGTCGAGGCGCAGGAGCGTCGGGTAGGTCGGGTCCGGTGCGTCGCCGAAGTCGATCCCGAGCACGTTCGAAGCGCAGTATCGGCCGCCTGTGTTTGTCCTCCACGGGCTGTTGTCGCCGCCCCAGACGATCATCTCGGTGCCGGTCCAGACCGCCGTGTGGCTATAGCGGTGACGCGGGGCGCCGGTGGTCGAGGTCGGCGTCCAGCTGTCGGTGGCCGGATCGTAGCGGCCGCCGGTGTTCTGGCGGCCGACGTCGTCATGCCCACCCCAGACGATCATCTCGCTGCCGGTCCACACCGCCGTGTGGAGGCGACGTCCCGGTGGACGCCGACGCTGGCTGACGTGGCGGCCCAGGTGTCGGTCGCCGGGTCGTAGCGGCCGCCGGTGTTCGAGTTGGCCGGATACCGAGTTACCCCCCCAGACGATCATCTCGGTGCCGGTCCAGACCGCCGGTGTGGCCGATAGCGGGCCGTCGGGCGCGCCGGTCGATGCTGGTCGGAGCCCAGCTGTCCGTCGCCGGGTCGTAGCGGCCGCCGGTCGTTGCGGTGCCACCGACGTTGCCGCCCCAGACGATCATCTCGGTGCCGGTCCAGACCGCCGTGTGGTCGTCGCCGGTCGAGTTTGGTGCGCCCGCCGGTCGAGGTGGCGGTCCAGCTGTCCGTCGCCGGGTCGTAGCGGCCGCCGGTGGTCGGCGGAAGCGCCGTTGACCGTCCCGCCCCAGACGATCATCTCGGTGCCGGTCCAGACGGCCGTGTGGTCGTAGCGTGCAGGCGGAGCGCCGCCGGTGGCGGTGGCTGTCCAGGTGTCGGTCGCGGGGTCGTAGCGGCCGCCGGTGTCGAAGTAGTCGGGGTAGTCACCGGCCCATCCGCCCCAGACGATCATCTCGGTGCCGGTCCAGACCGCCGTGTGGCGGTCGCGGGCGGTCGGGGCGCTCCGGCGATGGTCGTCGCCGTCCAGCTGTCGGTCGCCGGGTCGTAGCGGCCGCCGGTGTCCGTGTATGGTGACGTCGATCCCCGCCGCCCCAGACGATCATCTCGGTGCCGGTCCAGACCGCCGTGTGGTAGCGTGCGCTGCCGGATGGCATGCCGGTGAGGTCGTCGCGACCCAGGTGTCGGTGACCGGGTCGTAGCGTCCGCCGGTGTTCGGTGACGCTGCCGGTGAATCCGCCCCAGACGATCATCTCGGTGCCCGTCCACACGGCCGTGTGGTTCATTGCGGGGGATCGGCGCACCCGCCGATGGTGGTCGCAGTCCAGCGTGTCGGTCACCGGATCGTAGCGGCCGCCGGTGTTGTACTCGGTGGGCGATTCAGTCCCGCCCCAGACGATCATCTCGGTGCCGGTCCAGACGGCCGTGTGCCTGTTGCGCGCGATCGGGGCGTCGGCGGTGGAGGTCGGCGGTCCACGCTGTCGGTCGCCGGGTCGTACCGTCCGCCGCGTGTCGAGCGGCGTGCGGGATTCGTCCCCGCCCCAGACGATCATCTCGGTGCCCGTCCACACACCGTGGGATAGCGCCTGGGTGATGGCGCATCGACGGTACTCGTGGGTGTCCAGGTGTCGGTGGACGGGTCGTATCGGCCGCCGGTGTCGAGCGTCGAACTGTGTTGGCCGCCCCAGACGATCATCTCGGTGCCGGTCCAGACCATCGTGTGGTCGCTCCGTTCCTCGGGGGCGTCGGTGGTGGTCATGGCTGTCCAGGTGTCGGTCGACGGGTCGTATCGGCCGCCGGTGTTGGTCGTGTAGCTAGCCGCCCCAGACGATCATCTCGGTGCCGGTCCAGACCGCGTCGATGTACATTCTCGCGGGTGGAGCGTTGACCGTGGACGTCGGCGTCCAGGTGTCGGTCGCCGGGTTGTAGCGGCCGCCGGTATCGGTAGGACTGCCGTCATATCCGCCCCAGATGACGACCTCCGAACCGGTCCAGACCGCGGCTGCGCTGTGCCGGGGTGTCGGCGCTCCGATGGAGGACATGGGCACCCAGGTGTCCAAAACCGGGTCGTACCTCCCTCCGTCCCCAAACAAGGTGTTGTCTGTTCCTCCCCAGGTGATCACCTCGGTTCCGGTCCAGACCATCGTTTGGTTCTGCCGGGCGGACGGCGAGCCGCTTCCCGGTGTGGGCGTCCAGGTGTCATCGATGCATGGCTGGCCGGCCTTCAGTTCGGGAAGAACAAACAAACCGGCGACCGGATCGGCCGGCGCGATCCGGTCGCTGATCACCTTCAGCCAGTCTGCGACCCCACGCTTTGGCCACGTCGCCGAGGCGACGCGCAGTCGGCCGCTCATCGATTCGAGGATCTCTACGACTGCGAAGCCGTCGGCCGTTTCAAACAACGGCGAAATACCCTGCCCCGCCTGACGGGCAACCAAGTCGGCGGCATCGACCTGTGTCGTGCCGCCGGGCCCGTCCGCGATCTCCGTCGGAAACCGCCCCGCCAATCGACCAGTTACGGTGTTCCACTCGTCCGGGTCGAGGGCCATCTCATCGTCGGCCAGAACCGGGGCCGGTACGGATCCGTCGACGCGAACCCAGGCGATCTCGGTGACCACGGCGGAAGTGCTGCCGAGGTCGGAGAGGAATCCAACCTCCGAGAGCTCGTTCAGTGCCCGATCTCGGAGGTCGCGATGGAGCGCCGGGTCCCATGCGTAGGTCTGGTGGAGCAGGCGCTCGACCAAGCGGGGTCGAACGTAACACTCGGCGATGAGCGTCGGGTCGTTGTCGAGGGCTGAGAAGACATCCGCCAGGAGCCGAGGATGCTGTGTGCTCGCTGCGATCCGGTTGAGCTCTCTCTGAACCTGATGTGTTGTCAGAGGCTCGCCCAGCAGGTGCTCGAGAGCCGCCTCCTGCAACAGCGACCTCTCCACCTTGGCGGCGATCTGCGTGCGGGAGACAGCTTCGTCTCGATCGGGTTTCGGCCGCGTGTTGGCATCGGGCCATACCCGGTAGGACCAGTAGACGTCCTCGACCGCTTCGAAGCAGGAGACACGCTGCTCGAATGCCAGTGATTCGGGAGTGGCCTGGTCCGCTGCGAAGGCGATGGGGGCCGACACAAAGGCCAGCAGAAGAAACATCCAAGTAACTTCGTGGGACAAACGCATCATGGCGGGCTCCTTCCGAAAATGAACTCTGTCGTTTGACGAACACCATTGCCGGTCCGAAAATCAACGCCCTCTGTCTGTTCAGACGGCATTTCGACGCGAAACGGATCATAGATTCACCGGCGGTATCATTTTGGGTGCGGATCACGAGACATCCTCCCTTTGATGTGTTGATTCGGAGCCCAAAGTTGATCGACGCTCTCGCGTTGGTGGCGGCATCGCCCAACAGAGCGGCTACCGCGACCAGAGCGCCTTCACCAGACAATTCGGCCGCACGACCGGGCTGACGCCGCGGCAGTATCGCCGACGGCATCAACCCGCCGAATGATCACGGTGCGGTGTCTGACCAACGGCCCGTATCACCGGTTTCGAAGCCATCGACGAAGACGCCGATGATGGTGTCGATCGTGGCGGTGTTGTTGCCCGGAATCGGGTCGGTCTCGTCCGCCGAGACCGAGGCGGTGTTGCTGAAGGAGCCCCAGACCGGGTGGTCGAGAACGGTCTCGATGGTAATCTGCGCGCTGTCTGTCGGCGCCATGGTGCCGAGATCGCAGGTCAGAGTGTCGGCTGCGAAGGTGCAGTCAGGGGCGCCCGGGGTCGACGAGACGAAAATCAGGTCGCCAGGGAGCGGGTCCGTGACGGTGACGGACGAGGCCGAGCAGCGGCCCGTTGTTGGTCACGGTGATGGTATAGGTCAACGGTCGACCTGAGGGCGCCGGCTCGGTGGAGGCGGTCATCTCGATCTCGAGATCCGGGCCCTCGACGATTTCGACCATGTGGTCCTCGACCTCGCCGTCCGGCGCGATTCCGTTGTACGACAGCCCCCCGGTGGAATCGAAACGGAAGCGGGCGAATGTGTTGCCCAGGGCCGCTCCCACCGGCACCGGGAAGGTCAACGGATTGACGCCCGCGACGAGCGCCTGGTCGGTGAAGATCTGCTCGCCCGCATCGGCCCAATCGCCGTCGGCGTTGAAGTCGACCCAGGCGTTGAGCATCCCGGCGCCGGATGCGGTGACATCGAGCGAGGCGTCGAGACCCGCACCGATGCCAGAGGTGAAGACGACGCCGTCCTCATCATCATTGCCGTCGAGATCGTCACCGTCGGCGAGGGCCGTCGGTTGGCCGTCGGGTTCGTCGTCCACCGACGAGCCGAGATAAAGCCCGTACCCGAGGATGTGGCGCGCGCCGTCCGAGCCGGAGAGAGTTGCGTAGGTCGGGTCTGGGGCGTCGCCAAAGTCGAGCTCCTCGATGAAGAGCAGGTGGTCTTCGACCTCTCCATCGCCGGCCGAACCTGTAAAGGACAGACCGCCGCCGGTGTCGACCCGGAACCGAGCGAAGGTCGTACTGCCGCCTGATGCTGTCGATGGAACACCGAAATCGAGCGAGTTGATGCCAGCCGATAGCGGCTCGTCGGCGAAGATCTGTTCACCAGGATCGGACCAGTCACCGTCGGCGTTGAAGTCCACCCAGGCGTTAAGTAAGCAACTCTGGGAGGCCACAACATCGATTGCGGCGAGCCCACCCGGCACCAGCTGAGAGGTGAAGGTCACACCGTCCTCGTCATCGAGGTTGTCGGTGTCGTCGCCCGACGCCGAGGACGATGGCAGGCCGTCATCTTCGTTGTCCACCAGGCTTCCGAGATAGAGAGGACCGCCGAGGACGTGGCGTGCACCGTCGGAGGCGAGGAGAGTCGGGTAGGTCGGATCCGGCGCGTCGCCGAAGTCGTAGAACAGAGGCCCGTGGCGGAAAAGGTAGGCCGAGCCCGAACCAGTCGCGCCGGCGTCTTTCCGGGCGGCACCGGCCACCAGAAATTCGCCGGCGACGGCGACGGCGGAACCGAATTGATCACCGTCTGCAGCATCCGCCGCGGTGAGCTTGGTCACCTCGCCCCAGGCATCCTGTCCCCCTTGATTTCGGGAGTAGAGATACGCTGAACCCGAGTCGGATCCGACGACGTCATCACGCGGGGCCGCGACTACCAGATTGCCCCCCGACGAATCGATGAACCGACCGAACCACATGCCGGATGATGATGACGAGGGCGTGATCTTCGTGACTTCTCCCCAGTTGTCGGCACCGCCGTTGTTGCGCTCCATGACATATACGGCGCCGATGCCTCCTTCATCCGGCGCGGCGGCAAAGAGCGTGTCTCCCTCGATCGCCACCGTGAGGCCGAAGTTGTCGTTCGAGGCGCCATCCGCGGCCGTCACCTTGGTCAGCTCCCCCCAGTTGTCTGCGCCTCCCTGGTTGCGATGGAAGAGATAGACGGAGCCCGAAGAAGAACCGTTGTCGTCGTCTCCCGGAGCGCCGACTGCCACGGTGTCGCCGCTGATGGAGACTCCGAGACCGAAGTAGTCCTCGGCGGCTCCGTCGGCGGCCGTCAACTTCGCCACCTGGCCCCAATTGTCGGCGCCGCCCTGATTGCGTTCGAAAATGTAGGCCGCGCCCGCGTCCGGACCGTTGTCATCATCGTTCTGGGATCCGACCACGAGGACATCGCCCGAGAGCGACACCGTCCAACCAAAGAAATCATCGACGTCCGGGGTGGCTGCCTCGATGATCTTCACCTCACCCCAGTTGTCGGCCCCACCATGATTGCGTTCGAAGATGTATGCGTGGCCAACACGATTCATGCCTCCGGCGCCCCACGCGCCGATGGCGACCGTGTCTCCGGACATGGAGATCGAGCAGCCGAAGTAATCGGCGCTGACCGCGTCGGATGACACCAGGGTCCGGGCCTCACCCCATGTATCGGCGCCGCCTTGGTTGCGGTCGAAGAGAAAGGCCTCAC
Source organism: uncultured Acidobacteriota bacterium (assembly GCA_963704125.1). GTDB lineage: Bacteria > Acidobacteriota > Thermoanaerobaculia > Thermoanaerobaculales > Sulfomarinibacteraceae > JAHECW01. The sequence goes on along the minus strand of CAVPHA010000016.1, from coordinate 11,794 downwards.
CCGCAGCTCCGGACCCGATCGCACCGATGACCAGCCGATCGACGGTCGCAGCCGCCGCCGTTCCGAAGTACTCCCATGCGCCCAGCGTCTGGTGAGTGATGGTATCGAGCTCATACCAGAGTCCGGCCTCTCCGCCCAGACTGGCGAAGAAATATGCCGACCCTGTGTCTTGATCCCCGTCATCGTTTTTCGACGCGCAGATGATGAGATTCTCTCCGCTTACCCCGAGAGACGCTCCGAAATAGTCCCCCGCCGCGCCGTCCGACGCGGTGAGCTTCTGGAACTCGCCCCAGTTGTCGGGGCCGCCAAAATTCCGTTTGAAGACGTAGGCCGAACCGGACTCGTTCCCGTTGTCATCGTCACGATACGAAGCAACGAGCACAGTGTCGCCACTCATGGAAAGCAGACGGCCGAACTCGTCGACGGCCGCAGCATCAGACGCGGTGAGCTTCTTGACCTCGCCCCAGTTTTCGGCGCCTCCCCAGTTGCGTTCGAAAACATAGGCGGCGCCGGACGAAAGACCCGCGTCATCATTCGCGTTGGCGCCGATGAGCATTGTGTTGCCGTCGACGGCGACCGACATCCCGAAATAGTCACCCTCCGCCGCATCCGAAGCCTTGACCTTCTTGACGAACCCCCAATTGTCCGCCCCTCCCTGATTTCGCTCAAAGACGAAGACCGATCCAGAACCACCGAGACCTGGGTTGTCGTCGTTGCGGGCGCCGATCACGGCGGTGCCGCCGCTGATGGCCACATCTTCACCAAAGAAATCACCCTGCTGTGCATCGGGCATGGTGAGCCGAACCACCGCTCCCCAATTGTCGGTGCCCCCCCAATTGCGCCCAAAGATCACGGCGGAGCCGCTCGAGGATCCGGCGTGGGAGTCATAGGGCGCCCCAGCCACAACAAGATCCCCGCTGATGCCAACCGAGTCCCCGAGTTGGGAGTTGGTGGCAAGGCTGTAGGTGAGCTTGGCGACCTCACCCCAATTGTCGGCGCCCCCGTGGTTTTTCTCGAAGACGTAGGCCGCCCCCGAGTCTCCGTTTCCCCGTGATCCCACAACCACCGTGTCGCCGCTGATGGCGACGTCCTCGCCGAAGAAGTCCCCATTGTCGTCATCCGCCGGCCGGAGGATCCTGACTTCTCCCCAGGCATCGGGGCCGCCGTGATTGCGCTGGAGAATGTAAACACATCCCGAGTTCGAGGCAGCACCTTCGTTGAATGGAGTTCCCACCACCGCGGTATCACCGCTGATAGCGGATGAAAACCCGAAGTGGTCGCCCCAGTCCGCATCCGATGCATGGACCTCGACGATCTCGGAGACGGTCAACGGACCGATGACGAATCCCTCCTTGGGCGAAGCATCACCACCTGCATGAAGCGGCACTCCATGTGTGAGCAGCGCACAAAGGAACAGTACCGAAAACACGACGCGTGAGCTATTGGTCATCTGGAGCTCCTTCCGAATCCGTGTCCATGGTGTGCGACGAACTTCTGATTTGCTCGGAGGATCATCGCCCTTTGTATGACCAGACGACATCTGACGGAAAAACGGATCACACCAGGTCCGGTGATATTCTTGCTGAGAGGGAGTTCGCGATCGTTTGTGGTCAGTAGGACCGGTCATTCACCAACACAACCGAAAACTGGAGCGTTGATTTGTTCACCATTTTCTCGCCGACGACCGCGCCACCGCCATGAGCGACGTCGGTGAGATCACCCGCCTGCTCGAGCGGCTCGACAGGGAACCGGGTGACGGTCGTGACGCCGTACTTCAGGAACTCATGCCGCTGGTCTACTCCGAGCTCAAAATCCTGGCGCGGGCCAATCGCTATCGCTGGAGCGGGGTCGAGTCGTTGGGAACCACGAGTCTGGTGCACGAGGCCTATCTCAAGCTCGCCGACCAGGACCGTTCGGACTTCTCCAACCGGCGCCAGTTCTATGCGCTGGCGTCCAAGGCGATGCGGTCGATTCTCATCGACAATGCGCGCTGGCACGGCCGACAGAAACGGGGCGGCGGCCGGAAGCCGGCGGTGATCGAGGAGTCCATGCTGGTCTCCGCCGAACGATCGGAAGAACTACTGGCGTTGGACGAGGCGCTGAGCAGCCTCGAGGAACGCGAACCTCGGCTGGCCCGGATCGTCGAGTGCCGTTGTTTCGGCGGACTCACCGTTGACGAGACCGCCCAGGCGCTCGATCTGTCATCGGCGACGGTCAAACGCGGCTGGAGCTTGGCCCGGGCGTGGCTCTATCGAGCGCTCAAAACCGCCGCGGTCTGAGATGAGCCTCGACGATCTGACTCGGTTGGAGGAACTGCTCGCCGAGGCCCTGGGACGTCGGCCGGAGAATCGCTCGGCCTATCTCGACGAAGCCTGCGCCGGCGATGAGGAGCTGCGGCGCGAGCTCGACGAACTGCTGGCCCTCAACGAAGACGCGGCCGTGTTCTTCGACCGGCTCTCCGGTGAGATCGCCGGCGCGGCGCCCCTCGAACTCGAGAGTGCGGCCCACACCGGACTTCGCATCGGGCCCTACCGCACGCTGGCCGCCATCGGGCAGGGTGGGATGGGGGCGGTCTACCGCGCCGAACGCGTCGACGGCGCGTTCGATCAGGAGGTCGCGCTCAAGCTCCTCCACCGAGACATGGATACCCCCGAACTGCGGGCGCGCTTCCTCGCCGAGCGACAGTTGCTCGCCGGGCTCGCACACCCGAACATCGCCCATCTTCTCGATGGTGGAGTCACCAACGAGGGCCGACCCTTCTTCGTGATGGAGCTCGTCGACGGCGTTCCGATCACCCAGTACTGCTCCGAGAATCGCGTGGGCACCGAAGAGATCCTACGGCTCTTCCTCGCATGTCGTAGACGCGGTCAGTTATCTCCACCGCAATCTGGTCGTCCACCGCGATCTCAAACCGAGCAACATCTTCGTCGACACCGACGGACAGGTGAAGCTGCTCGATTTCGGTATCGCCAAATTGCTGGCGGACACGCCTGACGCCGCCCACCTCACCCGAACCGGGCAACAGCTCATGACCCCGGAGTACGCCGCACCCGAGCAGATCCTCGGACGGTCGGTGACCACCGCCACCGATGTCTACGCCCTCGGCGCGCTGCTCTACGAGCTGCTCACCGGGCAACGGCCGCACGCAGGTCGTGGCGACGGCGGACGAAGACCGACGCACGAGCTGCCCCCGACCCCGAGCTCGGTGCAGCAAACGCCTGGCGATCGACCGGACCCGATGGTCGCGGGATCCCGGCGGATCTCCCGCGACCTCGACGCCATCTGTCTCAAGGCTCTGCGGCCCGATCCCGAAGCGCGCTATCCGTCGGCCGAGCAACTGGGCCAGGACATCGAGCGCCACCTCGAGGGTCAGCCGGTGGGTGCCCGAACCGGCACACTGAGCTATCGAGCGGGCTTGTTCATCCGCCGGCACACCAGCGGAGTGGCGATCGCGGCGGCGGTGGTCGCGCTGATGCTCGTCGGGCTCGGGCGCGAGATCAGCCTCCGTGGTGCGGCCGAGAGGGCCCAAGCCGAGGCCGAGCTCGAGGCGGCGAAAGCGATCGCGGTGTCGCAGTTCCTCGGTGACCTGCTGTCGTCGGTGGACCCGAAAAAAGCCCAGGGCGAAGAGGTGGCGGTGGTCGATGTCCTCGAGCAGGCGTCGGCGCGGATCGCCGAGTCGACGGAGCTCGCGAGACAGCCCGAGGTCGAGGCGGCGGTGCGGCGGACGATCGCCGACACCTATATCTCGCTCGGTCGGTACGAAGATGCGCGCGGCCACCTGGAGCGCGCGGTGGAGCTCCTCGGCGGCACCGAGTCGTCCGACCCTGACGCCCTCGCCGCCACCGCCGAACTCGGCGTGCTCTACCAGCGGCTCGGGATGTTCGACGAGGCCGAGACCCTGATCCGACGGGTTCTCGAGATCCGCACCGCGACTTTCGGAGAGGACCACCCGTCGTCGCTGACCTCGTTGAACCAGCTTGCCGACCTCCTCTTCTCCCAGGGACGCATCGACGAGGTCGAACCCCTCGACCGCAAGACCCTCGAGATCCGACGCCGCGTCCTCGGGGAGGACCACCCGGACACCCAGCGGTCGCTCAACGGACTGGCGGCGACGCTCCACAACCGCGGCCGCTACGACGAAGCGGCACAGCTGTTTCAGGAGGGACTCGACTATCGCCGACGAACCCTGGGTGACAACCACCCCGACACGCTCCTGCTCGCGAACAACCTGGCGGCGGCCTATCTCGAGCTCGGGCGTTGCGCCGAAGCCGAGGCGCTGCTGCAGGAGGTTGTCGTCGGTCGCACCAGGGTGCTCGGCGAGGACCACGATCAGACCGCCATGTCGATCCACAACCTGGGCGTGACTCTGGCCCAGCTCGGGCGCTACGACGAGGCGGAGATCGAGTTGCGCAAGGCGATCGCGATCCGAGAGCACCTCCCGGGGGAGACGAGATCGCTGCTCTTTTCCATGAGCTATCTCGCCGATGTCCTGCGGGCGATGCGAGAAGTACCAAGAGGCCGAGGCGCTCTATCTCGAGACCTGGAAGCTCCAGCGGGAGGAGTCTCGGCGACGAGGACGGCGACACCCTGAAGACCGCCAGCGGGCTGGCCGAGCTGAAGTCGCTCCGGGGCGATCTGACCGAGGCCGAGGCGATACTCGACGCCATCCTCGAGACCCAGCTCCGGGTCCGCGGCGAGGAGCACCCCGACACCCTGCAGAGCCTCACCACCCTGGCGCACATCCGCAACGAGCAGGGTCGCTTCGACGATGCGCTCGATCTCTGCGACCGGGCCGATGGCGGCTGGAACGCGATCCCTCGGCGCGGAGCACACCGCGGTGCTCCAGGCGGCGACCGAGAAGGTGGCGGCCCTCGCGGGCCTGGGCCGCGAGGATGAAGCTCGGGCCTGGCCGGAACGATCATCGAGGCATATTCCAGTACCAGCGGGGCCGAGCACCCCGCCACGATCGAAGCCCGCCGCCGGCTCGACTCGTGGGATGATGGCTAGAGTTCGTTTCTCAGTCGCTGATCCGAGTGGAGGTCGTTGTGCGTCATGGGCTGAATGCGTTCGCGTGCGCGGTCGGTCTGTCGGTGGCGTTCGTCGTCACCGCTGAGGAGCCGAGCCACCAACCCGCATCAGCTCGACCTGACGCCGCCGGGCACGGGTATGTCGTCGTTCTCCCCGACGGCTCGGTGATTCCGTCTAAGTCCCAGACCACTCAGCGCCTTCGGCTCGTTTCGTTTTGTCGACACCAGAGGCCGCACCCAGGTGTTGCCGGTCTCGAGCGTCGATCTCGATGCCACGCGGGCCGCGAACACCGGGTTCTCCCCATCATGGATCGAGTCAAAACTGGGTCGGTGATCACGGCGCGCACGAGTGAATCAATCATGGTGGCGGGATTGAGATCGGTCAGCCGATCTCACCACGGTAGCATTGTCGAGATTCGTGTTCCCGCCGGAGAGGATCAACCCGACCCGACGACCCTCGAAACGATCGCGGTTGGCAAGAACCGCCGCGAGCGGGACAGCGCCCGACGGTTCGACGAGGATCTTCGCCCGCTCCCAGAGCAGCCGCATGGCCTTGACGATGGTCGGCTCGTCGACCGTGAGAATCCCGGCCAATCCGCGATAGAGGATGCGGAAGGTACGATCCGACAACGACGTCAGGAGCCCGTCGGCGATGGTCGTCGGCTTCACCGAGGGGTAGAGCCGGCCGTCCCGCAGCGAACGGAAGGCGTCGTCGGCCCCGGCGGGTTCGGCGCCCCAGACCTCGATCTCGGGGCGCAGCGAGGACACGGTGATGGTGGTTCCGCTGGCCAGTCCACCGCCCCCCACCGGCGGCATCACGACATCGAGATCCGGCACCTCTTCGAGCAACTCGAGAGCGGCGGTGCCCTGGCCCGCGATGACCCGCGGGTCGTCGTACGGGTGGATGAAGGTGGCTCCGGTCCGTTGCTGAACCCTGGCGAGGGTCGTTTCCCGCGCTTCGAGGGTGGGCTCGCACTCGGTGATGACCGCGCCGTAGCCCGCGACCGCCGCCTTCTTCACCGGCGGCGCCGATGACGGCATGACGATGTACGCGGGAATCCCGCGCAGACCCGCGGCCCGGGCCAACGCCGCCGCGTGGTTGCCCGACGAGTGGGTGCAGACTCCGCGGGCCGCCTCCTTGTCATCGAGCGAGAAGACCGCGTTGGTGGCGCCGCGCGCCTTGAAGGCGCCGACCTTCTGGAGGTTCTCGCACTTGAAGAAGAGGGTCGCGCCGGCGATGGCGTCGATGGAGGCGCAGGTCGCCACCGGGGTGCGGTGGATATACGGGCGCGATCCGCTCGGCCGCGGCTCGGATGTCGGTGAGGGTGGGATCATCGTGCATCCCGGCATCGTAGCAGGAGGAGGGGGAAACCCGCGTCCGCGTCCGCGTCCGTGATCCCGTTCCCGATTCCGATTCCGATTCCGTCTTCCGATTTTCCCTTTCCCTCTCCCGACGAACGCAACTGGCATCCAGCGGCAGCGCGCGATACGCGACGCTGCGGTCGCATTGCAGAGCTGTAGGCGGGTCGGCTTTCGACGGCACCGCGGACGCGAATCCGTTCGAGAGTCCGCGTGGCGACCCTCGCGGATCTCAGCCTTCACCGCGTCATGAGGATGGTCCAGAGCCGAGCACAGCTGGCCACAGGATCAGCGACCGGGGCAGCGTCCCGAGGGCAGCGTCCGCAGGACTGCCATCCGATCACTTCCTCGCGTTGCCTCTTGACACAAGTCATGGGAAGCCGTCGGCCTCTTGTAGCGCCGATCTCCAGATCGGCGTCATGGCTCTTTTCAATGGCACCGACGCCCATCAGGAGATGGGCGCTACAAGGGCGCTCCAATTCCATGCCCGGGAGCGGGGGAAGAAGCGATTGTGGCGCAGGCTTCCAGCCTGCGGTCCGTTACCCCGCAGGATTCTCGAGCACGAGAATCGCCTGATCCCGCCATGCGCCGCGCTTCCAGTAGCGGCCGGGGACGCGGCCGACTTCGCGGTAGCCGACCGCCGCGAGCATCCTCATGGAGCGCTCGTTGTCGGCAATCACGGTGGCGATGAGCATGCGCAGACCGAGGACCTCGAAGGCGTAGCGCGACCGCACCCGAGCCGAGTCGGTGCCGAGTCCGCCGACCCCAGAGATCGGAGCGACCGATGACGCTGCCCGAGACCGCGACCCGGCTCTGCCAGTCGATGGACCGCAGACCCGAGAATCCCACGTGATCGCCGTCGTGGGTCTCGATGGCGAACTGCACGCTGCCCTTGTCGGGTCGTTCGGCGGCGCGGAAGAACTCCTCCTCGGTGCCGCGGGTCAGCGGCCAATCCCCGGTTTCGAGCCAGGCTGTGACGGTGGGATCGTTGAACCAGAGCAGTGCATTTTCCAGGTGCCGGTTCTTGTCCAGCGGCACCAGCCGCACCTTGTCGCCTTCCCATCCGTAGGCCATCAGTCGTCTCCGTCATTCAGATTCGTAACCCGAACGGTATCACCACGCCTTAATCCCGTCGCCTTGGCCGCCGAACCGCCGTTGACGGCGAGCTCGAGCAGACCTGCCGAACCCTCGAGGAGGATCACCTCCCCGGGGTCGCCGTCGCCGTAGACGCGGACCCGCCGCGCCGGAATCTCGGCCGACCATGCGGCGGTCGATCCGCCACCCACCGAGTCCGCCGGCAGATTGGTCGGCAGGTTACCGAATCGGTCAACCGAGAGCACAGTCGCCGAATAGCCCGAGGTCAGGGGCTCCGGCTCGGGTAAAGGACACGCCACCAGGAGATCCGGATCGACCCTCTCGCCGAGTTCTCGGAGCTCCCTGCCAAGGGCGAGACGGGCCGCCGCGGGCGCGAAGATGTCGCGGCCGTGAAATGTCCGTGACGGCTCGGCGATTCCCATCTTCTTCCAGTCGAGGGCCACCACCTCGGAACCTGGTCCGAGGGACGCCGCGAGGCCGTTGTCCGGCGCCACCAAGAATCGCTTGCCCAGGGCCGCCGCCAGCACCCGCCGCCCGGTTCCGACACCGGGGTCGACCACCGCCGTGACGACACACCCGGCCGGCAGAAACGGCCACGCACACCTCAGTTGGAACGAAGCCTCCCAGACGTCGCCGGGGGGGATGAGATGCGCGAGATCGATTCGGGGGACGCCCGGCGCGTATTTCTCGAGCACCGCATGGAGCGCGCCGACATAGTGGTCGGTGAGGCCGAAATCGGTCAGGAGTGCGACGGGGCGCATCGGATGAGGCTATCACAAGTACCCTCGAGGGTCGAGCCAACCCCAATGTTGAAGGCTATTTCCGCGTTGATTGGGTGAGGAAGTGAGAAGGTTTGGAAGTTAAGAGTGAAGGGTTAAGGGTGAAGGGTTCGGGACCATGAGGGTCTTGTTCGCCGGCAAGGGGTCAGGACTGAGATGTCAGCGCCCTTTACCCTTCACAGCGACCGAAGGGAGCGACCTCACTCTTCACCCCTCACCTCTTCACCTCCTCACTTCCTCACCCACTCGCTGGTACCATGCGTCCGGGAGGTCCCCATGCGCGAGATGCAGCTCTTCCTCAACGGTCGATGGCTCGACGGCGACGATCTCATCACGGTTCGATCACCCTTTCGACGGCCGCGAGGTCGCACGGGTCGCGCGCGGCGGACCGGCCGAGCTCGAACGGGCCGCGGCGACGGCCGAGACGCGCCGCCGAGACCATGGCGAACCTCCCACCGTCGGAGCGCGCCGCCATCCTCGAAGGCACCGCCGCCCTGGTGCTCGAACACCGGGAGGAACTCGCGGCCGCGATTTCCGAGGAAGCCGGCAAACCCATCCGGCTCGCCCTCATCGAGGCCGACCGCTGCGCCGACACCTTGACCGAGGCCGCCGCGGTGGCGCGCCACCCCGAGATCGAGGCGCGCGATCTCGCCGGCTACCCCTCCGGTCACGGCCGCCTCGCCCTGGTGCGCCGGGTTCCGGTGGGCCCGGTGCTCGCCATCACGCCGTTCAACTTTCCCCTCAATCTGGTCGCCCACAAGCTCGCCCCGGCGGTGGCCGCCGGCTGTCCTGTGGTGCTCAAGCCGGCGAGCCAGACTCCGAGCCCGGCGCTCATGCTGGCCGAACTCCTCGCCGACGCCGGGTTGCCGGCGGGCGCGCTGGCGGTGATCCCCTCGCGAGGATCCGACGCCGAGATCCTGGCCACCGACGAACGCTTCAAGGCCCTGACCTTCACCGGTTCCATGGATGTCGGTTGGCACCTCAAGAAGATCGCCTGGAAACGCCGGGTCACCCTCGAGCTCGGCGGCAACGCCGCGGTGGTCGTCGAGCCCGATGCCGGTGATCTCGCGGTGGTGGCCAGCGAAGATCGCCGGCGCCGCCTATCGGCTATGCCGGTCAGTCCTGCATCTCGGTCCAGCGGGTGCTGGCCCACGAAGACATCTACATCGCGCTCCGACGCGAGCTCATCGAGGCCACCGAGGCCATCCGCCGCGGCGACCCGGCCGACGAGGACGTCATCTGCGGCCCCCTCATCGACGAGGCCAACGCCGACCGGGTGGCCGAGTGGATCGGCAGCGCCCAGTCCGCGGGCGGCCGGCTGCTCGCCGGTGGCAGCCGCGAGGGCAACGTCATCGCGCCGGCGCTGATCGAGGAGGCGCCGTCGATCGAACCCGTCGTCGCCGACGAGGTCTTCGGTCCCGTGGCCTGCCTCGACCCCTACGAGGACTTCGCCCAGGCGCTCAACATGGTCAACGACTCGCGCTACGGCCTCCAGGCCGGGGTCTTCACCTCGGACGCGTCGGCAAGATCCAGGAAGCCTGGCAACGCATCGAGGCCGGCGGCATCATCCAGGGCGATGTCCCCACCTGGCGCACCGATCCCATGCCCTACGGCGGGGTCAAGAACTCCGGCGTCGGCCGCGAAGGCCCGGCCTACACCTACCGCGAGCTCACCGAGGAGCGGTTGTTGGTCCTGAGTCGGTGAGGGGTGAGGAGTGAGACGTGAGGGGAGAGGGTCTCAGAGTTGGCGTCCAAACCAACTTCTAACCTCCTAGATTTCTTGCCTTCCGAACCTCAGAGCACCGATTCCGCCTTGAGCAGCGCCTCGACCTTGGCCTGGGTCTCGGCCTTGGGGCCGCTGGTGTCGATGGTGTGGAAGTAGCACTCGGCGCCGGGGTTGGCGGGCTCGAAATCGCCGCGCTGCTGTTCCATGAGCTCGACCCGACCGTCGGACCTGGTGTCGTGCTGCTGGCGTCCCTCGAGGCGCTCGCGCTGTTCATCGCCGCCGCAGGTGGTCTGGAGAAAGACCAGCCGCGCCCCGGTTCGGCGGGCGGCCTCGATCACCGGCTCGCGCTCGCTCTGCCGCTTGAAGGCGCCGTCGACCACCACCGGAAAACCGCCGTGCAGGAGGTTCTCGGCCCGGTAGCAGACCTCGGCGTAGGTCCTGCGCGTTCATCTCGGGCGAGTAGAGCCCTTCGTTGTAGGGGACATAGACCCGGGTGTTCTCCCCGACTCCGGAGATCTGCTTGCGGACCGCATCGGTGGACAGAACGTGCCAGCCGTATTTCTCGCGAAGGTAACGCGCGACCGAGGTCTTGCCGGTGCCCATCAGACCGTAGAGCACGACCAGCGAAGGCCGTTCGCTGCCGCCCGCATACTCGTAGGCGAGACCGAAGTAGCGCCGGGCGAGATTGCGCTGGGCGCGCTGGGCGGTCGCGTCGAGGGCCGGATCGGTCGAGGTGAAACAGGCGATCTTGCCGCGGACATAGGCGCGGTAGCACTTGTAGAAATCGAGGATCTCGAGCAGCTCGGTGTCGCCCGACGCCTCGACGTAGCGGTCGATGAAGTGTTTCGACAGATCCTGACGGCCGTTGAAATCGAGATCCATGGCGAGAAAGGCGAGGTCCACCGCGACATCGCCGCAGCGGAAGCGCTCGTTGAACTCGATGCAGTCGAAGATCACCGGCGGGTCCTCGAAGAAGATGTTGCCCAGGTGGAGATCGCCGTGGCTCTCCCGGATGCGGCCCTCGGCGATCCGCCGCTCGAAGAGATCGGCGTGCTGCTCGTAGAACGCGTTGGTCCAGTCGCGGATGTGTTCGAATCGATCCCGCGAGATCAGCTTGCCGACATAGGCCTCGGTCTGGGAGAAGTTCTCGTCGGTATTGAACTTGACCGCCTCGACCGTGCCGTAATCTGTCGATCCCCTCGCCGGTCGCTGCCGTCGCATAAAACGGCACGAGCACGTCCACGAGCGCGTCCATGTGGGCTTCGGCAGAGCTCGCCGCGCTCGAGGACCTCGGTCCCGAGCAGGCTGCCGTCGAGCTCGCGCATGACGACGACCCAGTCGATGACCTCGCCTTCGCCGTTGAGGACCGCCCGATCGCCGTCAAGGGTGATGGGAACTGCGTCGAGATAGACCGACGGCGCCAGCCGCCGGTTGAGTTCGACCTCGGCGCGGCAGTTCTGTTCGCGCAGCTCGACGGTGGAAAAATCGAGAAAACCGAAGTTGACCGGCTTCTTGAGCTTGTAGACGATCTCTCCGGTCAGAAAGACCGACGAGATGTGGGTCTGGAGGAACCGAACCTCATCGACCGGATGGTCATAGAAAGACGGCTGGGAAAGGGCGTCCACGAGTGCGGCGTGATCCAAGGGGGACTCCTCGGCGGCAAGATCGGTCACGACATCGAACGTTGTCACATCGCCGGAATCCGGTCAACACGGGGGTGAGGAGTCAGGGGTTAGGAGTTAGGGGTTAAGGGTTAGGCTGAGTTAGAGGGTCAGAGCTCACTCCTCACTCCTCACTCCTCACTCCTCA
>CAVPHA010000015.1:0-113089 GCA_963704125.1 uncultured Acidobacteriota bacterium | reverse complement strand
GCAGGCGTTCCATGGTGCGGGGGTCGGTGAGGGTCTGGCGCAGCTGGGCGACGATCACGTCCTCGATCTCGGCTTTGCCGGGGCTCGACCACCGATCGGGTGATCGCGGTGTGGGTTCCCTCCTCGATCTCCTGGTGGAACTCGGAGAGGATCCGCAGCGCGACCCGATCCGAGACCTCTTCGGTGATGATGTTCGAGAAATAGAGCACCGTCCGGGTGAACACATCCTGGCCGACGTTCGAAAGCTCGCTGCGTTTGAGCCGCATGTACATGGACACGGCGCGGAGCAGACGGAAGGGCCGGAAGACCGCCACCGGGATGAGGCCGAGAACGTCGTACCAGTTGAAGATCGGGAAGAAGAACCACCGGGAGTAGGTCTTTCGTTTGACGGCGAAGATCCACCGCACCGTGAACTCGATCCAGAAGAGGATGAGGAACGGCAGGTCGAGAATCCAGAAGTGATCGGTGAGACGACCGTCGATGTTGTAGGTGCGGTAGTAGTTGAGCTTCGAGCCCGCGGATGACCCTCGGATCGATGTTTTCGAGCCGGACGAGGAGATCGGTCGGGTTGTTCGGGCCAGTAGCGCGTCGACCGCCTCCCGGATGATCTCGGGATCGGCGAGCGCATCCGCCGGTGACGACCGATGTTCCGGCCGAGAGTCTCTCCTTGAAGATATCGTCGGCCTGGTGCATCCCGGAGCGGGCGAACGGGTTTTCGATGCAACACCCGGTAGCTCAGCTCGCGCAAGTCGTTCGACGTGCTCGGGGATGGTCGGCGAAGAGGGGTCGCTCTCGAGCTGGGCCCTGGTGACATCGATCTGTTCGAGCAGGGCCTCGGTCAGCGGGTGCGGTTCGATCCCCTTGACCGGATCGTAGAGCCTCGTCACCACCGGAAGATAGGTGAAGTAGGTGCGGCCGCAGCCAGAGATAGCTGAGGTCGAAGAGGATCATCCAGAGGTTGATGATCGCCACCCAGACCATGAAGACGTCCCACGCGAGGCGGAGCTTGGAGCGGCGGCTGAGAGCTTGCCGATGGCGTGGGCCGTGTTGCGGACAGCGGTTGTGACGGGCATCGTGATTCTCCGTAGGTGCGTCGGCACATTGTACAGTCGCACGTTCGAAAGCGGGCGCTGCGTGAAAAGAACCTGCACGGCCGCCCGGTGTTCATCTACAATCGGCGTGCCCGGGAACGGAGGTCGCCATGCCGTCACTCTCGCCGAAGTCCGCCGCGCTTCAGCAGTCGCCGATCCGCAAGCTCGCGCCGCTCGCGCGCGGCGGCTGAGGCTCGCGGTACCGACGTCATCTATCTCAACATCGGCCAGCCGGACATGCCGACGCCGCCGGAGATGATCGCCGAGCTCCACGGTCTCGCCCTCAACCGGCTGGCCTACGCACCCAGCGAGGGTCTGCTCCGAGTCACGCGAGGCGTGGAGCGCGTTCTTCGCCAGCTGGGGAATCGACTTCGCGCCGGACGAAATCCTGGTCACCGCCGGCGCCAGCGAGGCCATCACCTTCGCCCTCGCGGTGGTGGCCGGCGGTGGCGATGAGGTCCTCGTCTTCGAACCCTGTTACACCAACTATCTGAGTTTTGCCGCCCAGGCCGATGTCAAAATGGTGCCCATCACCCTCAGGGTCGAAGATGGCTACCACTTCGGCGACATCGATCGGATGCGGCGATGCATCACGCCCAAGACCCGTGCCATCCTGCTCTGCAATCCCGTCGAATCCAACCGGAACGGTCTACACCGAATCGGAGCTCGAGGCGGTGGCCCAGGTCGCGGTGGAGCACGATCTCTTCGTCATCTGCGACGAGGTCTATCGCGAGTTCGTCTTCGACTCGGGCCAGGTGCGGTCGTTTACCCGTTTCACCGATCTCGCCCAGCGCATCATCGTGGTCGACAGCGTGTCCAAACGATTCAACGCCTGCGGTGTCCGCATCGGTTGTCTCGCGACCAAGAACCGCGAGATCCTCGATGTCACCCTGCGCTTCTGTCAGGCGCGGTTGTCGGTGGCCACCGCCGAGCAGCTCATGGTGATGCCCATGCTCGAAGCACGGTCGCACGTACGCCGAACGGTTGTGCGTCGAGTACGAGGGTCGCCGAGATGCGGTCTTCACCGGCCTCGCGGCGATCGACGGCGTTCAGCCGCACCGCAGCGAAGGATCGTTCTACACCATGACCCGGTTGCCGATCGACAGCTGCGAGGACTTCGCCGTCTGGCTGCTGAGGGATTTCAGCCACAACGGAGAGACCATCTGTCTCGCCCCGGGAGAGGGTTTCTACGTCACCCCCGGGCTCGGCGTCGACGAGGTTCGGATCGCCTTCATGTACGACGTCGCGACCATGACTCGGGCGATGAAGATCCTCGATGCGGCGGTCGGCGCCTATCCGGGCAGGCTCGCGGCTGTCGCCGCGAATTCTTAATTCTTAATTCTCAATTCTTAATTGCCAGCGGCCCCTATCGTATCCCCGAGCATCTGCGATGAACTCAGGAATCGCGATTCGATTTCAGTGACTCCTCGACGCGCTTCTGAGCAATTGCGATGGAAATTCAAGAATTCAAAATTAAGAATTGAGAATTATTGGACGGCTTTCTCCACCCGCTCGATGGCGGCCAGCGGTCCGAGGACCACGAGCACGTCGCCGCCCTCGATGCGTTCCTGGGCATCGGGGTTGAAGATCGCCTGGTCGCCGCGTTTGAGGGCGACGACGATGATCCCGAAGCGCTTGCGGACCTCGGCGCCGGCCAGGGTCTTGCCGGCGAGCTCGGACGAGGGGTCGATGACGATCTCGGCGAGTTCGAGCTCGACCGACGAGCCGAGCAGGGACTCGTCGATGAAATCGGTGACGGTGGGTTTGATGGCGGTCAGGGCGAGACGCATCCCGCCGATCTTGTAGGGGTTGAGGACCCGGTCGGCGCCGGCGAGCTGGAGCCGTTCCTCGGCGCCGTTCTCGACGGCGCGGGCGATGACGGTGATCTTCGGGTTGAGCTGACGGGCGAGGAGGATCGTGTAGACGTTGTGCGCGTCGTCGGCGAGGCAGGTGATGATGGTCTTCGCCTGGGCGATGTTGGTCGAGGCGAGGACCTTCTCGTCGGTGGCGTCGCCGCGGACGACGTGCTTGCCCTGGTCCTCGAGTTCGCGGCAGTGATCGGGATCGATGTCGACCACCACAAAGGTGAGGCCGCGCTGGTCGAGGACGTCGACGACGGCCTGGCCCATGCGGCCGTGGCCGCAGACGACGATGTGATTCCTGAGCCTCTTCATGAGCTTGAGCTCCCTCCGGATGCCGAGGACGCGGCGAAGATCGGTCTCGAGCATGGCGCGGGCGAACTCGGACGCGATGAGGAGAATGACGCCGACGCCGGCGAAGGCGAGCACCATGGTGAAGATCCGTCCCGCGATCGACAGCGGGAAGACCTCCTTGAAGCCGATGGTGGTCACCGTGATGGTGGTCATGTACAGGGCGTCGAACGCGTTCATGCCCTCGATGACGACATAGCCGATGGTGCCGCCGGCGCATGACGAGCAGGCCGAGGGTCACGGATTTGACGAGGGCGTGGAACTTCGAGCGAGATCACGAGAAGATCGTAACCCATGACTCGCCCGAGTGCTACCATCCTCGGGTCGTCGAGTGGATTGGGAGAGACATCATGGTCGAGGCCGAAGGCCGCAGTTTTCCTTTTGACGGTGTCGAGGCGTTGACCCCGGAGGTGCTCGAGACCTTTCCCTACGAGTACGCGGGTCGCGACGCGGTGGTCGAGATCTCCACCGACGAGTGGAGCTGCGTCTGTCCGTTCTCGGGCCTGCCCGATTTCGGCACCCTGACCGTCCGCTATCTGCCCGTCTGATGTCTGCATCGAACTCAAGTCCTACAAGTACTACCTGACGAGCTACCGCAACGTCGGGATCTACCAGGAGCACGCCGCCAACCGGGTCCTCGACGATCTCGTCGCCTGCTGCAAACCGAAGTGGATGGAAGTGGTGCTCGACTACCGGCTCAGGGGCGGCATCCACACCGTCGTCACGGTGGAGCACGGCACGCGCAACGCAAATTCATTAGTTCTTAATTCTTGAATTCTTAATTGCATCGCAGCTTCCCGATGCAACGCGCTGACGGGCTTCCTGCAGAATTCATTGAGAATTCGAGAATTAAGAATTGAGAATTGAGTTCCGGGCTCCCAGTCATCGTCATCGCCACCGTCGCACCGAGGATGATCGCTCCACCCGCCAATGCCCAGGCGGTCGGTGCCTCGCCGTGCACGAGCCAGGCCCAGATGGGGCTGAGCACGGGTTCGGCGAGCAGGATGAGGGAGGCCTCGAGGGCCGGCACCCGTGCAACGCCTCGGACCAGAAAGGCGTAGGCGACACCGA
The DNA here is from genome assembly GCA_963704125.1 of uncultured Acidobacteriota bacterium. Lineage (GTDB taxonomy): Bacteria > Acidobacteriota > Thermoanaerobaculia > Thermoanaerobaculales > Sulfomarinibacteraceae > JAHECW01. The sequence continues at coordinate 108,717 of CAVPHA010000015.1, read as the reverse complement.
TCTGGAAGACGCCGAGAAAGACCACGATCGCCCAGTCGGACGGGGTCGAAGAGGTGACCGGCAAAGCCATGGGCAGCGCCATGACGGAGCGGCCAGGAGATTGCCGCAGCAGACGGCGGCCGATGGTCGCCGCCGCGCTCGTCGACCCCGACCGAGCCATCGCAGACCCATGATGCACAAGCGCATAGCGTGAGACCGGAACCGCGCCGAGGATGTTGCCCAGCATGGGGTTCGGCGCCGTGGGCTCACGGGCTGGCTGCCGACAAAGAAACAGGCCATTCCCGACCGCGATGATCGCCATGTAGACCAGCTGCCGGGACGGATCCTTTCCGACCGAGCAACCACGGGCTCAGGAGAAGGACATAGAGCGGCGCCGATCGCCTGGAGGAAGATGGTGTTGGCCGCGGTGGTGAGTTTGTTGGCGAGCACGAAGAAGATCATCGTGGCGGCGTAGGCGAGACGCCACCGCCAGGCTCCGCGCGGTTCCAACCCCGGCGGGCGGCGGGGATCAGGGCGAAAATCGCCAGCGCCGCAACCGCGGATCGGAAGCACGCCACCTGCCAACCGTTCAACGTGCACGCCTTGACCGCGGCGCCACCGGTGGAGAAGAGGATCGCCGCCGCGAGAACCATGAGCCGGTCGCGGCCGGAGGCGGGGAGAGGTCGGTGGTCATGGTTGCGCATCATACTGTGTGAGCCGACGGTCGGAGTCATGCACGTCCACGACGTCGCATGATGTCGAGCCTCGTCCGTTGAAACACGCAGAGCACGGAGCCACAGTGGTCCGACATCCAGTATTCCGGATCTCCTCGGACCTCGAAGGATCGCGACTCTGCGATGAGTCAAACGACTCTGTGGACTCTTGGTGGCCTCGGACCTTCGTGCTTCAGATCCGCGATGGTTTCGGGCTGCAGTACGAAGTCTTGGCGCTCCGGTTCGCGAGTGCGACTCGATCATGGCCGCCGGCCTGTGGTACCATTCCGCGATGGAAGTCCTTTCCAGAGTCGGTGACACGCTTCCCTGGTGGGAAGATTTTTTTTGCCCGTGAAGGAGTGCTGAGATGGCAGAGGACACGAAGAAACCCGGCAACCGTGGTGCAGATCATGGACGAGGGCGCGGTCAGACGGACCGTCGCCCGGATGGCCGCGGAGATCGTCGAGCACGACGGCGAGGATGTGATGCTCGTCGGCATCCACACCCGCGGCGTCCCGCTGGCCGACCGGTTGGCCCGCGAGCTCGAGGAGATCACCGGGCTCGCACCCGACGGTGGGTCGGCTCGACATCACCCTCTATCGCGATGACATCGGCCCGTGGCGTCCGGCGCACACCCAGCCGGTGCTCAAGAAGACGGTGCTGCCGATCTCCATCGACGACAAGGTGATCTACCTGGTCGATGATGTTCTGTACACCGGCCGCACCGTGCGGGCGGCGCTCGACACCCTGCTCGACTACGGGCGGCCGCGGGCGATCCGGCTCGCGGTGCTGGTCGATCGCGGTCATCGCGAGCTCCCGGTCGCGGCCGATGTGGTCGGCAAGGTCGTCGCGACCTCGCGGCGCGAGGATGTCCAGGTGCGGTTGCGTCCGGCCGACGATGAAGACGGTGTCTGGCTCGGGAGGGAGGCCCCCGATGGCGATTGAGACGGGCCGATGGGCTGTCCTCCAAGGACGTGGTGGGGATCGCCGCGCTGAGCCCGAGCGAGATCCAGCTGATTCTCGACACCGCCGAGGAACTCCTCGAGGTCGCCCGGAGACCGATCAAGAAGGTGCCGGCCCTGCGTGGGATGACCGTCGTCAACCTTTTCATGGAACCGTCCACCCGGACGCGGTTCTCCTTCGAGGTGGCCGAGAAACGGCTATCGGCCGACACGCTCAACTTTTCGGCCTCGTCGTCGTCGGTGTCCAAGGGCGAGACCCTCTTCGACACGGCGCGCAATCTCATGGCCATGGCGCCCGACTTCATCGTCATCCGGCACCCGAACTCGGGTGCGCCGCATCGCCTGGCCGGGGTCGTGCCGGCGTCCATCATCAACGCCGGAGACGGCATCAACGAGCACCCCACCCAGGCCCTCCTCGACGCCTTCACCATGCGTCGCACTTCGGCGAGCTCGAATGGGCTCAAGGTCGTGATCGCCGGTGATATCCGGCACTCGAGGGTCGCCCGGTCCAATGCCTTTCTGCTGACGAAGATGGGCGCCGAGGTCCGATTCGTCGCGCCCGCATCGCTCATGCCCGTCGATGTCGAGACCCTGGGTGTCAAGGCGTTTCGCCGGCTCGAGCCGGCCCTCGAAGGCGCCGATGTGGTGATGATGCTCCGCATCCAGCTCGAGCGGCAGAAGAAGATCAATTTCCCATCCATGCGTGAGTACTACGACTTCTTCGCCCTCACCGAGGAGCGGCTGGCCATGGCCGCGCCCGGGGCCACGGTCATGCACCCGGGTCCGATGAACCGGGGCGTCGAGATCGACTCGCTGGTGGCCGACGGTGAACAGTCGGTGATTCTCGAACAGGTGACCAACGGGGTCGCCATCCGTATGGCCATTCTCTACCTGCTTGCCGGAGGACGAAGTGACTCGGCTTCTGATTCGTAACGGACGTGTGGTCGATCCCTTCTCAGGGTCTCGACGAAGGCATGGACCTGCTCATCGAAGACGGCTGCGTGGCCGCGCTCGGTGAACGAATCGAAGCCACGGCGGACACCGATGTCCTCGATGCGGCCAATCTGGTTGTCGCGCCCGGTTTCATCGACCTCCACACCCATCTGCGCGAGCCGGGGTTCGAGTACAAGGAGACCATCGCCACCGGGTTGCGGGCGGCGGCGGCCGGTGGCTTCACCGCGGTCTGCGCCATGGCCGACACCGACCCGGTCAACGATGATCCCGCGGTGACGCGCTTTATCCGCGAGAAGGCCGAGGAGGTCGGCCTCAGTCCGGCTCTACCCGGTTGGGGCGATCTCCAAGGGTCGCAAGGGCGAGGCGCTGGCCGAGATCGGCGAGATGGTCGAGGAAGGTGCGGTGGCCATCTCCGACGCCGATCATCCGGTGACCAACCCGCTGCTGCTGCGTCGGGTCCTCGAGTACGCCCGCAGCTTCGACGTGCCGGTGGTGGTCTATCCCAAGGACCTCGATCTCGCCGACTAGCGGCGCCATGAACGAGAGCGCGGTGTCGACCCGGATCGGTCTGCGCGGGATACCGGCGGTGGCCGAAGAGGTCATGGTCGCGCGCGACATCCTCATCGCCGAGGCGGTTCGCGGTCGACTCCACCTGGCCCACCTCTCGACCGGCGCCGGACTCGATCTGGTTCGATCGGCCAAGCGCAAGGGCTTCGAGGTGAGCTGCGATGTCGCCCCGCACCACTTCCTCCTCACCGACGAGGATGTGGAAACCGCCAACTACGACCCGAACTGGAAGACCTACCCACCGTTGCGGTCCGCCGCCGATATCGAGGGAGTCCTTCAGGCGATCTACGACGGCACGGTGGATGCCATCGCGTCGGATCACTCACCGCACCACGCCGACGACAAGGAGCTCGATTTTGCCGATGCGCCCTTCGGCATCGTCGGGCTGGAGACCGCGGTCGGGTTGGCTCATCGATCGACTGGTTCACGGCAAGGTCATCGGCATCGCGCAGCTGGTGCGGCTCTTTTCCACCGGTCCGGCCGAGGTCTTCAATCTGCCCGGCGGAACTCTGCGCCAGGGCGAACCCGCCGACCTGACCCTGCTCGATCTGCGCAAGCGGTGGGTCGTCGATCCGGCGAAGTTCAAGTCGAAGGCGAGGAACACCCCGTTCGCGGGCCGGCAGACTCAAAGGGTGCGCCGGTGGCGACCATCGTCGGCGGCAGGATCGTCTGGAAGGCGACCGGCTGAACCGGTCGCTGGCGGAAATTCTCAATTCATAATTCAAAATTCAGAATTGCGCCCGAAGGGCGTCCTTGTGCTATTCTTCCGGTCCCGTGCGTCCCACGGAAGAGAGTGCGAGGCCTGCCATGACCGAAGAATCCACCACCATCAATGAATTCGAACTGGCGCTCCAGGAAAGCCTGGATGCCGAAACCGTCAACATCGGCGATCTGATCGAAGGCACCATCGTGGCCGTTCACGGTGATGTCGCCCTGGTCGACATCGCCGGCAAATCCGAGGCCGTGCTGCCGCGCGACGAGCTCGAGGAGCTCGGGCAACGGCGATCCTGTCGAGGTCGTCGTGACCGGGGTCGGCGAGGAGATCCAGGGTCTCGCGCCGCATGGCCGTCGAGTTTCAACTCAAGGAGAACGCTCGCGGTCGCCGTCGAGTCCGGCGAGCCCGTCGAGGGCAAGGTCGTCGGTCGCCGCAAGGGCGGGTTCGACATCACCATCGCCGGCGTGCGGGGTTTCTGCCCCATGTCCCACATCAGCGATATTCGCGGCGAAGATCTCGACAGCCACCTCGGCCAGACCTACCCTTCAAGGTCCTCGAGTTCGAACCCGAAGACCGCAAGCTCGTGGTCTCCCGGGCGGCCCTGATCCGCGCCGAGAAGGAGAAGCTCCGAGCCGAGGCGTGGGAGAAGCTCGAGGTCGGCGTCGGTGGTTCAAGGGTACGGTCGGTTCGCTGACCGACTTCGGCGCCTTTGTCGACCTCGGTGGGGTGGACGGTCTGGTCCACGTGACCGAGATCGCCCACCATCGCGTCAACAAACCATCGGATGTTCTCACCCTCGGCCAGGACGGTCGAGGTCAAGATCCTCGAACTCGACCAGAAGAAGAACCGAATCTCGCTGAGCATCAAACAGCTGTCGAAGGACCCGTGGGACGACGTCGATGAGCGGTTCCCCGCTCGCGGCGCATTTTCGGGCACGGTGGTTCGAACCACCGACTTCGGCGTCTTCGTCGAGCTCGAACCCGGTCTCGACGGGCTGATCCACGTCAGCCAGCTTCAGCCCGGTGTCGAGCTCTCATCGCCCGAGGTGGCGGTGGGATCGACCGTCCAGGGTTGGATCCGGGAGATCGATCCGGACAACCACCGCATCGGTCTCACCATGCGGCGTGTGCCCGATCGCAACCCTTGGGAGCGCATCGAGATGCGTTACCAGGAGGGACAGATCGTCGAGGGGACCGTCGAGAACGGCGCCGATTTCGGCGTCTTCGTCGAACTCGAACCCGGTCTGAGCGGCCTCATCCCGATTTCCGAACTCGGGGTCGAACGCGACACCGATCCGCGGACCGTCTTTCCCCCGGGAGAGAAGGTCAAGGTCAAGGTCATGACCCTCGATCCGAGCCGGCAACGGATCAGCCTCTCGGTCAAAGCCTACAAACAGGAACAGGAACGCCAGGAGTACGCGGGCCATATGGACACGGGCAGCTCCGAACCGACCCTGACCGGATTCGGCGCCCAGCTCCAGGCGGCCCTCGGACCGCTCACGACCGAGAAGAAGCCGGCCAAGAAGGCTGCAGCCAAGAAAGCGACCGACGAGAAGGCCCCGGCGAAAAAGACCCCAGCCAAGAAAGCCAGCGACGAGAAGGATTCGGCCAAAAAGGCTCCAGCCAAGAAGACTGCGGCAAAGAAGGCCCCGGCCAAGAAAGACTGCGGGCGAGAAGGCTCCAGCGAAAAAGACCGCTGCAAAGAAAGCCCCCGCCAAGAAGACGACAAAAGCGAAGGCCGCAAAGGCAGAGGACGACCGAAACCGACGAATAGGGCGAGGCACTCCGGTCTGGAGGCTTGCAGCGATTGAGTGGAGCCAACCGGGTTGGTTCCGAAATAGACCCAAATTCAGACAAAAGAAACCGCCCGTCAGGGCGTTTTCTTTTGTCTGAATTTGGAGGCGACGCCCGGATTCGAACCGGGGATAAGGGCTTTGCAGGCCCCTGCCTTACCACTTGGCCACGTCGCCAGGGAGCGTGATTCTATGCCAGGGCGTCGGGAGGGTCAAGCCGTAGCGCGTAGCCGTAGCCGTGACCGTATCCGGAGTGCCGTTCCCGCCTCCGCTTCCGCTTTCGTCTCGGTTAGCGGAGCACCGGATACGGACACGGACGTGCGGCGGGGTGCCGGGTACGCCATTGTGCCGGATCGACTCTCCGGCATCGCGATGCGCTGCGCACAATGGCGCTACCGGGCTCCCTCGGGATGAACCTCGAGGTCAACTCTCCCGGTTCAGAAGGAGGCCGCCGCTCGCGCAATCAGCGTGGTCGACGCCCTCCCCGTTGCCACCGAACGACCACGCTGATTGTGCGACGCTGGGTCGCCAGGGGCGACCCAGAAGGCCGGGGTTGACGGCCCTCGTCCCCGGTTCTACCGAATCCCTCTGAGCAACGCCGTCCAGCTGAGATCGGGATCGGGCATGGGCAATCCTTCATCGCCGAAGAACTCCTCGATGATCTCATCGGGGGGCGCCTCGAGGCTAAAAGAACCTCCACCCGATTCTCCGTCGACGAAGTGGACCCTGGCCTTCGTGACGCAGGCATCGTAGTCCTCGCGCTCGGTCTTGGACATCCCGTCGGTGGAGATCTGCTGCGCGATGACGATGAGCACGCTCGCGTCTTCGATTGTTACACAGAATGAGACGTGAATTGCCTCGCTGTCTCCAAAATTCACTCACAAAAAGAGCCGGCCTCGAGGCCGGCTCTTTTTGTGGGTGAGTTTTGGAGCGGGAGACGGGATTTGAACCCGCGACGTCGACCTTGGCAAGGTCGCACTCTACCGCTGAGTTACTCCCGCTCAGCGCCCCTTTCGGGGAGCCGGAAATGTACCAACCCTTTTCCGCCGGTGTCAACCGCCGGTGGCGAGGACCTCAGTCGTCGGCCTTGGTCTTGAAGTCCTTGCCGACCCAGCCCCGGGCGAGGATGAGCAGCACCGTCGAGAGCATGGCGATGCAGGCCGAGATCAGCCAGAGCTTTTCCGGGTTCTTGAACCCATCGGCCGGCACGTACTTCGCGATGAGCGTCCCCGAGTAGAGCGGGACGATCATCTTTGTCAGAAACCAGGGAAACTGGGCGACGCCCATATAGACGCCGGTCCGGCCCTCGGGGGCGATCTCGGCGGCGTACTGGAGGAATCGCGGCTGCCACATGGCCTCGCCGATGGTCATGATGAGCAGGTAGGCGAAGAGCAGATAGCCGTTGGTCCCGAAGGCGAGGAAAAAGGCCGGCGCCGCCATGATGAAGGTCCCGGCGATCATCATGTTGTAGACCTTCCGTTTCTGGGTCACGGCGGCGACGATGGGTGCGAAGATGAAGATCAGGATCGGGTTGAAGTTGGCCGCGATCTCGAAGTACTCGCCGATCCACCCGGAGTAGGACCGATTGATGTAGACCGGCAGCACCAACCAGTTGTAGGCGAAGAGGGTCTGGACCGGGATCAGGGCGAAGATGAAGAAGGTGAACTTGGGATCGGTGAACGGGTGGTTGACCAGCCAGTCCTTGAAATTGGCCCGGAATCCGACCGGCCCCCTTTCGCTTCGGCGGCGTCTTCGGCAGCGGTCGCCTCGGCTGCGAGTCATCGGCATCGGTCGGCGCCGCCTCGCCCCGTTCGGCGGCCTTGATCGCAGCGGTCTCGGCCTTGGCGGTGGCGATGGCGTTTGCCACGGTCTTTTTGTTGAGCAGGGCGATGGTCACCAAGAGCGCAGCCACCGTCATCGCTGCATAGACCCAGAAGACACCGACGATCCCGAGACCGAGATAGTCGTCGTCGCGGAGTAGGAAGGCGAAGCTCGGCAACCAGCCGCCGAGGTTCATCAGCGCGTAGAGCATGGCGAAAGCCATCCCCGCGGTCTTCGGATTCGTGAACTGCTTGACGGCGGTGTAGGCGGCCGGCTGGTACATGCCGTAGCCGATCACGATCAGCACGATCCCGGCCATGGTCACGAGGTGGAGGGTCGAACCGAGACCGTTCGGTTGGAAGACAAAGCCGGCGCCGGCGATCAGAAGTCGGCCGCCGAGCAGGAGCAGAAACGCCCAGATGAGGGCGTGTCGGACGCCGAACTTGTCGGCCACGAAACCGAGGAAGAACATGGACAGCGTGATGCCCGGCGGTGAGAACGCCGACCATGAGCCCCGCCGGAACATCGGGGGTGGGGACGCCGATGAATACGTAATCCGAGAAGTAGAGGGCGAGATAGCTGAGCACCCCGAAGTAGGCCGTCCCCTCGAGGACGTAGGCCAGGTTGACGCCCCACAGCGCGCGCGGAGAGTGGATCAGATCGATGAAGGGCTGGACGATCTGTTTGAGCGGATGGATCGGGGCATCGGTGGTTGCGGGCTCAGTCATGCGATCTCCTCGTCGGGCAAAGTCGGATCATTGTACATGGGGGGCATGAGGGCGTAGGACACTCGGAAATCGCGTCACTGGGACGTGCCGGGTGCGCAATTGTGCCTGATCGACCATCCGGCAGCGCGGCGCGCCCGGCACAATTCACACCGGGCTCCCGGGGAGGGCGCCTCATCCGCTCTCCCGGCTCCGAGGCAGGCCGCCGGCGCGCGAGCAGCGTGGTCGCAGCCCTTCAATCCCCACCCGAGCGACCGCGCTGCTCGGGCGACGCTGGGGCATTGGGACGCCATAGAGTCCCAATGCCCAGCCGGGGCCGAGAGAACGCACCGAGGCCGTATCCGCGTCCGAATCCGTAGCCGTGGCCGTGACAGTGACCGTACCCGTGGCCGCGACCGTTGCCGAGGCAGTGACCGAGGCCGTATCCGTACCCGCGCCCGCAAATCAGTTGGTGCCGTCGCCCTCGGCGATAGTGCCCTCGGCGATGACGATCTCCACCCGCCGGTTCTTGGCTCGGCCCTCGTTGCTGGTCGTTGTCGGCGATGGGGCGGTCGGGACCGTAGCCCTTGACGGTCATCCGTTGGCCCTCGATTCCCTGCTCGAAGAGGAAGTCGCGAACCGCCGACGCCCTGGCCTCGGACAGACTCATGTTGTAGCCGTAGCTGCCGGTGGAGTCGGTGTGGCCCTCGATGCGGGTGTTGAGGTCGCCCATGATGAGCAGAATCCCGGCGAGCTTGGCGATGACCAGCTTGGCCTCGGGTTTGAGAGTCGACTGGTTGACGTCGAAAAGGATGTCCGGCAGGTTGACGATGGTGCCGCGGGCGGTGCTGCGGGTGTCGGCAACCAGCGACAATGCGTCGTCGAGTCGACTCGCGAGTTCCTCGCGGTCCGCCCTGAGACCCGCCACCGCGGCCACCAGGGCCATCTGCTCGGTCCGCAGAGCGGTCATCCCGGACTCGAGCTGAGCCCGTTCGGCGCTCAAGGCCGCGGTCTTCTCGGTCGCTTCCGCGAGCATGGCCTCGGCTTCGGTCAGCATGGTCTCGGCCTCGTCGGCGCGCGCTTCGAGGGCGTCCATCTCGGCCCGGCGTGCGGCGATCTCGGCCTCGAGCTCGGCGGACTCGATCTTGCGTTCGCTGATGCCGATGGCGTCGTTGCTCAGCGCCACCGATCGCAGCGCGTAGTCCGCCGAGGTCTTGCGCTTGCGCCCGGCGCCGGCCAGGGCCTTCGCCTGTTCGAGGGTGGTCGTGGCCTGGAAGTAGAGGTCCGGTGCGTATTTGTCGGCGTCGATCCGCCCGGCGATCTCATAGGCCTTTTCGGCCTGGATCAGCTCGAGCGGTTCGTCGCTGTCCCAGGCGACGTTGACGATGCTGTCGAGCTGGTGATCCGCTGCCGGCACGAGGCGGGAGAAGGAGAAGTCGTCCGACGGAATCCGTTTGCTGGCGGGTTTCGCGTTGTAGAACATCACCATCTCGGATGGTTTTCGAACGAGATAGTACGGCTCGGCGGTGACGAGAATGGCGAAGCTCTTCAACCCGGTTCGATAGCGCGATGTGCCGCCCGCGTCGCGGGTCGGCAGCTCGCCGAGGTTGACGGCGCGATCCATCCTTGGACACCGCCCACACCACATAGGCCGTGATGTCGCCGCCGAAGAGGACCGCGGGCTTCATGTCCTTGAACTGGACTTCGATCTCGGCCTGGCCCTCCTTGTTGAAGTTGACCTTGGCCTCGACACGAGCTCTCGGGCGCCTGGGCGCTGGCGATCATGTCGAGTGAAACCGAGTTTCCGGTCGGAAACTGCGGGGCGTAGAGGGTGATCTCGCCGGCGAGCAGCCGATGCGGCGCCGAGGCAAATCAGTGCAATGAGAGAAAGCGATACTGAGAGGTGGCGGTTCATAGGGTGATCTCCTTTTCAGCTGATTGGCGATGCGTTCGATGCTGCGCGAGACTATCGCCGACAACTGGGACGGTCGGATCGCTGTCGAAGCGGTGAACATCGTTCCGGATCGAGCGCGGTTCGAACGCCCGGTGCTCGCCCCTGAGCACCGCCCCGTCCGGAATCCGGCTCGGTTCCTCGCTGCCGCGGATCATCACCTCGCCCTCGATGACGACACCCGCCGCCGAAGGTGACGTCGCCATCGACCCGCAGGCTCGTGCAATCCGACCAGGGACGGAGGCCCGGCCGGGAATCGCTGGTCGAAGTCGTCGAGGAGCTTGAAGTACCGCGGATCGAGTTGGATGGTGGGCGGGGCGTTGCGGTTCGCTGCGAGCACGATCCGCCCGTCATCGGTGAGTTCGAAGGCGTCGGATCGAACCCCGAGGAGATCGTCGGTGTTCTTGACCGGCGAGAACCGCCGCCGCGGCACGCGAACCGCGATGGCGCGATCGAAGAGAGAAATCGCGGCGCCCATGGCGGTTTCGAGCTGGACCACCGCGGGCGAGTCGCGGGTCGCGGGGATCGACGGTCTTGCGGTTGACGATGGTGTCCAGGGGAAGGAACCCGTGGTGGCGGTCGAGGAGAGCCGCGAGAGCCGGCAACGACAGCCAGATGTTGTTGGTGTTGAAAAAGCGGTGCGTGTGGATGTCCTGGAAGTCGTCGACGCTCGTCGGGTGGGCACTGCGCGGATTCGCGCAAGGCGAGACCGTCCGTCGCGGAGGCGGCAGAGATGGCCGCCCTTGCGGTCGGCCGGGGTTCGATCGGCCACCTCCATCATGAACTCGGCGCCTGATCCGATCATGTGCCGGAGCAGATCCGGGTCGAGGACCGCACCGAGATTGTCCGAGTTCGAGATGAAGGCGTACTCGAAGCCCTTGTCGAGGAGGAGATCGAGGATTCCCGGAGGTGGCGAGCCCGGTGTAGATGTCGCCGTGTCCCGGCGGACACCACTCGAGCTCGGGATCGGCGGCCCACGCCACCGGGCAGTCGATCCTCGATGTGGATCTTCGGCACCCGGTGCTGGAGGAATCCGAGGGGAAGACCGTCCGCGGCGAGACCGGGATAGGCCGCGAGGGCGTCGGTCGGTGTCTTTCTCGGTGCGAAAGCTGTTCATCAGGAGCAGCGGTATCGAACTGTCCGTGCGCTGTCGCAGAGCGAAGATCTGCCGGGCGACGAGATCGAGGAAGGACGTTCCGGGGCGGACTTCGATGAGCGATTTGGCGGTCTCGAGTCCCATGCTTGTTCCGAGGCCGCCGTTGAGCTTGATGACCACCGTCCGGGCGAGGAGCTCCCGGTCGAGATCGCGTTGGTCCGGAGTTCTCGATCTCGGCCAGCGTGCTGACCGGCTCGATCTGCTCGCGGCCGAGGGTGCCGGTGTCGCCGTTGAGGAACCGTTCGAGGTGGTGGCGGAATGCGGCCATGGCGGCATCGGCCAGACCGGCGCCCTCCATTTTGGCGGAAAACGGTGAATCCAGGGGTGTTTGTGACGTGTGGGACAAAGCGGATGGCCTCCCGGAAGCCGATATCTGCAATAATAGTAACGTGGCGTTCGTGCGTTTGCTGTGCAGCTGTGTCGTCATGTTGTCTCATGACGGGCGCGGCGTGGGCTGCCGGGCCGTCGGCTCCGGTCGCCGGGACGGTCGTGTCCTCGAGCGTCCGGGGTGCGCGAGCTCGTCCGGCAGGTGAGTCGTCGAGCATGGTCTCGATCCGAAGCTCGTGGATGCCCTGGTCAGGGTCGAGTCGGGTTATGACCCGCAGCGCCGTCAGCCGCAAGGGCGCCATGGGTCTGATGCAGCTGATGCCGGCGACCGCGAACAGACTCGGTGTCGCCGATCCCGTTCGATCCGGAGCAGAACGTCCGCGGCGGCGTCCGTGAGTTTGCCCGGCTCGTCGATCGTGTACCGCGGCAACCTCCAGTTCGCGCTGGCGGCCTACAACGCCGGCGAAGGAGCGGTTGCCCGCTACCGCGGGGTCCCGCCCTACAACGAGACCCGGAACTACGTCTCGCAGATTCTCACCATCTACACCGGCAAACCCTATCGTCTGTCGGGCAGCTATCGCACCGTCCAGGTTCGGATGATGACGGATCCGTCGACCGGGCGGACGATGATCACCAATCAGCCGGCGGAGAAGACCGCCGCGGGCTCAGCCTGAAGCGATCGGGTTCCGGGTCGGGCCCCTCAAGGGTGGTTTCGGAGTCCCGGGAGGCTGATTCGATCGGTCTCGCCGGTAAATCTCGCTCCCGGAGACCGCGCATCGACATCGGTCGCCATGCGACATGGGGTACAATCCGGCCATCCTGTGAATGGCCGGACTCCGTGCAAATCGGTCTGAGGAGAGTTTCCAGTGCGACGATCCAGCTCGAGGTGTCCGCGGACGGCTGTTCCGGCTGCGGCGGCGTCGTGTCGTGCCTCTTCACCGGGTGCTCGACGGTGATCGCCCCCGTGACCTCGCGGGTGACCGAGGGTCTGACCTCGGCGGTGCTCGACCACAACGATCCCGAGACGGTTCGCCAGGGAGCGCCCGCCTATCTGCTGATGGTCGATGCCATGATCGCCGGCGATCCCGACAACACCGGTCTGCTCATCGCCGGCGCCCAGCTCTACTCGAGCTACACCTCCGGTTTCGTCGAGGATCAGGAACGGGCCTCGCGGCTCGCCGAGCGAGGCCGAAGCTATGGTTGGCGCGGGCTGTGTGAGGTCGAACCCGCGACCTGCGATTCGTGGCAGCTGCCCTTCGACGAATTCCAGGCACATCATCGACGGCGTCGCAGGCAAAGCATGTGCCGGCCCTCTTCGCCGCCGGTGTCTCGTGGGCGACCTGGGTCCAGGTCAACCGCGCCGACTGGTCTGCGGTGGCGGACAAGGCCCGGGTCGAGGCGATCATGCTGCGGGTCACCGCCCTCGACGAGGACTACCGCGACGGTGCGGCCTACACCTACCTCGGGGTCCTCAACAGCATCATCCCGGCGGCCCTCGGCGGCAAGCCCGAGCAGGGTCGGAAGGACTTCGAACGGGCCATCGAACTGGCCCAGGGCAAGGACCTCATGACCAAGGTCCTCCTCGCCAAGGAGTACGCTCGGATGGTCTTCGATCGCGAACTCCACGACCGCCTCCTTCTCGAGGTCATCGAAGCCGATCCGAATGTCCCCGGGTCTCGTTCTCCTCAACTCCATGGCTCAGGCGCAGGCGCGGATCCTGCTGGCCGAATCCGACGACTATTTCGTGGAGTAATTCATGCGACGTTCGATCCTCACGCTGCTTCTCGCGTCACTCCTCGCGCACCATGTCTCCCGCGGCCGAAGCGGCGCAGTTCAAGATCGCCACCGTGGCCCCCGACGGGTCGTTCTGGATGACCGAGGCAAAAAAGGCGGCGGACGAGATCTCGGAGCGAACCTACGGCAGGGTCACCTTCCGCTTCTATCCCGGGCGGGACCATGGGCGACGACGACGCGGTGCTGCGCAAGATGCGCATCGGCCAGCTGCACGGCGGGGTCTTTCGTTGCCGGGAGCTTCGCCCACGTGGTTCCGATATCCGGATCTACAACCTGCCGCTGCTCTTCAGTACCTACGACGAGGTCGACGCGGTTCGCTCGCAACGATGGATCCCATGCTCATCGCCGGCTCTCGACTGACAACGGGTTACCACGCCTTTGGATTCATCGAGGGTGGGTTCGCCTATATCTACTCCACCAAGAAGGCCTCGACCTTTGCCGAACTCAAAGGGAGCAAGGCGTGGCTCCCGGAGAACGATCCGGTCGGCCGGGTGCTGGTCGAGGAGGCCGCTCTTGTCGCCGGTTCCGCTGGGTCTGGCCGATGTGCTGACCGGGCTTCAGACGGGCCTGGTCGATGTCGTCAGCGGTCCGCCGGTCGCGGCGGTCGCGCTGCAGTGGTTCACCAAGATCAAGTACGCCATCGAAGTGTCCTGTTGATCTACACCTACGGTTGCATGGTGATTTCGGATCGCGCCTGGTCGACCCTGAGCGGAGACGACCAGAAGGTGGTCGACGAGGTTCTGGGCAAGATGACCGAAACCCTCGACCGCCGGGCGCGGCAGGACAACGAAGGCGCCCGGCGCGCCCTCGAGAAACAGGGAGTCGTGACGGTCACACCACCGGCCGACACCGAACGGCAGTGGCAGGAGCTCGCCAAACGGTCATCGAGCGGATTGGTCGAGGAGCTCGGACTTGATCGCGAACTCCTGGCCGAGGATCCGCGGCCGAGATCGCCGCCGTCGACGCCGACTCGTCGGCGGAGGCTACGGAAGGCCAGTGAATCCGTCCCGTCCGGCGGCTCGAGCATGGGAAGCCGAGGGCGGATTCGGCCGGGTGCTCCGCTGGCTCGGCTCTCTTGAAGATACGCTGCTGGTGATCCTGCTCGCGATCATGATCGGTCTCGCAGCGTGGCAGATTCTCGCCCGCAACGTCTTCGACACCGCCATCATCTGGGGAGATCCGCTGCTCCGCGCCCTGGTGCTGTGGGTCGGATTCCTCGGTGCGGTGGCCGCCGCCCGCGACGACCGTCAGATCAATGTCGATGTGGTGTCGCGGTTTGTCGGCGAGCCGTGGCGGTCGAGAATCCGGGTGGTGACCGATCTCTTCACGGCCTCGGTGTCGGGTTTTCTCGCCTGGCAGGCCTTCCGATTCGTCAAGGACGCCCGGGCCTACGACGAAATCGCCTTTGCCTCGGTGCCGCTGTGGGTGACCGCGTCGGTCCTGCCGCTCGCCTTCGGGCTGCTCACCATGCGATACCTGCTCTTGACCGGGTTTCACCTGCGCAGGAGTTTTGCCGGGAAGGCCGACGAGTGATCCTGACCGGTCTCCTCCTGCTGGCGATGGCCCTGCTCGGGGCGCCGCTCTTCGCGGTCATCGCGGCCGGTGCGATCTTCGCCTTCGGCCGCGCCGATATCGATCAGATCGCGGTGGTCATGGAGATCTACCGCATCGCCGACACCCCGGTGCTGCTCGCCATCCCGCTCTTCACCTTTGCCGGCTTCATCCTCGGTGAGAGCCGAGCGCCCAATCGACTCGTGCGCCTGTCCGACGCACTGCTCGGCTGGATGCCGGGCGGACTCGCGGTCATCGCGCTGGTGACCTGCGCCCTCTTCACCGCCTTTACCGGAGCCTCGGGGGTGACCATCGTCGCCATGGGCGCTCTGCTCTATCCGGCGTTGCGGGATGCGGGCTACCGCGAGAACTTCAGCCTCGGATTGGTCACGACCTCGGGCAGTCTCGGTCTGCTCTTCGCGCCGTCGCTGCCGCTGATCCTCTACGGCATCGTCGCCGAGGTCAGCGTCGACCGGCTCTTCATCGCCGGCATCCTGCCCGGCTCCTTGATGGTCCTCGCCCTCGGTCTGTGGAGCTTCCGCGAGGGCCGTTTCCTGCAGCAGAGCGCGGCGGCTCGACCCGCCTTTTCGGCCCGCGAGGCGGCGGCCGCGGTCCGCGCCGCCATCTGGGAGATCCCGCTGCCGATCATCGTCCTCGGCGGGGTCTACAGCGGGTTCTTCGCGGTCTCCGAGGCGGCGGCGGTGACCGTGATCTATGTCCTGATCGTCGAGATGGTCATCTACCGGGAGATCCCGTTCAAAGCGCTCCCGGGAGTCATGCGGGAGTCCATGGTGCTCGTCGGCGGGATCCTCGTGATCCTCGGCGCCTCGCTGGCCTCGACCAACGCCATGATCGACGCCCAGATTCCGATGAAGCTCTTCGACTTCGTCACCGCGCACGTGTCGTCGAAGCTGACCTTCCTGATCCTACTCAACATCTTCCTGCTCGTGCTCGGGACCATGCTCGACGTCTTCTCGGCGCTGATCATCGTGGTGCCGTTGCTGCTGCCGCTGGCGGCCGGCTACGGGATCGAGCCCATCCACCTCGGGATGATCTTCCTCGCCAACATGCAGATCGGCTACTGCACCCCGCCGGTGGGGATGAACCTCTTCATCGCCTCCTACCGTTTCGACAAGCCCATCGTCACCCTCTACCGGGCCACCCTGCCGTGGCTGCTCATCCTCTTCGCCTGCGTCCTGGTCATCACCTATTGGCCGTGGTTGTCGATGGTGATGGTGCGGTAACCGCCGCAGTCCCCAGAGACTGGACTGCAGGCGTCGGGAAGTGAGGACGTGAGAAGCTTGGACGAGACGGAATTTCCATTCTCACGTCTCTAACCTTCTAACCTCCTAACTTCCTAACGGTTCCCGCAGCGCTCATTCACAACCGGTGCCGCCAAGCGTGACCGGGATCTCTATGGGTCGAATCTGCGCAGCCTTGCTTTGAGGTGGGACGAACGGGCTCAGTGCGTGCTCGGCGCCCGGGGCTTCGATGACGATCAGACACCGAATGTCGTCGAATCGGCAGTCGATCGGTTCTCCGGTCAGGGCGGTCGGCCGGGTCTCGCTGATGAGCTCGCAGGCATCCGGGCCGAGTCCCCCGGGCGATGCCAACCGGAGTTCGATCGCAAGCTCGAGTTGCTGGAGTTCGGTGGACGCCGCCTGCGCCCGGGCTGTCGCGGGCAGCAGGTTCGGGGTGTAGGCCCCGGTCATGGCCAGCCATTGCGGC
This sequence comes from uncultured Acidobacteriota bacterium, assembly GCA_963704125.1. Lineage (GTDB taxonomy): Bacteria > Acidobacteriota > Thermoanaerobaculia > Thermoanaerobaculales > Sulfomarinibacteraceae > JAHECW01. The sequence goes on along the minus strand of CAVPHA010000015.1, from coordinate 92,003 downwards.
CACGAGGGGTCTTCCCAGATCTCACGGATGGCGTCCGGGGACCAGAGAGCCGCCGGCGTCTTGCCGATCTCGAGAAAACGCCGCCAGCCCTCGAGGACTTCGGCAAGGTAGAGGTCCTCCAAGAGATAGTGATTGGAGATCCAGAAGGGAACGGCCCAGCCCATGGAGGGATCGAAGGATTCCTCGATGTACTGGAACCCCTCGTCGGCGAGCTCTGCGATGGAAATTGCGAAGGTCATATTGGTGCTCTGGACCGGGTCTACTGAAGGCAGGATCGCCCGGAGGTTTCGCAGCGTCGCCGCGCTGGCGGAGGGATCGCTGACGATAGCCGTCGCCACTGCCGCCACCCATCTGTCGGCGGCCGAGCCGATGGTCGAGACCATCACAATCGGCGTCTGCAGGAGGCCGTCGGCAGACCGGCCTGCCGCGTCGAGCGCCGCCAATGCGTCGGCCGTGCGGCCCTCGCTCCAGGCCAGGCGGGCCTCGAGCACGAGAAGACGGACACCCATCACGATGCTCGAAAATTCAACCGTTTCATAGCTTGGGCGAAGACCGTCGGAGCCGAGGTTGAAGGTCTCGCAGGTTCCCGAACGAAGGAGGATTCCGAGCGCGTTCTGTTGCTCGTGGAGAATCCACCGGGCACGGGACCGCTCCGCGTCGGTCCACTCCGCCGCCGGCCGGTCCGAAAGCTGACCGTAGAACCTCCGGTCTTCATCCGAACACACGATGGCGTCCCCGCCCGCCACCAGCCACCGGGCGCCGTTCTCGTCGTCGGGGACCGGTGCAGCAGGCCTGGAGAGTGCGAGATGCCCCCAGCTCGCGCTGAAATCCGTTCGTGCACGGTCGAGCCGGTAGGCGCCGTAGGTATGCAGTGCGAAGGAGCCCAGGGCCGAGGTCACGACGAGGGCGCCGATACCGATCGCCGTCCAGCGGATCAGCTTCCGGGTGAAGTCCCTTGGATTCAAACCGCGCCCTCCAAATTCGATCATCGCCATTTCATCATGACACGTCGATCGGCGGATGTCGGCGGACGATTCTCCTGCGCGCCCTATACTGATCACGAAACGAGATCCGATGAACTCCCGGTGAGGATGTACTCAGCATGGACATGAACACACTGCTCGCCCGAATCCCCTACCTTCCCGAATCGCCGAACCAACGTGCAGCGGCGATTTTCGTTGCTGCGATTTTGGTGGCGTTCATCGCCCGTTTCACCTTCCGGCACCTGGTCCACCGGCTGACCAAGTGCACCGACACCGATGTCGATGACAAGATCGCGGCGATCCTCAAGGGACCGATCTTCTGGTCTTTTGTCTTTGGTGGATTCTGGCTGGCTGAGATCCCGCTTCATCTCCCCGAGACGGTCGATCTGGCGATCAAGGGTTTCTTGTCGACCCTGATCATCGTGATGTGGAGCATTGCCCTGTTGCGGTCGAGCAAGGTGGTGCTCGAGGCGCTGAGCCGCAACGTCGATCGTTTTCATTGGATCCAGCCGAAGACGGTGCCGCTGCTCGACATGGTGGCGAAGTTCCTGGTCGTCGGCGCCGGTGTCTATTTCATCTGCGTCGCGTGGAATGTGCCCTTGACCTCGTGGCTGGCATCGGCGGGGATCGTCGGGATCGCCGTCGGTTTTGCCGCCAAGGACACCCTGGCGAATCTCTTCTCCGGGGTCTTCATCCTCGCCGATGCACCCTACAAGGTGGGTGATTTTGTCGTTCTCGACGGTGGTCTGCGCGGTGAGGTTCAGGAGATCGGGATTCGATCGACCCGGATTCTGACCGGGACGATGTCGAGGTGACCGTGCCCAACGCGGTCATCGGCAACGGTCGCATCGTCAACGAAACCGGCGGTCCGCACGACAAGATGCGGGTTCGGGTCAAGGTCTCGGCGGCCTACGGCAGTGATGTGGATCAGGTCCGTGATGTGCTGCTCGGTCGTGCAGCGAGGATGCGCCGCTATCTGGTCGGCGAACCCGCGCCGCGGGTTCGGTTTCGGACCTTCGGCGACTCCGGCCTCGACTTCGAACTGCTTGCCTGGATCGAACAACCCCTCTATCGCGGCCGGGTGCTCGACGAGCTCAACCGAAGGGTCTACAAGGCGTTCGCAGCACGCCGGGATCGAGATCCCCTATCCCAAGCAGGATGTGTACGTGAAGGAACTTCCCGCGGCGGGATCGACGAGATGCGTAACCCGACTCGCTGGTCGCCGTCGACGGCGTGCTCGTCGCTGATCGGCGGCTGTGTTCACGAGACCGGTCGAGCCGCCGCCGGTGGTTCCCCTGGAGATCGTTCCTGTCGACGACTGGCCCTCCCTCGCCGACGACTCTCGATCCGGAGAGCCTCGAGGCGGCGTGCGGGCCGTCCATCGCCTATCTCGAACGGGTTCCCCTGATCGGGTCTTCGATTTCGGGACCGGTCGAGCGATCGGCGGCCGAACTCGCGAGCCGGGGTGCGGCGAGCGTGCGAGATCATCGCCGCTGCCGCGGCCGAGGAAGGACCGCCGGCGTCTTCAGGAGGAGTTCCTTCTGCTTGCGATCGGTGGGCCGCGATGGCCGGGGCGAGGTCTTCTTCACGGGTACTACGAACCGTCTGCTCGATGCCCGCAGTGAAGGCTCCGAGATCTTTCGAACACCCGATCTACGGTGTTCCGGACGACCTCATCACCGTCGATCTCGGCGATTTCGGCGTCGAGACCGACCCGCTCGCGCCTCGTCGGTCGAGTCGACGGGCGAATGCTGGTGCCCTACCACGAGCGCGATGCCATCGACTTCGGCGCCGGCCTGCCGGCCGGGTCGAAGTGATGGGCTATGTCGACGACCCGGTGGATGCATTCTTTCTCCACGTCCAGGGTTCGGGCACTCTGGTCTTCCCCGACGGCGGGAGAGTGCGGGCCGGGTACGCACACACCAACGGCCGGCCGTATCGATCCATCGGGCGTCTGCTCATCGATGACGGTCTCGTCAGTCGCGAGGAGATGTCCATGCAGGCGATTCGCGCCTATCTGGACGAGCATCCGGATGAGTTGCGTCGGGTGCTGAGCTACAACCCGTCGTATGTCTTCTTCCGAGCGCTTCCGGCCGATGGCGGTCCGCTGGGATGCTACGGAGAACCGGTGACCGGCGGCCGATCCATCGCCACCGACCGGAGGCTCTTCCCGGCGCCGGTGATGGCCTGGATCAATGCCGTGATGCCGACCGCCGAAGGCGGAGAGGTGCCCATCTCACGATTCGTACTCAATCAGGACACGGGCGGTTCGATCCGCGGCCCCGGCCGGGTTGATCTCTTCTTCGGTCAGGGAGACGAGGCCGGTGAGCTCGCCGGTCGGACCAAACACCTCGGGGAACTCTACTTTCTGCTGCCGAAAAGATAGCTGTATAGGCCTGCCGCGAAGTCGACGCGAGATGAATTCTCAATTCTTAATTCTGAATTCTTAATTCAGCGCACAGAAGTCACGCAAGGCCATTGCGGACGATGAGCGTGCGATGAATAATTAAGAATTAAGAATTAAGAATTAAGAACTGGTGAGCTGCGGGCTCACCGCTGATTCCGCTTCACAAAGCTCTCGAGTTGTTCCTCGCCTTCGCCGGCGATCCGGATGAAACGGATGCCGAGACCCGCGGTGCCTTCGCGGATCGGGTTGGTTCTCCGGACGACCTCGCCGGTCCCCTCGACCAGCCGTCGACCGTCGGGGATGCCGAAGAAGAAGCTGAATCGCGTCCCCGGATCGAGATCCTGGTCGTCTCCGCGGAGGAGCATCCCTGTTCGAGAGACGTTGACGGTCTGATAGAGGGCTCTTTTGGATTGGTCCGTGATCTCGACCTTGAGGTGAACCAGCACCCGAAGCGAGATCCTCGGCGCGACCTCGAGAAGATCCGCGATGGCCTGGTGAAGACGACCCTCCGGCCAGTCGAGGCCGACGGCGCGATTGACACCGAGATCCACCAGTGCGCAGCGCATCGTCGAGGTGATCGGGCTCGGCAAGGAGAACGAGCGCGGCCTTCCGGCACCAGGACCCATCCCTGCGAAGGGCGTCGATGAAGTCGTCGAGATCAAGATCCTCGCAGCGGATAGCTCACCAGAACGAGCTCGAAGGAGGTGCCGAGGACGAGATCGAAGACCACCGGTGACGGTTCGGCGGTGTGGACGTTGAACTCGGCGCGCCGCAACATGGGTGCGATGCGATCCAGGGCGTCGCTCTTGGCGCCGATGACGAGGACATGTCTGCTGAAAACTGCCCATCCTTTCCATCATACCCCCGAGAGGTGCTGATTCAGTGATATTTGTCGCTTTCGGTGCTGAGCTCCGGCCGCCAACCGAAGTACCGGCATGTGTTAGCATTTCGCCGAGATGGAAGCGCGGAGCCGAAACAATCTGTGGCATCCATTCGGAGAGAGCTCTGATCGATCGTGCGACGGAGAACCATGGATCCCCAAGCCTGAGACGACAGACCCTGGACGACGGCAGAACCCGGCCGAAGGTGAGCGGTCTCGTCACCTGTTTCAACGAGGAGCACAACATCGGTGCCTGTATCGAGTCGCTCCTGTGGTGCGACGAGATCATCGTGGTCGACTCGTTCTCCACCGATCGGACACCCCGAGATCGCTCAGAGCTACGACAAGGTGCGGTTTTTCGAACGCACCTACTTCGGCGCCGGGGCCCAGAAGAACTGGGCGCTGAAGCATGTCCGGTTTGAGTGGGTCTTCCTCCTCGACTCCGACGAGCGTTGCACCCCGGCTCTCGCACGCGAGATCGAGGATCTGCTCGCTCGCGGGCCGGAGCACAACGCATACACCATCAACCGGGATGTCTACTTTCTCGGCAAGCGGATCAGAGTACTCGGGCTGGCAGCGGGATCGGGTGGCTCGGTTGTTCAGAACCGGAACCGCCTACTACGAGAACCGCCGAGTCCACTCGCTGCTCCACACCGGGGGCGAAGCCCCGATCCTCAAGAACTCCATGGAACACCACATGGTGGACCGGAGTTTTGACGAGTACGCCTTTCGACTCGCCAAGTACGGCTACTGGGGCGCCGCTCAGGGGTGGCGGGACGGCAAGACGCCCGGCTGCGCTCGAGGTTGCGTTTCGTCCCCTGTGGAGGTTCTTTCGCACCTACATCATCCAGCTCGGCATCCTCGATGGCGGGCGCGGTCTGGTCTTCTGCGCGCTGCAGGCCTACAGCGCCTATATGAAGTACTCGATCCTCTGGGGCTGGCGAATCAACGCGGCCCGGGGGATCGAGCCGAGCCTGCCCGAGTTCGACGACGAAGACGACGACGTGGGAAGGTCTCGAGAGCCTCGAGGAGAGCGAGGACGATGGTCGGCCGACGGGGCCGCCGAGTGGCGGCTGAAGTCGGGTAGGACCGGGCATGTGGCAGTTCCTTCGTCGACTCGGTCCCTACCTCAAGGACTACAAGGGTCGGATCGCCGTTTCGTTCATCGGCGGTCTGGTCGGCGCCGCGGCCTACGGCGCCGTCATGTATCTGATCAAGGATGTCATCAAGGAGTCTTCATCGCCCCGGACAGTCTCATGATCAAGCGTCCTGCCCGGCAGCCGTGGTGGTCTTGTTCTTTTTTGTCGGGGTCGGCCGCTACCTCCAGGTCTACGAGCTCCAGTGGGTCGGACTCGACATCGTCCGCCGTCTGCGGGACCGGCTGCTCGGGTCATATCGTCAGCCTCGATCTCGGATTTCTTCAACCGGTTCCGCGGCGGCGAGCTCATCTCGCAGGGTGACCAACGACATCAACCGGATCAGGATGGCCGTCACCCAGCAGCTCGCCGTGGTCATCAGGGAAAGCCTGATCGCGATCGCGTTCGTCGTGCGTCGTGATCGTGGCGAGCCCCAAGCTCGCCTTCTGGGGCCTGGTGGTCCTGCCGCTGGCGGTGTGGCCCCTCGCCGCCCTGGCGAAACGCTTCAAGCGATCATGCACCGCTCGCAGGAAAAGGACTCGGACATCACGGCTCGCGTCTGGCGGAGATCTTCAACAACATCGAGATCATCAAGGCGCAGACCGCCGAGGATTTCGAAGCTCGAGCCGGTTCGAAGCCGAAAACCTGGAATTTCGGCGGATCAACATGAAGGGGGTGCGAACCCGGGAGCTCACCAACCCGCTCATGGAGTTCCTCGGCGCCATCGCCGCTGCGCTCGTGATCTGGTTCGGTGGTCGCGAAATCATGGCCGGGAACGATGGAGTTCGCGGACTTCATGCGATTCACCGTGGCGCTCTTCAGCATCTACAACCCGATCAAACGGATCTCCCAGGCGTCGAACCAGATGTTCGAAGCCGTGGCGGCGTCGGAACGGATCTTCGACCTCCTCGATCTGCAGCCGCAGATCACTCGGGGGATCGCTCCATCGACGGACCCATCGCCTCGGTCGAGCTTCGACGATGTCCACCTGTCCTACGGCGACGTGCCGGGCCCTGCGCGGGCGTCGAGCCTCGAGGTCACGGGCGGGCGAGACCATCGCCCTGGTCGGCGACAGCGGCGGCGGGAAGACCTCCCTGGTCAACCTGGTGCTGCGGTTCTACGACCCGACGCGAGGGCGTGCTGCGGATCAACGGCGTCGATGCCCGCGAGCTCGATCTCGGCCGAGCTCCGCTGTCGCATCGGAGTCGTGACCCAGCGGGTCTACATCTTCAACGACACGGTGGCGTCGCAACGTCGCCTACGGCCGCGATGCCGACCGCGAGAGGGTGGAGAATGCGCCTGCGCGAAGCCGGCGCCTGGGACTTCGTCTCGGCCATGGACGGCGGCATCGATGCGATCCTCGACGAGTTCGGCGCCAATCTCTCGGGCGGTCAGCGGCAGCGTCTGGCCATCGCCCGCGCCATCTACCGCGATCCCGACGTGCTCATCCTCGACGAGGCGACATCGGCCCTCGACAACCGGTCGGAGGCGGCGATCCAGCGCGCCCTCTCGGAGATCATCCGCAACCGGATCACCTTCATCATCGCCCACCGGCTGTCCACCGTCGATCTCGCCGACCGGATCCTCGTGCTCAAGGCGAGGACGGATCGTCGGCGCCGGGACCAAGGCCGAGTTGCTGCGCGACTGCGACGAATATCGCCGCCTCGCGACCGCAGGTTTGGAAGGCGATCAGGATGGCGACGCGAAAGTGAGCGGTGATCCGTGATTCGTGATTTGTTTGTACCCACTGCCGGATCGGCAAACGACTTCGTGGATCGGCAAACGCAGCCGACAAGGCACCTTTGAAACACGAAGACCACGAAGAAATCACAAAGGACATTTCTTGACCCATCGCAAGGATTCAGGAGAGATTTCACAATCTGCTTCAAGGTAGGGTCCGGGTCAACACTGCGATGCTTCGTGGAGATCTTCTGTGTAACTTCGTGCTCTTCGTGTTTCAAGACAAATCAGCTGAGGACACGAAGGTCTGAGTACGAAGTCGCCAGTCGCTCGAGCTGCCGACTCGCCGATCAGGCCAATCGCGCCATACGATGTACTTCAACTGTCAACTGTCGACAGTCGACTGTGAACTCGTGTCCACAAACACCTCGTCATTCGACGAGATGACCCCGGCGACGAGGGCGAAGAGCGCCAAGCGGCAGCTGCTTGTGGAGAAACGGGTCGCCGAGGAAGCCGAAGAGATAGACGCAGCCGACGGCCACCGCCGCCGCCTGGAACTCGGGGCTTCGGTTAGCGTCCGGTGAAGAGGGCCGCAAACATCGCCAGCAGCGACGAGCAGCCCCACCAGCCCGAGTTCGGTGGTCACCTGCATGTACTGGTTGTGGAAGTGTGGGAACCAGCTCACCGCATCCCTGAACTGTGGGTAGTCGGTCTCGAGCAGGCGGCGGAACTCGGGCATGTTGCCGCCGATTCCGGTCCCGAGGACGGGGTGGGCGCGAACGATCTCGAGTCCGACGACCATCGCCGCCACCCGCTTGCCCTGGTTGGTGTCGACCCGGTGCTCGACGACGGCATCGTGGAGTTCGACGGCGGCGGTCTCGACTCGCTGGCTGAAATGGTGTGACCACGAAGATAGGCCGCGAGCAGGGCGGTGGCGACCACGACCAGGACCGCGACCTGGACGAGCCACGAGCGTCGGCGCAGGAGAAACGGGACGAGCACCGCCAGGGTCGCGACGAAGGCGAACTGACCGCTGCGGCCGATGTTGAGCAACAAGCCGCCGATGACGACCCCGAAGAGCAGGATCCACAGCGTCGCTGCCGCGCCCCGCATGGTCGAGTGGGCGAGATGGACGAGGATCAGCACGCCCGCGACCGCCAGCACCATGCTGTAGTCCAGATGCGACATGGTGGCGGCCGGGTTGTCCGGGTGGATGTGGCGGATGTGGATGTCGCCGATGATGACGACGGGCATCATGGCCACCGACGAGACACGGTTGCGGCGAGAAAGGCGACGAAGGCCGTCGGGCGAAGACCGGTCGCAGGCTCGAGGCGATGGCCGGGCACCAAGAAGGAGGTAGAGGTACTTGCGCCAGTACTCGAAGCCGCCGGCCGGATCCTCGGACCACAGGAGCGAGACGCAGGTTGAGAGCGAGAAAGACCAGGATGGCCAGGGTCAGACGGTGGTGTCCGAGCTTGCGCTTCGCGATCATTGAGGCCGGTCCTGGAAGAACCACAGGAGCAGAATCAGGATGGCGGCGAGGCTCACCCATGCGCGGTAGAGCGGCAGCGAGAAGGCGAGAACCACCACCAGCCAGTTGAGGACGTCGTTGACGCTGCGTGGTCGCATGACGCTCAGCGCTCACGCCGGCTTCTCGTCGATCATGCGGGTGGATGATCGAGGGATTCGATGGTGGCGAGAACGTCGCCGACGGTGTTCAGATTGGCGGCATCGTCGTCGTCGATCTCCACGCCGAGCCGGTCTTCGAGCTCGACGAGGAGTTCGAGGGCCTTGGCGGAGTCCATGTCGAGATCGGCGACGAGCTCCATCTCGGGAACGATGGACTCGGGCGGCAGGCCGGTGATCCGGGCGATGATCTCAATCGCGATCTCGGAGCGATTCATGCCTGAGTGTGCTCTCCTTCGCGGGGCATTGTAGCTGCGATCGGGTGAGGAGGTGAGGAGTTAAGAGTGAGGAGTGAGGAGTAAGGGTAAGGCGGTCACAACGGTCTTCGACTTCCTCATCTCCTAACTCCTAACCCTTTACCCCTCACCCCCGATGACCTCCAACGTCCCCTCGATATACCGCTTGCGGACCTCGGCCCGCTGCATCTTGCCGCTCGTCGTTCTCGGGATTCGCCCGCGGCGGACAAAGACGACATCGGCGAGCGGCAGGCCGAGGGCGCGGCCGACCTCGATCTTGATCTCGCGGGCGATGGCGTCCGAGAGTATCGGCATCATCGGTTCCGGCTCTCGACCACGAGGACCGGTTCCTCGCCGGCGGCGCCGCGCGCCACCGAAAACGCGGCGGAGCGCATCAGACCCCCGCCGCCGGTGACGGCATCGGCGAGGCGCTCGATCTCATCGGGCATGAGATTGTGGCCGCGAACGATGAGGACATCCTTGATCCGGCCGGTGAGATAGAGCTCGCCGTCGTGGAGAAATCCGAGATCACCGGTGTGATACCAACCGTCGATCGAGACTCTCGGCGGTGGCCTCGTCGTCGCGGTAGTACCCGGCGAAGACCCCCGGGCCGTTGATGCAGACCTCGCCGACGGCGTCCTCCCCGAGCCGGCGTCCGTCGGGGGCGACGATCTTGACTCGGTGTCCCGGATCGGCCGGCCGACGCTCACCACCTCGGCCATGGCGAACCCGGCGTCGGCTGCCGGCCGGGGCGGGGAGGGTGCGCACCCCTTTCCCCTCCTGGTCGAAGGTGACGGCGAGGGTGGCTTCGGCGAGTCCGTAGCAGGGCACGAACGCTCTCCGGGGTGAATCCGAACGGGGCGAACGCCTCGACAAAGGCATCGGCGGTCTCGCGTCGGACCATCTCGGCGCCGGTGAGGGCGACCTTGAAGTTCGACAGATCCGCATCCCTCGAGCTGGTCGGGTTTGATCCTCTCGACGCAGAGCTGATAGCCGAAGTTGGGCGCCGGTGCGAAGCTGAGGCCGTTGGTCGCGAGTTCGCGGAGCCACAACATGGGTCGGGCGAGAAAGGTCTGGGGCCGAAGCAGCTCGAAGCTCGTAGCCGATCAGAAGCGGCAGCAGGAGACAGCCGATGAGACCCATGTCGTGGTAGAGCGGCAGCCAGGACGATCATGCACTCGACCCAGTCCTGGATCGGCTGCCGCATCTGTCCGGAGGAACTCTCACAGTTGGCGGCGGGATTGTGGACCGCGCCGCGGTGGGTGATCATGACCGCCCGGGGCAGTCCGGTGGAACCCGAGGTGAGCTGGAGGAAGGCGACGTCGTCGGCGCCGATGGTCGGGTGGCTCGAAGCCCGGGTCGGGTCGGCCGCGCGCAGCTCTTCGGGGGTGATGACGCCGCGAGGACGCGCGGTCGAATCCGCCGGCTGCGGCCTGATCGCGGAACGCCGCGCCGGCGATGACGTGACGGGCGCCGATGGCGCCCATGACCTGATCGATCTTGCCGAGCTGGGTCTCGGCGGCGGCGAGTCCGCTGGCGCCGGAGCTCGCGACCGGCAGGGCGCCGCGAAAGAGCAGACCCATCCACGCCTCCAACCACTCCCAGGAGGTCGGAAGGGCGACCATCACCGGTTCGCCGGGGCCGATGCCCAGAGAGTCGAAACGGGAAGCCGCCGCGGTCGCGAGTTCGAGTAGCTTCGGCATAGCTGCGTCGGTCGGAGTTTCGACCGCGGCCGTCGAAGATGGTGATGCCGCGATCGCGATGATCGATGCCGGCGCGCCGGACGAGATCGCGCACGTTGTCGGGCAGATTGCGGAAGATGTCGCTCATGGGGGAACAGTACCGGGCAAGAGCGGAGGGGCAAGAGCGCGCGAGGGCCCATCGCAGTTTCACCGCAAAGACGCAAAGAACGCCAAGACCATCGCAAATAGGACACGGATGAGACGCAGATGGACACGGATTTTTCTTGAGGGTGGCGTCCGAATTCTGGTTCGAGCTCTGACTTCGTGGTGTCGCGCTCGGATGCCGGTAGGTTGTCGTTTCTGATCTGTGACGGATCTTCACGGAGCCAGGTGTTGACTCATCAGGAAGGTGCAGAAGAGCGATCGGTGAAATCCGTTTCCAAATCAATGACCTGGCCCTGCAAGCAGGCGATCCAGCCGATGCAAAGTTGAAGGCGAATAGCCACGATCCAACTCTCGATAAGAATCCGTGCAATCTGCGTTCATCCGTGTTGATCCGTGTCCCATTGTGTTGAACGATGTCGCTGCCGATGAGCGGATCACGGTTCACCGATCACGTTCACAAAGAAAGGGGCGGCATCGGCCGCCCCTCGAAGTTCAGTGTGGTGTGGCGCTTACGCCTGTGCGGCCTGCTCCTCGACGGTCTTGCGGACCTCGTCCATATCGAGCTCCTTGACCTTGCCGAGGATCTCGTCGAGGGCCTCGGCCGGGAGCATCCCGGGCTGGCTGAAGATCGGAATCTGCTCGCGGAAGATGACCGTCGTCGGGATCGACCGGACCTGGAACATCCCGGCGAGCTCGGTCTCGGCCTCGGTGTCGCAGGAGACGAAGGTCACGTCGTCGTGACGGTCGGCGGCGGCGTGGAAGATCGGTTTGAACGCCTTGCACGGACCGCACCACTCGGCCCAGAAGTCGATGATGACGATGTCGTTGTCGGAAATGGTGCTTTCGAAATTGTCTTTGGTCAAGTCTTGTACTGACATGGTTGACTCCTTGTGTTGCGAGGCTATCTGAGGCCTGTTACCTCATAACCATTCAGCGATATACTAAAAGATCTGCCGCGGCGTGTCAAGTGGATCAGGTAACTGGTCGCAGGGTACATCGCACCGTCGCAGGGTTGAACACGCAACGACGCAAGCTTGGTCACGCATGGATGGCGCTGAGCCGATCTGCCGTTGCGAACCTCAGGTCGGGGCGAGGACGGTGTGATTGGGGAGCTCAGCCCCAGGTGGCGTATTCTCCGACTGGATGGCGACTGGAGTGGCGCTTCAGGCCCACCCTACAGATCTGAAGTGCCGAGCGCCTTGCTGCATCGGGTGTCACGCGGCCACTGTCCACTGCCGACCGGTCCCTCAATTCACCTCGTCCTCGGGATCATCGAGAAACCCCGGCAGCTGGTAGCGGCCGGCGGGCAGGAGATCCTGGTCTTCATCCTCCCGCTCTTCGGCGACCACCACCCGCTCCCTGACGTCCTCGGGCAGCTCGCTGAGGAAGCGCGAGGGATCGAGCAGGACATCGACCCGGTAGCGGTCGCGGGCGAGCTCGGGTCGCAGGAGACAGAGCCGGTCGCGGGCGCGGGTCACGGCGACATAGAAGAGCCGCCGCTCCTCCTCGATGTCCTCGGCCCGGGCGCTGGGGAAGCGGCCCTCGGCGAGCCAGATGACAAAGACCGCCCGCCACTCGAGACCCTTGGCCTGGTGGGTGCTCGAGAGCGTCAGGACCTCGTCGGTCGGGCCGCCGACGGAGTCCTCGCCCGAGAGATCGTTGAGCAGCGTGATCTCGGCGAGAAAGGTCACCATGTCGGGATAGCCGTCGGCAAAGAGCGCGAGCTGTTCGATGTCCTCGAGCCGGTTGCCGGCGTTCTCGAGATTGCCCCGCGCCCAGTCGCGTTAGAACTCGGACACGACGAGCCGGATCGCCTCGCCGGGTTGACCGAGGAGCTTCGGTTCGGCCAGTTCGCCGAGCAGGGTCCGGGCGACGGTCAGCGAGATCCGGGCGGTCTTCGGCAGATCGACGGTGGCGGGGTCGAGGTGGAGCAGGCGCTCGAACGGGTTGGCGCCGGCCATGGCCTGCCAGAGCCGGGCGGTGAGTCGCGGTCCGAAACCGGAGCGGAGCTTCATGAGCCGGGCGAAGGAGATCTCGTCGCGTGGGTTGTCGACGAACCGCAGGTGGGCGAGGACATCCTTGACGTGTCGGTGTTCGAAGAACCGCAGACCGGAGCGGACCTGGAACGGGATGTTGCGCCGGGTCAGCTCGACCTGGAGATCGAAGGAGTGCGAGTGGTTGCGGTAGAGCACGGCCATCTCCTCGAGCTCGACGCCCTCCTCGCGCAGCTCGAGGACGGTGTCGGCGATCCAGGAGGCCTGGAGCTCGGGGCTGGGGACGCACGACCTCGGCGGGCGTCTCTCCGTCGTTGCGGATCGATCGGAGCTCCTTCTTGAACTGGCGCTCGTTGTGCACGATGGAGGCGTTGGCGAGGGCGAGGATCGGCGGCGTCGACCGGTAGTTGGTCTCGAGGCGGAAGACGGTGCAGCCCTGGTGGCGCTCGGGGAAGCTCAGGATGTTGTCGAAGTCGGCGCCGCGGAAGGCGTAGATGGACTGGGCGTCGTCGCCGACGACCATGACGTTGCGCTCGGGTCCGAGCATGGCGTCGACGATGTCGGCCTGGAGCCGGTTGGTGTCCTGGTACTCGTCGACCAGGATGTGGGTGTAGCTCGCGGCGAGCCGGCGCCGGACATCGGGGTAGCGCTTGAGCAGCAGCAGCCAGTTGAGCAGCAGATCGTCGAAGTCCATGAGATCGGCGTTGCGTTTGCGTTCGAGATAGCGCTTGAAGATGGCGGCGATGATCTCGGCCTGGTCGTAGAACTGGGGCGCGCGCTCGAGCAGCACGTCCTCGAGCTCGTGGCCGGTGTTGATGACGAAGCTGTAGAGATCGACGAGCAGGCGCGGTCGGGGCAGCCGCCGCTCGGGGACCTCGGGTGAGACGTCGGCCAGGGCGTGGCCCATGAGATCGCCGGCGTCCTCGCGGTCGAGAATGCTGAACCGCGGGGTGTAGCCGACCTGCTTCGGCGTAGCGCCGGAGGATCCGGTGGCCGGCCGAGTGGAAGGTCCCGCCGTGGACCCGCGCGGTGTCGCGCTCGAGCAGTTGACCGACCCGATCGAGCATCTCGCGGGCCGCCTTGTTGGTGAAGGTCAGCAGCAGGATCTGCCCGGGCGGGACCCCGTCTTCGATGAGCCGGCCGGCGCGGTAGACCAGGGTCCGGGTCTTGCCGGTGCCGGCGCCGGCGAGCACGAGCATGGGCCCGCCCGGGTGCATGACCGCCGCGTACTGCTGTTCATTGAGATCGTGGGCGTAGTCGACCCGGCGACGGTCGCGTGAGCTCCGTCCGGTTCGCCGGGCGGATGTCGTCGCTCATGGCAGGGCGACGTGGCCGAGGGTGGAGCGGTCGAAGGCCAGCTTGAGATCCCGCCCGTAGATCATCAGGGTGGCCTCGAGACGGCAGCCCGGCGTCCAGGATGGCGTCGACCGCCTCGTGAAACGGCGCCGGGATCCGCACCGTGAGGACGGCGTCCTCGCTCCGCGGCTTCGCTGGCGAGATTGATCGCCCAACCGAGGGCGCAGATCGCGGCTTCCCGGGTGGTGCCGGCGACGGGTCCGACCTGGTCGCGGCCGCCATAGGCGTAGGCGGCGATGCGCTCGCCCTGGCGGACGAAGGCGGCGTGGTGGCCGCGCTGTTTGAGCCAGTACTGATGGTCGACATCGCGGACGATGTTGCGGTTGAGCTTGTCGATGCGATCGAGATCGGCCTGGCCGCGACGGTTGAAGAGATCGGTGGTGACGTCGCGTCCATCCATCAGCCGCGACAGGGCGTGGCCGAGGCGCGGCGCCATCGGTGGGCTGGATCGTCAGTTGATACACCGGCGCCACGGGCCGGAAACCATGGCGCAGAAGCAGGCTCTGGGCGACCCCCTCGGTGGGAACGACGGTGAGGAACTCGCGGGCGCCGGAGCGCTCGCCGTAGGTCAGCATCCGCTTGCATCAGGGCCTCGCCGGCGCCGCGGCCGCGGTGCTGCGGCAGCACCCACATCTCGGAGATCACGCACTGGCGCGACCGGACGTGGCCGGCGGCGAACCCGACGGTCTCGTCCTTGTCCTCGGCGGTCTGAAAGCCGTCCGGGTCGTGGGTGATGAGGTGGGTGAGATCGGGGTCGAGCTCCATGTCGAGATCGAGCATGCCGCGGTGGCTCGGGAAGGCCGTCGAGCTCGGCGGCGACGGCGTCGCGGAGCACGGCGAGACCGGGAAGCTCTTCTCGATTGGTTCGCCGTACCTTGATCTTCGCCATCGCCCTGGCCCCCCCGGAAACATCGCTTGGGGAGTGTAACACTCCGGCGGGAGGGGGACGTAATCCGTGATCCGTGATCGGCGTCAGGAGCAGCGGCGGCGATCGCGCTGTTCACGCGACGCCGGGGCGCCAGGGGCGGCCCAGACGCCGGTGCTACAAGGGACACCGGGACCGAGGATGAGCAGCGTCACGGCCACGGTCACGGTTGCTGATCACGATTGGCGGCGCTACCGATCGCGAGCACTTTTCGGGTACGGGCACGGGCACGGAAACGGGCACGGGAGAGAAGGTCTACAATGGCTCCCTAGAACGCTCTCGAATGAGGTGGTGAATGCCGAAGTTGCTGAACCGCGAAGCGCGACACGATGTCGGCCTACGAGGCGAATCGGGATCACTGGCTGAACGAGCTGCGGATCATCGAGGCGCAGCGGCGCGACCATCGCCGCCGGTGGTGGTGAAAAGGCCGCCGCGAGACAGCGAAAACGGGCAAACTCCTCGCTCGGGAGACGGGTCGCGGCGCTCATCGATGACGGGTCGGAATTCCTCGAGCTCGGGACCTTCACCGCCTGGGAGATCTACGAGGAGTGGGGCGGCGCGCCGGCGGCGGGGGTCGTCACCGGGCTCGGCACGGGTCAGCGGCCGCGAGTGCGTCATCGTCGCCAACGATGCGACGGTCAAGGCCGGGGCGTGGTTTCCCCTGACCTGCAAGAAGATCCTCCGGGCGCAGGATTTCTCCCTGGAGAACCGACTGCCGATCATCTATCTCGTCGACTCGGCGGGTGTTTTTCTGCCCATGCAGGACGAGATCTTCCCCGATCGCGATCACTTCGGGCGGGTCTTCTACAACAACGCCCGGCTGTCGGCCGAGGGCATCTACCAGATCTCGGCCATCATGGGTTCCTGCGTCGCCGGCGGCGCCTACCTGCCCGATCATGTCCGACGAGGCGCTCATCGTCGAAGGGACCGGGACCATCTTCCTCGCCGGGTCGCACCTGGTCGCCGCCGCCATCGGTGAGAAGAAGGACAACCAGGACCTCGGTGGCGCCGAGGTCCAGGTCGACATCTCCGGGGTGGTCGATGATCGGTTCCCCGACGACCTCGCCGCCATCGACCACATCCGCGCGCGGATCGGCGAGCTGGCGCGTCCCGCCATGGCGCCTTTCGACCGGATCGAGGAGCGGCCGCCGCTGGCCGATCCCGAGGAGCTCCTCGGTCTCATGCCGGTGGATCGGTCGCGACCCTACAGCACCCACGATCTGCTCGGTCGGATCCTCGACGGTTCCGAGTTCACCGAGTACAAGGCGACCTACGGGCGGACCATGATCTGCGGCACCGGCCGGATCGGCGGCTGGGCGGTCGGGATCGTCGCCAACGATCGGCAGATCGTCCATCGTCGGCGGGGCCTCGAGAAGAGCGAACGGGAGATGCAGATCGGCGGCGTGATCTACTCCGACTCCGCCGACAAGGGGGCGCGGTTTGTCGAACTCATGAACCAGAAGGGGATCCCGCTGGTCTTTCTCCAGGATGTGACCGGTTTCATGGTGGGCTCCAAGTCCGAGCGCGAGGGCATCATCAAGGACGGCGCGAAGCTGGTCAACGTGGTCGCGAACTCGGTGGTGCCGAAGATCACCGTCTTTGTCGGGAACTCCTTCGGCGCCGGGAACTACGCCCTCTGCGGCCGCGCCTACGGCGCCCGTTTCTACTACGCCTGGCCGTCGGCGTCGATCTCGGTCATGGGCGGCCAGCAGGCGTCGAAGACCCTGCTCGCCATCCAGCTCAAGAACCGCGGCGACGAGGTCATCCGACGAGGAGAGGGCCGAGCGTCTGGCCGAGATCCAGGCGCGTTACGACGCGGCCACCGACCGCGCTACGCCGCGGCGCGGCTGTGGGTCGACGAGATCATCGATCCGAGACGCACCCGCGAGGTCATCATCCGCAGCCTCGAGGCGGCGGCTCACCAGCCCGAGATCGCACCCTTCAAGGTCGGTGTGCTGCAGACCTGACGCTCGTCCCGTAGATCGGATCGGCCCATTGCGGGCGTCTCGCCCGCGAGTACCCACAGACCTCGAGCATCGGTGGAACGGGCGTCGATTCGGAAAACCGGAACGATCGCCGTCATCGATGGGTTCACACCCCTTAGGTCCCGCCACCCAGGGCACGATGGTTGCCGCTCCCGGGAGTTCCTCGGGTAACCGCTCGAGGATGGTCTCGGCGGTGGTCTCCGGCGGCAGATGGGCGAGGACAAGAGCGTCACACCGGAGCTCGGGCGCCAACTCCGGAAATCGCACCCGCCATTCTCGACGTGGCGGTTCACTGTCGGATCTTGATCACGGCGGTGGCGAGGATTTGCGGACCCGTTTTGGCGACATAGCGGATCTCGTAGGTGCCCGGTGTGGTCGGGGCCGCAAGGGTGAGGGGGGAACCGATGGTGGTCGGCGCCCAGTCGAGCCAACGGTCCGGATCGGCGCCGGGTTTGGCGATGGCGAGCATGTCTCCGGGGGAATTCGGTCCGGTCCAGCCGATCTCGAACCGCATTCCGGCCCGTGCCGTCGCCGGCGTCACCAATGCGGCGGTAACGGCGACGACCTCGACCGGCGTCCGCGCCCGCGCCTCACCGGTTCGGCCATCGACGTACCGCGCCTCGTAGCTACCCGGAGAGCCCGGTGCACGAAAGACCGCCGGGTTGCCGTCTTCGACCCTCGCCCACTCGACGTAGGCGTCGTCGGGCGATCCGGCCTCGGCCAGACTGAGGTAATCCTCATCGTTTTCGGGCCCGGTCCACTTCACCTCGATGGTCTCACCCGGTGCCGTCCTCGCCGTGGACGGCGACCGAGGCCAAGGGCGCTGTCACCTCGACGGGGTGCCTGGCCGCGACCGACATCGTGACGCCGACGACGTAGATGAGATCGAGTTCCGCCTCGGTCGGCGGCGCGTTCAACCGAGCCTCGGACCTGGGTCCCGGCTCCGGCGCACCAGAGCGCATCCGTCGGGGCGCCGGCTCGCGGAACCAAGGCGACAAAGTCCCCGGCTTCCTTGGCACCCGACCATCCCACCGTGAACTCTTCATCGATGCCGATTTCATCGGGAGCGGTGAGACTCGGTGCGGTCGTGATCGCAATGATCGGACGCGTCGCGAGCACCCGGCGGACGCCCCCAGCTTCAGGCTCGACAAGGAGCAGATCAAGGGGTCCGGACCGGCGGCGCCACTGCGCTCCAGCCATCGTCCTCGAACGGATCCGTCGAAGGAGAGACGGCGAGTCCGTTGGCGTCGACAAAGAGCAGGCGCGCCCGGTCGGGGACGTACCCGGCGATGTCGATCCAGGTCGGGGCGCCGACGACGATGGGGTCGGTTCCCACGTCGATGGCCGTCGGCTGCCGGGAATTCAGATCGAGCTCGATTCGGGTCGCGGCGCCGGCCGGGATTACGAGATCTCTGAATTCGTGCAATCTCCCGGTTTCCGGGACCACCGCGATGCTGTAACGGCCCGCGGGGAGGTCGAAGCCCGCCTCTCCTGTGACGGTCTCGGTGAAGGATCTCCCCGGTTGCCATATCGACCAGATCCACCCGGGCGACCACGGGCTCAGGGGTCTCGGTGGCGAGTTTCAGGTAGGAGCGCTCCGGTGGGCCGCACCTCGCTCTCGGTGTCGAGGATCGCCCATCGAAGGGCGGCCAGGAGTTCCTCGGTGGTGGTGGCGTTGCGAAGGGGGACCGCCCCGAACTTCTCGGCGATGTCCTGATCGAGGCCGAGACCGACCATCCGAAGCTCGGTCGGTCGGTGCTGGGCGCTCAGGGCCGCGGCGACCTGCTGCGGTCCGAGCCCGCACTCGTCGTCACCCGAGGTCACGATGACGATCCGCCGCGTGCCCGGCGCCGGGTCGAGATCGTCGAGCGCTGCCAGGGTCGAGGCGATCAGGGGACGCAGACCCCAGGGTTCGATGGCGTCGAGATCTCTGAGCCACTGTTCCGGGTCGAGGTCGGCCGGCGGAAGGGCGAGGCTCATCGCCGCACAGGACCCGAGGCTCTCGGTCCGGCGATCGCCGCCGGCGAGACGCAACCCGATCTTCAAGTCCGGTTGGAGTTCGGCGGTCTCGGCCACGATCGCCGCCATCGCCTCGCGGACGAGGGCTTCGATCGCACTTCCTCCCGGCCCCGGGCGGTTCATCGCCGCCGATGCATCGAGGACGATCTCGACCGTGGCCGGCGATCCGGCGCCGGCGGCGGCCGCAGCGAGGAGAATGACAATCAAGCAACTGAAGCGAGTGCACCAGGAGATGATATCGGAGCGGCGGCCCGGCCCGAACATCCGCTCGGGATTTGCTCACTCAGCGACGGTCTTCTTCCCGGTGGCAATCGGCGGGACGGGCGGGTTACACTCCAACCACGAACGCAACAATGGGAGAAACCGACATGAAACACGTCCTCCGGCCCGTGACGATCGTTCGCTCTGCTCCTCGTGGCCTTGCCGTGCGCCGCCCAGATCGCGGCCCCGGCGCACATCGTGCCCGTGATCGCCAAGAACAGCGGGGTCGCCGGCGCCGATTGGATGACCTCGATCTCGCTGTCCAACGTCAGCGACGGCACCATCGATGTCACGGCCGCCTTTCTCCGGGAGAACACGCCGCACATCCTCCCCTTCGTCCCGCTCGAGGACTTTCCCCTGGCCGCCGGCGAGACCTTGACCGTCGAGGATGCCCTCGGTACCTGGTTCCCGGACCAGGGGAACACCAAGGGAACCCTGGTGCTGCTCGCCGAGCTGCGCGACGCCGGCGACGAGGACTATGCCCAGCTCACCGCCGCGACCCGGATCTTCAACAACGCCGACCCCGCCGCGACCTACGGGCAGGCCGTGGTTTCGAATCTGCTCGGCGTGATGGTGGCGCCGGGCCGCCTGGTTCTTCCCGGGGCGCGGTTCGACGACGCGGTGCGCTCCAATGTCGGGGTGGTGAACCTCTCGGTCACCGGGACCGACTTCATCATCAGCACCTTACTCGGCGACCGGGACCGAGATCGCATCGGTGCGCAAGCGGGTACCCGCCTTTTCCATGTCGCAGTGGAGCCTCGAGCAGCTCGGTGTGCTCGACCATGACCACCCCGGGACGGGTCGAGGTCGTGATCGACCCGGACACCGTGACGTGGGACCCGTGCGAAGTGGATCCCGAGAATCCCGACCTCGAGGCCGCCGCCTTTCTTGGCCTATATGTCGCGCATCGACCAGGCAACCTCGGACGCCGAGTTCCAGCCCGGGCAGGGCGACTGGAAGGCCTTTATCGATCTCTGCGGCGAGCCGGTGGGAATGTCGGCCGAGTCTCTGCGTTGGTTGATCCAGTAGGGGTCCGGCCCCGGTTATGCATCGAAGGGACAATCAACGATGATCGTAGGAGTTGTCAAAGAGACCTTCCCGGGTGAGGCGCGCGTCGCCCTCGTTCCGGTGGGTGTCCAGCAGTTGACCCGGGCCGAACTCGAGGTGCTCGTCGAGCCCGGCGCGGGCACCGCGGCCGGCTACGACGACGCGGCCTACACCGAAAAGGGCGCGACCCTGGCGGCCGACCGCGCCGATGTCTGGAAGCGGGCGGATGTGATCCTGCAGGTCCGCTCCCTCGGCGCCAACCCCGAAGAGGGGAAGGCCGATCTCGAACGGACGCGGTCGGGGCAGGTGGTGATCGGTGTCTGTGAACCGCTCACCGAACACGATGCCAACCAGGCGATCGCCGCAACCGGGGCGACCCTCTTCTCCATGGAGATGATGCCGCGGATCACCCGCGCCCAGAGCATGGACATCCTCTCGTCCATGGCCACCATCGCCGGCTACAAGGCCGTGCTGCTCGGGGCCGACGCGCTGCCCAAGCTGCTTCCCCATGATGATGACCGCCGCCGGCACCCTCGCCGCGGCCCGGGTCTTCGTCGTCGGCGCCGGCGTCGCCGGGCTCCAGGCCATCGCCACCGCGCGCCGGCTCGGCGCCGTGGTCCACGCCTACGACGTCCGCCCGGTGGTCCGCGAGCAGGTCGAGAGCCTCGGCGGCAAGTTCGTCGAGCTCGAGCTCGCGACCGACACCGCCGAGGATGCCGGCGGCTACGCCAAGGAACTCGGCGAGGACTTCTACACCAAACAGCGCGAGATGATGCTCAGCGTGGTCGCCGAGAGCGATGTCGTGATCACCACCGCCGCGATCCCCGGGCAAGAAGGCGCCGATCCTCGTCACCCGCGAGATGGTCGAGGGGATGCACCGCGGATCGGTCATCGTCGATCTCGCCGCCGAGCGCGGCGGCAACTGCGAGCTCACCGTGCCGGGCGAGCGCGTCGACCACAACGGCGTCACCATCCTCGGTCCGCTCAACATCCCATCCGACGTGCCCTATCACGCGAGCCAGATGTACTCGAAGAACATCACCACCTTCCTCCTCCACCTCGTCAAGGAAGGGGAGCTGGTCGTGGATCTCGACGACGAGATCACCAAGGGCACGCTGATCACCCGCGACGGCGCGGTGGTCAACGAGCGGGTCTTGCAGGCGCAGGGCGCCTCAGCCAAAGGGAGTGAAACCACATGAGCGACCTCGTCATGCTGCTGACCGTCTTCGTGCTGGCGATCTTCGTCGGTTTCGAGATCATCACCAAGGTCCCGCCGACCCTGCACACCCCGCTGATGTCGGGGTCCAACGCGATCTCGGGCATCACCATCATCGGCGCCCTGATCCTCGCCGGGGCCATCGACAGCCCCGAGATCTCCAAGATCCTGGCCACCGTCGCCGTCGCCTTTGCGGCCGTCAACGTGGTCGGCGGATTCCTCGTCACCAACCGCATGCTGAAGATGTTCAGCGCCCGCAAGAAGTAGGGGAGCGGTCATGCTTTCCCAGCACGTCGTCAACATCGTCTATCTCGTGGCCGCGGTCCTCTTCATCCTCGATCTCAAGTGGATGGCCCACCCGCGGACCGCGGTGCGCGGCAACAGCGCCGGCGCCCTCGGGATGGCGCTCGCCATCGCCGTGACCCTGCTCAGCGATCGCTACGATTGGAAGTACATCCTCATCGGCGTCGCCGCCGGATCGCTCATCGGCGCCGTCGCCGCCATGCGGGTCAAGATGACCTCCATGCCCGAGCTGGTGGGTCTCTTCAACGGCTTCGGCGGCGCCGCCTCGGTGCTCGTGGCGGGTTCGGCCATCATCGCCGCCGTCGCCTCGCCCACCGCCGACACCGGGCTCCAGATGCGGATCGCCACGGTGGCCTCGGCCTTCATCGGCTCGATCACCTTCTTCGGCAGCTATGTCGCCTTCGGCAAGCTCGGCGAGTTCCTCGCCGTCAAGTGGAAGCTCTACGCCTGGCAGAAGGCCATCAAGTACGGATTCTCCTTCACCGTCGCGGCGGGCGCCGATCGCGTATGCCGTCATCGCCGCCGACGCCGGCTGGCCGGCGTGGCTCATCGCCGCGTGCGGCATCCTCATCGGTGGGGTCCTGCTCATCAAGAAGGAGCGCTTTCCCGGGATGGACGCCCTCAAGATCGGCTCGGCGGTGGCTTCGGTCGGGCTCGCCGTCCTCGTGGTCATGCAGCCCGGCAACACCGCGCTCTTCTGGTTGCTGGTCGTCGTTTCGGGCGTCCTCGGGGTGATTCTCACCCTGTCCATCGGCGGCGCCGACATGCCGGTGGTCATCGCGCTGCTCAACTCCTACTCGGGTCTCGCCGCGGCGGCCACCGGTTTTGTCATCGACAACAACGTGCTCATCATCGCGGGCTCGCTGGTCGGCGCCTCGGGGATCATCCTCACCAACATCATGTGCAAGGCCATGAACCGGTCGCTGGTCAACGTGCTCTTCGGGACCATGGGCCCGACGGCCGACACCCCCGATGCCGACGATGTCTACCGCAGCGTCAAATCGACCAGCGCCGACGAGATCGCCATGCTTCTCGACGGCGCCCAGCGGGTCGTCATCGTCCCGGGTTACGGGATGGCCGTGGCCCAGGCCCAGCACGCGGTGCGCGATCTCGCCAACATCCTCGAGAGCCGCGGCGCCAACGTCGAGTACGCCATCCATCCCGTGGCCGGACGGATGCCGGGCCACATGAACGTGCTCCTCGCCGAGGCCGATGTGCCCTACGAGGCGCTGGTCGAGATGGATGACATCAACCCGACCATGGCCCAGGTCGATGTCGCCATCGTGGTCGGCGCCAACGACGTGGTCAACCCGGTCGCCCGCACCGATCCCAAGAGCCCATCGCCGGGATGCCCATCATCGACGTCGACAAGGCGCGGACCGTGGTGGTCATCAAACGCAGCCTGAGCCCGGGCTTCGCCGGGATCCCCAACCCGCTCTTCTCCGCCGACAACACCCTGATGTACTTCGAGGACGGCAAGAAGGCCATCCTCGATCTCGTCACCGCCGTCAAGGAGCTCTGACCTCGACGTATTCCCGTTTAAGTTTGGAGCGTCTTCAGCCCGGTCCTCTTTGCCGCGCGCAGCTGCCGTTGGTCCGCGGAGACGAAGAGCTCCGCGTTCCACTCGAGCGCGCAGGCGATGTGCAGCGCGTCCATCGCCCGCACAGGACTCTCCTCGAGCACCGCGATCGACGATCTGACCACGGGTCCGGTCAGGTTGACGATGTCCGCATCGCGGACGTCATGGATGAGACGCCGTTTGGCCAAGGTGTATTGCCGGCGGGTGAGGGCGCGTTCTCGGAGCCGCCGATTGAGCGCCGAGAGGATCTCGGGAATACAGATGACGCTCAGGCCCAGTTCGGTGGCTCGACCGCACGCCGCTTCGACGGCATCACTACCCGGCTCTTCGACGAAGCGTTTCGCGAATGACGAGGAGTCAAGAAAGGTCTTCACGATCACGGGCTTCCAGGATTGCCGCCGCGAGGTCGGCGCCCTTGGCTGTAAGGCGCAGGGCCGGGCCCTGCCAGGACGGAGCCAAATCCCCGGATCTCTTGACCGGAGAGACCTTGGCGATCGGCCGTCCGTGCCGAAGCACCACAAGCTCCTCGCCATGTTCGACGTCGGTCAACATGCCCGAGGCATTGTTGCGAAACTCGGTCAGTGAAACAGTTTTCATCGGGGCACCGGCTTTCTGTCCCTCAATGTACAGAAAATTGTACAGATTGTCAAACCGCCACCCGTCCGGGCTGTGGAAGAGACCTCGCCATCGGGGTCGACAGAGCCCGGTGCGAGGAGTACCATTTCAGGCCGCGAAAGGAATGCCATGCTGATAGCCATCCCATCCGATTCGTCCGAAGGCCTCGACGCCACCATCTCCGAACACTTCGGCCACTGTGGGGCCTTTACCCTCGTCGAGGTCGGGAGCGGTGAGATCGGCGAGGTCTCGATCGTCCCGAACGGCGGCCACGAAGAGGGCGGCTGCATGGCGCCGGTCAACCTCCTCAAGGAGAAGGGCGTCGATGTTCTGCTCGCCGGCGGGATGGGTCAACGCCCGCTCGCAGGGTTTCAGCAGGTCGGCATCGCCGTCCATTTCAAACAGGATGCCCAGTCCGTCCGGGATGCGGTCGAACTCTTCATCAAGGGTGGCTGTCCGGCGTTCGACGAGGCGCAGACCTGCGGCGGTGGCGGTGGCGGTTGTGGCGGACACCACCACGACGAAGTCAAGAGAGAGCCCATCGAAGGGGTGGCCGATATCCGCGAAGGGCGGATCGTTACCCTCGATTTCGAGCTCTCAGACGCCGAGGGCCGCATCCTCGACTCGTCGACGCGCGTCGGACCCATGCGCTATCTCCACGGCGTCGGGCAACTGCTCCCGGCTCTCGAGAACGCGGTCGCAGGTCTCGAGGTGGACGCGCAGAAGACCGTCGAAATCCCATGCGCGGATGCGTTCGGGGAACGCGATGAATCGCGGATCATCGAGGTCAAACGGAGTCAACTGCCCCCGGATGTCGCGGTCGGGAGCATGGTCGCCACCCAGGACCAGAATGGCCGGCCGGTCCCGCTGACCATCATCCACCTCGATGACACCACGGCCAGGATGGACGGAAATCACCCGTTCGCCGGCAAGGATGTGGTCTTCAGTGTCACCGTGACCAAGGTCGAGAACGCGACCGCCGCCGAGATCGCCCACAGCCACGCCCACTGATAACCACCGGGTGGGAGCGATCCGACGCGATGACTCCGGCTCTCCCCTCGATCTCTCGATCGATCAATGCCTGGAAGCGAGAAACGGCGCCGCCAGCAGTCCGAGACCGACGAGGATCTGTAGAATGGCTCCATCGACGAGATAGGGAAAGACGCAGAGAGCCACACCGGCCGCGAGGAAGCCGATCCTCTGCTGCCGCTTCCCGTAAACGAAATACGCGACTCCCAGCGCGCCGGTGAGAATCCCGACAAACAAACTCGAGGCGGATGGCATGGCTTATGTTCTCACGGCGGCGGAACCTCGAACCGCACCTCGGAATCCCGAACAGCTGCGATGCAGGCCTTTCGGTGGTCCGAAGTAGCGGACAAACAGGATAGAATCGGTGTGTTCGGCACCCCAACCGGACAAGGACATGACGGCATGAGGCTCCCGATCGATCGTGATGTCGACGCTCTCACCGGGTTCGGCCGGGCGGCGGCGGGTGTTTACGAGACCGGCCGGGCGGCGTCTGGGCGGTCGATGTGAAGCCGGACCGTTGGCAGCGCCTCAAGGGGCTCTTCGCCGAGGCCCAGTCGCTCGACCCCGCCGAGCGGACGGATTTCCTCGACCGCGCCTGCGGCGACGATCGAGAGCTGCGATCCGAACTCGAGTCGCTGCTCGCCGCCGAGCAGAACGCCGGTCCGTTTCTCGAGACCCCGGCGGCCGAGATCCTGACTTGGCGATGACGCAGGCGTCCGCCCCCTCGCCCCTGGGGCGGCGGTTCGGCGCCTACCGCGTGCTCTCCGAGATCGGCCGGGGCGGCATGGGAGTCGTCTACCGGGCGGTCCGCGACGACGACGCCTTCCACAAGGAGGTTGCCCTCAAGCTCCTCCACACCGGACCTCGAGTCCGAGTTCTTCGAGGAGCGATTCCGCCGCGAGCGCCGGATCCTGGCCTCGCTCGAGCACCCCAACATCGCCGGTCTGCTCGACGCCGGCGCCGATGAAACCGGTCGGCTCTACTGCGTCATGGAGTTGGTCGAGGGATCGCCCATCGACGTCCACTGCCGCGAGCGCGGTCTCGGCATCGCGGCGCGGATCGAGCTGGTCCGCACCGCCTGCACCGCGGTCGCCCTCGCCCACAGCCGGCTCGTCGTGCACTGCGACCTCAAGCCCGCGAACCACCTGGTCACCGCCGACGGCACCCTGAAGCTCCTCGACTTCGGCATCGCGAAGCTGCTCGCGCCGGACCCGACCGACTCGTTGCCCGCGGCGCCCGCGACCGGCTGGTGGATGACCCCGGAGTACGCGAGCCCCGAGCAGATCCGCGGCGAACCGGTGACGACCGCCACCGACGTCTACGCCCTCGGCGTCATGCTCTACGAGCTGCTCACCGGGCGCAGGCCGTACGACCTCGGCTCGCGCAGCGCCGACGAGATGCTGCGCGCGATCTGCGAGCAGGAGGTGACCCGCCCGAGCCAGGCGGTGATGCGGCCGCTGCCCGGCCGATCCGGGCGAACGGGCGGCGATGGCGTCGCCGGCCGGTCCGCCCGACGCCAACCTCCGTCGGCTGCGGCGGAGCCTCGAGGGTGACCTCGACACCATCGTGCTGCGCGCCATGGCCAAGGACCCCGCACGTCGCTACACCTCGGTGGTGCAGCTGTCGGAGGATCTCCGCCGGCACCTCACCGGCCTGCCGATCCGCGCGCGGCCCGACCGCCTCGCCTATCGCGCCCGGAAGTTCCTCGGTCGCCATCGGGCGGCGTCGATCGCGACCCTGCTCGCCTTCGTCAGCCTTTGCGGCGGGCTCGTCGCAACCGTGCAGCCAGGCCCGCGTCGCGCGCACCGAGCGCGCCGTCGCCGAACGCCGCTTCGACGAGGTGCGGCGGCTGGCGGGGACGTTCGTCTTCGAGATCGAAGCGCAGGTCGCCGCGCTCCCGGGATCGACGCCGGTGCGCAAGCGGATCGTCGAGGTCGGTCTCGAGTACCTGGAACGCCTCGAGCGGGAGGCCGGCGACGACGCCGCCCTCCAGGCCGAGCTCGCCGGGGCGTTCGAGCGGATCGCCGCGGTCCAGGGCGGGGTCGGGGTGGCCAATCTCGGCGACGCCGAGGGCGCCATCGCCAGCCAGCGGCGGGCGGTCGCCCTGCGCGAGGCGATCGTCCGGGCCGATCCGGCCGGTCTGGACGCGCGGCTCTCCCTGGCGCGGTCGCACGGCACCCTCGGCGACCTCTTCGGGGCGGTCGGGGATCGCGAGGGGCAGGCACGGGAGTATCGACGCGGCGCTCGTTCTTCGCCGAGCCGCAGCCGCAGCCGCCCCGGACGATCCGAGAGTGCGTCGCGGCGGTCGCCTCGAGCCTCTGGGACACCGCCCAGCTGCGGACGGACGAAGGCGACTTCGAAGGCGCCCTGGTGGGTTTCGAGGAGTGCCTCGCGATCTACCGGAGTCTCGGCGAGGCGCCCGACCGCGACCGACGGCGACCGGCGCAACCTCGCGCTCGCCTGCAAGAAGGTGGGTGCGGTGCGGTCGGTCGTCGGCGACCTCGAAGGGGCGCTCGACGATCCTGGCGGAGGCGCTCGCCATCGACGAGGCGCGCCTGGCGGCGAGCCCGGGCCACCCCGAGACGATGCTCGACGTGTCCTTCGATCACGGCGATCTCGGCTACGTCCTGCTCGAGCTCGGGCAGCCGCGTCAGGCGGCGGCGCACTACGAGCAGGCGGTCGATCTCCGCCGGACGGTTTCCGAGGCCGACCCCGAGGACGTCCGGGCCCGCAACGTGCTGCGCAGCGGATGTCTTCGTCTTGCCGGAGCTCTGGCCGCGGTCGTCGGCGACGGCGACGCGCCGTGCGCCGAGATCCAGCCCGTCCTCGACGAGGCCCTCGCCCTGTGGGCCGAGGCGGAGGCCGGCGGCGCCCTCGATGGGGACGCCGCCGCCGAACGACAGCGGCTCCGGGCGGCCGCGGCGCGCTGCGCTTCCGGTTCCGGCGCGCGGTGAGGCGATTGGCTATGATGAGCGGACCCGCGGGTCGATTCGGCGGGTGATTGGAGCGGTGGTTTGGAACAGGGCGTCACCGAACTGTTGCTGGCCTGGGGCGACGGCGACCGTCAGGCGCTCGACCGGCTCGTGCCGCTTGGTCTACGCCGAGCTCAAACGCCAGGCGGGCCGACAACTGGCGCGTGAGCGCGGAGTCGCACACGCTGCAGCCGACCGCCCTGGTGCACGAGACCTTCCTGCGGCTCGTCGACCAGCGGAGCGCGCGTTGGAAGAACCGGGCCCAGTTCCACGGCGTCGCCGCCCAGCTCATGCGGCGCATCCTCGTCGATCACGCCCGCTCCCGGGCCGCCGCCAAGCGCGGCGGTGATGCGCTGCGCATCTCGCTCGACGACGCGGCCGAGGTGTCGGCGCCCCCCGAAACCGATGTCCTGCTCCTCCACCAGGCGCTGGAACGGCTCGCTGCGCTGGACGAGCGCCAGGCCGAGGTCGTCGAGCTCCGCTACTTCGGTGGTCTGTCGATCGAGGAGGTCGCGGTCGTCCAGAAGGTGTCGGAGATCACGGTCAAGCGGGACTGGGCCATGGCCAAGGCCTGGCTCTACCGCGAGCTGACCGGAGGACAGCGGCGCTCCCGGCGTCCGCCTGAGCGCGCGAGTCCGGCGCGGCTGCGCCGGCAATCGACCCGGCCGACGGCGGCCGGGTAGTCGTCTCGAGCTCCGGCACACCGCCCGATGCTGCCCGCCGTCCTCGGTCGGTCCCGAGATGAGGGCGCGCGCCGCACTCGGACGCGCCCGCGCTCCCTCGCTATCGCTGCGGCGGGATGGTGATCGGGTCGCCATCCTTGTTGACCCGGAACGCCCTGACGTAGAGCGGTCCGGTCGCCCTCACCTCGAGCCGTTTGAGCTGGCCGTTCTGGCCGGGGTTGACGACCGCGATGATGCTGTTGGTCTGGATCAGCTCGCCGCCGCGAACGATGAGCTGGGTCGAACCCTCGGAGACGCCGGTGGCGCCGTCGAAGACCTCCACGGTGAGGGTCACGGCGGCGGCGCCCGGGTTGAAGGCCGCGATGTGGCTCCGCTCCCTGCCGCCCGGGTTGTCGACCTCGCGCAGGCCGAGCAGGTGGTACCGGGAGCCGGCCTCGAGCCGCTCGGCGCGGCAGCATGCCGGGAATCGCCTGGCCGGCGGTTCCGTTGACGGTGCCCTGGGTGTCGCGATAGATGCGCGAACTCGCGGCCGACGGCGCTGATCAGGGTGCCGTTCTCGGCGGTCAGGCGAAGCGTCCCGACCCCCTGGAGCCCGAAGAGCCCGCCGATGATGTCCTCGTAGCCGACGGTCGTGCCGCCGGGGATGGTGAAGGTGGCGCTGGCCTTGACGCCGGGGGTTCCGCGGGCGAAGAAGTCGGCCCGGACCGATTGCCTGCCCCGCGCTGTGGTTGGTGACGCTGGCGGAGCCGCTGAACTCGTTGAGCCCCTGGATCGGTCCGAGCTCGAGCAGGGTCACCTGCGGGCGCGCCGCCGGTGACCGGGAGGATGGTGGTCGGGTCGCTGGTCCCGGTGTAGACGAGGTTGCCGTCGAGGATGCTGCCGTAGGTCAGCACCGAACCCGACATCACCTCGACCGCGATCACGATGTTGTCGCGCGGGGTCAGCTGGAAGACGTTGAAGATGTTGTTCAGCTGACGATTGCCGCCCCGGTCGAGGTCGAAGATCTGGCCGGTCGCCAGCGGCGTGCCGATCTTGTCCTGCGGAGTCACCTTGACCCGGGTGCCGTCGGCCAGGGCCATCAGACCCACGTTGACCCGGTAGACCTGGGCGTTGACGGTGCTCGCCAGATAGCCGATCTGTCCGGCCACCAGGGCGTCCGACTCGCGCATCGCCGGGAAGAACTGGCCGAACTCGCTGCCGTCGGTCTTGCGGGCGAAGACGATGCTCTGGGCGAGGAGGATGTCGCTGCTCGGCTGGCCGTTCGTGTCCGTGAGCTCGAACAGGAGGCTGCCGACGCCGGTGTCGCCGCCGCTGAAACCGAACCAGGCCGCGAGCGGGTCGGCGACCGCGAGCTGGGTGTTCGCCGGCAGGGGCACCGATCGCGGTGCGGGTCGGGCCGCCGATATCGGCGCGCGGGAAGTAGGTGACGACGACCTTCCGGTCTCCGGCGCCGGTGTGGAACAGGGCGACGCGCGACGTGAAGAACGCGCCGCTCCCCGCCACCCGGGCCACCGCCGGGATGGCCACCGCATCGCTGGGCGGAGTGAAGACCCGGAAGAGCCGTCCCTGGATGCTGAAGCCGTCGTTGTCGTTGCCGGGGCTGCCGTTGCTCTCCCAGGTCACGAGCAGCTTCCCGTTCGGGGCGAGCACCGCCGCCGGGAAGAGCTGATCGCTGTTGGTGTAGGTGTTGGCCTGGACCTCGACCGGGTCGAGGGCGACCCCGTCCGGGTCGAACGCCCTGAACTGGATGCTGTAGTCGGAGTTGTCGTTCCCGGGCGAGCCATAGCTCTGCCAGGCGACCGCCGAGATGCCGTTCGCGGCGATGGCCACCGAGGGGTAGCGCTGGTCGGAGGGAATATAGGTGTTGATCTGGACGTCGTTGCCGTCGATGAAGGCGCCGGTGGGATCGAGGCGGCGGGCCTGGATCGAGATCCGCTGGTTGTCGTTGCCGAAGGTGGCGCCGAAGGTCTCCCAGCCGACGATGGCGCGACCGTCCGACGCCATGGCCACCGAGAGGTTGCTGTCCGGTCCCGACGGGTGGGTGTTGGCTCGCTGCTGCGGGGCGGTGGCGGTCAGTCCTTCAGCGCGCAGATTGTCGACCGTGAAGGTGCGAACGGCGATGAAGCTGCTCGTTCCGGGGTACTGCCAGGCGACGAGGTATCGGCCCTTGCCGTTGGTCGCGATGGTCGGTTCATCCTGGTCGCCGGTGGTGACGTCATTGACCAGGAACTGGTCGAAGAAGCTGCCGTCGGATGCTCTCCACCGGCGGCCCTGAATGCTGATGTCGGGGTCCCCGCCGGCGCCGCCGGCGCTGCGCCAGACGACGACGAAGTCGCCGTTGTCGGCCATCGCCACCGTCGGGGACAACTGATCGCCGGCGGTGAACTCGCTGTTGACGAGGATCTCGGACCCGACCCTGGCGCCGGCGGCGTTGTAGCGCTGGGCCATGATGTCGAAGTTCGACCCGTTGTGGTTGCTCTCCCAGACCACGACGAACGCGCCGCTCGAGTTCATCGCCACCGCGGGCGCCTTCTGGTTGTAGATGGTCGAGGTGTTGACCTGGAAGTCGGGTCCGGCGGCGACGCCGTTCGCGTTGAGCCGCCGGCCCTGGACCGAGGTGCCGTAGTCGTCGGATGCCGCTCGGAGGCCTAGCTCTCCCAGACGACGACGAAGTTGCCGGCCGCGTCGGTCGCGACGGCGGGCCACTCCTGATAGCTCCCGGTGACGGTGTTGACCTGGAACTGGTTGGTCGAGGGGCGAGCTGGCGAATACCGGCTGCGACGCTCCGACCAGCAGTGCGGCAGCCGCGACCGCCGCTGCGGTACAGCGCAGCAGGCGGGCCGGAGAAGTGGATTCTGATGAGGTCAGGCGACAGCATGAAATCGATCGGGCATGGTGTTTCCTCCTGTCAAATGACGGACCGGCGACGGCTCGGGAAATGATCCGGACCGTCGTCGGGATCGACCCGGCTGCGCGGCAATCCGAGTCGGTCCTATAGAGAAACGCGGAAAATATCGCGACCAGGTATCATCGCTGACATCGGGGTTTTCCCGTCGGCAACGTATACCGGGGGTTTCGGTTAGAATTCGCGCGACTGAAGCGAGGGGAAGATGAAGAGTTCCACCTGCAAGCCATTGCCACCGTGATGACCTGGTTGGTGTTGATCGCGCTGCCCGCAGGCAAGAACAACGGTGGAGGGGCGGGAGGGTTCCTGAACTCAACCGTCCAGGCCTTCATGGGGCTGATCGTGATGGCTATGGGGGTCCAGTTCGGCCTCGACGGCCTTTCCCGGTTCTTCCACGGCGCAGGCTGATCGACGAGGGTAAGCCCCCAGCTACCAAAGCAAAGGAACCGCTGCCGGTTCCTCTGCCGGGATCGAGAAGCCGAGGCGGCTCGGCTTCTCGATCACGCCCGCACGACCCGTCGACGGGGTCAGTCTTCTTCGACGAACTCGAGTCCGACCTCGTCCATCGCCTGACGGCAGGCATCCTGGACCTCGGCCTTGTTCTCCAGCAGGCAGGTCGCAACCCGGCCTTCGCCGAGCTCGACATCGCCACAGAACGCCAGCAGGTCGTCGTGACACGCCTCCGCGACGAGGATGACGGCGTCGGCGAACACCTCGAGCTGTGCGGCCCCAAGGTACAGGGCGTACTCACACTGCGCGGAGAGCTTGTCCCCGTGCGCGTAGAAGCAGGCCAGCATACGGCCCTCGCCCGGCGTCACCTGGCTGCAGTAGGTTGCGATCTCGGTGTCGCAGCCCGCCACCACATCGTCGATGATGCTTTCCTGGGCCCATGCCCCGGTCACGCTCAGCAGCAACCCTGCCACAACGACCACCAAAATCTTCCGCTTCATTGTTTCATCCTCCGTGTTTTCGACCGTCCATCAGCGCAACCCGTCTCGAACCGCTCTCTCTCCCGGGCATGGTAGCACCGGAGGTCCGAGTTGTGTCGATGCCGGATGGGCGCCGTACTCCGCAGCGAACGACATTGGTGGAGACAATTCAGATATTGGTTGGGTCAAATCCACCGATATTGGTGGTTGACTCCAGAAATTTCGGCCATATCTTGATGAATGGATGGTTCCAATCAAGGAGGTCGAGGCGATGCACATCAACCAAATCGATCGCAGCAAACTCTTCTCGCGGGTCTCCGGATCGCCTGAGCCGTGGTGGGCCGCGGTCTCCGCCCGCCTTGCCGAACTGCCGGATCACCCGCGAGGCCGGATGCTGGCCGCTTTGGATGGGGGCCTGGTGCGCGCGATCCTAGGTCTCGAACTGAGTTGGGCCGTCGACGGCCGTCTGAGGTGTGCCACCATCCGGGTGCTCGAGGTGGATCCCGATTTCGACGATCGGGGTATCGGCATGCGCCTGGTTCGTTTTGCCCAGGGGATCGCCCGCATCAACCGCTGTAACGGGGTACATCTAGCGCCGGGCCTCGAGCAATGGGAGAGCGGCTGCTGTTGGCGGGCCGTGGGATGCGAAGTCGACACTGCCCGGACGTCCCCGCGACATCGAACCGCCGATCCTACAGGGCTGCGCATGACCGCCGGACCGCGGATCAAGCCTGACGAGGAGGTCTTCTTGGACATCACCATCGACCGCGGCAGTGACGAGCCGATCTACCGTCAGCTGGTGCGCGGCATCCAGGCGATGATTCACACGCGGGGCGTTGCCCGAGGGCTTCGGCTGCCGCCGGAACGACGGTTGGCGGCGGCGCTCGATGTCAACCGGTCCACCGTGCTCAACGCCTACCGGGAACTCAAGGCGCTCGGGCTGGTGGACGCCCATGTCGGGCGCGGAACCGCCGTTCTCCGGCCCCCGGCGGCCCCCGCGCGACCGGGAGCGGCGACCGACGTGCCGTGGCGTCAGCTCTTCCGCGGCGGCGCGGCCCGCTCCCGGGATCCGATCCTCGCCGATCTCCTCGCCATGACCGAGCGCCGCGACATGATCTCCTTCTCCATCGGCCTGCCGGCGCCGGAGCTGCTGCCGGTCGATCATCGTGGCCGGCTCACCGATGAGATCCTCCGCAACGCCGGTCCGCCGTCTCTCCTGCACTGTCCGACCGAGGGTCACACGCCGCTGCGCGACACCCTCGCCCGGTGGTTGGCGTCCCGCGGGATCCACGCCAGGACCTCGGAGGTGCTGGTGGTCTCCGGATCGCAGCAGGGGCTCGATCTCCTGGCGAGGACTTTCTCGATCCCGGCGACGTGGTGGTGGTCGAGGAGCCCTCCTACATCGGCGCTCTGCAGACCTTCCGCAGCGCGCAGGCGCGGCTGATCGGCGTGCCCGTCGACGCCCACGGCATGCGGACCGACATTCTCGCCTCCGTGCTCGAGCACCACCGGCCGAAGTTCATCTACACCCTGCCGACCTTCCAGAACCCCTCCGGCGCCGTGATGAGCCTCGAGCGCCGCCGCCACCTGCTCGAGCTCGCGGCGCGCTGGCAGGTCCCGGTCGTCGAAGACGACCCGTACTCGGAGCTGCGCTACGAGGGCGACCCGCTGCCGTCGCTCAAGGCCCTCGACGAAGACGACCTCGTCATCTATCTCAGCACCTTTTCCAAGGTGCTGTTGCCCGGTCTGCGGATCGGCTACATGGTGGCGCCGCCGGTGGTGCTGCGCCAGCTGGTCCTGGCCAAGCAGGGCGCGGATCTCCACAGCAACAGCTTCGGGCAGTTCCTGCTCGAACGATTCGTCCGCGACGGCGCATCTGGCGACCCACATCGACCGACTCAAGCGCGCGTACCGGCGGCGTCGGGACATGATGGCGGCGGCGCTCGAGCGGGCGAATCCGAGTCTGTCGCTCGACATCCGCGTGCCCGACGGCGGCTTCTACATCTGGTGCGGCATCCCGGACGGCGTCGACCAGTCGGCGCTGATGGCCGGCGCCGGCGACCGCGGCGTGACCTTCCTGCCGGGTCGGGCCTGCTTCGCGGCCGAGCCGCCCGAGAACGCGATCCGGCTCAACTTCACCCACTGCGCCGAAGACGTACATCGATGTCGGGATCGAGCGGCTGCTCGATGCGGTGCGCGAGACGGCAGCCGACGGCGCCCCGGCTCAACGATCGAAGGCGCATCGACCGCGCCCGTCGTGTGATCCCTCGAGGAGAATGAAATGAACCTGCAGACCACCGCTTTTGCCGACCGCATGAGCGAGCTGCGAACCTCGGACATCCGCGAGATCCTCAAGATCACCCAGCACCCCGAGGTGATCTCATTCGCCGGCGGGCTGCCGGCGCTCGGAGCTGTTTCCGGCGGCTGAGATGGCCGAGTTCGCCCGCGACCTCCTCCTCGACGACGGCGCGAGGCCCTGCAGTACGCGCCGACCGAGGGGATGGTGGTGCTGCGAGAGCTGATCGCCGACCGGCTGGGGGACCGCTTCGGTCTCGAGCGCACCGCCGACGAGGTGCTCGTCGTCAGCGGCTCGCAGCAGGCCCTCGATCTCACCGGGAAGATCTTCGTCGACGAGGGCGACGTGGTGCTCTGCGAGAGCCCCACGTATCTCGGAGCCATCAACGCTCTCCGCGCCTACCAGCCGCGGTTCGTCGAGGTTCCGACCGATGACGACGGCATGGTGCCGGCTGAGCTCGAGCGCCGCCTCGATGGACCCGATCGGGCCAAGCTGATCTATGTGGTGCCCGATTTCCAGAACCCGACCGGCCGCCGCTGGTCGGTGGATCGGCGGCGAGCCCTGGTGGAGATCGCCACCCGTTTCGGGGTGCCGGTGATCGAGGACGCGCCGTACGCGGAACTCTGCTTCGAGGGCGATGCGCTGCCGCCGGTCGCCTCCTTCGACACTGCGGGGCTGGTGGTCTTCCTCGGGACCTTTTCCAAGATCCTGTCGCCGGGTCTGCGGCTCGGGTGGGTGGCCGCCGACCGCGAGATCCTGCAACGCTATGTTCTGGTCAAGCAGGGCGTCGACCTGCACACCTCGAGGCTCACCCAGCTCCTGGCGGCGCGCTTCATTCTCGAGTGTGATCTCGAGGGTCACATCGCCGGGCATCGGGAGGTCTACCGGAGGCGGCGCGACGCGATGTTGGCGGCCCTCGACACCCACATGCCGCCGGGAGTCAGCTACACCCGGCCGGCCGGAGGCCTCTTTCTCTGGGTCGAGCTGCCGGCGCATCTCGATGCCCGCGAGGTCCTCGAGCGCAGCCTGGACGAGAACGTCGCCTTTGTCCCGGGGGGTGCGTTCTTCACCGACGGGGGTCACGAGAACACCATGCGGCTGAACTTCTCGGCCATGCCCGAGGACCGCATCGCCGAGGGCATCCGGAGGCTTGCCGGGGTCGTCGATGGGTGCCCCCGGTGCCGCGATGAGCATGGCCAGGAGATGTGCGTCGCGTAGGTCCCGCGCATCCTTCCGGGATGAACTCACTCGGCCAGCGGCAGCCTCACCGTCATCTTGGCGCCGCCGCCCGAGCGGGCGCCGGCGGTGACGGTGCCGTGATAGGCCTCGACCACCGCCCGGACGATGGACAGCCCGAGGCCCGAGTGGCCGCCGTCGTCCGGATGGTCCGGCCGGTAGGAGAAGAAGCGGCTGAAGATCCGCTCGAAGTGCTCTTCGGGGATCCCGGGGCCCTCGTCGGCGATGGTCACGACCGCCTGCTCGTCTTCGACGCGGAGGGTGATGGTGACGGTGCCGTCGGCGGGCGAGAAGCTCACCGCGTTGGCGAGGAGGTTCTCGAAGACCTGGGTCAGCCGGTCGGCCGAGGCGATGACCTCGACCTCGCGATCGGCGAGAGCCACGGTGAACTCGGGGCCGCGGCCGCCGCGGCGCAGGCGGAAGGCCTCGACGAGGCCCTCGAGCAGCTTGTCGAGAGAGACCGATTCGAGGTCCTCCTCGTCGATCCGCGCGTCGATCCGTGAGATCTCGCGGGCCTCGGTGAGCAGGCGTTCCATGCGGGCGACGTCGTGCTGGATCATGGTCAGAAAGCGGCGCCGTTCGCCGGGGTCATCGACCTCGAGGGCCATCTCGGTGGCCGATCGGATGGCCGCGAGGGGGTTTTTGAACTCGTGCGACACATCGGCGGCGAACGACTCGGTGAACTGGAGGTGCTCCTCCAGCCGTCTCGTGAGCTCGGCCAGCGCCCGTTCGAGATCGCCGATCTCATCGGTTCTCCGGCTCGGTTCGAAACTGCCGCGGAGGCGGCCGCGCCGGTCGAGGATCGCCTCGGCTCGACGGCGCAGTCGGCCCAGAGGGCGGGCGATGGTGGTCGCCATGAGCAGGGTCAGGACCATCGCCACCGAGAGGCTCCCGAGAAAGACCCGGAAGACATCGAGACGGACCGAGTAGAGAGCCTGGAGGATCCGCCCGGTGGACTGGGAGACGAGCACCGCCCCCTCGACCACGCCGTCGATCCGAACCGGGATCGCGATGTAGAGGCTGACCGATCGCTGGCTCCCCGGAGTGATCCTCGTGGTGGCGCCGTAGCGACCGTCGAGGGCGTCGCGGACCTCGGGAGCGTCGAGGAAGCTCGCGGGCTCCCAGGCGTCGCCGGGATCGTCGACCGGTGGTTGGGTGAGTCGCCGCAGCGTCGCGAAAGGGGAGGGAACCGATGCGGTAGAGAAACGGGGCATCGGACGGGTTGCGCCGCGGGCTGCTCGGGGGGTGGGTCTCATCGCGCCGCGGTCCGAGGCTGGCTGAGTCGGCGAAGAGTTCGCCCTGGCGGTCGACGACCCTCAGACGGGCGAGGTGGCGTTGGCCGAGCTGGACCAGAATGCCCTGGGCGTCGGCGGCTTCGAATCGACCCGTCGCCTCGATGGCGGCGGCGAGCAGCCGGCCCTCCTGCGCCATGGTTCGCTCCTGGGCCTCGAGAAGGTGGCGTTCGTAGGTGTCGAGGACGAGAACTCCGGCCATGGGGAGAAAGACCACCAGCACGTTGAACGCGAGCAGCCGGATCGAGATGCGTGAGAGCCAGCGGAGCGATGCCATCGGCACGTGTCTCCGGGGAGGTCAGGCGGCTGAGCCGCGAGAGGCGGCCGCCGATCACGATTCGGGGACCTCGGTGTAGCGATAGCCGAGACCGTAGACGGTCTCGATCTGGTCGAAGCTCTCGTCCAGGCTCGAGAACTTCTTGCGGATGCGCTTGATGTGCGAGTCGATGGTCCGATCCGAGACATAGGTGTCGTGCGGATAGCCCTGTTCCATGAGCTGCTGCCGGGTCTTGACGTGGCCGGGCCGCCGAACCAGGGCGTGGAGCATCATGAACTCGGTCACCGTCAACGGGACCGTCTGGTTGCCCCAACGGGCCGTGTAGCGACGCAGATCGAGGACCAGATCGCCGATGGTGAGAAGCTCCTCTTCGTCGGTCGGGGCTCCGGTCGTTGAGCAGCGAGAGCCGGCGGAAGAGCACCTTGACCCGGGCCACGAGCTCCCGCATGGAAAACGGCTTGCACAGGTAGTCGTCGGCGCCGAGCTCGAGACCGAGAACGCGGTCGAACTCCTCGTCCCGCGAGGTCAGGAACACGATGGGGATCGTCTGCGACAGGGTTCGCAGACGCCGGCACAGCTCGAGTCCGTCCATCCGGGGCATGATGATGTCGAGGATCACGAGATCGGGGAGGCTGGTCTCGAACGCCTCCCAGGCGGCGAGGCCGTCGGCGTAGCTCTCGACCTGGTAGCCCTCCCGTTTGAGGGCGAAGCCGACGTTCTCGCGGATGTTCTGCTCGTCTTCGACGATTGCAACGTGTGCCTGTCATCCGTCAACAGTAGCGAAGTGGCGAATCAGGCGCAACGAAAAACGGCGCCGCAGGGCGGCGCCGTTGATCGATGATCGATGCGTCGATCGGTCGGATACTTACTTCGGAGTCGTCGCGGCGGCGGGCTTCGTCGGCGGTCGCGGCCTTCTTGGCGGCGGGTTTCTTGCGCGGCGGTCTTGGCGCGGGTGCGCGGTTTGGCGGGTCTCCTTCGCGCGGAGCTTGTCGATGGACGCGGTGAGGTTCTCGACCCGCTCGGTGAGGGTATCGATCTCGTCCTTGGTGGGAACGCCCATGCGGTGGATGACGCCGGTCACCTTGTCATCGAGGGTGCGCTCGAAGGTCTCCCAGTAGCTCTCGGCCACGACCTTGACGCCGCTGACGGCGCCCTTGGCCTGCTCGACCTTGTCCTTGCCGAGCTTCTCGAAGTCCTGGCCCTTCTCGACGAGGCTCTTGAAGAGCTTGCCGCCCTCTTCCTGGGCGGTGGCGACGGCGCCGAGACCGGCGAGCCAGATCTGGTGGGCGTTCTCGACGATTTCGGTCTGGACCTTCTTGGCTTTCTTCTTGGCGGTCATTCTGATCCTCCTTGCCGGCTTGTCCGGCTCGTGTGGCGCTCGAGCGCCGGTTTTTTGGTTCTTCGCTCGGCTTTGCCGCTCTGCGGCATTCCCGATGGACAGAATATAACGCGCTGCGGCATACGTGTCAAGGGTTTTTTGCCGCTTTGCGGCAAAAAGATGTTAAATGATTGTTTTTAAATATTTTAAATCTGAATAATTCGAGATTGAATCGGTTGGAAGGATGAAAAAATGCCGCAGTGCGACTGTCAAGCTGCGGCAATATTTTGGAAGTGGCTACGGTCGCTGGCTTCGGCATTCGGTCGCCGTGGCCTCGGTCTGCGGATCGCCGGTTCTGTCACGGCTCCGGCCTTCTGGTCCGCCGTGACGCTTGGCGTCCCAGCGCCCCAGCGTCGCCCCATCGGCGTGGTCGCTCGGGGGTGGATTGGAAGGGCTGCGACCACGCCGATGGTACGCCGGCGGCCTGCCTCCGAGCCGGAACAGAAGACCGCATCGCTCTCCCCGTGGAGTGCCCCGTGACGCAATTGTGCGCGGCGCGCGGCGCGTGCCGGATGGTCGATGAGGCACAATTACGTGCACGTCCCGATGAACGCCGATTCCGCGTGCCCTGGTCGGCATCGGTCTCGGAAATCGACGCGGAGTGATCCCGGATCGGCTGCCGACTGGATTCGCCGGTTCTGCACGGCACCGTCCTGGACACGAGATCCGCCTTCGGTCGTCCCGGCGTCGCCCGTATCGACGGGATCGCGTGAGTGGTGCATCGGCCGGGTTGCGACGCCGCACGATGCAGACGCCGGCGGCTTGCTTCGTGCGCCGAGGCACCTTGCCGCGGCGATGAGGCCGATCGTCCGGAGGCGAGCGCCGGTCACGGCGATGGCTCGTGCACGTCGCCGAGATGCCGGAGGGTCGATCCGGCATTGCGATGCCGTGCGGCTCTCGAGGGCTTTACGGTGGGCGATGACGCCGGTGATCAGCAGCTGCGCGTCGTGCCGCGGTCACTGTCCTGGTCGTTCATGCCCCCGACCAGCCGCTGAGATGCTGCCGATGTCACAGGGTCGCCGTCGCGGCGATTCGTCATGCCCTTGACATCGGCCGTCGTCAGCGGACGCTGCCTCAGGAACAGCCGAGTGCCATGCCGCGACGCTGCCCCGGTCGCCTGCCCCGGCCCTCAGTTCCAGCCGTCGGGATAGCTGGTGTCCACCGCGATCGCCGAGTTGACCAGCTCTTTCGCCGCCTTGGCATACGGAAGCAACGCGAAGAGGCTGCCCTTGGCGAGCTTGAGCTTGCCGCCCATGAGGCCGACGATGGGGTCGGTCTTGCCGATGAGCACACTCTTCCAGGTGGCGGGGTTGGCCTTGATGAGATAGGGAACGTCTTCGAGATCGGCTTCGGTGGCGGTGGCCGCGCCGCGGCAGTCGCCGTGCCAGAGATCGGCAACGACGATCCGCTCCGACGGGATCCCCATGTCGCCGTCGACGGTCATGACCAGGCCGATGGCGCCCTCCCACTTGGTCGCGGCCTTCTTGTAGTCGGCGTTGGCGTTGATCGCGTCGGTCCAGAGATCGGCCCATTTGCTGGTGAAGATTTCGGCTGCCATGGCTCCTCCGGTGTCTTTAATACTGCCGGTTAAGAATAGCGCACCCTCTCCCGAGCCCGAGCCCGAGCCCGTGCCCGAGCCCGTGCCCGTGCCCGATAGGGCTGTAACCACGCGGACCGCTGCGCACATATCTGAAACACAAAGAGCACCAAGATCCACAAAGAAACCACAAAGGACATCTTCTGACTCATCGCAAGGTATCGGAATAGGCCCCGCAGTCAGAAACGGAAAGAACGCGGCTCAATCTTCGATGCTTGGTGGCACCTTCGTGGCTCTTTGTGTCCTTTGTGTTTCAAACTCGGTGGTTCAAGCCCAGAAGGTCATCGGTACCGCTGGCGGACCCGGACGCGGACTCAAGCCCTCAAGCCCCCTTCGTCGCCCTTTCCCAACGCCCGCCCCTGGAATCGCCCGATGTACTGCCGGAAGGGATTGGTCACGACCCTGGGGATGGGCAGGTAGACGAGTCGGCCCTCGGTTTCCTGTTCGGCGTCGAAGAGCCAGCTCGCCACCTGGTCGACGTTGACCCGGGCGAGGTCGCGGCGGCCGAAGGCGTTGGCGAGATAGAGCGGCGCGAGATTGCGCGCCTCGGCTTCGTCGAGATGGATCGACCACGGCCGGGGTTTGAGGTCGAGAGGGTAGCGTTCGTGGTTGGTACGGAACCGCTCGCGGATGGTGTGGTCGAAGAGCCGGTTGAAGGCTTCGCCCATGAGCCGCGAGTTGATGCAGCGGATGGCGGGCACGTAGAGCCCGTGCTGCCGCATGGGGGCGTCGTCGCCGATCTGGTCCATGGTGCCGTCGATCCCGTCCTTGAGGTGGGCGAGATCGGTGATGAGTTCACCGCCGGCAGTCCGGATCCTGAGCGGGAAGAGCCAGAAGGGCACGAGATCGAAGCCATCGTCAATGCTATCGGTGCGGGAATATTCGACAATTTCCTTGCGCCGGCCAGAAACCCGGCAGACTCGGTGGCAGTTTCTACAAAAATGGAGCACAGCGTCGCTGTCGAAACCGAATTCGTGGCCGCAGGTGGGGCACTCCATGGGGATGAAGTGGAGCCCGCTGCCGGCATCGCGGGCGGCCTCGGGTAACTCGGTGAGCAGCGCGCCGCGGTCGAAGGTGGGGGCCGCGCCGATCACCGATCCCGAGGCGCTGTCGACCAGGATCCGTTCGTGGATCTTTGGCGCGGAGACCTCGACGATCCACCACGGCCGCCAGACGACGGCGCTGACCTCGCGGATGAACCGCGACCCGAGTCGGATGGTGTTGATGGAGCGGTCGAGTTGTTTGCGGTCGAGATGGCCGAACGCGCCTCGTAACACTTCTTCGTCGAGGTCGAGGGCCAGACTGAGCTCGTCGGCCGGGCGCTCGGCGGCCGGGTGCAGCGCCCGGAGGTAGGTGAGCTTGCCCATCTCGGGCAGTTTGACGGCCGAGGACGCGGCGGCCGAGGCCTCGATGGTGGCGATCTTGAAGCCGAGGGTCTTCTCCTGGTCCTCCTTGCGGCGGCCGAAGCCGGCCTGGTAGAGGGTTCCCATCCCGTGGCGATAGGGAGACAGAAAGCGCTCGGTTCGGCCGATCTGGAGCTGGCGGGCGAGTTTTGCGCGGTAGGCGTCCGCCTTTTTCGCGACCATGGCCTCGGCCGCTGCGGCGGCGGCTTCGGCCTCCGGTCGGCTGATCAGGGCGCCGGACGCGGTCGCCTCGGTGGCGCCGACCTGGAACATGGGAACCGACGCCTGGAAGAGTTTGAGGTAGTGCTGGTATCGGTAATGGTCGAGGAGCGCCTCCTTGAGATCTGCCTCTGTCGGGGTCTTTTCGGGGAGGCTCAAATACAAGGTCTGATCGTGGCCAACCACCAGGTGGTCGCTGCCGCAGAAACCGCAGTGGGCCATGCGCTGGAGCACCGGCACCGAGACATCGGCGCCGCACTCGGTGCACTTTACCTCGACGGCGTAGCCGGTCGCGGACTCGTCTCCTTCGGATGCGATGGCGGAACCGGAGATCGCGGGTGTTCGGGGCGCCGCTTTCGCCGAGGTGGTTGGCAGCGACTCCAGCGCCCGCCCGGGGAGGTCGAGAGCCTTGTCGGCCACCACCGCCGGGTTGAACGGGGTGTAGAGCGAGGCCCACACGGCGCCGACGATCATGAACGGGACCGAGTAACCCAGCGACCCCATCGCGCCGGCGATGACGAGGCTCGCCTGTGCCATGAGGACGCAGAACGCCGATTCGACGGTCGGTCTGCCCGCCGCCGCCAACCCCGCGCCCGGCGAAACCGCATTGAGCCCGATCACGACCAACGGGTGAACCGGGCGCGCGCTCAGGGTCAAACCGGCGATGAGCGCCGCCAACGGCGGACCGAGGAGGGCGACGAGGACCCAGGCGCCGCTCATCGCGGGTTACGTCCGGTGGCGATGGGAATGCCGGCGAAACCGGGTGGTTGTACGAGGCGTCGATGGCTCGGTGCGACGAAAGACACGGGACTGGTCATCGAACCCATTCTAGACCCGCAAGCTCCGAGCGAGCCCTGAGCAGCCGCAAAATCGAGCGCCAACGGAGGAACCATGCTGGAAGTACGAAATCAACGGGTGATCGTTACCGGAGCGTCGAGCGGGATCGGTCTCGATGCGGCC
The DNA here is from genome assembly GCA_963704125.1 of uncultured Acidobacteriota bacterium. GTDB lineage: Bacteria > Acidobacteriota > Thermoanaerobaculia > Thermoanaerobaculales > Sulfomarinibacteraceae > JAHECW01. The sequence continues at coordinate 48,672 of CAVPHA010000015.1, read as the reverse complement.
CATCTGCTGCACGAGGCGGGCGCCGAAGTCTGTTTGGTGGCGCGCCGCACCGAGGTGCTTGCCGAGGTGGTGGGCGGGCTCGGCGATCGCGCCTGGTCCTTCGCCTGCGATGTTGCCGACGTCGATCAGGTCGAGGCGCTGGTGCGGGCGGTCGAGGATCGCTGGGGCGCCGCCGACGGTCTGGTCAACAACGCCGGGATCGCCCCGATGGCCACCCTCGACGACACCGAACCCGAAACCTGGGACCGGGTCTTCGCGGTCAATGTACGCGGACCCTACCTCCTCAGCCGAGCCCTCGGGCCTCTGCTCAAGAAGGGCAAGTCCCCGGCGGTGGTCAACATCTCGTCATCCCTGGCCGACCGGGTGATCCCGGGGATGATCGCGTACAACGCATCCAAGGCCGCGCTCAACCACATGACACGGTGTCTCGCCCTCGAGTGGGCGCCGACGGTGCGGGTCAACGCCATCATGCCGGCGGTCGTCGACACCCCGATCCACGACGGACGCGGGATGAGCCGTGACGATGTCGTCGGCATGGGCGCCATGCACCCCCTCGGCCGGATCGGCCAGCCGCGGGATATTTCCTCCATGGTGCTCTACCTGTTGTCGGACGCCTCCTCCTGGATGACCGGAGCCATCATCCCCGTGGATGGCGGGATCCTCGTGACCTGATCGGGTGATTCACCGCAAAGGCGCAAAGGGCGCAAAGCATCGCATTTCAACGCAGAGACGCAGAGACGCAGAGGCATCGCACCATCGCAATGGGACGCGGATGAACGCGGATTCCACGGATCATCGCAGCCGAAGAAGGCGGCGGAGTCGGTGGCGGTCGGACCGCCACCACCTGTGAATCGGGTGGGCGCGCCGAACGCCAGCGTTCGTCACACCCACCCGATACACAGGCCGCCACGCCTACGGCGCGCCGGCTCCGCCTGGGATCCACTCCCAATCTATCTATTCTTGAGAAACGATTGGTCATCGATTCGGAGAGGATCGATACCGACGAATCTCAGAGCCTTGGGTCCTCGGCCCTTGGACGAGGGCAACCGTCCGGCCGGTTGACGACCATCAGAATGAAGGCGCCGACGTCGGCACTGGACCCGATCCGTGTTGATCCGCGGAATCCGCGTTCATCCGCGTCCTATTTGCGACGTTTGCGATGGCTTCGTGTGCGATGTCTTGGCGTCTTCGCGTCTTTGCGGTTCTGATGTCCGCTACCCGGGCGCCACGACCTCGATGCGCCTCGCGTCGTCGTCGCCGGTGGTGATGATCGACCCGCCAGACCCTCGCGTCGGCGGGGATCCAGGTCGCGAGCACATCCTTCGGCCACTCCACCGCGACCACGGCGGCAGGATCCGAGAGCACCTCCTCGATGCCGATCTCGCGGAGATCCGAGATCTTCTCGCCGAGACGGTAGAGATCCACGTGGTGGAGGGTCGCGACGAACCCGCGGTTGCAGTGGTAGCTCTGCAGCAGCACGAACGTGGGTGACGAGACATCGGTCGCGTCGCCGCCGAGGGCGCGGACCAGCGCCGCGCACCAGGGTCGTCTTGCCGGCCGCGAGATCACCCTCGAGGAGCACCACATCACCGGGCTGAAGGCAGCTCGGCGAGCGCTGCGCCGACCGCTTCGGTGGCGTCGGCCGACGGGCTCGCGAAGGTCTCGGCGATGGTCGAGGTTTGCAGCAGGTTCATTCGTCTCGCGGTTCCTCCAGGTCGTTCCAGGCATCGGCGAGCAGGGCGGGAAGCTCGCTCGCAGGCACGGCGGCGGGGTAGATCTCGCCGCCGATCTCGCCGGCCCGGCCGTGCAGCCAGCAGCCGACGAGCGCGGCCCGCAGCGGATCGACTCCCTGGGCGAGCAGCCCGCCGATGGCGCCGGTGAGGACATCGCCGGAGCCCCCGGAGGCGAGACCGACGTCACCGGTCGGGATTGACCCATGTCTGACCCTCCGGTTCGGCGATGATGGTGCCGTAGCCCTTGGCGACGACGACGGCGCCGGATCGCCGCGCCGCCTAGCGCGCGGCGTCGAGCCGGTCGGCGAGAACGGCCTCGGTGGACACGCCGAGCAGCCTGGCGAGTTCACCGGGATGAGGGGTGAGCACCGCGGGGATCTTGCGACCCGCCAACCGCTTGGGCGAACCGGCGAGAAGATTGATGGCGTCGGCGTCGAGAAGCAGCGGTCCGTCCCACTTTTTCAGGAGCCAGTCGAGGGTCTTCTTCGCCCCCGCGCCGGTCCCCATCCCCGGTCCGGCTGCGATGGCCGTCGCTCTCGCGACGATGTCCTCCAACCCCTTTTCGCCGGCGAAGGCTCCTCTCTTGTCGGCGGGAAGGCCGAGGGTCATGGCCTCGAGACAGGCGGCGTCGACGACCGGGACCACGGGTTCGGGAACCGCCATGGTGACCAGCCCGGAGCCGATGACGACGGCCGATTTGGCGGCCATCGCGACCGCACCGCCGCGACCGCTGGCGCCGGCGACGATGAGGAGGTGGCCGAACCGCCCCTTGTGCCCGTCGGGACGACGGTCTGGGAGCATGAGCGCGATGTCCTCCGCCTCGGTCATCCGCAGCGAGCAACCCTGCTCGATCGCCTGTGGCGGGATGCCGATGTCGACCACCGCGACCTCGCCGCAGCTGATGCAGGCCGGTGGCAGGGCGTGGCAGATCTTGAGCGCGCCGAAGGTCACCGTGAGATCGGCCGGGAGATGCGCGCCCGGGATCTCCGACGAGCTTCCGCTGAGCCCGGTGGGAACATCGACGGCGACCACCGGGAGACCGGAGGCGGCGACGATGTTCACCAGCTCGGCGTAGCGTCCCGTCAACGGACGATCGCTCCCTGTGCCGAGGATGGCATCGACCACGAGATCGGTGGGCCAGTCGTCGAGGATGGCCTCGACGAGTGAGAGATCATCGTCCGCGACCACCGCCAGTCGGTACGCCGAAGGCCTCCGCCAGACGGTGGTTGGCGGCGGCGTCGGGGCTGAGTCTGGCGGGATCGCCGACCAGGCAGAGCTGGACATCGAGGCCGCCGTTGTGCAGGTGGCGGGCGGCTGCGAAGCCGTCGCCGCCGTTGTTGCCCGGACCGCAGAGGATGAGGATCCGGCGGGCGTCCGGGAAGACCTCCCTGATGGCATCGACGACGCCGGTGGCGGCGTTCTCCATGAGCACCATGCCGGGGACGCCGAGGTCTTCGATGGTGTGGCGATCCGCCTCGCGCATCCCGTCGTTGTCGAGAATTGGGAGCATGGGATCCTCCTGGGAGAATTGTACGCCCGCTTCGGGATCAGATTGAACCGCAAGGTCGCAAGGGACGCAAGGACATCGCAACCATCGCAGTTCAACGCAGAGGCGCAGAGGTCCATCGCAATGGGACGCGGATGAACGCGGAATCCGTGATCATCCGCGTCCTATTTGCGACGTCTGCGATGTCTTCGCGTGCGATTCCTTCGCGTCTTCGTGGTTGAGACGTTGTGATGATTGAATGATGTGATGTCCTTGCGCCCCTTGCGTCCTTGCGGTTCATCCCTGCGATGGCTCTGCGCCTCTGCGCCACTGCGTCTCTGCGTTGGACCTGTCCACGACCCAAACCAGCGCCGACAACCCGAGCGCGGGGAACATGGGTTCGACTCCCAAGGGGTAGCCTGCGTCGCCGGCGGCGAGAATCCAGCCGAGCGCGACCGCGGCCGCACTGATCATGGCGGTCGTCGCCGCCATGGGACTGAACCGCCAGCGCTGGGGGAGGTGGACGCCGACCACGGGCAGCAGCAGCGCCGAGGTCACCACCGAACCGACATGGTGCCAGACCGTCACCGCCGAGTCGAAGACGCAGGGCGCCGATCGAGGCGAGGATGGCGGACAGGAAGAGACCGGCACGGATGCGCCGGCGCTCCTGTCCGGGTGATGGAGGAGTCTTCGTCAGATCGTGGCCGACGGTGGCGGCGGAGAGAAAGAGATAAGAATCGAGGGTCGACATCACGGTGGCGAAGAGCGCCAGGGTGAAAAAGGCAGCGAGCCAGGCCGGCAGCACCATCTGCGGCGAGCGCGGGGTACGCGGTGAGGGGGTCGTCGAGATGGGGCAGCAGCACTCGGGCCGCAAGACCACAGCTGATGGAGAAGAAATCGAAGAGCGCCCACAACGCCACCGAAACCACGACGCCGGAACGGGCGACGGCGGGGGTCCGGGCGGCGAAGACCCGTTGATAGAAGCTGGGCTCGACCATGGTCTGGAGCGCGATGAGATACCAGACCAGGACCGTCTGCCAACCGAGACCGCCGTCCCAGCTCCGGTGCTCCGCCGGGAGCGTCGACCAGAGACCGGCAAGACCGCCGGTGTGGGCCAGCGCGGCGGGGAGCAGGATGAAGAACCCCGCGTACATGAGTCCGAACTGGAGGATGTCGGTCCGGACCACCGATCGGAAGCCCGAGATCCCGACATAGAGCGGCCGAGAAGGCCGCCCCCACCGCCACCGCGACCAGCGGCGGCCATCCGGTGAGCTGGGTGAGAAGGGTCGCCAGCATGAGCAGATAGGCGACCGGCAGGGTAAGACCGAAGATGGCCGCGGCGCCGGTGAGCCGGGCGCCCCGGCCGTAGGCGCCGAGCAGGAGATCGGGGATCGACGCGGCGCCGCTTCGGCGCAGCCGCGGCGCGAGCCAGAAGGCGAAGAGCAGGGCGGCCGCGTAATAGGGGAGGCCGAAGACGACCCAGGTCGAGATCCCGAAGCGCCAGGCGTACTCGCCGACCCCGAGGATGCCGCCGTACCAGGTGGTGACCAGGGTGGCGACAAAGGCGGGGAGCGTCAGCTTGCGTCCGGCGAGGAGATAGTCCATCCCGCCCGCGGACGGCTTCCCCCGCGCCAGCGCCAGAAGGCCGATGGCGTAGATCGCAACCAGGATCAGGGCAAGACTCGGCACAAGGGGGATTGTAGCTGGGGCTACGGAGGTATCAGGTATTAGGTATTAGCTCCATCGCATTTGTATCCGGTTTCTGGGATGGAGGACTTCGTGGATGGCTCCGCATCGCTTGTTGTAGCGCGCACGTCTCGTGGGCGTCATAGCCACCTTCGTCGTCCTCGACGCCGACGGGGCGTCAGCGCTGCAAATCAGCCGCCTTCCGGCAGCGAATCAATCAGGCATCCAATACCATTTATCCAAAGGGGAAGCGCCGCCGGCAACCACCACTGCGATGACCTAATACCTAACACCTAATACCTAATACCTCCGCGCAGCGCGGCAAACCACTCCACCCCACCCGCATCCCGATGTACACTTGACGTGATCAGGTTCGCCAACGGAGGTTCGTCGATGCACATCAATGACATCCTCAAGGTCGCTGTGGAGCGCAAGGCTTCGGATGTCCACCTCAAGGTCGGGGCGCATCCCGTTCTCAGGATGGACGGCCGCCTTCAGGTGATGACCGAATTCAAACGACTCATGCAGGAGGACACCATCGCCATGGCGTTCTCCATGATGTCGTCCCGCCAGAAGGAACGATTCAAGCACCAGTTCGAGACCGATATCGCCTACTCGGTGCCGGGGTTGGGTCGTTTCCGTTGCAACATCTTCCAACAGCGTGGTTCGGTCGGGATCGTCCTGCGTCTCATTCCGTCGCGGATTCAGACCTTCAAGGAACTCATGCTGCCGCCGGTGCTGGAAAAGATCTGCGAGGAGCAACGGGGATTGGTCCTGGTCACCGGAACCACCGGCTCGGGTAAATCGACCTCCCTGGCCTCGATGATCGACTACATCAACACCCGCCGCATCGAGCACGTGATGACAATCGAAGACCCCATCGAGTTCCTCCACCGCGACAAGAAGTCGATCATCAATCAGCGCGAGGTCGACGTCGACACCAAACAGTTCTCCGTTGCGCTGCGATCGGCGCTCCGCCAGGATCCCGATGTCATCCTGGTCGGTGAGATGCGTGACTACGAGACCATCGAGACCGCCCTGCTCGCGGCCGAGACCGGTCACCTGGTGCTTTCGACCCTGCACACCCTCGACGCGACCGAGACCGTCAACCGCATCATCTCGGTCTTTCCGCCGCATCAGCAGAAGCAGATCCGCATCCAGCTCGCCGCGGTGATCAAGGCGATCGTCTCCATGCGACTTCTACCCCGGGCCGATGGTCTGGGCCGGGTCCCGGCGGTGGAGATTCTCATCGCGACCTCCTACATTCGTGAGTGCATCGAGAACAAGGAAAAGACCAAGCTCATCCGCGACGCCATCACCCAGGGAACCAGCCAGTACGGGATGCAGACCTTCGATCAGTCGCTCTATCTGCTCTACAAAAACGGTCTCATTACCCTCGAAGAGGCACTTCGCCGGGCGACCAATCCCGATGAGTTCAAGCTCAAGATCCAGGGCATCCAATCGACTTCGGATATGTCGCGCGAGGAGATGGAGGGTGTTCTCGAGCTCGGCACCGATTCGACCATGGACGCTTTTGCCGAAGACTCGCCCTTCGAGTTTGGAGCCTCCGAATAGGCTCCAAACTCGAATTATGAATTTTTAATTATGAATTTTTAATTTCATCGCAGGCACAACCGGGGGTCTTGCGATGGTAATTAAGAATTAAGAGTTTAGAATTAAGAATTGAAAAATCCCGCTTTCGACAAAGCTCTCAAGCTGCTTGCCCGGCGCGATCACTTCCGCGCCGAACTGGTTGAGAAGCTACGCCGCAAGGGCTTCGAGAGTGACGATATCGAACGTGCCCTGGAGCGGCTGGCGGAGATCGGGCTGCTCGACGATGAAGCGCTTGCGGAGCGTTTTGTCGAATTTCGTTCGGTCGATCGCGGGTGGGGCCCGCGCAGGCTGGTGCTCGAGCTTCGCCGTCGAGGGGTCGACGGCGATCTCGCCGAGCGGGTGTCCATTTTGGGAGAAGAGCTCCACGGTCGCGCCCTTGAAACCGCCGTTCGCAAGGTCGAGGTGCGGGCGAAACCGGGGTGGTGGCGGCTTCCCGAGCGCCGGGCACGTCTGGTAAGCTCCCTCATCGCCTGCGGGTTTACAGCCGATATCGCTTATCGCGCAGTGACCCGGCTCGCGACCGAGAGGGAGAGTTCAGACCATGAAATCGATGACCAGCTCGGAGATCCGGGCCGCCTTTCTTGACTTCTTTGCCGGGCACGGCCACCAGGTCGTGCCGTCATCTTCGTTGTTGCCGGCCGGCGACACCACCCTGCTCTTCGCCAACGCCGGGATGAACCAGTTCAAGGACACCTTCATCGGCCGCGAGAAGCGACCGTACAACCGCGCCACCTCATCGCAGAAGTGCGTCCGCGCCGGCGGCAAGCACAACGACCTCGAGAATGTGGGCTACACCGCGCGCCACCACACCTTTTTCGAGATGCTCGGCAATTTTTCCTTCGGCGACTATTTCAAGCGGGACGCCATCCGGTTCGCCTGGGACCTGTTGGTCGATGTCTATGACATGCCCGTCGATCGGCTGTGGTTCACCGTCTACACCGATGACGACGAGGCCGCGGCGCTCTGGGAGGAGATCGGCGCCGCTCCGGAACGCATCCTGCGCTTCGGCGAGAAGGACAACTACTGGGCCATGGGCGAGACCGGTCCCTGCGGTCCCTGTTCCGAGATCCACTTCGATCGCGGCCCCGACCCCTTCGCGCCGGGCCGCGCCGAGCTCGTCAACGGCGAGGGCGACGACATCATCGAGATCTGGAACCTCGTCTTCATGCAGTTCGATCGCGATCCGACGGGTAAGCTCGAACCGCTGCCCCGCCCCTCCATCGACACCGGCGCCGGACTCGAACGCATCGCCACCGTCATGCAGGGGGTCGAAACCAACTACGACACCGATCTCTTCGTACCCATCATCGACGCCATCGGCAAACTCGTCGAGCGGCCCTACGACCCGGCGAGCGAACTCGCTCCCGCATACCGGGTGATCGCGGACCACATCCGCGCCGCGGCGTTCCTGCTCACCGACGGCGTCGTGCCCTCCAACGAGGGCCGCGGCTATGTGCTGCGCCGGATCATCCGGCGCGCGCTGCGCTACGGCCGCAAGCTCGGTCTCGACGGCGCGTTCCTCTACACCTTGTTGCCCGTAGTCGATGAAATTATGGGCGAGCAGTACCCCGAGCTCATCGAGCGCCACGAAATTGTCGCCACCCAGCTCGAGCAGGAGGAGCGGCGTTTCGCCCGCACCCTCAACGCCGGCACCGACATCGCCGGCCGCGAGCTCGAGCGGATCAAGCGCTCGGGCGAGACGGTGGTTCCCGGGCGAGTGGTTTTTGATCTTTATCAGACCCACGGCATTCCAGTCGAGCTGGTTGAGGAGTTTGCCCAGGAAGAAGGCCTCACCCTCGATCACGAGGGTTTCCGGGAAGAGCTGAGGGTGGAACGCGAGCGCGGTCAGGCGTCGTGGAAGGGCGATCTCGCCGCCCGGTACCGTGAAGAGTACGAGGATCTCGCCGACAAGGGGGTCAAATCGGAGTTTGACGGCTATGAAAGGCTCACCCTCGACACCGAGGTCATCGCTCTCATCGGCGAGGACGGGCTCGAGGATCAGCTCGAACCCGGCGAGTCGGGTGAGGTCGTCCTCGAAACGACTCCGTTTTTCGGCGAGTCGGGCGGTCAGGTCGGGGACAGCGGCGAGATCACCTGGGAGGGTGGTCACGCCCGCGTTTTCGACACCCAAAAACCCATCGACGGTCTCATCGTCCACCGCATCGAGGTCATCGAGGGAGCGCTGGTCAAGGGCGCCGCCGTCATCGCCACGGTTTCCGAGGGCCCGCGGGTCGACACCCAACGCAACCACACCGCCACCCACCTGCTCCACGCCGCTCTTCACCGCGTGCTCGGCGACGCCGCCCAGCAGGCCGGCTCGTTGGTCGAGCCCGACCGGCTGCGCTTCGACTTCTCGTGGGACGGGCCGGTGAGCTTTGCCGAGCTCCAGGAGATCGAGCGGCTGGTCAACGCCGAGATCGTCCGCAACCGGCCCCTCGACAAAACCGTCATGCCAATCGACGCTGCGAAGGCCCTCGGCGCCATGGCGCTCTTCGGTGAGAAGTACGGCGAGAACGTCCGGGTCGTCACCGTCGGCGATGGTGAGTTCTCGCGCGAGCTCTGCGGCGGCTGCCACGTCGATCGCACCGGCGACATCGGTCTGTGCACCATCACCGGCGAACGCGGCGTCGCCGCCGGGGTGCGGCGCATCGAAGCTGTGACCGGCCGCGGCGCGGTGGAGCTGGTCCAGGACCGCACCCGGCTCGCGCACGAACTTGCGGGTCGCTACCAGACCTCTTTCGAACAGCTGCCCGAGCTCCTCGACAAGCGCGATCGCCAGCTCTCCGAGCTCGAGCGCGAGGTCAAGACCCTCAAGCACAAGCTCGCCTCGGGTGATGTCGGGGTCGAGGAGATCCGCGAAGAGGTCGAAGGCGTGATGGTGCTTGCCCGCCGGGCGCCGGAAATGAGCCCCGGAGAGCTCCGCAATCTGGCCGACACCATGCGCCAGAAGTTGGGGTCGGGGGTGGTGGTCCTGGGGATGGAGTCGGATGGCAAGGCGACCCTGCTCGCCGCCGTCACCGATGACATCACCGGTCGGATCAAGGCCGGGGATCTCGTCCGCGAGCTCGCCACCGTGGTCGGCGGCCGAGGCGGCGGCAAACCCAATCTCGCCCAGGCCGGCGGTCCCGATGTCGACAAGCTCGACGAGGCGTTGGCGAAGGCGCCTGAACAGGTCAGGGCGCTCATCGGTGGATAGGCGAGAGTCTTAACGCAGAGGCGCAGAGGCATCGCTCCATCGCAGGGTTGAAAAGCAAAGACGCAAAGGCGCAAAGACATCGCAAAGCATCGCAACCGACCCGGCCGGCGGAGTCGCTGAGAATCGTCGTCGACCCGAACACCGCCACGCTCCAGGGCGGCGCCTGCCTGTGGGATGACGGCGGCCGAAAGATGCCCGTCATTCTGAGCACCGCCACGCCGCCTGGCGTCGCCCACCTTTGGAATGACGGGAGCTGCCGAAAAACCTGTGATTCTGAGCGAGCGAGTCCGCGAGGGAGTCGAAGAATCTCCCGAGGGTCGGTGGGACGAGCCAACAGGAGCGGTCTTCCAACCCTCAGGGGAGCTCCGACTACGCGACCTAGGAGGTCGCTGCGCTCAGGGTGACGTGGGTCTTTGTCATTGGGAGCGAGCCCGATCCGTGCCCCATATGAAGCGTTTGCGACGCCTTGCGTTCCTCGCGTCCTTGCGGTTCATTTCCGGGACCCTGGCGGCGACCCTGCTATCTTGGTTGGAGCGAGTTTCCAAAGGATCGAGGTATTCATGTCGGAACCCAAGATCGCGGGCACGGCGCCGGTTGTGCTCCAACTCGAGAGAGGTGTCTACTTCTGGTGTGCTTGCGGACGCTCAGCGAACCAGCCTTGGTGCGACCGGTCGCACGAGGGGAGCGGGATCAAACCGGTGACCCTGGAAGTGGCGGCCAAATCCACCCTCGCGATCTGCATGTGCAAAAAGACCGGCGATAAGCCGCGTTGCGACGGATCCCACAGCAAGCTCTGATTTCACCGACGCTTGGCGTTCTTTGCACCCTTACGGTTCACTTTCCACTCGCGGCGACCGCGGTCTCGAGGGCGAGCTCGATCATCTGGTTGAAGCTCGTCTGCCGGTCTTTTGAAGACATCGCCTCATGGGTGCGGATGTTGTCGCTGACGGTGCATACAGCGAGTGCCTCGACGCCGTGCTCGGCGGCGAGGGGATAGAGACCGGCCGACTCCATCTCGACTCCGAGAATCTGGTACTTGGCCATGAGATCGAAGATCTCGGGTTGCGGCGTGTAGAAGAGATCGGCGGAGAAGATGTTGCCGACGTGGTAGGGGAGATCCCGCGCTTCGGCGATGTCCACGGCGTGGCGGACGAGGTTGAAGCTCGCGATGGCGGCGAGATCGTGGCCCATGAATCGCATCCGGTTGATCCCCGAGTCGGTCGAGGCGCCCATGGCGATGACGATGTCGCGGAGCTTGACGTCCGGGTGCGAGGTGCCGCAGCTTCCGACCCGCATGATGCGTTTGACGCCGAAGTGCTCCATGAGCTCGGAGAAGTAGATCGAGGCCGAGGGGATCCCCATCCCGTGCGCCATGACCGAGAGTTCGTCACCGCGATAGCTTCCGGTAAAACCGAAAACGTTGCGGACATTGCAGACCAGCCGGGCATCCTCGAGATAGGTTTCGGCGATGTATTTCGCCCGCAGGGGATCGCCGGGCATGAGGACCGTGGGCGCGAAGTCGCCGGGTTCGGCGTTGATGTGCGGTGTGGCCATGAATCTCCTCCGAACGGAAAGTATACCGATTCTCTCCCCATGCCCGTCCCGATGCCGCGTGTGCACGCGGCGAGCTCGTGCCCGGGGTTTGACAATGTGCCGGAACGATGCTCCGGGACGCGGGCGTTTCGCACATTGTCGCTACCGGGCTCCCCCGGCGACTTCCTCGGTGAGCGCAACGACGTGGCCGGCACATATGTCATACGCGCGGGCTCCCCCGGGAGGCACGATGAAAGCATCTCTCCCGGCGTGGAAGTAGGCCGCCGGCGTGCCATCGGCGTGGTCGCAGCTTTTCCAATCATCCCTCGGAGCGACCACGCCGATGGTGCGACGCTGGGCCGCCGGAGGCGGACCAGAAGGCCGGAGTCGAGGGAATCCGGAACCGGGACCGCAGCCAAATCCGCGCCCTTTCAGTCCTCCTCGGCCCGTCGGATCGCCCGTTCCACCATGAACTCCACCGGCCCTTTCATCTCGATGGGGATCAGATTCCTATCGGGATGGGCATGCGCCCAAACCCGAAACACCTCATCAGCGAAACCCTGACCGACGAGATCGACCCCCTTGAAGTCGAGGACGACGTCTTGGGATTCCTCGAGATTGCGGACAATCCGCTTTGCTTGGGAGCGGCTCATTAATTTCGGACCGAAGGCTTCCAATCGAACCACCGTTCCCCTGGGTTTCATTTTTTCGTCCGATCGAAGCGTCATCCAGTTGATCTTCGTGCCATCTCGCTCGCGTAGTGCAACCCGATCGTTTTCCGGTTGGAACGCAGCCAGTCAGTCAACCCAGTACGCCCGATCGAGTCGGAATCAACATCGAGCAGCCCCGCGGTCAGTCCTCGAATCTCATCCATTGTGATCGTGACGTCGCCATGGAAAAGCCCCAGGGCCTTGCCTGCAATCCAGCCGACCCGGTTCGGCACTCCGATGATCGGTTTTCGTACTCCGACGATGTCCGCTATCGATTCGACAAGCTCACGATAGGAAAATGCTTCCGGACCTACCGCGTCGACCACCACGTTGTTTCGTTCTTTCCCGAACCGCACCGCGGCCGCCGCGAGATCATCGACGTGAATCGGTCGAAGACGGTAGGAACCGTCACCGAAAACTCCGAAAACGGGAAGGTGGCGCAACGCCCACGCGATGTTGTTGATGAGAATGTCTCCTCCACCAAAGAGTACGGCTGGCCTGAGAATGGCATACGAAAGACCGCTCGTCTGCAGCGCCTCCTCAACCAGCGCTTTTCCTCGGAAGTAGGAGAGCGGTGAATCGAGCGACGGATTGGTGATGCTGACGTGCACCACCCGCTCGACGCCGGCCGACCGAGCGGCCTCGAAGAGCGTCCTACTGTTCTCCACGGCGCGATCGTGATCGAATCGCCGATGATTGAACCTGACCCAGTAGGTGTTGTAGAGAACCGAGACGCCTTCGAGCGCTTCCACGAGGTGGCCGGGGCGACTGAAGTCGAGGGGGAACACCCCGACCCTTGATGAGAGTTCAGAACCACCCGGCGGCGATGACGTCAGGGTGACGACGTCATGACCTCTCGCAAGAAGTGCCTTAGCGATGTGGCTTCCAGAGTATCCGAAGGCTCCGGTAACGGCCTGGGTTTTACCCGTCGTGGTGGCTTGAGTGCTATTCATAATTTTCAATATATATTGAAAAATTATAGAATGCAACGATTTTTCAGAATATTTTGAAATATTCTCAGGATCGGCGGTTAGACTCGACGGGATGGAGACGCTGCAGGATTTCAAGGACGAATTCATCGCAGAGTGGGGGGCCCTTGGTCCCGCTTGGGGAATGACCCGCTCGTTGCGAGAATCCACGCCCTGCTGATGGTCAGCAACGACCCCCTGACCACGGACGAGATCATGGATGCGCTCTCCATCAGCCGAGGGGGCGCACATGGAGCGCTCGAAGCAGCTCGTTGCCATGGGCATCGTCACGAGCGCCATCCGAAAGGGTGAGCGCAGGGAGAGCTTTGTCGGAGAAAAAGACCCATGGAAGGTATTCGTCGCAATCATGCGCGAGCGCAAGCGCAAGGAGGTCGAGCCGGTACTTGATGTCCTTCATCGCTGTCTCGAGGCATCCGGTCACTTGGATGGCCCAGAAGCCAGGTCGTTCGGCGACCAACTGGCTCGCCTCAAGGACTTTGTCAGCACGGGCGACCGGGTCATGGAGAAGCTCGGCCGTTCGGAGCGAAGCACCATCGTCGGCTGGATGCTGAGGCTGGTCGAGGCCAAGCGAGGAAAATGACTGACGGCGACGGTGGTGACACCTCAACTCGCGGGAAACCGGCTACCGAGGAAGTCGTGAGCCGGAGTTGTTAAGTGAGCCTGTTGCAAAACTCGGAGTGTTGACGGAACTGGGGACCCCTCCGCTGCGGCCCCAGGCCGGCGAGGGCGCCGGCCCCACAATGAACATCGGCCCTTTGTGGCGCCGGCGCCCCCGCCGGCGAGAAGACCACTGACGACGATCCTCCGAGAAACGGGAATTCTGCAAGAGGCTCAAGTAACACCTCAGTTTTCGGGAGGGGCGAGGAGTTCCGTGTAGGCGCCCATTGAGTCCGGCGCTGCGACATCCCGGAGAAGCAGCAGTTTTCAGGCTCAACTCGCCCTCAATTCACGGGTCACAACTCACGATTACCGTCTGCTGAGATCAACCTTCCGGCATCCAGCATCCAGCATCCAGCATCCAGTGATCCAGCATCCAGCTACGATCTACCCCGTCCACCCCGGTCCGCGCACCACCCGTCCGGGCGTCGCCCCGGTGTGCTCGCCGTCCTTGAGGACCTGTTCGCCGTTGACGAAGACGTGAACCACGCCGGTGGCGTACTGGTGGGGCTCGACGAACGTGGCGTGATCCTGGATCGTGTCGCGGGATCGAAGACCACGACGTCGGCGAAGTAGCCCTCACGCAGGAGACCGCGGCGGTCGAGCTTGAGGTTGGCGGCGGGCAGGCCGCTGAGCTTGCGGATGGCCTCTTCGAGGGGGATCACCTGCTCGTCGCGGACGTACTTGGCGAAGCACCCGGGCGAAGCTGCCGTAGGCCCGCGGGTGGTTGTTCTTCTTGAGGAAGACGCCTTCGGCGGCAGGGGCGCCCTCGTCGGAGCAGAAGCTCACCCACGGCAGGGCGACGGCCTTGGCGAGCACCTCCTCGGACTGGCTGAAGTAGACGCAGGTGATCCGCGAGCCGTCCTCGACGATGAGGTCCATGGCCGTTTCCTCGGGCGGAGTGCCGCGCTCGGCGGCGACCTCGCCCAGGCTCTTCCCGGTGTACGGCTTGAGCTCGGGGTTCTTGAAACCGACCAGCAGGATGTTGTCCGGCGAACCGGCGCCGAGGTACATGTTCTCCCACTCGTCGGACTCCTCGAGCATCTCCGCGGCGATGCGCGTGCGGAGCTCGGGATCGGCCAGGCGCTCGAAGCGATGCCTCGAAGCCGCCCTCCTGCACCCACGGCGGCATGCTGGCGTTGAGGCCGGTGGCGCCGGCCGGGTAGGTGTAGACATCGGCGGTGATGTCGAGCCCCTCGGCGCGCGCCCGTTCGACCGTGGCCACCGCGTCGTCGAAGAGCGGCCAGTTGGTCTGGCCGGACGCCTTGAAGTGGTAGATCTCGGCCCGGACGTCGGCTTCGCGAGCGACGTCGATGAGCTCGTCGATGGCCTCGACCAGGTGGGCGCCCTCGCCGCGGAGGTGCGAGATGTACATCCCGTCGTACTCGGCGACGACCTCGGCGAGCGCGACGAGTTCGTCGGTGTCGGCAAAGCTCCCCGGCGGATAGATGAGCGCCGAGGCGACGCCCATCGCGCCCTCCTCCATGGCGGTGCGGACGATGGCCCGCATCTCGTCGAGCTCCTCCGGCGTCGGGGCCCGATCGTCGTAGCCGATGACGTACTCGCGTGGGGTCGCGGCGCCGATGAACGACGCGACATTCGTGGAGACGCCGCGCTCCTCGAGGTACCGCAGGTACTCGTCCAGCGTGGTCCACTCGATGTCGTACTTGATGTCGCCCTGGCGGCGGATCACCTCCTCCTTCATGGCGTCGTTGAGCGGGCCCATGGAGTTGCCCTCGCCCATGACCTCGAGGGTCACGCCCTGGCGGATGTCGCTCTGCGCGTGGCCGTCCTCGATGAGCGACTCGGTGGCCCACGACAGCATGTTGATGAATCCGGGCGCCACGGCGAGCCCCGGACATCGATCTCGGTTCGTCCCTCGGCGCGTCCGAGATCGCCGATGGCGACGATCGCGTCGCCGTCGATGGCGAGGTCGCCCACGATGGGGCTCGATCCGCTGCCGTCGTAGATGGTGCCGTTTCGCAGCACCACGTCGTATTGCACCGGAGGGGTACACCCCGTGAGCACTGCGATGGTGAGGACCAGACTCAGCAGTCCGGCAGGATTTCGTGTGGCGAGTCGGCGGAGTGTGTTCATTGTTTCACCTCGCTGGCTTGATCGGTTCATTGTCTCTCGGCTCGAGCGAAGATCCTCCATGGGGTGGTCGTGAGCCGAGAAAAAACCGGCGGCCCGAGGCCGCCGGTATTTTCTCTATGTTGTGACGCAATTAAGAATTGAGAATTCAAAATTGAGAATTGTCGTCATCCTTTCGGTTTGAACCAGCACGCCAACGCCGGCAGGAGGATGATCGCGCCGGCCATGTTGAGCAGGAACATGAAGGTCAGGAGAATGCCCATGTCGGCCTGGAACTTGATCGGCGCGAAGATCCAGGTGGCGACGCCCAGGGCCAGGGTGATGCCGGTGAAGACCACTCCTACCCCCGTGATTCTGAGGGTCTCGAGATAGGCGGTTGGAATATCGAAGCCATCGGCCAGGAAGCTCTTGAACCGGCTGTAGATATAGATGCCGTAGTCGACACCGATGCCGACGCCGAGGGCGACCACCGGCAGGGTCGAGGTCTTGAGGCCGATCTCGAGGTAGGCCATGAGTGCATAGGCGAGAATCGACACGAGGGCGAGCGGGATCACGATGCTCAGGGTGCCCTTGATGGATCTGAAGGTGATCAGACAGAGGAAGATGATGGCGGCGAAGACCCACATGAGGATGGGGAACTGGGCCTCGGAGACGGCCTCGTTGGTCGCCGCCATGACGCCGACGTTGCCGGTGGCGAGACGGAACTTGATGTCATCTGAGCCGTGTTGGTCGTTGAACGCTTTGACCGCGGCCACCACCCGGTCGATGGTCTCGGCCTTGTGGTCGACGGTGTAGATGTAGACCGGCATGACGCTGCACTCGCCGTTGAGCAGACCCGTACTGGTGTCGATATAGGTCACCGCCTGGGCCATGGTCGAGGGGTTGCGCGGGAGTTCGCGCCATTTGAGCGAACCCTCGTTCCAACCGGCGTTGATGATCTTGGCGACCATGGCGATGCCGAAGACCGACTGGACGCCTTCGACGTTGCGAATCGTCCACTCGAAGTCGTCGATGAGATTCATGGTCTCGTACTCGGTGCAGGCTTCGGGGTATGCCTCGATGATCGTCGTGATGACATCCACGCCGATGGCGAAGTTACTGGTGATGAAGTCGGTGTCGATGTTGTACCGGGAGGTGGCCCGGAGTTCCGGAACCCCGGCGTGGAGATCGCCGATCTTGATCTGAGTCGCCTTCCAACCACCGGCAACGAAAAGCACCGCAGCCACCGCGATGATCACTGTGGCATTCCGTGGAGTCGCCACGCGTGCGATCGAGACCCACAGAGGATCGAGGTGCGCGGCCCGCCGGTCCATCTTGGCCATGGAGGTCTCATCGAGAGTGACGAAGGAGAGCAGCACCGGAACCAGGATCAGATCGGTGAGGATGATGATCGCGACGCCGAGGCTGGCGGTGATGGCCATCTCCTGGATCATCCGGATCTCGATGAGCATGATGGTGATGAAGCCGATGGTGTCCGAGAGCAGGGCGATGCCGCCCGGGACCAGCAGCCGGCTGAAGGTCGACCGGGCCGAGGTCAGGCTGTCCGAGCCCCCGGCGACCTCGGCGCGGAAGGCGCTGACCATCTGGACGCCGTGGCTGACGCCGATGGCGAAGACCAGAAACGGCACCAGAATCGACATCGGGTCGATGCCGAAGCCGAGCAGGGTGAGCAGACCGAGCTGCCAGATCACCGCCATGAGCGAGCAACCGACCACGATCAACGTCATCTTGAAGTTCTGTGAGTAGACGTAGACGAAGATCGCGGTGATGGCGAAGGCGATGAGGAAGAAGAGCACCACCCGGGCGGCCCCGGCGGCGATGTCGCCGATGACCTTGGCAAAGCCGATGATGTGGTAGTCGAAGGCCGACCCGACCGGGTCGGCGCTGTATTTCTCGCGGATGCCCTCGAACTGAGAGGCCACTTCGATCACATCGAGCTTTTCACCGGTGTCGGGATTGACCTCGAGGAGCTCGGCGACGATGATGGCGGCGGAAAAATCACTGGCCACCAGCCGTCCCATGTAGTTGGACTTGAGGATGTTCTCCCGGACCCTGGCCAGCCCCTCGGTGGTCGGCTCGAAGTCGGCGGGGATGACGTTGCCGCCCGCGATGCCGTCCTCGACGACCTCGGTGAATCGGACGTTCGGGGTGAACAGGGACATGACATTGGTGCGATCGACGCCGGGGATGAAAAAGACGTCGTCGGTGACGTCGGACAGGACCTCGAAAAACTCGGGAGTGAAGATGTCGCCGTCGCGAGCCTCGATGGCGATGACGACCTTGTTGGCGCCGCCATAGGCGTCTCGGTATTCGAGATAGGTCTCCATGTAGGGGTGCTTGAGGGGCAGCAGCTTGGCGAAGCCGGCGTCGATCTTGAGGTGGGAGGCCTGCCAGACCATGACAATCGTCAGCACGAGGAAGATGATCACCACCAGCTTGCGGTGACCGAAGACGAGGTTTCCCAACAGCTTTTTCATGGTTGTCTTCCTTCCTCAGTCCGCCGCGGCCGTGAGATCGGCCAGGGTGGCGATCCGGACACCGAACTCTCCGACCAGCAGGAGCGAGCCGTCGGCAGTCTCGACCAGGGTCGAGATACCGCGCCGTCCCGCCTGTTGGTGATAGCCGAAACTCAGCCCACCATCGGTCGAAACCAGGATGGTTCCGCCGAGGCCGGCGATGACGATGGTGCCGTCCGAAAGCCGGACGCCGCCGGTGAGGATGGCGACGGTTCCGGTTTCGATCTCGGTCCAGCTCTCACCGGCGTCTTCCGATCGGAAGAGGTGGCCGCGGAGGCCGTAGAGGAGCAGGGTGTCGCCTTCCAGGGGGAGCACTCCGAAGTACGAACCCTCGTAGGGGGAGGGCAGTTCGGTCCAGCTCAGGCCTCCGTCATCCGATCGGTAGACCATCCCGGCTTCGGCTGCGAGATAGAGGTTTCCGTTGTCGGCGCGGGCGATCTCGTGGAGGTGCCAGTCGAGGTCGCCGATGGGTTCGAAGTCCCACGTCAACCCGCCGTCGCTGGTCAGATAGTGGCTGCCGTAGGCGCCGATGGCGACGCCGTTCTCCTCATCGGCGAACCAGACATCGAAGAGCGGCGCCTCGTCCTCGGGTGCTTCGAAGACCAGGTCCCAGCTGTCGCCGCCGTCTTCGGTTCTCAGGATCACTGCGTCGTGACCGACGGCGACACCGACATCGCTGCTGGCGAAGGCGACGCCGGTGAGCATCGCCCGGGTCGGGACTTCGACCTGTTGCCAGCTCTTTCCCCCGTCCGTTGAGATCAGAATGTGACCGCGTTCGCCCACCGCCACCAATCGATCGTCGAGGGCGGCGGCGTCGAGGATGAGCGATTGGGCGGCCAAGGGCGCCATGACCGAGGTCACGATCTCGTTTTCCTCAGCGGCGTACTCCTCGTCCTGCGCGGCCACGAAGCCTGCGCCCGGCGTGAAAGCGACCACCAGCAAGGCGACGACGACGCCCCACGGTGAGGATGCGCGATACTTCAATCTCTGACGCCCGAGCCGGCGGGCGGCGGCGATGCCCGATGGGATGCTGTCCATCATTGGTTCTCCTGATCGGTGTGGTCAAAAAGCGGGCGGGCCGTCGATCCGGCCCGCCCGCATATGCAGGTCGATTCTCAGCGTTTGCCGTCTCGGCGCAGCGCCGCCGGCGTGTAGTCATCGAGCGAGCGTTTGATGTTGAACTGATACGGCGGCGTTCTCGGCTATTGATACCGACGGCCAGATAGCGGCCCGGCCTGGAGATCGGTGTGGACCTCGAGCGAGGTCCAGAGGGTCGGCACGTTGTAGTAGGTCATGGCGTGCCCTTCCGAGACCCGCCACAACTGGTCGCGTTTGTCATAGGCAGTCGACGACGACGATCTGCCAGCTGTCCTCGTCGAGATAGAAGGTGCGGCGCTTGTAGATATGGCGCGCGCCCTCCTTGAGGGTCGCGTCCACCACCCAGACCCGGTGGAGTTCGTAACGCGCGAGATCCTGGTTGATGTGCAGGGGAGTCAGGATGTCCTTGAACTTCACGCTCGGGTCCTGGAGCTTGTAGGAGTTGTAGGGAACGTAGATTTCCTTCTTGCCGACGAGCTTCCAGTCGTAGCGGTCGATGGCGCCGTTGTACATGTCGAGCTGATCGGAGGTGCGCATGGCGTCGGAGGCGGTGCCGGGGTTGTCATAGGCCACGTTCGGCGCGCGGCGCACCCGCCGCTGGCCCGGGTTGTAGAGCCAGGCGTTGCGGTGTTCCTTGACCTGGTCGAGGGTCTCGCCGACCAGCAGGATCCCGCCGGCGAGGCGCGCCGGCGCCATGACTTCCTGTTTGAAGAAGAAGATCCGGTTGTTGAGATTCTCCTCGGTCATCCCCTCCATGCTGTACTGCATGTAGAACTCGTCGTGGAACTGGACCAGCGTGTAACTGCCACCGCGGGTCGGCGCCGCCTGGCCGATGTCGCGGGCGGCGCTGTCGCGCGCGGTAGCGAAGCGAGATGGTTCCAGATCGCCTCTTGGCCGTTCTGCGGGATCGGGAAGGGGATGCCGTTGATGGCGCCGGTGACGCCGTTGCCGCCGGGGCCGAGCTCCGCGGTCTTGGCGTTCTCGATGGTCTTGTCGTAGATCCGCTGCGGGTAGGCGGCGCTGCGGTGGGTCGGGTAGACGTTCATCTCATAGGTGTCGGGGTAGGCCTCGAGCAGCGCTTTCTGGCCCGACGGTGAGATGGTCCGCATATTTGTTCCATGTTGGCCGCGGTGATGGTGAACATGGCCGCCATCGCCGGCGTATGGATCGACGTAGTGCTTTCCGGGTTGTGTATCCGGCCGGGAATTCGGTGAGGCCGCCGTCCCAGGCGGGGATGGTGCCTTCGGAGTTGCCGGCCTTGACGGCTCCCATGGGGGTGAGTTCGTTGCCGAGCTTGGCGATCTCTTCGGCCGGCGGCCCGGCCCAGACGGCGGTCGTCGCGCCGACGGCGAACACCAGCGTGAGGCCGAGGATGAGTTTGGGGTTGATGCGCATGGTTGTCTCTCCCTTCCCCTAGAACGAGTACTTGACGAAACCGCCGATGAAATCGCGGTCGTTGATGAGGTTGTAGCGGCTCGCTCCCATATAGGTGGTGTAGCTGAGGTCGATCTGCCAGGCGTTCTGGTAGTCGGCCTGGATGCCGACCGTACAGGGCCATGTCGCCCGCGATGAAGCTCCCTCCGGGGCCGGGAGTGACGCCGTCGACATCGTGCGCCCACGCGAATCGAGGGGACAGGCCCCAGGCGCCGATGGCATTGTTGTAGTCCAGGCGGCCGGCGAGCCGATAGCCCCAGGAGAAGTCATCGGCGAAGTGCTCCGGCAGCTCGTATGGTTTGCCCGCGTGAGCGCCTCCCGGGAGCTCGTGGATCGGGTTGCCGCTGGTGTAGGTGCCGGGGCCGTCGAACCGAAGCTCGTCCTTGGACGGCATGTCCCAGACCTTGTTGAAGCCGAACTCGCCGACGAGGACACCCTGATTGGCGCCGAGAACGTTGGAGAAGACCTTGGTCAGGGTGAACTGGAGTTGCGAGGAGTCGAGACGGCGGTAGCCGATGACCTCTTCCTCGAATCCGAGACCGCCGGGAGCGACCTGGTTGGTCAATGCCAAGCCGGGCGAGATCGGCGACAGCGCGGCGAAGAGCACCTCGACATCGTCGGCCTGGTACGGCGCATCCTGGTGGTACGAGACCTCACCCTGGAAGGCGATGCCCGAGGTGCCGAGCTGGGAGTTCCAGCTGATGCCGTAGAGCTTCATGTCCTCGGGGTAGGCGGTGTACCACGTGGCCGACTGGGCGTAGATCGAGGTCACCGCCGCCTGGGCCGCGTCGGCGGCGCGCCGCGTCGACCGCGGGGCTGACTCCCGGCGGTACTCCGGGGCCGCATAGACGGCCAACGCAGCGCCCGGCGCCGCCGCGAGACCTTGGCCGGCCGCCTGTTGGGTGCCGGTGACGCCGTTAATGGTCGGCAGCCGACTGTGGATGTTCATGAAGTAGAAGCCGAACTCGGTCCCGCCCCAGCTCGGGACGAACCACTTCAGCGACAGACCCGTACTGGCCGCCGTCCTTGGCGTTCTGTGTCTCGCCGCGGGGGACACTCATGAATGGGTAGGGGTACAGGGTGTCCCGGTCCGCTCCCATGAAGAATGGCTGCTGGCCGGTGTCGGGGAAGCTGGCGAAGGCCAGGAAGACGCTCTCACCGCCGGGACCGGCAAAGTCGTTGGTCGAGAAGTAGGTTCCCGGTGGGTCGATGACGGTGGGTTCCCACTTGTACTCGTAGAAACCCTCGACGGAGATGTCCTGAGAGAGGTTGACCGATGCCCAGACCATTCCGACGGGTCGGAAGGCCTCGCGGAGCTCGGACCCCGGGACCCGGAGCGCGGAGACATCAACCGGATTGATCGCGCTCAACCCGCCCTGGATGAAGGTGCTCTCGCCCCAGTTGAGAACCTGCTGGCCGACTCGGATCTCGCCGATGGGGAACTGCCACCAGACGTAGGCGTCGAGCAGCTCGATTCGGCTGCCGGCCCAGTCGAGAGCCTCGTCGGTGAGTTCGGTGCGCTCACAGCAGTTCTGCTGAGGGCGAAGTCGTAGAAGGCGGAGCCGCGGGTGAAGAACGCCGATGCTGCTGTTGTGACCGAGATCGTAGCTGAATCCGAAGTCGAGTCCGGTGGTCTTGGCGTGTATTGCTGACGATGCCCGTGTCGAAGTTGAGGTCACCGTCGTCGCCGTTGACCGACCAGGCTGTGCCGCCCTCGAATGGGACTGATGATCGCCATGTCGCGGTCCTGAACGCGGTACCGAGCACCGTACGACACGGTGATGTCGAGGTTGAGCGTGTACTTGCCCGACGAGCCGGACAGATCGATGGCCTCGCCGGGGACGGCGAAAAGTCCGACGATGGCTGCCATGAGAATGAACTTCCCTGTCCGACACAGCCGTTGCGAAGAAAAATGACTCATCTCCTCCTCCTCCTCTTTGGTTGAACGTTCAGATACCCGCGAAAGGCCCGCGCAATCGAATACGCCGGTCGGCGACCCGAGTGGGCTTCCGGCGGGCGGAATGGATCTCAATTTTGGAGTTTGCTGACGAAACAGGGTGGGGTTCGATGCGGTGCAGATCCGGCCGCTCGATGCTCGTTGCAATGCGCATCCCTTCGATGGTCCGCGACCCGGGTTGCGAGAAAGGTGACTCCTGCTGTGTGCCGTCGATTACATTAGCACATGCGGAACCGAATTCGACCCAGCGGGTTCAACGAAATCACCGATCGCGAGTCAATCTTGATCGAAGCTGATGTCCTGCTCCCCGACGAGGTGATCGACGAGGAGAGTCTGGAGGTGGTTCCTCGACAGGTGGATGCGATCGAGGAGCTCGGTGGCCTGCTCAGCCGGCATCGGTCGGGCGATGTAGAAGCCCTGCACCTGGTCGACGCCCATCCCGCGAAGCGCTTCGAGCTGGGCATCGGTCTCCACGCCCTCGGCGATGGTGGTCTTGCCGAGGTTTCGACCGAGATCGACGATGGTACGGACGATCTCCAGGGAATCCTGATCCTCGAGCATCTTGGTGACGAACGAGTAGTCGATCTTGAGCGAGTCGATCTCGAATCTCTTGAGATACGAAAGCGACGAGTACCCGGTGCCGAAGTCGTCGATGCTCAGGCCGATGTCGAGGGCCGAAAGCTGGTCCAGCATGGCTGTTGCGTGCTCGGTGTTTTCCATGAGAACACTCTCGGTGACCTCCAGTTTGATGTCCCTCCCGTAGAGACCGTTTTGGCGGAGAGTGTGGTCGATCCGGGAAACCAACTCGAGCTGGAGGAACTGGGTCGTGGAGATATTGAGGCTGATGGTGATGGGTGGGTCCATACGGAACTGGACCTGCCACGGTCGGACCTGTCGGCATGCCTGATCGGCGACGATGCGGTCGATTTGAACCGCGATCCCCATTTCCTCGGAGGCCGGGATGAACTCCCCCGGAAGGACCAGCCCACGGGTCGGGTGGTCCCAGCGCGCGAGGACTTCGAAGCCGACCAGGTTGCCCTTTTCGAGGGAAATGATGGGCTGGTAGAAGGGCCGGAACTCTTTCCGGGTGACGGCCCGTCGCAAGTCGTTTTCGAGCTCGAGGGTGGCGACCACCTCGGCGTGCATCTTTTCATCGAAGACCGCATAGCGGTTCCGGCCGAGGTCCTTCGCCCGATACATCGCGTTGTCCGCGTCGCGCAGGAGGTCTTCCGGCTTTTCATAACCCGGGTGCCACATGGCGATCCCGGTGCTGACGGTTGCATAGGCCTCGGATTCCCCGAGTTGGAATGGGACCTGAAACTCCGCATGCAGACGTGAAGCGATGCTCGTCGCATCACGGACCGACTCGACATCCTCGGCGACGATGACGAACTCATCCCCGCCGAACCGACAAACGGTGTCACTCGGCCGGCAGATCGATCGAACCCGATCGGCGATGGCCATCAGGAGCTTGTCGCCGACGAGATGGCCGAGAGAATCATTGACGGTCTTGAATCGATCGATATCGAAGAAGAGCACCGCGAACGGTTTGTCCTTCATCCTCGTTGCTCTGGCGAAGGCGTGACGAAGGCGGTCCAGAAGCACTGTTCTGCTGGCCAGACGGGTGAGTGGATCGACGAGCAGATTGGTGCGTGGTTCCTCGAAGGTCACATGATCGTCGGTGACGTCGGAGTTGCGGCAGACCAGGCGGGTTGCCTCTCCCCCGGCATCACGGACCGTTTCTCCGCGCATCACGAAGCGCCGTCGACTCCCGTCCCGGGTGATCAATCGGTAGTGCTCTTCGAGGGACTGCAGCTCTCCCCGGACGACCGACTCGACGAGCTGCCGGATTCGATCCCGGTCTTCTTCATCGACATGTTCGAGCCAGCTGTCGATGTTCGTCTGTCGGGGGGCGTCGGGACCGATGAGGTCCTCCCACTCGGGCGACAGGGTGAGGTCGCCGGATTGAAGGTTGGCGTCCCACATGGCGTCCTGCTGGCCGCCGCAGGAAATCAGGAGTCGCTCATGACTTTGGTGAAGCTCGGCGTACGCATGCTCGAGTTTCAGAAACTCCGCCGCAATGTGCTCGTGCACGCGAATTCTCGCCTCGACCGCGGCCGGCTCCAGCGGTTCGGTCAAGACATCGCAAACTCCGCTGTCGAGGATGGTCGAGATTTCGGATCCCGAATGTGAGTCGACGACCGCGAGGATCTGGCAGGTGGATTCCAGCCGGCCGTCGCTGTGGATTTTTTGTACGAGTTCCCGGGCGACATCGTCGGGCAGGCGCCAATCGATGATCGCCAGGTTGGGCGCAAACTCGACGATGTCGAGGTCGTCGTGTTCGAGATGGTCGCACGTTTCAACGACGTGGCGGCGGACTTTGAGCATGGAAGCGAGGAGTGACCGAACGTCTTCGTCGTGTGAGACGACCAGGCATTTGAGCAGCGGCCGCGGCCCGTGGTGTTCGACAATTCTGCCAGTCGACGGCTCGGTGCCGTGCGGTTTGGCGCCTTCCGGCGAAAGATCAACTGAGCTCGCCGAGGAATCTGACGGATTCATGACACTCCCAATCAGGCATTATAAAGGCGAACCTCACGAATTCACCAGCCAGGGTGCAAGAAAGACCCGAAGGGCTGAGAATTTGATTTGGTCAGGTTGATTTTCGAACCCCTATTACCTACCGAATGTCTCCTTCGGCGGTCGATTCGGGGGGTTCTTCTCCCAGGCTGCCGGGTTGCACGAGCCCATCGCAGAAAAAGGCGTGGAGCTTCGGGCCGATCCAGATCCGCTCCATGCCTGCCAGATCGAGGGTTTGTTGGAGCTCGGATTTTTTCGCATGGACGAGGAATACGGTGGGTTGATCGCAACGGGGCGCTTCCAGCAGCAGCCCGGGCGCCGGTCGGAGCGGGCCGTCGGCGGTCACCCATTGGTCGTAAGTGCGAAGAATGTAGTTGCTTCGAAGCTCCTCGCCGTCGGGGCTGAGAATCGGGATCGTTCGCTGCAGGTAGAACGAGATGGATGGGCGCCAGGCTTGGAGCCCCAGGACCTCGGTCTCGGCCGGGAGTTCGGTCCTGATCAGCGTCGCCAAAGCACGTTCGGACCGCCGTTCCGCGTTGGCGGCAACGACCGGAAAGAGCGCCGGCGGGATGGCGACGATGGGCAGGCTGAGCGTCGCGATCAGCCATGATCTCCGGCCGATTCGGAGAGCCGTGAGCGCCCCGATGACCGACGCCAGACAGATCCCAGCCAGGAGAAAGGCCGGGAGCGGGAGAACCTCGAGAAGGGCGGGTGGGACACGGCTCCCATCGAGGACGCCCGCCCCGGCGGCTGCCAGGGCGATGCCGAAGATGCCCCAACCGGCCACCGAAATCATGGCTGTGCGTCGGGGCAGGCTGGAGTCGCGAGCCCAGCGGGACGCCAGCAGAAGGGCGACGGCCGGCATCAGCGGCAGGATGTACTGTGGCAGTTTGGAGCGAGAAAGGGAAAAGAAGACCAGGGGAACAAGCAACCAGAGAAACGAGAATACCCTTCGCGGGTCGGTGCCGCCGTCCAACCGGCGCCGGCCCAGGGCCAGGGGCCACCAGGGGAAGAACCCGACACCGGCGATCACCAGGAAGAACCACCACGGCTGGGTGCGCCGAAGCTCGTCGCTGCTGACGCGCTGCCATGTTTCGGTGATCGCCACGTACCGGAGGTAGCCGGGAAGACGGTCCTCCATGAACCAGACCCAGGGTGCGATGATGGCGGCCATCAGCAACGGACCGAGAGGGTTCCACACCGCCCAGGAGGCCCGCCGCCACAGGGCGTAGGGAGCCGCGACGAGCAACGGTACCGCAAGCGCCACCGGACCCTTGGTCAAGACCCCGAGCCCGATGGCCGCCCAGGCGATGAGCGTCCACATGCGTGCGGGCCGTCCCGCGACTCGTTCCTCGATGGCGGTGTGGAACGCAAGCAACGCCGAGGTCACGAGCAGGGCGAGCAAGCTGTCGAGAATGACGATTCGGGAGAAGGCGAGGGGCAGCGGGGCCGCGGCGGCGGCGATACCCGCGACCCATCCGGCCTGCCGGCCGTACCAGCGCCCTCCGCACCAGCCGACGAGCAGGGCGGTCGCCATGGCGCAGAGAAAGGGCACCAGCCGTGCGGCGAGTTCGGTGGGCCCGAGAATCTCCATTACCGCGGCGGCGGCGGCGAAGAAGAGCACCGGTTTGTCGATGTAGGGCAGACCGTTGAGATGGGGCAGAACATAGTCGTTGGTCTCCGCCATCTCTCGCGCCACCTCGGCGTTCCGGCCCTCGTCCTGATCGACCAGGGGCGTGCTTCCGAGGCCCCATCCGAGACCGATCACCACGACCAACGCCCACGCGACCAGCAGCGGAGGGTGCCGGTCGCCGATCATCCCGCTGGGTGCTGTGGTTCAGCGGCTGCGGCGATGGGCACCGGCGCTCCCTCGCCATAGGTGGCATCGCACCACAGGTCGAGGGCGAGGAGGGAGAACAGCGGTTTGCGGTGGTCCGCCTCCCGCTTCATGTGCTCGTCGATGAGGTGCTTCATCCCTCCCGGATCGAGCAGGCCTCGAGCCTCGACCCGCTCGCTTGAAAACCGGTCTCGGAGCTGTTCGCCGAGACCGTGGAGCAACCAGCGTGAGAAGGGAATGTTGAACCCGCGCTTGCGCCGTTTGAGGACCTCGGGCGGCAGCCTTTTTTTGACTGCATTTCGGAGGATCGCCTTGGTCGTGATCCCCTTGAGCTTGAGCCGTGACGGGATGCCGGCGACGAACTCGGCGAACTCGTGGTCGAGAAACGGCGTCCGCGCCTCGAGGGAGGCGAGCATGGTCGCCCGATCGACCTTGGTCAGCAGATCGTCCTGCAGGTACATCGTGAAATCCGAGTAGAGCAGCACCGACAGCGGGTCCGGGAAGTTCTTCCCTGCGACCCGGTTCTTGGCCGAGCCGAACGGGTCATCGCTCTTGAGCGCCGCCGTGATCTGGGCGGACAGGATTTCCTGGTGGCGTTCCGGACGCAGGCTGCCGAACCAGGTGTGGTGACGCTCGACGAGTTCGCGTTCCGCTGCGGCGGCGAATCGACTCAAGAGATAGTCGGCGCCGACATTTCCCATGGAAACCGGAAGCAGCTTGCGGATCCCGGAGACCAGGTTCTGGCGGACCCTCCGGGGCAGCTTGCGGTACCAAACGGCGACCCGGTTGCCGATATAGGTGGGATAGCCGGCGAAGAGTTCATCGGCGCCTTCGCCGGAGAGCACCACCTTGACCTTCTGGGCGGCAAACCGCGAGAGCAGGTGGGTCGGGATGATGGAGGCGTCGCCGAGGGGTTCGTCAAAGCCTTCACCGACCAGCCGCAGCCCCTCGGCAAGATCGTTCTCGGTGAGGACGAGTTCATTGAAGTCGGCGTCGAAGTGCCGGGCGGTGTCGCGGGCAAAGCGGGACTCGTCGAAGTTGAGATCGGTGTGACCCAGGGAGAACGCCGGAACGCCGGGACCGATCTGATCAGCAAGATGGGCGAGGACCGCCGAGGAGTCGATGCCGCCGGAGAGAAAGACACCAACGGGGACGTCTGCTCGCCTTCGTCGCTCCACCGCCTTCGCCAGTCGGCGATCGACTTCTTCCGCGATGGCCGCCGGGCTCATGTCGGCGATCGCGGGTTGGTCGAAGTGGTTGGCGAGATCCCAGTAACAGCGCACCGCGAGCTGGCCGTCACGGACGGTGAGCACGTGCCCGGCCGGGAGCTTGCGGATGCCGGCGATGGGGCTCAGTGGGGCCGGGAAGTAGTCGTGGAGGAGATAACGACGCAGCGCGACCGGGTCGACCGCGCGTGGCGCGTCGGGGTGGGCGAGGATAGCGCGCAGCTCGGAGCCGAAGACCAGCTGACCGTCGTTCCACCAGTAGTAGAGCGGTTTCTCACCCGTCCGGTCGCGGCCGAGCAGGAGCATCTTTTTCCGCTCATCCCAGACGCAGAAGGCGAACATCCCGTTGAGATGGTCGACCAGATCGACGCCGTACTCCTCGTAGAGGTGAGGGATGACCTCGGTGTCGACGTGGGTGCGCAGGGTGTGGCCGCGGGCCTCGAGTTGAGGGAGCGATCTCGGCCGAGTTGTAGATCTCGGCGTTGGCCATGGACCAGATGCTGCGGTCCTCGTTGGGGTAGGGCGGTGAGTCGGCTGCGACATCGATGATGGCGAGCCGGCGGAAGCCGAAATCGCAGCCGTCGGTGAACTCGAAGCCCTCACCGTCGGGGCCGCGGTGGATCAGGGTGGCGGCCATCCGGCGGACGATCTCATGCCGTTCGGTCGGATCGTCCTTGCCACCGAAGATTCCCACCAGGCCGCACATGTGCCCTCCACCACCGTTCTGAGTGGGAGTATCGCATGACCACCCGTATCCGCGGGTTTAGCAACCGCTCCACCCAGGTACAATGTCGCCATCGATAGGCGAAGGCAGGAGGCGACGAAAATGAAATTTGCAGCCATCGGATGTGCGGTGTTGTTGTTGATCGTCGGTGTGGTGGTCATGATTGGAATCGGCGGCTACAACCGGTTGGTCTCCCTCGATGAGGGAGTCGATGCCGCCTGGGGGCAGGTCGAAAACGTCTATCAACGCCGAGCCGATCTGATTCCCAATCTGGTTGCGACGGTCAAGGGTTCCGCCGAGTTCGAACAGGAGACCCTGACGGCGGTTGTGGAGGCTCGTGCGAAGGTTGGGCAGGTCAACTTCGAGAACGCTCCCGACGCGGCCCAGATGCAACAGTTCCAGCAGGCCCAGGACGGGCTCAGCAACGCCCTCTCCCGGTTGCTGGTCGTCGTCGAGCGCTACCCCGACATCAAATCGACCCAGGCATTCCTCGATCTTCAAGTCCAACTCGAGGGCACCGAGAACAGGATCGCGGTGGAGCGCCACCGCTACAACGAGGTGGCGCGTGACTTCAACACCATCCGGCGCAGCTTCCCGACGATCTTCATCGCCAACTTCTTCGGGTTCGAGCCGAAGGCCTACTTCGAGGCGGTCGAGGGCGCCGAAACACCGCCGGTGGTCGAGTTCTAGATCGTGCCCGATCTGAGTTCGCTCTTTACCGAAGCCGATCGGCGCGCCATCGCCGATGCCGCCCGAACGGCCGAGGGCAGCACCTCGGGTGAGATCGTCCCCTATGTTGTGGGGGTCTGCGACGACTACCCCGAGGCCGGCTGGAAGGCGGCCGTCCTCGGCGCGCTCATCGGTGGCGGTGGCGGCATCGCGGTGCACTATCTCGGCGGGTTCTGGGGTGGATCTCTCTGGCTGTGGGTCGTTCTCCCACTCCTCGTCAGCGCCGTTGCCGGGGCCCTGCTGGTTTGGTGGTCCGACGGCCTTCGTCGGTGGGTCATCGGTGAGGTCGCGCTCGAGCGCCGGGCGCGTCAACGTGCCGAGCGCTGCTTTCTCGAGGAGGAGATTTTTGCAACCCGCGAGCGGACCGGGATTTTGATCTTTGTCGCCCATTTCGAACGCCAGGTCGTGGTCTTGGGCGATGCGGGGATCAACCGCGCCGTGCCCGAGGGCGCGTGGGACAACGTGGTCGCCGATGTGATCGCGGGAATCCGAGCGCGAAAGCCCGCCGCGGCCCTCATGGCCGCCATCGCCGAATGTGGTCGCCTGCTCGTGGAACACCGGCTGGAGATCCGGCCCGATGACACCGACGAGCTTCCCAACGAGCTCCGGATCAAGCAGCGATGACGGCTCGTCGGATTGCCGCTTGTGTCGCGGTCGTGGCTTTGGCCCTGCCGGCCCTGGCCCTGGAGATTCCGAGGCTCGAGGGCCGAGTGGTGGATCTTGCCGGAATCCTCTCTTCCACCGCAGCCACCGCGATTGCGGCCGAATCCGAACGGTTGGAAGAGGAAACCGGCGCTCAGGTCGTCGTGCTCACCATCCCGAGCCTCGAGGGGCAGCCCCTCGAGGACTACTCCATGCGCGTCGTCGAGGCCTGGAAACTCGGTCGGCAGGATCGCGACAACGGGGTGTTGATCCTCATCGCCCGCGATGACCGCAAGATCCGCATCGAGGTCGGCTACGGGCTCGAAGGGGTTCTCCCCGACGCCCTCTGCGGCCGCATCATCAACAACGTCATGAAGCCGGCCTTCCGCCAGGGTGACTTCTCCGGAGGGACTCAGCGCGCGGTCGAGATGATTGCCGGCCTGGTGCGAGGAGATCCCGAAGCATCGGCGGCATCGGCGGACGCCTCGAGGGACTCGGCCGAGACCGGGCCGCTGATCCTCATGGCGGTGTTTTTCTTCGGCGTCATCGGCGTCTTTGCCCTCTCGGCGTTGTTCTCCAAGGGGGGAAGCGGCTGGTTCCTCTACCTCTTCCTGGTGCCGTTTTTCTTCGCCTTCCCGGGGGCCATTCTCGGTGGGCGGTGGGGCACGCTCATGGTGCTGGCGTGGCTCATCGGCTTTCCGATCCTCCGCACTCTGATCTGGCACACGAGCGCCGGGAAGGAATTCCGCACATCCCACCCGACCTGGACGAGCCGGACGTCTTCACGCGGCGGTGGGTGGAGTGGGGGCGGGGGTTTCTCCGGTGGCGGCGGATTCTCGGGCGGTGGCGGCAGCTTCGGCGGCGGCGGCGCGTCGGGGGGTTGGTAGCACCCTGCCCTTCGACTCGCCTTGGGCGCTTCCAATGACAAAGACACTGTCACCCTGAGCATCGCCACGCCGCCAGGCGGCGCCTGCCCTTGGGATGACGGCGGCCTTAGAATACCTGTCCTTCTGAGCGAGCGAAGCGAGTCGAAGAATCCTCCGAAGCTCGGTTGCAGGATCAAGGAACAGCTGTCTTCCTACCCTCGGGAGACCCTTCGACTCCGTAGCCTCGGAGGCTGCTCCGGCTCAGGGTGACGGTCGAAGTCGGATCCGTAGACCTTGGTGCAGCGTGCCCGAGGCCACCGAGCGAGCTGGGGATCGGCCGACTCGGCGAGACTCCGATCGGCGCAAGTTCCTCGACTGATGGCGTGGCACTGGGTGAGCGACGTGAGCGCCACCTGCCGCCCAGCTCGATCAGTCCGAGGCCTCGTCGAGGTAGGTCGCTTCGAACAGCGGGTTCGGACAATCCGCATGCTCCGCCAACGCCAGTCGAGAGGACGACGGGTCGCTGACGTACCGCGCGGTCTGCCTGATGCATAGATCGGGTGCTCTCCACGACTCGGCCTGGTTGGGCGTGATCAGCCGACATGACGTCCGGAGAGATGAGTCCGCTCGTAGCCGAACCGTTCTTCGTCTTGGCGACGTGAGTCACGCGGCCGGTCCGGCGATCCGGGTCAGCGCCGGCCTGTCTCCGGTCGCGAGTTGCACGTGCGTCTGCCCATCGCTCGCCTCGACCGTGTGACGAGCCGTCGTCGAGGATGCCGGTACCCAGGCGCTGACGCGTCAGCCCGTCGCTGGTAGGCCGGCGTCTGCCGCTTCGAAGATTCCCGTGACGACGTGGTCTCATGCTACGTCGTAACTAAGACGCCGTGATCCGGTCACTGTGTGGACACGGAGTGCGTCGCACGGTGACCGAAGAGGTCTGCGGGCAGATGGTGCCAGCGGCCGGCCGGGCGAAGTCCGAACGAGCCCTCGGCCACGGGCGTACCGGTCTCCGAGATGAGCCGCGATTTCGACGAGCCGCCTGCCACAATCGCGCGCAATCCAGAGCGCTGACGGTCAGGATATCACGCAACGGCCGCGCCGGCCTCAGACGTGGTGCTAGCCCTTCAGCCGCGTCCTCGTCAGTGCCTCGAGCCCACCCGCCAACACGAGCTCCTGCGCCGCGGGACCCACCGGTGAGAGTTTGTACTCCTCGTCGTTCCAGGTGGCGATCGCCCGTTTGAAATCCACCGCCAACTCGCCTGCCGGAATCGTCTTCGTCCCGGCCTTGGCTTCGGCCTCGAACGCGGCGCGGATCGCTTTTGCGAGCGCCGGCGACTCGATGCAGATAAAGGCGTTGTTGAATGCGTTCCTCAGATAGGTCTGGGAGAAGCTCGCCGCGATGACCATGCGGATGCCGCGGTACTTGAGCGCGGTGGCGGCCTGCTCGCGCGACGAGCCGGTGCCGAAGTTGCGTCCGGCGACGAGGATGTCGCCATCGGCGGCGATGGCCTGGAAGCCGGGGTCGAAGTTGGCCATGGCGTATCCGGCCATCTGATCGGGGGTGAGATCGTCACGGTAGGTGACGTCCTTGCCGTAGATGCCGTCGGTGTTGAGGTTGTCCACCGGCAGCAGCAGGACGCGGCCCTCCATGCGTTCGGGGAAGCCGTCGAGAATCGCGACCTCACGCGCCGGCGGGGTCCAGCCGAGATCGGTGAAGTGGTACTTCGGCAGCGACGAACCGAGATCGTCGGGACCGGTGATGAACCCGGCCAGCGCCGATGCCGCCACCACCGCCGGGCTGGCCAGATAGGCCTCCGCGTCGCGCGAGCCCATGCGGCCCTTGAAGTTGCGGTTGGTGGCCGAGATCCCGACTTCGCCGGCCTCGAGCAGACCGACCCCGAGACCGATGCAGGCGCCGCAGCCGGGCGGCAGCGGTTTCGCGCCCGCCTTGACGAGATCCCGCCAGATCCCCTTGGCCTCGGCCTCGGCCTGAACCGTCGCCGATGCCGCCGCGATGTAGAGCTCCACCTCGTCGGCAACCTTCCGGCCGCGGAGCACGTCGGCGGCTTCGGCGAGATCGCTCAGGCGAGAGTTGACGCAGGACAGGAGATAGGCTTTCTGGATCGGCAGTCGCTCCTCCTCGAGATCGGCCACCGATCGAATCACGCTGACGCTGTCGGGCCCGGCGACGTGGGGCGAAACCTGGCGGAGATCGACAGACGATCTCGGCGGCGTAGCCCGCGTCGGCATCGGGCTGCGGTGGGTCCGCATCCCACGCGGCGATCATCTCGCCGGTCAGTCGTCCCTCGATCTCGAGGGCTTCGAGCATGGCGGCGCGTTCGCGCAGGTAGTGCGAGGTGGCTTCGTCATAGCCGAACCAACCGACCAACGCGCCCCACTCGGTGGTCATGTTCGAGACGGTCATCCGGTCGTCCATGGACAGGCTGGCGACGCCGGGGCCGTGGAACTCCACCGCGGCGTTGAGCACCTCGCCCGAGTTGTAGAGCCCGCACAGGGTGATGATGAGGTCCTTGCCGGTGACTCCCGGGCGGAGCTTGCCCTCGAGAACCACCTTGACCGTCCGCGGCACCTGCCACCAGGTCATCCCGGTCGCCCAGATGGCGGCGGCATCGGTTCGCACCACCGGGGTGCCGACGGCGCCCACGGCGCCGTACATATTCGAGTGCGAGTCCGAGGCGACGACCAGGGCGCCGGGGTGGACGAATCCGTTCTCGATCATGAGCTGGTGGCCGATGCCGGCGCCCGCCGGGTGGAAATGCGATGCCTTCCTCGCGGGCGAACGCCTCGATCTTGGCGTACTTCTCGAGGTTGGCCTCGGAGCGATCCTGGACGTTGTGGTCGAGGGCGAAGACCGGCTGCCGGGGATCGGCCACGTGCTCGGCGCCGATGGTGCGGAACTTGGGCAGCACCGCTCCGGTGTTGTCGTGGGTCATCACGTGCGCCGGTCGGACGGTGACCATGTCGCCCGCGAGCACCTCGGCGCCATCTCGAGCAAGCCGATCGCGTGCGCCTGGACTACTTTTTCGGTGATTGTCTGTGGCATATTGTTCTCCCGTCCCGTGCCCGTGCCCGTGCCCGTTCCCGCGTCCGTTTCCGTTTCCGATTATCGCGTTTCCGAGCTTGGTTTCTCTCACGGCTCTTCCCGAGCGGATGCCAGGCACCTTTTCGTCGGACGAAAATGAGAGCCAGGCACCGCCGCCGGCACGACGCTTCACCTCGATTCCGTCATACGACCTCACCGTCAGCTGCGCCCATCAGTTCCCGAACATCATCGAACGTCTCCGTCCGATTGATCGCCGCCTGCATCCGTTCGACATCTGCGGGCGTGGCGATGCCCTCGGCGAGGGCCTTGAACTTGCCCGAGATCTCCTCGTTGGTCAGCGGATTACGCGGGTCGCCCTTGGGGTAGTCGAGTTGCTTTTCCAACTCCCGCCCGTCGGTGGTCTTGATGACCACCCGCACCCGCTGGAGTTCGGGGAAGACCGCTTCGATCTCGGGGTCGGCGATGACCTTGACCTTGGGCAGCTGCGCGCGGATCTTCGCGTCCATGATCTTGGCGTCGGTGAACTGGATCGGCGTCACCTGCCGCTCGGCCACCGCGGCCGCGATGACATAGGGCAGCGAGTGGTCGGCGGTCTCCTTGGTGCGCGGATCGTACTTCGACGGGTCGGCGAGGATGTCGGCCGCCCGCGCCAGCGAGTAGATGGTGACCGTCTCGACCTCGTCCGCCGCGAGATCGTGACCGTTGACCAGATCGAGGGTGGCCGAGATCGGTGCGTGGGTCAGCGCCTCGGTGGGGAAGAACTTCATCCCGCACTGGAGGATCCGCCAGCTCTCGCCGAGCCCGTCGGTGAGGATGTTGAACTTCCACTCGGAATCGAAGACGTGGCTGAAGCCCTCCTTGCCGTCGAGGACGTGCTCGGGTCCGGTGTAGCCCTTTTCGGCGAGCAAGCGCGGCGATGACGCCGGACTGGGTCGCCATGGGGTCGACGGTGTTCTTCATCATGGTCAGCTTGCCGGCGGTCACCGAGCCCGGTGGTGCAGTGGCGCGAGGCCGAGATGCCGATGGCGTGCTGCATCTGCTCGGCGGTCAGACCGAGCATCCGGCCGGCGGCGATGGGCGAGGCGGCGGCGGTCAGGGTGGCGTGGTGCCAGCCGATCTCGCGGACGCCCGGGAAGCTCACCTCGCACAGCCGCTGCTCGAACTCGTAGGCCAGAGCGATCCCGACCAGAAGATCGCGGCCCGACCGGCCGGCGCGCTCGGCGGCGGCCATGGCGGCCGGGATGATGTCCGACGGGTGCGACGGATCCTGCTTCCAGTAGATGTCGTTGTAGTCCATCACCCGGATCATGAGCGCGTTGAGCAGCGATGCCGACACGGGATCCCAGCGTTCGCCGGTCACCAGTACGGTGGCGTTCGCCGGATCCGGCGCATTCGCCGAGCACCTCACGGGCGATGTGGACATCGTGCTGCTGGGCGCCGCCGAGCGCGCAACCCACGGAGTCCATCAGAAATCTCTTGGCCTCGGTCACGACCTCGGGCGGCAGATCTTCGTAGTTCACCGAAGCGGCCCACTCGGCCATGGTGCGGGTGACGTTGGGCATCGGAACCTCCGGAAATCAGTGTTGCTGAGCGGCGAGATTGTACCTCGATCCAGCGGCGATTCGGTTCGCGGGATCGGTGCCTGGCTCCGACTGTTCGTCGCGACAAAGTTGCGTGCCTGGCATCCGCTCCCATCGCGTTGCCGGGATGAGAGCCTACTCCCCGAAGGTGAAGCTCTGATCGATATGCCGCTGGATGTTCTTCTCGAGCAGGTTGTTGTGGTCGAAACCGTGGATCCTGAGGTAGTACTCGGCGGCCTCGATGAGCACGCGCTCGGGGATCAGACCGATGAGTTCGACCCGGCGGATCGTTGACGCCGTAGCGGTCGGCCTCCATCCGGATGTTCTCCACCGTCCGATAGAGCGGGGACGCCTTGAAGTTGGTGATGGCCACCGACAACATGGCGCGATCGGTGGCGGGGTCGAGGGCGCCGTGGGCGCGGACGATGCCGCCCGAGGTGTCGGCGATCTCGTGCGCCACAGCGCGGGCGATGGATTCGTCCCGGCTGCCGAGAAAGACGTTGAAGCTGAGCAGCGGGTAGCGGGCGCCGATGATGGTCACGCCCGAGGAGATGGGGAAGCGATCGGGTCCCAGATCGGGTTTCCAGCGCTGATCCTGCATCTTGGCCTCGAGGCCCTCGTATTCGCCCTGGCGGATATTGTCGATGTCGCGCCGGTAACGATAGCGGGCCGATTCGGCATAGAGGTAGACGGGCAGGTTGAAACGTTTGGCCACGAGCTCGGCGAACTCGTCCGCCCAGAGCTTGGCATCCTTCATCGTGGCGTCCTTGAGCGGCACGAAGGGGAAGACATCGACCGCTCCCACCCGCGGGAACTCACCGATGTGGTGGCGCATGTCGATGCGGTCGAGGGCCTGTTCGTAGAGCGCAAGACCGCCGTCGAAGACCGCCTCCTTGGTGCCGGTGAACGAGAAGACCGTGCGGTTGCGGGCGTGGTCCATGGCGACATCGAGGAGGATCAGATTGGTGATCCCGCGGAGCCGGTCGGTGAGCTCGTCGATGAAGACCGTGTCGGTGCCCTCACAGATATTGGGAATGGCGGCGATGATCTGGTTCACTCTCTGCTCCAGTCCTGCACCCTCAGAAGATGCCGAGGAAGACACCGGCGGCGATGGCCGAGCCGATGACGCCGGCGACGTTGGGCCCGAGGGCGTGTTGCAGAAGAAAATTGGTCGGATCCTCTTCCTGACCGACATGGTGGACGACCCGCGCCGAGTCCGGCACGGCGGAGACACCGGCGGCGCCGATGAGCGGGTTGATCTTGGTCGTCGAGAAGACGTTCATGAGTTTGGCGAAGAGCACTCCGCCGGCGGTGGCGACGGCGAAGGCGAGGCAACCGAGGACAAAGATCAACATGGACTGCTCGGTGAGAAAGACCTGGGCGGTGGTGGAGGCGCCGACGGCGAGGCCGAGCAGAATCGTCGCGGTGTCGAGCACCGCGCTCGACGCGGTCTTGGCGAGACGGCCGGTGACCCCCGACTCCTTGAGGAGATTGCCGAAGAAGAGCATCCCGAGCAACGGCAGCCCGCCCGGCGCCACGAGGGCGGTGACCAGCAGACCGGCGACGGGGAAGATGATCTTGTCGCGCTTCGGGACGGTGCGGCCCGGTTTCATGCGGATGAGCCGCTCCTTGCGGGTGGTGAGGAGCTTCATGATGGGTGGTTGGATCACCGGCACCATGGCCATGTATGAGTAGGCGGCGATGGCGATGGGGCCGATGAGCGACGGCGCCAGACGCGATGAAAGGAAGATGGCGGTGGGACCGTCGGCGCCGCCGATGATGCCGATGGCGGCGGCGTTGGCCGGCGAGAATCCGAGCTGCATGGCGCCGAGAAAGGTGACGAAGATCCCGATCTGGGCGGCAGCGCCGAGAAAGACCGATCGCGGGTTCGACAACAGGGCGGAGAAGTCGGTCAGGGCGCCGATGCCGAGGAAGATCAGCGGTGGGAAGAGCCCCGTGCGAACGCCGAAGTAGATGAGCCCCATGACCGAAGATGTGGTGGTGTTGAAGGCGTACTCGTGGGTGACGGGGTCGATCATGTAGACCGAGATGGCATTGAAGATGTGCAGCGGCAAGGGGATGTTGCCGATGAGGACGCCGAAGCCGATGGGGACCAGGAGAAGCGGCTCGTACTCCTTGGCGACGCCCAGGTAGATGAAAACGCAACCGATCCCGAGCATCACCAGATTGAGCCAGCTGAGGTTGGCGAAACCGGTGCCGGAGAGGACCTGCGCGACATAGCCGTGGAGCCGGCCCGCCCGCAGGTCCCTGTTGAACACCCCGGGTTCGTACTCGACGACCACGCCGATGCTGTCGAACTCATCCACACTGACCACTCGAAAGAGCGCACCGCGTCGACCATCGCTGTCGAGCAGCTCGCCCTTGGCGCCGGGATCGAGGCCGTCGATCTCGTCGTTCCAGCCGTTCAGAATGGCGAAGAAGCGGTCCGACGGCAGTTCTTCGAAGGTGAGAAACGCGATGTCCGGGTCTTCGATGACGGCGTGGTCGGCATCGGCGGGACCCATCCCAAAGGCCAGATCGTCGATCCGCGCCACGGCGTCGAGTTCACCCGCGAAGATCACGGTGAATCGCCCGATGATCTCGTCGTTCCAGCTTCGCAGCGTGCCCTTCGATGGCGGCAGAATCGACCCGTCGTCGCCCGGTCGCCGCGCGGCGAGACCCGAGCGACTGCCCTCGGGCAGCCGGATATAGGCGCTGTCGTTGAATTGGATCTCGAGGTCGGGCTCGGCGGCGGTGGTGGACGACGCCGAGACCGCGAGCACCGAACCGACCAGCAGCAGAACAACCAGGGCAGGGGATTTTACCGTCATGATCGACCTAGAGCGTTGTCATGTTCGGCCGTGCGATCTGGACCAGCGGGTCGCCCTCGCCGACCGTCGCGCCTTCGGCGACGAAGACCTTCCGCACGGTGCCGTGGTGCGGGGCGGTCACCACGTTTTCCATCTTCATGGCTTCCATTACCAATAGTGGCTGGCCCGCTTGAACGACGTCCCCCTCCTTGGCCAGGAGCCGGAGAATGAGGCCGGGCAGGGGCGCCGCCACCGCACCCGGCGCCTCATCGGACGGCCGGGCGGCGGTTTTCGGCGGAGCTGCCGCGGCCGAGCGCGTCGCCGGTCGCTGAACGGCGGGCGGATGCCGGGCGGCGACCGATCTCCACGAGATCGACATCGTAGGTGGTGTCGTCGACCACGATGGTCGCCCGATCGGAGGTGATCTCACGGACCTGCGCGCGGTACTCGCGGTCACCGATCTTCAAAATGTAGTCACTCATCGGCGGTCTCCCCGGTGCGGCTGCGGCCGACGCGGTGCAGTCGTCGTTCCACCTCGAGGACGGTGGTGATGACGGTCAGGATCTCCGGATCGATCGGTGGTCC
Source organism: uncultured Acidobacteriota bacterium (assembly GCA_963704125.1). Classification (GTDB taxonomy): domain Bacteria; phylum Acidobacteriota; class Thermoanaerobaculia; order Thermoanaerobaculales; family Sulfomarinibacteraceae; genus JAHECW01. The sequence continues at coordinate 9,329 of CAVPHA010000015.1, read as the reverse complement.
GAAAGCGGCGCCCGTCGAGATCTCCGGTCTCGCCGCCTCGTCCGGTACGGGCGGGGCATCGAAGATCCGCTCGAGGCGCCCGAGGGCGGTGATGAGACCTGCGGTCAGCAGGAGCCCGCTGAAGACCACCGCCATGCCGAGGCCGGTGATGGTGAGTGCGTCGGTGAGATCCATGCTCTGCTCTTCCTAGAGCGGGATGTTGGAGTGTTTGACATCGGGGTTCGACTGCCGTTTGTCGGCGAGCATCTCCAGGGCGTTGACGATATGGGGGCGGGTCTCGGCGGGGACGATGACATCGTCGATATAGCCCTTGCGCGCCGCGGTGTAGGGGTTGGCGAAGAGATCGCGGTACTGCTGCTTGAGTTCCTCGGCCTTGGCCGCCCGGTCGTCGGCCTCGGCGAGTTCGGCGCGGTAGATGATCTCGATGGCGCCGTCGGGGCCCATGACCGCGATCTCGGCCGTCGGCCACGCGAGGTTGATGTCCGACCGGATGTGCTTGGAACTCATGACGCAGTAGGCGCCGCCGTAGGCCTTGCGCAGGACGATCGTCACCTTCGGCACCGTCGCCTCGGCGAAGGCGAAGAGCAGTTTGGCGCCGTTTCTGATGATCCCGCCGTACTCCTGGACGGTGCCGGGCATGAAGCCCGGGACGTCTTCGAAGGTCACGAGCGGGATCGTAGAACGAGTCGCAGAAGCGCACGAAACGCGCCCCCTTGATCGAGGCGTTGTTGTCGAGCACCCCGGCCATCGCCTGCGGCTGGTTGGCGACGATGCCGGTGGATCGTCCGTTGAAACGGGCAAAGCCGACGACGAGGTTGGGTGCGAAATCCGGCTGGATCTCGAGGAACCCGCCGTCGTCGACCACGCGCGTGATGACCTCGCGCACATCGTAGGGCTGGTTGGCGTTGTCGGGGAGGATGAAGTTGAGCTCCGGATCCTCCCGATCCGGCGGATCGTCGGTCAGGGCGATGAGGGTCTTCTCGCGGTGGTTCTGGGGCAGATAGCCGAAGAGCGAGCGGAGGGTTTCGAAGGCCTCGTCCTCGGTGTCGGCGACGAGATGGGCGACCCCGCTCCGGCTGGCGTGGACATCGGCGCCGCCGAGCTGATCGATGGTGACGTCTTCGCGGGTGACCTGCTTGACCACCTTGGGCCCGGTGAGAAACATGTACGAGGTGTCGCGGACCATCATGACGAAATCGGTGATCGCCGGCGAGTAGACGGCGCCGCCGGCGCAGGGCCCGAGAATGAGCGAGATCTGCGGCACCTGGCCCGAGGCGAGGACGTTCTTGAGGAAGATGTCGGCGTACCCGGCGAGGGCGTCGACGCCCTCCTGGATCCGCGCGCCGCCCGAATCGTTGAGGCCGATGATCGGTGCGCCCGCGGTCACGGCGAGATCCATGATCTTGCAGATTTTCTCGGCATAGGCCTTGGACAGCGAACCGCCCCAGATCGTGAAATCCTGCGAGAAGATGAAGACCCGCCGGCCGTCGATCGTGCCGTGGCCGGTGATCACGCCATCGGTGAGCGGGTGATCGGCGTCCATCCCGAAATCGGTGCAGCGGTGGGTGACGAAGGCGTCGAGCTCGACAAAGCTGCCCTCGTCGAGGATCTTCTCGATCCGTTCGCGGGCGCTGTACTTGCCCTGGGCGTGTTGTTTGGCAATGCGCTTTTCGCCGCCGCCCTCGAGCGAGAGCTCGCGCTTGTTGGCGAGATCGAGGAGCTTGCGTTCGATGCTCATGGGTCCTCCGTGCGACCGGGTTCGTGACGCCTCGATCGAGAACCGCCGGCCCGGCCGCGGCGCGCATTCTGCCGTTTTCGGACGGACAGTGCAAATGTGGACGTACGATAACACGTGGAGGGAGGTTAGACGTTAAGAGTTAGACGTGACTGAAGGTAGACATGAGGGAACCGACGTCTCACGTGAGCCTCTTGCAAAATCCCCGTTTCTCGGAGGATCGTCGTCGGTGGTCTTCTCGCCGGCGGGGGCGCCGGCGCCACAAAGGGCCGATGTTCATTGTGGGGCCGGCGTCCCCGCCGGCCTGGGGCCGCGGCGGAACGGTGCACAGCTCCGTCAACACTCCGATTTTTGCAAGACGCTCACATCTCACGTCTTACGTCTAATCATCTCTGCACGAAAAAGCCCCGCTCCGAAGAGCGGGGCTGTTGTTTCAGTAAGTCGAGACCCTAGTCGAACAACGGGAACGGCCGCGGCATGAACGGATCGAAGACCGGGAGTCATGCTGAAGAAGTGCGGGTTGATGTCCGCCTGGCCGTAGGCATCCGGCAGCACCGAACCCGACTCGCCGAGCGGGAACATGGTCTCGATGCGGACGGGTCCGTTCATGTCGTACTCGACGCACTGGGCGTAGGTTGACCGGCTCGAGAACGGTGTCCGCCACATGTTGCCAAAGACCTGGTGGCTGAAGACGATCCACGCCTCGTTCAGCGCCATACGGTCCGAAGCCCATTTCAGCGAGCACGTTGTCGAGAGCCAGGACGATGAGACCCTCGGCGGTGGTGGGTTTGCCGGAGCCCGATTTGTCCTGGAACCAGTGGTAGAAAATCGGCAGCGTGCGATTCACCGTCGAGGGCGCGCAGGAGGACGTTGAAATTGACGTAGTTTCTCTGAGCGCCGTAGCTCATGCCGGCTGTCGTGAACTCGTCCTCGAACGTCAGTCGCAACATTTCCTTGATCCACGCATCCTGGAGCACCCACGCGTCGGCGCGTTGTGTTCCCATGCGCCACTCGCCGGGTCCGCCGGCCACGAAGTGGCCGTCCCATGCCTCGAGCATGTCGACCGCCGCCTGACGATCGGCGGTCGGGTCGGCCGCCACCGCGGCGGCAAACGCGTCGGCGACAAAGGCCCAGGTGTTGCCACCGCTGCCGAAGCTGTCGGTGGTGGCGATGTTGAGGGCGAGGTCGCGCACCTCCTCGAAGGTCAGCTCGTCGTGGGTCGAGAGATACTCCTCGATGACGCGCGCCCGGTGGGCGATCCCGAGGTAGTAGCCGTAGCTGTTGGTGGCATTGTTGTAGTCGACCTGAGCCTTGTTGTTCCAGCCGCCGTAGTAGCCCTGGGCGGTGTTCGAGTCGTGGACGCGTGCCCTGCGCTCGCCGGTCCACTCGGTGGTGCCGTCGGCGATGGAAGGCAATCTCGGGTCGACGTCCAGCGGCCCGGATCGGATCATAGCCCGACATCCAGTAGGCGATGTTGCCGTCGCGGTCGACATAGGTCGTGTGCTGGCTGACGGGGAAGATCTCGATCGCCTGCGTCGAACTCGGCAATGCTCTCCGCACGTGCGAGGAGGAGCATAGTGTCGATCGCCTGAACCTCGTGTCCCCAGTGAGAGTAGGCCCATGCGACCGCCATCGTCGGTGGGTTGGTGGGGTCAAAGGGCATGGGATCGACGATGGGTCCGTGCGAGCTGCGGGGGATCGGAAGCACCACGTCGGCTCCGCCGAAGACCTTGATGGTCTCCAAGCGGACGATGTTGACGCTCTGGGGCGCCTCGATGTAGAAATCAACGGTGTGGGCGTGACCCACCTGCATGGACCACGCGTGGTGCGGCGTGCGACCGATGGGAATGCCGGGCGTGCCCGGGAACGCCATCCCGGAGACCTCGAGACCGCCGCCGCGGATCGAGCCTTCCTGGATGATCGACGGTGTCGAAAAGCCCATCTGCGGTCCGGAGTACAGCATCGGGTTTCCGGTAGCGGTCCTGTCACCCGAGATGGCCCACGCGTAGCTGCCCATTTTCACGCGGGCGTTGAGTTCCTCCATCTGCCGAATCAAGGTGGTCGTCCGGGAATTGCAACCGCCCGCTGACCTCGGAGAAGCTCGGCAGCGACATGATCTGTTGTGCGAGTGCAGGATCGAGGCTCTGACTCGGGGTTGATTTGGCGCCCGACGGGATCATGGTCTGGGCGTCAGGGTCGTTGATCCACCGCAGATCCTGGAACATCAAGCCGTACTCGGTCGGGTAGGCGGCGCCAAGTGCCTGCACCAATCCCGCGTTGTCGAGCTGGCCGGTCGGGCCGACTTGGCCTTCGGGGTCGAATCCGCGCAGGTGCAGCGTCACCGTGGCCAGTACGTCGTTGAGTTCCCATGGCTGCCGGAAGCACCGGGAGACCGGGACCACGTAACACCGATTGCAGGCCCAGCAACCAGTACTCGTAGGGCATCTGCATCCAGTTGCCCGCGTAGAACTCGGAGATGCGCCGGTTGATGCCGGCCGTATAAGCGGTGACGACGGTCTGTGCATCCTCCGAGAGCTCGCTGAACATCGTGGCGTACTCGTCGTCCGAGTAGTCGATCGTGCGAAGAAAAACGTCGCTCGAGATCATCGCCGCACCCAGGAGTTCGGAGAGCCGCCCGCGTCCCTGGCGCCGGAAGATGTCCATTTGCCACAATCGGTCCGTGGCGACGGCATACCCGATTGCCTCGAAAACCTCGTACAGCGTGCCACCCTCGATGAACCAGATGCCCTGGGCATCTCGGGTCGTGGTCACCGGGTCGGTGGTGAGGCTCGGCCCGTCGCTGATCTCCGTAGGCGGCGAGCAACGTCTGGACCAGGATGCCGTTGTCGAGCTGTCCCATATTCAATGCTTCAGGATCGAAGTTCCTGAAGAACATCGCGGTCCAGCCGAGGAGATCGGCGACGGTGAAGGTTTCGGGCAACACCGGAAGCCCGGGACCTCGGAGAACCGACTGGAGCCCGAGCAGCCAGTACTCGTAGGGCATGGACAGCCAGTCCCCGGCGTAGAACTCGCCAATCCGGCGGTTGACACCGTCGACGTAGGCCTGAAGAGCCGTCTTTGCGTCATCGGACAGCGCGTCGAACTCGGCGGCGAACTCGTCCTCCGAGTACATGATGGTCCGGATGAAGACGTCGGTGGGGAGCAAGCCGGGACCTAGAAGCGCCGCCAGCTTGCCGCGACCCTGTCGCCGGAGGAGGTCCATCTGCCACAACCTATCCTTGGCGGCGGCGTAGCCCATAGCCTCGTAGACATCGTACAGATCGCCACCCTCGATGAACCAGATGCCCTGGGCATCGCGGGTGGTGGTGACCGGGTCGGTGGTGAGGTTCTGCCCGTCGTTGACGGCGGCCATCCCCGAGTGGTTGACGTTGGCGGTCTGACCTGAGGCGACGACCGCAACGGCGATGATCAACGCAGACATTTTCCAAATGGACGCCTTCATGTTTTCGCTCCCTTCCAAAAATGCTGGTATCACCGCAACGACGACCTTCGTAATCGCGATGACCTCCCGACAAAAAGAGAATGTACCGCCGTTGAATATATAACCACCGCGTCGATGTGTAAACGGAAAAGAATGCTTTCGCAGAACGTGGGGCGAAATGGCAAGGCCTTGGGAAAGAGAAATCGAAGAGGTTGGAAAGTAAGAAGGTGAGGAGTGAACGTTTCACACCTCACGTAAAACGTCTCACGTCTAACCCTCTAACTCCAACCCGCGCCCGCGTATCATGTCAGCTGGAGGCATCCATGGGCGATCCACGACGAACCGCGGCCTGTTTGGCGGTGGGGTCGGAGCTGCTCGGAGAAGAGAAGCTCGACCGGAACTCGTTGACCGTCACCCGCGCCCTTGCCGGCTATGGCATCGCAGTCACCGAAAAGCGGGTGGTCGGTGACGATGTAGATCAGGTTGCTTCTGCCGTCCGAGAGCTGCTGGCGCGGCACGATCTGGTGGTCGTCACCGGCGGGCTCGGCCCGACCGCCGATGATGTCACTCGGGATGCGGTGGCGCAGGCCCTCGACCGCCCGATCCGACACAGCGACGAGGTCGAGCGCTGGATCCGAGATCGCTACTCGGCGCACGGTCGTGAGATGCCGCTCTACGCTCCGGCCATGGCCCGGGTCGTCGAAGGGAGCCGGCTGCTGCCGAACAACCGCGGCACCGCTCCCGGCATGCTGTTCGATCTTCGCGGCCGGTTGCTCGCGGTTCTGCCCGGTCCGCCCTGGGAAATGGAGGAGATGCTCGAGCGCGATCTCCTGCCCGAGCTCGTGTTGTGGAACCCGGGTGTTCGGCGCGTTTCCCGCACCCTCGTGCTCGGGGGCGTCTTCGAGTCCGATGTCGAAGAGAGCGTGCGCCACCTCTACGAGAGATTCGGCCGCGAGAACGTGTCGATCCTCGCCTCCTTCGGGGTGGTTCGGCTGGTGCTCGCCGCCGAAGGCGAAGAAGCGAGCGCCCATGCGCCACCTCGATGTCATGGAACGCGCTTTCGCGAGGTGCTCGGCGACGACGTTGCCGGGGTCGATGTCGCGGGGCTCGCCGAGGTCGCCGTCAACGAGTTGCGCCGGCGGGGGCAGACCCTGGCGACCGCCGAGAGCTGCACCGGTGGTCTGGTCAGCGCGCGGTTGACCGATGTCCCCGGCGCGTCGGATGTCTTTGTCGGTGGGGTGGTGTCCTATTCCAACGAAGTCAAGGAACGTCAACTCGGCGTCCCCCTCGAGGTGCTGATCGACCACGGCGCGGTCTCCGAGGAAGTGGCGTGCGCCATGGCCTCCGGCGTTCGTTCCCGGCTTTCGGCGGACTGGGGGATCGGGATCACCGGCATTGCCGGCCCCTCGGGCGGCACCGAGGACAAGCCGGTGGGGCTGGTGCACTGGGCGGTGGCGGGTCCGGAAGGGGTGTGGGCGGCGCACCGCGTCTTTCCGGGTGATCGGACTGTGGTGCGCGAATGGAGTCTCAACAGCTCCCTCGATCTCCTGCGCCGTCGGCTGCCCGAGGCCGAGTGACCGAGCAGGATCGGATCCGAGCCTTTGTCGCGCTCGAGATGCCGCCCTCGGTGCGGGAGATCATTCGGCGGGAGCAGAGCGCCATCAGGGCCGAGCTCCCCAGGGCGCGGTGGACCCGGCCCGAGGGTCAGCACCTGACGCTCAAGTTTCTCGGTGAGGCATCGACCGACGTGCTTGCGCGCCTGAAGCCGTTGATCGCGGCGGGGGTGGCCGGTCTGTCCTCGGTTTCGGTCAGTCTCTCGGGCGTGGGTTTCTTCCCGTCCCCGCAGCGGCCGCGGGTGGCGTGGGTCGGTGGTCGCGCCGATGGTGGCGCCGAGCTCGCCGCCGCGGTCGACGCAGCCGCCGTCGTTGCCGGATTCCCGGCGGAGCGCCGGCCGTGGTCGCCCCACCTGACCCAGGCGAGGCTCGACCGGCCGTGGCCGAGGCGCGCGGTGGAGGCCTATTTCGAGTGGGGACGCGGTCTCGAGTTCGAACCTTTCACGTGCCGCGAGATCGTGCTCTTCAGCAGCCGGCTGGGGCCGGGGGGAGCGGTGTACACTCCCCTGGAGAGGTTTCCGCTGGCATGATGATCGAGCTCTCGTTGGTTGCGTTTGCCTATTTTGTGGGCTCCATTCCCTTTGCCTACATCTTCGTGCGCTCCGTGACCGGTCGCGATGTCCGCCGCGAGGGTTCGGGCAACGTCGGCGCCACCAATGCCCTGCGTTCCGCCGGCTGGAAGGTCGGGGTGGCGGTCACCGTCCTCGATATCGCCAAGGGCTCCCTGGCGGTGTGGGTCATGATGATCTTCAACCCGGAGAGCGCCTGGCTGGCGGGTGCGATGCTGGCGGTGGTCGCCGGTCACTGTTTCCCACCGTGGCTCCTGTTCAGCGGCGGCAAGGGGGTCGCCACGGGGTTTGGCGCCTTCCTGGTCATCGCCCCCGGGAGCGCGCTGGCGGCGTTCGGAGTCTGGATCGTGATGCTGGCCGCCTTTCGCTGGGTATCGCTGGCGTCCATGACGGCCACCGCGAGCTTTCCGGTGCTCATCCAGATTGTCGATCATCCCGACTGGGTCACCCTGACATCGGTGGCTGCCGCGGCGATTCTGATCATCCTTCGCCACCACTCGAACATCCGCAACCTGGTCACCGGGAAAGAGCAGCGACTCGGCCCCGGCTTCTGGAGGTAGTGCATGAAGATCTCCGTTTTCGGCGCCGGTTCGTGGGGCTGCGCCCTGGCTCACCAGATGGCCCGCCGCGGGCACGAAGTGTTGCTCTGGGCCCTCGAACCCGAGGTCGCCGCCGGGATCAACGCCAATCACCGGAATCCGATTTTCCTCACCGACGCCGAACTCCACCCGGCCATCCGAAGCACAAGCGAACTCGAGAAAGCGGCGGCGCACGCCGATGTCTGGATCTGGGTTATCCCGGTCCAGTTCAGTCGTGCCGTGATGAACCGGCTCGCGCCGCTGCTTCGGCCCGGAGTGGCGGTGGTTTCGGCGTCCAAGGGGATCGAAACCGAGAGCCTGAAACGGATGGACGAACTGGCGGCGGATGCATTGGGCGTCCGCGACGACCGGTTCTGCTGTCTGTCCGGGCCGACCTTCGCCATCGAGGTCGTGCGTGGCGATCCGTCGGCCGCCGTTCTCGCCTGTCGGGACATGGATCTCGCAAGGCGGCTGCAGGGCGAGTTTTCGGACTATCACCTCCGCTGCTACGCGGGCGGTGATCTCATCGGCGTCGAGTTGGCCGGCGCTTTGAAAAACACCGTCGCCATCGCCGCCGGAATCATCGACGGTCTCGGTTTTGGCGCCAACACCCAAGCCGCTCTCATGACCCGCGGTCTGCACGAAAACACCCGCCTCGGGGTCGCCCTCGGCGCCGAGCCGGACACCTTCCGTGGTCTCGCCGGGATGGGCGACCTCGTGCTGACCTGCACCGGAGGCCTGTCGCGCAACCGTCAGGTCGGCCAGCGGCTCGGGCGAGGCGAGACCCTCGATGCGATTCTCGGCTCCATGCGCGAGGTCGCCGAAGGCGTGCGGACGACTCCAGCGGCCGCCAAACTCGCCACCAATCTCGGGGTCGAGATGCCCATCACCCAGAGCATGGCGAAGATCCTGACCGGACAGGTCGACCCCAAGGACGCCCTCAAGGAGCTCATGACCCGCCAGCTCAAGGTCGAGACGCAGCTGTAGAATCTAGGCGCGTCCGAGACCCACCGCCGCCGTCGGACGGCGGCTCTGCGGATTCGCCCCACATCGCCATCGAGAGCGGCTCTCGCTGTCGATGCGGACCGAATCCGCGCCCCGCTACGCGGGACGGTGGGTCAGTCGTCGTTTGTGGAATGGGCATCTCTCAGAACATGTCCCACCCCCCGCCCCCCACCCGCCCGCCCTCAGAAATCCCCGTGGAGCCTCGCTTCGCTTGGCTCCCCAGCGATTTCTGAGGGGCGGGGAGATTTTTTCTCATCGCAATTCAGTGTGGGGACGGTGGCCGTGACCGTGTCCGAGCCCGTGACCGCGGCCGACCAGGGCACGCGGGATTCGTGTTCATTGGGACGTGCCGGGTGCGCAATTGTGCCTGATCGACCATCCGGCACC
>CAVPHA010000014.1:0-9552 GCA_963704125.1 uncultured Acidobacteriota bacterium | reverse complement strand
TCCTGCCCTCATTTCCTGGGCGAGAGCTGCGCAGCAGAAATCGTCCAGGAAATGACCCGCTATGCGGGCGGGAACCCTTCCATCACCTTGCCGATGACCTTCGCGATCTTTTCGTCATCCGGATTGGGTTTCGAGAAGGCGTTCTCCGCGATGCCACGCCAGACGAGGGTCCGGGTCTTCGTATCGAGGACATCGACCACAATCGTGCCTTCGGTGTAGGTGTCCATGGAGGTGCGTCCGCCGCTCCAACCCCCACCCCAGCCCCAGCCGCCCCAACCGCCCCAGCCCCAGCCGCCCATGGGCATGGACCAGCCGGTGTAGTACATCACCATCTGCGACTGCAGGACCAGGGAATAGGTCACCAGGAAATCGGCGTCCGCGACCGGCGCCGTCTTCATCCCCATGGTGGTCAACTCACGGTCAATGGCCCGACGGATGCGGGTGGTCAGGATGGTGTTCGCCTCGGTCGGCGGTTGCGCCTTCTCAGGCGGAGACGCGAGCTGGAACCAGGCGTAGCTCGAATAGCCCTTGAAGCTGTGCTGTGTATCCGAGTCGAAGATGTATCGCGTGCTCGAACACGAGCCGACGATCACCACCAGGGTTATGAGTGCAACAAACAGCGCGAGTCGTTTCATCTGTCCACGCTCCTTCCGGCCGGGTCCGTCCGCGCCGCCCGTGCGGCACCGGTACGCACCCCAATCACATGATAAGCAATATCGATGCCGATTTGCGGGTTTTCGTCGCGCCCGTCCGCCGGCGGGAGCGACCCCTGCCAGATGCAGGTGCGTCCGTTTCTGAGGACGGTTGCTCCTCAATCGTCGTATCATCGGGCATGGACACCAGCACTCGCACCACGACCCTCATCCTTCTCCTGATCGTCGCCGCGCTCTCGGGCTGCAGCCAGCCGGCCCCCGAGACCACGCCGAATCGCCTCCGCGAGGTCACCCTGCTCTACACCAACGACTTCGAGAGCGCCTACGACCCGATCCCGGCCTTCTGGCGCGACGATCTCGGGCACGTCGGCGGGATCGCGCAGCTGGCGACCCTGATCGACGAGGTCCGGGCCGAGGAGGAGCTCAGCTTCCTTCTCGACGCCGGCGACATCTTCACCGGCACCCTGGCCAAGCTGACCCGCGGCGAGCTGCCCTTCGAGCTCATGACGACCATGGACTACGACGCCATGTGCATCGGCAACCACGAGTTCGAGTACGGCTGGTGGGTGCTGCGCGACGCCATGCAACGGGCGCCGTTCCCGGTCCTCGCCGCCAACCTTTTCTACGAGGGCACCGAGATCCCCTTCACCCAGCAGTGGACCATCCTCGAGCGGGACGGCTTCCGCATCGGGGTCGTCGGCATCTTCGGCCTCGACGCGGCCACCGCGCTCTTCCCGCCCCATCTCGAAGGCCTCGAGGTCCGCGATCCCGTCGCCGCCGCCCGAACCGCCGTCGCCCGCATCCGGGACGAGGTCGACCTCGTGGTCCTGCTCACCCACGAGGGCAAGACCGCGCCCATGCAGACCGACGATGAGGCCGACACATCGGTCCACCGAGATATCGAGGTCGACATCGCCCTCGCCGGAGCGGTGCCGGGGGTGGACGTGCTCATCGGCGGCCACGCCGACGCCGGCCAGGAAGAGCCGTTCATCCACCCCGTCGACCGGTACCCTGATCTGCCAGACCTACGGCCAGGGCACCCGCCTCGGCTATCTCAAACTCCTCATCGACCCCGACTCGGGCGAGATCGTCGGCCACGACGGCCGGCTGCTCGTCGTCGCCAGCGACGAGCTCGAGCCGCAGCCGGTGGTGGCGGCCAAGCTCGCCGCCTACCGCGCTCGCTTCCCCGAAGTGGATGAGATCATCGGCCGCACCGCAGGACGCCTCACCCGGCGCTACAACGAGGAGAGCGATCTCGGCAGCCTCTTCGCCGACATCCTCCGCGAGCACGGCGAGACCGACATCGCATTCGTCCACTCGGGCGGGATCCGCGCCGATCTCCCGGCCGGCGAGATCACCCGCGAGGACCTTCTCGACGCCTTTCCCTTCATCGATTTCGTCACCACCCTGCGGATGACCGGCGAGCAGATCCTCGATGTCCTCGAACAGGGTTTCACACTCGAACGCGGCGTTCTCCAGGTCTCGGGAATGACCGCCACCTTCGATCTCGCTCGGCCCATCGGCGAGCGGGTCGTCGCGGTGACCATCGGCGGCGAGCCGCTCGATGAGAACGCGAGCTACACCGTCACCACTTTAGACTTCCTCGCCTCGGGCGCCGATCTCTACAGCGGTTTTCTCGGCGCCGAGGTCATCGTCGCCCAGGGCCCCGAGTTCGCCGAGCTGCTGGAGGCGCACTTCGAAACCGGAGAACCGGTGGCTGCGCCGGAGGGCGGGCGCCTCATTCCGGTCGGCTGAGAGTTTCGGCCAACCGCGTCCAGGGCTCGCGACCGTTGGCCGGCGGTTGCTCCAAGATCCGCGTGCCGCTCTTCTCAGGGTCTTCGAACTGCTCGAAATACCCATCGATAACCCTCTCCAGCCGAACCCGGTGGTCGGCAAACGCCGGATCATCGATGAGATTGGTTGTCTCCCGAGGATCCGCCACGAGATCGTAGAGTTCGTCGGGGAATCGGGGATCGAGGGGCGGGTAACGACGCACCAGCTTCCACCGCTCATCCGCCACCAATCGAGCGTTGCCGTGCTCGGAGAAGCGGTAACGACGCCACTCGGGATTCGGGTCGCCAAGCACCGGCAGGAGACTTCGCCCCGGACTCGATATCCGCTGCCGGATCGCCTCGTCAAACTCGATTCCGGCGGCATCCAGGATCGTCATGAAGAGATCCAAGTGGTCGACTAAGAGCGCCGACCGCTGTCCCTCGGGGATCCTCCCGGGCCACCGCAGGACCAGGGGCACCCGCACCACCTCGTCATAGAGGTTCTGCGGCAGGGTGGCGTTGGCCTTGCCCACCAGTCCGTGGTGACCGTTCATGTGGCCGTGGTCGGAGGTGACGATCACCAAGGTGTTATCGAGGACGCTCTCGCCTTCGAGGGCAGTCAGCAGCTCGCCGATCCAGGCGTCCTGGGCGCTGACGGCGGCATAATACTGGGCGAGCATCTCGGTCGGGTCGTCGGGAAGGAGCGACGCGGCTCCGTTCGGCGGCAGCGGTGAGCTTTCTCCCCGCGGGATATCGGCGAAAGAAACGGACCGGTAGCGATCGACCCACTCGTCCGGGTGGCCCTCGAACGGGGCGTGGGTTTCGGTGGGCGCAAAGAGCATGAAAAACGGTTGATCCTGTGGCCGTTGCGCGATGATCTCGATGGCCGAGCGCGTCAGCACGGCGGTCTGGAACCCTTCCACGGTCACCGGCTCGCCGTTGTCGAGAAGGTGCACCCGACCACGGTGGAGATACTGGTTTTGCCAGCCCTCGGCGGTCACGTCGTAGCTCAGCCAGCGGTCGAAGACGCCCTCCGGCGGCCCGCCGCTCCCGCTGAGGTGCCATTTCCCGACCAGCGAGGTGAAGTATCCCGCCTCGCGCAGCAACTCGGGGAGGAGGATCTCGCCGGCGAGCCAGTCGCGTTCGTCGGACCCGGTCTCGGAGAGAAAATCGTGGATCCCATGTTGCGACGGCAGCCTGCCGGTGATCAGACTCGCGCGCGCCGGCGAGCACACCGGCGACGGACTCGAGGCGTTGGCAAACCAGACGCCGGTGGCGGCGAGCAGATCCATGGTCGGGGTTTCGACCTCGGAGTTGCCGCAGGGACCGCAGGCCCAGTGGCCCTGGTCGTCGGTCACGACCAGGAGGATGTTGGGACGTCCGACTTCCGGGGTTGGACCCGCTGCGCATGCGCAAATGACCGCGAGCGCCAGAATCAGCGGGAACCGTCGAAGAAGCATCACAGCGAATTGTAGCGCCGACCTCCAGGTCGGCGTTACCGAAGATGAGGGTTGAAAGAACGCCGACCCGGAGGTCGGCGCTACAATTCGAATGATCGGAGACACCATGCGCCAACTGGCACTCATTCCACTCGTCCTCGCGCTGATCGCGCCCCCGGCAATGGCCGACGACCGGCCCAACTTCGTCATCATGGTCGCCGATGATCTCGGCTGGGGCGACCTCGGCAGCTACGGCCACCCCGAGATCCGGACGCCCAATATCGACCGGCTCGCCGCCGAGGGGCTTCGCTTCACCGACGCCTACGCCGCGGCGCCGGTGTGTTCGCCCGCACGGACCGGTCTCATGACCGGTCGCATCCCGAGCCGGGTCGGGATCTACGACTGGATCCCTCCGGGAAGTGACGTCCACCTCCCCGTCGATGAAACCACCATCGCTGAGCTGCTGCGCGGCGCCGGCTACCAGACCGTCTTTCTCGGCAAGTGGCACCTCAACGGCGGGCTCGGCACCGATCAGCCCCAACCCGACGATCACGGCTTCGACTACTGGTTCGCCACCACCGGGTTCGCCATGCCGACCCACCTCAACCCCTTCAACTTCGTCCGCAACGGCGCCGAAATGGGCCCCATCGAGGGCTACGCCTGCCAGCTCCTCACCGACGAGGCCGTGCTGTGGCTCTCGGAACTCCGCGATCCCGATCGCCCATTTCTGATCGTCATCGGTTACCACGAACCGCACGAGGCCATCGCGTCGCCCCCCGAATTGACCGAGAGCTATCCCGCCGCTCAGAACCGCAACGAGGCCGAGTATTTTGCAAACGTGACCAATCTCGATCTCGCCGTCGGCAGGGTCATGGGTGCGCTCGGAGAGCTCGAACTCGCCGCTGACACCATGGTCCTCTTCACCTCCGACAACGGTCCGGAGATGGTCAACCGCCACCCCCAGGCGCAACGCTCCTACGGCTCCGCGGGTGGGCTCCGCGGTCACAAGCTCCAGCTCTGGGAGGGCGGGATCCGGGTCCCCTTTATCGTCCGGTGGCCGGGTCACGTCATCCCCGGATCGGTGTCGGCCGCCCCGGTTTCCGGCGTCGACCTGCTGCCGACCCTGTGCGAGCTCGCCGGGGTTTCCGTCCCCGAGACCCTCGACCTCGACGGAGCGAACATCGCGCCGGCGCTCGCCGGTGACGAGATCGATCGTGCGACTCCCCTCTTCTGGCACGACTACAAGGCGTGGGGTGGACCACGGGTCGTGCTCCGCGAAGGCCGTTTCAAGCTCGCGGCCTGGTGGGACGGCCCCGAGATCCTGCGCACCGACAGCGCCACCATGAGGCCGGGCGACCTCGAACTCATCCGGACGGCGAAGCTGATCCGTTTCGAGCTCTTCGACTCGAGACCGATCCCGGCGAACGGCACGACGTCGCCGACCGCTACCCCGAGGTCTTCGCCAGAATGAAGAACCAGGCGCTCGAGCTCTACGGTGAGATCCAGGCCGACGTCCACCCCTGGAACGAGAGCTGGTTGAGGAGTTGGTGAGGGGCGAAGCGATGGGTTGTTGACCACCCAGGGTTGTATTTACACCTTATTTATGCCATAGTGGTGTTCGTCAGAGAAAAGGAGACCACAATGGCACCCATGACCACCACCATCACGACCGCCACCCCAGCCATCGAGCATCGCCACCTCCCGCCGGAGGGGAGGCGCGAGTGGTCATCCGGCGTCCAGAACGTCTACCGCGGGGTATTGAACGAACTCGACACCTGGTGCAGGAAATACGATGCACCAAAGGGCCTGAACTCGTGGATCGCCGAGGAGGCCGTCCGCCGGTGCGCTTGATTCACATCGTTCACATCAATGGTCAGCGTTCGCTTCGCTCGCTGTAAGGAGTGAGGGGTGAAAGGTGAGGAGTCGCTAGACTCCCCGACCTTCTAACTTCTAACCTCAAACCGTCAGATCGCGTCGATGACCCGCTGAAGACGACCGCGAACCTCATCGGCCACACCCAAAATATCGGGATTGTCGATGAGGGTGAACGCGGCAGCGGGATTCATGGCGGCCACCCTGGTACCCCCCCCATCGCGTTCGCTGACGCAGACATTGCAGGGCAGGAGCACGCCGATGTCGGGTTCCATGCTCAACGCCTGGTGCGCCATGGGAGGGTTGCAGGCGCCGAGAATCACATAACGCCGAAAGTCGACATCGAGCTTCTTCTTGAGCGTCGCCTTGACATCGATCTCGGTCAGAATGCCGAAACCCTCGCCGGCGAGAAGCTCGGTCACGCGCGCGACAACGGCGTCGTAGTCCATATCGGGCAGTTCACGAACGAGGGCGTATCCGGTTGTGGTCATGTTCAACCTCCTGTAGGTGGACAACAGACGCGCGACCTTCGATCTTCCTCCCCGTCCCTTCCCCGCTCCCGCTCCCGCTCCCGCTCCCGAAAAGAAGGTACAGCGGCAGAGACAGCTTCAGCGGCAGTGACAGTGACAGCGGTAGTGGCCGCGGGCAGCAACCGCACCTGAAACCGAAACCGAAGCCGCCCCGGGTCAGAGGGAAAGGGGCCTCCCTCGGGGTGCACGCCATTGTGCGGGATCGCCCAACCGGCAACGCGACAAGTTCCGCACAATGGCGCTGCCGGGCTCCCCCGGGAGGCGCGCTCAGGTCACCTTTCCCGGCTTAGAAGGAGGCCGCCGCTCGCCCGAGCAGCGTGGTTGCCGCCCTCCCCGTTTCCACTGAACAACCACGCTGCTCGGGTGACGCTGGGCCGCCGAAGGCGGACCAGAAGGCCGGGGATCCGAACCTCACCAGCCCGGTTCGCGTATCAACTTCCCGGGTCGGGTCTTGACAATTCAATTCTGATGCTAAATTTCTAGCATGATGCTAAATTTCTAGCATCAAACCGTCGATGGCCATCGACCCGAGCGACATGGAGAACGAACATGGGAACCGATCCAAACCAATTGAGCCGCCGCGAGCGTCAAATCATGGAAGTGATCTACACCCACGGACGCGCCACCGCCGCCGAGGTCCTCGAGAGCCTCCCCGACCCGCCGTCGTACTCGGCGGTCCGGGCGATGCTGCGGATCCTCGAGGACAAGGGCCATCTCGTACACGAAACCGACGGGCCGCGGTATGTCTTCCTCCCGACGACTCCCAGGGAGCAGGCTCGGGAGACCGCGCTTCGCGGCATCATCCAGACCTTTTTCGGCGGTTCGCCGGAGAACGCGGTTGCCGCCCTCCTCGATCTCGATGACGAACTCGACGCGGAAGCGCTCGAGCGACTCGCCGAGCGCATCGCGGAAGCCCGAAAGGAAGGTCGCTGATGGACATCCTCACCCTTTTCGGTCTCGGCTCGCTCAAGGCCCTCCTCATGTTGGTGATCGCAGGACGGCGTCGCCCTCGCCCTGAAGGGTCGATCGGCGCGACTCCGCGCGGTGATCTGGGGAACGGCGCTCGTGGGATCGCTCCTGATCCCGTTCGCCGCCACGGTGGTTCCTTCGCTCCCGGTGGTCCTGCCGATGGAGATCCCGCAGATCTCGACCGGAACACCCTCGCCCGTCCCCGGTCGATGAGATTCCCGTGCGGCCACCAGGATCTGTCTGCGCTCGCCGTGGCTGGGCGAGAGCCTGCAGCTGCGCGACACTCGCCGACGAGAATGGGACCCTCCATCCATCGAAACCGTCCTGCATGACGATCTGGGCCGCTCTGGCATTGGTCTTCTTCGCGAATCAGCTCTCGGGTCTGTGGCGGATGACCGGAATCATCCGCAGGGCGCGACCCATCACCGACGGAGCGATCCTCGATCTGCTGGCCGATGTCGGCGCTCAGGTCGGCTGCCGACGGCGGATTCGCCTCGTCACCAGCTCGGAACTCGACATTCCGGCGGTCTTCGGTCTCTTCCGTCCGGTCGTCATCCTTCCGATCCACTCCCGCACCTGGCTCGAGGATCGCCTCACGGCGGTGCTCCAGCACGAACTCATCCACGTCATCCGGCTGGACTGGCCAGTTCGCGTCGCCGCACGCTTCGCGGCGACGGTCTACTGGTTCAATCCCCTGGTGTGGTGGGCCAAGCGCCGCCTCGACCTCGAGCAGGAAATGGCCTGCGACGAAGAGGTCCTGTCGCTCGGCTCCCGCGCCTCGTCCTACGCCTGTCATTTACTGGGCATCGCCCGCACCGCGGTCCATCGCCCAGCCCTTGCCGTCGCCGGTCTCGAAATGGCCCGGCGATCGGACCTGGAGGAACGCATCATGAGCATTCTGAATCGACCCAAACACCGCAAGGTCGGCCTCGCGGTCATTCTGCCCGCAGCCATTCTCACCGCAGCCCTGGTCCCGGCCATCGCCGCGGTCCAACCCACCGAACCCGGTCCGAGACAGGCCAGCCCCGAGCTCAAGGCGGCCATGGCTGAAATGCAAGAGGCCGAGAAGCGCATCGAACCCTATCTCGAACGCATCTCCGAGCACGAGTTCGAAATCCAACCCATCCTCGATCAGATCGACGACATCGAGATCGACATCAACCACGAGGCCATGGCCCGCATCGAGGCCGAGATGGAGCCCATCATCGACGCAGATCGAGGCCATGCACATCGACATGGGACCCATGCACGAACAGCTCGAGGCCATGCACGAGTCCTTCGAGAACCTGGAACTCCACATCGAAGACGGAACCTACGAGCAGATTCAGGAGCAGATCCACGAACAGATGGAAGCGCACCACGCGCAGCTCGAGTCGATGCACATCGACATGGAGCCGTTCCACGCCCAGATGGAAGCACTCCACGCCCAGCTCGAACCGCTCCACGAGACAGATGGAGGCGCTCCATCTCGAGGCCATCCCGTCACACGAGATGATGGAGCGGATCCATGCCGAGATGGAAGCCGTTCCAGGAAGAGATGGAACGAATCCACGAGGAGATGGAGCCCTTCCACGAGGAGATGGAGTTGCTCGGCGAGCGCATCGAGGCCGCCATCATCGGCGATGTTGCCGCGGTGCTTCGCTCGCACCTCGGACCGGTGACCGGTCCGGACGCGCCCTTCGCCGAGGCCGCAGCGCGGATCATCGACGACGCGCAACATCCACATCCACGACGATCGTCCTCGAGCTCAACGCGTCGAGGCGCGAGGTGCGGGAGATCCTCACGCGATCTCTTCACCCCGTGCAGGGTCGGCACCCAGGACGCCTTCGACGACGCGCTCGCAAACACCGTTGACGAAGTCTCGGATCTGGAGATCCGCACCGACTGAAGACACAACCCGGCTCGTCCGAAAACAGGCCCCGGGCCGCAAGGCCCGGGTTCTCGATTTCCAACGTCCTACCGTCGCCCCGGGCACCACCATTTCTTCTGTCATTCTGAGCGAGCGGAGCGAGTCGAAGAACCCCCCGAAGCTCAGAGCGACATTGAGGAGAGGATGGCCCCTCCAACCCTCAGGGGATCCTTCGACTCGGTCGTCGAACTCCCTCGCTCAGGATGACGAAAACCTGCCGGCTCGATCGTTCCAAAGGGAGAAAACGCCCAACAACGGCAATCATGGAATGACGAGGACATACGGCTGCGCAAACTGGTTCGAATCATGGTCGTGGTCTGCCGTCTTCTCGCGGGCGAGAGCAGGACGTCAGGCTATTTCCATCCCGAGCAACCGGCCGTGGCGCTCGACCGCGGTCCGTACTGCCTC
>CAVPHA010000013.1:0-275644 GCA_963704125.1 uncultured Acidobacteriota bacterium | reverse complement strand
ATCGAACATCGGGTCTCCGACAAGGTGAACACCCTCGATGATCCCCTCTCGTTCCAGGTTGTTCACCGCCGTCTTGGTGGGACAAAATAAGAGATCCGAGCAGTGGTCGGTGAGCACCCGGTTGTGTTCCTCGGGCATGGCGCGGTTATACGAGCGAAGTCCGGATTCAACGTGGGCCAAAGAAATCTGGAGTTTGGCCGCTGAGAGCGCGCCGGCAAGGGTGCTATTCGTGTCGCCGTATACCAGAACCACGTCAGGTCGCTCATCGAGCATGGCGCGCTCGAGCCCGATGAGCATCCGACCAGTCTGCTCCCCATGGCCTGCTGAACCGATCTCGAGGTTGAGGTCCGGGGGCGGAATTTCGAGTTCGTCGAAGAAAACCTGGGACATCCCGGCGTCGTAGTGCTGACCGGTATGGACCAGATACTCGTCGATTCCCGCATTGGCCAGCGCGCTGCACACAGGCGACGCCTTGATGAACTGGGGTCGAGCGCCGACTACGGTAAGGACTTTCATGGTTGAATTCTCAAGCCAATTTCATGGAACACTCGTGATCGGATGGGTGCTCCTTTGATGGTCATTGTTCCTGGTAGGGCGTGAATCCCTCCGATAGGGACACCTTCGTCCATTTGCACGCGCCACTGTGGGCCTTCAGTCGGTCTGCCCACTGTGGGCGTAGGATTCGTACAGCCCTTTTCCGCTCCGCATGTCTTCCGGAAGTTCGGCGTCCTCGTCAACTTCGAGACAGCGGAGATCTCCGGCCTCGTCTTCCTTGTAGTTGAGGCCGGACTCCGGACAGGTGTACACACCATCGTCGGCGGGGTTTTCGAGCGGAATACCATGGCGGCTCATCCAACCGCGCTGCCTTGCGGGGACGCCCATCATCAAGGCGTAGTCGGGGACGTCAGCAGTGACGACGGCACCTGCCGCGATGAATGGCGTACCGCCCAATCGTTGTGCCGCAGACAACAGTAGCGTTAGCGCCGATGGAGCACCCTCTTCTGAGCAAGGTCTTTTCGTACAGCTCGTGTCTGTTGACCTGGGACCGAGGGTTTGTGACGTTGGTGAGTACGCACGACGGGCCTAGAAACACATCGTCCTCGATGACGGTCCCGGTGTAGATCGAAACGTTGTTCTGTACCTTGACGTTCGTGCCGATCACAACATCGTTGGCCACATTGCAGTTCTGACCGAAGATGCATCGCTCCCCGATCTTGGCACCTGATTGCACATGGCAAAAATGCCAGATCTTAGTGCCGTCCCCGATTTCACAAGGTTCGTCAACATATGCGGATTCATGCTTAAAGTAGGCCATTCGCGTCTCCAACTCAGGGTTTAACGAGTGGGTGAGATTCCAACCGAGCGATCCCGGTTGCCGATCTGATCTGATGCACCAATTCGATCGACGGCCGGGCTTCGGGAAGGGCAAATCCACTTCCGTCGAGGGTCCGCCGAATACCTCGGTGTGGAGGTCCGTGAATCCCTTCGTGAACTCAATTTCTTCGCCATCAACCGTAATTGAACGGAACGTCGTCTTCTTGCCTGGAATCGGCTCGAAAGGCAGATCCGTTCGGTCGACCGATAGAAACCAAACAACGTCCGCGCGACTCAACGACATCGCTCCGGCCATACGGTCCGGTTCTGAAATATGCACCTCGGAACGATCAACTTCACCGAACAACCACATCAAGAGATCGAAAAAGTGAATTCCAATGTTGGTGGCAATTCCTCCGGATCGAGCCACATCACCCTTCCAGGAGTAGCTATACCAGGGTCCGCGGGAGGTCACGTAGGTCAGAACCACCTGGTGCCGGCGACCGGACGATTCCGATATCAGCCGATCGCGTAGCTCGATCAGGGCTGGGTGGACCCTGAGTTGGAGGATCGTATAGACGCGCCGTCCCGTCTCGGATTCGAGTTCGGTAAGTGCATCGAGATTCCATGGGTTCAGGACCAAGGGCTTTTCGCAGATCGCGTTGGCCCCCAAACGCAGAGCAAGTCGTATATGGGCATCGTGAAGGTGGTTTGGAGAACAGACACTGACGTAATTCCACCCGCCCGTCTCCGTCCGACCGACGCAACTTCTCGAGGTGGCGGTCGAAGCGTTCAAACTCGGTGAAGAATGCCGCCTCGGGGAAGTAGCTATCCAGAATCCCGACGGAGTCGTGAGGATCGATTGCCGCGACCAGGCGATTGCCGGTATCTCGAATAGCTTTGAGGTGTCGAGGCGCCACGTAACCAGAAACGCCTGTGATTGCGAAGTTCTTCAACTTGTATCCTCTTTATTCGGTGCACTTTGTACTTGCTTCACTTTAGGTCAAGGGGTTGATCTTACTGCCGGCGGGGACGCCGGCGTGACGAAAAGTAACGGCCGTCAAGGAGACGGAAGCCAGTAGGGTCATGCCTGCTTCACGCTCCTATTCGCAGAGCGGACGACACCTCTGGCGTCCAGAACCAGTTGAATGGCGGACACTACCCGGTCATAGTCAACAGCCTTGTGATCCGTAACGATGATCGCCGCGTCATAAGCGTTGAGAGATCCGGACTCGAGGTCCACCGATTCCATTCTCGGAAGGTCTGGCCACGACCGCATCCTCGGGGCCACGGGAATGTGCGGGTCGTGGTAGCTGACATCGGCGCCTCGCTCGAGGAGGAGATGGATGATCTCGAACGCCGGGCTCTCGCGGGGGTAGTCGATATTGGGTCTGTAGGCGAGACCGAGGATGAGAATCTTGGATCCCTTCACCGACTTGCCGCGTTCGTTGAGGGCCTGGGCGAGCTTATCCACGACGTACGCCGGCATCTGGCTGTTGATTTCACCGGCGAGCTCGATGAAGCGAGTGGGTTGGCCGGACTCGCGGGCTTTCCAGGCGAGGTAGAAGGGGTGGTAATGGCTGCCCTTGTCGCGGATGGCTTTGAGGTGGCGAGGGGCGACGTAGTTGGAGACGCCGTTTAGGCCGAAGTTGGCCAAGTGATTTTCTTCCTTCGGGGTTGACTTTTTCAATTCTTAATTCTCAATTTTTAATTCTTAATTATTCATCGCAATCCATCGCAAATTCATCGCAACTCGTCGCTGACGCGACGTCGTGTTTTTCTTCTTTGCTTTCCCCATTCTCCTGGGGTGGGAGACCGCAGGCAGTTGAGAGAATGTGTTCTCTCGGGGGATCTCTGGGGATGACATGTGGACGTTGGCTTTCAGCTCAGCCTGGGCCGTGTCGATCGGACAGTGGCATCCATGACGTGCTCGGTCAAGCGTAGGATGTCGTCGAGATGGTCGGAGACGATCGCATCGACTACTGCCGGGTCGATCGTCGCATAATTGTGAACTGCGATGTTTCGGAAGCCGACCATGGACGTCAGAGCGTCGAGGTCCACCGAGGGCACGACCTTGTTGTGCGCGAGCACCGCAATCGAGTGCCCACCGGACCGGGGCAGCTCCCATCCGTTCGCTGCGATGAGATGGTTGGCGAGATCCAGACAAGCCTCGATGGCGCGCTGAAGGTTGAGCACGGTAAGATCGAGGCGCATCCAGTCCTCGATCTCAGGCGCGTCGACCCCGTGGAGGCCCTTCACGGTTTCGATGCATGTGCGGGCGTTCGATACCTTTGCCAACACCACGTCCTCGTCGAACACCACTGTCACGCGGTCCTCCCTTGAATCATCGCCTCCTCGACCGGCCTTCGGAGGTTTTTCAGATCGAGATACTGCGCAATCGTGTACATCTGGAATGCGTGGTAGGCGGACGAGTTATTCACCACGAGCGGGCGCCCGTGTCGAACAACCTGCATCTTGAGGACCGGATCGGCCGAGTAGAGGTCCACCAGGTCGACCTGGCGGTGGGCCACCTCCTCGAGCTGCGCGCGAAGCTCGTCGCGATCCTGCCAGGACAACCGGCTGCGAAACGCGACCGCGATGTCGAGATCGCTGCCTTCGGTCAGACGATTGCTCACGGCCGAGCCGAACAGGATCGCGAAGTCCGCGCCTGCCAGGGCGTTGGCGAGGTCGTCGAGAGGGAGAGGCTGGTCGGAGGTCATTTTACCTATGGTACTTGATCAAGGTTCGTTACCACAATTGCGGCGTCGATCGCTTGACGATTTTCTTCTGTTATCGGCGTTGATTTCATCGTTGGAAGGTCGCGCCAGGAGGGCATTCTTGGTGCGGTGGGATGTGGGAGTCGCTTCACAAGTTTTTAGTTTTTAGTTTTTAGTTATTCATCGCACGACACTTGAATCGTCAATTTGTCCTTCGGACATGTCACCAGCTTGTGTACTCCATTACGCCTTCTTGATCTTTCCATTGCGGTGGCGATATACGCCGCGGGTGTCGATCACTAGCGGGACCTGTTCGAGAACCAGGTCGTAGTCTACTTGGACGTGGTTTGTGACCACGATTGCAGCGTCAATCCCACTGAGGGTCTCCTCTCCTATGGACAATGACACCATCTGGGGAAGTTGCGGCCACGAGCGCATTCTTGGTGCGACCGGGATGTGCGGGTCGTGGTAGCAGACTTCGGCGCCGCGCTCGAGGAGGAGGTCGATGATCTCGAAGGCGGGGCTTTCGCGGGGGTCGTCGATGTCGGGCTTGTAGGCGAGGCCGAGGACGAGGATCTTGGACGCCCTTGACCGACTTGCCCTGCTCGTTGAGTGCCTGGGTGAGCTTGTCGACCACGTAGTGCGGGCATCTGGGTGTTGATCTCGCCGGCGAGCTCGATGAAGCGGGTGGGTTGGCCGGACTCGCGGGCTTTCCATGCGAGGTAGAAGGGGTCGAGGGGGATGCAGTTGTGGACGACAATACCGCCGTTCGTCGCGAAGGTGGCGGTGTCGTTCACCTCGAGGGAGTAGACGACACCGGAAAGGTCGATCGGCTGGACGTCGCCCACCACTGTCGCACCGTGCATGGTCATCGCAGACGCCGGCCACCGGCAGGCTGTCGCCGACGTGGACGGCTGCTCGCTGGCTCGTCACCCAGCGCTCACCGTTCCACGCTTCAACATCGGGTGTTCGGCGGTCGCGACGACGGCAGCACCGCTCTCTGCTTCAATCCTGAAGCCGGCGTCCTCGAAACGTCCGCGGTAGAGGCACTCCACCGGCGCCCAGTCGGACCGTGTCACTCGCTGCGTCCAGCGACAGCACCTCGAGACCGGGCGTCTCCAGGTACATGCCCTGTGGGGTGACCACCGCCTCGGAGTCGACCCGGAGCCGCCGATAGACATCCGCCAGGGCGTACTCACCGTCAAGGCCACTGCCGCGGACCCGCACGACCTGGTCCCCGGCGAGGCAGTGGCCGCCCAGACCGGGACCCGGGTTGAAGCGCATGAAACCGAAGGGCTTTGTTTCGGCGGCGTCGAGGACATCCCAGATGTCGATGTCCATCTTCTCGAAGATCATCTTGAGCTCGTTGACGAGGGCGATGTTGACGCCGCGGAAGATGTTCTCGACGAGCTTGCTGGCTTCGGCGGTGCGGGCGTTCTTGACGCGGACGGTGGAGTCGAGGACCTCGGCGTAGAGAGCCTCGGCGAGGTCGCCGGAGATTTCGTCGACTCCGCCTACTACTTTGGGGATGTTTTTTGTTCCGAAGTAGGGGTTGCCTGGGTCTTCTCGTTCGGGGGAGAAGGCGAGGAAGAAATCGGTGCCAATTCTTAATTTTGAATTCTTAATTTTTAATTGTTCATCGCATTCGCGTCGCAATTCTTAATTCTGAATTCTTAATTCTTAGTTTTTCATCGCAGTTCATCGCATCGGTGTTGTCGAGGTTCGATTCCGCTTCGTCTTCAGGAATTGGAGATTCTAGGATATCTTTTAGGAGTTCGTCGGTTGTGCCTGGATAGGTTGTGGATTCTAGGATGATTAGTTGGCCTTTACGGAGGGTTTTTCTGATTTGTTTTGTTGAGTTTTCTACGTAGGAGAGATCGGGTTCTTTGTGGGGGCCTAGGGGGGTTGGGACGCAGATTAGGATTGCGTCGCACTCGGATCAGGCGGGTAAAGTCTGTAGTAGCAGTGAACAGACTCGGTGGATTGGCTTCTTATCATTTTGAATTCTTAATGATGAATTGTCAACGCATCATCCAATGATGAATTCTGAATTCTGAATGATTAATTGTTCATCGCAGTTCCATCGCAGTCGTTTCCGGTGGCGATTTGGAGGCGATTGGGGTCTAGGTGTTTGATGTAGGACTCGCCTCGGTTTAGCTTTTCTACTTTTTCTGGATCTACGTCGAAGCCTAGGACTTTGAAGCTTCTTTTCGGTGAAGCAGAGAGCTAGGGGGAGACCGACGTAGCCTAGGCCGATGATGCCGACGAGGGCGTCGTGGTCCTTGATTTTTTTTAGGAGGGATTTTGCGGTTTGGTTCAATTCAAAAACCTCGAGATAATTCTTAATTGTTAATTTTTAATTTTTAATTCTTCATCGCAGACAGCGTTACAAATTCTTAATTTTGAATTCTTAATTATAATTGTTCATCGCACTTGCGCCACTAGTTCCTCATTCTGAATTGTTTATCGCCAGGTGCTCTGTTGGTGTTGAGAAATATCAACGGTTCAGGTTCTTTGAGGTTGTTTTTACTATCGCGGTTAACATCTTCACTATTTCTAGGGATTCACTTAGGATTGGAGCGATTTCGACTCCCTGAGCCAAATCTGAGTCTCGCAGAAGTCGGAGCCAGTAGTTGGTTTCTCTGGCTTCTTTGGAAGCAATGTTGAGTTTGTGGAGGAAATCTCGTCTACTTTCAGCGGCCATGGCTTCTTCGACGTTGGCACCGATGCTTGTTCCGCTTCTTAGAAGTTGTTTTGAGAGGACGTACTCTCGTTGATCCTGAAGTTGCTGATAAAGGTGGACGGTTTTGAGTGCGAACTGGAAGGCTTTTTCTTTGATCGGGTTTTCTTTGGGTTCAGAGACCAGGAAACCACCATCGTCGGCTCTTGGTGTCGGATAGGCACCTTCGGCCTGTAAGACGGCTTCATCAGTGAAGGCGTCTTTCCCATCCGCCAGTGGTCTCCCGACCAACCGACGGTGGAGGGCTTCTCTGATGAGGCCGCTCCTGGTTCGACCGGTCTGGTCAGCTACGAGGTCGAGCATCTCGGCGAGCTGGTCGTCGAGGCGGATGGTGATTGTCTTGTTCATGGTTCAAATTGTGTGCAATTCTCAGTTCTTAATTCTGAATTCTCAGTTGTTCATCGCATCAGAAAGTGCGCTGGTCCATGGGCTTGTTGTTCATACCAGCGGGCTACTTCGAGGCTTCTTCGGCAACTTCTGCGAGCATTCGGAGGGCTCTGTTGACCGCCTCGGGTGTTGGGAAGGCTTTTGCAACATCGGGGTCAAGGAGTACCAAGTTTGTCCCGGCGCTCACACTCTTGAAGTGTTTTCCGCGGACTCCGCCTTCGAGAGCCGGGAAATCGTACTCCTCTCGGAGCTCCGCGATGTTCTTCTTATCCGTTTTCGTAGTCATGGCTTTCTCTCTTCGTTGCTGGTCGCGCGCTGATGACTCGGATTCTGTCCTCTTCGAGTTCTCCGTGCGCGACGACGACGAGTTCGCCGTTGAGCGCCCGACCGATTGTGATGAACCGTTCCTCTCCTACCGAGTGATCAGGATCTGGGAATGTCCATGCAAAAGGATCGGCGAAGACCGACGCCGCATGTGGGAACGAGATGCCGTGCTTGCTCTCGTTCGATTTAGCCTTGTCGGGATCCCATTCGAAGATCACGGGTTTATCATACCGGATAGGCTCTGCACTGGGTGCCGAACGAGGGATCGAGGGCTATCTCTACTGAATTGGATCGCATCGAGGCACCGCCGATTCTGACCGCGCGATTCTTGGTTCTCAACTCTCCGTTGACCATCGCCGGGTGGGTTCACTCGGTTTGATCGGGGGGTTCGAGGCACTGGATTCTACCGGTCTTCGGGTTTCGTTTGAGCATCTCGAAGACATCGTCGTCTGTGAAAATCCCCTGCTTCTGAGCCAGGGGCACCAACTTCTTTCGTGCGAGGTCGAGGAGCTCGATCGACAGCCGGCGCGAGAGAGCGTCTCTCGCAATCTCGCTCCTGGTTCGACCGGTCTGGTCAGCTACGAGGTCGAGCATTTCGGCGAGATGGTCGTCGAGGCGGATGGTGATGGTCTTGGTCATGTCTTACAATGTAGTGCATTGTCTTGCTTGTTGCAAGACAATTGCTAATTATGAATTATGAGTTATGAATTATGAATTGCATCGCATCAGGGAACGAGCGTCCTGCTCAGCTTCATCGTTTCGGAAGTTGGGGTTGGCTAGACGGCGATGGCTTCTACGTTCAGGTCTTGGCCGGATTCGAGCGCGAAGTTCAACCTTTCGAAGCCGATGACCTTGTTGTTGCGGTCTTTGATGATGATGACTTCTTCACCGGTTTCTTCGGCTATGAACTCGTTTTGGGGGTCGTCAAACCAGACGGTCAGGGTCTTGCCGTCGGCGTCGTAGTAAACCTTCAAGGGGCCGGCCATATCCGTTCTCCTTCCTTGATCTTGTCTGTCCGATACGCCGTGACCGCGATTCCGTCTCGTTCGATGTTCTGATGCAGTGGCATGGCCCTTGACAGTGGGGCGTCCCACTGATCACGGTTCACCATCAAGACCGTGATCACGGTGGCGGTTTCGAGTTGAATGTCGTAGGAGGTTAAGGGTTAGGGGGTTGGTCAATTCTCAATTTTGAATTATGAATTGCATCGCATTAGAGATGGAGCGATTCGCGAATTATGTCAAAGGTTCAATCCCCGGCTGCAAAGGTCTTCGAGGCTTGTTGCCAGATCGGGACATCGGGATAGGATTCGTTTGTCGGCCGTCACCAGGGGGACGCCGAGCTCGGCGGCGGCTGCCACGAACTGGGCGTCGTACGCGCTGATGTCCCTTTCCATCGCAATCTTCAAGACGCGTTCGCCGTCCGGCTCGAGCTCGGTGGCGTCCATGAATACCCGCGACCTTCGCCAAATGCGACGAGCCTGTTCTTCCTCCAGGGCGCCGGCTCGACTGGCAACCACCAAGACACTGAGAAACTCACTCTTCCACAGTGGCGGCATCGCCCAGTCGGAATCTCGAGCCCAGACCTTTCGGGCCAGTTCTGTTTTCTCCCCTTCGATCAGCAAATAGCTGATCAGGTTGGTGTCGGCGACAATCACGGGCGGCCGGCCTCCCGCGCCTTGTCCAACAGATCCTGCGTCAACGGTCGCGCGCCACGGACCCGCAGCCGGTCGATTTCCTCGAGACTCAGCGGCCAATCGCCGCTACCGAGGGCTTCCTCGAGGATGACCAGTGCCTCTTTTCCGAGGCTGCGCCGGTTGGCTTTGGCGCGGTCCTTCAACCGATCGTGAAGCTCGGGCGGGAGGTCTCTGATCATCAGGCTTGCCATGTTGTCCACCTCGCTGCAGCAGTCTGCTTGCGTAATGATAGCATTGTGTTTCATTTGTGGTTAGGGGTTAGGGGTTTCATCAATTATCAATTTTGAGTTATGAATTATGAACTATGAATTGCGTCGCATATGGGGCCTAGAGGTTAGATATAGGAGGGTTGGCTAGACGGCGATGGCTTCAACATTCAGGTCTTGGTCTGATTCGAGCGCGAAGTTCAGTCGTTCAAAGCCGATCTCTGTTCATTCGACTCATGTTCTGATGCAGTGGCATGGCCCTTGACAGTGGGGCGTCCCGGCACGGGTCTTCAGGCTCTTTTTGAGTCCACTCAGCGGGGCGCTCACTCGATCAAGCTGGGTCATCAACGGGTCAGGAGTTTGGGGTGAAGGCCATCAGTGGTTGAACCTACGTATCTCTTTCTTGCTCTTTGTGGTGCCAGATTCGGAGGATCACGATTCGTTGGGTTAGTAGAAGGTATCGGACTACGTATCGGCCGGCGACGAGGTCGCGAACCGGCAGTGAGGAAGGCGCTCTCTGCACCGGATGACCCATTCTCGGGAACGCTTCGAGGTTGTTGATCGCTTCGAGCACTGATGCCGAGATTCTTGCTGCCGAACCAGGGTCATGCTGAGCAATGAACTCTCTCAGGCGACTGAGATCGGAAATGGCCTCTTTCGAGTAGAGCAGATTCATACAGAAGGCGGGTCGAGCTCGTGGTCTTTCCCCCAGGTCTTGAGCCATTCGTGCACTTCGTGCGCGGGCACCACCTCTCCGCGTTCAACGGAATCCATCGCTTCAAGTGTCTGCGCCCATCGTTCCTCTTGTAAGGCCTGGTTTTCGATGAACTCCCTGATCGCCTGGTTGACCAGCCAGTTCCTGCTGCGCTCCAGCTTCTCACACAGCTCGTTCAATCGCTGTTCGAGGTCCTTTTGAAGTCGGATGCTGGAAACGCTCATGCAATCATCTCCCGCTCACATCTCGCTGGTGTAAGTGTAACATGATGTATTACATTGTAGTGCTTAGGAGGGTTAGGGGTTAGATGAACTTGGTTTCCATGCGCGGGGGGCCGTCTTCACGAACGAGTTCAATCACCTCTTGGAGGTTCTGTTGAGTCATCAAGGCTTTCCGCCTGGGTATGGGCTCCCGGAAGCCCGGGCACGGAACCGACATAGAGGCCGGTTTCCGGGCAACGTTCGACGATCGCTGTGTACGCCGTCATCTTGGGCTCCTCGTCAACTTCGGTCTTCGGATCTGAAATCTATCGAATCTGAAATCTCACCAAAGACCTCTTCCGCCGATACAAATCGCCCGGCGGCGATGTCTTCTTCCCCCTTTATGAGAACTCGGAGGAGATCACGACGTTTTGGGTCGTCTTCTTCTTCGAACATCTTCCTGAGGTTCGAAAGGGCCTGGGCGGAGTTCTGGGTTCTTGCCATGGTTGCTTCTAGGGTTGAGCCTTCTGTCTCATCGGGGACGCGACAGATCTTTACTCGTTCGGAGTACGTTCCGAGATTGTTCGGCGTTTTCGAACTCAAACTCACAGCGATGTATCTACCTTGTCAGGGTTTGCTGTCATCCAGTGCTTGATTGAGTCTGCTATATCTTCTATGTCGGCCAACTCGTTCGTGAATACTCCGTGGAGCTCTTCAGGTGTGACCTCGAAGTACATGTGAACCAGGCGATTCCGGTACCGCCCTTCCTTAGAGAGCTTCTCTGCCAAGGCTTCTGGCAGGACGTCTTTCTCGGCGAGCTTCGGTCCCACTTCCTCGTATTCGACTACGGCGACGCCAAATGCTCGGGCGAGGATGTGGCGGCCCAGATTAAGCAGGGCCTCCAAGGCTCGCAGGAGACAGGACTCACCGGCTGCGGCGTTGATCTCTTCACCAAGAAAGGCCTCGCGTGGATGGAGATCGAGGTCTTTGATGCGTTGGATGTTCTGCGCGATGAGTTCGATCTTACCTGCTGCCACTTTTTGGCTGATTTTGGATGGAGTCATCTCTGTTCGATGTTCATGTCTTTTGGTTTGAGGTTGAGTTTTTGGCGGAATACATGACAATCCGGCCGAAGCCGGGGTCAGAAGCATCTCCCGGCGTTCACGTTCGTATGGCGCCAGGTCGGCGGCTCGGCGGAGGACGTAGAGTTCGAACACGTCTGTCTCGTATGTATCCTCACAATACAGTCGTTCGCCTCGGATGGCGTCAAGAGCCAGGTATGGCGGGGCGCCCCGGAGATCGACGATATCCGCTCGCGGTACCTCGAAAAAGGTTTCCACTTCACCCGCAAAACGGATGATCCGGTGCAAATCGAATTCAGCATCCCGAGGTGGCAGGATACCCAGATCAAGGTCAGAACTCGGACGCTCGCTAGATACCTTCTCACCGCGAAGACGTGCGGCAGCTTCTACCGAACGGCTACCAAAGGCGTAGAGAGACTCGACCCGGTGGCGTCGACACAGGTCTCGGAGCGCGTCCATTCTGGAGGGGGCGTTCGAGGTCATGGTGGTTATTGGTTGGCAGAGGTCAGGGGGTTCCGGGGTACGTCAATTATGAATTATGAGTTATGAATTATGAATTGCATCGCACTCATTGCATCGCATCGGATCATTAGTTTTGAGTTTTTAGTTTTTAGTTTTGAATTGCATCGCAGCCATCGCATCGGATCTCATTCCGTTATATACCTTAGATTATTATACTTACGAGTAGAGAACCAGGAGTTTGGAGTTGAGCCTCTTCGAATATTCGGGATCGCGGCGCAATCCGAAACGGTTCCGGACATCGCCCGCGGGGACGCGGGCGCTACAAAGTCGCGAGCACCGTTGTAGCGCAGGCGTCCCCGCCTGCGGTTGATCGTTGTCTTGAGGCTCAAATCCTCGTTTTGCAGAATTCTCTTTGAAGGATCGCAACTCGCCCACCACACCTCACTGCAGGTCATCGGGGACATCTCCGATCAGGGCTTCGGCCCACTCTTCGGCCTCCGCCTCTCTCAGCTCATCGCCGGCCATTTCCTGGTAGGCGGCTTCGAGATCGCGGGACACTTCGTGCGGTCGCGCGGGGTCCTCTAAAAACCGGCTGATTCGGCCGCGTCCGCTCACGGCGTGCAGCCCTCTGTAAACCTCTTCGTCGAGCGTGATGGTGAGTTTTTTCCGCATATTCTTTGTCAGCTACACGTGGTTCACAACTGTTCTTTTGGGCGGTTCTCGCTCCGGTAACAATATGGTCGCGGGCCCTGAAGGACCCGCCTAGAATTTTCGGCTCATCAAACTCACGAGCATGACCGTAGGCGCATCCTTTAGGGTGCGCGACCAAATCGTGCTGAAAGCCCTTCGCCATCGGCCAACCTGAGCCATCGGGATAGGTATGATCGCCGCTCATTAAAAACCTGATCAGGTTGGTGTCGGCTACGGTCACGAGGCCGCTCTCCCTGGCCTCGTCCAGCATCTCTGCGTCAACTGGATCAGTTCACTGTCTTCGGTATTGGTGGTCGCGGGCCATTAAGGACTCGCCTACGGTTCTTTCTAGGGCGTTCACTGCTTCGGGAGATCCTTCGACTCGCTTCGCTCGCTCAGGATGACAGAAAAAGGTATGGCGCTCGCTCAGGATGACAGAAAAAGGTATGGCGCTCGCTCAGGATGACAGAAAAAGGTATGGCGCTTGCTCAGGATGACAGGAAAAGGTATGGCGGTCGGTCAGGATGACAGGAGAAAAGGTATGGTGGTCGAAAAGGACCACGCGTTGGATTGAGCGAGATCAGTTGATGATCTCTCCGGCCCAGAGCTGTTCCAGGAAGTTGCTCCAGGGAAGGATCCTGATTCCATCGTCGGTCAGCCGCGGTTGGCTCTCGGTGCACACCACGATTGAGTGCTTGGGTTTGTGGTCACCGGCGAAGGCATTCAGCCCTTTGAGGTCGTTGCGGTCGATCCGATTCGACCCCTTGACCTCGATGGCCACTTCCCCATCTCCAAGAACGAAATCGACTTCTTGACCGGACTTTGTCCGCCAGAAACGAATTCGATAGTCGAGCTCGGTGTACGCGGAGTGCGCCGCGAGCTCCATCAGGATGAAATGCTCAAAGGCCCTTCCGAACTGCTCGCCACGGGGTTCGGTCAGGCTTCTCTTCGTGATGGCGCCTGCAACCCCCACATCGAAGAGATAGAACTTCGGGGCCCGAATGATGACCTGGCGGCTCGACCGCCGCGAGTACGGCTCGACGAAACGGCCAAACAGTGTATCCACGAGGATCTGGTAGTACTCCCGGATCGTCCTCGCATCGACGCCGCTGTCGCGAGCGATGTTCGCGTAATTGATGAGCTCGCCGTGTGAGTAGCCGACCGCGTCCAGGAACCTCGAAAACGCGGGCACGTTGCGGGTTAAGCCTTCGTCGAGGATTTCCTGCTTGAGGTAATCATTGACGTACGAACGGAGGTTCCTGCGCCAGTCATTCGAGAGGTAGTGGGACGGAATCAGCCCTTGATTCAATGCACGCAACAGGTCCAGGTTTTCGAGTTCTGCCGAAACCAGCGGGGCCATCTCGAAGCGCCAAGCCCTTCCTCCCAAGAGATTTGCTTGACCGTGCTTCAACTTCCTTGCGCTCGAACCACAAAGGATGAACCCGATCCTTTCGTTCTCTATCAGCCAATGGACCTCATCAAGAAGGGCCGGGACCTTTTGAATCTCATCGAGAATGACCGGCCGGTCGCCAATGGCTTTACGAGCGGCGATCAGCTGTTCCCTCAGAACATGCGGCCGGGCGAGAACCTCCATGTGAAGCTCTGTCCGGAGAAAGTCGAACCGCCTGCTGTCAGGGTAGCGGGCGTTCAAGTACGTCGTCTTCCCCACCTTGCGTGCGCCCCAAAGGAACGCGGACTGCCCGGCGGGAAGATCAAGATCGAGGATTCGCGGCAGAAACTCCATAGGCATTATATTCTTGTTTAGTTTAACTCATACGGAGCGGGATGTCACTTTAGTCAACCCGGGTCAACACATTCTCAGCCGGCTTTCTTGGTTGCCTTGGCGGGTTGGTTGGGTTCGTCTCCGTAGTACCCGTAGCGGTAGTAGTTGTAGTAGCCGGAGTAGTAGTAGTGATCGCGTTCGATGTCGACCTGATTGAGGACGGCGCCGGCGATCGGGGTGCCGGTTCGGTTGAGGGTCTTAAGGGCTTCGCGGATGACTCTTGCGCCGGGTGTCGCCGTACATGGTGACGAGCAGGACGAGGTCGCAGACCTGGGCGCACATCACCGGGTCGGTGACCGAGGCGATGGGCGGGGTATCGATGACGACCCAGTCGTAGTGCTCGCGCGCCTCGTCGAGCAGGCCCTTGAAGGTGGTCTTGCCGAAGAGCTCGGGCGGGTTGGGCGGCAGCGGCCCGGAGGTGATGACCTCGAGGTTGGGCACATCGGGGACGTTGTGGATCACCTCGGAGGCCTTGCGCTCGCCGAGGACCACCGAGGTGAGGCCGCGGACGTTCTTGGTCTTGATGATGCGGTGGATCCGCGGCTTGCGAAGATCGGCGTCGATCAGCAGCACCTTGTGGCCGCCGGTGGCGAAGACCTTGGCGAGGTTGAAGGCGACGGTGGTCTTGCCCTCGGCCGGCACCGCCGATGTGACCATGACGATGTGGCACCCCTCCCCTCTCGACGCGAGAATCATGGCGGTGCGCAGCGATTGGAAGGACTCGCGCAGCACCCGCGCGTTTTCCTCGGTGAACTTGGGCATGGCGCTCAGGGTCTCGATGCCGATATAGCGCTCCATGTGCTCGGGGGTGCGGATGGTCTGGTCGAGGTAGTCGAGACCGAGCACCAGGCCGATGCCGAGGAAGAGGCCGAGGAAGGTTGCGAGGACGACCGTGCGGCGGACGTTGGGGCTGTAGTGGAATACCGGCGGGAAGGCCGGCTCGATGATCCGGATGTTGTTCACCGTCTGGGTCGATGAAATGTTGGCCTCGTTCGAGCGCGAGAGCATGTCTTCGAGGAAAAGCTTGTTCTGCTGGTACTCGCGCTCGAGCCGATCGGCCTCGAGGCGTTGCTTTGACACAGCGATGGACTCGTCGCGGAGTTCCTGGATGTTGGACAGCAGCGACCGCTCACGCCGGCTGACGATGTCGAAGTCGGTCTCCAGGGAGATCTTGATCGCCTCGACCTGCTGCGCGATTCGGGCTTCCAAGGTCGCCATGGAGGAGCGCAAATCCTTGATCTCGGGGTGGCCCTCCTTGAGTTCGCGGAGCTTATCGCTGAGCCGGACTTCGAGTTGGTTTCGTTCCTTGACAAGTTCCTGGACCGTCGGGTCCTGCAACACCTCGGCGAAGGTCGCTGTACGAGAGGTTCGCTGACCGGCCGAGGCTGCGCAGGGCGTTGATCTTGGTCTCCATCCGGATGCGGTCGGCCTTGGCCTGGGCGTACTCGGTGGTGAGCGTTGAGAGCTGCTCGGAGATGACGTTCTGGTCTTCGTCGGCAAAGAGAACGGCGTCGTCACGCTCGCGGTACCGCATCAGATTGGCTTCGGCCTCGACGACCTGCTCCTGCAGCGGCGCCATCCGATCCTGAATCACCTTGTAGACCTGTCTCGACCGATCCAGCGAGGCCTCGATGTTGGACGCCATGAACTCCTCGATATAGAGGTTGAGCCACTCGGAGGCGCGCACCGGGTCATCGCTGACCATGGAGACCTCGATGACGAAGGACTCTTTGATCGGCTTTGCTTCGATCATGGCAAGCACCATGCCGACAGCATCCACCTCGGCAAACTCGGGCAGGGTCTGAATGCCGAGCCGGTTGACCAGGCGCTGGGCAAGCTGCCGGGTCTCCAGCACCTCGATCTGATCGGCGATGAAGCGGTCCATCTGCCACCAGCTCATCATCATGTCGAACTGGTTCTGGCTGAGCTGCGGCGCCGGCTGGAGGGTGAGCTTTGTCGTCGCTCGGTACATCTTGGTCCGGGTCATCGACCAGGCGGAGGCGAAGACCACCGTGGCCACCAGCGCGCCGACCACCAGCCACTTCTTGGCCCAGAGCAGCCGGGCGTACTCCATGACGTCGATCTCGGGCTCGGCATCCTCGCCCCATCCCTCTTGCGGCATGGCGTACCAGCCCGGAGGCGCCATTTGGGGAGGGTTTTGCGGGCCCTGGTTGTTGTAGTTTTCTTGCATGGAAAGCGCTCCGGTTTAATTCTTAATTTTGAATTCTTAATTCTTAATTATTCATCGCATGCATCGCACATAGTTATGAGTTATTAATTATGAATTATGAATTTTTCATCGCATGCATCGCACATAGTTTTTAGTTTTTAGTTATTCATCGCACGCATCGCAAATAGTTTTTAATTCTAAATTCTTAATTCTTAATTATTCATCGCAGTCATCGCACTTAATTATGAATTATGAGTTATGAATTATGAATGCATCGCAGAGGTTATGCTGTCTGAAATCGCTTGGTGCAGGTGAGGGCGTCCACACTACAAACATCGCATCGTCGCCTTGTAGCGCCCGCGTCTCGCGGGCGATGGACGAGATCGTCGCCATTGTTGCGCCGGCATCTTGCCGGCGTCGAGATCGTCGGTGCAGGCGGGACGCCCGCACTACAAACATCGCATCGTCGCCTTTTGTTGCGCCGGCATCTCTGCCGGCGTCGATATCCTCGCCTTTGTAGCGTCCGCGTCTCGCGGGCGTGATCAGTCATCTTGATGACTCAAGATCGCCCATAGACCCTCCCCTCACGTTTGACCTGTTCGAGGATCTCCCGTCGCTCTTCGTTGAGTCTCGCGTACATGCTGAAGGTGATCATCTCGAACTCGGCTCGCTTGGTGGCATCGCCCTCGTAGAGGAGTTCGCCCTTGGACACGACCTGGAGACGCATCACGGTCGATGCAGAGAGCAGATCAACGAGGTCGACGTCTGCCGCGGAGCGCGATCGCGAGTTCTTGCTGGAGTTCCCATCTCGCCTCGGTTGCGAGCGGTTCTTGGGGCAACACCGCGAGATCGACGTCGCTCGACTCGTGCACCGCGTCGGCGGCTCGAGACCCGAAGAGATAGATGGCGATGGGTCGTTGATCCGGGCGCAGATCAGCTGGATGAGAGTCTCTCGT
The DNA here is from genome assembly GCA_963704125.1 of uncultured Acidobacteriota bacterium. Taxonomy (GTDB): domain Bacteria; phylum Acidobacteriota; class Thermoanaerobaculia; order Thermoanaerobaculales; family Sulfomarinibacteraceae; genus JAHECW01. The sequence goes on along the minus strand of CAVPHA010000013.1, from coordinate 258,202 downwards.
TGCTGGTTGGTGATGGTGGACATGTTGTTGGGGTTGAGGAGTTTTGAGTTCAGCCTCTTGCGAGAATCCAAGACCTGTCATTCTGAGCACCGCAACGCCGCGAGACGGCGCCTGCTCGTTGAAAGAACATGGGGTTGGCCTGTGTCGAAGGTTGCTCAGCACGGGGTTGGTCGCGCACCCTAAAGGATGCGCCTACAGGAGTGCTTTTGAATGTTGTGTCGCTCAAGATTCTGTAGGCAGGTCCTTTAGGGCCTGCGACCAATCCGTCACCGGAGCGAGAGCCGCCCAGCTGAGTGAACGAAATGGGGTTGTTTGGTCGAGTGGTCACATTCGCCCTTCGTAGGCCTCGGATCGAGGAATCTTCCGTCCTCCGGAACGGCCAGTCGTGTTCCTCAGACGTTCGACGAGCTCCTTCGCAACTTCTTCGCGCGAGCGATCGCCGGCGTACTCCGCGAGATGCTCACGGATCACCTCTTGCACGCTCGTTCCCTGGCGGCGCGCCATCTCTCGAGCTCGCTCGAGCAGCTCATCATCAACTGCAATGGTCAGGTTCATAAACACACTTCATCACACAGATCGCGTGCACACGGATTCCGTGTCTACAGAGTCACTTGCAAAATTCGAGAATCGGACACCAAGGTCTTCCGGCCCTCGTCACCAGCAGGCCGGCGAGACGCCGGCCCTACAATGGTTCTCAGCCCTTTGTAGTGCTGGCGTCTCGCCGGCACAGGGACCACAGCCGTCCAAAGATCCAAGGACACACCCTCTTCGACGCTCGCGACGCCGGCGGGACGCCGGCGCTACAAGCATCGCATCGCTCGCCTTTGTGGGGCCGGCGTCCCCGCGGCGCTAAACCCTGCGCCTTTGTGGCCGCGCTCGCCGGCCAAGACCACAGCCGTCCAAAGATCCAACGACACACCCTCTTCGACGTTCGCGACGCCGGCGGGACGCCGGCGCTACAAACATCGCATCGTCGCCTTTGTAGCGCCCGCGTCTCGCGGGCGATGGACGAGATCGTCGCTGCAGGCGGGGCGCCGGCGCTACAAACATCACACCCCATAGAACCCGCGGTACCAGTCGATGAAGTTCTTGATGCCGTCTTCGATTGGGGTGTCGGGTTTGTAGCCGACGTCCTCGACCAGGGCATCGACATCGGCATAGGTGTCGGGCACATCTCCCGGCTGCAGCGGCAGCATGTTCTTCACGGCCTTCTTGCCGAGACAGTCTTCGATCACCTCGATGTAGCGCATCAGCTCCACCGGCTGGTTGTTGCCGATGTTGTAGACCTTCCACGGCGCCTTGCTGCTGGCGGGATCCGGGTTGTCGCCGGTCCAGGCTGCGTTGCCCTCCGGGGTTTTGCCCATCACCCGCACCACACCCTCGACGATGTCGTCGATGTAGGTGAAGTCGCGGCGGTGGTTGCCGTGGTTGAACACATCGATGGGCTCGCCGGCGAGGATGTTCTTGGTGAACTTGAAAAGCGCCATATCGGGCCGGCCCCAGGGGCCGTAGACGGTGAAAAAGCGCAGACCCGTGGTCGGCAGCCCGTAGAGGTGCGAGTAGGTGTGGGCCATGAGCTCGTCGGCCTTCTTGGTGGCGGCGTAGAGCGACACCGGGTGGTCGACGTTGTCGTGCACCGAGAACGGCATCGAGGTGTTGGCGCCGTAGACCGAGCTCGACGAGGCGTAGACCAGGTGGCCGACGCCCTCGTTCCGGCAGCCCTCGAGGACGTTGAGGTGGCCGACGATGTTGGAGTCGATGTAGGCGCGCGGGTTCTCGATGGAGTAGCGCACCCCGGCCTGGGCGGCGAGGTGGACGACGACGCCGAAGCCGTAGTTCGAGAACAGGGTCGCCATCGCCGCGGTGCCGGCGAGATCCATCTTGGTGAACTCGAAACGCGGGTACTCATCGAGGATGACCAGGCGCCGTTCCTTGAGCGTCGGGTCGTAGTAGGTGTTCAGGTTGTCCATGCCGATCACGTGACGGCCGTCGTCGAGCAGACGCTTGGCGAGGTGAAAGCCGATGAAGCCGGCGGCGCCGGTGATGAGGATGGGCTTTTTCATGAGATCGGACATCGTTCAGGGCTCCGTTTCTATTTGGGGCATCGACACGTCGGTTTGCAAGTGTTTATTAACACTTGAGTTAATTTTTAATTCTCAATTCTTAATTCTTAATTTTTGATTCATCGCATGGGGCGATCGGTCATCAATTTTGAATTTTTAGTTCTTAATTCTTAATTCATCGCATGGGGGGGGATGATCATCAAGTTTTTAGTTTTCAGTTCTTGGTTTTTAATTCATCGCATGGGGGGGGGTGGTTGATCATCAGTTTTTAGTTTTTAGTTTTTAGTTCATCGCAGGAGTCTTGGTTGCTTGAGTGTTTCTGAAAAAGAGGTTGCCCATTGGAGCGCCGAGCTTCCAGCTTGCCTTTGAAAGACAGGGTGGTAATTGTAGCGGCGAGCTTCCAGCTTGCCTTTGTGGGGATTCGCCGTTGGAGCGGCGAGCTTCCAGCTTGCCTTTGTGGGGATTCGCCGTTGTAGCGGCAAGCTTCCAGCTTGCCTTTGTGGGGCTTGCTTCCCGCTCTGGATTTGGTTGTTTCGCGGACTTGTAGGGTGGGCTTGAGCCCACCTTCAGTGGCCTTCACCGGCTCTTGGCGATCCACGCTAGTCATTTGGCGCCGACGTCCGAGGTTGTGGGCTGACGATATGCGCGACACGGTTCGTGTTCGATTCTGAAGGTGGGCCCAGGCCCACCCTACGTCGGACCCGCGACAACAATTGGCCGATTCGTCTCCGGGAAGTTCTCCGCCTTTGTGGTGCAGAGCGTCCGCCCGCTTGGTTGCAGCCTGGGCCCAGGCGATCCACCCTACGTCGGACCCGGAAACAAATGAAATTGGCTGGGGTTTCATGACTTCAGCGTGCAAAGCGTCCCGCAGCTTCGTTGCAGCTGGGCAGGCCCACCCTGACGTCGGACCTGGAAACAAATGAAATTGGCTGGGGTTTCATCTTCGAGTGCGAAGCTTCCGCAGCTTGGTTGCAGTTGCAACCTATTGATATATAATTATTTATAGCTGAGACGTCCGGAAATCCGAACGTTTCAGCTATGCTCGCACGGCAGCCAGATCTTCGGTTCCGACCTCGACCAGGCTCTTCTGCCGCAAGAATTCAACCAGTACATTCGCACGCTCGCGGCCCCTGAGATAGCCGCGGAAAATTCCCTCCAGCCCGGTGAGCGGGCCGGCCATGATCATCACCTTTTCGCCGAGCTTGATACCGATCTCGATCTCGGGCGGCAACACGAAACCGTGCGCGGCCTCACGCCTTCTGAGCTCATCGATCACGACCTGCTCCACCGTCGCCGGCCGCCGGTCGAACCGCACCGGGTGGGCGACCCCCGGGCAGAACGAAACCGCGTTGAGCTGGAGCTGCACCACGCAGCTGACGAAAATGTAGCTCGTGAACAACGGCACCGGTATCTGCGTCGCCTTGCGGTTCCACTTCGGCTCGAGGTAAAGCGGACAGTACGCCTCGACGTTCCGGTGGCGCAGGTGGCTGATGGCCACACGCTCCTGCCGGGGTTTCGTGCGCACAACCAACCACTCCAGCGTACGATCGCACTGGTCGATCGGAATCGGGTCGGTTTGGTTGTTCATCACGGAAGAATTATCTCACAGCTCGAAGGGCTCGTCGGCGTCGGTGAAAAGTGGCGCGGCCAGAGCTTTCTCGAGGGTCCAGCAGGGTGCGAGCAAGCGGTTCACATCAACGAGTGAAGTTCTGACCAGAATATTCGAAAGCTCCCAGAGCCTTTCCACATCCTCCGGGGTTGTAGGAAGGTCGCGCTCCAAATCAAGAGGCACGGATTTCTCACTCGATTCGGTCAAGGAGTCCTTCCAATCCGTATCTTCTGAAGTAACCTTCGATCTCGGCTTTGTCGACTCCCGGAAATTGCAGGATCCGGCGAACATCCTCGAGATCCTGCAGCACCCTCAGGGGGTTGTTCTTGATCGCGAAGATCTTCAGCGCTGCGAGGTGCTCAGGTCGCGGAACCGGGATTCTCACCCCGCCGGGCCCGTCCTGCATGGTGGCGCCATCGAGAATCGCCATGGATGATTCTCCTCGCAAATACACCACATCGAGTCGCCCAAGTTCAGGATCAGAATGGGCGTGGTTCGAGTATCCAGACGAGCGGTGTTCAGTTCGATAACCCATCGATTCCAGAAAGTCGATCAACTCCGCCTGAACCTCGCTGGCGGTCACGATGTCGACATCAAACGTGGCCCGGCTGTGACCCTGCGCCGCCAAACCGAGCGCGCCGATCACTGCGAACCGCTGGTCAACCTCGGCGAAAAAATCGCTGACGAGCACGAGAACGCGAGCAAAGTCCATTGCATCTCAATGTTACATGGGAATGGGTTCGGAGGGCCCTCCCTGGTGACCGGATCCACCTCGGCCTGGTCTGAGGCGCAACCCATCCCAATCCCTTTCGCTCAGGTGAGTCAGTTCTCACTCCGGCGATGGTTTGGTCGCAGGCCCTGAAGGACCTGCCTACAGAGTCCTCAGCAATACTCAATAAACAACATAACTGTAGGCGCGCCCTTTAGGGTGCGCGACCAAATCGTACTGGAAGCCCTTCGCCATCGGCCAACCTGACCCATGGGGATAGGTATGGCGCAACCTAACGCAGCGGGTTTCTCCACCGAAGGCCCGGGAATCTCGAGAAATCCGCATCGTTGGAGTGGATCACCGACTGAGTTTCGATGGCGAGCGCTGCCAGATGGGCGTCGGTCGTCAGGCGTCCCGACGCCCGCGATGACGCCATCAGATCGGACAGGATCTCCAGGTGGCGCGGCCCTGGGGCGACGATCTGGGTCTGACTTCGATCGAGCCAGCTCCTCGCGTGGCCGATGGCCTCGTCCGGCGCCATCGGGTCGGTGAAAACGGCTCCGCTGGACATGATCCGGACAAACCCCAGGATCACCACCCACGCCAGCCCCACGGTTCCGGTCTGCGACAGGCAGCTCTCCCACCAGGCCCTCGCCTGATCGTGAAAAGGCGCGTCGCTCGAGTAGGCGTAGACCAGCAGGTTGATGTCCGGGATGATCACGGCTCGTGGACCCCGAATCCGTCGGTCGTTGCGAGCCGCTCGATCTCGAGGTCGTCGTAGATCTGGTTCAGCTTGAGGGGATCGACCCCCGCTTTGAATCCGCAGGCCTTTGCCTTCACCCGAAACGGCTCGGGCTTGTCGGCCGGCGGGTCGCCAACGCTCAAACCACGGCGGATCGCCTCGTTGGTGATTTCCTTGAAACTGCGGTCGGATGCACGCGCCAGATCCTTCAGGCGTTGAGCGAGATCATCGTCGAGGGTGAGCGTGGTTCTCATTGAAGCATCATGATGCTCGAGAATCTTGATGTCAAGATGCGCCTCGAACAGAACTCAACGAACCAGCAAGGGCGGGTCTAAAACCCGCCCCTACGTAATCTCTGGAATCTATTGTAGGGGAGGGTTTTATACCCTCCCGACGAGATCGTCTAAATCGCCAGACCTGACGACGGGATGACTATTTTGCAGGAAGCTGAAGATGTCTCACCAAGTCCCGAATCGCTCAATCAATCGCCGCATCCGGTGGCGATGGCGAGCGCATCACTCGCCCAATCCGGGCTCGAAAACCGAGTAGTCTCCAGGCGGCTCCGGATAGCCAGCCCCTGAATACACGTCGCGTCGGTGGCCGATCCTCAGAATCCAGATTTCATCGCTCCTCAGAACGAAGATCACGCGCCAATCTCCAACTCGAAGAGACCACAACCGCTGGGTTGTGTTGGCCAGTGGTTTCGCGAACGCCTCGGGATGCTCTGTCAGCTTGTTTTCAATCGCAGCCCGCAGCCTTCTCCGCACAGACGAATCGAGCCGAGGAATATCACGCGACAGCACCAATGGGTGGTACAGCAGTCGGTATTGCGGCACTTCTCAGTCCCAAACATCCTCATGGCTCAGAGCTTTCTCACGCGAAAAACTCGTGAGGCGCTCTTCCCCTGCCGCTGCCCAATACTGATCCTCTTCTTCGTTACGCACTCGCATGAGAATGTCGCGGACGACAAGCGATACCGAAATCCCCTCTTCCGCGGCCTTTGACCGCAACCATTTCCACAGCCCGACATCGAGCACCGCACTGATCCTGGGGTTCTTCGCAGGCATCGTCGCCTCCCATCGAAGTGTAGCACAAGTGCGGCACCGCAAATAATGGGGGCGTTCTGAGTAGTCGCAGGAGCGGGTTGGATACCGGCTCCCAATGACAAACCCACTGTCACCCTGAGCGGAGCAGCCTTCGAGGCTGCGGAGTCGAGCTGTTCCTACTAGCTCGGAGAGCGACGTAGGCAGCGTCCCCATCGGGTCGGACGCACGTTTCTTTCCTCATCGTCGCTCTGAGCTTCGGGGGATTCTTCGACTCGCTTCGCTCGCTCAGAATGACTGGAATTGGTGGACTTCGTCATCGCATGGAACCGTAGGCGGGCCCTGAAGAGACCCGCCTACGGTTCCATGCGATGACTTCGCGACCTTCGCGCCTTTGCGGTGAAACTGCGATGTGCTCATCCCGCAATTGAAGCTCCAATTCTCAATGCTCCCCACCCCGCATTTGACACAAGAGTTCGTTTGGGTCTAGGATGCCCGATACCATTTTCGAGGGCGTCTTGTATAAACTGATTCTTTGTCTCATCCTGGCCCTGGCGCCTCCATCGGCGGCGTCGGACCTGGTCAGCGCCTCGCACTTCTTCCCGGTGGTGAGCCGAACCGACGGCCTCGCGGGAACGCGCTGGTCCACCGCGGTTCAGATCGCCAACCCGCAGACCGAGGACCTCACGATCACCGCGTGGCTCTCGATCGGCGGCGCCCTTCAGTCCGAGACCTTTGTCGTCTCCGCCGGGCAGACCATCGGCTGGCAGGACTTTCTCGCCGAGGTCTTCGATACCGTGGGCAACGGGGCGCTCCTGCTCGACGCCGATGCGGACGCCAACCAGAACCTCCCGGCCGAGTGCCGTGGGTTTGCCGCGTCCATGCGCATCTTCACCGAGGGAGATGACGGTGGGTCGTTCGGCCAGGGCGTCCCGTCCCTCGATCCGGTCACCGGGTTTCTCGGCGACTGGACGGCCTATCTTCCCGGCCGTCGCCCTCTGGGGGCAACCCGGGCACGACGGTTTTCGCACCAACGTCGGGTTCTGGAACATCGGCGACGCCGACGCCGAGCTCAGGCTGCGGATTCTCGATGCTTCCGGGGCCGAGGTCTGGCAGCAGCTGCTCACCGCGGTCCCCCTCGATCCCATGATCATGCCCCTGCCGCGGACCCTCGATCTCGCGACCGCGACCCTGGTCGTCGACACCCTCGGCGAATGGCTCGACTGCGCCGTCTACATCTCGGTGGTCGACAACATCACCGGCGACGCCGGCTTCCAGACCTCGCAGATCATGGACCCGGATGCCGCGGCGGCGTGCGCGGACGGTGAGGCAGCTGGGCCTGGTCCCACGTCCTCGAGCGGAGTGCGACGAGGCTCCGAGCGCTCGTGGTCGGTGGGGCGCGGTGAGGGGAGCCTCCTCCCTTCCCGGATCGACCCCCTGCGGGCGGGCAGGCTTCGTTCTGAACTTCGCCCGGCCAAGGAGCGCCCGCACCACAAGAGTGATTGGTTCGTTCAAGAGGAGTGGTTTTTGGCCGGCGGGGGCGCCGGCCCCACAAAGACGACGCGTGGTATGTGACGCCCGCACCACAAAGGCTACGTGCCCGATCCGGAGGAAGCGGGACGCCGGCACCACACTCCCCCATGTCACCCTGAGCACCGCCACGCCGCCCGGCGGCGCCTACCCTCGGAATGACGGCCGTCAAAAGACACCTGTCATTCTGAGCGAGCGAAGCGAGTCGAAGAATCCCCCGAAGCACGGAATGCCGAACCGGACCGCAGAGCAATACCAACCCTCGGGGGATTCTTCGACTCGCTCGCGGACTCGCTCGATTCCAATGACATACGCACCCAGACCGAGAGAATGGCAAGCTGGAAGCTTGCCGCTACAAAGGTGGTCTGCCCGTTGTAGGGGCGAGCTTCCAGCTTGCCCTTCAGAGCCGTCGACATTGGGAATGTCATCCTCGGTTCTATCGGCCTTTGGGGCTCTGGACGGCTCAGAATGACAGGTTTCTCGGCAGCCCCCATGATTCCATGTGCAGGCGCCGCCTCGCGGCGCCGCGGTGCTCAGAATGACTGGCCCGGGGGTTTCGCGGGAGTCTCCCGCAGCGTCTTGACCGTCATCATCATCCTGATCCTGACAGCGACGACACTCGCAGCGGCCTCGCCTCCCCTGGCGTCCATCAAGCTCGCCGAAACGCCCGCGCCCGTCGAAATCGTCCGCTGCCACCTCGACGAGGGGCGCATCGTCATCCGCCACGGCGACAAGCTCCACGTCCTCCACGCGGGCGACGAGCTCGCGGTCAGCGGTCTGCGCGTGTTGAGCATGACCCCCGACGCGGCGACGATCGCCATCCGCCAATCCTCCCCCACCCCGAGTCTCCGCATCATCAGAATCTCCATGACCGGAAACGGCGCCATCGCGCTCCGGGAGTTCGCAACCAACCCTGAAGCGCTGCAGTCCGGGTCGGGCGCGAAATCGAATCCGATGAGCTCCATCGCGAGAATCGCGATGCCGGCCGCTCCTCCCGGGGCAGACTGACGTGGCCCTCCAGTGGTCTCGCGCGCCCGACCAGCGCCCTGCCCTTTGTGGCGCGGGCGTTCCTTGGCCGGGCGAAGTTCCGAACGAAGCCTGCCCGCCCGCGAGAGATTCAGAGCCCAAGATCATCGGATTCCCGGAGATCTCCCAAGAGGATCAAAGCAGCAGATGAGGTTCACCCGTTCGCTCGTGCCGCTCGCCGCCGCCCTTGCGGCCCTGGCAAGCACCGGCACGGCGAGCGAGCCCGGGCCGGCCTGCGTGGTCGATGTCGAGACCGCCCTCACCCTCACCGGAAGCACCAAGACCACCGACGTCACCCCACTCGCCGAGGGGTCGTGGCACGGCGATGTCTACGTCCTGCCCTACGCCTACCCCGAGACCTACGACCGCACCCTCGCAAACGGTGCTCGACAACATCCAGGCGCGGCAGTGGGTCGCGCAGTCGTTCTTCGCCCACAACCCCGATGCCTACGATTTCATCGCAGTGGTCACCGGCTTCACCTTCAACGCCGGCTGGGGCCAGCAAGGTGATCCGACCCACGCCCTCTACTGGGGGGTCCGGAACGACACCGGCGGCATCGGTCTCGACTTCTTCGACCACGCGCAGCTCTTCGGCAGCCACCGCCTGCAGGGTTACATCGACGCCAACGGTCTCGATTTGGTCCGCGACGCCGAAGGCAATCTCGACGAAGATCTCTTCCTGACCGTCCTCAGCCACGAACTCGGTCACCGCTGGCTCGCCTACTGTGACTACCAGGACGGCCAGGGCGCCATCAGCTCGGCCCTTCGCGGCGTCGACGACACCCACTGGAGCTATCTGCTCGACACCGACGCCTCCTACATGTACGGCGCCGACTGGCGGGACAACGGCGACGGCAGCTTCACCGCCACCCAGATCAAGACCCGCTACAGCGATCTCGACCTCTATCTCATGGGGATGCTGGCCGCCGACGAGACCGAGCCCTTGACGCTGCTCGTCAACCCGGCGGTGGCGGCCGACCAGTATCCCGAGCTCGGCGCCACCATCACCGCCGTCCCGGCCTCGGTGGACGCCGCCGATGTGATCGCCGCCGAGGGGTCGCGCACCCCGTCCGCCGCCGATGCGCCCCACGAACTTCGGATCGCCCTCGTCTACCTGGTCGAACCCGGCGCCCAGCCGACCGCCGAGAACCTCGGCTTCCTCGCGGCGGCGCGCACAACCTGGCAGCGCCGGTTCTTCGCCCAGACCGAAGGGCGGGGCATCATCGGGGTCGGCCGCAACAGTCTGCCCGCGGTGAGCCCGCCGACCATCGATCTCGCCGCTGCGGTGGCCTGGCTGCTCGGCGCGGCCGACGGCGCCGGTCTCTGGCAGGACAATGCCACGACCCGCGGGCGCGACTCCGCCGCGGCGATCGCCGCCATCGACCTCTACGGCGGCCACGCCGCCGAGGTCGCCGCCGCCCTCGAAGCGCTCTCCGCCAACCCCGCGGTTGCCACCGAGATCGAGGCGTGGCGGGCCGAGCCCCTCGCCCGGCGCCAGCACCCGCAGGGGGCGATCCTCCTCGATCAGCTGAGCGCGTGGGTCCTCGACGAAGGCGCCTGGGGCGGCGGGCTGCGCTACGCCGGCGACCCGGTGACGACGGCGCGGGTGGCGCGGGCGCTGGCGGCGGGCGGCCGCAACGCCGACGCCGGTCAAGCACTGGCCTGGATCATCGAGCGTCAGACCGCCGACGGCGGGTGGTCCTGGCGCGACGGCGGGCCGAGCGCCGTCGCGCCGACGCTCGAGGCCATCGGCGCGGCGGTCGCGGTGGATCCGCAGCGCTGGAACGACCCGTCGGTTCAGAATGCCGTGGCGTGGCTGCTCGGCCGTCGGACCCAGGGCGGCTTCGGCGAGCCCCACCCGGATGTCGCGCAGACCGCCGCCTTTCTGATCGCAGCGCGCGGCCGGGGCCTGAGCCAGGACATCATCGACGAGGCCATCTCCTTCCTGGCGGCGCGGCAGCGCTCCGACGGAAGCTGGAACGGCAGCGCGTTCGACACCGCGCAGGCGGTGGCGGCGTTGACGCCCTTCGTCCAGCCCGATCTCGCGGTCTCGCCGGGCGAGTTGCTCGATCGAACCCGAGAGCCCCTTTGTCGAGGATCAGCTGACCCTGCTGGCGGCGGTGCACGCCGTCAACGCCGACGTGCCGGCCGGCGCCGGCTACCGATGGGAGGTCATCGACGGCGCCCAGAACGTGGTCGCGACCCTCGACGGCGTCCTGCCGCCGATCCCGGCCGGTCTCTTCGCCACCGTGACCGACAGCTGGAATCTGCGCTACCAGGTCTCGCCCGGAAACTACACCTTCCGATTCACCGCAGACCCGCAGCACGAGATCGCCGAGGCCGATGAGACCAACAACTCGGCCGAGCTTGCGGTGACCTTCCGCGAGCACCCGGGTTGGATCGATCTCGAGCTGGCGCCCGACGCGGTCCACGCAACCCCCGATGTCATCGGCGCGGTGCCGCAGACCGTGGTCATCGACGGCGTGGTGCGGAACACCGGTTGGTCCGAGGCTCGTGATGCCGTTGTCGCGGTCTTCGAGGCGGGGCTCCCCGATGCGCTTGCCACCGCGACGACGACGGTGCCGTCGAACGGCACGGCGCCGTTCCAACTCACGATCCAACTCGCCGAGGCGCGGCCCACCCAGCTCGCCGTCATCGCCGATCCCGATGATCTTCTCGGCGATGTCGACCCGACCAACAACCGCGTCGATCTCGAGTTGGGGGTGGCGCAGGCTTTCGACCCGGCCGTGGTTCCCGGGAGCCTGGCCATCGACCCGGCGACGGGGATCGAAGCCGGCGATCTGATCGGCATTTCCTTCGATCTCGCCAACCACGGCACCGAGCCGGTCTCGGGTCTCCAGATCGGCGTCTCCTTCACCGCCGGAGACCCGCCGGCGACGACTCCGCTGCAACTGCTCGAGCTCAACGACGGACTCGACCCCGGCGAGATCCGAGACGATGACCCTCGAGTGGCGGCCCCCGGTGGCGGACCCGGCGATGCGGCTCGATGTCGAGGTCGATCCCTCCGGCCTGGTCAACGACGCCAACCGCGACAACAACTCGGCCGCCATCAGCTTCGCCGTCGCCCCGAGCCCGCTGCCCAACCTGGTGGCGATCCACACCGGGATCAGCGTCGATCCCGACCCGGCGCTGCAGCACGAAACGGTGCACATCACGGCCACCGTGACCAACCCCACCGACAACGATGCCGGCGCCTTCACGGTGCGGATCTGGATCGACGAGATCGGCGCCGGGGTGCTGATCGGCGAAACCACCGTGGCGGCGCTGGCGGCGGGCGAGGCGACGACGGTGGAGGCCGACTGGCTGGTCGACGAGATGGCCGATCGCCTGATCTGGCTGGATGTGGACCCGAACCAGGAGGTGCCGGAGTTCAACGAGGACGACAATCGGGACTTCAGGATCCTCGATGTCTCGACCATCCCGGATCTGGTGATGACCTCCGGCCAGGTGAGCCTCGACCCGCGGTTCCCGCGAACGGGCGATGTGGTTCACGTCGAGGTGGCGGTGCTCAACACCGGCGATCAGCCCGCCAACGGCGTCGAGGTGGAGCTTGCCGTCGTCGGCGGCGCGGTCGTCGGCGCCACCACCATCCCGGTGATCGACGGCGGCGAGGCCGAGACCATCGCCTTCGACTGGCCCACCGACGGCGTTATCGGCGAGGTCGCGCTGCGGATCACCGCCGACCCATCCGACACTGTTGCCGAACTCGATGAGACCAACAACGCCGTCGAGGTCGCCGTCGCGGTTCAGGACGACGATCTCTGGGTCACCGAACGCTACATCTCGCCCAACGGCGACGGCGTCAAGGACGAGACGACCATCTTCGTGCGCGACGGCGTGGCCGAGATCGAGGTCATCGATCCCTGGGGTGAGGTGGTGCAGACCCTCGATGTCGATCCCACGGGCGGGGCGGTGTGGAACGGTCGCAAGGACAACGGCGCCGCAGTCCGCGACGGAGTCTATGAGGCCCGGGCGGACGGTCTGACGACCTGGGTCGAGGTCGATCTCAACAGCGTCACCATCACCGACGACGTCCGGCAACCGTTGATCATCGAGTTTGTTTCGCCGCTGTCGGCGTCGCCCGGCGCGAGGTTCACCACCGGTGCGATATCGCCGGTCGACGGCATCGTCTATCTCGCCGAAAAGACGGGTTACGGGATCTACGACCCCATCGAAATGCGGCGTTGGAACGGCGAGGTCCTCGAAGACGTACCCGACTGGCCCGAAGGCTTCTACACGAACATCCGCCAGATCTCGGCGGACGAGACCGTCTTCATCACCTGGAACGGCACCTACTACTCCCTGCTCCGGTTCCCCGGACCCGAGATCGATCCACTCACCCCGCCCGGGCCCGTGGACACGCCCCATCTCTCACCCGACGGTCGTGGATTCTGTGGTCGAACACCGCCATGCAGCAGACCGAAAAGATCGTTCGTCCTCCAGTCCACTGCCGATCTCGCATCGATCTTCGACTTCGGTCCCTACCAGACCGGATCTCCATCGGGTTGGTCGGTGGCTCCGACCGTCCACTGGGCGCCGGACGGCACGCGGGTTGTGGCAACCCTCCAGTCCGGCGTCTCGTACGTGGCCGGGGTCGCGATCGACATCACGCTCGACGCCGGGGCAACCGCCCTCCGCGCGCGAGCTGTCGCTCGACCAGCGCTGCACCGGCGATGCTGCCTTCGGCTTCGGGTCTCGACCCCGTCGCCGCCACCGTCGACTTCGACGACAACCTGCTCGCTCTGCATCGACGAACCCAGTCAGAAGGCTCCACGTCATCGATCTGAGAACCGGTTCGACGGTTCAAACCACGGTCCTCCCGAACCCGGGTTTCAGATCAGTGGATCTGGTACCGCCTGTCGAACGACGGCCGCGTGGTGGAGATCGACGAGCACGTGCTCCCGTTCGCCAAGAGCACCGCCGTCGAGGGGCACGCGCTCTACGACTGGCAACGAGGGCTCGACGCACCGTGGTTCGCGATGGGGTTGTCATCCTCGCCCATCTGGTCCAGCCTCGACCGTTTCTGGTATTTCAATCTTCGGTACGAGACCACCCGGCTCAGTCTACCTCACCCCCGCCGCCAACCTCGCGGTGACCCTCGACCCCATCGTGCGCTTCGGCGGCAGCGGGATCGATCTCTATCTCACGGTCACCGACAGGAACCTCGACTTCTACCAGCTGGAAATCGCTCCGGCCTCGAGCCCCGATGCCTTCGAGCCCCTCGGTCAGCCCGCGCGCGGGACGATCTTGGGTGAGAACTGGGGCACCTGGATCCCGCCCGCTCAGGGCACATGGCGGGTTCGCCTGACCGCGGTGGATCTGGCCGGAAACGAGCGCAGCGTCAGCCGGTGGGTGACCTGGAACGGGGTCAGCGACATCGCCGGTCTGTGGACCGAGTCGCGCTTCATCTCGCCGGTGGCGAGCCCGGGCGTCCAGGATCAGATGGTCTGGCAGTACACGGTGCTCCGCCCGGCGCAGCTGCTCTTCGAGATCGTCGACGCGAACGACGCGCTGATCAGATCGATCCCGGTCGGCGCGAGCCAGCCCGGACCGATGACGACGATGTGGGACGGCTTGGACGATGCCGGCCGACCGGTTCCCGATGGCGCCTACCGGCTGACCTTCCGCGGCGCCGAGTGGCCGGTGACGGTTGACAACACCCCGCCCGCCGCGACCTTTGAAATTGCCGACAACGGCCTCCGGCCCACCGCCGACGAGATCGCCCAAGCGGGCGGTTGGCATCCGCCGGTCGATCTCGTGCGCTCCGCCCTCTTCAACCTCAGCTCGTGGTCGGTGGCCGACGACAATCTGGACTCGGCCCGCTTCGAGTCACGCCACATCGACACCACCGAGCTGGACGCCGGTCTCCGACCCGGCGCTCTTCGCGGGCGCCACAGCCCCCACCTTCCGCGAGGCCGCGGTGCGCGCGGAGTGGTTCTCCGAACGCGTCGTCCGCCAAGTCGCCGACGACCGAGCCGGTAACCGCTCGGTGGCCGAGCGCTTCCACCGCGAGGAACAGCTCGCCTTCGCCTTTGCCGAGCCGCCATGCCGTAGCGCCGATGAGCCTTGTCTCTTCCCCGACCGGCCCGAGGTTAACGCGATCGGCGACGCCGACGGGCTGATGGACGAACCGGTCGCAGTGCTCTGGCCCGACTACTCCACCCTGCTGGTGCAGTCCACCGTCTGGGGCGACTGGCGCGGCACGCTTCGCCTCGAGTTCAGGGCGCCCGCCGAGAACGGGTTCCCACCCGGCGACTGGCAACCGGGCGTGTTGACTCCGGCCGACCGCCTGGTGTGGCGAAGACCCGATGTGCCGAGCGGAAATCCGGTGCAACCGATCGTTTCGCTGAGCGCGAAGGTCCTTCCCCTCTATTGGGAGCACCCGGGGCTGTCGCAGCGCTTGTACGAGGTCCGGCTGGCAGCGGAGAACCGCGATGGCGACCTCATCACCAGCCCGATCACCATGGTGGTCCCGAAGGCCCCCCTCGCGGTCGAGTATCTGAGCACCGATGCCGGCGGCGACCACTTCCGGGTGCACAACATCAGCGCGGTGAGGATCGACGACATCGATCTCCAGGGCAGCAGCGACGGACTCGAGTGGTCGGATTCCGCCACGGTGGGCGGCCTCGACCCGGGTCTCTCGACCCTGGTCAACACCGGCTGCGCTTTCCTCAACGCCGCCATCGACGGGATCGTCACCAACTGGGTCCGGGTCGACGGAGTCGATCCCTGGGGCGCTGCGCAGGTTTCGCTGCCGGCGTCGTTCCAGCGCGCCGGGCCACCGCGGGTGGTGAGCCGGCCGAGCTTCTCGATGATCCGGGGCGGCTGCGCCGTGGGTTCGCCGGCGTCCATGGGAATGATGGGCTACAACCCGGGTCCCGAAGGGCCGGCCGAGTGCACCTCGTGGTCGTGCGAGCTCGGCTGGCACAGCGCTGGCAATCTGGTGGATCTTCAGATCGACGTCCCCGCCATCGATCCCAACGGCGCCCCGGTGGCCGGCTACGAACTCCTCATCGACGGCAACCCGGTCGCCGGCGCTCCCGATCTCGTCCCCGGTGGCAACGGCCACGTCATCCTCGATCTCGCCACCCTGCCCGAGGGCGACCACATCGTGAGCGAGAGCTATTCCTTCGCGCCGGGCGACGAGGGCATGCTCACGAGCTGCGTCCAGTCTGCGACGCTTCACATCGATCGCTCGGCGGCGCTGACCATCACCAACCCGACCGACGGTCAGTCGCTCTGTCCCGACCAGGGCGTGGTTCCCATCGCCTACGACATGGGCGAGGTCGCATGGAGCGAGAGCTTCCTCATCGACGGGTCGACCACCGGCATCACCTACGATCCCTCCACCCACGGACCGGCGATCTCGGTGCCGTCGCTGGCCCCAGGCTTCCATCTCCTCGAGGGTTCGATCACCGATCTCGCCGGCAACGCCGCCTGCGCCTCGGTGGAGTTCGTCAGCGAAGGCGTCGCCGCTGTGACCGGGCTCGTCATCGACCCGCCCGTGTTCTCGCCGACGAACTCGTTGGGTCGGCCGACCGCGACGGTCATCTCGTTCGTCTCGACCGCAAACGCCTCCTGGTATCGCCGAGATCCGGGACCTTTCCGGCGACGAGATCATGGCCGCCGACGGGGAGGTGCTTGCCGACGAGACCGTCTCTCTGTCCTGGGACGGCAGCGACTTCGGTGGCGCCCTGGTTCCGGATGGCGCCTATGGGCTCTGGATCCGCCTGGTCTCCGATTGCGGCGCGGTCTATGAAACGCCCGAGCCGCTCAGGAAGATCACCGTGGACACCGAGGGCCCGACAGTGATCGTGACGAATCCGTCCCCGGGGGCGTGGATCCAGACCGCCATCGAGCTCCAGGCCCTCATCACAGATCCGCATTTCGAAAGCTGGGAGGCGCGAATCGCACCGGATCCGCCACAACCCGGGTCCTGGACCGTCTTCGCCGCCGGCAACCGGCCATCCACCGATCCGGACAACGTCCTCGCAAGGTGGTCGACGACCAACCTGCCCGAGGGAGGCTATGTCGTCGAGGTCGAAGCCACGGACCGGGCCGGCAACCGGACCGTCAGCGATCCGATCCCGATCGCGAACTTCAGCCCACAGCTCATCGCCTCGTTCGACGCGGACCCGATCTACTTCTCGCCCAACGGCGACGGCATTGCGGAGACCACGGACTTCAGATTCGAGCTTCTCCGGGAAGCCATCGTCAATCTCACCGATGAAGTGAACGTTGAACTCATCGAAGATCAGCTCCTTTCGCCCGCAGTGCTGCACACCGCGAGCTGGGATGGTCTCGGCGTCGACCACGATCCGGTGCCCGACGGGGCGTATTCGCTGGTTCTCGAAGCATGGGAATCGTCCACCTGGACCACTGAGACCGACAACGCAACCGTCATTGTCGATCGGGCGGCTCCCGATGTCGTGATCTCGTCGCCCCACAACGACTCCCTGACGGCGCTTCCCGTGACCATCTCCGGCCTCACCGATGACCTGCATGCCGACCATTACGACGTCGTTCTCCACTACCCCGACGGTTCGACCAGCGAGCTTGCAGCGGGGTCGGGCAACTGGTCCCCCACCGACGAGTTCACCCTGCACGAATCTGACCGACGGCCAGTATCGGGTCACCGCCACCGCGACGGATCTCGCCATGAACGCGACCACCGCCGAACATGAGTTCGTCGTCGACAACACCGCCCCTGCGGTTCAGATCACCGCACCCGAGGCGGGCGCCACGCTTGATCCGAGTCTGCAGGCCCTCGTGCTGCGGGGCGCCATCGGCGCGGCGCACCCACAGAGCTACTCCTGGTGGATCGCCGAAGGCGCCTCGCCGGAACCGGGTGATTTCGTTCTGGTCTTCGAGGGTGCTCTCGCGGTCGCCGGCCCGGTCGAGCACCTGTGGTCGGGACCACCACCGGCGGACGGGATGCACACCGTCCTCTTGCGGGTCCTCGATCAACTCGGCCGGACTGCCGAGGACCGCCGTCTGATGACCATCGATGGAGAGGCCCCGGTCGTCGAGATCTGGACGCCGCTCGAAGGCGCCCTGATCACCGAGCCCATCGAGATCACCGGTCTCGTCGACGACGCGAATCTCTCACATTGGACGCTGGAGGAAATCGCTGCTGCCGGCGGCGGACGGCTGCTCGCCGCCGGGGCGTCGCCGGCCGAGAACCAGCTCATCGGCTGGGATCCGCTCCCCGAGGACGGCTTGGTCACCCTTCGACTGTCGGCGATCGATCACGCCGGGCACTCGAGCGAGGTCGCAGTCGATGTCGAGGTATCGGTGCTGCCTCCGGGACCACCCACTGGGGCTCACCGCTCAGGTGGTCAACGGCCGCGATGTCGAGCTCAGCTGGCAGCCGGGCCCGGGGCCGGTCCCGGTGGGGTATCACTTGAACCGGAACGGGACCCGAATCACGGTTTCGCCCGTCGCTCAGCCGGTCTTCACCGATCCGAACCTGTTCGACGGCGCCTACACCTACAGGGTGATCGCCGTCGGCCCACACGGCCGTGAGAGCGACCCGTCCGATCCGGTGACGGTGGCGGTCGACCTCACCCCGCCCACAGTCGCGCTCACCTCCCCGGCCGACGGCCGGCGCGTCGGCTCGGAGGTGTCGATTTACGGCACGGCCTTCGCCGCCGACGACTTCGCCTTCTGGGAGATCGCTGCGCGGCCGGTGGGCGCCCCCGGGTGGATCGTCCTCGACACCGAAACCGCACCGGTGATCGGCGGTTTCATGACGAGCTGGATCACCCAGCTCGCGCCGTGGTCCGACGGACCGCACGAGCTCCGTCTCGCCGCCGAGGACGTGGTCGGCAACCGGGCCGAGCGGGTGATTTCGGTGATCATCGACAACACCGCGCCCGATCCGGGTCCGGTGAACCTCCAGGCCACCCTGGTGGCGCTCGATCCCGACGGCCTCGTCAACGACATCCAGCTGAGCTGGAGCCTCGCGCCCACGCCCCCCGATCTCGCCGGTTTCTATCTCTACCGCAACGGTTTCCTCGCCAACGCCGGCGGCCCGGTCATCGGCGACCCGTCCCCGTTCCTCCTGCCGGGCACGACCTACGACGACGAGGACGTCGCCGACGGCACCTACACCTACGGCGTCGTGGCGGCCGACACCGCGGGCAACGTCTCGTCTCTGTCGAACCCGGCCGGCCCCATCACCATCGATGTCCGCCGGCCGCACGCGGTGATCACTTCTCCCAGCCACCTCACCCAGTTCGAGGGCGCCATCGAGATCATCGTCGAGTGCGAGGACGATGACGTGGTCTCCCTCGATCTGGAGTACCGGCTCGCCTCGGAGCCGGACTGGGTCGCCGTGGCGCCCAGCTTCCCTGGGCCACCGTATGTTGCGATCTTCAGCCCACCGGAGAACGGCAACTACCAGATACGCGCGTTGGCCGCCGACGCCTTCGGGCCGGATCCGGCGCCGCACATCATCCAGCTCAACGCCGTCGATCTGCCGCCCGCCGCGCCGCTCCAGGTCACCGCCGGTGTCGCCGGCAGCGACGTCACGCTGACCTGGATCGCGCCGCCGGATCCCGGCGATGATCTCGCGGGCTACGACATCGAACGCGACGGACAGCCGATCAACGCCGATTTGATCCCACCGGACACCCTCGCTTACATCGACGCCGGTCTCGCCGACCGGATCTACAGCTACCGGGTGGTGGCGGTCGATCAGGCCGCCCAACGCGGCCGGTCAGATCCGGTCTCGGTTGCCGTGCTCACGCCTTTCTGGGAATGGCGCGGCGGCGTCACCCATGGAGAAACCGCTGACCTCGGCGGTGGTGGGTGCCACCCGCTGGGCTCGGTGGAGATCCAGCGCAGCGACGAGGGCGGGAGCCCGCAGACGGTGGCGGTGGTCGAGGCCGACGGGAACGGCGTCTTCGAGCTCGAAGACACCCCCCTGAATCCCGGCGCCAACTCATTCACCGCCGTCAGCCGTGATGACCACGGCAACACGAGCCTGAGCTCGCTCCCGTTGCTGGTGGTTTCCCGCCCCTATCCCAACCCCGACCGGCCGGAGAACTTCGACGCGGCGGTCGCCGGGAGCGATGTCACCCTCACCTGGACCGCGCCGCCCGAGCCGGAGAGCGCAGGATTCGAGGTTTCCCGCTCGGGTTCGGTGATCAACGAGACCGTGTCGGCGTGGCCGTACGACGCCTCCGGCGACACCCTCAACGCCTCCGGCGGCGACCCGGCGACCTGGCCGCTGGTGGTCGACGAAGATCCATCGACCGGCTGGACATCCAGCACCTCGCCGTCCATGGGCAGACCCGCGTGGTGGTCGTGGATCTGGCCCGACCCGGTGGAGCTCGACGAGATCATCGTCGGCTGGTCGCCGACCGATCCGCCGCAGATCTTCGATGTCGATGTCCTCACCAGCGGCGGCTGGCTCTGGCTGATGAGCACGAATTGGAACGGCCAACCGACGACAATCATCCCGTCCGGGATCACCGCCATCGGCGTCCGCGTCCGAGTCCCCATGACCGGCAGCTGCGGCAGCTCCGCCTGCCCGCCGGTGCTCACCGAGGTCGCCCTCAGCCGCGCCGAGCGGACCATGGGGAACGGCCTTGTCGACTCCGGTCTGGCCGACGGCCCCTACACCTACGAGGTTCGGCAGCGCAATGTCTGGGGCCAGTGGTCCTCGGCGGCCGCGACATCGGTGGCGGTCGGCCCCGATCAACCCCTGCCGCCGTCGGATCTCAGCATCACACCCGTCGACTGCGGCGGTTTGGCGCTGCAGTGGCAACCGGCCGCGACCCAGCCCGGAGCCCTCGCCGGGTTCCGGCTCTACCGCAGCGAGGCGCAGGGTGGGCCTTTCCAGTTGAGGTACAACCTCAATGCGAGCCAGACCAGCGTCACCGACGGCACCACCCCGGTCGGCATCGAGCACCACTACGTCGTGACCTCGTTGGTGAATCTGGCGGGGATCATCGTCGAATCGGATCCCTCGCCGTCGGCGTCGGGTACCGCTGCCTGCGTCAACCCGCCGGCGCCGGTGATCACCCAGCCCACGACCGCGGGCCATCCCATTCAGATCACGCCATCGCAGGTCCCCATCGTCGTGCGGGGCAACGCGGTCCCGGGATCGACCATCACTCTGCTGCACGACGGCGTCCCGGTCGAGACAAAGGGGTCCTCCTCGGTCTTCTGGTTTGCCGACGTTGACGTCCACCCGGGGACCAACACCTACGTCGTGCGGCAGGAGCTGCTCTCCAACATCACCGACTCGGCGCCCATCACCGTCGAGCTCGATCCGAGCCTGTTGCCCGATCTCGAGGCGGTTTCGCTGACGGTGAGTCCCGCGGCGGCGGCGCCGGACGATCTGGTGATGATCGAGGGAATCGTCGATCTCCCCTCGACCGCCGGCGACGCAGCCGCCTTCGATGTCGTTTTCGAGCTCGAGGAACCCGCCGGCGGCGCCTCCGAGATCTACCGGACGAGCCTCTATCTCCAGCCCGGTGAGCGAGCGACCGTCCGGGCGCTGTGGAACGCCGACGGCCCGGCGGGTCTCGTCGACTGGCGTTTTGTCGTCGACCCGGACAACGATGTAATGGAAACCGACGAGGACAACAATCTCGCGACCGCGACCGGCCGGGTGCTTGCAGGCGAGGGTCTCGAACTCAGCGTCGGTGTCGACCGATCGCTCTACCTCGTGGGCCAGCAGCTCACCGGCAGGGTCATTTTTCGCCAGCGCCGATCCGCCCGAGGACTACCTGCTCGAAACCCGTCTCGAAGACGCAGCGGGCCGGCTCGTCGCAGTCCTCGACGCGCGCACCCTGACGAACTTCGGTGGGAACTGGATCGAAGTCGGCATCGACCACCCCTTGATCGCGCTCTATCCCGGGCTGTATCGAGTGCGTGCCGCGGCCCTGATCGACGGCGTGACCGTGGCCGAGAGTCTGGCGCCGTTCCAGCTCGAAGCACCCACCTTCGTCGAGGCCGAAGTCTCGACGGATCGCTCATCGTATCCGGAGGGAACCCCGGTTGCGGTCGCCGGACGGATCCACAACCTCGGACCGACCTTCGTCGACGGCCTCGTCGCCACTTTGAGCGTGATCGACGAGACGACCGGCGTCGCCGTTGCCCACCGGGTGGCGCCGGGAATCGCCATCGCGGCCGGCGACACCGCGGAAATCAGCTGGAGTTGGTCCTCGGCCGGCGCGACGCCGGGTCCGTTCCGCGCGGCGCTGGTCGTCCACGACGACGCGGGAACGACGCTGGCGATCGCCGACCCCTTCGCCTTCACCATCATCCCCGGCGACCTCCGCCTGGCTGCGCAGATCGAGCTCTCGGCATCGCCGGTCGAGCCGGGGACCGGAGTGACGGCTTCGGTGACCATCGAGAACACCGGGCTCACCGATCTGGCGCCTTTGGAGATCGCGATCAGGCTCATCGATCCCGTCGAGCAGCGGATCGTCGAGGAGCACAGCCACACGACCTCCCTGGCGGCCGGGGGGAGTTTTGCGATCGAGCAACTCCTCGACACCTCAGGCCTTGACCTCGGGCGTTACGTGGTGCTGGTCTCAGCCTCGGGTGATGACGGACGCGGGCCGTTCGATCTCGACCTGGCCAGCGCCTCGTTGGAGATCGCCGATCTGTCGCCGCCCCTCGTCACGGTGATCGAACCGTCGGGCGGCAGCGTGGCGTGCGATTCGATCCGGATCCTGGCCGAGGTGGAGGATGCGCTGAGTCGGGTCTCCAGCGTCTACGCCTACCTCGATGACGACTCCACACCAATACCTCTCCACCTCGAGGATCCGGCCACCAACCCGAGGCTCTACTCGGCGACCCGGTCCCTGCCGCCGGGACTCGACGGCGCTCACATCATCACGGTTCAGGCCGAGGACGCGGTCGGAAACCTCAGCGACGGCGAGACCGTGGCGTTCGAAGCCGACACGGCGCCGCCGGTCCTTCAGGTCGACGGGCCGGCCGACGGTAGCTGTTTCTCCGGTGCGGCGGTCTTCGACTTCAGCGTCGCCGACCCGCACCTGGTCGGCTTCACGGCCCTGCTCGACGGCCAACCCTACACTTCGGGGTCCCCGATCGCGGCCGAGGGTGACCATCTCTTCGAGGTTGCGGCCGTCGATGCCTGCGGCCGGCAGGCCTCAGACGCGAGGAGCTTCACCCTCGATTCGACCCCGCCCGAGATCACCATTGACGGCGTGAGCCAGGGCGATACCGTCCTCCTCGGGACCGTGATCGAGTGGGCCGTGAACGATCTCAACCTCGTCTCCGCCACGGCCACCCTCGACGGCTCGCCCATCGCCTCGCCCATCACCCTCGACACCCCGGGCCTGCACACCCTCAGCGTGGCGGCCGCGGACTGCGCCGGCAACACCGCCGAGATCACGATCCAGTTCACGGTCATCGAGGCCGTCCTCGCCCTCGGCGGTTCCGTCACCGCCACTCCGCCGCTGCTCGAACCCGGCGACGCGCTGAGTCTCGGCGCCACTGCGACCAACCTCGGCAGCGGCCTCGAGGCGGTGCAGCTGATCCTCGATGTGATTGAGGTGTCGTCCGGAACCGTGGTGGCAACCGCCACGGAGACCATCGATCTCGTCGCCAACCAGAGCCACACCATGACCGCGACCCCCGATACGACCGGCTGGGAGCTCGGCGCGTACGAGGTCCGCCTGTCGGCGCGCGGTCTCTTCCTCGGCCAGCCCTTCGATCTCTCGCTGGCGACGGCGGCTTTGACTCTGGCGGACCTGACGGCGCCGCAGCTGACGCTCATCAGCCCGGCGCCCGGGCTCGCGTGTCAGGCGGTCGAGGTTGCGGCCGAGGCGACCGATCACCTCACCGGGGTGAGCTCGGTCGTCGTGTCGGTCGACGGCGGGCCTCCCCAGCCGTTGACGAACACGGGCGGCAGCACCTGGACGACGGCGTTGACCCTCGATCAGGGCCCGCACGATCTCGGACTCGTCGCCACCGACGGCGCCGGCAACTCGACGGCGGAGGTCTCGGTCGGCATCGACCTCGACACCGAAGAGCCGGAGCTGACCCTCACCGCCCCCGAGAACGACGCCTGCATCGCCGAATCGGCCACCATCGAGTTCAGCGCCGACGACCCCCACCTCGAGACGCTCACGGCGAGCTTGAACGGCGCACCGATCACCACCGGGCACGTGATCGATGAAGACGGCGCCTACCGGTTGATCGTGACCGCCGTCGACGCCTGCGACCGACAGACCGTCGATGACCGGCAGTTCGTCGTCGACACCATCGAGCCCGAGATTTCGGTGACCGGAATCGCCGACGGCGAGACCCATGCCCTCGGGGTCGCCGTCGAGTGGGAGGCCACCGACGCCAACCTCGAGACCGCCACCGCAGCCCTCGACGGGGTCCCGGTCGACCCGAGCTTCACGGTGACGGTGACCGGCAGCCACCTTCTCGAGGTGGAAGCGGAGGACTGCGCCGGCAACACGGCGGCCGAGGCCGTCGCCTTCGAAATCGTGCTCGCGGAGGACGGGCTCTCAGGGACCGTCGCGGCCGAGCCGACCCAGGTCGAGCCTCCCGGTACCGTGCTGACGAGCGCGTTTGTCGCCAACACCATCGACACGCCCTATGCCGACCTCGGTCTCCGCCTCGAGATCATCGACCCGACGACCGGCGGGGTCGTCGCCGACGCCGAGACGACGGTCAGCCTCCCGGCCGGCGGCGGCGCCGACTTCGAGCACTCCTTCGCCACCGACGGCCTCGCCGTCGGTGGCTACGAGCTGCGTTTCTCGGCATCCGGGAGCGTGCACGGCCATTCCTTCACCATCGGGCTCGCCGATACGTCCTTCGAGGTGGTCGATCTCACCGCGCCTGCGGTCACTCTGCTCGCCCCGGCGCCCGGGCTCGCCTGCGACCCCATCGAGGTCCGCACCGAGGTCAGCGATCTCTCGGCCGTCGACTCGGTCCGCGTCCACATCGACAACGACCCCGAGGGTCTGCCGCTGGCCCACACCGGCGGCGACCTCTGGTCGGCTGTCCTCTCCCTCGACGAGGGGTCCCACAACCTCGGGGTGGTCGCGACCGACGCCGCCGGAAATTCGTCCCACCCCATCGCGGTCGACATCGACCTCGATCTCCTGCCCCCGGTGCTCACCGTTGCCGCGCCCGCCGACGGCGTCTGCCGCTCCGAGCCCGTCACCATTACTTTCGATGCCGAAGACGCCCACCTCGAAACGACCCGGGCGCGGCTCAACGGCCAACCGATCAGCTCGGGCGAAGTGGTTGCCGACGACGACGACTACCACCTGGTCGTCAGCGCCGCCGATGCCTGCGGCCGGTCGGAAAGCACCACCGCCGACTTCATCATCGACGCGACGCAGCCCGTCATCACCGTCATCGGTGTCGGCGACGGCGACGAGGTCGAGGCGCCGGTGGCCATCGAGTGGATGATCGACGATGCGAACCTGGTCGATCATCGACGCCACCCTCGACGGCGAGGCGGTGGAATCGGGCGTCGTCGTCTCAACCCCCGGCAGCCACACCCTGGTCATCGAGGCGGCGGACTGCGCCGGAAACACCGAACGGGTCGAGATCGGCTTCACCGTCATCGACGACCCGAGCACCGGGCTGGTTGCCATCCCACCGGTCCTGACCGCCGCCGGCAGCACCCTCCTGCTCGATCGCTCACCGGTGGGCGGTGCGGAGCTCGAGCTGTGGTTGGCGGAGCGATCCGACCACGTCACCCGGGTCAGCGATGGCTGCGCCTTCATCGCCGAGCTCCGGTCGGCGCGGCACGATCTTGTCGTGCTCTACGCGCCGGCGGGTGCGATTCCCGTCGACACCATCAGCTGCGACGGCGGACCCGCGATCACGGATCTCGCGTCCGAGCTCTCGGCCCTCGCCTACCGGCGTGGCGGCATCCTCGTTCTCGGCGAAGGGATGACGGGCGGGGGTTGCCTGGGATGTCAGCTCGCCGCCTCGGGAAGCGTCTTTGACAATCGCCTCGTCGACCATCTGGGCGTCGAGGCGACGACCACCATTGTCGAACCCGGCGCGGGTCTCGATCTCTACGATCTGCGGCCCCTCGAGCCCGCCGGCGGCTTCCCGCTGCTCGTCGGCGGTTCCGGCGGCGAGGCCGATTGCGACGGGCTGCGCGCCGCGACCCTCGAACTCGCCGCCGGGCTTGCCGGTCCGTGGTCGGTGGATGTGCGTGCTGCGACCCCGCACGAGATCCTCGACGACGAAACCGGCGAACTCGCGGATGGCGGGCGGCTCGACGAGTCGAGCCACGCATGGGTCGATCTCGCAGCCGAGCGCGCCGGCGACACCCTCGTCGTGGAGCTGCGCACACCATCCGGCGGTGCACTACCCGACTGGATAGCGGTCACGGCTTCGATCGGGGCTCCAGGGCAGGGCGCCTTCGTCGAGACCGCCGCCTGGCTGCCGGCGGACTGCGCCCTCGCGGCGGGTCAGGGCTTCGGCGAGATGACGGTCACCGGGGTGGATGCCATCGGCCACGACTCGGATCAGACCGTGGCGGCATCGGCCCGACGCTACGGCCGCGGTGAGGCGCTGGTCCTGCCGTGGGACGTGATCGCGCCCGCCAACCAGGCGGCCATGGCGGTCGTCGAACAGGCCCTCGAGTTCTCGATTCCGACCGAGCCGCGGCCCGCCGTCACCGACCTGCCGCTGCCCGTCACCTTCGCCGTCGCCAACACCGCAAACCAGCCGAGAACGATCCGAATCGAGGTCGCGGTTCCGGCCGGCGAGTTCCTCGAAGCGTGGGGCGACCCGCTCTCGCTCGACCCGGTGCGCTGGGAGCTCGAGATCGGCGCCGGCGAGTCGGCCCGCCGGACCCTCTGGCTCCTGCCGTCCCCCGCGACGGCTGTCATCGAGATGGCCTATACGGTCTCGGTCGAGGACGGCGCGGCATGGATCGAGCTTGCGACCGACACCCTCGCCATCGAGATCGAGACCACCGACCGCTGGACCGCGCTCCGCGATCTCCGGATTTCTTTGGCGGCCTGCGCCGACGGCACCGATGACCCGGGCATCAGGGCGACCCTGCGCGATCTGCTCGCCGCCCTCGACCGGGTCGCCCTCGCCGGTGATGACCGGCGAGCCGCCGACGCGGCGCTGCCCGAGCTCGCCCGGGCATTTGCCGCCGCCGAGGACGAACGGCTGCCCTGTCTGGCGGGGCTTCGGGCTCGGCTGGCGGATCTCACCGCGATGTGGCAGGCTCGATGGGTGGCAACCGGAGGAGCTCAATGACCGCGCCTAGGCGGGTTGGAGGATTCCGGTGGGCGGTTCTGGTCGCCGCGCTGGCTGTACCGGCGTTGATCGCCGTCCCGCAAGCGCACGCCGGTGACCGCTGCGCGGCGCATTTCCCCGAGCTGCGCGACTTTGTCGAGCTGGCCGGCGGCCACGCCACCCCCGATGAGACCACCGCGACTGTCCTCGCCGACGAACTCGCCATCGAGCGCGCCCTGTGGACCGATGAGTTCGATCGCCACCGGCGGCGTCTCGAGGCGGCCGGCGCCGTGGTCGGGGTGGCGCGGCTCGAGGCCATCGACGCCGAGCTCGCCGCCGCCTTCGACCAGCTCGCGTCGCTGCTCGGCGACCGGGCGCCCCTCGACGAGCAGCTGGTCGACGAGCTTCTCGATTGCGGCGATGGCGCCGGCGACATCGACTGGCCGATCCGATCGATGGATCACCCCGTCATCGAGGCGCCGCCACGACACCGCGAAGCCGTGGTCGCCGCGCAACCGCCGGTCGGATACCACGACCCGCCGGACAGCGAGCTGCGCTCGCGGACCAAGGCAGCGCCCGACCAGGTGTGGCCGGACGATCCCCTCCACCCAGTCGTCGCCAAGGCCGCCGAGCTCGGCCACGACCCGGTCGCCATCTACAGCTTCGTCCTCAATGAGATCCGCGCCGAGCACTTCTTCGGATCGCTCAAGAGCCCGGTCGTCGTGCTCCAGTCGGGCGCCGGCAACGACGCCGATCAGTCGCTGCTCCTCGCCGAAATGCTCCGGGCGTCGGGGCTTCCGGCGCGGTTGGCCCGGGGAGTGGTCGAGTACCCCACCGAGCGCCTCCTCGAACACTTCGGCGTTGCCGACGCCGCGGCGCTGGAAAATCTGCTCAGCATCATCGGCGCGGCCTGGAGCCCGGTCGGCGGCGGCGTCCAACCGGCGGCCTATCGGGTCGAGCGGTTCTGGTGCGAGGTCTGGATCCCGTACGCCAACTTCCGCGGTCTCGCCCTCGACGGGTCGGGAGAAACCTGGGCGGTGCTCGATCCCGAATTCGAAAGCCGCGATCCCATCACCGAGCGACGGGTCCTCGACGAAATGGCGTTCGACCCAGACGGCTTCCTCTCGGACTATTTGGCGGGCGACTTCTGCGCCCCCGATCTGACCCAGCCCGGCGCCTGCCCCGACCCGCGCGAGCTGATCGGCGCCGCGGTCGATGGCTATCTCGGCGGCATCGGCGATCCGGCCACCTACCGGACCCTGGCTGCGGCGCCCGCCCCGATCGCCGACGAGCTCCCGATCCTCCCGGCCTCCATGCCCGGCCACATCGTCTCGGTCGACTGGGTCGGTCTGACGCCTCCGGCGGACGCCGTGCACCGGGTTCGGCTCGTCGCTCGCGACGGCGGGCTTGTCCTCCTCGACACAGTCATTCCCCTCAGCGAATTGACCGGACGTGAGGCGGCGATCTGGTACGCCCCGGCGACCGCCGACGACGAGCAGATCGTCCGCGCCTACGACAACTTCCTGTGGAATGTCCCGCCCTGGCTGATCAACGTCACTCCGCAGGTGATCCACCGTGGCGGCGAGGTCGCGCGCGGAGAGGCCGGCACCGGAATGGGCCGCGCCATCGATCTCGAGTTCAACCTGATGAGCCCGGCGGGCGGGATCGCGGGTTTCAGCAACCGCGAGATCACCGGCGTGCCCACCGCCCTCGGCATCGCGGCCGGCACCGCCGGGTACGAGGTGCTGGGCGACGCGCCCGCGAGCTCGCTCGAGCTGCTCTCGAGCCTGGTCGACACCTATCTCGACGACGACCACCGCTTCGCCTCGGAGCTCGCAGTGCTCGGCGGTCAGGGGCTCGGGTATGGCCTGCCCACCTTCGCCGCCATCGGCAACGAGGTCGAGGTCGACGGTTTTCTCGGGCTGATCCACTCCATCGACTGGCTCGGACTCACCCTCGATGTCGATGTCGCGGGACGCGCGCGTCGGCGGCGGTGACGCCGCGGCCCGGCGCGACTGGCGCACCCTGGCCCAGCTCGGAGGCTCGGTCGCCGAGCGGGCGATCTTCGAGGCGTTCGGCGTGACCTCGGTGAGCGCCGATCTCGCCCTGATCCTCGCCCAGGACCTCGGCATCCAGGTGCTCACCGTCGATCAGGGCAATCTCGGGACCGTGCTGGCGACCCTGCCTTATCCGGCGCCGGTCCTCGCCGAGATCGAGGCCTGGGTCCTCGCGGGCGGCGAGGCCTTGGTTCCGGCGCAGCCGGTCGCGCTCCGCCAGTGGCTCGGTGTCGGGTACCTCTTGATCGATCCGGCGACCGGCCGGGCGCGATACCAGCTGGCGGGCGGGCTCAGCGGCGGATCCACCGCCGACCCGCCGGGCGAGGCACAGCAGGAGTTCGGTCTCGATCTCTGGCCGCCGACCCGTTTTCCGGTCAACACCGACCCCACCGCCGTGGTCGCGATCACCAAGATCGAGGGCTTCGACGGCGCCGAGGGCGTCGTCGGCCAGGAAGCCGAGATCGATATCCGGGTAGCGGCGCTGGACGGCCATGGCGCCCGGGTCCAGGGGGTTCCGGTCCACTTCGTCAGCGCCGCCGGCGGCGGCGGTCTGATCGACGAAAGCGGCGGCCGAGCACGACGATCTCTGGATCGCCACCGACGAGCACGGCGTGGCGTCGGCCGGTTTCCGCTTCGGCACCGTCACATCGCTGAATCCGGTCTACGCCCTCCGGGATCCCGCCGACGAGCACGCCAGCCGGGCCCTGCTCAACCTCATCGATGCGGTGGGTCAAGGGATCGACCTCGCCGGCAACCCGGTCGATCTGCCGATCGCGGAGCCGTTCTGGGCGATCGCCTTCCCGGATGCCGCCGAGACCATGATTCGCACCGACACCACCGCCACCGACTTCGTCGGTCTCGTCGCCCAGTGGTCGGACACCATCTACCTGGCGGTGGAGGACCAGTACGGCAATCCGGTGTCCAACATCCCGGTGACGTTCCAGGTCGAACCCCTGCAGACCAACGCCGCGTGCTCCAACGAACTGCCCGCCGATCTGCGGGTCAACGCCGCCGTCTTCGACAATCTGAGCGTCGACGGCGAGCCCGCCTGCGGCGGCCACCCGGTGCTCGGCAGCTGCGGCGGCGCCGGCCTGGTCAAGCGGACCTCGTACCTCGGCACCTCCGCCGGTGTCATCGAGGGCAACGTCGTCGCCGCCACCTACACCGTCGCGGTGACCGCCCCCGACCTCGCGCCCCTGGCCTACACCTACACCCAGAACTGGACCATCGACGGTTCGACCGGGGCCTGCGACACCCCGGATCGCTTCCGGGTCTTCAGCAACTTCCTCACCGACTCGGACGGCCGCAACGTCCAGGCCGCGGCCGTCGGCGAGCTTTTCGACTGGCCCATCGACTTCTGGATCGACTATTACGAGCCCGAACCGCGGACCGGTGATCCGCCGTACTACGCCGGCGGCGGTCAGTGGTGGGCGGTCTGCGGCAGCGATCTCGGGCTCGCGGTCTCCAACGGCGGTTCCGCCTCGGCGCCGGTACAGGATCCGGTGACCTGGTCCTACAGCACCAAAGTGACGACCGGTTTCGCCCCCGGATTCAACGAGGTTTCGGCGGCGGGGAGCAGCTTCAGCTTCTGCGCCAACGGGACGCCGCTGGCCCGCGTGCTGAACGAGCACGTCAACGATGTCTGGGGGCTTGAAACCGAGATCACCGATTTCGAACCCGAAGTGGTGGTGCTCACGCCGCAGGACACCCTCGCCGAAACGCTGACCATCAGCTACCAGATCGAGCCGCCGGACTACCACGCCTATTCGGTGGAGATTTCGGTGCTCGATGTCGAGGACCAGCAGACGACGCTCTGGCCCGGTTCGAGCCGGTCCGACCAGGGCGCCACCGTTCTGCCCCGCGGCTTCGAGCTCGAGGTCGACCACCAGCACCTCGCCAGGGTCGTTCTCAACCGCGCGCACCCGGCGCAGGTGGTGTCCGCAGACGAAGAGCTGCCGCTTCGCCAGCCGATCCTCCGCGATGTGACCACCTTCCTGCGGGTCAGCCAGGAGCTCGATCTCGTCAACCGCACCACCTGCGCCGAGAACGATGTCTTCTCATTCGGTCTCAACCACCCGGCCGCGGTCACCCTGAGCTTTGTCCGGGACACCCCCACCGGCCCGGGAGACCCGGAGATCTTCATCAACAACGTCGTCCTCGGCGAGGGCGACCACAGCTTCACCTTCAGCCCGTCGTCCGCCACCGCCGCCGACTTCACCCTGCTGCCGGGCAGCTATACCTTCGAGCTCATCGCCGTCTCCCAGATCCACGGCCACAGCCGAGACCGAGATCGGCGGCGCGGTGTCGTACTTCGCCATGCGCGACGCGCTGCCGGTCGGCCACGCCATGGTCAAGGGGGTGGATCTCCTCGACGGTCACCTCGTGCTGAGCCGCGAGGATCTCGCCGTGCCCGGCCGCGGGGTGCCGCTGAGCTTCGAGCGGAGCTACTCGTCGGCGTCGGCGGCGCCCGGGCACCTCGGCCAGGGCTGGACCCACAACTGGCTCGCGCGGGTCGTGGAGACGCCGTGCGCC
This sequence comes from uncultured Acidobacteriota bacterium, assembly GCA_963704125.1. GTDB lineage: Bacteria > Acidobacteriota > Thermoanaerobaculia > Thermoanaerobaculales > Sulfomarinibacteraceae > JAHECW01. The sequence continues at coordinate 226,657 of CAVPHA010000013.1, read as the reverse complement.
GAGCTCATCCTCATCGGCACCGAGGGTTCGGGGATGCGCTTCACCCCGGACGGGGCCGGCGGGTGGAAACCGCCCAGGGGCTACCACGGCGCCCTGCTGCTCGACGGAGACACCAACGAGATCGACTTCTACACCACCGGCGGCACCCGTTATCGATTCCTTCCGGTGACGACCCTGGACGGCCAGCCTCTCGGCGAGTGGCTTCTCGATTTTGTCGAAGACCCGAGCGGCAACCGGACGAGGCTGATCTACGAGGAGGGTGGCGACGGTCTGCCGAGGGTGAAACGGGTGATCGAGCCCGCCGGTCGTGAGCTCGTCTTCACCTACGACCACCGAATCTTCCAGTATTGGGGCGGCGATGTCCTGGTGCAGGTTGACGGCCCCGAGTTCCTCGAGATCCGATTCACCTACGACGCGCGGGGCAACCTCGTCGAGGCCCGGCGCGAGGCCGGAGCGAGGATCGAGAGCTACAGCTACGACCTCATCGCCTTCCGCGATGTGCTCACCGGTGTGACCAACGAGCTCAACGGCGCCACCACGACCTACGCCTACAGCAACGAGGTTGTCGGACTCGTCGGCGAGGCCGCCGATATCTTCCTCATCGAGCGGCTCAGCGAGCCCGAGGGCGGGACGACGCAGTTCTTCTACGACACCGCGGCGTTGGCCGCCAACGGCGACGTCCTGACGACGTGGGTTCGAAACCCGCGGACCGGAAACCCGGCGCCGCCGACCCACGGCAACCCCGGCCCCTTCGACACCACCTACACCCTCAACCACTATGGCAGCCCGACCCTCATCACCGACCCGCTCGGGCACGCCACGGCCATGTCCTGGGCGCCGGACGACATCGTGATGACCTCACGCACGGACGCCAACGGCGTAGCTACGACCTTCGGCTACGACGAGAACGGCAATCTGCTCAGCGAAGGCGTGACCGTGACCGATGTCGACGGCGTCGATCACACCTATGAGATCGTCAGCGCCTACGAGCCCGCGGGGAGCTTCAATCCCCCGTTCATCAAGAACCGCATTGCCACCCACACCGACCGTAACGGCGCGACGACCTCTTTCGAGTACGACCTCGCGGGTCGTCCGACTGGCTCCGAGATCACGGTAACCGCAGCCGACGGAACCACCGCGTCGCTCGCCACCTTGCACACCTACGACCCCGGCAACGGCGACCGCCTGACCACCACCGACCCGCGCCTTCACACCACGAGCTTCAACTACGACGGCTACGGCAATTTGCTGAACAGCTCGATCGAAGTCACCGATCACGCGGGGGCGACGTCGACCGTGACAACGTCAACGGTGTGGGACCTGCTCGGACGGCCCGCGTCGCGCACCGATCCCGAGGGCTTTGTCACCGGCTTTGCCTACGACACCCTCGGACGGTTGACCGCCGTCACCTACCCGGAGGTCGAGGTTGATCTCGGGGAATACTGGCGTCCCGTCGAAGACACGATTTACGACGATGCGGCCAACACCGTCACCTCGATCGACGGTAACGGCCACGAAACGATTTCCACATTCGACCTCGAGGGGCGTCTCGAGCGCGTCGAGAACCCCGTCGGCGGAACAAAGATCATCGCCTACGACGCCGCCGGGAACAAGATCTCCGAGTCCGGGTTCTTCGATGCGACGACTCCCCGAGTCGACACGATTTTCAGCTACGACACCGCCGACCGGCTTGTCCTTCGCAACGAGCCCGAGGCGCGCCGGACGGAGATACGGGTACGACGCGGTCGGAAACCTCACCATCGAAACCCTCAGCGGCGGCTACGACCCGAATTTTGTCCCGCGGGTGACCGAATACGAGGTCGACGAACTCAATCGCGTGATCCGCTCGACCCGCGATCCCTCGGGGCTGGTGGCCGTCACGAGCCTGCTCCTCGACGGCGAAGGCAGCGTCGTCCGGCTCACCGACCCCGAGGGGCGAATCACGGTCCACCGATACGACGAGCTGCAGCGCCGGATCGAGACGATCGAGCCGGCCTGGCGTCCGGGCCACCCGAAGACCACGAGGTTCTTCTACGACGGAAACGGCAATCTCGAGCGCGAGATCCGGTTCAACCAACAGCTCGACGGCGCCGGCTCGTGGATCGACCACGACCAGGTCCGGCTCGTTCAATTCGACGAGCTGGATCGGCCGATCGTCACCACCGACGCCGAGGGCGGGCAGTGGACAACCGTCTACGACCGATCCGGCAATGTCGTCGAGGAGATCGACGCCCGCGGCCACAGCACCTCGCAGGTCTTTGACGGTCTCAACCGGCGCACGAGATCCACGGTTCACCTCTTTGACCCGGAAACGGGCGCGCCATGGGACGTCGCGACGAGCTGGGTGTACGACGCGGTCGGCAATCTCCGCCACGAGCTGTGGCCGAACGGCAACCGCGTCACCCACGCCTACGATGCCGCCAACCGGTTACTGGCGAGCACCGATCTCGTCGGGCCCATCGTTTCGTACGACTACGATGCCCGCGGCAACCGGGTGACCGAAACCGACGGCAACGGGCACCAGACGATCAACGACTTCAACGGGCTCGACAGGGTCCTTCAAACCAGGATTCCCGGCATTCGGGCACGGCAATTCGGCTGGGACGTCACCGGAAACCGGATCGTCAGCGTCGATGGCAACGGCCGCCGGACGGATTTCCACTACGACGCCCTCGACCGTCTTGTCCTGACCGAGTATCCCGAGCAGGACGGCGTCCGCTTCACAAGCTCGGCGACCTACGATCTGGTGGGCAACGCACTCACCTCCACCGATCGCAACGGCCGCACCACCACCTTCATCGTCGACGATCTGAACCGGGTGATCGAGACTCTCGATCCGCCGTTGGCCGGACCGCCCGCCGAGCAGTACAGCACCGCCTCAACCTACGACGCCATCGGCAACCTGGTCGCCGGGATCGATCGGCGCGGCATCGCCTCGCGCTGGGAGTACGACCGCGAGAACCGGTCCACCGAGGACCTTCAGAGACGGGGTCCGCATCGCCTCCACCGAGTACGACGCTACCGGCAACCCCGAGTACGTCACCGACGCGAACGGCAACACTACGCACACCGTTTTTGACGAGCGCAACCTCGAGCTGCGTGTCGAGCGGCCCGAAGAATCGACCACCTGGTTGTTCCGCGACGCCATGGGCGAAGTCGAGCGAGAGCTCGACGGCGAGGGCAGGGAGACGACGAGGACCTTCGACCTGCGGCAGCGGGTCGCCGGTGAAACCAATGGCCTGGACGAGACGACGATCTTCGGCTACGACTTCGTCGGCAACCTGACGACCATCCAGCGGCCGCTCGGTCCGGACTGGACCTGGAAGAGAACCTACGACGACGCGAATCGGCTGACGGCCGTGATCGATCCGCTCGACAACAGCAGCACGTACACCTACTTCCCGGAAGATGCGCTCAGCGGCACTGAGGACACCAACCACCGCTGGACCTATTTCAACTACGACGCCTTCGACCGGCTGACGGATGTGTGGTACGCCGACGCCTCCCACCGGTCATTCACATACGACGCGAACGGGAACCTGATCACCTCAACCGACGCCAAGGGTCAGACGATCACCTCCGGCTACGACGAGCTCGACCGCGAGGTGCTGCGCAGCTACTCGGCGCCCGTCCACCCGGTCGCCGACGCGATCCAATCAATCGCCTTCACCTGGGACCCGAACTCCAACCTCGTCGACGCAGTGGAATCGTACGCCAGCGGGTCGAGGGTGACCCACCACGAATGGGACCACTTCGACCGGCTCGACCTCGTCACCGACGGCTACGGCAAGGTCCTCGACTACGGCTACGACCTCAACGGCAACCGCACATCGCTCACCGATCCCGACGGCGCCGTCACCGCCTACGTCTACGATGGCCTCAACCGGCTCGACACCGTCAGTCTGCCCGGCGGCGCCGGGAACGCCGACTACGATTGGTACCGCAACGGGCTTCTGTGGCGCGTCGTCTACCCCAACGGCACCCTCGCGACCTACGACTTCGACGACGCCAACCGGGTGGTAGCCATCGACAATCGAGGTCCCGGCGGCGCCACGCTGTCGAGCTACGGCTATGGCTACGACGGCAACGGCAATCGCGCCTTCCAGCACGAGACCAACGGCGGCGCGCTCGAAACCACCAGCTACGGCTACGATCTCGATGATCGTCTGTGGCAGGTCGCCTACCCCGACCAAACCACCACCTACAGCTTCGATGCCGTCGGCAACCGTATCGCCGAGCGATCGGAGGACCCGGCCGGGCAACCCCTCGTCGACCGCGGATACACTTACGACAATCGCAACCGGCTCATGGCGATCGACGATCGGCTCGATCCGGCCGGCTCCGTCGCCTACGCCTACGACCTCAACGGCAACCAGACTCGGCGAAGCCGGAACGGCGCCGTCCTCGACTTCCGCTACGACACCCGCGACCGCCTCCTCGAGGTCGAGGTCGACGGCAGCTTGGCGTGGACCTTCGGCTTCGACTACCGCGGTCTCCGGGTCAGCAAGTGGGGCGCCGAGGGTCTGCTCAACTACACCTACGACGACAGCTCGGTCCTCCAGCAGTTCTCCGCCATCGGCGATCCCGTCGCCACCTATCGCTACGGCCCCGATCGCCTGCTCGCTGTCGATCACTTCTCCGAGGGCCTCAGCTACTACCACTTCGACGCCCTGGGCTCCATCGCCGATCTCACCGACCCCACCGGAACCGTCCAGAACCGCTACCAGTACGACGCCTGGGGAAACTACCGAACCCAATCCGGCCCCCAGTGGAATCCCTTCGGCTTCACCGGCTACGAGTACGACGAAGAGACCGATCTCTACTACGCAAAGGCCCGCTTCTACGACCCCGAGGTGGGGAGGTTTTTGACGGAGGATCCGGCGGAGCCGGATCTCACGACGCCACCGAGCTTGCACAGGTACCTGTATGCGTATGGGAATCCGACTCGGTATTGGGATCCACTGGGCAGAGAACCTCAGATCAAGGAGTTTGCTCAAAACGCACTCGAGGTCGCTGACGATCCAGAAGCCATCAGGGGACTGATGGACAAGTACCTCGGCGATGGAGCGTCAGACCAGGTCGACCCGGCAATGATCGGCGCGATCCTCCAGCGAGTCGGTGGATCGGCTGAGGGCGTTAACACATTCGTCAATCTCTCTTGGGTCCTTTTCTCCACCGAGGAGGAATTCGAGGCCCTCTCGCCCAATTTTAAGAACGAGATCCGAGGCGACATCGTCGGCTTCTTCCAGACCGCAGAGAATGCAACCATGGCCGCCGCATGGGTGCATGAGAACCCCGGGAAGCCGGAATGCTCGTATTCCGTGAAGCTGGAAAGGCCGGTGAGGCAGGCCTCAACCTGCTTGCTCAAGCGATATCGGGCGACGAGCTTGCAGTCTTCCAGCTGAACAAGAAACTCTACGGCGCGTCCATCGATCTTGCAGCCATGTTTACCGGTGCCGCGCTGGCTGACGGCGGCACAGCGGTCTCGAGTACCTCCAAGGGCCAGTCGTGGTTCGACAACATGGTCGACAGCTACAAGAGGTGGCGTCGAGGAAAAGCGGGCAACAAGGAAATCGGTCTCGGGTCTTCACATAAGGACCCACCAACCATCACTCCGGCTGTCGCAGAGAGCAGCATCTGGAAGGAAGTAGAAACACCTTGGGGCAGACGTGTTTTTCAGCGGGGTGACGTTGAATGGGGTCTTGTTCGTCCAGAAGGTGCCCGCATGGCAGGGCTGACTAATCGCGAAGCCGCGGAGCTTGGCTACGCCCCGATTCGAATCAACCCAAACACTGGGAAGTTTGACACGGTGGTACTGCATCACACGAACAAGGAACCCGGAGGTGCACTAACAGAAGTCTGGTCATCGACCCATGATCTGCGACATGCGGCTGACAGGCTCGCAGGCCGAGGGATTCCACATCCCACAAACGATCCTCTGCGCGGATGGCGAAGCGCTTCTCCTGAACTCGATGACGCATTTCGCGTTGAACAATCGGTCTATTGGCGCTGGTACAAAGCCGGCTACGTACCCCCTCCGGGTGGCGTCCTTGTACCTGATGCGATCGGCCCACGCCTCCCATAACCCCACTGTCCAGGAGCGCTACCAATGAAAAACGGCACTCACCAAAACTACTTCATTCGTCACCTTCCGGAGGATGATTCCCGGAGGAATCAGGGACATGCCTTTCAGATACAGGCTGTTAACAAGTACGGTTTGGCAACCGCTTTCGCATATCTTGGACAGAATGACGAGACAGCCCTCATCGATGGTCGGTCGGTCCCTCCGGAAGTAGTCAATTCCGCAAAGAAGCTTAATCCCGGAGAGAGCCGATTCGTAGATTCATGTGGAAGCGAAATGCTGCCGAAAGACCTTGTCAAGACTGATTGACACGAGGAGATTCACACGCCTTAAAGTCAGGAGAAAATGGGAACGAGTGCCAGGTCAGATGACCAAAAAGAAAAAGGTGCCACCCATTAGCCCAAAAAGGTGCCACAAAAAGGTGCCAGGCACTCACTTATGATGTTAGAGCATCAAAAAAGGTGCCACCCATTAGCCCGACACCCGAGGATCGTCGGGAAACACCTAAAAAAAGGTGCCAGGCACTCACTTATGATGTTAGAGCATCACTAACGGTGCCAGGCTTTAGGACCTTAGGAAGTTGGCTAAAGCAAACAGAATAAATAGTTTAGACTGGTTCCAGGTCACAAAAGGTGCCAGGCACTCACTTATGATGTTAGAGCATCACAGCTCGGTCGTTTCGGCGATCAACCGATCAAGCATCTCGTAGTCCCTCATGAACTCCGTGTCCTCTCGACGCTTAACGATCCCTCGGCTCACCATTCGGCTCACCGCCTCTGCGCTCTTTCCCAACACCGAAGCAAGCTCCTTGACCTTGAGTCCGTATCGTTCTGCACCCAGAGTCGCAGCGAGTTCTCTTGTCCGCACCACATGAAGTTCTCGCCCCCGTCCGGCAAGGTCTTCAGGCAGAACCTCGAAACGGGCTGCAATCACCGCGACGAACTCCTCCGCCTCGATTCCCAACCTCTGTAAGCCGGTGCTTCTCCCGAGTTCGTCCACGATTTCAACCGTAGAGTCGGGGTTTGGAGCCTCCAGCGCTTCCTTTGCCGGTCGCCCCAACCTCCACCAGGGAAGCCGACCGGGATTCTCACTCACCCACGGCTCCTCGACGGCCGTTTTTATGGCTCGCACATACGCCCGCCTCGCGCTCCTCCGAGTTTCTCCGAAAAGGACGAGAACCTCATCGCTGTCGGTCACCGGAGACCGGACTCGTCCGAGAATCTCACGGTGCCCGCTCCAACGGTAGCCTGCCGGATCGTCAACGATCCCGGCGGTCACAGGGTTGAGGTGGATGTACGCCAATAATCCATCGAGGTAGCGCTGGTCCTTGACGAGCTTCGCTTTGTACCTTCCCTGCCACATCGGACCGAAGACCCGGTGCTTCGCGTTATACCGACGCGTGGCGCTTTGCTGGAGACTTTTCATCGAGCGCGATAACGGAACCACTCCGCACCGCAGGGCAAGGTGATAGTGATTCGACATCAAACACCATGCGAAGACCTGCAACCCGTCGCGGTCCTTGACGGCTCTCAGCTGCCCCACAAAAGCTGATGCCTCGTCCTCATCGGCAAAGATCATCTCTCCGCGGCCGACACGGTTGTAGACATGGAAGATCCCTCCTTCGAGGAAGACCCTGTTTGGCCTCGGCACTCCTCACCTCCCACTGTCATCTTGGCATTTTCGATGATAACATCATAAGTGAGTGCCTGGCACCTTTCGAACGCCCAGTGCACATTTCGGCGTTTGACCCGACTCAGGAGTACGAGACCATTCGCAACGCAATTCAACTCGGACTAGATGCTCTGGGTTTCGGTCTCTGGGACCAACTGTTTAGAGTCATAACCCAGCAACGGTAGTCAGCGGACACCAACGGACGCTAGGTCAGACGATTCAGACGATCCTCGGGCCGTCAAGTACGAAAAAAAGGAAAAAAAGGTGCCACCCATTAGCCCGACACCCGAGGATCCTCGGGTGACACCCGGGAAGTAACTAAAAAAAGGTGCCACCCATTAGCAGCTTGTGCTAACGTTTGGGTCTGGAAATCGCATGGGAAACACCGAGGCACGAGCAACCGTCAGGGGTTAGCCCATGACCACACGCAAATGACCCTAAAAAGGTGCCAGGCACTCACTTATGATGTTAGACCATCACAACTCGGTCGTTTCGGCGATCAACCGATCAAGCATCTCGTAGTCCCTCATGAACTCCGTGTCCTCTCGACGCTTAACGATGCCGCGGCTCACCATTCGGCTCACCGCCTCTGCGCTCTTTCCCAACACCGAAGCAATCTCCTTGACCTTGAGTCCGTATCGTTCTGCACCCAGAGTCGCAGCGAGTTCTCTTGTCCGCACCACATGAAGTTCTCGCCCCCGTCCGGCAAGGTCTTCAGGCAGAACCTCGAACCGGGCTGCAATCACCGCGACGAACTCCTCCGCCTCGATACCCAACCTCTGTAAGCCGGTGCTTCTCCCGAGTTCGTCCACGATTTCAACCGTGGAGTCGGGGTTTGGAGCCTCCAGCGCTTCCTTTGCCGGTCGCCCCAACCTCCACCAGGGAAGCCGACCGGGATTCTCACTCACCCACGGCTCCTCGACGGCCGTTTTTATGGCTCGCACATACGCCCGCCTCGCGCTCCTCCGAGTTTCTCCGAAAAGGACGAGAACCTCATCGCTGTCGGTCACCGGAGACCGGACTCGTCCGAGAATCTCACGGTGCCCGCTCCAACGGTAGCCTGCCGGATCGTCAACGATCCCGGCGGTCACAGGGTTGAGGTGGATGTACGCCAATAATCCATCGAGGTAGCGCTGGTCCTTGACGAGCTTCGCTTTGTACCTTCCCTGCCACATCGGACCGAAGACCCGGTGCTTCGCGTTATACCGGCGCGTGGCGCTTTGCTGGAGGCTTTTCATCGAGCGCGATAACGGAACCACTCCGCACCGCAGGGCAAGGTGATAGTGATTCGACATCAAACACCACGCGAAGACCTGCAGCCCGTCGCGGTCCTTGATGGCTCTCAGCTGCCCCACAAAAGCGGATGCCTCGTCCTCATCGGCGAAGATCATCTCTCCGCGGCCGACACGGTTGTAGACATGGAAGATCCCTCCTTCGAGGAAGACCCTGTTTGGCCTCGGCACTCCTCACCTCCCACTGTCATCTTGGCATTTTCGATGATAACATCATAAGTGAGTGCCTGGCACCTTTCCAGAACGCCCAGTGCACATTTCGGCGTTTGACCCGACTCAGGAGTACGAGACCATTCGCAACGCAAGTCAACCGCTACCGGCTCAAGCCGGTAGCGTGAAGTACGACTAAAAGTCGTATTTTCCGGCTGGCGCCGGCTGAAGGCTCCCCGCTGGTGCGGGCTGAAGGTGCTCACTCAGGCACCTCCACCTTGAACTCTGGATCCGTCGCCCCGGCTGTATGACCTTCGATATAGGCCTCGATCATCTCGTCTGTCACGGTGCCTGAGCTCGCACAGAAGTAACCCCGTGCCCATAGGTGTTGGCCCCAGTACCTCTTCCTCAGTCCCGCAAACTCCTGCTGCAGCTTCCTCGACGACCGCCCCTTGACCCACTGCATCACCTTCGCAGGCGACAGCTGAGGGGGACACGCCGCAAACAAGTGCACATGGTCTTTCGAAACCACTCCTTTGATGATCGTGATCTCCCGCGCCTCGCACACTTCCCTCACGATGTCTCGTGCCCTCAACGCTACTGCCCCCTTGAGCACCGGATATCTGTACTTCGTCACCCATACGAAGTGATACTTGATGTCCGTGACCGTATGTCCTCGATGCAAGTACTTGCTCTTTCCCATCCCTCCTCCAACGTCGCAAGTCTACTTGCTGAAGCTCACCGGCTAAAGCCGGTGGATTGAACCAAGCACTTGGGCATTCAACTCGGACTAGATGCTCTGGGTTTCGGTCTCTGGGACCAACTGTTTAGAGTCATAACCCAGCAACGGTAGTCAGCGGACACCAACGGACGCTAGGTCAGACGATTCAGACGATCCTCGGGCCGTCAAGTACGAAAAAAAAGGAAAAAAAGGTGCCACCCATTAGCCCGACACCCGAGGATCCTCGGGAGACACCCGGGAAGTAACTAAAAAAAGGTGCCACCCATTAGCAGCTTGTGCTAACGTTTGGGCCTGGAAATCGCATGGGAAACACCAGGCACGAGCAACCGTCAGGGGTTAGCCCATGACCACACGCAAATGACCCGGCAGCGCCGAGCACGGAGGGCCGTTTTGCTGTGCTTGTGCGCGGTCGTTTTCACATCCTTCGGGTTCGCGTCATCGTCTATGCCCTCCGTCACCGACGCGGATGATGGACCGTTTTCAGGGGCTGGTTTTTCAAATTCCGCAGCATTCCCTTTCGCTGAGGCATACCCTCTGGCTGACCGTCACATCACGATTTCGTGGCGGGTCAGGACGCACACACAGGGGATTGCTCTCAGGCTCTACCGTGGTGACCCCGAGGGTCACCTCGTCTTGTTGGCGGAGCGGGCGATCGAGCCGGGTGTGCGCTCGTTCCAGCAGAAGGACGTCTTCGACGGGGTTGCGCCGTTTTTCTACCTCCTCAAGGTGGTTGAACCTTCCGGGAGGGAAACCGAGCTTGCCAGCCGATTGTGTCATCTGCAGCAGTTGGCACCGGGCCATGCGGCCACCTCCGCACCCCCGCCGAATGCGGCTGTCCTGACCCCATCGATCACATCGTTTCAACTCGTCAGAAGCGGGCGCCCCGGTCAGGGCCGCTATCCGAACCGCGAACTACGGCCGGAGCCGCCAACTCCACCACCTCGGCATTGACCCATCGCGACTGTCGCCGTTTCCCAGCGGCGGCGGCACGATTTTCGTGTCGCGCTGGGGAGGTTCAGAATCGTCCTTTGAATCATACGAAATTTTCAGCCAGAACGAGGAGGAGAGATCATGAAAAGAACGACACTGTTGGTGCTTGGAATCGCAGTTTTTCTCGCGCCGTCGCTGGCCGGAGCAGCCAGTGGGCAAATGGTGTTGACCACCAGCCAGGCCCCGGTGGACAGGTTCGTGCCGGAGGGTCCGGACACGACCCTGCTTCAACCCCCGAACCAGGTCAACGGCCTGTTCAGCGACATTACCTGCGGCATTTGCACGACGGGAGTCCAAATTATCTCAGACAACTTCACCGTGAGCACCGCCGGGATGGGTTACAACCTCGACCAGTTCATTATCTGGGGCGGCTATTACCCCGGTAACGTCCCGACCGCGGCGCCCTTCGACATTTACATCACCGCCGACGCAGCGGGCGCCCCGGGCGCGACGGTCTGCTCGGCAACCGGGATCACGCCGACCTCGGACACGCTGACCGGTGTGACCCTGTTTGGTGTGTCCGAACACATGATTCAACTCGACATCACCCCCTGCAATTTGGCGGACGGCACCTACTGGGTGTACATCTTCACCGACACCGGCGCCGGGGACGACTTTTTCTGGGAGGTCGGGACCCTCGACGCTACGAACGGCATCGTGGGCAGCGTCTGGGCAACCACCAATCCCCCAACTCTCTGGAACATCGACGCGGCCACTGACCTCTCGGTTCACATCACCGGCACCGTTGTTCCGGTGGAGCTGCAGTCGTTCAGCATCGAGTAGGTCTTGAATACCCGCCGGTTCGAGTGACGCCGCCGCTTGGCGACGGCGCATCGGGCAAACACCAACACCCCGCCTTCGGGCGGGGTTTTTTTTCAATGCTTCGCACCTTTGCAGACCGAAAAAGGAAAAAGGTGCCAGGCACTCACTTATGATGTTAGAGCATCACAGATCGGTCGTTTCGGCGATCAACCGATCAAGCATCTCGTAATCCCTCATGAACTCCGTGTCCTCTCGACGCTTAACGATCCCTCGGCTCACCATTCGGCTCACCGCCTCTGCGCTCTTTCCCAACACCGAAGCAAGCTCCTTGACCTTGAGTCCGTATCGTTCTGCACCCAGAGTCGCAGCGAGTTCTCTTGTCCGCACCACATGAAGTTCTCGCCCCCGTCCGGCAAGGTCTTCAGGCAGAACCTCGAAACGGGCTGCAATCGCCTCGACGAACTCCTCCGCCTCGATTCCCAACCTCTGTAAGCCGGTGCTTCTCCCGAGTTCGTCCACGATTTCAACCGTGGAGTCGGGGTTTGGAGCCTCCAGCGCTTCCTTTGCCGGTCGCCCCAACCTCCACCAGGGAAGCCGACCGGGATTCTCACTCACCCACGGCTCCTCGACGGCCGTTTTTATGGCTCGCACATACGCCCGCCTCGCGCTCCTCCGAGTTTCTCCGAAAAGGACGAGAACCTCATCGCTGTCGGTCACCGGAGACCGGACTCGTCCGAGAATCTCACGGTGCCCGCTCCAACGGTAGCCTGCCGGATCGTCAACGATCCCGGCGGTCACAGGGTTGAGGTGGATGTACGCCAATAATCCATCGAGGTAGCGCTGGTCCTTTACCAGCTTCGCTTTGTACCTTCCCTGCCACATCGGACCGAAGACCCGGTGCCTCGCGTTGTACCGACGCGTGGCGTTTTGTTGGAGGCTTTTCATCGAGCGCGATAACGGAACCACTCCGCACCGCAGGGCAAGGTGATAGTGATTCGACATCAAACACCACGCGAAGACCTGCAGCCCGTCGCGGTCCTTGATGGCTCTCAGCTGCCCCACAAAAGCGGATGCCTCGTCCTCATCGGCGAAGATCATCTCTCCGCGGCCGACACGGTTGTAGACATGGAAGATCCCTCCTTCGAGGAAGACCCTGTTTGGCCTCGGCACTCCTCACCTCCCACTGTCATCTTGGCATTTTCGATGATAACATCATAAGTGAGTGCCTGGCACCTTTTTTTTTCTTTTTCCCTTTTTCTTTTTTCCTTTTCCCTTGACAAGGAGCTTCTCCTAACTGACTACCCCGTAAAGCTCGTGCTCCCAGTGTTTCCAATTTTGAGAAACAGTCCCAAATTCCCACAGATTTGATCAGTCAGCTTCTCGGTGTCTCCCGAGGATCCTCGGGTGTTGGGCTAATGGGTGGCACCTTTCGGCACCTTTCGGACACAACCCGACGTATTGGATCAGGTGATGGCAAAGGTCGAGTGAGGGTTGAACGATTGTGGCGGAATGGTGCGCCAGGCACGTTTTCGGGGGCCCGGGCGGATTACCGCCCGGGCCGACCCGACACCAATCTACTCTACTCGACGTTGAAGCTCGTCAGCTCGACCGGGAGCTCGCAGTTGACGGTCAACTCAAAATCGCCGGTGGCGGTGCTGAAACCGTGGACCATGACGTAGTAATCGGTGCCGATGACGCTGGTCCAGGTGACTGACGACTGGAGGCCGCAGAAGTCGTCGTTGCCGTTGACGCAAACCAGCGCGGCGCAGCTCCCCTCCCAGACCGTGATCTTCGTATCGAAGCTCGTGCCCGTGCAGGTGTCCACCGTGATGTCGCCGCCGTTGCCGGCGACCGTGTACCACACGTCAGGCGCCGAGTGGGTGGTGCCGCAGGTTCCTTGATCGGTGAAGGTCGCTCCAATGGTGGACCCGAACACCGCGGAGGTGCCGCCGCCACCGGGACAGGTGAGCTGGATGGCCTCGGCGCAGGTGTCGTTCTGGCCCCAGGCCAGGGACGGCGCCAGAAGACTCAGGACCCCGACGACGAGACCCAGATGGGTCAACTTTCTTGCTCTCATTTCGCTCCTCCTTGATCGATAATTCGCTGGCACGATTTCATAGACCGAACCCAGCCGCAGCGAAAGCTGGAGTCCCCCAGGTCGTTTCGCAAGTTGTAACCACTCACGCCGCGTCCAGTTTACATCATTTCGGCGTCAGTCCAGATGCCAGATGGGACCTGGTGATGTGGGATCTCATGGCACGGTCGCCGACCACAGCGAGCTGTTCCCGGTTTCGAAACCGTCCTTGAAGACGGCATCGGCCACCACCAATGCGCGGATCAGACAAGAAAGCGGCCACCAACCAGCTTTGGGAGCTCGGGGTCGAGCGCTATCTTCTCAAGGTGAGCGATTGAGTCCGTGAATTGCAAAAGTCCCCGGATGGGATGACAAAATCGCTGGCGAGGGCCACTCGAAAGAGGACCGAGGACGATGAGTTCCGGACACAACTCGAGGTGTTGGATCAGGTGATGGCAAAGGTCGAGGTGCCGGGTTGAACGATTGTGGCGGAATGGCGTGCCTTTGACCGCTGGGTCGAGGGACGGTCAGTCCGGCAGCGGTTTCCTGTCGTGGCGGGGCGATCGTCGCCGTCTTGCTCGTCGTCTTCCTCTGTCCTCGATGACGGCTTCGGCCGCGTCGAGCAGGTCACCGACGAAGAGACTCGAGTTCTTGACGAAAAACACCACGGGGAGATCGCCGGAGAGCCGGTCGATGCGCTCGGCGTAGGCTTCTTCGTCGCCGATGGCAGGGACCTCGAGGCCGAGGAAGACCGCCGACGCTTCGGCGCTCGTGCGGTGGATCAGCTCCGTGACCGTCTCGTCTTTGGGTTTCAACAGCACCTTGACATCGGCTTCGATGCGGATCTCCGGCAGCAGCTTCCTGAGGTGCGCCTCGGTTCGGCTCCGCATGAGTTCGGATGAGGCGAAACTCAGCACCTCCACCCGGGCGTCGCGCCAGTCGGGGTTGGAGTTCAGAAGGTGGACGAGGAGCAACATGAGATCGCCGTTGCGCTCCAACCCACCCCACCAGACGTGGATGACCGGTCGCTCGCGCTGGAACATGTACTTGGGTCGGATTCTGGCGAGCACGAACGACTTGTTGAGGTTGACCAGGCAGCGCATGACGCGCAGGAAGTCGGCCCGGCGGGCCGTCGAGTCGGGCCAACCGACGAGGACGGTATTGCTCGCCATCCCGGCCATGCCGTTGGCCTGACTGACGTTCAGGATGCCCTCGACGACATCGTGAACCGCGTCGACCTCGGGGAAGACGACGATGTCCTCGGCCTCGATCACCGCCTTGATGCGGTCCCTTCGCTCCGCGAGGTCGAGATCCTCGTTCATGAGATCGCCGACCACCAGATTGCACACCGTCACCACGCCCCGGCCCTGGCTGAACCAGTCGCTGAAACGGATCAGATCGAGCTCCTTGAGCGGGTCGTCGACAAAGGTCAGGAAATGCGGTCGCCAGTTGCGGGCGGTCATGGGCCGCTCGTTGAGCCGGATGAGGGCCCAGCGGATGAGGGCCTCGTAGAGCCCACGCCGGGCGTCGCCCCAACGCGCCTTCTGCGCCCGGCGCGAAAGGAACAACCACAGCGAGAACTCGGCCACCAGCGCGACCACGCCGGCGATCGGGCTGATGAGGATCATCACCACCATGCAGGCGAGCCCACCGGCGAGGGTGACGGGCCACGGGACCTTGATCTTCGGGCGCCACGACGGGTCGCCGCTGAGGACCTCGAACGCGGCGACGAGGTTGACGGTGCCGTAGACGGTGAGGAAGAACATCGAGACCACGATCGCCACCGCGTTGAGGTTGCCGAGGAAGACCGCGCCGACGGCGATCGCCAGCGCCACGGCCATCCCGGGCAGGAGTTCGCGGGAGTCGCCGGTCGGCCGCCACAGGATGCGAGGCGCCAGTCCGTCCCGCGCCAGGGCCTGCAGGGTTCGCGGCGCGGCGAGAATCGATCCCACGGCGGACGAGAAGATCGCCGCCCACAGTCCGGGCAGGATCAGCCATGGACCGGCGACGGCGATCCGCGACCAGACCATGGGGTCGTCGCGGAGATCGGAAGGGTCCGCTCCGAGCGAAAGCAAAACGGGGACCAAGAGATAAACGGCGAATCCGGTCAAGACCGCGGTGATCGACCCGAGGGGGATCGATCGACCGGGATTCTTCAGATCGCCGGAAAGTCCGAGCCCGGCCATCACCCCGGTGACGGCGGGAAAGAAGATCGCGAAACCGGCCCAGAATCCGACGTCGCCGGAAGCGGGATGGAGGACCACCTCGGCGCCCGAAGATTTGGCGAGTGCGCCGATGGCGAGCGCGATCAGCGAGATCACGACAAAACCCATCAACACGACCTGGGCCTTGAGGGCGCGCTCCGCACCGGTCACGGCCAGCACCCCGACGCCGAGGACAACGACCAGCGCCACCGGCATCAGCGGCAGGTCGGGCCATACGATCCGGAACGACTCGGCGAGACCGTAGGAATAGAGGGTCACCGAGAAGGTCTGGGACAGAAAGAGCGGCACGCCGATGGCGCCGCCGAGCTCGAGCCCGAGGCTGCGCGAGATGATGAAGTAGGCGCCTCCGACGCCGACCTTGGCGTTGGTGGCCACCGCCGAAAACGCGAGGGTCGTGATGAAGGTGATCACGTTGGCGAGGACGACGACGGCGACGATCCGCACCAGCCCGAGGTGCCCGACCAACCATCCGAAACGCAGATACATGATCACGCCGAGGATCGTCAGGATCGTCGGCGTGAACACCCCGATGAAGGTCCCGAGTTTACGGTCGTTGCCCATGAATATCTCCGTATCGCTGGATCACGATACCCGTCGGCGGCGGTCGGCGCAATGCTCGGACCGGTGTCACCTCAGCCATTTGGAGAAACTCCGCGTGAAAAAAGGAAAAAGGTGCAAGAAGCGGGCCGCACTTTCACCGACCGACTCGGACGCCTGCATGATCGCCGCGTCGTCGGTGGCGGGCGGCGTCTCTCCCCCACCACACGCGGTCGCTGCGAGAACGAACATCATGGCGAACCGTCGGACCATCCGGTGTTTCATCTCTTCTCCCATTCCCCGCGTCCCTGCGGACGTGGTCTCACCTTGAACCACGCATTCCGACCCGGCCGGGGGCCATCTCGAGGATCTCATGATCTTCGGCGACGGCTTCGAGGCCGGTACCCCCTGGGGCTGGTCCGGCTGGGTCGGCATCCCGCGATAGACCGGACCATCACTTTCCCCATGAGTCAGGTTGGCCGATGGCGAAGGACTTTCACCACGATTTGGTCGCGCACCCTCAAGGGCGCGCCTACAGTTATATCGTTTATACAGCTTTACTTAGGACTCTGCAGGCGGGTCCTTCAGGGTTTGCGACGAATCCACCACCGGAGTGAGCACCGACCAATCTGAGCGAAGGGGATAGGTGTGGTCCGGGCTGGCTCAGTCGTGGCGGGGCTCTGGGAGAAGGCTCGCGGCGGTGGCGGCTAGGGGGCCGCGACCGACGGCGAGGGTCTCGAGGCATCGGAGCGCATCGAGGTCGATCCACGGCCGCCCACCGAAAATCTCGGCGGCGTGATCGAACTCGGACGACGTCTCGTCGGTCTTCCCCAGCGCCGAAAGAACCATCGCGTCGGCCGCGGCGTCACCCGACCGCCAGTCACGCAGAAGGCGGGTAATCGGGGCGGTGAAGGCGTCGTCGATCGTGGCCATTGTCCGGGTGCATTCCAATGGGAAAGCATATCACCGCCGCCCATCCGGATCCGAGGCAGCCAACATGCTAAAGTCTTCGCCGTGACACGACCGGTTCCCGCACCCCGAAACACGGCACAACTCAATGCGTTGTGCACGTGGTTGGCGTGCCTCGCGCTCGCCGCTGCGGCTCCGGCCGGCGCCATCGACGACATCTCGATCCGGCCCGCCGCCGAGGCGCCCGTGGAGCTTCTCCGGCCCGCACCCGGCGAGGCGCTCGTCAGCGGCCGGGAATCGACGATCGAGTGGCGCGCCCGCCGCGATCTGTCGGCCGACGGCGTCTTCGAGTGGGAGGCCTTCCTGTCGTACGACGGAGGGCGGACGTGGCCGGTCCGCGCCACCCCTCACCTCGACGTCTCGGTGTCGAGCTTTTCCTTCACCATCGCCATGGTCCCGTCGGACGACGTTCGGATCATGCTTCGGTTCGGCGACGAGCGTCGCGAGGTCGGGTACGTGTTGCCGACGGTGTACCGGTCGGTCGTCCCCGCGGGAATGCTGATCCGGCCGTGGGGTCCCGAGCCAACGCTCGCCGTCGGTGAGACCGCCCGACCCGGCGTTCCCGGCGTCGTCGTCTGGGTCGACGGCGCCCGGAACGGCCGCCGGGTCGTCACCCGCACCACCGCCTGGCGTCCCGCAACCGCGAGCCGACCCGGATCGACCGGGGCCCCGCAGTGGCCGTTTCTCGCGCCGCCGCAACCGCGGGCTCTCGAGCTCGCCGACGGATACGAGGCGTGGGACCCCACCATCCGCTCCGGACGAGCCGGCGTGCCCCTTCGCTCCGCTCGACTCGCCCTCCCGATCCTTCTCCTCCTGTGCCGCCGCAACGAGTGATGCGAAGCGGCCCGACGCCGCACACCGCCACTCGGCGCAGCCCACCGCCGAACCCCGGACACCAGCGATTGCCCTCTGCCACAGTGTCCGCAATTCGGCCGTGAGCGTCTTCCGCCCGGACGAGTCTCTGGGAATCGAGCCACGCACACCGCAGGAACGGAGCAATCATGACCACGATCCGAATCCAGTCCGCCCTTTGCCTTTTCGCTGTCTTCACCGCGATACCGGCACTGGCCGCAGTCGAAGGAACGGTGACCACCCAAACCGGGGTGCCCATCGAAAGCGCCCGGGTGGATCTCGCCGACCACAGCGCGTTTCGGATCACCGACACGCGGGGTCAGTTCCGTTTTGAAGACCTCGAAGCTCCGGTGGCCGTGGTCATCACCCACCCCCGATTCCAGACTCTCGCCACCGACTGTTGCAGCGGCGGCGCCCCCCCGATCACACTGGTCGCCAAACAGCAGGTGTTCGATGAGATCGTCGTCACCGCCAACCGCGAAAGCACCGGCTCGATCCAGCCGCTGTCGGTGCCCACCAGCTCGGTCTCCGCCGCCGATCGCCCGGCGCCGGTGGCCGATGTCGTCGAACTCATCGACGGCATGCCCGGAGTCGCCGAGGCCGGTCAGGGCGGTCTCTTCCAGGCCTACTCGATTCGCGGCACCGGCGGCCAGCGGGTGATGACGCTGGTTTCTGGCGCCCGGATCGTCACCGAGCGGCGGGCCGGCGCCACCGCCTCGTTCATCGACCCGTTGCTGCTCGAAACCGCGAACGTGGTGCGCGGCTCCTACTCCACCTACTATGGCTCGGGTGCGCTCGGCGGCGTTCTCGAAGCGGTGCCGAAACGGTTCAGCAGCACCACGATCGACGCCGGTTGGGAGAGCCAGGGCAACGCCAACTACCAGGTCGTGGGGCTCGGTCTCGGCAATTGGTCGCTGGGGGTCGCGCACCGCGGCTCGGGCGAGACCGAAACACCTGACGGGACCGAGCAGCCGAGCCAGTTCGATCAGTTTTCCGCGACGGTCGCGGGAACCTGGCATCTCGACAGCGGGCTCGAGCTCGACCTCATGGTCATCCCATCCATCGCCGACGACATCGGCAAGCCCAACCGCCGCTACCCGAGCCGCGTCACCTCCTACCCCGACGAGCGCCACATCGTGACGCGGTTCGCCATCCGCCGCCCCGGGGTCTGGCACCTGGACCTGTATGGCCACCCCAACAGCCTCGACAGCGAAAACCTGACCTCCGATGAACGCAGCCTGGTGGAGAACCGCGCCTTCGACTTCGGGCTCAACCTGCAGCGCGAGCTCGCCCTGCCGGCCGCCTTCGCCGCTCGCGTCGGTTTCGATTACTTCGGCCGCCGCGGCGTCGAGGCCACCGAGACCGTCGAGGACCTCGCAACCGGCGCCAGCGAGTCGTTCACCTCTCTCGACGGCAGCGAGAACGAGGCCGCCGTTTACGGCTCCGCGCGGCGGAACTTCGGTCCCCTCGCCGCCGAAGTCGGCGCCCGCTTCACCTACATCGATCAGACCAACGCCGGGTCCGACAGCGTCAATGACACGGCTCCAACCGGGTTCCTCGGGTTCACGCTGCCGGTCGGCGGCGGTTTCGAGCTGGTCGCCAACATCGGCACCGGCTTCCGCTTCCCCGGTCTGTCTGAGCGCTACTACACCGGTTCCACCGGCCGCGGCGAGGTGATCGCCAACTCCGGCCTCGATCCCGAGCGTTCGCTCACCACCGATTTCGGAATGCGCTACTTCGGCGACCGGGTCTTTCTCGCCGCCTATGTGTACCGCAACGAGATCGACGACTACATCGAGCGCATCGACATCGAGCCCGGGGTCCGGACCTATGTCAACCTGACCTCGGGCACCATCAAGGGATTCGAGCTCGAGGGCTTCGTGATGGCCACCGACCGGCTCCGGATCAATTGGAGCGGCATGATCACGAACGGCGAGGCCGACGACGGCGCCCCGCTGGCCGAGATTCCCTCCAACCGCTTCACCATCGGCGGAAGCTACACCGGAGGTCCCTGGCGCGGGGCCCTGCGCTGGCAGCACCGTTTCGAGCTCGACGACCCCGGACCGGGCGAAGAGGTCACCGCCGCCGCCGACATCGTTTCGGCCTCGGTCGGCTATGTTCTGAGAAACGGCCTCGAGTTCTCGATCTTCGGCACCAATCTGCTCAATGAAACCTACCTGCCGACCGCCGACGATCTGGCGGTCCCGGCGCCCGGCCGCTCGATCGGGGTCGGGATCGGTTGGAGCGGCTGAGCGACGGGAACCGTGACCAGAGTCGGGCCCCCGGCCGATCGATCGACATCTCCCGACGCCGCCGCCATGGCGCCTGATGATACAGACGAGACACGCATGCACATTCACCATCCGATAGAATTGACTCCTTCACACCGACTCGTGGGACAATGGTGAGCACGAGATCAGACGGACCTTTTCGGCGCAACGATCGACAGCTCTTCGTGGAGCTGCGAAGGCGCCCGATGCAAGCGGACGAGAGAGGCGGAGACCATGGCGAACGAGGAGCACCGGCGGAGGATCCTGTCGGGAGAGTGGAACCGGTGGCGGGCCGCGAACCCATCGGCGGTGCCCGACCTGGTGGGCGCCGACCTGGGTGGCCTTGACCTGGCGGGATTGAACCTGAGGAACGGCGCCCTGAGGGGGGCTCGGCTCCAGGGTACCAATTTCCGCGGCGCGGTCCTCGCGAGTGCACAGTTCGACAACGCGGTCTTCGAAAAGACGGTCTTTGACGACGCCGACTGCATCGGGAATCGTGCTCACCCAGGCCGAGATGAACGGCTCGTCGTTTGTCAAAACGACGATGAACGGCGCATCGGTGCAGGGCACCAACTTCAGCGGCTGCGACATGAGGGGCGCCAGGATGGCGGGAGTCAACCTGGCGAGCGCGGTCTTGGACAACGCGGATCTGTCGGGCGCCGATCTATCGGGCGCCGATCTTCGAACCGCGAGTTTCAGCGGCAGCACGTTCGCGGGCGCCCGGCTGAAGAATGCGATCATGGACGGCGTGATCTTCAACGGGGCCAACCTCTCCAGCACCGAACTCCTGGGGGTCAGCGCCAAGGGCGCTCAGTTCGTCGGCGCCAATCTCTACGGGGCCAAGATCGCCAAGGCGAAGTTCAGGGAGGCGAATTTCCTCCGGGCAAGCTTGGGCAACGGCGGAACTCATCGAGACCGATCTGAATCACGCAGTTTTCGAGGGTGCGAATCTGACGGGTGCGCGGTTCTTCGCCTGCGATGCCCAGGCGGCGGATTTCCGCGACGCCACGATCTCGGACCTCACACTCGAAGGGGTTCAGCTTGCCGCTGCCAGGCTCGATGGCCTGGATCTGAGGGTGGTGCGGGCGACAGGGCTGTCGCTGATCCGCGCCAACCTGAGCGGAACGACCTTGACCGGCATCGACATGCGCGGCTGGCGGATGGAGCAGGTTCGCCTCGACAAGGCCGAGCTCAGCAACGCCAACCTCGAGGGCAACAACCTGGAGGGGGCGACGTTCAATCGGGCGAGCGTCAGGGGCGTCAACTTCCGCGATGCGAATCTCGCGAAGATCGTCGCCAAGAACGCCACGATGGCGCACTGCGATTTCTCATCGGCCGATCTCAAAGATGCCGACCTGAGTCTGGCGGATCTCCGGTCGGCGAAGCTCAGGGGTGCGGACTGCAGCGGCTGCCGGTTCTCCGGGGCCGATATTCGGGGCGCCGATTTCTCCAAAGCAAAACTCGGTGGCGCCAAGCTGTGGGGCGCCCGTGTCGGCAAGACCATCTTCTCCGCCAACGCATTCCACTGGGAGTTCGTGCTGTCCTTCGCCGGAGCGTTCATGAAACCGAAGGCCACCGGCAGGAGGTAGGAGGGTCAGTCTTCGAGCACGTAGTACACCGGCGAGGGGCCGGTGGTGATTCTGGTGCCTTTCGGTGGGTGCATCTCGACGCCATCGCGGGTGATGGCTCGCCGGGCGGGCCCGGGCAGCTCGGCGGCGCCGTTCTCGTCGAGGCTCCAGGCGACCACCACGATCTCGCCGCCGCGGTCGAAACCGTAGAGCCAGGTGTTCTCGGGCGCGGGCAGCGTGCCGGTGAAGGTCGCTCCATCGAGTTCGGCGATGAGGGTCTTCAGGGCGTACCATGACGGGCGGCGGCGCAGGGAACCATCCGGTTCGGGGGCGATCAGACCATAGCCCCGGGCGACCATCCGCCACCAGTAGACCCGCTCGACGGCGCCGGTTGCCAGGGCGAGGAGGTAGTAGCGCACGAGGTAGTCGGCCTGGGCCTCCTCGCTGACCGAGACGGTCTTGCCGGCGGGCGAGTGCGGCCCCTCCCCAACGGCCAGTTGACCTCGGTGATCCAGCTGCGGCCGGTCGTGTTGCGGCCGGTGTCGGCGATGGCCTTGAGCAGCAGCACCTTGTCGATGGTGTCGAAGCCCATCTGCCGGTTTTCGGGGGCGCCGCGGCGGTCGACATAGAGCAGGCTCGACAGGACATCGAAGTCGAGACCCTCGGCGCGGTGGTTGGCGACGGCGGCGGTGATCTGAAACTCGAAGTCGATGACCGCCGGGCCGAGCGAGTTCGACGCCGTCGATCCGGCGCAGGACCTCGGCCGCGATCCTGGTAGAGCCGGACGTACTCGTTGCGGGTCCAGATCCCCCACTTGCTGCGGTTGACCGCCTGGCCGATCTGAAAGCTCGTGCCGTAGGGTGCGAATCGCTCGCCGAGTTCCTCGATCGCGGCCCGCCACCGATCGAGGTCGATGACCAGGTCGCGGATCTGCGGCAGGGCGAAGACGAGGTCGCAGCCGCGGCTGTGGAGCTCGCGCGCCAGGGCTTCCTCGGCGTCGTGGTCGGTCTCCCACGGGTGGAGCCGCAAGCAGGATCTTCTTAACGCCCAACGCCTCGACCGCGGCGAGGTGGGCTTCGGGGTCGTCGGGCCACGGTCGCAGGCAGAGCCCGATGCCGTCGATGACGCACCGGTGTGCTGTGGAGATTCGCGCTTGAGCTCACGGTAGCGAGCCCAGATCCTGGGCGCCGAGGCTCGCCACCACGGCAAAATCGGCGACGTGGTGGGGGCTGTCCACCAACCGAATCCAGCATTTGGACCAGCGTCCGGCGTGCTGGTGGGGCTGGTCCGACAGGTGGTCCCAGACCGCGAGGTCGCGCTTGCCGGCGCTCTTCGGGCGCCGGCGGGAGGTGATCGTGGTGGCCGCCGCCGGTGGCCGTGTTGGCGGCGCAGCTTGTTGCGCCGCATCCACTTCTTGAACACGTGCTTGTCGATGTAGGCATCGACGCTGAGGCCGTAGAACCACCATTTGAACGACCAGCGCGGCGGGATCCGCGCCCCAGTAGCCGGCGAGAAACGCCGCGCGGTGATCGGGCTCGAGCACCGGCTGGCGGCAGATGTCGCGGGTGCGGCGCCACACCCCGGGCCGCTGGTGGATCCGGGCGCGGTTGAAGTCGACGACGACAAGTTCGGGTTCGCGGCCCGTCGCCGACGGCGAGGACGTTGCCCATGGAGAGATCGCGGTAGACGATGCCGGCGTCGTGCAGGCCCCGCGCGTGGCGCCCGAGCTGCTCGAGAAAGGCCAGGGGCTCGACATCGGGGAACGGCCCCGGGATCGGGTTCGTCGTTGAGACGGCGGAAGAACTGACGGACCTCGCAGGCGTCATCGAGCAGGCGGGCGATGAAGAACGACGGCCCGTCGAGCCGGTCGGACTCGACCAGAGCGATGGGTTCCGGGGTTTCGATCCCGACCCGCACCAGCTCTTTGGCCACCCCCAGCTGCGGGTCGCCTTGCTGCCGCGGAACCGGCGGTCGAGCTTCTTCCGCCAGCCCTGGTTGCGGAACTGCTTGACCACCACCGGGACGACGCCTGACGGCGTCATCATATCGGCGGTGTAGAGGTAGTTGCGACCCCAGTGGATGGTGGCCGTTGCGGATGCCGGATCGATGAGCCGTTGGATCTCGGCGATGACATCGTCGGGGCGGTGGGCGCGGGCGATTTCGCCGTGCAGGCCGCTGCCCGCGAAACGTCTCGAATGAGATCTGTTTCCGGCACCTCGTCAGGATAGCAGGGGGAAGGCGACGGGAGCACCGATCTCGTTGATCGTGGGGCTCATTTTCTCGGGGTTCATTTCGCCGCGTCGGACGCGGCGAAATTAACCCCGAGAAAATGACATGGCGAGCGTCATGCGCTCGCCGGGATAAGGATGGGATCAGCCCAGCATTCGGTTGAGTTCGTCGGGGCGGCTGCGTTCGGGCGTGAGCCTCGTCGGCGGAGATCGCACCGGCTGCGAACGAGATCGGTGAGGGCCTGCTCCATGGTCTGCATGCCGTGGCTGCGGCCCGCCGATGATCTCGTTGTAGAGCCGATCGATATTGCCGCGGCGGATGTGGTTGCGCACCGCGTAGTTCGCGAGGAGCAGCTCCACCGCCGGCACCCGCCCTCGGCCCACCGGCGGTCGGGATGAGCTGTTGCGAGACGACGGCCCGCAGCGAGAGGGCGAGCTGGTGGCGGATCTGCTCCTGCTGCGATCGCCGGGAAGACATCGATGATCCGGTGGATGGCCTGGGCGCTGTCGGCGGTGTGGAGGGTCGAGAGGACCAGGTGGCCGGTCTCGGCCGCGGTGAGGGCGGTGGAGATGGTCTCGAGATCGCGCATCTCCCCCACCAGGATCACATCCGGGTCCCGCCGGAGGGCCGCCCGCAACGCCATGGCGAACTCGGGGGCGTCGCTGCCGATCTCGACCTGTTCGAAGACCGACCGCTTGTTGCGGTGCTCGTACTCCACCGGATCCTCGATGGTGATGATGTGGCGGAAGTCGGTCTGGTTGAGTTGATCGAGGATGGCGGCGAGGGTCGTCGATTTGCCGGAACCCGTGGGGCCGCAGACGAGAACGAGACCGTTGGCGTTGGTCGCCAGATCGCCCAGTGCGGGCGGAAGGGTGAGTTCCTCGAGGGACGGAATGCGCCGCGGCAAGGCGCGGATCGCCGCCGCCAACCGGCCGCCCTGGCGTTGGAGATTGACCCGCAGGCGCCAGGACTCCCGCTCGCTCGAGCCCGCGAGGTGAAGCGAGAAATCGGTCGATCCCCGCTCGGCGAGGGCGCGCTGGCGCGGCGGCTGAGGTGCGGGGTGAAGTGTCCGCGGATCGCCTCGTCGGTGACCTCGGCGAGGGGCAGGGTCTCGAGCCGGCCGTCGATCCGGACGACCGGCTGCGAGTCCGGCACGAGCAGGAGATCCGACGCCTGGCGGCGCACCATCTCACCGAGGATCGCGTCGAGGGGCTCGTCGCCGTGGACCTCGCGCAGATCGGGGCCGTCCCACACCGCCGCCTCGTCCGGCTCGGCGTGTTCGGCACCTCGCTTCGCGGTTCATCTCGTGGATGATCCGCTCGAGTTCGGGGTCGGGGATCAGTTCGCCCATGCGCAGTCATTGTACGACGTGGCCGGGGCATCCGTTGGGGTTCCAATTCTCGGCGCATCTTTCGCCGCGTCGGACGCGTCGAAATCTGCACCGAGAATTGGACATGACGAGCGTTGCACGCTCGTCGGGCAGGGGTGCGAAGCTCACGAGTGAGTCTCCTGCATCAACTCTCAGTTCTTAGGAGAATCGTCGCCGGTGGTCTTCTCGCCGGCGGGGGCGCCGGCGCCACAAAGGGCTGAGATTCATTGTGGGGCCGGCGCCCCCGCCGGCCTGGGGTCGCGGGGCAGTGGTGGGGAGGGGGACAAACCCTCCCCTACGGATCATCGCAGGACGGTGCGGACGAGGCCCTCGGCGACCGCCATGCCTCTGGGGGTGGGTTGGATTCGGGGGCCGTCGACGAGGAGGTGGCCCGAGTCGGCGAGGCGTTCGATGGCGGGTTCGTCGAATCGGGCGATCTCGGCGCCGAAGCGCTGCCGGAGAGCATCGCGATCGATGCCTTCGGCGGTTCTCAGACCCAGCATCACCGCTTCGAAGAAGAGCTCGGCGTCGGTGAGGTCTTCCTCCCTTCGATCGCGGAGCGGTTGTCCTCGATGGCGGCGGTCCACAGCCTCAGCTTGCGCTGATTCCACCACCGCCGACGGCCGACGAAGCTGTGCGCCGATGGACCGAGACCGAGATAGGGGGTGTGGTCCCAGTACTTCCGGTTGTGCTTCGAGCGGTGGTCGGGGTCGGCGGCGAAGTTGGAGACCTCGTAGCCCTGCCAACCGGCGGCGCCGAGGATCTCGTGGGTCAGGAGATAGAGCTCGGCCTGGTCGTCCTCGTCGAGCTCCGCGAGCTCGCCCCGGGTCTTGCGGCGGCCGAAGACGGTGCCGTCGTGGATGGTGAGCTGGTAGCACGAGAGGTGGTGGACGCCGAGCGAAAGGACGATCTCGAGCTGACGCCGCCAGTCATCGGCGGTCTGGTCCGGAAGACCGAAGATGAGATCGACGGAAACCGTGGTGAAACCGGCGTCGAGGAGCGTCTCGGCGGCGCGGCGGCGCATCGGCGGCGCGGTGTCTGCGGCCGAGAAAGGCGAGAGCGTCGTCGTCGAAGCTCTGGACGCCGAGGCTCGCGAAACTGAACCCGAGATCGCGCCACGCGGCGGCGGTTGGCGGGCTGACGTCGTCGGGGTTGATCTCGAGGTGGCGGGTGGTCTCGGGTACGCGAGGATCGAGGTCTGCTCGGTCGATCGGTTCGACAGAGACGCGTCCGAGTCTGTCCGGGCGTCAGAGCTCGACGGTGTCCCGCCGCCGAAGTAGACGGTGTCGAAACTGAGTAGACCGTGGCTTCGCGCGGACACGAGTTCGGCGATCTTCAGCGATCGAGAGCGTCGAGGTAGGACATCGCCTGCGCGCGGTCGGCGTCACCGGCGATCGTGACCGGCGAAATCGCAGTAGAGGGCACGACCGAGCGAGCAGAACGGGAACCGTGGATCGTAGAGGACCGGCGCCGTGCGTTCACTTCTCGCGATCGGTCTTGAGCACCGCGACGAAGGCGGACTGCGGGATCTCGACGCTGCCGACCATCTTCATCCGCTTCTTGCCCTTCTTCTGCTTCTCGAGGAGCTTCCGCTTTCTCGAGATGTCGCCGCCGTAGCACTTGGCGGTGACGTCCTTGCGATAGGCGTTGATGGTCTTTCTCGCGACGATCTCGCCGCCGATGGCGCCCTGGATGGCGATCTTGAACTGCTGGCGCGGGATGGTGTCCTCGAGGCGCTCGCAGTAGTGCAGGGCGCGCATCCGCGCGCGGTCGCGGTGGACGAGCTGGGAGAGGGCGTCCACCGGCTCGGCGTTGACCAGGATGTCGACCTTGACGAGATCGGTGTCGCGGTAGTCGAGCATCTCGTAGTCGAAGGAGCCGTAGCCCTGGGTGGTGGACTTGAGCCGGTCGTTGAAGTCGAAGACGACCTCGGCGAGGGGCATCTCGGAGGTCAGCTCGACCCGGCCCACGGCGAGATAGGTGAAGGTGGTCTTTTCACCGCGGCGTTCGCGGCAGAGCTCCATCACCGCCCCGACATAGCGTTCGGGCATCATCACCGCGGCCTTGATGAAGGGCTCCTCGGTGCGTTCGATCTCGGCCGGGTTGGGGAAGTAGCTCGGGTTGTCGACCCAGGCGACATTCCCGTCGGCGGTGGTCACCCGGTAGCGCACCGACGGCGCCGAGAGGATCAGCGACAGATCGTACTCGCGGCGCAGCCGCTCCTGGACCACCTCGAGGTGGAGCAGACCGAGAAAACCGCAGCGGAATCCGAAACCGAGCGCCGCGGACGAGTCCTTCTCATAGGTCAGGGCGGCGTCGTTGAGCTTGAGCTTCTCGAGCGCCTTGACCAGCTCGGGGTACTCCTCGGTGGACATGGGGTAGACCGAGGAGAAGACCACCGGTTTGGCCTCTTTGTAGCCGGGCAGCGGCTTCTCGGCCGGGTTGGCGGCATCGGTGATGGTGTCGCCGACGTTGATGTCGGAGACCGACTTGATTCCCGCGATGACGTAGCCCACCGAACCCGCCTCGAGCTTGGTCCACCTTGACCTTCTTGAGCTGGAGCAGACCGACCTCTTCGAGGTCGTGCTCGATCCCGGTGTGCATCAGCACCAACCGCTGGCCCGCGCGCAGGGTGCCCTGCATGACCCGGACCAGCAGGACCGCGCCGCGGTAGGGGTCGTACTGGGCGTCGAAGATGAGCGCCTGGAGCGGCGCCTTCGGGTCGCCCGCGGGCGGCGGCAGCCGGGTCACGATGGCCTCGAGGACGTCTTCGATCCCGGTCCCCTTCTTGGCCGAGCACAGGATCGCGTGCTCGGCGTCGAGACCGAGGTCCTCTTCGATCTCCTCCTTGACCCGTTCGACATCGGCCGCCGGAAGATCGATCTTGTTGATCACCGGCACCATCTCGAGGTTGTGCTCGATGGCGAGGTACATATTGGCCACGGTCTGGGCCTCGACGCCCTGGGAGGCGTCCACCAGCAGCAGCGCACCCTCGCACGACATGAGCGAGCGGCGGACCTCGTGCGAGAAGTCGACATGCCCGGGGGTGTCGATGAGGTTGAGCTGGTAGGTCTTGCCGTCCTTGGCCGTGTAGCTCAAGGTCACGGTGTTGGACTTGATGGTGATGCCGCGTTCGCGCTCGATGTCCATGGAGTCGAGGATCTGATCGCGAAAGTCACGCTCCTCCACCCCACCGCAGAACTGGATGAGGCGATCGGCAAGGGTCGACTTGCCGTGATCGATGTGGGCGATGATGCAAAAACTGCGTACGTTGTCCATGGTTCCTTCTCGGCCGCCGGCGGCGCCGGTAGGCATTATCGCCTATCAACCGGTTTTGGCGCCACGCGATTCCGAAAGCAGGGTCTCGGGTCCGTGCCTGGAGATCGGTGTGCTCGGTGTTCTCCGGGTCGATTTCCATCGGCGTCGCGGGCCAACCGCAGGGCCTCGGCGAGCTCGAATTCGGGATCGCCGCCATGCCGCTCGAGGATCTCCGCCTTGAGGAGGTGCGCCCGGGAGGCGAGCACCAGCGGCAGCGCGCGCTGCGGACGGGCCGTGCCGGCGGCCGCGGCGGCCTCGATCGCCCGGTCGCAGAGCATCGGCGCGAGCAGCGTCATCGACGGAATCGAAGCTCGACGAGCCGCAGCACCCGCGCCGCCTCGGCCTCGTAGAGCCAGGCATCGCTGCGCGCGACCGCGAGGGCGCGGGCGTAGGCCTCACCGGCGGACAGGAGATCGGCTTCGGCGCCGTCGAGGTCTCCCCCACTCACCCGCAGCTCCGACCTCGCCACCAGGATGTCGCCCTCGAGCTGGAGCGCCTCATACAGCCACGGCACCCGGGCCGACGACTCGCGGGCCCGAACGAGGGCCTCGTCCAATCGGCCGGCAACGAAGAGACGCGAGGGCATCGTGGAAGTCGTCGCGATCCGCGGTCTGCGGGCCGCGGCGGTGGAGGTGGCGCATCGCCCCGGCGACGCGGGAACCGCTCTCCTCGGAGCGTCGTGCCTTCGTCTCTGCGGGCGGCGAGAATCTGCATCGCCTGGGCGACCCCCAGCGCCGACTCCACCTCGGGACGGTCGTAGCCGCCGTCGACGGCCGCCTGGAGCCAGACCTCCGCCTCGGCGAATTCGCGCAGCATGAGATGGCCGAAACCGAGGGCGTAGTGCGCCGGGCCACGGGCCAGCGGACCGGTCGCGAGCAGGCTCGCCTCGACCTCGGCCAATCTCCGCCGCGCCGCGTTCTCCGCCGCGGTCGTGTCGTGCAAAGGCATCATCCGGGCGCGCCGCAACACGCGGTCGATCTGCTCGATCTCGTTCTGGTGCCGGGCGGTGAGCGTCCCGGCGTTGGTTCTCGCGATAGCGGAGCCACAACGCCGAGCCCGCCGCGGCCCCCGAGAACCAGCAGCACCGCCGCCAGTGCGGCGGCGGCCAGCCGGCGGGTGCGCACCCACGTGTTCAGCTGGTAGACGGGGCCCGCTCTCCGGGTCCGGATGGGCTTGCCCTCGAGCCAGCGGCGGAGATCATCGGCAAACGCCCGGGCGCTCGGGTAGCGCCGCGACGGGTCCTTGGCCATGGCCACCGCGACGATGGTCTCGAGATCGGCCGACATCCCGGGAACCACCAGCCCGAGTCGGAGAGGTTCCTCGTCGAGCACCTTGTGCCTTGGTTTCGGCGCGGGTCGCGCCGAAGAACGGCGCCTGCTCGGCGAGCACCGCATAGAGAGTGGCTCCGAGGCCGTAGACATCGACCCGGTGATCGAGCCGGCGGCCGATCGTTGCGGATCCGCTCCGGCGCCATGAAGGCGGGCGTGCCCATGGGCATCGACGGGCGAGTCGTCGTCGGGTTGCCCCGAATCGTGGGCGATGCCGAAGTCGAGAACATAGGCGTGGAGGCGGCCGTCGTCGTCGCCGCTCGACCATGATGTTGCCGGGTTTGAGATCGCGGTGGATCACGCCGCCGGCGTGGGCCGCCTGCACCGCCCGCGCGACCTGTTCCATGACCTCGAGCTTCTCCTCGAGATCGAGCTCGGCGGCCGCGGATCGCGCAGGGTCTCCCCATCGATGAACTGCATGGCGAGGAACCCGCGGCCGTCGACCTCGCCGACCTCGAAAACCCGGCAGACGTGTTCGTGGTCGATGCTCGCCTGGGCCTGCGCCTCGCGTTGGAACCGCGCGACCTCCGCGGGATCGCGCGACCGGAGGAACTTCAGCGCGACCGTGCGCTGGAGCTGGCGGTCGATGGCGCGGTAGACCACGCCCATCCCGCCCTCGCCGACAAAATCGACGATGGCGTACCGGTCCCAATCGGGAGGCGGGGTCGTCGAACGGGACCGAATCGACCGGGCCCTCAAACGGTGATCGGTGTCGTCGTCCGGTGGGTGGCGCGGCCATGGTGGGGTCAGCTTAGCCGATCCTGAGCAAAAGAGTCAGCAAAATCGCCTGACAGATCGGCATCCTGCGGCTTTGTGGAGCCGGCACCTGCGATGCCCATCAGCGTCATCGCTATCGCAGTCGCGTATCGGCCGACGACCCTCGCGTCATCGATCCATGAGCATGACTGGATGCGTCTCCAGCGACGCGTGGCGTAGTGGACGGTCCTGCGTGCTACAACCGACGCATCGTAGTCGATGTAGCGACGCTGCGTCTAGCGACCGGCGATAGCGTCATTCGGCAGGGACGCCGGCGCTACGAACGCGCAGCGTCATTCGGATGCTGCGGTCAGCGCAACGGCGCGAGGCCCTACCGGATGCCCACCGCGCTTCGGACGTCGTCCATGAGGGGGGCGACGGTCTCTCTGCGCGCGCTCGGCGCCGGCGAGGAGGATCCGCTCGACCTCGGCCGGGTCGGCCATGAGTTCGTCGTAACGGGCCCGCGCATCGCCGAAGGTGGCGAGGAAGTACTCGAAGAGCCTCTTCTTCATGTCGCCGTAGCCGACGCCGCCTTCGTCGAACGCGCGCTTCGACCCACGCCCGATCCTCGGCCGGTGCGAAGATCTTGAGCAGCTGGTAGAGGGCGCTGCCCTCGGTGGGCTTCGGCTCCTCCACCGGGGTCGAATCGGTCACCAGCGACATGATCCGCTTGCGGATCGGCTTCTCGGGGCCGAAGATGTCGATGGTGTTGCCGTAGGACTTGGACATCTTCTGACCGTCGATGCCCGGGACCACCGCGACGTCGTCCTGGATCAGGGGTTCGGGCAGCGTGAAGACCTCGTCGCCGTAGGTGGCGTGGAACGAGGCGGCGATGTCGCGAGTCACCTCGAGGTGCTGTTTCTGGTCCTTGCCCACCGGCACGAGATCGCTGCGGACGATGAGGATATCCGCCGCCATCGAGACCGGATAGGCGAAGAGGCCGTGGTTGGGCACCACACCCTGGGCGACCTTGTCCTTGAACGAGTGGCAGCGCTGGAGCAGGCCCATGGAGGTGACCGTCGAGAGATACCAGTAGAGTTCGGGGATCTCGGGCAGATCGGACTGCCGGTAGATGACGCTTCGTGCCGGGTCGAGACCGAGAGCGAGATAACCGGCGGCGAGTTCGCGAACCAGACGACCGCATCCGGTCGGCGTCCTGGACGGTGGTCAGGGCGTGCAGATCGGCGAGGAAGTAATAGCACTCGTGCTCATTCTGCAGCGCCACGAACTGCCGGATGGCGCCGAAGTAGTTGCCGATGTGGAGGGTTCCCGAGGGTTGAACGCCGGACAGAACGCGCATGGAGTGCTCCTTCGCGGGCGGATGATAGCACTGCCGGAGCGCAGGATGCAGGTCGATCGAATCTGAAGCATCCCGAGCGCCAAACGATCGCGCCGGGTGCCGGTCGGTTTTTGTGTGGTGCGAGGCTATTCGCCGTCGTCGCCGATGGCCTCGACCGGGCACGACTCCATCGCCTCTTCGCACTGGGCCTCTTCTTCGTCGCCGTCCGGCTGTTTACTCACAAAGGAGTAGCCTTCGTCCTCGTTGGCTTCGAAGTTGTTCGGGGCGGTCGTGCGGCACACGTCGCAGTCGATGCAACTCGAGTCGACGTAGTACTTACCGGGCGCCTGGTCCGGGAGTTTGTCATCAGGATCGGCCATGTTCAGTCTCCTTCCGGCGGGTATTTCCCGCAATGTTTCGCATGCTACCACAGGCCCGAAGCCTGTCAATCTCTCCAACGACTGGGCGGGAATCTCGATCGGACGTCGTTTCGCCGACGCGCCCTTGCCGACTCCCTCTGGCTCCGCGCCGCCCCACATGCAATCGACATCGTAGGGGTAGGCAAAGGACGGCAGGATCGTCGACGGATCGCTGGTGTTGTTGTTGACCATCGAACCGTAGCTCGTCATCATCGGAATCGGATCCGCCGCCGCGGATGACCAGGCCTCGATGGAGACCTGAACCGTTGCCCCTTCGACATCGTCGATCTCCCAGTCGTCACGGAACGGCCTGAAAAACTGGACCTGCGACGCCGGCGGCATCGGAACGACGGTCATGATCTCGTTCTCGTCCTCGTCGAGATAGGGCTCGCCGTTGGGCTGGAAGGGTTGGAATCGCACCGTCAGGGTGGTCAGCGGGTCGGACGCGTTGACCATCCCGACGTTGTACCGCAGTCTGCCGCTCTCCTCGCCGCCGGTGAGTTCCTCGAAGCTGAAATCGTACGGTCTCGTCCACCGCGCCGCCGTCGGCGAGGTTGTACCAGGGCACGCCGGGCATGGTCTGACCGTACTGTGCCGCCCTTCTCGAGGAACTCGCCCTCGTTGTCCGGATCCTCGACCCAGATCGTGGTCTGGTTGTAGATCCTCGCATTGGCGATGGCGTTCTCGTTCACTCGGCTGCCGTCCGGTTCGAGGGTGTCGGCCTCGTAGACGGTGATGACCAGCGCCCCGTTTCCGTTGAGCCCGAGTCGTTCGACCCAGTATTCGCCGACGATGTCGCGGATCACGACGGTTCCGTTGGGCGGGATGTCGGCGAGCGTCCTCGTTGATGAAGCCGAACTCGTCGGACCTCACGACCACCGAGCCAGGTTTCGCCGGCTCAGCAGAAGATATAGGCGTTGTTGACGAGCCCCGAGGGGAGATAGGCAATGGCCACGTCGATGGCGACATCATCCACGTTGGTGATGTAGAGATCGGTTCTCCATTGCGAACCCACAGCCCCGGGGGCTGTGCGAGGCCACCGGAATGTAGATCAGATCGGCAGCGCCGAAACCAGCCAGGACCGGACCGGCCGCCAGCACTGCAACCAGCACCACCGTCCAATCACGATACGTCGATCCATCAAAGTCCTCCTTGCCGGCTGTCCGATGCAACCGGTCACTCGCTCATCTTGCCAGCATCGTCGCCCACGGGCAAGACGATCCGGGCGGCAAATCCATAGGGTTCCATATTTTCGAGCTCGACCCGACCGCCGTGGGCTTCGGCAAACCGCTCGGCGATGGCGAGACCGAGACCGGAACCACCTCGCCGTTTGGTAAAGAACGCCTCACGCACCCGTGACCGAGATCTCGCGTCCGCCACTCCGTCGCCGCGGTCGATGACCACGAGAGTGACTCTCGGTGTCTCGACACGACGGCCGAGAGCTCGACCACCCTGCGGTCCGCCTTGAGTTCCGACACGGCCTGGACGCGTTGAGCACCAGATTCAAGATGACCTGTCTGCAGTCGGCTCTCGTCGGCGGTGACCACCACATCCGGGATCTCCGCCTTGAGCTTGAGGTGCACACCCAGGCTCGTCGCCTCGGCATGAAGAAACTCGCAGACGTCGTCCGAGCAGAGCGGGGATGCTGATGGTCTCCAGCTTGGGATCGGCGGGTCGCGCATAGTTCAGAAAATCGCTCACGAGCTTGGCCAGCCGACCGACCTCGCGACGCGTCGTCGCCAGCGAGTTCCGGGCGTCGGCCGCCTGGTCGGTGAGGTCTTCGTCGAGCAGCTCGAGATTGAGATTGATGGAGTTGAGCGGGTTCCTGATCTCGTGCGCGAGGTTCGCCGCGAGGGTGCCGAGGGCGGCGAGCTCTTCGGCGTCGTGTTGCTTGGCCTCGAGCCTCCGCGTCCGCTGCACCATGAGCCAGACCAGCACGAAGGCCACGACCAGGGTCGCGAGGGTGAGCACGGCCACGGCAATCGTCTGGGTGAGGAGCTCGCGCTGGAGCCGCCCGACCCGTTGGTTGACTCTGGCGCGGCTCACGTTGAGGACCACCTCACCGACATCGTCCCCGAGCGAAACCATGATCCGGTACGGGGTCTCGGTTTCGATGACCTCCTCATCGGGCAGATTGGTGCCCATCTTCAGATCGTCTGCGGAGCTCGTCCGGAAGATCCTCCAGTGGACTTGAACTCGGATCGCCAGACGATTCGGCCCTTCGCGATCGGTGACGACGATGGACTCGTAGACCCGACGTCGCGGGATGCCCTCGAAACTACGGAAGATATGCTCGCGCCGCTGCTCCAGCACCTGAAGATCCTGCAGACCTCCGCTCTCGAGTTCATCGGCGATCCGCCGCGCGTCTTCGCGTCCGCCGACCAGGAGATCCTCGATGTACCGTCGGGACAGCGAGCGCGAAATCAGGTGGCCGAAGAGGAAGATGATCCCGATCACCAGCACCAGAAACACCGCGGTCGCGGTAGCGTAGTGCCGCTGCAGCGACCCTCTTGTGCCGAAGATGTCTTCGAATCGCGCCATCCTGACGTTCACAACTCCCTATCGACGGATCAACGAGCCGGCAAATCCATCGATTCCGTCGATCTGTCGACACCTCATGCAGGCGGTGTGCCAGGATCGACCGTCGGTTCCCGATCGTCGTCAGACGCCGCACGCCGTCCGCAGATCGTCCGTCCGGTTGGTCGCCTCCCAGGTGAAATCGGGATCGTTGCGACCGAAGTGGCCGAACGCCGCCGTCTTCTTGTAGATCGGCCGCAGCAGATCGAGGTAGTTGATGATGCCCCGCGGGGTCAGATCGAAGACCTCGCGCACCGCCGCGGTGATGCGATCGACCGGGACCGTCTCGGTGCCGAAGGCGTCGACCATGACCGACACCGGATCGACAACGCCGATGGCGTAGGCCACCTGAACCTCGACTCTGCCGGCGAGACCCGCGGCGACGATGTTCTTGGCCACGTGGCGGGCCATGTAGGACGCCGAGCGGTCGACCTTGGACGGGTCCTTGCCGGAGAAGGCGCCGCCACCGTGCGAGCCGACGCCGCCGTAGGTGTCGACGATGATCTTGCGGCCGGTCAGGCCGCAGTCGGCCTGCGGTCCGCCCGATGACGAATCGTCCGGTGGGGTTGATGAAGATCTTGGTCCGGTCGTCGAACATCTCGGCCGGAAGCGTCGGCCGGATGACGCGTTCGGTGATCTGCGCCCGCAGGTCCTCGGTCGCGATCTCCTCGGCGTGCTGCGACGAGACCACCACCGCATCGATGCGCTTGGGCGTCGTGCCGTCGTACTCCACCGTGACCTGGCTCTTGCCGTCCGGGCGGAGCCAATCGAGCTCGCCGGTCCGTCGGGCGATGCTCAGCGCCTGGGTCAGCCGGTGGGCGAGCAGAATCGGCATCGGCATGAGCGCGTCGGTCTCGTTGGTGGCGATAACCGAACATCAGCCCCTGATCACCGGCGCCGCCGGTGTCGACACCCTGGCGATATCGCCGGCCTGGGGGTCGATGGACGAGATCACGGCACAGGTCTCGCAGTCGAAGCCGAACTTGGCCCGGGTGTAGCCGATCTCGCGGATGGTCTCGCGGACCAGGGTCGGGAACTCGACATAGACATCGGTCGTGATCTCGCCCGCGATGAATGCGAGTCCGGTCGTGACCATGGTTTCGCACGCGACCCGGCCGTTCGGGATCCTCGGCGAGGACCGCATCGAGAATCGCGTCCGAGATCTGATCGGCGATCTTGTCCGGGTGACCTTCGGTCACCGATTCCGATGTAAAAAACGTACGTCCCGTTGGGTGCCATGCATCCTCCAATTCGACGGCCTCACCCTAGCAGGCTTGCGGCGACGCGGTCAATGCGAACGCATCGCGATGCGAACGATCGCGATTTCGGCGTCTTGACGCGGTTGCAGCCGCCACTCATCATCGACGGATGACGACCCGACAACGCAATCCCGACATACCCGCCTGGCAGCTCGATGCGATCAGGGATCTCGAAAACCGGCTCAATGCCTTCAGATCGACCTGCCGGGTGACGACCCTGACCGAGGTCCAGACATCCAGACGGTCGCCGTTTCACCTCCTGGTCTCCTGCGTCATCTCGCTGAGAACCAAGGACGAGGTCACCCACGACGCCAGCCGGCGCCTCTACCGGCTCGCCGACTCCCCGGCCGAACTCGCCGAGCTCTCCGAGGAGGAGATCGCGAAGGCGATCTACCCCGCCGGCTTCTACAACACCAAGGCCGGTCAGCTGCGCCGGATCGCCGCAATCCTCGTCGCCGACCACGGCGGCGACGTTCCCGACGGACGAGGCGGCGCTGCTCGCGCTGCCCGGCGTCGGTCGCAAGACCGCCAATCTGGTCCTCGGACTCGGGTTCGGGATCCCGGCGATCTGCGTCGACACCCACGTCCACCGGATCTCGAATCGGCTCGGGCTGGTGGCGACGAAAACTCCGGACGCCACCGAGAAGGCGCTCCAAGGCGGTCCTTCCGAAGGATCTTTGGATCGATATCAACGATCTGCTGGTGACCTTCGGTCAGAACCGCTGCCACCCGACCTCGCCCAAGTGCACCGGCTGCCCGCTCGACGATCTCTGCCCCAAAATCGGCGTCACCAGGCATCGGTAGGAACCGCAGGACGCAAGGGACGCCAGGCATCGCAACATCGCAATTTCACCGCAAAGGCGCAAAGACGCAAAGCCCATCGCAAAGGACATCGCAATGTTGACTCATCGCAACATCGCACCGTCGCAACCACAAAGACAGATTGACAGGGAAACCGAAGCGGAGCCGACGCATCGTAGGCGCAGCGAGCGCGTGAATCGGGCTCATTGCCGAACGCTCGGTGTTCGTTCGCGATTGCACCAGACTCGCCGGTCGGTGGCCCGGTCCGACCGGACACCGACTCCGCCGCGGTTCGATTCGAGCTGCGGCATGTCCTGAATCGAATCTCCGCGTCTCTGGGTCGTGCCTATTGCGATGTTGCGATGCCTCTGCGACCTTTGCGCCTTTGTCGGTTTCGTCTGGAGCTGCTGCTTGTGCGCTGCCCGACTCCCTCCCCGGCTGCGGATGAGATCAGACCGAAAGGCGACGACCCCGATGGAGTCGACGCGCCTTACCGTGCGAGCTGTGACTCGGCGCGATCGCGGCGGCCTCCCTGGTCGAAAGTACACGAGAGCGTCCGTCGATCGGCGGTCTCGCTGGGACATCGGGCTCAGCCGCGGTCTCGGCGCGATGGCAATTACCGAGTTCGATCTGCCCGGGGCGTTCCGATCTGCACCTTCCCCCACGCCGCGGCGCCGAGAGATAGGCCACCGCGGCGGTGCTGATCGACTGAGCAGGAAATTTCGCCTTGGGCGTTGCCACCGAGAGCTCGGCGGCCTCGGCGAGAGTGGTCGCTGCCGGAACGGTGATCAGCTCGGTTCGACGACCACCGTGCGTTTCCCTGACCGTCGACGACCGGAGCGATCACTGGGCTTCCCTGGCGAGAGCATATCGAGAGCGTCGGCGTTGGCCGCCGGGACGCGCTGAGGAGATCGGCCGCCAGCCAGAGGCTCGGCTGATAGCAGTCACCGACGCGAATCCGCAGGGCGGCCGGTCGCACCTGCCCCCATGGCCGCGGCGCCGAGACCGATAGGCAACCGGGCGCTGCCGATCCGGGCGGTCAGAAATCCGCCGGACGGAGTTCGCCCCCCGTCGAGTGCGGAAGGCCGGCAGCAGGTTGACGCTACGCGGCAACGGATGATCAGTTCGGTTCAGAACCAGCCTCGCCGAGCTCGACGGATTGACGAACTGCTTCGACCGGCGAAGGGACCGTATCCGCAGCTGACGACGTTGAGCACGCCGGCGATGCCGAGGATGACCGCCAGCACCAGCCGAAGTCCTGAAGACAGTCTCGACGCGAATCCCTGAGGGCGGCGGCCACCTGGCCGATGCGAAGCGGCCCACCACGGTGGCCCGGGTCCAATCGACCGCGGGTGGTCAGAAACCCCGTGGCGGATCGCGCCCCCGGCGTGCCGAGCGCGTGCAACGCCGACAGCAGGTCGAATACGGCAAGGACGAGGATCTGGCCCAGATCAGAGCGACCTTGATCCCGAGCAGCACGAGGCCGAGTCCGTCGCCCGGCGAAAGGACCGTACCCGCACTGACGACGAAGAGCACGCCGGACGATGGTCAGGTTGACCGCGGGCCCGGCTGACCAGCGATGACAGCCTCGACCATGCCCTGGGGATCGGAGTCCGAGCCATTCGCGCGACACCACCAAGGGGTACAGGGTAATCCCGCGGGGGAATGACCCTCGTGGCGGATCGCGGCCGCGGCGTCGCCAAGCTCGTGCAACGCGACACAGACAAAAACGGCGAGACACGAGGCATCTGCTCGTTCAGCGCGACCTTGATCCCGGAGGCGCGAGGTCGGTCCGCCATCCGTCGAAAAAGCATCAGCACGCGAACGCTGGCGTGAACGCCTGATCGGGATGAATCGCGGATGGTCACCACGTGAAGCGACTAGCGTGTCGTCGTGACGACGCGGGCGACGGAATCGAGTCATTCATGGATGTACCGGGGCGATGGAGCCATCGCCGTTGCTGGACCCTGGATCTCTAGTTCACCTGCCGCTGCTGCTGCGAAAGCGCCGCCAGGCGATTGCTCACATCGCGGTACGCCGGGTCGTGGTCCCGGATGTCCGCAAAGAGACCCGCCGCCTGCTCGATCTCACCGGAGTTCTCGAAGGCCAGGGCGAGCTCATAGCGCAGAGCGGTGCGGGCATCAGGGGAAAGATCCGGTGCAACCAACGCCTTCTGGTACCACGCCGCGGCCTCGTCGAACCTCCCCAGATCGCTGGCGCAGACCCCGATCATGGAACAGGCTTCAACGAAGTAGGCCGGATCATGGGACGCAACCTGAAACTCGACGACGGCCTCTTCGAGGAGTTCCATCTCCTTGTAAGCGATGCCCAGGTTGAAGTGAGTGTCCGAATCATCGTCGGACAGCTGCTCCGCGACTCCCCGTTGAAACTCCCTGAACACCTCGTCGAGCATGGCTTCACCCTTGCCGCGCCCGGTCGCCTCTTCCACCATGGCCTCTTCCTCGGCCAGCTCCGTCCTCGAGCTCTTTCGCGAGGTCGAAGTACTCCTCGGGCTCCTCGTCGCCGAAGATCTCGTGGGAGGCATGGATCGGCTCGTTGATCTTCGTCGGTTCCACCGGCGGTCTGGCCGCAGCGACCTCGACCACCCCGGCAGGAGCCTTCGTTCTCTCAACCACCGCCGGCGCTTCCTCGACCGCGAGACCGTCCAGCGTTCGCCGCCGTTCAGCGAGGTCCGCATCTCCGGGATACGAGGCTTCGAGCCGGCCGAGAATCACAAATGCATCCTCGAAGAGCTCCTGATCAATAAAGAGGTCGAGCTGGGCCAGCTCGTTGAACGACGGGCCATCCACCCCGGTGCTGATTTCGACGAGCTCTTCCTCGACCACCTCCGGATTCGGCGCCGGCAGCGCCGGAAGCTGCACCGTCAAAGTCCTCCATTGCCGTTGCGACCATTGCTTCGATATTGAGGTCGTCCAACTCGAGGTTCTTCGGCGAAATCTCGCCGAAGGTGGTCTCGGATGTCTCGTCATCGTCGAGATCGACAATGATGATCTCGTCGTCGTCTTCTTCGGGGGCCGAGGAAGGTGATCCGTAGAGCCCCTCGAGCCGCGCCGCGCCGTCGAGGTCACCGACTGATCGGCATACCTTGATCAAGGGTTCGACGGTGCGACGCCGCCTCCTCCTGCTGACCGGCCGCGAGATAGATCTTGGCCAGCGCTTCGCGGGCCCCGGCATGATCGGGAAGACGATCGACCACTTCTTCGAGGTGACTGATCGCCTTGTCGTTGAGTCCGTACTTGGCAAAGACCGCGGCCTCGTTGATGCGCTCGGTCGGGTCGAAGCTCGGCCCCTCCGGAATCACCGGCTCGGGCTCGTCGATCCCGCTGCCGTCGCCTCGTCGCCATCGATGGTGAAGGTGATCTCCGAAGGCACGTCGTCGCCGATCACCGATGACGTCGATCCCCCTCGCACGATGTCGTGCACCGCAGCCATCGAGCTCGGCCAATCGCTCCCGATAGAGCTCGTTGGTCGGATCGGAGGCGACCAGCTCGAGATAGAACCGTTTTGCCTGGTCTTCCTGGCCGCTCGAGAAGCACACATCAGCCAACGACGCCGTCAGTCGAGTGAGCATT
Source organism: uncultured Acidobacteriota bacterium (assembly GCA_963704125.1). Lineage (GTDB taxonomy): Bacteria > Acidobacteriota > Thermoanaerobaculia > Thermoanaerobaculales > Sulfomarinibacteraceae > JAHECW01. Next base: position 185,545 of record CAVPHA010000013.1, on the reverse strand, counting down.
TCCTGATCACCCGAGGGGCGAAACGCTCGAATGGCCAACCGCAGAATCGCGCTCGTCGGTCGGCGCGATCTCGACAAGTTCGCGCAGCATCTTCTGCGCCCTCGAGTAGTCGGCCTTCTCGAGCAGGGCTTCGGCGGCCGGGATCATCATCTCGGTCGCCTCGCATCGATCGCCATCCGACATCAGGAGATTGCCCACCAACCCGCGTACATCCGGGTTGTCGGGCTCGACCACGAGGATCTCCCTGCGCCAGGTCCGCCGCCTCGTCGGTCTCACCCAGCGCCATGAAGGCGCGAACCTGGAGAGTTCGAAGCGGAATGCTGTCGGGGGAAACCGCAAGCCCGGCGGTGAGCAGTTCCTGGGCGGACGTCACCCGTCCGGCGTCGAGCAGCCGATCGCAAATGGGCGCCATGATATCGCCGTTGGGCAGTTCCTGGTCGAGCAACCGCCGGAACAAGCCGCTCGGCTTCGTCGAGCTGGTCCCGTTGGATGAACTTCTCGCCGAGCGCGCCGTACGCTTCCATGGCCGTTCAGAGTTGCCCGATTCGAGCAGCATGTCGGCGAACTTGAGCCTCGGTCGTGAAATCGCTCGGGATCGATCTCGCCGAGACGCTCCTGGGCGCGAACCGCGCTCTCGATGTCGCCGTTTCTCGCATAGTGATCGGCGAGCATCCGGAACTGGCTCTTGGCCTCGACCATGAGCCCCTGCTCGACATACAGCTCGCCGAGCCGCTCGAAGATGTCCAACCGCTGCGGTGCGAGCCGGTTGATCTTCTTGTAGATGGCGATGGCTTTGGGGAGGAAACCCTGATCGGCAAACCGGCTCGGCGACCTGCTCGTAGAGCGACACCGCCTTGTCGATCTCACCGACCCTGCCGTAGAGGTCGCCGAGTCGATTGATCGTGTTGGTGTCATCCGGGTTCGCGTTGAGGAGTTTTTCGTACTCATTGATGGCCTGCTCGAGCTTGCCCTTTTGGACAAGTTTTTCAGCAGTTTTCAGGATCTTGTCCCGTTTGATTGCCATCCGATAATCTCTATCCCCTACCGCCGTTGGTCCGCGGCTTTCATGGTAGCACAGGCGACACCCGAAAGCTCCGACGATGCAAGTGGCTGCGACCATAGCGACCGATGCCGCGACGGTGCTTGAGGGTGCCATAACCCTTGTTCCGCGACCAGTCCCAACGGTCGTCGCGGGCGCCGAATTCCACCATGATCCCGTCGCGGTGGACCTTGGCGAGAATCGACGCCGCCGCAACCGAAAAAAAACTGTCATCGGCACGTTTGAACGAGTGGACCGGAAGACCCAGATCGCCGAGTTCGAAGTGATCGACCACCACCTCGGTCCCGGGTTGCGCCAGGAGCGTTGTGACCCCGGCCCTCATGGCGAGGCGTGTCGCCTCGAGAATATTGATCCGGTCAATGAGTTCCTGCCAGACCTCGATGACAACCCAAGAAACGCAGTTGTCGCGGATCCACAACGCAGTCTCCCGACCTTTGCTTTGCGCTCAGGCGTTTGGAGTCGCGAACCCGGGGCGAGGAGGGAATCCGGTCGAATTTCGCTGCGCAGACCACCACCGGCCCGGCCAGGGAGCCACGACCGACCTCGTCCACCCCGACCACCGCGTCGGCGCGATCCGAGCAAGTTCCCCCGATCACGGGACTCGTTCGAGTGCATCTCGACCTGCGTCGGGCCCGATCTACGGACGTGCGACCGTTCCCGGATACGCGCTGCTTTACCGCGAAGTCCGCGGATGTAGTAGAGCTTGGCGCGACGGACGCGGCCGCGGCGCGTGACCTCGACCTTGGCGATCGAGGGCGAGTGGAACGGAAAGGTCCGCTCGACGCCGATCCCGGACGAGATCTTCCGCACGGTGAAGGTCTCGGACACGCCACCGTGTTTGCGTGCGATCACCAAACCCTCGAAGATCTGAATGCGCTCTTTTTCGCCTTCTTTGAGACGCACATGGACTTTGAGGTTGTCGCCGGGACGAAAGTCCGGGATGTCGGTCTTGAGATATTCTTGCGTGACTTCTCTGATGAGGTCCACCGTATGCCTCCATGGGGAACACCAGGGACCGGTCTCGGACCCTCGGGGACGCGGAGTATACACCATTTATTCTCGCAGGCAAGCCGGGTTGCCCGCCAGGATACCGGGGTCAGGACTCGTCGTCCGAATGATCGTGTTCTTCAGGAGCGGGGATACCGACGAATTGAAGACCTGATCGCCAAAGGGAACCGCGATGACACGACCGTGAGCGTCGAACGCCGCATTGTCGGGCACCGGTTCTCCCGAGACTTTGTCGAAGCTCCGAAACCCGAACGGCACCTCGGCGTCATCGGGCGCGAGCCAGTCCGGGATCACCAGGTCCCAACGTTCCTCGTCCTCCGGCACCACCTCGAACCGCAGCTGGTCCAGGGGCAGATCCCAGGACCGCGGTAGCGCTCAGCCACCGCGGCTTCGGCCTCGTCGATAGCTCGTCGAGGGTCTGCTCGGTGAAGGCCTGCAGCAGGGCGGCGTCCTCGGGCCCCTCGACCTCAGCCATCAACAGCAGGCGGTAGCTCCCGTCCTCGAGCTCGTCGCCGGCGCTGTAGTCGACCGCGAACTCGGCACCGGTTTCCTCCGCCTCGACATCGAAGGAGGCGCCGTGAATCAGATCGCGAACCACCAGTGCCAGCAGGATCTCGTCAGCCGTCTGTTGCGGGAAACTCGATCTCCCAGCCGGTATTCCAAGTCGCCATGGCACCTCCTCAATTCTCAATTCTTAATTCTCAATTCTTAATTATCCATCGCACGGTTTCAAGGAGTGCCTGCGATGCAATTAAGAATTGAGAATTCATAATTCAGAATTCGATGTCACTCGTCCGGCTCTCGTTTTCTTCCGAAGATCGCCGCCACCACGACTCCCAAGCAGATAGAGCAGGATCATGGGCACGGCGAAGACCGTTTGGGTGGCGATATCCGGCGTCGGAGTGATCACCGCCGCGGTCACGAAAATGCCCAGGACCGCCCAGCGAAAGCCCTTGAGCAAGCTGCCGCGCAGTGACGATGCCGATGCGGGCGAGGAAGAACATGAGCATCGGCATCTCGAAGACCAGCCCGAGACCGAGCAGGATCTTGGACATCATGCCGAAGTAGGCCTGGATGGTGACGACCTGTTTGAAGTCCTTCGCCGACTCCCATCAGGAAGTCGACCACCATCGGGAAACGCGACGTAGTAGCCGAAGAGACCGCCGGCGAGGAAGAAAATCGTCGTGAACATGATGAACGGCACCGCGAGCCGTCGCTCCCGCTTGTAGAGACCGGGTCTGAGGAAGAGCCAGAGCTGGAACAGCAGGAACGGCGAGGCGACAAAGATCGCCGACAGCAGCGCGACCTTGATATAGAGCATGAACGGGCCGGCGAGATCGGTGAAGGCGAGCTTGTCGTCTGCGGGCAGCACATCGAGGATGGGCTGTTGCAAGCCAGTGGAAAATGGCCGGCGAAAAATACCAGCAGGCGATGAAGGCGATGAAAACTGCGAAGCACACCGAAGCGAAGAGCCGCTTCCTCAGCTCGTCCAGATGGTCGAGCAGGGTCATGCGCGGGAGATCTTCCGCCTCCTCCGTCGAGTTCGTCCGGAAGCTCCGGATTGGCGTCGATCACGTGTCGCTCTGCTCCTTGGGGATCGCGGTTCTTCGACGGCGGCGTCGATGGTCTTCTTCACGAAATCGGTGCCGGCGTTCTTGATGTCGCGCAGATCCTTTCTCGACCGATCGGATGTCCTCCGCCGCGACCTCGTCCTCGACCGTCCGCTTGAACTCGTTGGACGCGCGGCGAAACTCACCCAGTGCGCGACCGATGGAACGGCCGAACTCGGGCATCTTTCTCGGTCCGAACAAAAGCAGACCGACGATGAAGATCATGATGATCTCGGGCATCCCGAGGGGACCGAACACCACGTCACCTCCGGGCACAGTATAGCTTCGCACCGGCCAATCGGCATCGACCGGGAACGATTTTGGTCGCCGGCATGTTTCCTGTATCGTTGAACCGAGCGATGCAACCTTCGTGACTGCAGACTCGTTGGAAGACTCATGAACCAACACCAAACGTCGTCCAATCGCCCTGATTTTCGTGGTCACCACGCTCTTGATCGGTGCCGCCACCGGCGCCATCTTCGGCGAACGGTCCGATCCCGAAGGACGAACAGGAGCTCGTCCTGCGGGCCTCGGAGATCGTCACCACCCTGCTCGAGTGGCTGCCCGAAGAGCACGAACCCGAGGACATCGTCTACGACGGAATCGGCGGCATGCTCCAGGTCCTCGATCCGCACTCGAGCTACCTCGACCCGCGATCGTTCCGCCACATGCGGGCACGGCAGGAGGGTTCGTTCTTCGGCGTCGGGATCATCATCTCCCGCCGCAACGGCAACGTCACCGTGATCTCCCCCATCGCCGGCACACCGGCCGCGGCTCGGGGTCTGCGCGCGGGCGATGTCATCTCGGGCGTGGCCGGCGAAGCAACCGAAGACCTCACCCTCGACGAGGTCGTCGATCTGGTGCGCGGTCCCGAGGGGACCACCGTTGTCCTCACCATCGCCCGTCCGGGCTTCAAGGAGCCCTTCGATGTCGAGATCGAGCGGACGCGGATCCCCCAGACCTCGGTTCGCTTCTCGTTCCTCATCGAGCCCGATATCGGCTATATCCGGCTCTCGGAGTTCTCCAACACCAGCACCCGTGAGGTCCAGGACGCCATCACCGACTCTCACCGCCAGGGGATGAAACGGCTCATCTTCGATCTCCGCAACAACCCCGGCGGTCCCCTCGATGCCGCGGTCGGCGTCTCCGATCTCTTCCTCGTGCGGGATCAGCTCATCACCTCGACCCGCGGTCGAACGCCCGAGAACAACACGACCTTCCGCGCACCCGGCAACCCGGCCGGATTCGACGGGCCGTTGGTGATCCTGGTCAACCAGGGCTCGGCATCGGCCTCCGAGATCGTCGCCGGCGCCGTCCAGGACCACGACCGTGGTCTGGTTCTGGGCGAGGTGACCTGGGGCAAGGGGCTGGTTCAGACCGTCTTCACCGTGCGCGACACCGGGCTCGCCCTGACCACCGCCCGCTACTACACCCCCTCGGGCCGCTGCATCCAGCGCGACTACGAGTCGTTCATCGACTACGTCACCCACCGCAACGGCAACGACGACATCGACGGCGGAGATCTACGAAACCGATGCCGGTCGCACGGTCTTCGGCGGCGGCGGCATCACCCCCGACATCACCGATCGAGAACCGGACGCTTTCGGAGTCCATGGTCCGGCTCTACAGCGTCTCGGCGTTCTTCCGCTTCGCGGTGGAGATCCTCGCCGATGTCCCGGAGGAGCAGTACGGCGCTTTTGCCGAGAACTTCGAGACCGACGAAGAGCTCGCTGATCGGTTCTGGACCTGGGTCGTCGAGGAGGAGATCCTCGAACCCGAGATCATCGAGAGCCTGCAGGAGGACGAGATCGAGAACGCCGATGTCATGCCGCAGCATCAAGGTCGAGGTCTTCAACGCCACCATCGGACTCAAGGAGGGCTATCGGACGGCCCTCGAAGGTGACGATCAGATGGCCGCAGCCATCGAACACCTCGACGAGGCCGCGGACTTCTGGGACGCGTTCGCGGAAGAACACAAAGAATAATTTTGAATTCTGAGTTATGAATTCTGAATTACTTAATTGTCATCGCAGAGCTTCTGATCAAATGTCTGCGATATCATTCGTAATTGCTAATCATCAATAAACGTCCGTTAATTCTTGAATACTCGCATGTCGATATATTTGAGAATAAATGACTTGACGATTCAATACTTCAGAAGCTTTACGCAAAGCTCTCTATCAGCGCTCTGCGATGCAATTAAAAATTAAGAATTAAAAATTCATAATTCGCCGGCGTCAGCCGGCGTTGCTCTCCCAGAGCAGCGTCACCGGTCCGTCGTTGACGAGCTCGACCTCCATCATGGCGCCGAAGACCCCGGTGTCGACCTCGACTCCGTGGCCGCGCAGCAGCTCGACGAAGACGATCGAAGAGCGGCTCGGCCTCGGACCCGGCATGGCGCTGTCGAAGCTCGGCCGCCGCCCCTTGCGGATCGAGCCCGCGAGGGTGAACTGCGACACCGCAAGGACCTTCCCGCCGATCTCGTCGAGACCGTGGTTCATCCTTCCCGCGCTCGTCCTCGAAGACCCGCAGGGTGGCGATTCGGCGGGCCGCCTTGCTCGATCTCGTCCTCACCATCGCCGTGTCTCGAGACCGACCAGGACCAGCAGACCCGATCCGATGGCGCCGACGGTCTCGCTCATCGACCCGGACCGCGGCGCGGGACACCCTCTGGATCACGAGCTTCACTCGTCGCCTCCCTTCTTGAAGGTCGCCACCAGGGTGGCGAGTTCGCGGCCGCCGAGCAGGGTCACCGCCGCGACATAGAGCACCCCGGTGGGTGCCAGGACCGCGGCCAGCCGGAGCGCGCCGGCGAGAGCTGGTGTGGTCGATCCCGGCCAGCCACGGCCGCAGCTTGCAGCAACCCGACCGCGACGACGGCGCTGCCACGACCTGGCGCAGCACGGCCATCGACGGTCGGACCGACGGCCGCCCCCGATCGAAACCGTAACGCCGGTGCGTAGAGCACGGTCAGAAAGACGGCGAAACGAGGTCATGGCGATGGTATTCGCCCAACCCAAACCCGGCGTCCCGTACGGTCCCACCAGTCCGCCAGCACACCGAAGGTGAAGATGATCAGCGCCACCAGGCTGCCCCACATGGGCGTCTTGGTGTTCTTCTGGGCGAAAAATGCGCTCGCCATGACCTTGACGTGGCCGGTGCCGACCAGCGAGAACGCGTAGGCCGTCAGGGTGGCGCCGGTCATCGCGACATCGTCCGGAGTGAACCGGCCGCCGCCGAAGAGCAGGCCGATGATGGGTCGCGACAAGCACCGCCATGACCACCGCCGTCGGCAGGGTCACGAAGCTCACCAGGCTCGACGGTCCTCAGCAGGGTGGTCGAGGCCTGGTCGGGATCCTCGCGGAGTTCCTTGGACAGCAGCGGCAGGAGCACCGTCGTCATCTGGACCACCACCGCGCCGAAGACGCAGCTCGGTCACCCGGTAGGCGCCGTAGGTGTAGCTCACCCCGCCGTCGATGAACGATGCGAAACGGTTCGAGATGAGCTGGTTGATCTGGTTGATGCCGAGCACCGGAATCCCCGGCAGCATGAGCAGGAGGACCTGCCGCACCCGGGCGCTGCGGAAGGCAGCGACCACAGCGGGCGGACCGAGAACCCGAGCCGCCGGACCGCCGGCAGCTGGACGGCGAACTGGAGCACGCCGCCGACGAGAACCGCGCCGGACAGCACCAGCGCCGGGTCTTCGACCCGCGGCACCACCGCCCACGCGACCCCGGCGAGGGTCAGGTTGAAGAACAGGGGCGTCGAGGCCGCCAGCAAGAAACCGCTCGTGGCTGTTGAGCACCGCCTGGAGCAGCGCCGCCAACGAGATCAGCAGCAGATACGGGAACATGATCCGGTTCATCAGCACGGTGATCTCGAACTTGCCGGGGACATCGACGAAACCCGCGGCGTAGAGCCGCACCAGCCACGGCGAGATCACGATCCCGACCGCCACCACCACGCCGACAACGAGCAGCAGCACCGCGAGGAGGCCGCGGAAGAGCTCGCGGGCCTCCCGGTTCTCGGGGTCGCGACCGACGAGCTGCGAAAAGGTCGGGACAAAGGCCGCGTGCAGCGTGCCCTCGGCGAAGAGCCCGCGGAAGGCGTTGGGAATCCGGTTGGCGGTCCGGTAGGCGTCGTAGAGGAAACCCGCGCCGATCACCGAGAACAGCGCCTTGTCGCGGAGGTAGCCCGACACCCGGCAGAAGAGGGTGACCACCGCCATCCGCGAGGCGTGCCGGACCAGGCGTTGTTCCTGACTCACGGACAGAGAGTACCACCGGAGTGTGGCGGGAATGCGGCCATCCGGCCGCCGTCCCCTCTCCCTCTCCCTCTCCCGCTCCCGTGCCCGTGCCCGTGCCCGTGCCCGAGTCCGCGTCCGCGTCCGCGTCCGTTTCCGCGTCCGTTTCCGCTTCCGTTTCCGACGGCAGCGGCAGTGGCAGCGTCCCGCAGCGGCGTCCGTGGCAGCTTCCTTGGCAGCGTTCGATCGGGATCGGGATCGGGATCGGATACGGGCATCGGGCATCGGGATCGGGAGGAGGAGTTGTACTCCTGCCGACGCCGGGTAGAATCCCCCTACCCTGTCCACGCAGGAAGGAGAATCCCATGGGAATCAACAAAGTCATTCTTGTCGGTAATGTCGGTCGTGATCCGGAAATCAAATCGCTCCCGAGCGGCACCCGGCTGGCGACCTTCTCGCTCGCGACCACCGACCGTCGCTTCAAGGACGAAAACGGAAATCCGCGCACCGAGTGGCACAATCTGCGTCGCCTGGAGCGGTCTGGCCGAAGTCGTCGAGAAGTACGTCACCAAGGGCAAACAGCTCTATATCGAGGGCCAGATCCGCACCCGCACCTGGGAGCAGGACGGTCAGAAGAAGTACTTCACCGAGATCCACATCAACGAGATGGAGCTTCTCGGCGGTCGGCCGTCCTCCGACGGCGGCGGACTTCCGCGATCCCGGGCCCGACCAACGGCTTCCCGGACGACGCCGACGACGTCCCGTTCTAGATCCGACCGATCATCGTCGATCGAACCGCCCTCCCGCCTCCGGCGGGGGGGCGTTTTTCGTTTTCCGACCGAGAGCTAACCCTTGACACAGGTAGAGCTTCCCGGTATCTTCGCAGTTCCTGTCGCGAGAAGGAGGAGTGGATGATCAAGTCGGATCTCGTAGAAAGGGTGATGGGGGCCACGGACCTTCCGAAACCGAAGGCCACCGACGCCGTCAACGCGCTTTTCGAAGGCATGAAGGAAGCGCTTCTGCGAGGCGACCGCATCGAACTCCGCGGCTTTGGAGTCTTTCAGGTGAAGGACCGCAAGCGTGGCATCGGCCGCAACCCGAAGACCGGCAAAGAAGTCGAGATTCCGCCGGGAAAGACCATCCGCTTCAAACCCGGGAAATCCCTGCGCAACATGAGCTGATCTTGAGCTCACCCGAGATCTTCGGATCCATCGGCCCCGACGGTCACACCGCCGGGGCCTTTCAGTTTGAGCGGCCGGTGTATCGACCCCGGTGGTGGCTGCACGTCCTGCTCTTCGTCCTGACCCTGGGCACCTCGACCTTCATGGGGGCCGATCTTCTACGGTTGGACTCCCGTCGAACTCGCCCCGCTCGGCTGGCTCAAGACTCATGGTCCACCCGACCTTTGTCGGCGAGGGGCTCAAGTTCGCCGTTCCCCTGCTGCTCGATTCTCCTGGCGCACGAGATGGGTCACTTCGTCGCGGCCCGGCGCCACGGTCTCCTGACCACGCCGCCGTTCTTTCTGCCGATGCCGGTGCCGCATGCCGTTCAGTCCGGGCACCCTCGGCGCCGTGATCCGGATCAAACAGCCCATCACGACCCGGAGCCCAGCTCATGGACATCGGCGCCTGGGGCCCCATCGCCGGGTTCATCGTCACCGTCCCGACCCTCGTGGTCGGACTGGCCATGTCCCAGGTCCGCGAGTTCCCGCACGAGGGTCCGCTGGTCTACTTCTCCGAACCGATCCTCTTCAAGTTCCTCGCGCAGGGTCGTGTTCTTCCCCGGTCTCACCGGCACCGAAGACATCATGCTCCACCCCATGGCCTGGGCGGCGTGGTGGGGTCTGCTGGTCACGGCCCTCAATCTCCTGCCCTTCTTCCAGCTCGACGGCGGCCACATCGCCTACGCGCTCTTCGGCGACGGCCACCGGCGGTGGGCGCGTCGGCTGCTCGCCCTCTTCGTCATCATGATCGCCTTCTGGCCGGGCTGGGCGCTGTGGGCGGCGATCCTGGTTCGTCGTCGGTCCCGAGCACCCGCCGATTCTCTACGAACGCGAACCCCTCGATCGCGGACGGAAGATCATCGGCTGGATTGCCATCGCGATCTTCATCCTCTGTTTCACCTTCGCGCCGATCCAGCTCTGGTGAGCGAAACCAACCCCTGCCGCGAGCGTTGAGCCTCTTGCACAACCAATTCTCGGAGGATCGTCGTCGGTGGTCTTCTCGCCGGCGGGGGCGCCGGCGCCACAAAGGGCCGAGGTCCATTGTGGAGCCGGCGCCCCCGCCGGCCTGGGGTCGCCGAGGAACAGCACGCAGGTGGTTTCGTAGTCCGATTTTTTTCAAGCGGCTCAGTCTTCTACTCGCGCATGGGAATCGTCGTCGCGTCGTTGGTCTGGTTGTCGATGACCGAGGCGTATGCGACGACCGGCCCGCCGCTGATGACCGAGACCTTTGCCGACCCGGCATCGAGGTCCTGGACGGCCGGCCTGCTGCCAAAACGGCCGATTCTCCTGCCGCCACTGACCGGCGTCGAGCCCCACTTCGAAGCTCGCGAGCTCGGCTCCGGTCGCGTCGAAGAGGGTGATCTCGACCGTCGCCGGCTCGCTGCCGGTGTTGATCAGCCCGATGTTGGTGCGGAACTCGGCCGACTCCCGGAGCTGACCCAACCAGGCGATCTCGTCGGTCGTCAAACCGGCGTCGTCCGGCTCGCCGCCGAGATACTGGCCGAAGGTCCCGCCGGGGAAACACACCTCATCCGAGACGATGGTGTTGTAGGTTCGCGAGGTCGACGACAAGATCACCGTCGGCACAGATCTCGAGGGCGCCGGACCCGCTGAATCCGGGATCGATCCAGTCCACGACATCGACGAGGTTCACCATCGCTCCCGGGACGACCGTCACGACTGAGTCGGGTTCGGGTCGCTGCCGTGGAAGCTGAGCTCTACGGCGGCGCCGGCCGGGTCCACCCCGAGCAGACCGAGATCGGATTGCCAAACGCTCCCGTTGGCGCCGTTGGTCCGACTCACCACCGGCACCCAATAGGTGAGCGTGCACTCGTCCGGTCCTGCGCCCGAAACGGTGATGTCTCCCGACTGGGAGCAGCTCGCGTCGTCGGCGGTGGCCGTGAGCGACCAGCGCAGGGTCCCGATCGAGTTGTAGGTGTGGCTCGGGTTCTGCTCGTCGCTCGTGGCGCCGTCGCCGAAGGACCACGAATAGTCCGCGCTCGCGGAACAACCGGAGGCCACGACCTCAGCGCCGAATGCAACCGCCATACTCAGTTCGGCGGTCTGCGGCGCCGTCGCGGTGCACGTCAGCGTGCAGCCGGATCCGGGGCCGACGGCAATCGTCTCGGCAGCGGTGTCCGAACCGGAGTCGTTGCTGGCTGTCAAGGCTGACCTCGAAGTCACCTTGGCTGGCGAAGCTGTGGGTCGGATTCTGGAGCGTGCTGGCGCTGCCGTCACCGAAATCCCACGACCAGGAACTCGGATCGCCGCTCGATGTGTCGGTAAAGCTGATGAGCTGACCCACCACCGGCGAATCGGGAGACCACGTGAAGCTCGCCGCCGGGACCACCACGATGGTCGTGGGAACGACGGTCAACTCCTCCAGGGTGGGAAGGTCGTCTCCGCTGACCCATTGCAGGGAAACCTGGATCTCGATGTAGCGTCCGGCTGGGGTCAGGGAAAGTTCTATCCCACTCGCTGCGGGCTCCCAGGATGACCAGTTCTCTTCGTCCTCGGAACTTCGCGCCCGCACCGCGACCGAGGTTCCCGCCGGCTGCACCGCCTGCCACGAAATCACGCCCCACGGCGTGCCGGCGACCTGGCTGTCGTAGATCACGGTCCAGGTTCCGAAGTGCGAGGTCAGGTTCCAGGCCACGATCCCGGTGAGATCACCGGTGGCGTCGTGGCTGGTCGGTGCCGACCAGGGTCTTCTGGAGATCGATATCGACGCTGATCGGGTCGACGCGATAGACGGTGTCGGTCAGTTCGCCGAGGACCCAGATCTTGCCATCCTGGTCGACAGCCACGCCCGTCGGTCCACCCGGCACGGTCATCGATTCCCGATGACCCCCCCTCGGAGGTGTACCGGGTCAGGGCATTGTCTCCCGCCGAGGCCACCCAGATCTGCCCGTTCTCGGTGGTGGCGACCCCGTTGGCGAGATAACCGGCGATCTGGTCCATTCGACCCGTTGTTCTTCGGTGACGATCTTGCTGAAGCGTTGTTGCTCGCTTCCGGAAACGAACAGACCACCGTTCCCGTCGACCGCCAACCCCCGGCTCAGGTGGGGGAGATCGATCCGGGTCGTCTCGCTGGTTTCCGGCTCGAGTCCCAGGACCCACTGATCGGGCCAGCTCGAGACCCAGACGGTTCCGCTGCCGTCGATCACGGCCGCGGTCGGAAAGGTGGCATCGTCCGAGACATCGATCTGTTCGAGAATCTCACGCGCTGCCGCCGTCGAGATGGTAGAGCTGGTTCGTCTCGTAGACCCCGACCCAGACATCGCCGTCGGCGTCCACCGCGACGGCCTGGAGTTCGGTGGCCTCGTAGTCGTCGTGGACTTCGCCGGGAGCGTGCGGTCCCTGGGTGCCCTCCACCAGGACGATCTCGATCAGCACGCACTCGTCCTGCCCCCACGCGAGCATCTCATTGCCGCTGATGTCGCCGTCGGAGTTGCTGTCGGTGGAGGTGTCGATCTCTCCGTTGCCGTTGCGATCGACGCAGCCGCCGTTCTCGAGCAGACCGATCTTGACAACCGATCCGGCAACGCGGTTTCCCACCCAGCACGAGCCCTCGAGATCGACCGCGGCGACCGCGGGACTGACCAGGGAACTCGGTCCGACCTCGTACCTGCCGAGCTCCGCCCCGGTCACGGGGTCGATCTTCGAGACCGTTCCGGTGCACCGAGTTCGGCACCCACAGATATGGCAGCGCGTCCCAATGATCGCTCAACTCGAGCTGGTCGGACGTGCTCTGAAGACCGACCATGGTGCCCTCGGCGAAATCGGCGTCGGTGGTGTAGGTCTTTCCCTCATCCGCCGGGGTTCCGAGATCCACGACCAACTCGACCTCATCGACATAGGCGCCTTCGAAGAGATTGTTGAGGTCCGACTGGTAGACGAAGGCGATCCACACCTCGGCCTGGCCGATGACATTCCCCGCCGCACCCCAGTTTGCGAGATCGGTGGTGATGGTCTGCCAACCGCTGGTGTCGGTCGACCTGGCGCTCCCGCTGTAGTTCTCGCCATCGGTGGAGACCAGCCACATGAAGACATCCTGGTACTTCTCGGTGCGCAACCAGAGATTGAAGGTCAAGGTCCCGGCGGTGGTCTCGCTCAGATCGTAGGGACCGACGATCGCCCAACTCGCCGTGTTCGCCGGCGCCGGGCCGCCGTCGCCCGGCGCCGCCGGACCCACCCCGGCGCAGTAGATGCTGTACCGGCCCTCGGACGCCCGGTAGGTCGTACGTCCCCAATTCACCTCGGCCGATCCCGGCGGTCGATCGACCCCCCACGGCAGCACGGGGAAACTCGCTCTCGAAGGAGGTTTGCAGGAGAATCTCGGAGCTTGGGTCTTCGGCGGTGGCGGATACCGGCGACGGCGCCGAAACCTGCGCTCCCGCCGTACCGGCCGACCACCCGATGACCGGGAGCGCGAGCGATCCAACCACGATGCCGACGATCGAGATCCGAAATCTCATCGGGCTTTCCTATCGCCGGAACTGATACGCGGCTTTGAGCTGCGGCCCGCCGTAGGTCGCCGGCCCGTCGTCATAGGTCTGATCCCGGTACCGCCACCCGAACTCCAGCCAGAACGCCTTGGTCGCGTTCCACCGGAGCCCGAGATCGATCCCCCACATCCCTGCGTCGATGGAGTCGCTGACCTCGACAGCCCCGACGCCGCCCCCCGGGTCCTGGGAGTCGATGGTGGCCGTTCGGGTGCCGGTGGCCCAACGGAAGAGCACCCGGCCGGTGACATCGAGGGTCGACCAGACCTGATAGGACGCGTCGACGCCGAGCACCACTCCCCAGAGACTCGGCGTCGGCGTTGTCGGTGACCGCGGCGCCGGTCGAACCCGGCGGCGGCACCGTCGTGCGGTCTCTCGCTGAGACGCATATAGGTCACACCGACCCACGGCATGACCCCGGTCCGACGGGTCTCTGCCGATCCACTAACCGATCCCGAGATCGTAGGCCGAGTTCTTCAGGCTCAGATCCTGGACGAGCTCATCTTCTCCGGCACCTTGATCGACGGCGCCGACGGCCTCGAGGGTCGGGTACCACTCGCCATCGAGAATGACGGTATAGGTCTTCCCCGACACCAGCAGCCGGGCGTCCGCGAGCCCGAAATCCGCGCTGTCGTCGGCGTCCCACTCGTCGTATTTCGCCGGGGTTCCACCAACCCCAGTCCGCGCTCGACGAACTCGACGGGCTGAGATTCGCCACTCCGATCTCGAAGACCACATTGGTGTCGGCGCAGAGTCCGACCCGAGCCGCGAGCACAATGATCGCCACCACCATCAGGATCCGGAAGAGCTTCAACACATCCTCCCCGGCATCTGCTGAGTCTACGTTGGAATCGTCGTCGATCGTTGAGGTTCAGGGACACCCGCGATCGAAGACGATCTTCCAGACCCCATCGGCGTCGAGCCGCCAGATCGAGTTGAAGGTCCCGATCCGGTTGCCCTCGGGGTCGAAGACCGGGCCCGAGGTCAGACCGAGTGAGCCGGAATCGAGCACCGAAACCACCTCGGGCCGCCACGAGAACGGCGCCGCCTCACCCTCGAAGAACGGCGCCCACGCCTGTTGACCGCCTCGGCGCCGCGGAGCTCGGTGGGCCCGGCGAAGAAGACCGTCTCGTCGTCGAGAAAGCCGACGAAGGCGTCGAGATCGCGATCCGCCATGGTCGCGGCGAAGGCCGTCTCGACGGCGCCGAGATCCTCGCCCGGCGACTCTGCCCAGAGCGATGTCCGATCGCCGATGACGATCACGGCGGTCGAGGACCGGACCGGCCGTCTCCCCTTCCAGCGAATTCCGACTGCATATTCTACCTCCCGGTTCATCACTGAATCTCTGCTCCCGATGATATCCTCTCCCGGATCGGAGGATCCATGTCCACCGTTCGCCCCCTTCTTGTTCTCACCCTCGCCGTCGCCGTGGCCGGTGCCGCGTCGCCACCGAACCGCCCGCCGCGACTGGCGGGCCAAGGTCGATCCGTGGGTCCTCGACAGCGGCCGCTCCCCGAAACCGAGTTTCTCGTCTTTCTCGACGAACAGGCCGATCTGAGCGCCGCGCGAGTCTGCCGACAAAGAGGCCAAGGGCGCCTTTGTCTTCCACACGCTCTCGATTCGCCGGCGAACCCAGGCCGATCCTCGACGAGCTCGCCGCGCGCGGCGTCGACCACCGCCCCTACTGGATCGCCAACATGATCTGGGTCCGCGGCGGGATCGACACGGTCCAGGCGATGGCCGAACGCGCCGATGTCGCGCACATCTACGCCAACCCGGCGGTCCGGGTGGATGAGATTCCCCGCGCACCGGGCGACGACCCCGAGTCGCCCGACACCGTCGAGTGGAACATCGCCCTGGTCAACGCCGACGATGTCTGGGCCCTCGGCGTCACCGGCAGCGGCGCCGTCGTTGCCGGCCAGGACACCGGCTATCTCTGGAACCACCCCGCCCTCGTCAACCAGTACCGGGGCGGTCCCGGCAACCACGACTACAACTGGCACGACGCCATCCACTCGGGCGGCGGCAGCTGCGGCGCCGACTCGCCCGTACCCCTGCGACGACCACGGCCACGGCACCCACACCATGGGCACCATGGTCGGCGACGACGGCGGCAGCAACCAGGTCGGGATGGCGCCGACGGCGCAGTGGATCGGCTGCCGCAACATGGACCAGGGAAACGGCACCCCGGCGACCTACGCCGAGTGCTATCAGTTCTTCATCGCCCCCACCGATCTCAACGACCAGAACCCGGATCCCAGCAAGGCCCCGGATGTCATCAACAACTCGTGGGGCTGCCCGCCGAGCGAGGGCTGCACCGATCCCAACATCCTGCTCACGGTGGTGCAGAACGTCCGCGCCGCCGGCATCGTCACCGTCCACTCGGCCGGCAACTCCGGCTCGAGCTGCAGCACGGTGAACGAGCCCTCCGCCATCTACGGCGAGTCCTTCTCGGTCGGCGCCACCGACAGCGGCGACGGCATCGCCTCGTTCTCATCGCGCGGCCCGGTCACCGTCGACGGCAGCAACCGGCTCAAACCCGACATCTCGGCGCCCGGGGTCAACATCCGATCGAGCACCCGCGACGGCGGCTACCAGGGCGGGTGGGAGCGGCACCAGCATGGCCGGTCCCCACGTCGCCGGTCTCGTGGCGCTGCTGATCTCGGCAAGCCCCGGCCTCGCCGGAGACGTCGACACCATCGAGGAGATCATCGAGCAGACCGCGGTGCCCCTGACCTCGAGCCAGGGCTGCGGCGGCAGCGGACCGACCGATGTTCCCAACAACGTCTACGGTTGGGGCCGCATCGACGCCCTGACCGCGTTCAACTACTCCCTCGACTTCCGCGTTACGGTCTCCACCGACGACCAGTGGTACTGCATCCCCGAGACCAGCGGCGACATCATGGTGACGGTGTCGCAGTTCCAGGGTTTCTCCGAGCCGGTCACCCTGACCACCTCCGGCATGCCGACCGGTGCGTCGGCGACCTTTGACGCACAATCCCATCGTGCCTCCGGGTGAGACGCTGATGACGGTCTCCGTGGCGCCTCCGCTGACAGCGGGCACGTATTCCTACGACGTCGTCGGCACCTCGAGTCCGAGCGGGATCGAGCAGCGGGCCCCGGTGACCATGCACGCCTTCGATCAGGTTCCCGGGGCCATCACCCTGGTGGCACCGGCGAACGGCGCGACCGGCGTCGCCGTCGTGCCGACGTTGAGCTGGACGGCCGCCGCGCAGGGCGACGGCTACTACATCGAGGTCGCCACCGACCCGGCGTTCACCCAGATGGTGTACAACAACGGCGTCGTTCTCGAGCTCGCCCACACCCTGGTGTACCCCCTCGAGCCCGAGACCCTCTACTACTGGCGGGTCCAGGGCGGCAACCCCTGCGGCGACGGCCCGTGGTCACCGGTCTTCAGCTTCACCACCCGCGCGATCCCACCGATCCTCCTGGTTGACGACGACGACAACAGCCCCGATGTCCGGCCCACCTACACCGCGGGCCTCGACGCCCTGGGCCTGCAGTACGACGTCTGGGACACCGGCAACAGCGATGTCGAGCCCTCCGGCGCCGAGCTCGCACCCTACCGGACCGTGATCTGGTTCACCGGCGACGAATTCGGCGGCGTCGCGGGCCCGGGCGCCGCGACCGAGGCCGATCTCGCGAGCTGGCTGGCCGGCGGCCCGACGCTGCCTCATGATCAGCGCCCAGGACTACTACTACGACCGGGGGCTGACCGTGTTCATGCAGGACTTCCTCGGTCTCGGTCCGGCGACCTCGGACACCGGACAGACCACGGTGACCGGAACCGGTTCGGTCTTCGGCGGTCACGGTCCGTTCTCGCTGACCTACCCGTTCTCGAACTACAGCGACACCATGACCCCCAACGGCGAGCGGTTCTCTGGCCTTCAACGGCAACCAGGGCGGCGCCGCGGTCGGCAGGTGGACCGGTTTCAGCTTCGCCACCTTCTGGGGCTTCCCGTGGGAGGCGCTTCCCACCGCGGCCGATCGTGAGGCGACGCTGCAGGCCTTCCTCGATGTCTGCCAGTCGGGGGCGCCGGGGTTGTTCAGTGACGGTTTCGAAAGCGGCGATCTGTCCGCCTGGTCATATGACCGAGCCATGAAAACCGGCCGGCGCCGCGGGACGGTCTACTCGACCGAAGCGGGGCGGACCTGTCCGAAATGCGGTTGGCCGACCAGGAGCTGCCGTTGCTCCACCGCGGTGGACCAACCGGTGCCCGATCGGATCGTCGCCAGGCTCCGGATCGAGAAGGCCGGACGGCGCGGCAAGACCGTCACCGTGGTCGAGAGCCTGCCGCGCAACACCGCCTTTCTCAAGGAACTCGCCGGTGAGCTCAAACGAGCCTGCGCCACCGGCGGCAAGATCATCGAAGACCGGATCGAGATCCAGGGCGACCACCGCGAGAAGCTCCGCGACCTACTCAAGGCCAAGGGGTGGGTGGTGAAGGGGTAGCGGAGTCGACAGCCGACATTTCGTGGCCGAGGCCGAATCCGTGGCCGGTCACTTGGTCAAGGTCAGCAGCGTTTTGTAGCGCCGACGTCCACGTCGGCGTCATGGCTCTTCTCAGCGACACCAACGCCCATCTGGAGATGGGCGTTACAAGCGCGCTCCGATTCCGCGGCCGTGGCCGATCCCGGCTACGGTCACGGCTGTTGATTCTCTCATCTCCGGCCTTCTGGGGTGTCTGGACGCTCTGGCGTCCAGGCGCCCCAGCGTCGCCCCATCGGCGTGGTCGATCGAAGGTGGATTGAAGGGCCGCGACCACGCCGATGGGGCGCCGGCGGCCTGCATCGAAACCGGGAGAACAGACTTCGTGGCTCTTCCCGTGGAGTGCCCGGCACATCCCGATGAACGCGGATTCCGCGTGCTCAGGTCGGCCTCGGTCACGTGAACTTGATCAAGGTCAGAAAGCGATGGCCTTTGCGATGTTCTTGGCGATCTTTGCGGTCTTTGCGGTGAAACTGCGATGGTGCGATGGAGCTAATACATAAGGGCCCTAGGAAGCCCGGGAGAATGGGTTTTCGCCGCGCGCCGCCGCTCTGCGACAATGGGCCGCCATGAACACCGTTCTCATCGATCTCCACCCCCATTCGGACCCGGTGACACCGATCTCCCTCGCCAATCTCGCAGCCGTTCTGCGCCGCTCGGGGCACGAGACCGATCTGCTGTCGCTGAGTTCGGGCCGGCCGTTCAGCCCGGCGGCGCTGCGCAACTTCCTGCAGGAAAAACAGCCGCGTCTCCTCGGTTTCACCGCCTACCAGCGCAACTTCTTTCAGATCCGGGCGATCGCCCGCATGGCCAAGGAGATCGTCCCCGGGTGCCGCACCCTCATCGGCGGTCCCCAGGCGAGCTTTCTGCCGGAGGAAGCGCTCGCCGATCTGCCGGAGTTCGACTTCGTCGGCCATGGGGAAGGCGAGCTGGTGATCCAGGCGGTGGCCGAGGCGGTCGATGGAGGCGTCCTCGACACCGCCGTCCCCGGCACCAGCACCCGGATGGCCGATGGCAGCTGGCTCCGCGGCGACCCCCTGATCCCACCCGACGATCTCGACGCCTACCCGTCGCCCTGGCTCGACGGGGTGCTCGACCCGGCCGACTGGGACGAGGCGATCATGCTGACCTCACGGGGGTGTCCCCACCACTGCGCCTTCTGCGTCACCCCCGCCGCCTTCGGCCCGTGCACCCGCGCCCACTCGGTGGAGCGGGTCCTCGAAGACATCTCGGTGGTGGCGAGCCGCGGTCGCGGAAGACTCTGGTTCGCCGATCCCAACTTCTCCTACGATTCCGACCGGGTCCTCGCCATCCTCGACGGGATCGCCCGCCGCGGTCTCTCGGTGGAGATGTGGATCGAGACCCGGGCCGACATGCTGACCCCCGATCTGCTGCGGCTCCTCGCCCGGACCGGCGTCCACACCCTGGCCCTCGGTCTCGAGAGCGCGGTGCCCCGGGTGCTCGAGCGATCGGGCAAGGCCATCGAGCCCGACGCCATCCGCGAGGCCGCGGTCACCGCCCTCGGCGCCGGGCTCGATGTCGAGCTCTTCTCGCAGTACGGCCTCCCCGGCGAGAGCAAAGCGGACGCCTGCGGACGCTGCGATTCGTCCAGGACTGCGGCGTCGCCGTCCGCGGCAACTCCAACGCCCAGCAGATGCAGCTCTACTTCGGTTCGGCCATCATCAGAAACCCCGAGGCGCACGGGATCCACCCCCTGCGCGACGATCTGCCGCCCTATCTCGCGCTCGGGGACGAGTTCTTCACCGACTGGATGTCGCGAGCCGAGATGGACGAGGTCCGCGCGGCGTGGAGCGCGGCCTCGGCCGACGGCGGCAAACGGATCGTCTCGTGACGCTCTTCAGACCCGGTGAACAACCCGTCGAGTGGCTCTTCCTCGACGCCGATGCCCTCGACGTTCCGACTCGCCGGGTGGTTGGCCGCCACCCTCCCCCACTGCGCCTGGAGCTGCCACGTGGTCGTGCGGGCACGACCACGGCGGCCGGTTGCTCGACACCGTGGTCGACTACCTCGAGCGCGAAGAGATCGCCACGATCTATCTCCATCTCGTCGCCGGCGGCGGATTCGGCTCATCGCCGGAGATCAACCCCCTGCTCGACGCGGCGACGCGATTCCAATCCGAGGCCTACCGCGAGCGCACCGGCGCCCGTCTGGTGCCGCTGCCGATCCTCGAGGTCGCGCCGGGCGGCGACCCCCGACCGGCGCTCCGGACCGCCGGCGAGCTCGTCGCCCGGCTCGCCAAACCGAGCCTGCTGCTCTGGGACGAACCCGATCACGCCTGTCGATCACGACCGCCTCGGAGCTCGGTCTTCGGCTCTACCTCGGATCGAAGGATCGCGACGCCTCGATCATGGAGATCCTCACCGCCGCCCATGTTCTCGACAGCACCATGGACCGAATGGACGGCGACGGGCCCCTCCTCGGGCCCTGCCGGCCCCACCTGGTGGTCACCGGCGGCCGGAGTCTTCGGCTGCGCCCGGCAGTGGCAGCTCGGTCTCCCCGGGTCCGAACCGGGCGACCGCCGGGCAGAACCTGGCGACCGGATGCCTCGCTCTGCGCCGGCTGCATCGCCGACGCCGTCGCCGGGATGGGCCCGGAGTTCCGAGCCAATCTCCGGCAGACCGAAGGCCGGGAGCTCGCCCTTCGCACCAGCGCCGCCCTGCTCGACGACGGGTCGCACAACGCCGCCGCCGAGGTCGCCCGCACCGCCGCCGAGCTCTCTCGAACCCGGTCCCGAGCGCGCCGACGCCCTGATCCAGACGGCGCTCTGCCATCTCGCCGGGGGCGCCCTCGAGCCCGCCGACCGGGCCCTCGCTCGAAGCCGCCGACTCCGGCGCCCCGGCGGGGCTGATCGCCTACCACCGGGCGCGGGTCCAGGTGGCGTGGCGCGACGACATCGAGGCCCTCGACCGGTATGCCGAAGCCGCTCGAGCTCGGAGTCGATTCCGTTTCGAGCGATGATCTCCACTTCGAGATGGCCCTGAGCCACATCCGGCTCGAGGAGTGGGCCGATGCCCGCACCCACCTCGAGCAGTCGGGTGGACCGTCGGCGGCCATCGCGTTCAACCTCGGGGTCTGCGATGTCAACGACGACCAGGCCGAGCGCGCGCTGGAGCACTTCGACCGCGCCCTCGAGCTCGGTCCGGCCGAGGATGATCTGGGCCGGGTTCGTTTCTTCCGCGGTTTCTGCCTCAAGGAGCTTGAACGCTTCGACGAAGCGGCCGAGGATCTCCGGCAGTCCATCGAGCTCGAAGAACCCGAGCTCGCCCACCACAATCTGCTCGGATTCTGTCTCTTCAAGCTCGGCCGCCACGCCGAGGCGGTGGCGAGCTTCGAGCGCGCCGTCGCCGTCGATCCGAGATCGGCCGTCGACTGGGCCAATATCGGGGTCAATCTCGAGCGGCTGGGCGAGAACGAGCGGGCCGCCGAGATGTACCGCAAGGCGCTGGCGATGGATGGCGGCATCGGGTTCGCGCGGGAGGGGTTGGAGCGGGTTGGTGGGTAGCGGGTTTCAACGCAGAGGCGCAAAGGCATCGCAAAGCCATCGCAGTTGAGAGTGGGTCGCGTGGGGATTGGGGGCTGTCGGACTTCGTGGCGGGGTTGTCTCGACCCTCAAGGAACCGGCCTGCGCGCGGGACGCGCGCACCCCAATTTGCCCGCGTATTCTCTTCAATCTGAGCTTGGCCATTGTGGTGCGGGCGTCCCGCCCGCAAGGTGTTGATGAGGGTTTGTCTTGGGGAGCGAACGAGTCCGACGAGTGAGTCTCCTGCAACTCTCAGGGTTCGGGGTCAGCGTTCTACCATTCCTCCGCGACCTCAGGCCGGCGGGGGCGCCGGCCCCACAATGAACCTCCGCCCTTTGTGGCGCCGGCGCCACTCGCCGGAACGGCATCGACCACGATCCCAGTATTCCATTGGCTCATCAGAAACCCATGACCTCCAAAGCGAGGAAATCCCTTCGACTCACCCCTCCCACATCTGATGACTCAACATTCCCTTCAGAAAACTCCCGGCCACCTTGCGATGGACAGATTACTCCACCCCTCAGAAATCCATGGGGAAGGAGCGAAGCGATCTTCCACTTGGATTTCTGAGGGCGGGCGGGTGGGGGGTGGAGGCGGCGCGGGAAAATTCGAGGCGGCGCCACCTGCGTAGGACCCACGGCGCGCCGTAGGCGCGGCGCGGATTCGGCCACTCGACGGCAGCGAGAGCGGCTCTCGATGACGGCGATGGTCGAATCCGCAGAGCCGCCGTCCGACGGCGGCGGTGGGTCCGGGCAGTTGACTCGCCCACCCCGCACGCGTACTGTTCATCCAACGGAGTGAACAGGGAAGCCGGTGAGAATCCGGCGCGGCCCCCGCCACTGTCACCGGGGACGTACCGTTCGGGGATCGATGATCCAGCCACTGGTGGATGCTCCACTGGGAAGGCGAACGGGAGCGGACGATCCGGAAGTCAGGAGACCTGCCACCCCGACTGAAACGGGAGGTTTCGTATGTCCGATCGCTCGTGCGCCCTCGCCCTCATCGCCGGTCTCCTCATCGTGATGCTCGGTTCCCCGGTCATCGCCCAGGTCATTCCCCAACAACCGCCTCCGGCCGAGGCCGAGTTCGGCTCCGAGATCACCGTCACCGCGACCGGCTTCGACTCCGAGGTCGACAGACGTCCCGGTGGCGATCACCGTCATCACCCGCAAGCAGATGGACGACACCCAGGCCGCCTCGGTCACCGAGCTGCTGCGCCGGGTTCCGGGCATGTCGGTCGTCCAGTCCGGCGAAACCGGCGCCCTGACCTCGGTCTTCACCCGCGGCACCAACTCCAACCACACCCTGGTTCTCTTCGACGGAGTCCGGCTCAACTCGCCCTACTACGGCGGTTTCGACTGGAGCCTGCCCACCACCACCGCGCTCGAACGCATCGAGATCGCGCGCGGCCCCTACTCGGCGCTGTGGGGCGCCGACGCGGTCGGCGGTGTCATCAACCTCATCCCCTACCGCGAGGTCAACAAGGTCGGGGGCCGGCTCCTGGCCGAGGGCGGCGAAGACGCTTGGCAGCGCTGGGAGGTCTCCGCCGGTTATGCGAGCAAGAAATTCGACGTTCATGTCTCCGGCTATCGCCGGAGCAGCGACGGGACCCTCGAGAACAGTGAATTCAAAAAACCAGCAGGGTCTCACCACCGCCGGGCTACAGCTGGGGTCAGGGCAGCCGGATCGGTTTTGTCTACCAGGATCTCACGAGCGACATCGGGATCCCGTTCGTGACCCCGGATCAACCGACCCCGAACCGCCGCCAGGAAACCACCCAGCGGCTGCTGGCGATTCCCCTGAAATGGAAGCTCGCCGACAAGTGGAACCTCGAGGTCGTGGCCTCGCGGGTTCAACGCGGATTCGACTTCTCCGATCCCGACGATCCCTGGGGTTGTATCTTCGGCACCACCGAAGCCGACACCGATCAGGCGCGGGTGGCGAGCCACCACCGCTCGGTGGGCACACCATCAGCTTGGGGCGGCGGGTGGCGCGAGGACATCGGTCACCGACACCAACTCCTTCGGCACGACCCTCGACGAGGTCTCGGATCAGACCTGGAGCGCCTTCGCCCAGGACAACTGGCAGGTCTGGAAGAAGTTCCGGCTGCTCTTCGGTGTCCGCTGGGACGACACCGACGCATGGGGATCGAAGACCACCGGCCGCATCGACTTCGGCTAGCGTCTGGCCGACACCTTCGAGCTTCGCGGCGGCTACGGCCAGGCCTACCGCGCACCGTCCCTCGGCGAGCTCTACGCCCCCATCGGCGGCAACCCGGCCCTCGAACCCGAGAACTCCAACTCCGCCGAGCTCGGCGTGGTCTACACACCGCTCAGCGGGCACTCGCGGTGGCAGTTGAACGTCTTCAGCACCGATATCGACGAGCTCATCGAGTTCGACTATCCGACCTACCAGAACGTCAACTCGGGCAATGCTCGGATCAAAGGCGCCGAATTCGTCTGGGAGCAGGGCGCCCTCGACGTCATCCGCTGGTACCTCCAGGCGACCTATCTCGACACCGAGGGCGAGGACGGCCTGTCGTTGCTGAGACGACCCCGGTTCAGCGCATCGTGGACCCTCAACGGCAACATCGGCAAGAAGTGGAGCGGCGATGTGACCGTCATCTGGGTCGACTGCCCGCGACGATGTCGACCCGGAGACCTTCGAACGCACCGAGACCGACAGCTACACCACCGTCAATCTCGCCATCGCCTGGGAGGCGTGGCAGAGGCTCTCGATCACGGCGCGCGCCCTCAACGTTCTCGATGCCGACTATCAGGAGGTTCTCGGCTACCCGGCGCCCGGTCGCCGGTTCCTGGCCGGTCTGCGGTACGGTTTCTAGCCCGCGGTTCTCCCGACGATTCAAGCACTGTCACCCTGAGCGAGCGAGTGCCGCCGAGCGAGTCGAAGGGTCCCCAACGGGTAGGACGAGCTTTGCTTTCCTCGTCGTCGCTCCGAACTTCGGGGGATTCTTCGACTCGCTACGCTCGCTCAGAATGCCAGTGATTGTGGCGCCCTTTCGCTTCGATTCAGCGCTCAGAAGGATCCGCCAGAAGGGCGGCGCGGGCTACTTCATCTCGATGCTGAAACCGCCGCCGCGGATGGTGCTGTTGAGGAGTTCGAACTCGGCGCCGCCGCCGAGTAGGTGGCGTCGAGGCGATCACGATATGGGGCGAAGGACGCGGCGATCTCCTCGGGGAGACCATCCTGCCAGGGAATCCTCCGATCATCGGCCTGCAGGGCGTCCACCTCGGCGGCGAGGGCCGCCACCAGCTCGTCATCCTCACCGAGCTCGGATCGTGGCGGCCGCCAACTGGCGTTCGATCATCCCGCGAAGATCGGCCCGCACCCGGCTCGTTCGCCGCCGAGGACGCTGAACAGATTCGCCTCGGCTCTGTCGGCGCCAGCATCTGATCGTGGTACGCCGACGACATAGATGTAGGTGTACTCCCCGAGCCCCATCCCGGCCTCGACGAGCGCGCGGTTCCTGGTCCGTTCGATCTCGCCGAAGACAAAGGGCAGACCCATCATCTCTTGGTCAATCGGAAGACCGCGGGCAGGGCCTGCCTCATGGGCGGTTCCCCGTCATCGGCCAGATCCTCGAAATCACCCATCTCGTCGATCGACGTCTTCGATCTCGGCGTGGACCTCGGTGAGGGCCTCTCGAACCGCCGAGAAACGCCGCCACGCGATCCGCCGCCACCGAGCCGTCGACGGCCGGGGTGAAGACATCCTGACTCGCCGAACTGCTGCTCGAGGATCTCCCGGTCTTCGTGCGCATCGTCGAACGCCGTTCGCATCGAGACCGACATTCCGACGATGAACAGCACGAAGAGCACAACCAGACCGCCGCACCCGAACGCGCAACCCTTGAGCCACTGTCCCCCGGATTCGGACACGATTCCCCCATTTCGACCCGCTGCGGCTTCCCGAGCCACCTCAGAGAGAAACGCCCGAGGCGCCCTGATCGTTAACCCGACGTCGGAATTTTTCCTCGTCCGGCGTAACCTCTGTGGGATTATCTGCGTACTAACGTGTGTTAGGATTCGTATCGAGATCGTGAATCATTTTCATTGGTGTCGTCACCGGGAAACAAGGAAAAGGAGAGTTGAAATGAAAAAGATGATGGCCATTTGTGGAGTTTTTGTGATTGCGCTGGCCTTCGCCGGAATTGCCGCTGCCGACTGTGGCGGCTGTGACAAGACCGCGAGCAACGATGGCGCCGCCGCGCTCAGCGACAACGACGGCGCCGGCTGCGACAAGCGCCGAAGACCGCAAGCAACGACGGCGCCGGTTGCGACAAGACCGCCGTGAAGACCGCGAGCAACGACGGCGCCGGCTGCGACAAGAGCGCCGTCAAGACCGCGAGCAACGAGGGTTCCTCCTGCTCCAAGACCGCCGCCAAGGCCGCCTACGACGCCACCCTCGCCGAGAGCGGCTGCGAGAAGACCGCCAAGGCCGCCTATGTGAACGCCCTCGCCGAGCAGCACCTACGTCAAGGCTTACGACGGCTCGCACTGCTCGCAAGACCGCCGCCAAGGCCGCCTACGACACGGTCCTCGCCGACACCGGCTGCTCGAAGACCGCCGCCAGCGCCGCCCGCCACGCCGTGGCCCAGGCCGCCTACGACGAGACCTATCGAAAAGACCAGCTGCGCCAAGACCTCGCAGGCCGCCTACGACACGGCCATGCAGGCCTCGGCCGACCTCGGTTCCCGGCGACAAGACCGCTTCGTAAGCAGCGCATCGCAGAACACAATCAAGCCCGGGCTAATGCCCGGGCTTTTTTGTGTTCGATGCTGGATGCTGGATGCGGAGCATCGCAGAGTCGAACCGCGAGGGCGCAAGGGATCGCAAGAGGTGCGTCGCAACCACGTCGCGAAGACGCGAAGACGGCGCGAAGACATCGCATTTGAGAGTGGGCGAGCAGCGTCGGATTTGAGGGCTGTCAGGACTTCGTGGTGGCGGGTGCTCCGAGACCGGCAATGGCCGATCTGGAGATCGTGAGTGGCGCCCAGGCCATGCACGCCTGCTGCCGCTGATCGCAGCTGAGTGCGCTGCTCGCTGGATGCCCGGGACGCTGGTTCTGTCGGCGGACAGTGCCGATTCTGAACATCGTCATCACCCTTGGAGCCAGACTCCGCAGGATCGCCATGCGTTCCCTCAGCGGATTGGTCGCGGGTCGTCGACGACCCGCCTACAACTCTGAAGAAACGAGAGCCCTACTCGGCCCGGCTGTTCCGGATGCTGATCTGCGGGCGGGACGCCCGCACCACAATGCGATCAGTCAGACTCCCGGAACCGGCGGCAGCTCGACCGCCCGCGACACGACGACGAGGCTGCGGTCGTCGAGGGTCGCCGCGTCGCCCTGGAAGGACACCACCTCGCGGACGATCCGATCGTGGATGGCCGTGGACGATCCGCCGAACTCCAGCGACCGGCGAAGCCGATCATAGCCGTAGTCGTCCCCCGTCGGGTCGAGGGTCTCGGCGATTCCATCGGTGTGGAGCAGGAGCTGATCGCCCCGCTCGATCGTGATCTCACCGGTCGGCGAGGACAGGTCGTCTGCGAATCCCGAGCGGCAGCCCACCCTCGCCGAGTTCGATGATCTCGCCGTCGGCTGCGGCGAAGCATGGGATAGGGATGACCCGAAACCACGTAGTCCATCCGCCCCGTCGCCGGATCCAGCAGACCGTAGAAGAGAGTCATGAAAGCTCGATTGGTCCCGCTCCGGCACAGCGCGCGGTTGACGAAACGCGCCACCGAGGCCGGCGTCGGATCGACATCGATGGCGAGCTTGAGCGCCGAGCTGGCGATGGCCATGAGAAGTCCGGCCGCGATGCCGTGCCCGCTCGCATCACCGACGACCACCGCCAGCCTGCCATCCTCGAGAGGGATGAAATCGTAGTAGTCGCCGCCGATGGTGTTGGCGGTCCGGTAGGAGAAAGACGAACTCCCAGTCCCCCACCTCCGGCGGATCCTTGGGCAGGAGATCGTGCTGCAGTTCCCGCGCGACCTCGAGCTCGTCGCGAACCACGATCCGATCGGCGAGTTCGAGAAGGATGAGAAAGACAAGACCGGCGATGCCGATGAGATGGAAGAGGACGAACTGCCCGCCGGCCCTCATCGCCGAGATCGAAGTTCTGCAGCGCGAGGAGCGAGAGGATGATGCTGATTCCGAAGAGCACCCGCCGTGGCGGCGACAGTTTGAACGACAGACCGAGGAACAGGATCTTCGCCCGGTAGAAGAACCGCCCGACCTTGCCCTTCGGTTCGGCGCCCTCGTGCTCTCTGGTCACGACCCCGAATGCATGGGCGGCATCGCGATCGAAGAGACGCCGCAGATCCCCCGCACCGACACCGCCGGTGTAGTCGCGGACAAACCGCTCGGCTCGGGCAAACCAGTTATCTTTCGTCATCTCGCTCACTCGTTCTACGCATACCTCGACAAGAGTTCATCCTTTCTCAACAGTTTTCGACGCGGCCGACGGCACATTCACCCGAAAGTGCGTCATCCCGACGGGCTCAACGGCCTGCAAACACATCTTCGCGCCCGTGATGAGAAAACCCGCCCGGCCACGAGCCTGGTTCCTCGGTTCGAATCCCGCCCGAAACCGGGCTGGCGATTGTGACCCCGGGCACAGCGCCGCATCCGGTGGTGGGCCATCCTAGGCCAGAGATGAAGATACAGCCAGAGGGCCATTCTCACCAGGTTTCGCCGCAAGGTCTGCGAGGGAGCCCGGGTCGTCGGTCCCGAGGACCGGCGGAGAAGATGGCAGGCTCAATGTCAACCGCAACCGTACCGGCACCCACTCCTCGAGCCGGAGAAAGCGGGAGATGACGACGATGGGAAGCGCCAGATCACGACGACTCAGACTGCTCGAGAGCCTCCGCCGGACCATCAGCGACAAGCTCCACCAGAAGGTCAGCTCGTCGAATGTCGCCTACGGCGGCTTCAGTCCTCCCGAGAACACGAGCGCCATCTACCAGCAGGCCAAGCACGTGGCGCCGGATCTCCTCGACCAGCTCTTCAACGTCCACCAGCGGACGTGCGAAGAGCAGGGACAGCCCATGATCACCAGCCAGCGGACCGGAGCCCAACGATCTCGAACGCAAGCAGATGCTGTCCGCGGTGCGGGCGGCGGTGATGAGGTCGCAGACCCGATTCGGGTAGGTCGACAGTCGACAGTTGACAGCTTTCCTTGATCGCGCTTGCCGAGCGGATGCCAAGCAGAAAATCGTGACACCCTGTCATTTGGCAGATCCGTGTGCGCGCATTTTTGAAACACAAAGAACACAACGAGCCACGAAGGTTCCACCAAGCATCACAATATTGACTCGGGCCCCCTCCGACCTTGAACATCGATCATTCCTGCGACCTGCGAGACATCCCGATCGATCGTGTCTCGTCGATTGCGATAGCGATAGCGATGGCCAACGGCGCAGACCCGAAGTCATTCCCAACATTGTCGGCCCGAAGGGCCCTGCAGACTCAGAATGACCGTACCCCGTGGAATCTCCATGGTTCCCCGTGTTCCCTGTGTTTCGAAGACGGCGCCCCGACGTGCAGGACTTATCCGGGAACCCACAGCCACGCAAGCCAAGAGATTTCTGCGATGGGACGGTCAGCTGTCGACTGTAGACTGTCGACTGTCGACTCCTCGTGTCCGCGTCAATTCACCGGGTCGTCATCGACATCATCGAGCGACTTCCTTCGTGTGAAATCGAGGGGCGGCGGAGTCTCCGGTCGGGTTGCGAAGCGCCTGCCAACTCCTCTTCCGCCTCCCACCGCTCCTTCATGGCGGCGCTCTTGGTTCTCCGGCGGCGGATGGCGACGATGGCGAGGGCGGTGATAGCCGCCCAGAGAACCCCGGACGAGGTCAGAAACGGGACCCAGGTGTGCCACAGGGCCTCGCGGACGAAGAACCGGTGCTCGGCTCGCTCGAGGGTGTCGCCGGTGGCGCGCACAAAGGCCTCTCTGAACGACATGTCCCGACCGAGCAGCTCGAGAATCCTCGCGGTCACGAACTCGCCGTACTCCACCCGCAGCCAACGGACAAAGGCGCCGGAGAGCGCGTACGACCGGGTCACCCGCCGTCCACCCTCGGCAAAACCCTGATCGAGCGCATCGGTGGTCCGCGGCCCGCGGCCGACCACCGCGGCGGCATACCGGGCGCGATCCTCGATCCCCCACTCGCGCGCGGCGACGGTCGCGACGCCCTCGTTGAACCAGCGTGGAACCGGCCGGCCCCGCGCCGCCTCCGCCACCAGAACGTGCGTGACCTCGTGGTGGACCAGGGTTCGCAGGCTGTCGTCCGGATAGCGTGAAACCCGATCCGGGAAAGAGCACGATGGTTCGCGAATCGCCGTCGGCGAACCCGCTCACCCAGGCCGGCGTCTGGCGCGCGACGGCGCTGTCCTCCGGCGCGAGGACGACCCGGATGGGCGAGGTGAATCCCATGAGTCCGGTCATGAGCAGGGCGCCGGAGAAATCCCCGCCGCCGATGACCCGAACCTCATCGGCAACCGCGGCGAGGGCCGGGGGAGCCTCGACCAGAAGATCGGGCGAGGGACGCGCCATGACCCCCGACGCCGGCAGACCGGTGAGGCACAGCCCGACCGCCAGCGCCCGCGCGAAGCGCGTCATTCGGTCGGATTCGGCGGCCTCGGGCAGGGCCGAACCGATGATCTCCCTGACGCGGTCGCTGAGCGTCGGCAGATCGGCGGCGGCGAGATCATCCATCGCGATCGGTTCGTGGATCACCAACCGCGCGCGGCCCGGTCTGAGATCGAACCGGCGGGCCGGCAGAACATCGCAGGCTCCATCCACGGTCACCGGCAGGATCGGGCAAGACCGGTGTCGATGGCAAAACGAAAGGCGCCCTTTTTGAATCGCTTGAGCCGGCCGTCGTCGCTGCGCGTCCCTTCGGGGAAGAAGATCACCGATGTCCCGCCGGTGATCCGCTCCCTGGCGTCGTTGATGGATCGGACCGCAGCCTCGTGGTTCGAGCGATCGATGTAGATGTGACCCAAGGCCGCACAGGCGGCGCCGAGACCCGGGACCGATCGCAGCTCCTGTTTCATCACCCAGCGAAAGTCGATCCCGAGACAAGCCGTAGAGGACGATGATGTCGATATTGCTCTGGTGATTGGAGACCACGACGTAGGACTGGTCGGGATCGATGTTCTCCCGTCCGACTCACCTTCACCGGCATGGGGGTGACCAGGGCCACGATCCGCGCCCAACTGCCGGCGATCACCCGGCTCAGGGTGCTCGGATTGACGAAGGGGATGAGCACGACGATCGCGGCGGATCCGACCAGGGTCGTCACCACCGCCACCGGAACCACCACCAGGAATTTCCACAGCCTGGTAGGGCCACCACCACCACGATCGAGCTTTCATCCGCCACATCCTACCGTCTCCCGTGCGGACGAACGGCGCTGGGCGTGGTGCTATCCTTTGCCCCCTGGAGGCACCGTGTCCGACACCTTTTACATCACCACACCGATCTACTATGTCAACGACATGCCCCACATCGGCCACATCTACACGACGGTGATGGCCGACGCCTTCGCCCGCTATCAGCGGCTCAGGGGCAAGAAGGTCTATTTTCTGACCGGCACCGACGAGCACGGTCAGAAGATCGAGAAGGCGGCGGCGGCCCAGGGGATCCAGACCCATCGAGCTCGCCGACCGGGTGGTGGCGAGGTACCACGATCTGTGGAAGCTCCTCAACATCTCCCACGACGACTTCATCCGCACCTCCGAGGACCGGCACAAGAAGGCGCGTGGCCGCGATCATCGAGCGCATCACCGAGGCCGGCGACATCTACAAGGGTGAGTACGAGGGCTGGTACGACGCCCGCGACGAGGCCTTCGTCCCCGACTCCCAGGTCAAGGACGGGGTCGACACCGAGAGCGGCAACCCGGTGGAACGGCTGTCGGAGTCGAGCTACTTCTTCCGCCTGTCGGCGTTCCAGGACCGGCTCCTCGAGTGGTACCGCGCCAACCCCGAGTGCATCCGCCCCAAGAGCCGCTACAACGAAGTCCTCCGTTTTGTCGAAGGCGGACTGAAGGATCTGTCCATCTCGCGCACCTCGCTCAAATGGGGTGTCCCCTACCCCGGCGACGAGGACCACGTGGTCTATGTCTGGCTCGACGCCCTGACCAACTACATCTCGGCGCTCGGTTTCGGCAGCGATGACGAAGCCCGGTACGACGAATTCTGGCCGGCGAGCCTCCACCTCGTCGGCAAGGACATCCTCCGCTTCCACTGCGTCTACTGGCCGGCCTTCCTCATGTCCGCCGGTCTGCCGCTGCCCGACACAGGTCTTCGGCCACGGGTGGTGGCTCCAGGACGACGCCAAGATGTCGAAATCGGTGGGCAACGTGGTCCGACCCGATCACCTCATCCACCGTTTCGGCGCCGATGCGCTGCGCTACTTCGTGGCGCGCGAGATGTCCTTCGGTCAGGACGCCAACTTCTCCGACGAGGCCTTCCTCGAGCGCTTCAACGCCGATCTCGCCAACTCCCTCGGCAACACCGCGTCGCGCACCACGGCCATGACGACCCGAATACCTCGACGGCATGGTCCCGGCGCCGACGCACCGAGGGTCCGGTTCCCGAAGCCGCCGCCGTCGCGGTCGAGAAGTACATCCAGCACATGGACGCCCTCGAACCCAACCGGGCGCTGGAGGCGGCCTGGCAGCTGCTCTCCACCATCAACGTCTTTCTCCAGGACAAACAGCCCTGGAACCTCGCCAAGAACGGCGACGAGGGCCGGGCCGAACTCGAGTCGGTCCTCTACGCCGCTCTCGAGGGGCTCAGGATCGCCTCGATCCTCGCCGAACCGTTCATGCCCGGGATCGCGGCGGAGCTGCGGGCACAGCTCGGCGTCGAGCGACGCTCCCCCTCGACCTGGACGACGCCACCAAATGGGGCGGGCTGCCGGCCGGGACCAAGCTCGGCGAGGCCCAGCCGCTCTTCCCGCGGGTCGACATCAAGGCCTATCTCAAGGAGATCGCAGCAGGAGAACGAGAAGAAAGCCGAGGCCGAGGCCATCGCCCAGGGAGATCTCGTCACCATCGACGACTTCGCCAAGATCCAGCTCAAGGTGGGTCTCGTCATGGAAGCCGAGCGTCTGCCCAAGTCGAAGAAGCTCATGAAGATCATGGTCGATCTCGGCGAGGGTCAACCGCGGCAGCTGGTGGCCGGGATCGCCGAACGCTACGAGCCCGAGCAGCTCGTCGGCCGGCGCATCGTCGTCGTCGCCAATCTCCAGCCCGCCAAGCTCATGGGCGTCGAGTCGCGCGGAATGCTGCTCGCCGCCTCGATCGACGGCGAGCCGTACCTGCTCTCGGTCGATGACGAGGTCCCGCCGGGGACGCGGGTGAAATGAATTCTAAATTTTGAATTTTTGATTCTCAATTGCATCGCACATGCTCAGAGGGGCGTTGCGGGGCATCTGAAAATTGAGAATTGAGAATTCAAAATTGAGAATTACAGATACCCCCGCGGATTCACCGCCACGCCGTTCTTGAGCACCTCGTAGTGCAGGTGGGCGCCGCTGGCGTTGCCGCTCTTTCCGACCCGGCCGATGACGTCTCCGCGCTCGACCCGCTTGCCCTTTTTGGTCTCGATCTTCTTGAGGTGGGCGTAGCGGGTCCGGTATCCGCCGCCGTGGTCGATGACCACGGTCTTGCCGTAGCGCCCGTCCTTGCCGGCGAAGACGACCTTTCCGGCAGCGGTGGCCGTGACCGGGGTTCCGGCGGGAGCCGCGAGATCGATCCCCTCGTGCCGTGACGCGCCGCGAGGAACGCCGAACTCAGCGGTCACGGTGACCGTGCCGTAGGCGACCGGCCAGCCCGACGGGATCGTCGAAGCCGGGGTAGCCGGCCGAGAGCTGGAGCAGGCTGCCGTGGCGACCAGCAGCACAGCCGCGGCGGCGCCTCGGATCGCAGACGTCATCGGCGGTCGTATCGTTCGAAGGAGTAGGCGAACTCGTTCTTCTCATCGGCGGGGTGGTCGACCCGATCGGCGAGGAGCCACCCATCGAGATCGATGGCGGGGAAGAAGGTGTCGCCCTCGACCTCGGCGTGGACCCGGGTGATGTAGAGCCGGTCGACCATCTCCGACTTCGAGAGCCTGTCGGTAGATCTCGGCGCCGCCGCCGATGAAGGGCTCGTCGTCGTCGACCACCAGAGACAAGGGCCTCCTCCACCGAGTGA
Source organism: uncultured Acidobacteriota bacterium (assembly GCA_963704125.1). Classification (GTDB taxonomy): domain Bacteria; phylum Acidobacteriota; class Thermoanaerobaculia; order Thermoanaerobaculales; family Sulfomarinibacteraceae; genus JAHECW01. Next base: position 151,616 of record CAVPHA010000013.1, on the reverse strand, counting down.
GCGACCAGCACGCCGTCAGCGGAGAAATCGCGGTTGCGGGTGACCACCACCATGGTTCGTCCGGGCAGGGGCTTCCCGACCTCGTCCCAGGTCGCGCGGCCGATGATCAGGTGGTGGCCCATGGTGGTCTGTCTTGAAGTGGCGGAGATCGGCGGGCAGATGCCACGGCAGATCGCCGTCGCGGCCGATGACCCGGTTGGACGACATGGCGACGATCAAAGAAACCATCAGATCCCCTCAGACCGCGATGGGCGCCTTGATGTGCGGGTGCGGGTCGTAGTCGGTGAGTTCGAAGTCCTCGAAACGAAAGTCGAAGATCGATCGGATCGCGGGGTTCAGCGTCATCGTCGGCAGCGGTCGCGGCGCGCGCTCGAGCTGGAGCTTCGCCTGGTCGATGTGGTTGCGGTAGAGGTGGACATCGCCGAAGGTGTGGACGAACTCCCGCGGCTTCGAGACTCGCAGACCTGGGCGACCATCATGGTGAGCAGGGCGTAGGAGGCGATGTTGAAGGGCACGCCGAGGAAGACATCGGCGGACCGTTGATAGAGCTGGCAGCTCAGACCCCCGTCGGCGACCCAGAACTGGAAGAGCGCGTGGCACGGCGGCAGCGCCATCTTCTCGAGCTCGGCCACGTTCCAGGCGCTGACGATGTGACGCCGCGAATCGGGGTTGGTGCGGATGGCGTCGATGAGCGCGGCTGATCTGGTCGATGGGGCCGCCGTCGGGCGTCGGCCACGACCGCCACTGGGCGCCGTAGACCGGGCCGAGGTTGCCGTCGGCGTCGGCCCACTCATCCCAGATCGTCACCTTGTTGTCGTGCAGATACTGGAGATTCGTGTCGCCCGTGAGAAACCACAGCAGCTCGTGGATGATGGATCTCAGGTGGAGCTTCTTGGTCGTCAGCAGCGGGAAACCGTCGCGGAGATCGATCCGCATCTGGTGTCCGAAGACGCTCAGAGTACCCGTCCCGGTTCGATCGTCCTTGACCACGCCGTGGTCGAGGATGTGCTGCAGCAGATCGAGATAGACCCTCACCGTCGCCCTCGGCCGGAGGCCGACCACCCCTCGACCAGATCCGTCCACCGGCCCTTTGTCTTGAGCAGGATTTCGGCCGCCTCCCGCACGGCGCCCCGGCCGCCGTCCTTGCCGCAGACGTGATCACACTCGGCGGCGACATCCGGGACGGCGTCCGCCGGGCAGAAGGAAAACCCGACACGACCGAGCATGGGCAGATCCGGCAGATCGTCGCCCATGGCGGCCATCTGGTCATCTTTGAGTCCGAGAACCTCGAGCATCCGGTCGAGATCGGCGATCCTTGTCTGTGGAACCGAGAAAGACCAGCTCCTCCTTCAAACCGAGTTCCGAGCACCGCTTCGAGACCGCCGCGGAAGACCGGCCGGTGATCACACCGACCTCGATCCCCGACTCGATCAGGAGCCTGATGCCGAGGCCATCGTGAACGTTGAAGGTCTTGAGCTCTTCGCCGCTCGCCGAGTAGGTCAGCGACCCATCGGTGAGGACACCGTCGACATCGAGCACCAAGAGGCGGACGGGTTCGAGCTTCTGGCGGACATTGGGTGGAAATCGGCTGGGCATTGGGGGATCTTATCACTGCAATCCTGCCGCGGTCAGGACTCGACCCTTCGCAGATTCGCGGGTCAGAAGCCCTCGAGGACGGCGCTCACCAGCGCGCGGGCGTAGTCCGTGGAGAGCTCGTCCATGGCCGCGCGCTGACGATCGAAGTAATCCACCGCATCCTCATTGACGGCGTAGGACGTCCGCCGGGAAAACGCCTTGTTCTCCCACAGAAGCACCGGATCTTCTCCACGCACGTCGTTGAGCCGAACTTCGGTGAGCAGGGTCATCTGGTACTCGGTGGCGCGTCCGCTCTCGTCGAAGCTGACGGGGACCACCGACAACCGGGTCATGGTGCCGCTGAGCACGAGATCGGCACCGTCGGCACGGTCCACGAGTTCGAAACGTCCCCGGCGCACCCACTCGAGATTGAGCGCCTCGCCGACCCGCTGATCCATATCCGCCCGCGCGGTCTGGTTGGCGAAGAGCTCGACGTGGAGGGTCTGAAGATCCGCCGGAAGATAGGTCGCGGTTCCGACCAGGTGGTAGCCGCAGCCCGTGAGGGCCAGCAGGAGTGGGATCAGAAACAGTCTGCGCACGGCCGAAAGGTAGCACAGTCCGACGACTCGCCGGCCCATCGCAGGGTTGAACCGCAAAGGCGCAAGGGACGCAAAGCATCGCACCATCGCACGTCGCAACCACGGAAGCTCAAAAACACGAAGGCATCACGTCCGCAGTTTCACCGCAAAGACCGCCAAGAACAGATGCGGTCAGCCGCGCCGCTTCAGCGCGGCGATCTCCTTGAGGCGTTCGCCGATGCGTTGCTCCCACCCGCGCTCGGTCGGGCGATAGAAGGTGACGCCTTCGAGCTCATCGGGCAGGCACTGCATCGGCGACACTCCGCTCGCCTCATCGTGGGCGTAGCGATAGCCCTCACCGTAGCCGGCATCCTTCATCAACCCGGTGGGTGCGTTGCGGATGGCCATGGGAATCGCCAACCCCGGCCGCTCCCCGACCTCACGCTTGACCGCCCCGTAGGCCTTGTAGATCGCATTCGACTTGTGCGCCAGGGCGAGGTACACCGCCGCCTGGGCGAGAGCGAGTTCGCACTCGGGCATCCCCATGTGCTCCACCGCGTGGGCCGCCGCAGCCACCTGTTCAAGCGCCCTCGGGTCGGCCATTCCGATGTCCTCCGAGGCCATCCGGAGCATCCGGCGGACCACGAAACGAGGATCCGCGCCGCCCTCGAGCATCCGGCCGAGCCAGTAGAGCGAGGCATCGACATCGGAGTTGCGAACCGACTTGTGCAGCGCCGAAATCAGGTTGAAGTGCTCTTCGCGGCCCTTGTCGTAGACCGCGACCGCCCTCTGGGCAACCCGCTGGACCAGCGCCGCGTCGATGGTGCCGGCGTTGTCGGCGCCGGCCAGCGAGACCGCCAACTCGAGGTGGTTGAGCGCCTGGCGGGCATCGCCGCCGGCGAGGCGCCCGATCATGGCGAGCGCCTCGGCGTCCGCGCCGACGCCGGTTTCACCGAGACCGCGCTCGCGGTCCTGAAGCGCGCGAGCAAGCAGGCGGCTCATATCCTCTTCTCCCAGAGCTTCGAGGATGTAGACCTTGACCCGGGACAGCAACGCGCGGTTGAGCTCGAAGGACGGATTCTCGGTCGTGGCGCCGACGAGGACGATGTCACCGACCTCGACAAAGGGGAGGAACGCATCCTGCTGGGCGCGGTTGAAACGGTGGATCTCGTCGACGAAAAGAACGGTCCGCCGGCCTTCGAGCTGCCGCCGGCGACTCGCCTCTGCCATCACCGCCCGGGCTTCTTTGACGCCCGAGAGCACCGCCGAGAAGGTCACCATCTCGGCCCCCGAGGCGTCGGCGAGCAATCGCGCCATGGTGGTTTTTCCGGACCCCGGGGGGCCCCAGAAGATCATCGACGGCAGATCTCGCCGTTCGACGAAGGCTCGAATCACGCCGTCAGGACCGACGAGGTGATCCTGACCGAGGATCTCGTCGAGGGAACGCGGCCGCATTCGATCGGCGAGCGGAGATGACATGGGATCGCTGGAGAAGAGACTCGCCTCGCGATCCACCTCACCGCCCCCGAGTCATCAGGGCCAGACGCTCCAGTCGGATCATTCGCAACACCGCCTGTTCGACGGTGGCGCCGACGGTGACCGCGCCGTGGGCCTCGAGGACGACGGCCGGGGCCAACGCGATCCCCTTCCCGACCTCCTGGGCCAGCGAACGGCTTCCGGGTGGGAAATCATCGATCCATGAGACGCGATCGAGCACGGTGCCGCCGTTGGGGAGCCGGCTCGGATCGGGCGCGGAGCCTTCCTTGGCCAGGGCGAGGACCTTGACGGGGTGGGCATGGACGACCGCGTGGATCCTCGGGAATCTCGCATAGATGGCGCGGTGCAATCCGACCTCGGTCGAGGCGCCCTCCGGCACCCGCTGACTGTCGATCTCGACTTCGACCAGGTCGTCGATCTTGAGCTTCCCCTTGTCCATCCCGGTCGGGGTGACGACGAAGAGGTGCTCATCGATTCTCGCCGAGAGGTTGCCGTCCCCCCGCCGGATGACCTTGGCTTCGGTCAACTCCTCGCCACCGGTCACGATCGAGATCCGCAGGCCGTGGAGGCGGTTACGCCTCATGGGATCTTCTGCCGAGAGATTGGTCGCGGCAACTTCGGGAGCAGAAGAGGGCATCACCGTCGCCGGAAATCGCCCGACCACGGGGCACGTAGGTCCCACACTGCAGACACTCGCACAGCTCTTCCGGCGGCAATTGCTCCGTCGCGCCGTCGAGATCCCTCCGTCGCCGCCGTTGGCGGGGGGAAAACCGGCTGTAGCTGTCCGCACCGAGGCCACCGGCGGATCGCCGCTTTCCGAGCGCGCTCACCACCCTCCACACGAAGAAGAGGGCCAACACGAAAAAAATGAAACGTGGCATCACCAACCCGGTTGATCGAAAATCGCAACCTCGCGAAAACCTCGTGAGTCAGTGTATCCGATTCTCGGGCGACCGTTTCAACGGTCTTACGAACCCATGACCTCCTGCCTGACGCCGGTGAGATCGGGGACCTTCGGGTTGGTCGCGGCTATGGCCTCGAGGCGGCGAAACGCCTCACGGGCGCCATCGTGATCGTGCAGGTCGAAATTGAGGATGATCACTTTGTTGAACCATGCCTGCCAGTGGTCCGGTTCAACGGCGATGGCGTGATCGAGATGCTCGAGTGACCTGTCGAACTGGCCCATGTTGCGCAGAACCACGGCGAGATCGGTGAGGACATTGGCATCGTCGGCCCGACCCTCGGCCAGGGCCCGTTCATACCACGAACGGGCCTCCTGCCAGTGGTTGGTTTGACCCGTGGCGCGAGCCAACTCGAAGAACGCGTCGGCCAGCGACACCTTCAACCCGACATCGCCCGGATTCTGGGCCATGAGCACCTGAATCTCGGATATCTGGGTTTTGAAAAACTGGACCTGGGGATCCGCCGCACCCTCGTCGATGGGCGGGTGGCCGTTGGGCAAGCCCCCAGCTTGAGCGGCCGCCTGCGGTGCTCCGAGACCGAGGGCTTTGGCGGGCGGAACCGGCTGCCGCTCGGCAAAGATATAACCAAGGGTGAGACCGACCATGAGGCCGATCAACAGGGTGAACCAGGGGTTCTTGATCATCACGACACTCCTTCAACGCACGCGACTTCGAGGGTGCAACAATCGCGGAGCGGATTCTAGTCCGGCTTCGAGTCCACCGGCGGGCTATTCCACCTGTTCGGCTCGCCAACCACCGGCCGTGGCCATTCCCGTCGCCAACTGAGTGGCTTCCCAGCGACCCTGGATCACAATCGGATCGGCGCCCAGGTTGAGCTCACCGTAGAAGACCGCCGCGAAGCCGAGCTGCGAATCGATGCGTTCGAGCCGGACCTTGTTCGCCACGAGCGTTCCACGAAACGAACCCGTCCAGCCCCCGGAAAGCTCGTATGTGCCGCTGACCAGAGTGCCCTGTTGGACGAGGAAGGCGGTTCCGCTCAGACCCGGCAGCACCGTCAGATTCCATCGTCCCGTCAAGACCCCGGCCTGCTCGGCCGGCGACGCCCCGAGTCCGCCGGCGGCATCAACGATCGCCAGGTTGGTGAGGACCTCACGCCGAACCCGCTGGACCTCGACGATCCTCATGGTCAATTGGGACTCGAGCTCCACAAGCTGATCGTCCCGGACCCGCAGGGTGTCGAGGTCCGCTCCCTGGCGCTGAGCATCCACCATCGCCCCCGCACCGGCGTCGACCTGGGCCCAAGTCTTCCGCATCAGCCCGTCTTGGCGCTCGAGCTCCTCGATTCCTTCGGTCATCAACGCGGCATGGATGACGGCGATGATTCGAGCATCCTGAGCCGCCGCCGGCGGAGCGAAGACACCGGTGATCACGACAGCCACGGCAACGACGACGGACAAAGTTCTCACGGTGTCTTCCCTTCGAAGCGAGCGATGACCGCGGTCCCCACGAGATCGCTCCAAACGTTGGTCGAGGTGCGCATCATGTCGAGAACCCGGTCCACCGCGATGATGGTGGCGATCCCTTCGATGGGCAGACCCACGGCCTCGAGCACGACGACCATCATGACCAGCCCCGCCATGGGGATCCCCGCCGCCCCGACCGATGCCAGCAGCGCGGTGAGGAGCACCATCGCCTGCTGGCCGAAGCTCAGCCCGACGCCGTACATCTGGGCGATGGTGAGGGCCGCAACCGCCTCATACAACGCCGTCCCGTCCATATTGACGGTGGCGCCCAGGGGCAGGACGAAGCTGGAAACCCCACGGGGAACTCCAGCTTCCTTCTCGGCGCATTCCATACTCAGCGGGAGGGTCGCCGACGAGGAGGCCGTGGAGAAGGCCGTCGCGAGGGCCGGCAGCACCGCGCGGAAGTAATCGAGTGGGTTCCTCCGGGCCAGCAGCACGAGCAGCAGCGGCAGCGTCACGAAGGCGTGGATCAGCAGCGCGCCACCGACCGTCGCGAAGTACGGCATCAGCTTCATGATCAGTTCCGGACCACTGCGGACGACCTCCCTTGCGAGCAGGGCGAAAATCCCGATGGGCGCCAGCTTGACGATCCCCAGGGTGAGGGCCTGGATGACCTCGAGCGCGCCCTCCATCACCCGGTGTACGGCTTCGACATTGGGTCCGTTGAGCCGAACCAGAAACAAACCGAAGAGGATGGCGAAGAAGATCACCGGCAGGACATCACCATTCGCCATGGCGGCGATGATGTTGTCGGGAACCATGTGCAGGAGGAACTGCGACAGACTCTGCGAGGTCGAAGAAATGCCCTCGGGCAGCGATGCCGAGCTGCCGATGTCGAGGTACTTTCCCGGTGTGAAGACATTGACCAGGGTCAGCCCGACGAGAATCGCGAGGGTCGTGGTGAGGGTGTAGTAGAGAACGGTCCTCAGACCCACCCGGCCGACACTCCGCGCGTCACCGAGGCTGGCGACGCCGCAGACCAGCGAGGTGAAGATCAAGCGGGATGATGACCATCTTCAGCAGCCGAAGGAAGAGATCGCCCACCACCCCGACGGTCTCGCCGAAGGCCTCGGTTGGGAAATCCGTACGGGCCGAGGAACCGCGCGGCGACCCCGATCGAGAATCCGGCAACGAGGGCGATCCCGACCTGCCCGTGGAGCTGAAGAAACCAGGGTCTGTTCGACGTCGATCGTGTCATCCATCCTCCAGGATCTCGGAACGCCCCGAGGATACCATCGGCGGGCAGGATTGAACCGCCAAGACGCCAAGGACGCCAAGCATCGCAAATCGAACCGCGAAGGCGCAAGGACCGCAAAGAAACTCAAGTGAATGGTCGCAGTGCTGTGCACTGCGACCATTCAATGACCTTGGTTGTGATGCTTGGCGATCTTCGCGCCTTTGCGGTGTTTCTTCGATGGGGCGCTTTGCGGTCGTCGAGGCTTTGCGGTTTCTAACTACTCCTCGATCTGCTCCATGGGTTGACCGAGGGCGTCGTCGATTTCCTTTTCGACCTCGGGGATGTCGCGCGCCTCCACCTCCGAGACCTCGACGACGAGGAGCTGCCTGGCGTGGTCGTACATCTTGCGCTCGCGGAAAGACAGGGTCTTGCGGCCGGCGACCTCGGCGAGACAGCGCAGAACATCGACGATTTCGTCCAGCTCACCGGTCTTGATGCGTTCGAGGTTGGCGCGGTAGCGGTCCTTCCAGTCCTCGACCCCGTCGGCGTCGGTGGCGTTCAATCTCTCGAGGGCGCGGGTCACCGCGGGTTTCTCGGACAGCGGGCGCAGCCCGACCCGCTCCGAGTTGGTCACCGGGACCACCACCTTGGAGTCCGTGCTCAGCAACCGCAAGGTGTAGCAGCTCATCATCGATCCCGCCATATCTTCGTCGGTGATGCTCTCGACGACCGACACCCCCTGGCTCGGATAGACCACTTTGTCGCCGACGTTGAACTCCACAAACCCTCCTCAAGGTGAACATCCCATCGTAGCACGGCCAGGTTGTTGTGAAGGCGGCCGCCACCGCCTGTTCGACGTGCAGCTCGTGCGGGTCGCCAGAAGTAGGTATTAGGTATGAAGTAGGTATTAGGTATTAGGTATTAGGAATTAGGTTCATCGCAGATGCCCAGAACGTCGACGATAGAATCTGCGATGGGCTAAAACCTAATACCTAATACCTTCGCCCCCCTACTGGTCCTTCTTACAGTGCACACACACCAGCGCCCCGGGCCGGATCGGCTCGCCGCAGTGGACGCACGGCACCCGCCTGCCTTCGGCCCGGCGCGCGACCGCGACCGAACCGCCCACCAGAGCGAGGGCCAGGACCATCGACACCGGCGGCACCACCATTGCGGTGCCGGAAAGCGCGGCCGACGCCCCGGCCTCGGAGAGCGACGCCACCTTGCCGGCGCTCTCGTGCGTGTCCTCGGCGAGATCCCGGAACGGCTGCCGCACCTTGTTTCGCAACCAGTGGACCCCGGCCGCGGTGCCGCCTCCCAGCACCCCGGAGGCGCCGAGCTGCGCCACATCCGGGTCGAGCCGCCCGGTGACGGCGGCAAACCCGATGAAACCGGCGACGATCTTCGGCAGGTACGAGACGACATCCGAAAACCGACCGAGATCGGGGTGCGAGTCGACGACGATTTCGAGCACCACCAGGACACCGAGAACGCCCATGACTACAGGGTCGGCGATCCACGCAAACCTACCCGTCAACTCGAAATAGGGGGTGTAGCTGAAGGCCCCGAGGGCCAGAATGGGGATAAAGGCCTTGGCGCCGGCGCCGGTTGCGAGCCCGAAGGCTGCCATATAGGTCATCAAGGTTTCCATGAGATCTCCCTCATTCGGGTCGCAGCCAGTCGATCAGAGTGACCACCGACCAGCCGACCGCCACTCCACCGATCACCACGCCGACGATCACCACGAGGGTGACGGTCGCGGCGGTGGCCATCACCACCTTTTCCCAGGCGAGCATGGGTTGGCCGGAGTGCTCCCGGGCGAGACTCCATCCGGTGTAGACATGGACCACCTCGGTGAGCACGACAAAGGTGGCGACGCCGCTCATGATCCCGGCCAACGGCACCGCCATGGCGGCGTATCCCGGCAGCCCCAACCACAAAAAGGCGAATCGCGCTGTCCAGCGGGTGAATAAGCGCCGCGTCGGGCCGAGATAGCGCCGCGCCTGGCGGACGACATAGACCCGCAATACAACCAGGTGCACGAGGACCACCAGCGGGGCGAGCAGAACACCGCCGACGTGCATCAGCGATGCTGCGACGGCAATGACTGCGATGGCGGGGACTCCCCACTGAAGAACCTCCTGAACCCGGGCCCGTTGGCGGGCCTCTATCAGGTCATAACGGAGATCGAGCTCTCGAGGTTCGCCCCCGGGCCCGGTCAGAGGCCGTTCGCAGTGCGGACAGGACGACCCCCTTCGCTCGCCGAAGCTCAGAGGTTCGAGGCACCAGGGACAGCGTGAGGGCATGGGGGCAGTATACGCAGCACTGTCGCCGTTGATGTACCATGCGACCGGCGAGCGTCCGTGAGAAAGGACCACCCCTTGAACGGCAACGACCACCCGAACAACGTCGAGATCCGGCAGATGGAGCTTGCCGACGTGGCGCCGACCTTCAGGCTCGGCCAAGAGCTCTTCACGGCCGACCGCTGGCCGACCCTGTACCGGACCTGGGACGAGTACGAGGTCGTGTCGCTGTACGCCAACGAACGAACCCACTGCCTGGTCGCCGACCGCGACACCGCCATCGTCGGCTTCGCCCTCGGTTCCGTCATTGAAAAGCGCGGCGAACCCTGGACCTACGGCTACCTGCTGTGGCTCGGAGTCGACCCGAAACAGACCCGCCAGGGGCTCGGACGCAAACTCATCGACGCCCTCACTCTTCGCTTCATCAACGCCGGGGTGCGGATGGTGCTGGTCGACACCGAGGCCGACAACCACGGCGCAGTGGCGCTGTTCCGGCGCGTCGGGTTCAACCACGAGCGGCCGCACGTCTACCTGTCGCTGAACCTGACCACCCACCCCGAGTATCTGAACCTTCGCAACGGGCACGAGGAGAGCTGAACGGTGGACGCGCAATCGATCCGCAAACGGATCCGCCGCGACCGTCTGGACGCTCTGCTCGAGGACGCGGTCAACAACTACAGTCCGCCCTTCGCGGAGGAGCCGGCGACCCGGGTCTTCGCCCGGTTCCTCGAGGACGCCGGCGTCTCCTACCAGCGGCAGCCGGTGGCGGGCGGCGCCGACACCGGCGGCGCGAGCCGCGCCAACCTCATCATCCGGGTGGGTCCCGATCCGCTGGGGCTGCTCTGGCTCGGTCACGTCGACACCGTCGTTGCAGTGGACGAAGATCACCCCTGTGCGCGGATCGAGGACGGGTTGCTCTACGGTCTCGGCTCAGCGGACATGAAATCGGGCTGCGCCGCGGCCCTGGAAGCGCTGCTCGCTCTGCTCGGCTCCGGCGCCGAGCTGCATCGAGGGTTGTGCATCGCCCTCGTTGTCGGCGAGGAGGAGTACGGCGACGGCGCCGCCGCGCTCACCGACGAAGTCTCCGCCCCGCTGACCGTGGTCGGCGAGCCGACAGCGCTCATCCCCTGCCTGGAGCACTACGGCTACGTCGAGTGTGAGCTGACGGCTGCCGGCGCCCGCGCCCACGCCGCCGTTCCCGAGGTCGGCAGCAGCGCCATCCACTCCATGCTCGACTGGATGCTCGGCATCCTCGACGCCCGTCGCCGCCTCGACGAACCGGAACGCATCGCCTTCAACCCGCGCTCGATCCAGGGCGGCGGCGAAATGTTCGCGGTGGCCGAACGCTGCCGGGCCTCCCTCGACGTTCACTTCGCGCCGAGCCTCGACCCGGCGGTGATCCACGACGTCATCGACCAGGCGCGACGGTTCTCTCTCGAGAGTCACCCCGGCTGCGAACTCAACGCGACCCAGCTCTACGCGGCCCGCGGCTATGCGCTGGATCCCTCCAACCCCGCCCTCGCCCCGATGCGCTCGGCCTTCGCCGAACTCGGCCGGCCGTTCGCGCCCGGCAGCTTCCGCTCCCACTCCGACGCCAGCCCGCTCTTTCCCCGGGGCACCGCCCCGGTCGTTTGCGGGCCCGGCCGCCTGGAAGTGGCTCACACTCCGACCGAGCACGTCGAACTGGCCGAAGTGCACCGCGCCGCCGAGCTCTACGCCACCATTTTTCACGCTGCCTGCTGTCGCGCCGACTGACCCTCATCGGCCACGTCGACCCGGTAGAGGCAGCCCTCAGGCTCTCATCGCCTCGAGGATGATCGCCGCGCCGCGATCGACCTCGTCCTCGGTACTGAACCGCCCCACCGAGAATCTGACGGTGCCGAGGGCGACCTCGGTGGTGACACCCATGGCGGCGAGGACGTGCGAGACCTGGATCTTGAGGCCGTGGCAGGCGGCGCCGGCCGAGGCCGCGAGCTCGTCGCCGACGGTCGCGAGGAGATCACCGGCGTGGGCTCCGGGAAGGCTGATGCTCAAGGTGTTGGGCAGACGCTCGGCGCCGGCGGCATGCTCGATGAGACCCTCGACCCCGGCTGAGAGCCGGTTGCGAAGACGGTCGCGGAGCGAGGCGAGCCGATGATGCTCAGTCGGCGGCTCGTCCCGCACCAGGGCGCAGGCGGCGCCGAGGCCGACCATCTCGAGGATGTTCTCGGTGCCGGCTCGGAGCCGCCGTTCGTGGCCGGCGCCGCGGATGAGCGGCTCGATCTCGACCCCGGAGCGGAGATAGAGCGCGCCGATGCCCTTGGGGGCATAGAGCTTGTGGCCGGCGACGGTGAGCAGATCGACGCCGAGCGTCTTGACATCGACCGGGATCTTGCCGACGGCCTGGGCGGCGTCGGTGTGGACGAGCACCCCGCGGTCGCGGCAGAGCGCGGCGATCTCGGCGACCGGCTGGAGGGTGCCGACCTCGTTGTTGGCGAGCATGAGCGACACCAGCACGGTGTCGTCGGCGAGGAGGGCCTCGATCTCGGCCGGATCGACCCGGCAGTGACGGTCGACACCGACGACGGAGAGGCGGATGAGGCCCTCCATCTCCATGGCCAGGGCGACCTCGAGGACCGCCGGGTGCTCGACCGCGGAAATCACGACGTGGCCGCCGCCGCGCGCCGCCACCACGCCGCGCAGGGCGAGGTTGTCGGACTCCGAACCGCCCGAGGTGAAGACGATCTCGTCGGCGCCGCAGCCGAGGCAGGATGCAACCTGAGTCCGCGCCGACTCCACGGCGGCCTTGGCCTCGCGGCCGAAGCGGTGGCCCGAAGACGGGTTGCCGAAGAAACCGGTCAGGTACGGCGTCATGGCCTCGGCCACCCGAGGATCGGTGGGCGTGGTCGCGTTGTAATCCAGGTAGATGAAGTCCTTCATTGATAGAACAGTCTACAACCCGATCCATGACTTTGTCCGGTGGACGAAGGCATGGATTGAACTTGCGGACCGAGGCTCTCGCGGATAGGATGCCCATCCGGTCGTACCTCAACCCCGTAGAATCCACGACCGCTGGAGGTAGACATGCCCAACGGAATCGTCCCGATCCCACCCCCGGTCAACGAACCCGTCCGCTCCTACGGTCCCGCCTCGCCCGAGAAGGCGCCGCTCAAGGCGAAGCTCAAAGAAATGCTCGCCGAAGAGATCGAGATCCCGCTCATCATCGGCGGCAAGGAAATTCGCACCGGTAACACCGCGACCGCGGTCTGCCCACACGATCACGGCCACGTCCTCGCCACCTACCACAAGGCCGGCGAGGCCGAGGTCAAACAGGCCATCGAGGCGTCGCAGAAGGCCTGGCGCGAGTGGTCCGAGGTTCCCTGGGAACACCGCGCCGCGGTCATGCTCAAGGCTGCCGAGCTGCTCCAGGGTCCGTGGCGCGACACCCTCAACGCGGCCTGCATGCTCAACCAGTCGAAGACCGTCTTTCAGGCCGAGATCGACGCCGCCTGCGAGCTCATCGACTTCTGGCGCTTCAACCCGCACTACCAACGCTTTATCTACTCGCAGCAGCCCGAATCCGCTCAAGGCTACTGGGACTATGTCGAGTACCGCGCCCTCGAGGGCTTTGTCTTTGCGGTGACGCCGTTCAACTTCGCCTCCATCGCCGGCAACCTGCCGACGGCGCCGGCGCTCATGGGCAACACCGTGCTGTGGAAGCCCGCCTCGTCGGCGGTCTTCACCGCCTGGCAGCTCATGCAGCTTTTCAAGGCCGCCGGCTTCCCCGACGGAGTGATCAATTTCGTCCCCGGTTCGGGCGGCCAGGTGGGTAACCCGGTCATGGCGAGCCCGCACCTGGCCGGGGTCCACTTCACCGGCTCCACCGCGGTCTTCCACGACATGTGGCGGACCGTCGGCAACAACATCGCCAACTACAAGACCTACCCGCGGATCGTCGGCGAGACCGGCGGCAAGGACTTCGTCTTTGCCCACCCATCGGCCGATGTCGAGGCGCTGGCCACCGCGCTGGTCCGCGGCGCCTTCGAGTACCAGGGCCAGAAGTGCTCGGCCGCATCGCGCGCCTACATCCCGAAGTCGATCTGGGCCAAAACCAAGGAGCTCATGCTCGGTCAGATCGACGAGATCAGGATCGGTCCGCCCACCGACTTCCGCAACTTCTTCAACGCGGTCATCGACAAGGGCGCGTTCGACGACCACGTCGGCTACATCGAGTACGCCAAGAACATCGTCCGACGCCGAGATCCTCATCGGCGGCACCTATGACGACTCGGAGGGCTACTACGTCAACCCCACCGTGGTCCAGACCACCGATCCCCGCTTCAAGCTCATGGAGGAGGAGATCTTCGGCCCCGTGCTGACGATCTTCGTCTACGACGATGCCGCTTTCGACGAGACCCTGGAGCTGTGCGACACGACGAGCCCCTACGCCCTCACCGGCGCGATCTTCGCCGACGACCGGCTCGCGGCGATCAAGATGGCGGCGGCACTACGCCACGCGGCAGGCAACTTCTACATCAACGACAAGCCCACCGGCGCGGTGGTCGGCCAGCAGCCCTTCGGCGGCTCGCGGGCCTCCGGCACCAACGACAAGGCCGGCTCGTACCTCAACCTCATCCGCTGGACCTCCCAGCGGACCATCAAGGAGACCTTCGTGCCGCCGAAGCACTTCGGGTATCCGTTCATGGGTGAAAAATAGGTATTAGGTATTAGGTATTAGGTTCATCACAGATGCTCAGAAGGTCGACGAACGAATCTGCGATGGGCTCTCGCTTCAGCCTCGTGCAAAAACCAAGACCGCTCAAGGGCGGGTATAAAACCCGCCGCTACGAATTCTGTGGAACGTACCGTAGCGGAGGGTTTTACACCCTCCCCACCACGACAGCTGAGGTTTCAACTGACCAACCGGCTCAGATGCGATGCCTCATACCTAACTACCTAATACCTCCTTGTTCCGGGCTCCGTCCCGAACAAGGGTTGACAACTCAGGCAACTTGCCTTAGATTGATCTCAGGCAAACCGCCTGAGGAGTCGTCATGAGCCGGAACGGACACGAGATCACCGACACCGAGCTCGAGGTTCTGCGGCAGCTCTGGCGGCGCGATGAGGCCACCATCCGCGAACTGACCGACGCGCTCTACCCCGATGGCGGTCACGCCCACTACGCCACGGTGCAGAGCCTCCTCGACCGGCTCCAGAGCAAGGGCTTCGTCGACCGCGAGAAGGACGGACGCGTCAACCGCTATCGTGCCTCGGTCAGCCGCGCCGAGCTCGCCGGCCGTCGCCTGCGCGCCACCGCCGACGCCCTCTTCGACGGCGCCATGGCGCCCCTGCTCACCCACCTCGTCGACAACGCCGACCTCCGGCCCGACGAGGTCTGACGCGCTTCGTGAACTCATCGATCAGCTCGACGCCGGTGATTCCGGCGCACCGAGAGAGGACGCCTGAGATGGAAGCTCTTCTCAACTTCGGCCTGACCAACGCACTGACCGCGGCGATCCTGGCCGTGGCCGCGGCGACCATCGCGCGGTTCACCCGCGCCCGGCCCTGTGGTACGCCCTCTGGCTGGTCGTCCTGCTCCGGCTCCTCGCCCCGCCGATTTTCGCCGTCGATCTGCCGATCCCGGACTTCGGCCGCTCGGCTGCGGGCGACCGGGCGCTGCCGTCGTCGCGGTGAGCGGCGGCGCCGTTGCCCTCGACGGATTCGGGCTTCTCGCTGACCCGCGAGCCGCCATCGCCCTCGTCTGGGCGGCCGGAGCGCTGGTGGTGGTCGGTTTCGCCATCGCCCAATCGAATCACCTTCGTCAGATCCTCGTCGCGAGTGAACCGGCGCCCGACACGCTCGGCAGCCGGGTCGCGGACCTCTGTCGCGCGATTGGGCCTGCGTCACGCTCCTCCCACGGTCGTAGGTCGAAGATCGGGTTCCACCGATGCTGTGGGCGTTTCTCGGTTCGGTGCGTCTGATCCTCCCCGCCGAGCTCCTCACTCGCCTCGACCCGAACGCAGACCGACACCCTGCTCGCCCACGAGCTCGCCCACCTCAGCCGGCGCGATCACTGGGTCCGCCACCTCGAGCTCGCTGCGCTCGCGATCTTCTGGTGGAACCCGATCGCCTGGTGGGCGACCCGCGCGTCTCCGGCGAGCCCAGGAGCTGTGCTGCGATCAGCGCGTCGCCGCAGCTTCTTCCAAATCACCGTCGGGCCTACGCCGACTGCCTCGTCGAGACCGCTCGTTTCCTCTCGGGCCGACGGCTCCCCTCGGTTCGCCCGCCCGCGCCATGGCCGATCTGTGCCAGATGAAAGGCAGGATCCGCATGATCATGAGCAACCATCATTCCCGCAGGCTCTCCCTCACCACCAAGATCGCTGCCGCGTTCATCCTCGTCGCCGCGGTTGCCGTCACCCCGATGCTCACCGCGCAGCCCGAGGAACGCGATTACAGCGGCGAACCCGTCACCCTTGCGATCGAAGATGCGGATCTCAACGATGTCCTCGCGACCTTCGCCAAGATCTCCGGTTTCGAAATCCTGGTCGAGCCGGGGATCACCGGAACAGTCACCATGACCGTGGATCAGGTGCCGTGGGACGGCGCGTTGTTCTCCATCGTTCAGGATCAGGGTCTCGAGTGGGAGCGAAACGGGAATCAGATCATCATCCGGAAACCCGGCAGCGCGACACTGGCACCCGCCAGAGCGGTCAGCGCATCTCCTCCGGCACCGCCGACAGAAGGAGCTTCCCCCGCGCCACCGGCCGGCGCATCTCCTCCCGCGCCACCGGCCATCGAGGTCTTCAACACCACCGTCCACAAGTATGTCGAAGGCGGTGGTATCGAGCCGCCGAAGGCGCTCGAGAAGGCGCCGCCGAAGTACCCACCCGAGATGCGTAAGCAGGGCATCAGCGGTCCTCGTGGTGGCCGAACTCGTCATCGGCCAAAACGGCGAAGTGAGAGATGTGGCGATCAAGGAAAGCCCCGCCGAAGAGCTCTCGGTGGCTGCCACCGAGGCCTTCGAGCAGTGGACCTTCGAGCCGGCAACCCTGGCAGGCGAACCGGTGGCGGTGAGTTACATCGTGACCGTCGATTTCAAGCTGAAGTAATCCGCCTCGAGCAGCGCCATGGGAGAGGTGCGCAGGCACGCGACGATTCGTCGGACGAATCGTCGGATGCCAGGCACCTGTCCCGCGTTCTCACAAGGACAGCGATCCGGCTTGGCGCAGACCTCGCAAGAACACGGAATGAGGGCGTGCGGCGGGGTGCCGGGTACGCCATTGTGCAGGATCGACCATCCGGCTCAGCGACGCGTTTCGCACAATGGCGCTACCGGGCTCCCTCGGGTATTGCCTCGAGGTCTGTTCTTCCGGCCACGATGGAGGCCGCCGCTTGCGTCATCAGCGTGGTCGACGCCCTCCCCGCTACCACTAAACGACCACGCTTATGGCGCAACGCTGGGCCGCCACGGGCGGTCCAGAAGGCCGGAGCCGAAAGAACCGGCTCGCAGCGTCCGCATCAGGGACCGGGGCAGCGTCAGCGTCCGAGGCAGCGGCCGAGGCAGCGTCCGAAACCGTAACCGAAGCCGAGTCCGGGGCAGCGGCCATCGGGCACGGGATCGGGATCGGATACGGTTACGGTTACGGTTACGGTTACGGTTACGGGTAAGATCACACCATGGAATCTGAACTCGAGGTCATGCTTGACCGCGCAACCGAAGCGATCACGAGACGCCGAAGCGCTCCTGGTCACCGCCGGCGCCGGCATCGGTGTCGATTCCGGGCTGCCGGACTTCCGCGGCAACGAGGGTTTCTGGCGCGCCTATCCACCGCTGAAACGCCTCGGCATCAGCTTCTACGACATGGCCAATCCGCTCTGGTTCAAACGAGACCCCGAGCTTGCCTGGGGGTTCTACGGCCACCGGCTCGGGCTCTACCGTTCCACCGAGCCGCACGACGGGTTCCGCATCCTTCGCGAGTGGAGCGAGCGCTGCGCGAACGGCTCCTTCGTCTTCACCTCCAACGTCGACGGCCAGTTTCAAAGGGCCGGTTTCGAAGGCGACCGCATCCTCGAGTGCCACGGCTCGATCCACCACCTCCAGTGCCTCAATCACTGCGGCGAGATCACCCGTGCGGATCCGTTCGAGGTCATGGTCGACGACGAGACATTCCGCGCCGTTCCTCCCCTGCCTTGCTGTCCGCGATGCGGCAGCCTGGCCCGCCCCAACGTCCTCATGTTCGGCGACTGGGGCTGGCTGCCCGATCGCACCGACGCCCAGGAGCGGCGATTCGCCGACTGGGTCGGCGACCTCGGCGGCGCTCGGCTCGCCATCGTCGAGATCGGCGCCGGGACCGCCGTGCCCACCGTCCGCATGACCTCCGAGCAGCTCGCGCGTCGGCCCGGCGCGACGCTGATCACGAATCAACGTTCGCGAACCGGAGGTGCCCGGCGATCAACATCGGGATCGCCCTCGGGGGGCTCGAAGCGTTGCTGGAGATCGCCGAGCGGACCGGGTAGGGTCATCCGGGGCAGCGTCCGGGGCAGCGTCCGGGGCAGCGATCAGCGGCGGGAATCAGCGGCAGTCATCAGCGATCGATGCGCCCTCCTGGCCCCGATGTTCATGATCACCTCCGGGTCGTTCTTGAGGGCGTGTAGTCGATGGGATCTCCGGAGTCAAGGGGTGAAATGTATCGCCCGCGGCGGGCGACCCCTTGACCCCGGAGACCCCATCGACTGGGGCGAGAGCATGAACGACCCGGAGGTAACCATGAACAACGCGCTCCCGAAGAACAACCTCATCGCCGCCGAAAAGGCGATCGAAGCAGCGGCTGAGGCAATCTCTCTCGTGATGCGGGTACCGGCTCCACTCAAGAGTCTTGCCGATCAGGTCATTCGGTCGGCGGCCTCGGTTCCCGCCAACCTCGCCGAAGGGCACGGCAGATCCGGAGAGATCGGTTGCACCACTGGCGCATCGCCTACGGTTCCGCGAAAGAGGTCGACACCCATCTCCGCCTTCTCGCCCAGACAGGCGCAATCAACCGACACAAAGCCGAATCAGCTCTCGAACTTTTCGATGACGTCCGCGCCATGACCTGGCGGTTGCTCAACCCAAAGAACTGACTGCGACGATTGTGGGGCGGGCTTCCAGCCTGCCCGTCGGGTGGGCCTGGGCCCACCTTCAGTACCTTTCCGGTCTCGAACGCGCCTCCACGGATTCTGACACCCTTCAAGCCACGCCCCATCTGCTCTCAATTGCGATGCCTTCGTGAAGTCTTTGAGTCTTCGCGTCTTCGTGTTTGCGATGGTGCGATGGATCTGCGCATATCTGCGTTGTCTGCGGTTCCTCCGTGCGATGGCTGCGATGGCCTCGCTCCCCTTGCGCCCTCGTGGTTCAACGGGGCGGTGCTCGGCACGTTCACTTGACACCCCACCGACCTTGAAGTACAACTCACCTCGATGAAGAACGCGACGCTTCCCACCATGGCCATGATCATGCGCATGTCGATGCGCAAGCTGTGGGTGAGGAGCCTCGCGGTCAGCCCGATCTAGCAACAACCGCCACAAAGCTCCAAACCCGCAGCATCGCGCTGCGGGTTTTTTTGTGGCCGAACACGAAGGAGGCAGCGATGAACGAGGCAACGACCATGCGAATGCGAATGTGGATCTCCAAGCTCAGCCATTCGACCGATCGACCAACGAGCACGAAAAACGGGAGAACCACATGTCCGACCACACCAACGACTACCGCTTTGAAACCCTCCAACTCCACGCCGGCCAAGCGCCCGCTCCGGGCACCAACGCCCGCGCCGTGCCGATCTACCAGACCACTTCCTACACCTTTGACGACACCGCCCACGGCGCCCGCCTCTTCGCCCTCGCCGAGTTCGGCAACATCTACACCCGCCTTTCCAACCCCACCACCGATGTCTTCGAGCAACGGGTCGCGGCGCTCGAGGGCGGGATCGCGGCCCTCGCCACATCGAGCGGCCAGGCGGCCCAGCTCCTCGCGCTGACGACCCTGTGCGAGGCCGGCGACCACATCGTCGCCACCCAGAATCTCTACGGCGGCACCTACAACCAACTCAAAATCTCGCTCCCCAGACTCGGTATCGCGGTCGACTTTGTCGATGGCGACGAGCCGGCGGCCTTTGCCCAGGCGATCACGGCAAAACACCAAGGCCCTCTACGTCGAGACCATCGGCAACCCGCGGTTCAACATCCCCGATCTCGAAGGCCTCGCCGATCTCGCTCACGCCCACGGGATCCCGTTGGTGGTGGACAACACCTTCGGCTGCTGCGGCTATCTCTGCCGGCCCATCGAGCACGGCGCCGACATCGTGGTCGAATCGGCGACCAAGTGGATCGGCGGTCACGGCACCTCCATCGGCGGCGTCATCATCGACTCGGGCAACTTCGACTGGTCGAGCGGTCGGTTCCCCTCCTTCACCGAGCCCTCGCCCGGCTACCACGGGCTGGTCTTCGCCGACGCCTTCGGGCCGGGCAGTCCGCACGGCAACATCGCCTTCATCATCCGCGCACGGGTCGAGGGTCTCCGCGATCTCGGCCCCTGCCAGAGCCCCTTCAACTCCTTTCTGCTGCTCCAGGGGCTCGAGACCCTCTCCCTTCGCGTCGAGCGCCAGGCCGCCAACGCCCTCGAGCTCGCCCGCTGGCTCGAAGGTCACCCCAGCATCTCGTGGGTTTCCTACCCGGGTCTCGAGAGCCACGCCTGGCACCACCGAGCTCGACGCTATCTGCACAACGGATTCGGCTGCGTACTCACCTTCGGCATCCGCGGCGGCGAGGCCGCCGGTCGCGGCTTCATCGACTCACTCCGGCTGGCCTCGCATCTGGCCAACGTCGGCGATTCCAAGTCCCTGGTCATCCACCCCGCGAGCACAACTCATCAGCAGCTCACCGATGAGGAGCAACTGGCGTCCGGCGTGAGCCCGGACCTCATTCGGGTCTCGGTGGGAATCGAGCACATCCAGGACATCCTGGCCGACTTCGAGCAGGCATTCAGCCGGATCGAGGAGGCCGCCGCATGAGCGCCGCCGCCCAACCCACCGTGATCGGAACCGTCATCCACGAGCTCGGCGACTTCGAGCTCGAAAGCGGCGAGATCCTACCGGAGGCTCGGATCGCCTACCGAAGCTGGGGCCGGCTTTCGGCCACCGCCGACAACGTCGTGGTGGTCTGCCACGCCCTCACCGGCTCGCCGGATGTCGATGCCTGGTGGCCCGGTCTCCTCGGTTCCGGGCGCTCCCTCGACCCGGACCGCGACTTCATCATCTGCTGCAACGTTCTCGGCAGCTGCTACGGCAGCACCGGACCGGCCTCTCCCGCGCCCCACGGGCATGGCAACTGGGGCGGTGACTTCCCGGCAGTCACCGTCCGGCCGATCTCGTCCGCTCGCAGCGCCGGCTTCTCGACCGTCTCGGAGTCCGCGGCGTCGGGTTGGTCCTGGGAGGATCGTTGGGAGGGATGCAGGCCCTGGAGTGGGCCATCCAGGATCCGAGGGTCGAATCGGCCGCGGTGATCGCGGCCCCGGCCCGTCACTCGGCCTGGAGCATCGCCATTTCCGAGGCCCAGCGGACCGCCATCGCCGCCGATCCCCGCTGGTGCGGCGGACACTACGATCCGGCGACGCCCCCGGCCGCCGGTCTGGCGGCCGCACGGCAGATGGCCATGTGCTCGTATCGCACACCGAGGAGCCTCGGCGAGCGGTTCGACCGGCGGACCAACGGCGACGGCGGTTTCGAGGTCGCCTCCTGGCTCGCCCACCACGGCGCCGAACTCGTCGATCGCTTCGATGCCGCCTGCTACGTCTGGCCTCACCCGCACCATGGACAGCCACGACGTGGGTCGCGGCCGCGGCGGCCATCGGCAGCGCCCTCCAATCGTTGCAGATCCCAATCCTCGCGGTGGCCATCGACAGCGATGGCCTCTATCCGCCCGCGGAACAGCTCGAGATCGCCGAGCTGGCCCCGTTGGCCGAGATCGCCTGGCTCCACTCAGCCGCACGGCCACGACGCGTTCCTCATCGAGACCGCCGATCTGGACGAGCAGCTTCTGGCCTTCCGGAACCGGGCCGCGAGCTTCCGGCGCCGGTTGGCGAGCTGATCATGCGAGTCCTCAAATTCGGAGGGAGCTCGGTGGCGGATGCCGATCGCATCGGAAAGGTCGGATCCATCGTCTCCTCGGCGTTCGACGAAGGACCCATCGTGGTCGTCGTCTCGGCCCTCGGCGGCATCACGGACGAGCTCGTGGCGCTGGCCGACGGCGCACCGAAGAATCGTGAGCCGCTCGGAGGCGAGATCGACGCGATCCTCGAGCGCCACCTTTCGGTGCTGACCGAGATCGCTCCCGACGACAACCCCACCCGATCCGAGATCGCCGCGACCATCGACGAGCTCCGGCGGCTGGTCACCGGAATCGGCTATATCGGCGACTGTCCGCCCGCCGTCCGCGACCGGATCATCGCCACCGGCGAACGGCTGTCCGCCCCCATCGTCGCCGCCGCGCTGCGGGCCATCGGGTCAGCCGGCCCTGCCGGTGTGCGGGACCGAGGTCATCCGCACCGACTCGCGCCACGGGACGGCCGAGGTCGATCCGGCGGTCACCACCGATCTGGCTCGTCGGCGCCTGATCGATGCGTGCGAGACATCCATCCCGGTGGTCACCGGTTTCATCGGCGCCGACCGGCACGGCAACCTGACGACCCTCGGCCGCGGCGGCTCCGACCTCACCGCGACGGTGCTCGGCGCCGCCCTCGAGGCGGAGCGGGTCGAGATCTGGACCGATGTCAACGGGATCTTCACCGCCCCTCCGCGGATCGTTGCCGGGGCCCGGCCGCAACCCTATGTGAGCTACGACGAGGCCGCCGAGATGGCGCGCTTCGGCGCTGCGGTGCTCTTTTCCAAGACCATCGCCCCGGTGCGTGAGCTCGGGATTCCGGTGCGTGGTCCGCAACACCTTCGACCCCGATGGGTCGATGACGTGGGTCGGCCGGGAACCCGATGTGCCGGCCGGCGCGCGTTCACTGGCGTCGGTCGAACACGCGGCGGTCCTCAAGGTCCGCTCCATCGCCGGCGACGGCAACGCCGCCGGCGCGGTTGCGGTGATCGCAGAGCGCTGCCTCATCGCGGCCATGGCGGCTGCGAGCGGCGAGTGGACCCTGGTGGCGGCCGAGAGCGATGCCGAGAGTCTCGACCGACAGCTTCGCGCGCGCGGGCTCGAGGTCGAACTCATCAGCGGAACCAGCGTCGTCACGGTGATCGGTTCGCGGCTGCTGCAGCAGCCGTGGGTCGCCGGACGGGCGCTCGAGGCGCTGGGCCGCCGCAACATCGCGCTTCAGGGATTGGTCAGCCCCTCCGAACACGCCTTCTGCGTGGTGGTGGATCACGCCGACCACGACCGTTCCCTGGCCATCCTGCACGAGGCGCTGATGCTTCCCCACCTCGCCCACCGGGCCGCCGATGCGGCGCGGCGCGCTGCTCACCAAAAAGGAGATGACAATGGATCGACCCCGCTTCACCGCAGCCGTGATCGGCGCGACCGGGACTGTCGGGCAGCGGCTCGTCCGCCGGCTGCATGACCACCCGTGGTTCCGCCTGACGACTCTGGCAGCCTCGTCCCGTTCGACGGGCAAGAGCTACGGCGAGGCGGTCCACTGGCTCTTGCCGACCGTGCTCCCCGAATCGGTCGCCAAGATGGAGGTCTGTGACGTCCAGAAGCTCGATGACTGCGATGTGGTCTTCTCGGCGTTGGGGTCGTCCACCGCTCGTGAAATCGAGCCTCTGTTGGCTCGGCGCGGTCTGATGGTCGTTTCCAATGCGTCGGCTCTTCGGATGCACCCGCAGGTGCCCTTGCTGATCCCCGAAGTCAACCCCGATCACCTCGCCATGCTCGACCACCAGGACTTCGGTTCCGGGGGCATCGTGACCAACCCGAACTGCGCCACCGTCGGTCTCGTCCTGAGTCTCAAACCCCTGGCCGACGCTTTCGGCATCGAGGCGGTCCAGGTCACCACCTTGCAGGCGATCTCGGGGGCCGGACACCCCGGCGTCCCATCCCTCGACATCCTCGGCAACACCCTACCCCTGATTCCCGGTGAGGAGGAGAAACTCGAGAACGAGCCACAGAAGATCCTCGGGACCGTCGCCGACGGGGTCTTCAGCCCGGCGCGATTCTCCGTCAGCGCTCAGGCCAATCGAGTCCCGGTGATCGATGGACACCTGCTGAGCGTCTCGGTCAGGCTCGTGACGCCCGGCATCTGCCGAAGATGCGCGGTCGGTCATCGAGAAATTCGGCTCACCCATAGCCGATCTCGCACCTGCCCGTCAGCCCCGGCGTCCCGTCGTGGTGGCCGACGAAGGCCCACGGCCGCAACCCAGGCTCGACGCGGATCGGGGCCACGGCATGACGGTGACCGTCGGGCAGGCTCCGACGGTGCCCGGTCTTCGACCTCCGCTACGTCGCCCTGGTCCACAACACCGAGCGCGGCGCCGCCGGCGCCGCGGTGCTCAACGCCGAGCTGTTGGCGGCCACCGGGAGGTTGACGGCGTGAGGTCCACCGGCTACTGTACCGTATCCGTGGCCGAGACCGACCAGGGCACCTCGCGTTCATTGGGACGTGCACGGGCACGTAATTGTGCCTGATCGACCTCCGCACCGCCAGGCGTGCGCACAATTGCGCTGCCGGGCACTCCCACCGGAGGGCGCTTGCGACCACGCCGATGGTGCGACGCGCTACTTCGGCGGCACTGGCGTTCTCCGACCAGCGTCCGGGACAGCGGCAGAAATTCAGCATCAGCAGCAGGAACCGGACGCCATCGGGCAGGGCACGGCGACGCGGCGAACTACACCCGATTGCGCAGCATCAACTCCTTGGGGTGCGGCTCGAGGTAGATTTGACCGATGAGGTACGGGACTTGGTTGCGGTGCACGTAGTGGCGCAGCATGGTGACGGGGACTATCAGGGGAACCAATTCGTTGCGGTAGTCCTCGATGAGGCCGAGCAGTTCGCGTTTGTCCACCGGATCCAGGTCACTCTTCAAATAGCCGACGGCGTGTTGTAACACATTGACATGACGTTTGACCGTCGCGCGCACCTTGAGGATGGCGAAGAACTCGTCCTCGTAGGCGGAAATAATCTCGCCATCCGGTCGCTGCCCGAATGAAGCGACCAACTTGCCCAGCCGACGGTAGCCCGCTTCGTTGTGGCTCCGCAGCAGCATTTTGTGCGCGGTGTGAAAGGCGACGAGACGCGACCTCGTCAAACCCGCTCGCTGCAAGCTCCGCCAGCGGTGACGGCAAAACAGACGTTCGACGAAGTTTTCGCGCAGCACCGGGTCGTTGAGGCGCCCCTCCTCCTCGACCGGCAGGTTGGGCCAACGCTGCAGAAGCACATCGGCGAAGACCCCGACCCCGCTCTTGTCGGGCATCCCATCCTTGCTCCAGACTTTGACCCGTTCCATGCCACACGATGGGGACGCGCGCTTGAGCACATAGCCGTCGAGATCACGGGTCTGCAACTCGGTCACTCTTTTCTCCGAGTAGCTCGTCATCAATTCGGTGAGATCGTCGCCGCTCTTGGGTTCCACGAGACGAGGGGCCTCGGCGGAGCCCTCGAGCCTGATGGTCGGCCGCGGGGTCCCGAGACCGATCTCCACCTCGGGACAGACCGAGACCCACTCACACCACTCGCCGAGGACATCGGTGAGGTAGCGGTCGCGTTTGTGTCCGCCGTCGAAGCGCACCTTGCGTCCGAGGAGGCACGACGAGATCCCGACCCGGATCGGCTCCGAGTCGTCATGCCAGGATTGCCACGCGGGTTGATCAGTCGTCACAATTGCCTCCTTGCAGGCGCTACTCTATCCTTTTTTTTCGTGCTCGGTTTCGCAAGCGAAACCGAGCACGAAAAAAAAGTGCGGGTTATCATTCAGCCTTCGGAGGAAGACGACATGCCGAAGTTCTGGCTGCTCAAAGGTGATCTCGACGCTCCCGGGTGGAACGCCCTGCGCAAGGACTACGACGACAAGAAGGTGGAGATCGTCCATCTCGACCCGAAAGTCTGGGCCGTGGTCGAGGCCGATGAGCCACCGGCGGGATACGACGGCCTGACCGCGGTCAAGCCGGCCGACGGGCTCTACCTCGACCCCCAGGGGAACGCCCTCTATCTGGTGGACGCCGTCGTGGTGAAGACGCCGGAGGAGGTCATCGCCGCCCTCGGTGACGAGGCCGCGGCGCTGCTCGAAAAGATCGGCGACCCCCACACCGTGCTGCAACGCATGGGCCGGTCGTTCTAGCCGTCATGCGCCGCCTTTATCTGACCTGCGCCGTCGCTCTGATCCTGCTTTGCGGGGGCTTCGCCGCCGCCGAGCAGGGCGATACCGAGATCGGATTCCGTCTCTTGTGGGTGACCGCCAGCGCCGAGAGCGCCGGCACTCTCGCCGACACCGGCAGCTCGGTGACCCTCTCTTCCGGCCCGGGCATTGAAATCGACTGGCTCCTGTGGCCCCTCGATCGACTCACGGTCGAGCTTTCGCTCGGCGCATCGGCCCAGCCGGTGGGAACCAGCGGCGGATCGCTCGGCGGGATCGACGGCGGCTCGCTATGGCGCTTTCCTGTGAGCGCCGTGGCCCAGTACCGCCCCGATCTCTTCGGCAACTTCCACCCCTACGTCGGTCTCGGCGTGGTCTACAACGCCGTGGTCTACGACGACTCCACGGCCTACAACGAGCTCTTCTCCGAGGTCAGTTTTTCGGGTGATTTCAACGTCGTCGCCCAGATCGGCGTCGACTACACCCTCAACATCCGCTGGTCCGCCAACCTCGATCTCCGCTACATGGGGATGGATACCAACGGAACCTTCACCGGCATCGACGGCGCCACTCAGGAGCTGGGGTTTCGATTCGATCCGTGGGTGGTGGGGCTCGGGTTCAGGTACCGGTACTGAATCCCGAATCCGCGTCCGAGACCGTGGCCGTGGCCGTGGCCGTGGCCGTTTCCGTGTCCGTTTCCGATCCCGATCCCGATCCCGAGGCTGTACCCGTGTCAGTATCTGAATCCGTGGCCGTGTCTGCCGCTGCCACGGACGCTGCCACGGACGCTGTCACGGCATGGTCACCTCCGGGTTGTTCAGCAAGTGATGGGTAGCCCGTGGGATGACCCATGTCAAGGGCATGACGAATCGCCTCGGAGGCGACCCTTGACATGGGTCATCTCACGGGCTGTGGGGAGTGCATGAACAACCCGGAGGTAACCATGCACGAGCAACAGCAATCGACCCGATTCGACGCCCTCGAGAAAGCGACCACCGCCGCCGGCATCGCGATCTCCCTTGTGATGCAGGTGCCCGCTCCACTCAAACCGATCGCCGATCAGGTGATTCGATCCGCTTCCTCGGTTCCTGCCAACCTCGCTGAAGGTGCCGGTCGTTTAGGCCGAGACCAAATCCACCACTGGCGCATCGCATACGGTTCAGCCAAGGAGGTTGACATCCACCTGCGACTCCTCGTTGGAGTAGGCGCCATCGACGCCTCGCGTGCCGAGAGCTCGCTCCAGCTCTTCGACGACGTCCGCGCGATGACATGGCGGCTGCTCCACCGCTCGCCAGCCCTGCCGCGTCGATCCCATCGGGCGGGTGTAAAACCCTCCCCTACAACCAATACCGGCGTCTCGTAGCGAATCTCCGATCTCCGAGATCGGTCGTTCGATCCATGAACCCTTGTGCCTCCGGTCGACCTCCGATTCGCCCAATCAGTAGATGGGCAGTCCGCTCCGAGGGCGCTCCGGTTCCGAGGCCGTGCCCGTGTCCGAGTATGTACCGAGCCGTACCCGAATCCGTGACCGGAGCCGCAACAGCGGCCGCACGACTCACGAACACAGCCTACGACAGAATCACGCCCCGACCAGAGCTCTCGATGAACTCGAGCACGATGTCGACCTCGGGTTGGCCGGCGAGCTCGGCCTTGGCCTTCGCGACCGCCTCGGTGGTCGTCATCTTCGGGCTCCGCAGATAGCGCCAAAGGCGCTTCAGCGCCTGCCGGCTCTCGCTCGGAGAATCCCTTGCGCTCGAGACCGATGGTGTTGGGTCCGTAGCACTTGGCCGGCCGGTTGCCAGTGGTATTCATGTATGGCAGGCAGTCCTTGTTGGCGGCGGTGAAACCGCCGAGGAAGGCGTACTGCCCGACCCGCGTGAACTGGTGGATCGCACTGAAGGCGCCGATCGTCGCGTGGTCCCGAACATCGACGTGACCGGCCAGGGTGGCGGCATTGGCGAAGATCGTCTGCGATCCCACTTGGCAATCGTGAGCAACGTGGGCATAGGCCATGAAGAGACTCGAGTGACCGATCCGCGTGATCCCGCCGCCACCGGGAGTCCCCCGATGAATCGTCACGAACTCTCTGAAGGTGTTACCGTCCCCGATCTCGAGCAGGGTCTTCTCACCGGCGTACTTCAGATCCTGGGGTGGCGCACCGATGGAGCAGTGACTTTCGAAGCGGTTTCTCGCCCCGATGGAGGTCCATCCGGTGATCCGGCTGTGGGGGCCGATGAGACAATCTCGACCGATCTCGACCTGGCCGTCGATGATCGCGTACGGCTCGACCACAACACCATCGGCGAGGACCGCCTTTGGATCGACGATCGCAGTGGGGTGAATCCTCGCCGCCATCACTGCTCCATCATGGCCGACATCATCTCCGCTTCGCAGGCCAGCTCACCGTCCACCGTTGCCCGTCCGTGGAGCTTGGCAAAGCCCCGCTTGATCGAAATGACCTCGAGATCGAAGACCACCTGATCACCGGGAATTACGGGGCGACGGAAGCGGCACTTGTCGATGCCGGTGAAATAGATGAGCTTGTCGGTCCGATCTTCAATCTGGCTGAACAGGAGAAACCCACCTGCCTGCGCCATCGCCTCGACCAGCAGCACTCCCGGCATCACCGGGCGTCCGGGAAAATGGCCGAGAAAATGCGGCTCGTTGAAGGTCACGTTTTTGATCGCCCGAATGCTCTTCTCGCCCATTTCGAGCACCCGATCGATGAGGAGGATCGGGTATCGGTGGGGCATCACATCGAGGATGTCCTGGATGTCCTTCATGACTGTTCCTCCAACTTGTCTTCGAGAGCCGCAAGTCGACGCTCGAGGTCGGCAACGCTCTTGCGCAACACACCGAGCCGTTGCACCGCCGCCTCTGTCTTCATCCACTCGCCTTTTGGCCGAGCGGGAAATCCGGCGAGGACGCTGCCGGCGGGCACCGATTTGGTGATCCCGGTTCGCGCAGCGGCCACGGTGCGTTCGCCGATCTCCAGGTGGCCGGCGACTCCCGCTTGGCCGCCGAGGACCGAGTACCGGCCGATCTTGGTTGATCCCGAGACCCCGACCTGCGAAACGACAAGGCAGTGTTCGCCGACCTGGACGTTGTGTGCGAGTTGAACCAGATTGTCGACCTTGGTTCCCCGCCCGATCCTGGTTTCGCCCATGGTGGCGCGGTCAACCGTTGTGTTGGCCTGGATTTCGACATCGTCCTCGAGGACCACGATGCCGACCTGGGGCACCTTGTGGTGGATGCCGTCCACCGTCGCGAACCCATAGCCGTCGGAGCCGATGACGGCCCCGGATTGAAGGATGCAACGGTTGCCCAACCGGCAGCCGTCCTCAACCACCGCTCGCGCGTGGAGCACGCAGTCTTCACCGATTCGGACTCCGTTTCCGACCACGCAGCCGGCGCCGATCACGGTTCGATCGCCGATGGTGACACCGTCTCCGATGGCGACCAACGGCCCGATGCTCGCGCCCGGACCGAGATCGAGATCGTCCCCGACCGCCGCGCTGGGGTGGATCCCCGGCTCTGGTCTCGCCTGAGGATGAAAGAGCTCGAGCGCCTTGGCGACGGCCAGGTACGGCTGCTTGCAGATCAGCAGGTTTCGACCCGCCAGTTGATCGGCGTTGAGGACCAGAATGGCGCCCGCGCGGGATTCCACCGCTTGGGCGACATACTTCGGGTTGTGCAGGAACGAGAGGTGCTCGGGCTCGGCCTGATCAAGGGGACGAATCCCCTCCACCGTGCACTCGCAATCCCCCACCAGTTCCGCACCGAGATGGTCCGCAACCTCGTCGAGGCGATACGACCTCACTGGGTGGTGTTGAATCGACGAATCACTTCATCAGTGATGTCAACCGCGTCATCGGCATAGACCAGCCCGGATTGGAATTTGTTGAAAATCAACGTGAATCCACGCTCTTCGCCGAGTTGATTGATCACCGGGATGATCCGCCCCTCGAGACCACCGAGTTCGCGGCGGCGGGCCTCGTCGAGCTCACGTTCGGCGTCGTCCTGGAAGCGCTGGAGGGCGATCTGTCCATCCTCCAACTGCTTGCTCAACTCGGCAAGGCGTTCCTCGGAGAGGGTGAAGCGCTGCTTCGACATCTGTTCCTGCAGACTGCTCATGTTCTGCTGCAGGGCTCGCCCCTGGTCGATCTTTGCGTCCTGAAGGAGCTTGAGTTTCTGCAGGGCCTGTTTTCCGGGGTCGGACTCGGTCACAACCCGCTGAACATCGATCACTGCGATACTGAGCTGCTGCGCTGCCGCGGGCAGGGCCACCGCGAGCACGATCACCACGAACCCGACGAGAATACTTGAACGGTGCATGTGAAGAACCTCCATGATCAGTCTGTTGATTTGCCTGGACCCCGGTCAGAACGTCGTGCCGATAGAGAATTGGAAGTCGCTCTGGGGCTCTTCCGGCCACGGGTCGAGATTATACCCGTAAATGAATCGGATCGGCGCTTGGAAAATGGGCAGAAGTACCCGCAGCTCGACCCCGGTGGTCCGACGCCACAATGTGAAATCCCAGCCTTGTTCCGGTGCGTAGGTGTTTCCCATGTCGATGAAGAAGACCAGTTTCACCGGCCCACCGACGACGAACTGCTGCTCGAGGTTGAGGACCCAGAAGCGATCACCACCCAGGCGAACCCCGGTCGGGCTGAGAAAGTATCGACCATCAGCCGTTCGTGGGAGCACCGTGTAATACGGGATCCCGCGCAGGGTTCGGTCGCCGCCGAGCCGGTAGAGTTCGTAGATCGGGAGCTCGGAGCCGCCGTACGGGAAATACTGAGCGACCTCGGTGTTGAACGCGAAGATGACCTTCTCTTTTTTGCTGTAGGGAATCCACTTGGTGAACTCGACCGCGGGTTGCAAGAAGTCGTAATTGCCGCCGAGCAGTCCGCCGGCCATTCTCAATCGTGCGTTGAAGCGCTTGCCCTTGGTGGTGTTGAAGGGGTCGTTTCGGTTGTCGATGGTGAACGACGGGGTAAAAGACACGGTGCGTCCGCTGAACTCCTCATAATACTGTTCGTAGGGAACCGGATCCACCGGCGGCACGCCCACCGGAGGAACGTGCCCGACGGTCGGATCACCCGGGACTCCGAACCTCGCCACGGCGTATCTCGAATTCACATCCTCAAACGAGAAAAGGCCGTTGATCGATGTAAATGCCCGGAGTCCTTTTCCCATTGAGATGGAGAACCCGGTGGTCTCGCGGTAGTAGTCGGCAACTTCCTGGTTGGTCTTGAAGATCGAGGCGCCGAGGAGAATCCGGCGATCGAGGAAGTAGGGCTCGGTGAAACTCAAGGTATAGAAGTCGGAGCGGCGGCCGATCTGGACCGAAACCCCCAGGGTGTTGCCTCGACCGAGAAAGTTGCGGGTGTTGAACTGAGCCTGGGCAAAGACGCCGTCGAGTTCGGAGTAACCCGCGCCGAACTGGATGTCGTTCCGGCCGACCTCGGTCCCGGTGACGTTGACGTTGACCTGTTTGTTTTCTTCGTCGAAATCGAAATCAAGGGGCTCTTCC
The DNA here is from genome assembly GCA_963704125.1 of uncultured Acidobacteriota bacterium. Lineage (GTDB taxonomy): Bacteria > Acidobacteriota > Thermoanaerobaculia > Thermoanaerobaculales > Sulfomarinibacteraceae > JAHECW01. Next base: position 120,201 of record CAVPHA010000013.1, on the reverse strand, counting down.
TCCAGCTTCCAGAATCCGAGCGCGTTGACCTTGAAGACCGAGCTCTTGAGGGCCCCCATGTTCATCCAGTTGCCTTCGACGATCCTGAACTCCCGCCGCAGCACCTTGTCCCGGGTTGTCGTATTCCCGATGAACTCGATCCGCCCGAGGTGGAATCGATCGCCCTCGAAGACATCGACGACCACATCGACGGCGAGTTCCTTGCCCTCGATCTTCTCGAACCGCTCGTTGGCGTAGGCGTAGATATAACCCGAGTTGTTGTAGATATCCTGGATCTTTTCCTTTGCGGAGTCGAACTCCTTCTTGCTGTAGGTCCTGCCGATCTCGACATCGAAGAGCTGTTTCAGGGCATCCGCGTTGAAGATCTCCACGCCCTCGAGTTCGAGAGATTCGACGGTGTAGGGCTGCCCCTCCTCAACCGGGATGGTGACGTTCATGCTGTATTTCTTGTCTTCGAGGGTCTCCGCGTCGGGGTTCTTGGCCACGAGGTCGAGAACGGGCTCACCGATCTTGACATCGAGGTAGCCGTGATTCATGTAGAAATCACGCAGATGATCGCGATCCGCTTCCCAGTTTTCCCGGGAGTAGACGATCTTCTTCCCCCACTTGCGGTAGATCTTGACCGGCTTGGTCTCTTTGAGCACGCCGACGAGCTTGCTGTTTGAAAAGACATGGTTGCCGACGAAGGTGATGGACCCGATCTTGACCTTGCCGCCCTCGTCGATATAAAAGACCACCTTTTTCCGATTGCGGCCGTCATCCTCGACCTCGAATCTCACTTGAGCCGATCGGAATCCCTCGTCGTCGTAGATTTCCTTGATGGCGGCCTGGATCCGAGTGATCTGCGACATCTTGAGTGGAACATTGCGGGGAATTTCGACGCCCTTTTCGTCGAGAAAGTCCTTCATCTCGGAGGTGCTGACCTTCTTGTTGCCGACAAAGGTCACGGTGCTGATGAACGGACGCTCTTCGACTACGACGAACAGCTTCACCTCACCGTCCTCGGTATCTTCGGTTTCTATTCGCACCGTCTCGAAGAGACCGGAATCCCAGAGGCGATGAAATCCCTCGGAGATGACTTCGGCCTCGAGGGGATCGCCGGCTTCGAGCCCGAGATAGTAGATCACCGTATCGAGGGTGACGGTGACGCCCCCTTCGACGATGACCTCGTTGATGATCACCTCATCGACAGGCCCCTGGCCCTGGGCACTGGCGGGGAGCGCAACAGCCCACGCCAGCAGGGCGAGAAGCGCGACTCGAGCCTTCCTCATGTGAGCTCCTGATGGTGGGCCAAACTCTCAACCACAATGGCCTCCGGTCGGCCATCGCCCATCCGAACCCTGAGGTTGACATCACCCGCCTCGCGAATCTCGATGAGCACATCTGCCACCGTATCCTCGACCCAGAGCTTGATCAGCCGGCGGAGCGGCCGCGCGCCCGCCTGCGGATCCAGGCCGCATTGTTCGAAAAGCCACTTTGCCACATCCGGATCGTAGTCGAGCTTGACGTGGCGCCGGCTGAGATTCTCGACTGTCTCGTCGAGCAGCAGCTCGGTAACCCGAAGCATACTCGCCTCGTTGAGGGGCTCGAAAACAATGACGTCGTCGAGGCGGTTGACGAATTCAGGCGGAAAGTGCTTCCGCAGTTGACGTTCCACGATCTCTCGCAGACGCGCCGACTCGAGAGCCACGCGGCTGTCGCCAAAGCCGACGCCGTCTTCGGCCGCGAGAACCCGGCTGCCCAGATTCGAGGTCATGATGATCAGGGTGTTGGTGAAATCAATGAGATTGCCGTAGCTGTCGGTCAGTCGGCCGTCCTCCAGAACCTGAAGGAGCAGGTTGTAGATGTCGGGGTGGGCTTTCTCGATCTCGTCGAGGAGAATCACGGCGTACGGGTTTCGCCGCACCTGTTCCGAGAGCTGACCACCCTCTTCGAAACCGACGTATCCGGGAGGCGCTCCGATGAGACGCGAAACGGTGTGTTTTTCCATGTACTCCGACATGTCGAATCTGAGGATATGGCGCACGTCCTGGAAGAGGAAGCCCGCGAGCTGCCGCGCCACCTCGGTCTTGCCGACCCCGGACGGACCGAGAAAGATAAACGAACCGATGGGACGATGTGGGCTGGTCACGCCGAGCCGGCTGCGGCGGATCGCACGCGCCAGGGCCTCGATGGATTCATCCTGCCCGACGATCCGCTGCCGGAGCAAGTCCTCCATGCGCCGGAGGCGATCCGCCTCGTCTTCCTTGATGGAGGTCACCGGAATCCCGGTCCACGACGAAACAACCTCTTCGATGTCCGCCCGGTTGACGGTGGTCTGTTCCAGGGAGTTGGCGGCATGGCTCTCGAGCATCTCGAGCTCCTCGCGCAGGCGCAGCTCTTCCTCGCGGAGCTCCACCGCGGTCTCGAAATCCTTTTTCGAAATCGCATCCTTCATCCCTCGAACGGCATCGCGAATCTCCCGTTGCACCTCCCGGAGAGATGACGAAGATGCGACCTTCCGCAGCTTGACGCGAGCCCCGGCCTCATCGAGCACGTCGATGGCCTTGTCGGGGAAGGCGCGGTCGGTGATGTACCTGCCCGAGTGGGAAACGGCGGCGTGGATCGCATTGTCCGAGAAACGCACGCCATGGAACTCCTCGTACCGGCTCTGGACTCCACGCAGGATCCTGATGGTCTCGTCATCGGATGGCTCGCGAATGGTCACCCCCTGAAAACGGCGCGAAAGTGCGCGGTCCTTCTCCACATACTTGCGATACTCACGCACCGTTGTCGCCCCGACGCAGGTGATTTCTCCCCGCGACAGAGCCGGTTTGATGATATTCGCGGCATCGAGGGAGCCTTCGGCTGACCCGGTCCCGATGAGCGAGTGGATCTCGTCGATGAAGATGATGATCTCGTCGTGGCCTTGAAGCTCCCTGAGCAGACCCTTGAGCCGTTCCTCGAACTGGCCTCGATATTTCGTCCCGGCGACGAGGAGCGACAGATCGAGGGCGAGAATTCTCCGATTGGCGAGGGGCAGCGGGACTGACCCATCGACGATCCGACTCGCCAGGCCTTCCACGATGGCGGTCTTGCCGACACCCGCCTCGCCCAGCAGCAGCGGGTTGTTCTTGGTCCGCCGGCTGAGGATCTGAATGACCCGTTCGACCTCGGTGTCGCGACCGATGAGCGGATCGAAGCCCCCTTCGATGGCGATCTGGTTGAGATCCCGTGCGTACTCGGCGATGTTCGGGGTCGCGCTCGCCGACGCCTCGGCCTCGAGCTCGTGGCCCCGGCGGATGACCTCGTCGCGAAGCTGGAAGAGTTCGAACCCCTTGGCGACGAGATATTGCGCAGCGTGACCATCCTCGATGCGCATCAAACCGAGAACCAGGTGCTCGGTGCCGATCCGACTGTGGCCCATGCTCTCGGCCTCGTGCACCGCAAAGGCCAGCGCCCGCTTGGTGTCCTCGGCCAATGGGAGATCCGGTGAGCTGCTGACCGGATCGAGGGCGACGCCTTCGCCGAGGAGTTCGTCGCGAAGCTCGCGCACGTCGATCCCGACCGTCTCGCAGAGATCCACCAGGGTCTCGTCGGCCTCGCGCAGCATCCCGAGCAGGACATGCTCGGTCGCTATCTGATGGCTGGCCGCGCGGCTCGCCTCATAGCGGGCAAAAAACAGCGCCCGGCGGACGTTTTCGTTAAATCTTTCGAACATGTGCTGAAAGTTCGGCCCGCCGGGCAAGGCGGAAGATCCGGTTGCACCGTCGGGCCATCTCCTCGTTGTGGGTCACTATAATTGATGTCAGACCCGCCTTCAAATGGAGCTCGGTCACCAACTCGAAGAGCCGCTCGGCGTTGTCGCGATCGAGATTGCCGGTGGGCTCGTCGGCGAGCAGGAGCTTCGGCCGCATGGACAGCGCCCGGGCCACCGAAACCCGCTGCTGCTCACCGCCGGAAAGCTGATCCGGAAAGTGCGAAGCACGACCGGCGAGACCGACTGATTCCAGGAGCTCCGCGGCCCGTTCGCGGGCGCGACGGCTGGTTTCGCCGGCGATCCGCAACGGTAGAGCCACATTGTCGAGCGCATCGAGTTCCTCGAGCAGATGGTGGTGCTGGAAGACAAACCCGATGACCCTGTTGCGCAGGCCCGCGCGAGCCGTCAGATCGAGGGCGTCGGTCCGAACTCCGTCGAGAACGATCCGGCCGCTCTCCGGTCGATCCAACAGACCGATGAGGTGGAGCAGCGTGCTCTTGCCGACACCTGATGGACCGACCACCGCCACCATCTCGCCGGCGGCCACCTCGAGATCGAGGTCCTGGATCACCTCGAGCCGGGTCAGCCCCGAACCGAACCCCTTGGTCAGCCCCGTCGCCTGCACCATGACGCCGCGATCATTCATAGCGCAGACCCTCGGCCGGCTCGCGTCGGGCCACCATCCTCGCCGGCAGCCACGCCGCCAGCGCGGCCAGACCGAGGGCGACGGCCACGACCAGGCCGACCGTGACCGGATCGACGCTGAACGGAACCGACGTCACCATGAAGACCCCGCGCGGGAGTTCGAGGGCGCCGGTTCGATCGAGCACGAGGGCGAGCCCGCTGCCCAAGACAGCGCCCGAGACCGAACCGATCAGTCCGATGGCGAGACCGAGGACGAGAAAGAGCCGGCGCAGCGAGTTCGGCGTGAAACCAAGCCCGGCCATCACCGCGAGGTCCTTGCGCTTCTCGGCGGCCACCATGGCCACGTTGCACAAGAGGTTCAACGCCGCCACAATCAACATGAGCCCGACGGCGACGAAGATCATCACCCTTTCCAGAGCGAGGGCGGTGAGGAGCGGTTGGTGGAGTTCCTCGAGTCCCGCCACCTGAACCGCGATACCCTTGTCATTGAAGACCCTGCGCGCCCGCTCGCCCAGGGTCCACGGGTCGGCCGCGTCGCGAATTTCGATCGCCTGGATCACCGGCTCACCCCAGAGCAGCCGCTGCGCCTGCTCGAGGGGGAGGATCACCGCCCCGGACTCGACTCCGGGTTCGGGCGATGCAATCCGCCCGACCTCGGTTCGGATGCGAACCGGCAACGGGCCCATGGGGGTCAGCCGTTGGCGCGCCGAAATCACCTCGAGGCGGTCGCCGGACGCCGATCCCCAATCGACGGGCGAGGATCCGATCCGCCGTCACCCGATCGGTGTCAGAGCGGCCGACCACCGATGCCGGAACGGCATCGGTGTCCGAACTGACGAGGCACGTACCCCTCACAACCTGCACGATCTCCACATCGCCGAGTTCTGCTTGCAAAAGCGAGGCCAGGTTTTCCGGGTCCTCGATCCGACGACCTGCCGCCGGCACCACTTCGGCATGAGCCGCATGGGCGACGATCTGGCTGCGAATGCCCGACTGGAACCCGTCGAGGAGGGCGAGAGTCACGACCAGAGCGAAGACTCCAAGCCCCAACCCGAAGAGCGAGATCAGCGTTACGGTCACGACCGGCGTCCATCGCCGCGATCCGATGAGGTAGCGGCTCGCCACGTGGAGTTCAGCGGCAAGGCTCATCCGTCTACGAATCGCGCAACCTGAGTTGCGGAAAGAGAATCACATCGCGGATCGACTGCCGGTTGGTCAGCAGCATTACCAGGCGATCGATCCCGATGCCCTCGCCCCCCGTGGGCGGCATCCCGTGCTCCATGGCGAGGACAAAATCCTCGTCGAGCACGCCGCCGCCGGCAGCCGCCTGTTCCGCGAGCCGCCGTCGCTGCTCGGTCGGGTCGTTGAGTTCGGTGTACGCGTTGGCGACCTCGATGCCGCCGATGAACAGTTCGAAACGCTCCACCACATCGGGGTTGCCCGGGGTTGATTTGGTCAGGGGAGAAATGTCCCGCGGGTAATCCATAACGAAGGTCGGGTTGATCAACCGGGACTCGGCGGTCATCTCGAAGATCTCCTCGAGGAGCTTGCCGTCGGACCGCTCCTCGATGCGCTCGACGCCCACTCCTCTGGCGGCCGCTTCCATCCGCTCCCGGTTCTCGAGATCATCGGATGCGAGATCCGAGAACTCGAGGATGGCGTCCCGCATGGTGAGGCGCCGCCACGGCCTGCTGAAGTCGATGGTCTCGTCGCCCCACGGGACATCGAGCTTGCCGACGGCGTCCCGGGCGATGGTGGTCACCATCTCCTCGGTGAAATCCATGAGCAACTCGTAGTCGGAGTAGGCCCAGTAGAACTCCAGCATCGTGAACTCGGGATTGTGGCGGGTCGAGATGCCCTCGTTGCGGAAGTTCCGGTTGATCTCGTAGACCCGCTCCATGCCGCCGATGATCAACCGCTTGAGGAAGAGCTCGGGCGCGATTCTGAGGTAGAGATCGAGATCGAGGGTGTTGTGGTGGGTGACAAACGGCCGAGCCGTCGCGCCGCCGGGAATCGGCTGCATCATCGGGGTCTCGACCTCGATGAATCCGGCGTCGTCGAGAAAGCGTCGAACCCCGGAGACGATGCGGCTGCGGGTGATGAAGACCTCCCGCGACTCCGGGTTGGAGAGCAGATCGAGATAGCGCTGCCGGGCCCGCGCCTCGCGATCCGCTAGACCGTGGTACTTCTCCGGCATGGGTCGAACCGCCTTGGCCAAGACCTCCAGCTTCGCGACCCTGACGCTGAGCTCCCCCGTCCGGGTTCTGAAAATGGTCCCCTCGACACCGAGGAAATCGCCGAGATCGAGGAGCTTGAAGATCTTCCAGGTGGTCTCGTCGAAATCATCCTTCCGAAGGAAGAGCTGGACCCGGTTGGCGCCGTCGGACAGATCGGCGAAGGAGACCTTGCCCATGCCACGCACCGCCATCAGCCTACCCGCGAGACGGACCTCGGGTTTGTTCTCTTCGAGCTCCTCGGCGGTCGACTCGAAAAAGCGGCCCTTGGCCGCACTCACCGACTCCTCGGTGCGATACCGGGTCGGATAGGGATCGACCCCGAGCTCACGTAACTCGTCGAGCTTGGCAAGGCGATTGGCGATGAGCTGCTCGATGGGCTGCTGTTGCGGCTGGTTTTCTGACACACGTCCTCCTGCGGGCGCGTGATTGTACCATGGCAATTCGCCGACTGCGAATTGCTAAGGATTTTTTTTTCAATAGGTTACCGGTTTTTACTCGGTCTGCGGGAAGGCCTTTCGACGGCGGAAGGCTTCGCGGGTTTCTTTCGCGCCCGCTTGGCCTGTGCGGTTTTGGGTTTCTGCCCCGCGGCGCGGCGGATGGCCTTGACCTCATCTTCGCTGAGCATCCTGAAATCGCCGGCCTTCAGCGAGCTGTCCCGTAACGGCCCGATCGCGGAGCGCCGGAGCCGCTGGACCAGCCGTCCGGCTCGGAAGAAGAGCTGCCGAACCTCGTGGGTGCGGCCCTCGGTCACCTCGACGCGCCACCAAGTCGAGGTGCCGCCCGCACTTTTACGAACGCGCTCGGCAGATAGGGGCTTGATGTGGTGACCATCGATGACCGTACCGGCGCGCAGGTATTGAATCTGGATTTCGTCGAGATCGCCGCGGATCTTGACCATGTACTCGCGGACAACCCCATAACGCGGGTGGGTCAGACGAGCGGCGAGATCGCCGTCATTGGTGAGCAGCAGCAATCCCTCGGAGTGGTAGTCGAGGCGGCCGACCGGGAAGACCCTCTCCTTGACGATGGGCCGGACCAGATCGATGACCGTTCTCCGTTCCTCCGGGTCATCGCAGGTCGTCATCACCGCACGTGGCTTGTACAACAACACGTAACGGTTGGATTCCGCGGGCTTGAGCCGTTTGCCATCGACCTTGATGTGATCGGTGTCGGGGTCCGCCTTGTCGCCGAGGGCGGCGGGCCGACCGTTGACCACCACCCGACCTTCGCTCACCAGGCGATCGGCGTCGCGCCGGGAACACAGTCCCGAACGGGCAATGAGTTTCTGAAGTCGTTCCTTGGCCATCATTCCTCCGGTGCTGCCGGGCAGCGGGATGTTCCGCCTCTCGGCGGGGGGAGCGGACTCTATCACAGCCGTTGAATAGCTAGCCCGCCTTGCCATCCGGTCTCGGCGTCACGAGTGAACGCGCGTTGACCACCACATAGATCAGAAACGCCGCCGCCCAACACCACGCCGAGACGGTGAGCGTGGTCGCCGTCAGATCGGCCCGATACCAGGGCCCGAAGACCCGGATGACGGCGGCGGCGGTGACGGCGGCGAAACCGACCACCATGAGCGGCGCGACCCGAAGCTCTCGACCCGTGTGGCCGAGGGTGACTCGGGCCATCATTCCCAGGGTGAGGGTGCCGATGGCGCCCGCGGTGAGGGCGTGGGTGGCGGCGCTCGGCGGCACCATGAACCCCGCCGCCGAGGCGGCTTTGAGCCCGAGCCCGATCCAGATCCAGGCATGACCGAGGTGAAGCACCCAGAGAATCGGGCTGGCGAGGGTCCGGTGGGCGCCCCAGAACACCGATCGAGCGAGAACCAGGATTGCCGCACAACCGGCGACGACGGCCATCACCAACGAAGACGGAGCCACAACCTCGACCGCCGCAACGCCAAGCGCAGCGACGATGGCTGCGATGTTGAGCGCCGGGATCGGCTTCACGCCCTCGTCCTGGAGCGCATTTCGGGTGAACAGCGGTACGACGCGACCGCTGATGATGACCAGGATCACCACGATCAGATCGACGGCGACGAGATCGCTTCGAAGATAGGACTGCGGCAGGAGACCGGAAGCGCGGAGGTGGTGGTGGGCATCGCAAACCCAAAGCATCGGCAACAACGCAAGCAGAAGATAGTTGCGTTTGCTGTGCGAGAGAATCAACGGGATGGCGAGCACCACCGTCAGCAGCGGCAGGAAACTGAGTTCGGCCATCCCGGCGATGGTCGCGGTGAAGCCCCCGACACCAACCAGGCGACCCGACCCCCCAGAGTCCGACCAGCACCGCCAGCAGCACCCCCTTGGCGGTCGTTCGTTTGGTCCAGTTCTCGACCGCGGTGAGGAGAAAGCCCGCAAGAATCGCGCAGGTGAAGCCGAAGATCATCTCGTGGCTGTGCCAGCCGAGACCCCCTCGAGCCCGGGCTCACCGGTCAGGGCCGCATCGTAGTGGAAGGCCCACCACGGGATCAGCCCCGCGCCGAGCAACCCACCGAAGAGAAAGAACGGACGGAACCCCTTTTGGAATAAGACGTGTTTCATGGATGGCGATCCTAACTTCGAGACGGGATCCAGTTCATTGATCCCGATCAACCTCGGGCGCGGTACCATCATAGCCATGCTAGACATCAGCCTCGTGCTCTTCACCGTGCTCATCGCGCTCCTCGTGCGGATCGAACCGCTGCGACGGCTGCGCCCGTTGACCGCACCTCTTCTGTTGACGGCGGCCGCGGCCTTTGCCCACTTTCTTTCAAGCACCCTCACCACCGACCCCTCGCTGCAACGCGCCACCGAGATCAGCCTGGTCCTGGCCCTCGGCTTTCTCGTCGCCCGGGGCTGTCTGGTTCTCGTCTTCGACGGGGTGCTGGTGCGCCGGATGGGCTTCGAGCCACCTCGGCTCATGCGCGAGGTCGTCGCCCTGGTGGTCTATCTCATCCTCGGCGCCGTCCTTCTGCGCATGCTCGACGTGGAGGTCACCGGCCTCATCGCCACCTCGGCCATTCTCTCCGTCGTGGTCGGTCTCGCCCTCCAGCAGACCCTCGGCAACCTCTTCGCCGGGTTGGCCCTGGCCTGGGAGCAACGACTCTCCATCGGCACATGGGTGGAGATCGACGGCCGGGTCGGCATCATCGAACAGACCGGTTGGCGCTCGCTGCTGATTCGAACCCGGCTCGACAAACGGCTGCTGATTCCCAACGCCGATGTCGGCGCGTCCCGAATCACCATCCTCGGCACGGGAGGAGCGCCCGGCGGCGGTCGCCATTCGTCTCGGCGTCGCCTATAGCGTCCCCCCGGATGCGGTCAAGAGCGTGTTCATGGCGGTGGCCAAAGACATCCCGGTGGTCCTGGCCGATCCTCCGCCGCGGATTGTGACCGTCCGAGTACGCCGACAGCGCCATCATCTACGAGTGTCGGCTCTGGACCCGGAGGCCGTGGGCGCGGGAAGACCTCACCGATCATTTCCTGACCCGTGCCCACCAGGCGCTGGCCCGGGCCGGGATGGAGATTCCCTTTCCCCAGCGAACCCTGCATCGCGCGGTGCACCACCCATCCACCGACACCCCGGCGCTCCGGCTCCGGTCCATCGAACGATCGTCGTTTTTTGCCGGCATCCCGGGCGAGGCCCTCGCCCCCATGGCCGAAAACTCGCGCATCCTGCGGTTTGCCCCCGGCGAGGCCGTGGTTCGGGATGGTGAGGAATCCACCGCGCTGTATCTTGTGATCGCCGGCGAGGCCGCGGTCGAGATGAAGCACCGCGAGATCGCCCGGGTCAAACCGGGCGATGTCTTCGGCGAAATCGCGTTCAGCACCGGCAGCCTTCGAACAGCGACGGTCCGCGCGGCCGAAACGGCACTCGAGGTCCTGGAGCTCGACGAGGGCAGCATGCGCAGCTTGCTCGAGAACCAGCCCGAGCTCGCCGAGGAGCTCGCGAAGAAGATGGCCGAGCGCCAGCTCCAGGGCGAAGCGCTCCGCGATCAGACCGGCGCCCTGGTCAGCCCGGCCGGGGCGGTCGCGCAGTTCAAGAGGCATCTGCTGCGCTTTGTCCGGCGCTTGGAGTAACCGGCGATTCCGACGCACGACCATCGTCAGGTGTGATATCTTCCCAGCTATTGAGACTCCATTTCAAGGACGGGCGCGATGAAGAACTCCTCTCTCGTCTGCGCGGCAATGAGCGCCGCGATCGTGGCCGGACAGTCCGTGGCGACCGCGGACGGTCCTCCACCGGAACTCCTCGCCGAGCTATCGGCGGCCATGCGAGCGCTCATCGAACCCGGGTTCGAGGAGAACGTCGGTTTCGGGTTTGCTTCCTTCGACTGCCGGGTGGAGAACGAGCTCGTCGCCGGAAGCCGTTTCGACTGCGATGCCGTCGACATGGAGGGCGATACGATCCGCTATACCCTCGAGGTCGACGACGAGGGCATGGCCACCGTGGTCTCGGCGGCCCAGCCGGTCGATGACCTCTCGCCGGCCGACCGGGCCATCCTCGAGCCCCCCTGCCTTCGCTTTCTCGAGCTCTTCGCCGAGGGTGATTGGAACACCCTCATTGCAGACCTTCACCCGGCTTTACTCGAGGCATCCCCCCCGGATGAGATCCGCGCCCAGCTGATCCCCGTTCGCGAGGCGCTCGGCGACATCCGAAAGGTGGAGGCTCTGACCTACAGCCGCACCGATTCCGTCCTCCACGAGATGGAGTTCGCGCTCGGCTGCGACAACGGACCCGGGTTCGCGCGCTTCCGTCTCGTCATCGAGGGCGACGAGGTGCTGGTCACGGCCTTCGTTGTCAGCCCGTCCCCGGGTTCGCCGCTGCACACCCGGATGCTCCTCCTCGAGGGGCGTGACACCATCGCCGGCTTCACCGGTGAAGCCATCGACCACATCGACGCCCCGATCGAGCTCCTGCGATCGGTCGGTGACGCGGTCACCGGCACGGCGACGTTGAGCGACGGCCGGGAACTCCGATCGGCGTGGTGCAACAGGGCCGCGCCGACGACTTCGACACCATCGACTACCGCTTCCAGGTCCTCGAGGTTTCGTGGTTGCTGATGCGGGCCTACGCCTCCTTTCCCGATCCTGCAACCACCGTCAACTGCCCGGCACGTACCGCGCCGGATGGTGGGACCTTGACCTGCACCGTCGGCTTCGGATCGGGCGAGCGCCGCGCGGTCACCGTCGCGCGGCGCAGCGGCGACCACCAGATCGTGGACTCGCAACCGGTCGACGGGTAACGCACCCCGGTCGGGTCCGGGTCGGCAGATCGACGTCGTGGTATGTTTGAGCGGCACGGTCTCGTGGAGGAGGGCCTCGTGATCAGAACTCGAGAACTGAGAGCCGTATTGCTGCAACGGGCTTTGTTCGTGACGTTTGTCGCCTTTGCCGCCTCGGCCGGGGTCGCGACCGCCGGCGAGTCGTTCACCATCAAACCCAGCTACCAGGCCGATGAAAGCCTCCACTACGCCTGGCACCTGGAGAATCGAGCTCAGCTGGTCGCCCGCAACCGCCGGGTCGGACTGGGTCAAGATGACCACCGACTTCGACTTCGAGCTCGAAGCCGAGCTCGTTCACGCCGATGGCTCGTGCACCTTCAACCTCGAAGGCAAGGACCTGGAGAGCATCGGCGAGAGCGCCAAGGGCAAGCTCGGCATCCGGGCGGACGCCTCCCGGGTGAGCTATCTCCTCGGCAAGAACTGGACCAAACCGGGTCCGAACACGCCCTTTGCCAAACCCATGACCGTGACCCTCGGTCCGCAGTTCCAACCGACCGCCTCGACCGGTCTCGAGCCCATCGCCCTCTTCCTCCTGCCCGGGGTCGATCCCCGGGTGTGGTTTGTCGTCACGGCGGCGCCCGCCGTGCCCCTCACCGTCGGGAGCACGTGGACCCAGGACTTCGACGTCGAGATCCCCGGCGCCACCGGAGATCCGCTGCACGTGGTCGTCGGGATCGACGTCGTCGGCACCGAGGTCGATGGACGGCGCCCGGGTCCTGGTCATCGAAGCTCAGCGGCGAGCTCAATCTGGTCGACAGCGATCTCCGGATGCAGGACGGTCAGATGCTGCACGTCGTGCACGGCCGCTACGAGGTGCAGGGCACCGCCAAGTGGGATCTCGAACGGGGCATTCCTCCGCTTCGCCGAGGCGGTCCAGACCATCAAGGCGACCGCCGACCGACCGGAGACCAGCCGCCTCGCGAGCACCGCGGTCAGTCGACTCGTCGCTCGAGCAAGTCGAACTGATTCGCCTCAGGATTGCGACCCGGTCAGATACCGATTGAGATCGTGCAGGAAGGCCTCGGCCGAGGGTATGCGGTCGGCCATTCCGCTTGGCCGTGAGCCGACGGACCATGGCCTCCACCGGCGCCGGTACCCCGAGCTCGGGCGCGAACGGCGGCAGCGGCGCCGTGCGATGCAGCTCGACCACCTTGAGCGGGCTCGGCGCCTCGAAGGGCGCCCGGTTGGTGAGCATCCGGTAGAGCACGATCCCGAGGCTGTAGAGATCGCTCTGCGGCCCGACCTGGTCGGGATCGATGGCCTCGGGGGCGCTGTAGAGCGGGGTTCCGAGATAGGTATTGGTGGCGGTGAGCCCGGGTGCGGCGGCGACCCGTGCGATCCCGAAGTCCATCACCTTGACCGATCCGTCGGCCAGCACCATGACATTGTCCGGTTTGATGTCGCGGTGGACCACTCCTTTGACATGGGCGTAGTCGAGGGCGAGAGCGATGCCGCGGGCGATCTCGAGCGCTTCGGGAAGATGGCAGGCGCCCCGCGCCGCGCCAACCGCGCTTCGAGAGTCTCGCCGTCGACGAGTTCCATGGCGATGAAGGGCGTCCCTCGTGCTCCCCGGCCTCGAAGACGCGGATGATGTTGGGGTGGTGGATCGTCGCCCCGAGGGCGCCCTCGCGGAGAAACCGCTCGACGAACTCGGCATCGTCCAGAAGGTGTTCGTGCGGGATCTTGACCACCACGACCCGGTCGTCGCACCGACGCTTCGGGCCCGGTAGGTCGTCGCCATCCCACCGCGGCCGAGCCGGTCGAGCAGCCGATAACCGCCGACGACGATCCCGGCCCCGCTGTCGGCTGAAACCGGCGCCTCGGGCGCCGCCCTGCCGGTTCCGGTCTTCGACCCGCCGGGTCGGCGTCGTGTCGTAGTCGGGTTTCGTCTCCACCGAACGCGTTGGTGCGACGACGGCGCAGCACGAACAACACCGCCACCGCCGACGATCACAGCAAGAGAAGAACCAGTCCTCCCCCACCTTCGCGGTTGGGCCTGCGCCCGCCTCGGCGGCGGTGCCGCGACGGCGTCCGTTTCCTGCCGCGGCGGCGGCTCTCGACCGGAGTCGCCGTTGAGGTCGAGGCAGGCGCCGCTGTCGGTTGCTCGGTGACGGCCGACCGCGGTCTCGGGCTCGGTCGGCCGCCGTGTCGGTTCGGCCGCGACCGCGTCGCGTCGGGGTCGCCGGCACCTGTCGTCGGTCTCGCCGCGACGGGCGCATGGTCATCCAGCCTGGCCGGCCAGCGAGTCGATCTCTGCGGGCGGACTGACGCCGGCCGATCGAGAGCGACTCGAGGTTGCACGCGCGCGGCGTCGATCCGCCCCGAGCTCGATCTCGACCCTCGCGAGATGGAGATAGGGATCGTAGACCGCGAGCACGTCTCGACCGAAGGTGGGAACATCGCGACCGGCCTCAGGTCTGAGATCGATGGCGTCTTGGAAGGCCGACGCCGCCGCCGCCCACCGGCCCGCCCGCTCGTGGGCGAGACCCACCTCGTAGGCGTCGTAGAAGGTCGCTGGGCGGCGGCGACCTGCCGGGCATTCACAGACAGGGCCGCGATGACAGCCGCCAGCCCGAAGGCCGCGAATCCGTCCGCACCCCCGGCCTCGGTTGCGATCATCTCATCCCATCGATTCTACGTTATGGCGGATCCGGATCTCACGATCCCTGCCGGAGCACCGCCAGCGGTCTGACCGCCAGCGCGCGGGCGCTCGCCGCGAGACCCGCGACAACGCTCAGCACGATGGTGGCGGCGAGCGCCGTCAGCAAGCGCGACCGGGTGCCAGGCCCAGGCGATCTGGAAACCGAAAGCGAACGACCGCCCAGGCCATGACCACCGCGCCGACGGTGCCGAGGACGCCGGCCACCAGCCCGACGAGGGCGTACTCGACCGCAAAGACCGACACCACCTGGGCTCGGGTCATCCCCAGGGTCTTGAAGAGCGCGACCTGGCGGCCGCGTCGGATCGCGCCCGCGCTCACCGCGCCGGCGAGGATGGCGATCCCGGCGAGGACGGTGAAGGCGCCGAGAAAACGGATCCCGTTGCCGAGCTGTTCGAGAATCCCGACGACCTTGTCGAGCACGTCTCGGATCCGCAGCACCGTCACGTTGGGAAACCGCGCGGCGAGCCGGTCCTGGAGCGGCAGCTCCGCGGCGGCGTCGAGACGAGCGGTGGCGATGCGGAACCGCGGCGCCCGATCGAGCACGCCGGGCTCGACGACGAGGAAGAAGTTGATCGAGAAGCTCTCCCACTCGACGGTGCGGATGCTGCTGACGAGCAGCTCCACCGGCACCCCCTGGATATCGAAGACGATGCTGTCGCCGACCCCGACCCCGAGATCGCGGGCGAAGTCGCGTTCGATGGAGACCTCGGCGCGATCCGGGTGGACCCAGAGGGCGCCGTCGACGATGACGTTGTCCTCGGGCAGCGTCGCCATCGAGGTCAGGCGCTGCTCCCGGGTGAGCACCCAGCGGCGATCGCTCGAACGGTCGCTCTCGACCTCGGCGAGCTCGGCCACCGGCACCCCGTTGATGGACGCGAGACGCCCCATCACCACCTCCACCGAATCGATGCTCTCGGCGCCGGCCGCGACGAGACTCTCCTCGACCCCCGGCCACTGGTCGGGCTGGATGTCGACCAGGAAGACCGTCGGCGCCTGATCCGGAAGATCGGCCCTGAGCTGCGCCGAGAGCCGATCCTGGATGAGCCACATCCCGACCACGGTCAGCACCCCGAGACCGAGGGCGACGATGGCGCCGAGGGTGCCCGATCCGGGTCGCGCCAGGGCGGCGAGGCCGTGTCGCAGGGTGACGGAGCCGTGATCGCGCGGGGCCCGGCCGGTCAACCGAACGACGAGATAGGCCGACCCGCGAGGACCGCGGTCGCGACCACCAGGCCGGCGCGAACTGCAACCCCCGGAGCAATGGACCCGACTGGACCGAAGCGGTGACGGTGATCCCGACCAGCAACGAACCAGCGACAGCAGCGACGCCCATGACCCGGCTGACCGGCAGCGGCTCGGCATCGCGGCGAAGAACCCGGATCGGCGGCACCCGCATGGCGTCGACCAGCGGTCGCAGACCGAAGAGCAGCGCGACGCCGAGACCCAGGAGCGATGCCCCGCACCATGGCCGACGGGCTGCCAACCGACCACCACCTCGACCGGGCAGGAGACCCGAGACCATGGTCGGCACGGCTCGCGCCACCAGGGTCCCCGCCACCGCGCCGACGGCGCTCCCGAGCAGCGCGAGCAGCGCGGTCTGGCCGAGGTAGAGACCGAAGACCTCGCGCGGACGCACACCGAGGGCGCGCAGGACGGCGATGGCGTCGAGTCGCCCCGCCAGCCACGCGCGAACCGCCTGGGCGACCCCGATCCCGCCGATGAGCAGCGAGAGCAGCGCCACGAGACCGAGGAAACGCTCGACCCGGCCGAGACCCGAGCGCAGCGTCGGCTGCGCCTCGGAGGCGGTCTCGAGTTCGACGAACTCGGGATCGGCGATGGCGCTTCTGATGGACGGCCGCCGCGGCCGCGAGTTCGTCCGGGGTGGCGCCGTCGGGCAGCCGAACCAGCATCTGATACTTCACCCGGCTGCCGAGACCGGCCAGCCCGGTGCGCTCGAGAGCCTCGAGCGAAAGCAGGACCCGCGGTCCGAAGGCGAAGGACGCTCCCATCCGATCGGGCTCCGCGGTGACGATGCCCGCGATGGTGAAGCTCTCGCCGCCGATCAAGAGGGCCTCGCCGACCTCGAGCTCGAGCCTGATCAGGAGCTCGGGGGCGACGACGACGCGCTCGCTCGTCGAGGAGCTCATCGAGGGGACGGGCGGGCACGGTCTCGAGCTCGCCGTAGAAGGGATAACCCTCCCCCACCGCCTTGAGCTCGCTCAGAACCGACGCGCCGGGCGCGCCATCGCCGTCCATCCCGGGCGCCGCCGACACGACGCTCGGCAGCTCGCACACCTCGACCCGCCGCGCGCCCGCCAGTCCGTCGATGGCGGCGAGGATCTCATCCGCGATGGGCCGCCGGCTCCCGACCGCGAGATCCGCGGCGAGCAGCTGCCGCGCCTGCGCCCGGATGGTCTGGTCGAGGGCGCTCGACAGCCCGGCCACCGCCACCACCGCGGCGACCCCGACGGCGAGGCACGCGGCGAAGAAGACGATTCGTCCGGTCGATCCCCGGAACTCGCGCGCGGCGAGGGCCAACCACCTCATCTCAGCTCGTCTCCTGGTGCTCGATGCGACCGTCACGGAGGTGGATCCGCCGGTCGGCGAGCGCCGCCACCGCCGGGTCGTGGGTGACGAGCACCAGAGTGGCGCCTTCGCTCGCCCGCATCTCGGCGAGCAGATCGAGGACCACCCGGCCGGTGGCGCCATCGAGATTGCCCGTGGGTTCGTCGGCGAGCAGCAGCGCCGGCTTCGGCGCGAAGGCGCGGGCCAGCGCCACCCGCTGCTGCTCGCCGCCCGAGAGCTGCGACGGGTAGTGGTGGCCGCGTTCGGCCAGCCCGACCGACGCGAGCAGCTCGTCGGCCCGTGCTCGCGCATCCGATCGTCCGAGCAGCTCCATGGGGAGCATGACGTTCTCCCGCGCGGTGAAGTTGCCCAGAAGCTGGAAGGACTGGAAGACGAAACCGATGGTGTGGCGCCGCATCAGGGCGAGCCGGTCCTCCGACAGCCGGTCGATGCGCTCGCCCTTGATCGAGATCTCGCCGGTGCTCGGCCGGTCGAGCCCGGCCATGAGCGCGAGCAGGGTCGACTTGCCGCTGCCCGACGGACCGAGCACGGCGACGAACTCGCCCTCGGCGATCTCGAGATCGATGGCGTCGAGGATCGTCAGCATCTTGCCGCCCGACGGCAGTTGTCGCCCGACCCCGCGGAGCGAGAGCAGAACCGTATTGTCATGCATCGTTGAGGTCATTCCGTTCCTCATCCTCACAACGCTACAATCGCTCCCATGTTGCAAATCATTTCAGCACGGCGGCGATATCGGCGCCTGGCGGCGACCGCTGGCGGTTCTCGCAGTCGATCGGCTCCGGCTGCGCGCCGACCTTCGACACCGCCCCCGCAACACCTGCGGTCAGCCGCGACGCGCCTCCCGGATCGAGCCGGCCATCCGCATCGTCATCCTCGGCGACAGCCTGGCCGCGGGTCTCGGTCTCGCCGAGGCCGAGGCCTTTCCCGCGGTCGTCGAGTCCCTTCTTCGCGGCGAGGGCTTCGATGTCGAGATCGTCAACGCCGGGGTCAGCGGCGACACCACGGCCGGTGGTCTCTCCCGGATCGACTGGGTGCTCCAGCAACCGGCCGAAATCCTCGTCGTCGAGCTCGGCGGCAACGACGCCCTCCGCGGTCAGCCGCTCGCGAACACCGAGAACAACCTCCGCGAGATCGTCCGGCGCGGCCGCGAGTCCGGCGCCGAGGTCGTCCTCCTCGGGATGGATGTCCCCACCAACTACGGCCCCGACTACGCCACCGCCTTCGCCGAGCTCTACCCGCGCATCGCCGAAGAGGAGGGCGCCGTCCTGGTCCCCGGCTTTGTCCGCGACCTCGGCGCCGACCCGACCCTGCTCCAGCCCGACGGCCTCCATCCCACCGCCGAGGGGCAACGGCGGCTGGCGCAACGGTTGCTGCCGACGCTGACCGGGGTGTTGGAGGCGCTCGAGTAGCAGGGCTGATCTCATTGCCGGGTTTGCTTCCGAGCCTCGCCCGCGACCGAGACCGGTTTGAGCACGCGGAATGGCGGCGAATCTCTCGGGAGTCGCCGGCGTACGTAGTCTGTGCAGGTGCGACCAAGCGGCATCGTGAGCGCGCTGCGCGCAGCTACGCTACCGGGCTCCCACGGGAAGGCGCGTTTCACCGGTGGTTCGTCCCGGCGCAGAAGGAGGCCGCCGGCGCACCATCGGCGGGGTCGCAGGCCTCGCGCACGTTACCGCACCGCGCGACTCCGCCGATGGGACGACGCTGGGCCGCCTGGGCGGCCCGGAAGGCCGGCTGCCGGAGACCATCGGGCGCGGTCGCGGATCTGCCGATCCCGGGCATCGCTCCATGGGTCGCGCGGGTCCGCCCGCAGGCGGACCGACTGCGGATCTGCCGACCGCTCGACGTTCCTCTGCGCGCGAGACGCGCGAACCACAATTTACCCGCCCCCAGTAGGTCGCAGCGTCCGGGCAGCGCCGGAGGCAGGGGCAGGGGCAGGGGCAGCGGCAGCGGCAGGGAACAGGATCCGCCCCGTTCCCCATCCGACAACCGACCCTCCCTGAACGCGAGGCGGACCGCCCCTCAGCCCACCACCACCCCGCGCAGCGCCCGAGCCTCGACGAGCAACTCCCGGGCGGCTGCGAGCAGCTCTCCCGACGCGGCGGTCGGCCGCTGCGGACGCCGGCACCGCCGCCGGCTCGTCGGGGTCGCCGAGACCCGAGTCGCGCATCCCGCGCATCCTGCCCGAGGATGAGATCGCGGATCTCCTCGGCGTTGTCGACCCCGCGGAAATAGCCGAGGTGCATGTTGTCGGCCTCGGAGTGCCCCTTCTTGGACTCTTCCGAGCTCTCCGCCCCACCGCCGCCGGCGGTGCGGACCTGGAGATCCGAGATCCCGAAGAGCCGCTGGATCGGACCCTGCTTGAGCGACAGATTCTGGATGTTGGCGAAGGTCATGGTGCGTTCGCGAACGGTGGTGATGCCCTCTCGGATCCGCAGACTCGTGTCGGTGGTCATGTACCAGCGGTAGCGGTAGTCGAGCCGGACCATCAGAAACGACAACGGGAGCTGGACGAGAAAGAACCCGATGCCGACCACCTCGATGAGCGTCGCCAGCTCGCGGCTCATGGGAAACGCCGCGAACTCGATCCCGCCGGCGACAAAGGCGAGACCGACCACGAGACCGATCACTGCCCCGACCTGGCGGATGCCCCACAGTACGAGCCGATACTGGTAGTAACCGGGCGCCGCGTTGAAGACCCTCACCGAGCCCGGGCTGCCCAACGGCGGCTCGGGTTCCGGGGGCACCTTGAGAAAACGGGTGATCGACCGTGTGAGCGGGCCCTCAGACATGGTCCTGCCCTCCGCATCCGCCTCCCGATCGCTGCTCCAGCGCGGTGCGGATGGCGCGAAGCTCCGCCACCGCATCGCGAAGGACCGACGCCACTTCCGACGATGGCGCCGATGATGTGGGAGCGAAGGCCGTGGCGGTCGAGACCGGCGTCGAGACAGCCCCTTGGCGCCGCGCATCCGCGAGTAGAGGAAGTCCCGCAGCGCGCGACAGTGGGTGATCCCCTCGATCACCATCTCGGCCTTGGCGCTGCCGCTCGCGGTCTGGATCTGGATCCGCGCCAGACCGAGCCAGCGCTCGACGAAATTGCTCGTCAGGTGGATGTCCTGGATCCGGGCGAAGGTGAGATTGATCTCCTTGCGGAAGAGAATCCCCCAGCGCATGGACACGCCCTCGTCCGAGAATCGATAGCGCATGGTGTGATAGCGGAAGTAGAGCGGCACCAGGACAAAGGGGAAGAACGGCCCCGCCATCAGCGACGCCAGAACGTAGTAGCTCATGAGCGACGAATCGGGTCGCTCGATCCGGAAGATCTCGTCAGGTGTGAGCGAAGCGGCTTCGGGTTCGGTTGCCATGGTCGTCTCCATTTCGCCCGAGATGGTCGATGGAGACATCATACCCGCGTCCGCGTCCGTTTCCGCGTCCGTATCCGTGTCCGTATCCGTTTCCGTTTCCGACGAGCGTCGGCGTGACAGGGCCGCGACCACGGACGCATCAGCGGCACGCCGCGTCCAACCGACTACCGGGGTGCCAGGCCGTGACAGCGATCCGTGCAGGGTCCGAGCATGCCTCCGGCAGCCGCTGACGCGCTCGCGCACAATGGCGCTACCGGCGCACCCGTGCGGCGGAGCGCGATGCGAGTCTGCATGGTCGCCGAAGCTGATCGACGCGCAGGCACGCCGAGCGCGCCGATCGGGCGTGCGTCGACATGCCTTTCGGCAATCGCCCAGCGTGACAGGCTCGCATCCGACGCCCATGGATGCGACGCCTGGGCCTGGCGGTGCTCGAGGGCACAGCTACGAAGCAGCGCCACGATGTGCGGCTTGCGACCCCATGAATCCGTGCGATCCGGTACGGTTCGCCTCGGGTACACCGCGTGGGCGCGCGCCTCGATCGCGGACGATGCGTGCTCACTCCCCTCGCCGCACCCACGCCTCCCACGCATCATCGCCCACTTTGCGGGTGAAGACCTCGTGGCCCTTGGCCTTCATGGCGTCGATGAGCGGCGCGACCTGGAAGGTCGAGCGCACGAGAAGCACCTCACCCGCCGCCATCCCCGCCAGGGCTCTCGCTCACCTTGCCGACCGGAGTCTCGCCCCGCGCGAGCATGGCGTCGGCGTCGAACTCGTGCTTGGCGCCGTCGGCGATCCAGGCCGGCGCATCGCCGCCGCCGGCCGCATCCGGCTCCGCCGCTCTCGATCTCTCCGGCATCCTGACCGAGCGCCTGTCGCAGCGAGCGCACGAGCTCGTTGACCGGCATGTCGGCGACCCGCGCCGCCTGCTCGAGGGTCGCCACCTTGGCCACCGTGCGCCGCAGCACCGGGTTCTTGAGCGCCTTGAACTTGGGCGCGATGGCGATGAGCGCCGCCTCGGCCTCGGGGTAGGCGTCGAGGAGATCGCCGACCTTGGTCTCGGGGCTGATGATCATGCTCCGGCTCCTTCGGCGGACGACTTCGGCGAGCAGGCGGCGCTCGCCCTCGAGGGCGCGCAGCGGCGCGATGTCCTGGGTCACCTCGAGGGTGCCGAGAAACTCGCCGCCGTCGTCGCGCATGGCGAAGTAGCGGATGTGGACGAAACGCGGCCCCATCTGGATCCAGAACTCGGCGACATCGCGTTTGCCCGACTTCAGATCCGAAACCACCGCCTCGACGATGTGGACGCTCTTGGGCGGGTGGCAGTCCTCGACCTTGCGGCCGATGATCGCGCGGTTGCGGGCGAAGACCCGGTCGGTCTCCTTCCGAGAAATACCCCACCCGGTCCTCGGCGTCGACAAAGGTGATGTCCATGGGCAGGGTGTTGAGCAGCGAGGTCAACTGGCGCACGCTGAGGTGACCCGACGGCAGGGTGATGGCGTCGTCCGAGGGCAGCTCGACCGGCTTCTCCGGCAGCTGCGGCAGCACCGGCAGCCAGATCCCGGCGGGTTCGACGAGCCCCTTGCCGAACTCGTCCCACTGGCCGCGCACGCTCTCCCAGTCGCGCACCGTCGAGGTGCTCGAGACACATGGGCCAGAGGATCCGGTCCTCCTTTCGACGTCATGCTCTCGATCTGCTCGAGCATGGGTTCGATGACGGTCTCGACGGCCAGACCGAGCTGCTCGGCATCGAGTTCGGCCGGCGTTGTCCAGGAGATCCACCGCAGCGGCGATCTTGGCCCGGATCTCGTCGTGGACGCCCCACATGACCTTGGGCGGGCCGGCGATCCCGGCCTTCTCGAGGAACGGGAAGACGAGGTACTCCTTGCGGAGATAGTGGACCTCGAGGCCGGCGAGTTCGTCGTGGGCCTGCCGCCAGGCCGCGAGCGCCGGATCGAGACCTTCGGTCGAGGAACCGATGGCGTTGACGGCCTCGCGGTAGCTCTGCGTCAGCTCCCGGATCCTGGCATTCTCGAGCTGGAAGGTCTGGACCGGGTGGCCCGTGGGAACCTCCACCGGAGCGCACGATGATCCCCCGCCGAGGACGGCGGCGTGGACATCGCACATCCGCTGGATCTCCTCCTGCGCCATCCCCTCGGCCATGAGCGAGTTCTCCATGGCCGCGATCTCGGTGACGCCGACCTCGGCGAGGAGATCGCCGAACTCATCCTTGAGTTGTCTCGGGGTCGGCCCCGTCGTGGAGCTGTCTGATGATCCCCTTGAGGGTCTCGATCCGGTGACGTGAGTTGTCGAGTAGTTCGCTCATCGTTCCTCCTGGAGAAGAATATGAGCCTCAGTCGCGTCTTCGTCCTTGATCTAGATCAGGTGGAACAGAAAAACCGGGCCCCGAAGGGCCCGGTTGGTCTGATTGGGTGTCAAATGGGCTCGCTCAGGGTGTCGAGCGCTCCCAGGCCGAGACGTCACCCGACTCGAACCCGTCCGAGAAGAGAACCGATCCGCCAGGGACGCACTCGTCGAACTTGAACGCGCCGACGCGAAGCCGCCAGCCGACCCGGCTGGTGGTCGGGCAGTACTGGTTGACATACCAGAAGGTGCAGTCGTCCACGGGTCGACGGTCATGGCGGAGTAGTCGCCCCAGCGGTGGCTCGCAATCTGCGAGCCCACTGCCGTCGATGATCGACCCTTCGCCCTGCGGCATGGTGCCGAGGGGGTCGGTGGCAAGACGACCGGTGTACCAGACACTGGGGTACACGCTCGTGCCATCCGAGGCGCTGTAGCCGAGGGCCATGTTGCCGCCGTTGTCCATGGCGATGCTGCCCATCCACCGGTGGATGCCGTCGGTCTCCCGGGGGCGTAGGTGCCCTGCTGATAGATGACCGGCGATGACCCGTTGGGGTCGCGGATCTCATACCACCGCAGCCCGGCGATCCCGGTCGCCGGCTTCGACCGACTGGTTGGTCACCAGCGACTCGTGGGTGCCGAAGTTGCGGTAGGCGAGCCGATGCATGGGCCGACGGCGGTAGGAGAGAACGTCGATCTTGTTCGCGGTGCCCGGCTGCGGGATGCAGTCCCGCGAACCGGGCGAACACGGAAATGCCGAGTCGAACGGCTGCGGT
This sequence comes from uncultured Acidobacteriota bacterium, assembly GCA_963704125.1. GTDB lineage: Bacteria > Acidobacteriota > Thermoanaerobaculia > Thermoanaerobaculales > Sulfomarinibacteraceae > JAHECW01. Next base: position 96,567 of record CAVPHA010000013.1, on the reverse strand, counting down.
GGGGATCGTGTGAGCGAGGGTGAAAGTCGAGTTGGCCGGGGTGACGAAGTCGGCGTGGAACTTCCACAGGGTGATGGCGTCCTGCGTCGCCCCGCGGTTGTTGTCCATGGTGCCGACATAGATAGTTCGGGCTCCCCGTCGGGGGCGCGGTCCAACCATCGAGATCCGAGGGCAGCAGACCGTCGCCGACGTTCTGACCCGACCGGTGCCGGTGGGCGGCGCCAGGAACGAGATCATCGGTCGGGTTCGGGTTGCCGGCGATCATCTCCTCCCGATTGACGGCGTAGGCGCCGACGCCGACGAACGGACCCGTCGAACTCGCGGGTGCTGATGTAGTAGGCATCGGGCCAGACGCCGTACTTGGGGTAGTCGGGGAAGTTGGCGCCCGTCGAAAAGGCGTAGCGGTAGTAGGTTCCCGAGCGGATCGGGCGTGGTCGAGATCGCGACACAGTTGAAGTAGGGCGGCCGACGCGGTGAACTGGGTCAGAATCCACCGGTCCGCGTCCTGGTCGTAGAGCACGATCGGGTCGCCGTCGTTGTCGGTCTGGCAATCGCCGCCGAACCCGGACCACAGGGTGTTGTTGGCGACCGGTCCATAGAGCAGCGCTCCGGTCTTGCTGTAGATGGCAAAGTGGAGGTTGCTCATGGCCACATAGTGGTTCGGGCCGACCTCGCCGACCGGATCGGGCGGGTCGATACCACCGAGGTTCCATGTGCGTTGAAGCTGACGATGGGGGACGGGGATGTCCCTCCCCCACCTCGCTCTGAACCACCGGGTCGGCGACCTGAGGTCCGATGGGGAAAATCACCCGGAATCGGGATCGATGAGGTTTGCGGGGGCGGAACGATGGGCCGCGAGGGGATCGACCTCAACGGCGGCGACACATCGAACTGCACCGCCTTGCTCCAGCCGCGATAGATCGCGTCCGCGGGTTCCTCGGCAAAGGCCGCACCCACGGCGACCACGATCAACACAGTCAAACACGCTCGTTGGAAACCCCGCGACATGGTACCTCCATTGTCATCCCCGGCCGCGCCGGGCATTGTTAGCAGTTCATCGGTGGCGATCCACGATACTACAAAAAAACGCGAACAGAACCCGCTTCTCGTTTGTTTCGATCTGTTTTTGTAACCGGCTTCCTCGGTCTGTGTTCGCTGTGGAGGCACTGTGAACAAACGTTCCAATCCCGCCGCCATCAACGAATAGAGAACCCAAGATAGCGGAAGACAGCGGCGCACTCAGAGCAGCAGCGAGCGTGGCGTCGCCAGGTGCGGACATAGCGGGCACCAAGCGGCTGCATGGCGAGCAGGGAGGGGCTGACGTGACCGCCGCGCTGGCGCATGAGCGGGACGCGTCGGTACCGCATCGTGAACCCGGGGTTCGCCATCTGATCCACCAGGGCGTCCAGCCCGACGGTCTGTGGCCGAAGTCTGCCGTTGCGATCATCATTTTCCTTGCCAAGTGTACGCCAGAAACCGCGATTCTGTCGGCCCGGTTAGGTGATCCCGCGCACGAAGACGCGCAGATTGAAAGCGGTGAAACCGCGATGCGTCCTTTGCGTCTTCGAGGTTCAACCTCAATCTCCCCCCTACACCCAGACCAGCCGAAGGCGCCACCGGTGACGCAACCGTAGATCAAGGCGTCGAGGAGGTTCTTGGCGGCGACACGCCACGGTTGCCCCATCCAGATAGAGTTACTGATGTGGGCGAAACCATAGGCGAGGAACGATTGCGGCCACCCGGAATACGGCGAGATAGGACGCCTCCACCGGCATCGTCCGGCTGACGAGATAGCGACGCAGACTCCCACGATGAGGCTGTAGACAAACCAGAGGACGAGAGGTTTGCCCATTGCCGGAGCCCCGCTGGGAATCACCGTCTGAATCCCACCGGCCCCTCCTTGAACTTCTCCTGCATCTTCGGGCAGAGCAATGTCCTTGTGCGTCGCCGCCCGCGGAAAACAATACGACCCGGGCTTGACCCCGGCCGCGCGCATTGCGCCGAGCACGCCGGCCTCCCCGGCATCTTGGCGAAGTCGCTGTTGTGAAGCCATATGGATGATCGAGCTGGCGATGAAGACACCCACCGCCGAGAGCAGAATCGGCAGAAAGGGATGCGATCGGGATCATTCGGACCCTCCTTTTTGACGCAATGAGATTGCGACACATTTATATCAGGCTCGGGAGGCGGCGTCTACTCATGGAATGACAAAGGAAGCTAGTTTCTGTCATGCTGAGCGAAGCCCGAAGGGCGAAGTCGAAGCATCCCCCGAGGGTTGGAAGTGCGATTGTAGTATCGATATCACACCTGCTTCGGGGGACCCTTCGACTCGCTCGGCGGCACTCGCTCGCTCAGGGCGAAGGTGGTTTTGTCATTGGGAGCGAACGAATCCGCGAGCGAGTCCCCCCCGAGTGTCGGTGGGACGAGCCAACAGGAGCGGTCCTCCAACCCTCAGGGGACCCTTCGACTTCGCGACCTCGGAGGTCGCTGCGCTCAGGGTGACATGAGGAGGCCAACCGCTGTCCCTGAGTCGGATGCGGACGCAGATTCTATCAACCCCGGCCTTCTGGGACGATGGGGCGCCGGCGGCCTAGCCGGGAAAACAGACTTCATGGTCCTTCCCGTGGAGTGCCCGGTATGACATTGTGCGGAGCGTGAAACGGTGCCGGGTGGTCGGTCCGGCACAATGTCAAACCCGGCACGTCCCAATGAACGGATTTCCGCGTGCTCTGGTCTGCCACCGCCCTCGCGACCTCAGGCCCTCAAGCCCTCACGCCCTCAAGACCAGCTCACCCGGTACTTACAGACATCCCCACCGCTGGCGCGGCACTGCTCCTCGATGATGCGAACGTTCTTCGCGCCACAGAGCTCGAGGGCCTTGCGGTACCAACCGACCACCGTCAGGCAATCGGTCTTCGAAAAGGTCTCCGCGTCGTGGGTGGTCAGCACACCTTCGCGCTCGCCGGTCGCCTCGTACTCACGCCAACCCACATCGTAGTAGAGCCGGTAGATCTGCGGCGCCTTGGCGAGAAATGCCTGCGGATCGCCCGAGGTGAGAAACGCGCTGTGCAGAGTTCCCAGATTGACCTCGGCCGACGCCTCTCCCAGTCGCTCGAAGACGCGGGTGCTGCCGCCGCCGAGAGCCTTGACGATCGCCTCGTCGAGCCGCTTTCCGACTTCGAAATCGACCCAGGCCACCGCCACGAGCCGCCCCAGGATCTTCTGATCCTCTTCGGGCAGGTTGTCCATGATTCTGCTCAGACCCGCTTCGCCGAACTCCTTGCGGACGAACTCGAGGCGAGACTTGAGAATCGAGCCCTTGATCTTCTGATCCGTCATGAATCGATAGTACCAGTGGTATCGTCGATTGTGCCACGGCACCACCCGGCGATACGTCGGATGGCTCGACAGCCACCCCCATGATGAACGTCGCCGGCAGCAGCGCCTTCGCCTTCAATGCTAGACTCAAACCAGGCTTCCGGCTGATTTCGGCATCGCCGAAATCCCCATTGATCAGAATGAGGCATGATGACGACATCTTTGTTTCGGGCAAGCTGATGGTGGACGAGGCAGTCCGATCGGGCCCGGCTCTGGTGGAGGGTTGGCTCGTACCGTACTTGATCCTCCTCGCGGTTATCGTTTCGGCCGTCGCCGCGGCGCTGATTCTGCGCGAGCGGCAGCACCGCCGACGGCGGGAAGAACTCGAAACCCGACTCGCGGATCTCGAGGGCATCCTGATTGGACTGACGGCCAACCCGCGGAGATCCGAAAGAAGGGTCGCGACGGCGCCGAGTGCAGATTCGTCGACCACGAGCGAGGAGTTCATCCCGCGGGGACCCCTGTCGACCGCGATCTCGATCCTCCGCAACGATCTCGGACCGGGTCTGCCGGGCCCCGACCGGATCGATCTCCGCGCGACCCTCTTCGTCTACGAGAAGCTGGAGCGGCCATCACCCCGACCGACCTCGCCGACGACCTCAATCTCTCGCTGCGATCGCTCCAGCGAGGGCTCTCGAGATCCCTCAACTGCACACCGAGAGAGCTCATTCTCGCGGTCAAGATGCGCGAGGCCAAGCGACTGCTCCTCGACGAGGACTTTCGGGTTCAGGAGGCGGCACGGGCGTCGGTTTCGACGATCCCTTTCACTTCTCCCGTCGTTTCAAGGCCTACTATCGGATGTCGCCGTCGGAGATGCAGATACGGCAGAACCGCAACGTTGCCTGAACCCGGCTCGCCCGCACTGACCGCGGCACTGAGTCGAGCCGGTCGCAGAAACGAGCCGACGGCCCCGGGCGCAGCGCACTCCCCGCACGAGTGCAGGGTCTCACGGGCCGGCAGGTCCGCCGTCCGGATGGCAGCCGCTCGCTCTTCGACTTCGTCGGCCTCGACGTCTCTTCCCAGGATCTCCAGACACTCGCCATATCCCTCGAGGGTCTCGAGCGATTCCGGGCTGTCTGAACCGTAGGCCAGCTCTCCCCACGGTGAGCGCGCGTCCGAACAGCGCCTCCGCTTCGTTGCACCGATCCTGCTTCATCCTCACCATCGCGAGATAGTAGGTTGTCTCGCCGACCACCGGGTGGTCCAGGTCCCTCGTCCCGCCTCGCTGATGGGAAGGGACTGCGTCAACAGCTCGGCGGCGGCGTCGAGATCTCCCTGAAGCCAGGCCAACACCCCCAGCGAGTGGAGGACGCTGCCGACATAGGGGTGGCTCGTCTCCGTAGGCCTCCCGGTAGATTTCGAGCGCTCTGCCCATAGGCCTCGATTCGACTTCGTCAAAGCGACCCAAGTGTCGCAGCACGGCGCCCAGGGTCGTCACCGAGTGTCCCGACGTGCGGGTGGCTGTCGCCGAGGATCTCCCGTCGGATCTCGAGCGACCGTCGCGCGAGCCTCCGACTCCTCGTATCGATCCTCGAGAGCGAGAATCGCGCTGAGTTCGCCAAGATCGCCGGCCACCGGCAACGACCGTTCGCCGAACTCCCGTTCATCGAGTTCGAGGCACCTCAGCATGAACGCCTCGGCCTCGTCCAGCGCGGAGCATCTTCCGGTTCAGGAGGGCGAGATCGAAGAGGGCATCGGTCAGACCGATCGCGACCGCCGTCCGGGTGGGCGTCGAGGATCTCCACCGCCCGTCTCAACCTCGGTTCCGCATCGCTCCAACGACCCCGATCCTGGTCGATTCCCGGACCGGTCGATGAGCAGCCGAGCCTCGTCCGGCGAGCCTTCATCTGCCGCCGGCGGCCACGACCGCGAGCGCTTCGTCGAAGAGCGCCTCCGCCTCGCCGTACCGACCCTCGGCCCGCCGCAGGAGACCCAATCCCTGGAGCGAGTACACGAGCTCGACGTCATCGGCGGCCAGGGCCTGGCGCCGCAGGCTCAGCGCCTCCTCGAGCAGCGGCGCCGCATCGTCGAACTGTCCGAGATGGTAGTAGACGGTCCCGAGGGTGTGCATCATCCGGGCCCGGACCGCCGCCTGTTCTTCGAGGGCCTCGTCGATGGTCTCCGCCCCCCGCTTGAGGAGTTCGCGGACCGAGATCTCCTCGCCCTGGGTGACCCTCGGCGAGGCGTGCTCGAAGAGACCCACGAGGAAGTCCGAGACCTCCCGGGCGGTGGCCGCCTCCTCCTCGGCGCGTCGGGCTTCCTTCTCGGCGCGGAAGAACTGCACGGTCATCCCTGCGCCGAAGAGGACCAGAACGGCCGAAACCGCAGTCACCAACCATGCGCTGCGCGACGCAGCCGCGGACGATTCCGGATGAGCCTGCAGCATCTCGGCGGCGTCGATGGCCGTCGGTCGATTCTCGGGCACCAGACTCTCGAGCCGTCGGATCAGGGCCGTGAGATCGGCCGACAAGCCCTCGCACCGGCTCGACTTCGGCCCACATGGCTCGGCGGTGGCGTTCGGCCGGCGGCAGGTCATCGGGGATCGGCCGTTGTCCGGTGAAGATCTCCTGGAGGATCAGACCGGCCGAATAGAGGTCGCTGGCGGCGGTGGCGGGTTCGCCCCGCGCCACCTCGGGACTCATGTAACCGATGGTTCCCAGAACCGTGCCGACGATGGTCATCTGCGGCGAATCCGGCGAGCCGACCGATCCGATCCTCGAGTTCACCGCGATCCTCCTCGGAAATCCGCGCCTCGACCGAAGACCGGATACTCTCCCGAGAGCGAATCCGGATCCTCGACCGGCCGCGCCAGTCCGAAGTCGAGCACCTTGATGCCGCCGCCGGCGGTGAGCATGATGTTCTCGGGTTTGAGATCGCGGTGGATCACACCCTTGCCGTGGACCGCAACCAGGACATCGAGAAGCTGCTCGGCAATCCTGCGCTTTGAGACCTCGTCCAACCCCTCGTCCATGGCCTCCCGGAGATTGCGACCCTCAACCAGTTCGAGCACCAGGCAGTCCTGTTGTCTCGCCCTCGATAAAGTCGTGAAACTGACAGACGTTGGGGTGGTCGAGCGAGGAGAGGATCTTGGCCTCGCGGAGAAAACGGGCCTTGCGGATCGGATCGAGGCGGTGATCCTGCCGGATAACCTTGAGGGCCACCCGCCGACCGAGGTTTTCGTCGAGCCCGATATAGACCGAGCCCATTCCACCCTGCCCGAGCTCCCCCACCACCCGGAAGTGGCCCATCCGGGTCTCCTGGGCGCGCGAAAACCGACCATCCGACACCTCCGTATTCTACGTCTTTCTCGGAATCCACTTCGAATCTGCGACGTGATCGCGGAAAGCCCCGACCCGGCGCCTACTCATGGAATGACAAAGGAAGCTCGTATCTGTCATGCTGAGCGAAGCCCGAAGGGCGGAGTCGAAGCATCCCCCGAGGGTTGGAGGCGCGATTGCAACCTCGACGTCACACCTGCTTCGGGGGACCCTTCGACTCGCTCGGCGGCACTCGCTCGCTCAGGGTGACAGGGTGTATGTCATCGGGAAGGCGCAGTCAAACTCCACCTCGACGTGGCGCCGGATTCGAACCCGTCGCTGAAGAGCGGCTGGCCGATCTCGTCGGCCCCGATGTCCGGAGCGCCGTCACGAGGTTGACGGTCGAAATCGTCATCGCAGAGACCGGACGCCAATGGTGCTCCGGCGCCCACCGGACCCGAGGCGGGATCGACCAGGTGGAGATCGCCCGATGCAACATCGGCAAAGAGGCTCAGCGGCGCATACTCGAGATTGTTGGTGACCAGCCCCGTGCCGCCGCGATCCCAGATCCGGTTGGTGACCAGATTGTTGGCCAGGGTCACCGAGGTCGAGATGTATCGCCACTCGATGGATGAGGCGCTCGGCGCCTGGGTCGAGGCCACGGTGTTGTGGTAGGCCTCGGCGTCGTCGGCGCCCCACAGACCGATCCCGGTGTCGAAGCCGTCCGGTGAGGCAAAGAGACCGGGATCGCCGGCCGCGACGAAGTTGTTGCGGATGATCCCGCCGGTGTGGCCGTCGGCGCCCGGGCCGAGCCCGAAACCGATACCGCGGGCGCAGTCGATGATCAGGTTTTCCTCGACCACCGTATCGACGCACTGACGCCACATGTGAATCCCGTGCTCCGAGAGACCGGTTGCGCACCAGAAGCCCTCGATGCGGTTGCGGCGAACCAGCCAACCCGTCGCCGCGTGGGCGTCGAGCCCACCGGTGTAGCAGTTGTTCCGGATGTGCGGCCGCCCATCGATGGTGAGCTCGAGATGGGAGCACTCGAGGATACTGTTGTCCACGGTTCCCGCTCCGATGGGGTTGACCTTCACCGCCTGCTCGCCGGGGTCGATGACGTGGACGTTGTGGATCAGGACATTGTCGATGGGAGTGTTGGGCCCGCTAACGTGGATGGGGTGGTTGTAGGCCCGCATGAGGGTGAGGTCGGCGATTGTGGTGTTCGAGGCCTGGATGCTGACGAGCTCTTCGGTGGCGTAGTCTGCGTCGAGCACCACCGCCTCGCGGTTGCCACTAACCGATCGCAGGGTAAGACCCGGGGTCGAAAAGATCAGGCGGTGGCTCGCATCGCCGCCGCTCATATCGTAGAACCCGTCGTGGAGCATGATCGTCGTACCCGCCGCCGCGCCGGCGATCGTGGCACGGAGGTTGTTCGCATCGGATGGGAACTTCTCGATCGTGGGTCCTGACGCCGGCGGCAGCTGGGCGCACGGCGTCTGCGCCAAGGCTGTCGCCGCGAGCAATACCACCGCGACCGAGATCACGAGCACCTGGTGTGTCTTTCCCATACAGGTCAATCTTGGGGGAAACGGGCTCGGATCAACCCGGGGACCCGGATCCGTTGCCCCAATCCCGGAAAGCCCGTGATCTGAATCACGCGGGCGTCGGCTACTGCACGACCACATCCCACTCCTCGGCCAGCCCGGTCTCGAAGTTGGACTCGAAGATCGGGCACCCGGACTCCGGCGCGGCGAATGACTCGGCAAGCCAGGGTTCGAACAGAATCGTGCCTCCCGGTTCGGCAAAGATGGCATCACCGGCACCCGGCCCCTGGCCCGACGGCCCGGTCGGGTCGCCCCACCAGACGTGGCGGGCGTCCACGGTCACGCTGTCGGACAGGTAGAGACCGGTGGGATTGCCGACGATGTCGTTGCACTTGGCTATAAACGGTCCAGGTCCACCGACATCATAGAACTCGACTCCGTTGGTCCCATTCCCGGTGATGATGTTTCTTCGCATCTGGAGGTTCTCGATATCGACGCCACCGTAGGCAATGGCGATGCCGGCCCCGGCGCTGCCGTCGACAAGCGAGTCGAGGACGCTGATCGGACCGCCTCCCGCGTCGAGCTTGATTCCGTCTTCGCCGTTGGAAACAGATGTCACGCTTCTGATCAGCACAGTGTTGTTGACGCCACGGACCGCGATTCCCGCATCGGCATTGCCGGTGGTATCAGTCCCCACCACCGTCACGGGTCCGGCAACGTTGCGAATATCCACTCCCTCGCCGCCACCGGAGACCCCGTTGTCGTTAGCCGTGCAGTCGACCACCGAGATTGCGTCGATGGGATCGGGATCCTGCCACTCGAGTCTGAAGCCGTCGCCGTCGAGGTTGCCGTTGGCGACGCAGTCCTGAAAGAAGACCGTACCCGGCATGGTCAACTCGAAACCGTGGTTGGCATTGCTGCCGGCGGCGACGCCGATGACGGTGGCGTTACCGACGGCGTCCAAATCAAAACCGTCGTCGCCGTTGCCATTGGCATGCCCGCCATAGATCTCGAGGTCGCCGATCACACTGTCTTCCACCGCGAACCCATCGTCTGCGTTGTCGTCAAAACCGCAGTTGGTGACGACCACGGAGCCTTCGATATCGCGCAGCTTCACGCCGATCTCCCCAGCCGAATGTCCGTTGTTGTTGACATTGGTGTTGGTCAAGGTCACCGCGGTGACCGGATCGGGGCCGATCAACTCGGCATAAATCCCGTTGTCGGCATTGCCGGTGATGGTGGAGTCGACGATTGCCAACGAATCGGATGTCGCGACGCTGAGACCCACACGACCATTGCCGGTGATGGTAGCCCCCGTGATCGTGGCCACACCGACGGTATCGACCGAGATGCCTTCAACGGTGTTCCCCACTGTCGTCGGATTCGTGATCTCGACGGACCCCGCAACGTTGAGTACAAGGATCCCGTTCTGGACGTTGGTGTTAGCGGTGCAATCGGTCAGGATGGCGCCCGCTGCCCCGTCAACCTGGATACCGGTTCGGGCGCTCCCGTTGGCGGTGCATCGCTCCAAGGTGGCGTAACCCGAGGTATCGACGTTGAAGGCGCTGTAGCCGCAGTCGTTGGCCGTGACATCGCGAAGCACCACATCGCCGGCGTGGGCGAGGAAGATGCAAACCGAGTCGGTTGTGGTGAAGTCCATTCCCTCAACGGTCACCGTATTGGTATCGAAACCGGTGGTCGTCAGACCGCGGCCGGCTGCCGGCGACACCAAGACCGTTCCCGGTCCACCGCTCGACTCGAGGATGATGTCTCCGATTGATACCATGTTCCTCAGATCGATTTCCTCCGGGTAGGTCCCCGGACCAATGCTGATGGTGTCGCCACCGGACGATTTCTCCACCGCCCCCTGGATGGTGCAGCACGGTGTGCAGCTGGTGTCGTTGCATCCAGTCTGGGCGACATTCCAGGTCGTGGCCGAAGCGGCGCCCGCCGCCAAGAGAATGATCAAACCGAAGACACGCACTCGACTGAGACTCATTCTTAACCCTCAGGTCGTTCGCCAATTGATCATCTCAAATTGAGATGCCTCGATGATTGATGAAATCGGTCGCCCTGTCAAGGCGGCGGGGGCCTCCCTGAATCCCCGTCGCGGAGGGCTGTCAGCGATCTTGGGTCGAGGACCCTGCAGATAACCCGCGAGCATGGCGGCGGCCTCGCGGGAGTATGCGGCGGTGTCCATCTCCGGCGGCGCTCCATGCGCCAGCCAGCGAGTCAGGGCCTCGACGGTGGTGACCAGGAGAATCGCCGAGATCTCCAGGTTCTCGACCGCGACATCAGGTCTCCTGCTTAGCAGCGCCACGGTCCGCGCGGTGTAGTGGTCGATTTCGTCGGCTTCGGCCAACCCGCGCGCGAGATGCGGCACCTCCTCCGAGAGGACTCGGGTGAGTTCGGGTTCCGCGGCGTGGAAGGCCACCAACCGGGCGAGAAGCAGTTCCAGACCTTGGCGAAGTGGAACTTCAGGATCGTCGAGGAGAACGAGGGCCTTTTCCACAACTTCATGGACCGCACGCTGGTGCTCGTCGAGCAGCGCCGCGAGGATGGCTTCTTTGTTGGCGAAGTACTGGTAGAGAGAGCCGATGGAGACGCCCGCCCGTTTGGCGATCCGGTTGGTCGACGATCGGTCATAGCCGATGCCGCAGAAGAGCTCGGCGGCGGCCTCGAGGATGGCCTCGACGGTGACCGAGGCGCGCTCCTGGGTCGGGCGGCGCCTCATGGTGCTTGCCCTCGAGGTTCGCGGCGAAACATGAGCACCGCCCGCGGCGGCGCCTCCAGTTCTTCGTTGCAGATGTCCTGAAGTTGTTTCTTTTCTACTATTTAACTCGGTTGATCCAGGCTTCATGATCGACTCCTCAAAAGGCGAGTACACAAACCGAGCGATCGCTCATATATTAGAGTACACGATGACACTCGTCGCCGGCGACCGATTCGGAGGAACACCATGACCATCAGCCAAGCCACAAACACAGTCGAATCCCCCCGCGACCATCACACCTGCCCGGTATGGATCGGACGCCTGCTCGTCAGCCCGCTCCGACGCCTGGTGGAGAACCCGACGGAGATCCTCGCTCCCTTCGTGAGCCCCGGCTCGACGGTGGTCGATGTCGGCAGCGCCATGGGTTTCCACAGTCTGGACCTCGCCCGGCTGGTGGGATCCGAAGGCCTGGTGGTCTGTCTCGACATCCAGCAGAAGATGCTCGACGGGCTCACCCGGCGCGCCCGGCGCAAGGGCCTCGACGGCATCATCGAGACCAGACTGTGCAGCCAAGAGACCCTGATGCTCGAGGATCTCGCCGGCGCCGCCGGGTTGGTGACCGTCTTCAACGTCGTCCATGAAACCGACCACCCCGATCGCTTTCTCCGAGAGTGTGCCGCGACACTGAGCCCTGGCGGGCACCTCCTCATCGCCGAGCCCCGCGGTCACGTGAGCGAAAGGGACTTCGCCGAATCGATATCCACCATCGAGGCCTTGGGCCTCGTGGCGCAAACGGCCCCGGCCATTTGGAGGAGCCACACGGCGCTCTTTGCTCGGCCATGACCAGCCGCGATTCTGCGCCCCGGGGGCGCAGAATCGCTGCGGTAGACTCAACGGGTGACCGTCGAAGGCGCCGCCCCCACCCTGCTCGACGACGAGGCCCTCGGCTACCTGGGTCGACTCGGAGAGCAGCTCGACTTCGCCGATGGCGAGATCATCCTCCATCAGGGCGAGACCGGCACGGCCTTCTGGGTGATCCTGAAGGGCGAGGTCGATATTCTGCTGCGGTCGGATGACGACGGCGACCAGAGTCTCCTGCGGCTCGGGCCCCGCGAGACCTTCGGCGAGCTGGCGATCCTGCGATCGGCGCCCATCGGCGCCGACGTCGTGGCGGTGACCCCGGTGACCATGCTTCGATATCCGGGCGAGTACCTGCCGACCGCCCTTGCCGAGTGCACGCCGCTTCGTCACTCACTCCTGAGCCGGATGGCGCACAACGTCCACCGGCGCACGAGCCAGGCGATGAACCTCTACAAGCAGACCCGCGCCCTGGCCGATCTCTACCAGCGCGGTCTGCCCGACGATGCCATGATCGGCAACTCGGCGCGGATGCGAGCGGTGGGCAAGAGGATCGAAGAGGCTGCGACTTCCCGCAGACCGGTCTTGATCACTGGCGAATTCGGCACCGGCAAGCTCCTCGCGGCCCGCATGATCCACGCCGCATCGAGACGGAGCAACGCACCCCTGATCGCGGTCGACTGCCGTGAACTCTCGGTCCGCGACGCCAACCGCCTGCTCTTCGGGACCGGCAAGGCATCCGATGCCGAGCTGTCGGCCGAACGCTTCGGCGCCCTCCATCTCGCCCACGGAGGCAGCCTGGTCTTGCGCGGGATCGAAGCTCTCAACGCCGACACCCAGCGCGAGCTCGCGCACCACTTCGAGGCCGAACGCGAAGTCGAGACCCGGCCCTTCCCCGATGTCCGCATCGTCGCCACCGTCGACACCAACGTCTGCGGCCCCGGTCTTGCCTGCCTCGACGATGAGCTCCGGGAGCAGTTCGGGACGACCATCGAGATCCCCACCCTGGCCGAGCGTCCACGAGACATCGTGCCCCTGGCCAAGACCTTTCTCCACGACATTGACCGTGACCATCACTTCCGGCTGACCTCGTCCGCCGAAAGGGCCCTGGTCTCGCTCAAGTACCGCCACCGCAACGTCGCCGAGCTGCGCTCGGTGATCGAGCTCGCGGCACGGGTCGCCGACGGCGACGAGATCCGCGCCGAGCACATCTTCTCGGGCTTCGACGGCGAACGGCCCATCGGCTTCGACATCAGCAGCTTCTGGTTCGTGCGCTGGCTGGTCCGGGGAGGAGGGCTGCGGCTCGCGCGCGGCGTGGCGGCGTTCTTCATCGCCATCGCCGCCGTCTGTCTTGCGGCCGGCCGTTCCGTCGTCGCCGGATCGCCAACGCGGCCGTGTGGATGCTCTGGGAACCGGTCGTCTTCGGTCTCTTCCTCCTCGTCGGCTCCGTGTGGTGCACCGTCTGCCCGCTTTCGAGCGGCGGCCGCGCGGTCCAACGCTGGTTCTCCCTCGATCGCCCGCCACCGGCCTGGATCCTCCGCGCCGGAACCTGGCTCTCCGCCGCCGGCTTCGTGCTCATCCTGTGGTCCGAGGAGTTCTTCGACATGGCCGCGAACCCTTTTCCGACCGGGATTCTCCTGCTCGCCCTCATCGGTTCGGCCGTCGTGTGCTGCATGCTCTGGCAGCGCGAGGTCTGGTGCCGCCACCTCTGCCCCCTCGGCCGGCTCGGGGTCGCGCTGTCGCCGGTGGCGCCGCTGACGGTCGCCGCCCGCCAGTCGATCTGCGCCTCCACCTGCACGACCCACGACTGCTACAAGGGCAACGACGAGGTGCCCGGCTGCCCGGTCTGGCACCACCCCCAGCTGGTCAGCGAAGCCCACCGCTGCAAGACCTGCCTGACCTGCCTCCAAAGCTGCCCGCACGGCTCCGCCGGTCTCTACCTGCGGCCGCGGCTGCGCTCGGCCTGGCACCTGGTGAGCACCGAGAGCTACATCGTGCCGTTCGCCCTCACGGTCTTCTTCCTCTCACCGGTGCTGATCCTGATCCAGAGGGGCGGCGTCCTCGCCGACCCTCTCTGGATGACGCTCTCGTGCTGGTCGAGCCTCGCGGCCGCCGCACTGGCCGCTCCGGTCCTGTCGCCGATGATTCAGGAGCCGAGGCCGCAGCACCGCGCTGGCGGCCGCCGCCGCCTGCGCCCTGCTGGTGCTCGGTTGGGGCCCGCTCATGGCCTACCAGATGGGACACATTCCGTTCTTCGAATCCCTGGTCGTCGTTGCTCAGCCGGGCACGTGGTGGGCCCGCTGGCCGGGACCCGCGGTGACCAGCATGAGCCTGATTCGGGTCGCCTGGGTCGTCTTCGCCTCGATTCTGTCGGCGACGATCCTGTGGAACGCCAACGGCACGGCCAGAAAATCCGGGGTCGAAATCCGGATCTCGGGTTGGACCGTGCTGATCGTGATCTGCACCGTCTACACCTTCGGGATGCTCTGGTTGGTGGCCTGAAATACCCACCCGGACCGATCCCGTTGGGCGAGTTGGAGGCAGTCATGGGAATGCTCGTTGAAGGGACGTGGACCGATCAATGGTACGACACGAAGAGCACGGGCGGACGGTTCGTCCGTTCCGAGGCCGCGTTCCGCGATCGCGTCACGGCCGACGGCGCGTCCGGGTTCAAGGCCGAGCCTGGCCGCTATCACCTCTATGTCAGCTATGCGTGTCCGTGGGCCCACCGAACGCTGATCTACCGCACCCTCAAGGGCCTCGAAAACCAGATCTCCGTCTCGGTGGTCAACCCGCTGATGCTCGCCGACGGATGGACCTTCGAACCGGCGAGCGGCGTCATACCCGACCCCGTCAACAACGCGGCGATTCTCCACCAGGTCTACACCGCCGCCCGACCCGACTACACCGGTCGCGTGACCGTGCCGATCCTGTGGGACCGCGAATCCTCGACCATCGTCAACAACGAATCGTCGGAGATCATCCGGATGTTCGACCGCGAGTTCGACAACGTCGGCGCTCGCGGTCCGATCTTCTGCCCGCCGCATCTCGAGGAAGACATCGACGCCGTCAACGCCTTTGTCTACAGCCGGATCAACAACGGGGTCTACAAAGCCGGGTTCGCGACGACGCAGTCGGCCTACGAGGAAGCGGTCGAGCGCTCTCTTCGACGCCTTGGACACCCTCGAAGACCGCCTCCGGGTGAACCGCTATCTCCTCGGCGACGCCATCACCGAGGCCGACTGGCGGCTCTTCACGACCCTGGTGCGCTTCGACCCGGTCTATGTCGGTCACTTCAAATGCAACATCCGGCGGCTCGTCGACTATCCCAATCTCTGGGCCTACACCCGCGAGCTCTACCAGGTCGAGGGAGTGGCCGGGACCGTCCACATGGATCACATCAAGGACCACTACTACCGCAGCCACGGCACCATCAACCCCAGCGGCGTGGTCCCGGCCGGTCCGATGATCGATTTCGAGGAGCCCCACGGGCGCGGCTGAGCTGCTTGCGCCCGGCGCATCCCGACCGCTATGATCGCATCCCGTCCACGCCGGAAAGGAATCCGGCATGGAAATCCCACGTCAACTCACGATCCTCGGCTGTCATTGTCGTCTGTCTCGACCCCGGTCCTCAGGGCTGTCGAACCGCCCTCGCCCACACCGACCCCGAAACCCGGCACCCTGGCGGCCGTTGGCGAGCTCGCGATCGCTCAACGCGGCCCCGGAGCTCGATGCGATCGCCGTCATCGTCATCACCGACGACAATCTCGACGAGCTCGGCAGAGGCGCGGTACTGACCCGATCGACAGCTCGACCATCGCCGACTCCGGTGCCGTCGAAACCGAGCACCGGACGGATCCGAAGACCCGCGAGAAATGGCGGAAGAAGGTCCTGGCTCAGAGCAGCGTCATCGCCAGGCTCGAAGCACGGCGCGTTGACGCCGAAGGCGGAGCTCGACCGCCTGGAGCGGGGCAAGCTCGACGGCCGAACCCTCGATCGGATCGCCAAGGCCGAGGGCAAGCTGCAGGCGATCGACGCCGAGATCAGGAGCGAAAAGGCACAGCTCTCCACCATCATCCGCGAAGCGAGAAAGGAGGGGGCGCAGCCGGGATGGTTCAGATAGTTCTCCAATTCTCAATTTTGAATTCTGAATTTTGAATTTCCATCGCAGGGTTTCCTCGTCGGCCAGCGTTGCGATGTGCGATGTCATTGAGAATTAAGAATTTAGAATTGAGAATTGAGAAGATCGACATAGGCGCGAGCTTCGAGGTCGTCGTGGCGATCCCGAATTCGCGCATCAGTTCCTCGAGCGATCCGCGCACCATCGTCGGCGGACTGTCCGGGCTCGAGAACGACCTCGAGTTCGAGCCAGTCCCCGAGACCCTCGACCTCGTCGAGGTGGATCCGGGTCTGACCGACGAGATAGAGGGTGCGCCGTTTGCGGACGATGCCGATCTCACCCAGGGCGGCCTTCAATGCGGTGGCCATGGCCTCCGGATCGGTGGTCGGCGCCTTGAAGAACTCCGACTGCGTCGGGCCCCTCGGTATCGAGCCGTCGGTAGAAGATGAGCTCGCCCCGGTCGTCGGAGAACCTCCGCAGCTTGAGCCGCCCGGTCTCACAGGCAAAGAAGACATCTTCCTGGACGATGAGCTCGGGACCGTGGTCGGCGCGGGCGCGAACCAGCGCCTCGACCGCTTCGCGGTCTCTGAGTCGTGCCTTGATTTCGACGTTGCTCGGCATGTGGGGAAGGATACCCAGTCGACCGGGGCTGCGGCAGCCGTCCGGTGCCCGGTGACAGCGGCAGCGTCCGCGTCCGCGTCCGAGTCACGAGTCGGGCAGCGACCGGAGCGGTCGATTCTGGGGCCGGCGCCCCGGCCGGCCAGCGACCGAGAGCGTCCAGGGCCAGTCGGACGGCGGCCAGTCAGGCAGTGACAGCGGCCGGGAGTGTCCGTCATGCGGCCGCGACAGCGACGAGCGGCCGAGGTCGACCCGTCCCCGTCACGGTCCAGCGCGATTGAGAGGCTCGAACGCACCACGCCGCCTCGATGAGACTGTCTGCGATGCCTGCTCGCTCAGAATGCCGGGTATTGGCGGCTTCGTCTCGCATGAGTAGGCGCCGCCCCGCCGGGGCGTCTCGAATGACAGGCTTGGTCGCTTCGTCATCCGATGCAGCCGCCGCGCGGCGGCAGGCGGCTCAGGTGACACGTCATCGCAGTCGGCACCCGCCTCGCGCCACGCTGCAACTGCAACGGCTAGTGTACCCGCGTCCTTCGCGTCATCGTGTTCACCGACGACAGTCAGAACGGTGTCGCTACGCGATCATCGAACGGCCCCTGTGCAGCGACAGGCTTCCAGCCTGTCGGGGCGCAGCGGCTGCGACCCGGGCTGCGCTCGGCGCGTCTGCTATCCTCCCCCGCCGGAGACGTCATGGTCCTGCCGTTCGAAAAACCCCGCCGCGCCGACATCGACGAGATGATCCGTCTCGCCATCCCGGTGGTGGTGGTCCAGGTCGGGATGATGCTCTTCGGCGTGGTCGACACCATGGTCGTCGGCCGCCTGTCGTCACAGGCGCTCGCTGCGGTCGCCCTCGGCCACGTGGCGGTGATCACGATCTCGTCCTTCGGCGTCGGCGTCCTGCTCGGCATCGATCCCCTGCTCAACCAGGCCCTCGGGGCCAGGGACCGAAACGCCTTCCGGCGATCGGTGCAACGCGGATTCATCCTGGCGGCCGCGCTGATGATCCCCAGCACCCTGTTTCTCCTGCCCATCGGCGCGATCCTGGCCCTCCTCGGTCAACCGGCCGAAACCGTTCCCCTGGCCGCCGCCTACTCCCACATCTCGATCCCCGGGCTCCTGCCCTTCTACGGCTGGGTCGTCCTCCGTCTGGCGCTCCAGGCCATGGGCCGTCTCAGACACATCGTCGCCACCGTGATCGCGGTCAACATCTTCAACCTGGTCGCCGACTGGGCGCTGGTCTTCGGCGCCGGACCCATCCCGCAGCTCGGGCCCATCGGCTCGGCGTGGGCGTCGACCATCGCCCGGACTCTGCTCTTCGTCATCCTCCTGACGGTCGATCGCAAAGACCTCTGGCCGCTGCTGCGTTTCGACCGCGAGTCGTTGCGGCTGGCGGCCGCTGCTCCGAACCGCCCGGTTGGGCATCCCCATCGGTTTCAACCTCCAGCTCGAGATCGTCGCGTTCTCGGTGATCGCGCTGCTCATGGGCGGACTGGGCACGATCACCATGGCGGCCCACCAGGTGGCCATCAACCTCGCCTCGCTGACCTTCATGGTTCCGCTCGGGGTGTCTCCAGGCGACCGCGGTTCGGGTCGGCAACGCCATCGGTGCGGGCGACGGCGGCGGCGCCCGACGGGCCGCGTCGTCGGGTCTGATCCTCGGCGCCGGGTTCATGGCCCTCACCGCGCTGCTCTTCATCGGTATACCGGTGTGGCTGGCGCGCGCCTACACCTCGGTCGAGGAGGTCGTCGCTCCTCGCCGCGACGCTGATCCCCATCGCCGGTTTCTTCCAGGTCTTCGACGGCCTCCAGGTGGTGGCCGCCGGTGTCCTCCGCGGCGCCGGCGATACCCGCGTGCCGCTGGTGGTGAACATCCTCGGTTTCTGGCTCGTCGGGCTGCCCACCAGCCTCGTGCTCGGCTTCCGCCTCGGCTTCGGTCCCCAGGGCCTGTGGTGGGGGCTCGTCGCCGGGCTCATCGCCGTGGCGACGTTTCTCCTCGCCCGCGTCGCCTTCAAGCTGCGCGGGGAGATCGCGCGGGTCAAGGTTGATTGACCCGAACGATCAATGATGAGTTGTGACATGAGTGAATCATGCATCGCACGCCGGCTCAGCTGACCTCAGCTGAGATCCGATGCAGCGTCGATTCATCATTCATCATTCCGTACATTCATCATTCGTGACATCCATCGATTGCGATCGTCGATCCGTCGGCCGCTACTCCACCCCGATCCTCGGAATCCCGCCCTCCTCGAGCATCGCCTCGAGCTCGGCCACCTCGGTCGTCAGGATCCCATCGAGCTCGTCCTCGATCCCGTCGACTTCCGGACGTGAGTTCGTCAAACCGCTCGATCGATGACGCGGCCGGGAAGCCCGGCGTCGATTCCACGACACTCCATGAGATACACGAGCTGGTTGTCGAGCTTGGACGGGAAATTGAGCACGTCCTGGCTCGACTCGAGCTCGGTCTGGCGGATCTTCGGCCTCGATGGCGTCGAGCGCCTCGATGATCTCGTCGGCGAGGGTCGTGAACTCCTCGTCTGTCGACCCGGTCCTGCCCAGCCCTCGACCTGATCCCGGACCGAATCGATGCGCTCGACGAGGGCGTGCGATCTCGAGACCTCGATCCAGATCTCACGGGCGAGCTCGAACCGGGCCTCCAGCGCCGCCGGATCGAGATCCTGCCTCGGATCGGCGAGCGACATCGAAGGCTCTCGGTGCTCGGTCCAGTCTCCCACCGTCATCCGCACCTGGTAGCTGCCCGGAGGCACCATCGGTCCGGCCGCCGATCCCCAGAGCACGGCATCCTCGACGATGGTCGGCATCGGGCAGGCGGAGATTCCAGACCCACCGATTCGCGCCCTCGCGCGCATCGAGCTTGGGCGGCTCGAAGAACTCGGGGAAGAGCTTGCGCCAGATGTTCGGCGCCTGTTTCTCGGGCTTCGTGCTCGACATGCTCCTGAGCACCTCGCCATCGGCGTCGAGGATCTCGAGACGGACCTCGTCCGCATCATCACCGTCGCCGGCCTCGGGCAGCAGATAGTGGATCATCGCGCCGAAGGGCGGGTTCTTGCCTTCCGCGCCGCCGCCCGGGCCGCGGCGTCCGCCGCTGCCGTCGGCCCAACGGATGACGTCGCGCGGTGCGAAGAGATGGAAATCTCCCATCAGGACATCGGCGGTCATCTGGCGGAGCGGGCTCAGGTCATCGAGGATCCAGAACGACCTCCCCTGGGTGGCGACCACCAGATCGCCGCGCTTGACGGCCATGTCGGTAATCGGCGTGACGGGCAGATCGAGCTGGAACGGCTGCCAGCTCGAACCGTCGTCGAGGGAGACGTAGAGCCCGAACTCGGTGCCGGCGAAGAGCAGTCCCTTGCGCTCGGGATCCTCGCGGACCACGCGCACGAAATGATCCTCGGGGATCCCGTTCCTCCCATCGGCGATCCGCACCCAGGTCGCGCCGAAGTCATCGGTGCGGAAGATATAGGGAGTGTTGTCGGCGGTGCGATAACGGTGGACGGCGATGAACGCCCGGCCCTCGTCGTGCGCCGAGAGCTCGATGCTGTTGACCGTCCCCCACTCGGGCATCCCCGCCGGCGTGATGTCCTTCCAGGTGGCGCCGTTGTCCCGGGAGAGGTGGACCATTCCGTCATCGCTGCCGGCCCACAGAAGACCCGCCCGGTGGGGCGACTCTTCAAACGCGAAGATGGTGCCGTAGACCTCGACCCCGGTGTTGTCGCGGGTGATGGGCTCGCCCGCATAGCCCTGTTTGCTCTCGTCGTCGCGGGTGAGATCGGGGCTGATGATCTCCCAGGTCGCACCCTTCGTCGATGGTCCGGTGAACGACATTGGAACAGTGATAGAGCACCGACGGGTCGTGGGGCGAGATGCGGATCGGAGCGTTCCACTGGAAGCGGTAACGGAGATCCGACGCCTGCTGGCCCACCGCCATCTGCGGCCACGCCATGACCTCCTGCTGATAACCCAGACTGCGGTCGAATCGGTTGATGGAGCCGCCGTAGCAGCCGCCATAGGTGATGTCCGGGTTCCGCGGATCGACCGCGACGGTCGCGGTCTCGCACCCCGCCGGCTCGTACCAGTCGTTGCGGTCGATGGCGCCGCTCGAGCGACGGCTCGGGATGGCCACCGCCGAGTTGTCCTGCTGACCGCTGTAGAGCCAGTAGGGCCACTGATCGTCGACGGTGACCCGGTAGAGCTCCGAGGTCGGCTGATTGCTCTGCGTCGACCAGGATCGACCGCCGTCGAAGCTGATGTTGGCGCCTCCGTCGTTGCCTTCGATGAGGTTCTTCGGATCCGTCGGGGTTGATCCAGAGGGCGTGATTGTCGCCGTGGGGCGTGCGCATGGGCCGGAAGCGTCGCACCGCCGTCATCGGACTTCCACATCGCCACGTTGAGCGCGTAGACCGTGTTGGCGATCGGCGGGATCGGCCTCGAGGTGGATGTAGTACCAGGCCCGCTGGCGCAGCTCGCGGCTGGAGTTCACCCGACGGAACTTGGCGCCGCCGTTGTCGGAGCGGTAGAGACCGCCCTCGTCGTGCTCCACCAGCGCCCAGACCCGTCTTGGGAAACGCCGGCGAAACCGCCACGGCGATCCTGTCCGAGATCGCCCTCGGGAAGGCCCTTGCTCAGCTTCAACCAGGTGTTGCCGCCATCGACGGTCTTGTAGAGACCGCTGTCGGGACCACCCGAGATCATGTTCCAGGGAGTTCGCTGCGCCTGCCAGATGGCCGCATAGAGCACCCGCGGGTTGCTCGGCATCCATGGCGAGATCCACCGCGCCGGCCTGGTCCGAAACAAAGAGCACCTTGGTCCAGCTGAGGCCCGCCGTCGGTCGTTCGATAGACGCCGCGCTCTTCGACTGGGGCCGAAGATGTTGCCGAGCACGGCGACATAGACGATGTCCGGGTCCGTCGGGTGGACGATGACCCGCCCGATCTGACCGGCCTCGTCGAGTCCCATGTGGCGCCAGCTGTCGCCGGCATCGGTGGACTTGTAGACGCCGTCGCCGGGAGAGACATTGCCGCGCGGGCAGGCCGAACCGGTGCCCACCCAGACCACGTTCGGATCGGACGCCGCCACCGCGACCGCACCGATGGACGCCGAACCGAAGGCATCGCCGGCGCGCCGCTCGCGCCGGGGTCCCTGGGACAGGCCCTCAACCGGCGGTCGGACGACGCCCGCCTCGGCGAGCTCGGGGTCGACCTGACCCATGATCCGCGGCTTCTTCGACCGGATCGACCTCGCGCACCGACATCGGAGACATTGCGCCAGCTGATGCCGGCGTCGCTGGTCTTCCAGACCCCGCCGCCGGTGGAACCCATGTAGTAGGTCATGGGATCGCCCGGAACACCGGTCACCGCGGTGACCCGGCCGCCGCGGTACGGGCCGACCAGACGGAAGGACATGGAGTTGAGCAGCTCGTCGGGGACCACTGCGGCCTCGGCGAGAGGGTCGCGGCGGCGATCACGAGGGCAACCAGGGTTCGGCGCATCATCAGACCTCCATCCGAGTGGCGGTTGAGGATATCAGGAACCGAGTCCGTGTCCGATTCCGATCCCGACCCCGATCCCTGATTCCTGCGGCCGCTGCCCGGGTTGGATGCCGGACGCCCGGCTATCTGACTCCGGTCGGAGAACCGAATCGCCGACACTCCGCGCAAATGCTATCCTTCGCCCATGAATGCTGCCACCAGAAACCGTATGATCCTGGGCGCGGTTCTCGCCGTCGCGGGAGCGATCCTCGCCTACAACATGTTCTTCGCCCTGACACCTCCCCGGCATGCGGATCACGACCACGCGATCGCCAAGCTCGATGCGGGTGGATTCCTGTGGGTCGAGGCGGCCGACGGCAAACGCCGAAACCTCGTCGGCGTACCCGACAAGGTGCTGGTTCTCCACTGGTTCGACCCCCTGAGCGTGAGTCTCAGCGAGCAAACGGCGGCCGCCAGATTCGCCGCCGGCCTCGCCGACGACCCGATGGTCGATTTCCTCTTCATCGCCCAGGCGCCGTCGTGGGATGGCGTCAAGGCCGCTGCGACAGGAGCGGGAATTCCGGAGAACCTCCTCTACCTCGACGACAACAGCAAGACCGGAGATCTCTGCGGGGTGCGCCGGATTCCCGAAACCCTGGTCTTCGACCCGGCCGGTTTCCTGGCTCACCAGGCGCGGGGGCCGGTCAACTGGACGTCGCCGTCCATGATGGCGCAGATCAAACGGGCCAAGGGCGGCGTCGACGAGATCCACTGAAATTCTGCCGGGCTGAGGCCTGACGGCCTCTTCCGACAGAATTTCAAAGAGGACAGGTTTTCATCGCAGAGGAGGAACCACAACGAGTCATGAAACCTCAAATCCTGATCGACCGCGCGACGACGCCCGACGGCACGGAGCTCGTGCTCTACGAGCGTGACGGCGTGTTCACCATCCGGGTGAATGGGGACGAGCTCATGTCGAGCCGGGCGCACGGGTCCGAAGAGGAGATGGCCGCATCTCGTGTCTGGCCGAGGTCGAGACCCGACACCCCCGCGTCCTGGTCGGTGGGCTCGGAATGGGCTACACGCTGCGAGCCGTGCTCGATCGCGTTTCCTCTCGAGCCGGGTCACCGTCGCCGAACTGCTGCCCGAGATCGTCCGATGGAATCGCGACCACCTGGCCGATCTGGCCGGGTCTCCCCTCGACGACCCCAGGGTCGAGCTGGTCGTCGACGACGTCGGCAAGTCTCTGGCATCGGATCCCAATACCTTCGACGCGATCCTCCTCGATGTCGACAACGGCCCGGCGGCCCTCACCGACCGGCGCAACGCCCGGCTCTACCTCGCCGAAGGCCTGCCGCCATCAAACGAGTCTCCGCCGCGCGGGACTGGTCTGGTCCGCGTCGCCCGATCAAGAATACGAACGGCTCAAATCTGGCCGGCTTCCATTCTCGGTTGAGACGGTCCCGCTCGCCGCGGTCAAAGGTCCCAGCACACCGTCTTCGTCGCCGATCGTGACAGGGTGATCAGCAACCGCAGCGGGATCGGATCGGGGACGTCGACCGCGCGGTTTCGGCACCTCTTCCAGGTGGTCGATCATGAGCCTGATGCCGATGACGACGCAGCACGAACGATCGATGATCCGCCGCCATCCGCACCTCGCCCCAACCCGGTCGCTGATGGCGAATGCCGACGAGCGAGATCGCCGTGGTCACGACCCGATGATCATGCTCCTACCAGATTCCGACCCGAAACATGGCGCAGGCTGACCCTAACGGCGAGGGCGTCGACAGCTGGTCGCGACGCTGAGGGCGACCAGGTCCAGCGCGACGAATCGCTGATCAGTCGTCGCCGCGGTCCGGATGGAGCGACGAGATCCGGATTCCGATGTAGGAGAGTATAGCAGGTGATCGAACCGCTGAAACCACCGACCAGCGAACCGCCTGCGAACGCAGAACGACCCGATCGATGGCATCATGAACTGAAACAGCCCGAGGTGAAACGCCAACCGCAGTGCAGGTCGAGGCCGATCCAGCCGGCCGCCGGCCCCGCCCGCGAGAATACCGCAAAGGCATCCAAGGCGAGCCCCACCGCCAAGGCCAGGATCCATTCCGTCAACGAGATCCCGTCAACCGCGTCAAGCTCTCGGCGAGATCGGCGAGCAGAAACGGTTTCGAGAAACTCGATGGCGTCGCTGCGGAGGAGTTGCCGAAGCTCGTCATCGGCGGAGTATCCCGAAACCAGCAGGACCCGTACCCCCGGATTGATCTCGCGCAGGATTTCGAGGGCCTCTCGACCGGTCATGTCCGGCAACACGAGGTCGAGGATCACCAGGTCGACATCCCGCCAGTTCTCCCGGTAGTACGACGCGCCCGCCGCGGCCAGCTCGAACCCGACGACCAAACAACCGAGGCTCTCGAGAAGATCCGTCAGTGCCGAACGAACGCCGTCCTCGTCGTCGATGAGCACAACCGTTCCCACTCCGAGCGCGATCTTCTCGGCCATGGTGTCAACCCTCAATTTTGTCGGATCAGATGAGCATGGCAAGACCACGGAAGCGGTGGTGCCGACACCCTTCTGACTGGCGATTTCGATCCGTCCGTGATGACTGGCCACGGCGCCGTAGGCTGCCGCAAGCCCCATCCCGGTTCCCTTTCCGGGTGGCTTGGTAGTGAAAAACGGTTCGAAGACCCGCTCCAGAACCTCATCATCCATTCCCTCACCCGTGTCTTCCACGGAAATCACCAGTAGCGAGCTTTCGCCCGGATCGTCGGTCTCGAGGACCGTTGTCTTGAAGACGATTTCCCCGCTCTTGGGGATGGCATCCCGGGAGTTGAGTGCGAGATAGGCGATGCGATCAAGGAGATCGCTCAGCGCCTGCCGGGCTTCGTTTCTCGGGTTGATTTCCATTTTCTCGATCGTCCATCCAGTTCATCGGCAAATGCGGACCCACCTGTGGAGGCGGCAAACGCCGTCAAAGACGGATTCAGCGAGTTTAGCAGGCTGCGTCCGCTTCGGTTCATCCACGACCACGCCCGGCCGGCGGTGCTAGGATTCTGCTGATGACGCCTTCGAGCAACGACGTGCCAACCTCGAGCTCCGGATCCGGACCCTCGGAAACCTCCGACCAGCGGATCACCTATGTCAAAGTCGGTGAGCTGCGGTCCAACGGCGACCGGGACACCTGTCTGCGGCCCCTCGGTCTGTGCGAGCTCGGCGGGTCGTGTGAGAGCTGCTGGTACCGACCCGATCATCCCCGCTTTCGAGATCGGTGATGCCTCGGCGCCGCATCACCTCGACCTTGCCCCCCGCCGATGTCGACCGGCAGCCGCATTGTCCGGGACGATCGGAGCATGGTCCACGCCACCGATCGGTCGGCGCCGTACGATTTTCTGGGGGCCTGCTGCGATGAGCCGAGACGATCAGCCGGGTGAAGCGAGACCAGGAGCTTCGAGCCGAGACCTCGACCCTGCGACGACGCACGGTTGGGGTTCGCTGCAGTCGTCCGGTAAGGGACCAGCCCTCGAAATCGACCGCTACCGCATCATCGAACCCATCGGCGAAGGCGGAATGGGTACCGTCTATCTCGCCGAACAGACCCATCCCATTCAACGTCGGGTGGCGATCAAGCTCGTCCGCGGGATCGTTCGGACCGAGCATGCCCTGAGGAGATTCGAGTCCGAGCGGCAGGCTCTCGCGCGCATGAACCACCCCAACATCGCCCAGGTCTACGACGCCGGTTCGACCCGTCGGGGCGAGCCCTTCTTCGTCATGGAGCACGTGCCCGGCGACACGCTGCTGACGTTCTCGAATCGCCACCGGCTCTCCATCGACGAGCGGATCTCCCTGTTTCTCGAGATCCTCGACGGCGTCCAGCACGCCCACCAGAAGGGGATCATCCACCGCGATCTCAAGCCGTCCAACATCATCGTCACCGGTGAGGACGACCCGGTCCCCAAGATCATCGACTTCGGGGTCGCCAAGGCCGTCGACGAGCCCCTAACCGGCGGCGAGCAGCTCACCCGCGACCGTATCGTCGGCACCCCGGCTTTTATGGCGCCGGAGCAACTCCGCGCCTCCGGCGACGCCGACACCCGCAGCGACGTCTACTCGCTCGGAGTCATGCTCTATGTCCTGCTCACCGATGAGCTGCCCTTCCAACCCGCCAAGAGTGCGGTCTTGGGAACGATGGAATCGGCCGCGACCCGGGTTGCCCTCCCACCAAGCCAGCGGTTGAACACGGTGGAGCAGGAAAAGCTGCTGCAGGCTTCCCTCGAGCGCTCCACCGATCCGAAAAGCCTCAGAACGAGTCTCCGGGGCGACCTCGACTGGATCACTCTGAAAGCCATCGAGCCCGAACCCGACCGGCGCTATGTGTCGGTCAACGAGTTCGCGGCCGATCTCGAGCGTCATCTCGCCCACCAACCGGTGGTGGCGCGGCCGCCGTCGGCAAGCGTATATCGCGAGCCGGTTCATTCGCCGCCACCGGCTCGGTCTGGCGGCCGGTCTCCTCGTCTTCGCAGCCCTGGTCGGCGGTATCATCGGAACCACAATCCAGGCGCAACGAGCCAACCGCGAGGCACTGGCTGCAGAACAGGTCGCGGACTTCCTGATCAGCGTCTTCGAGGTCTCCTCCCCGATGCAATCGCGGGGCGAAGACGTGACGGCGCGCGAGCTTCTCGATCGCGGCGCCGAACGCCTCGAGACCGAGCTTGCCGGTCAGCCGCTGGTGCGCGCCCGGCTGGCGAACACCATGGGGTCGGTCTATCGCCAGCTCGGGATCTATGACGAAGCCGCGCAGCTGACTGAGGCAGCCCTGACGACAACCCGGAAAGAACTCGGTCACCGCAATATCGGCGTGGCCAAGCTCAGCTACAACCTGGCCCTGATCTACTGCGATGAGGGTCGTTTTACCGACGCGGAACCCGTCCTGCTCGAGGCACGAGAGATCAGCCTGAAGGCTCCCGATGGAGAACAGACGTTGGCCGACGTCCTCGGACTCCTCGGTTCGCTCTACGCCGCCCAACACAGGTTGGAGGAAGCTCAGTCGACGACTCAGTCAACGCTCCCGCTCTTCGACAGACTGGGCGACGACCGGGGAAAGGCCCAGGCTCTCTCTGTGCTCGCCGCCATCGCCGCGATGAACCAGGACCACGAGACATCCGTGAAATACAGCGAAGAGTGCATCGAGATCGCCCAGCGGACCTTCGACCCCAGCGATCCGCAACTCGCGAGCTATCGTCAGAACCTCGCCTTGACCTACGGACGGCTGGGCCGGCTGGACGACCGCGAGCGGATCCTCGAGGAGGTCATCGCCTCCCTGGAGACAACGCTCGATGACGGCCACCCGAATCTGGCGAGGATTCGCGCCAATCTCGCCTACACCTGGTTCGACATGGGCAGAGACGAAGAGGCGGAGGCGCTTCTCCGCCGATCCATCACAGATCTCGAGGAGCGCCTCGGCGCCGACCACATCGACACCGCCATCGCGCTGAACAACCTCGGCGGGTACATTTGTGAAGACGATCGCGCCGACGAAGCGCTCGAGGTGCTGCGGGAATCGGTCGGGATTTTCGAGGCCGGTTTCGGCCCGGACAATGCCCGAACGGCGATGGCCCTCGACGAGTTGCGGTCCTGCCTGAGCTATCTCGGCCGAGACGGCGAAGCGGCCGAGATCGAGGCGCGCATCAACCGATCGCACAAACCGGAAGATTGATCCTCGCCACACCGGAAGGACCACGACGAGACTTAGAACAGGTATTATTATCGTCGTTGGAGGATCATCATGTCCCTGCTTCGACCCAAAGGCCAGCGCAACCGTTCCGATCGCCGGCTCCCGGAATACCTGACCATCGCCTGTCCACGCTACGGCCACCGCATCACCTGGTGCCGACAGATCTGCACCCCCAACGGCGACAGGGGAGACTGCGGCCGTCTCGCCCCCCACGCCATGATCGGCAAGACCCAAGCGGCCATCGCGGCCTACAAGAGGTCGATGGCCGCGGAGTGACTCCGGGCATCGATCCCACGACGGTCCCGCCCGGGGTTTGATAGGGTAGGAGGCCGGAGGTGGTTTTTGGGACGAAAAAGTGGATCGTACAAATTCGAGAAGCGTCAGAAGGAACTCAAGAAGATCAAGAAACGGCAGGACAAGCTCGATCGTCGTCAGGACAAACCCGAGGACGACGCCCCGCCCATCGGCGACAATGAATCTGTGGCCATCGAACCTGAAGGTTCCTTGAGCCAGGCCACCGAGCAATAACCCTCAATCGCCGTTGTGACCGTTCGTCCGTCGGCTACGGCCGCAACCGGCTGGAAACAAAGAAGGGCTCGCGATGAACACTTCCATCACCGAGCTTTTTGCCATCGAGCACCCGATCGCGCTCTCCGGCATGAGTTGGATCAGCACTCCGGAGCTGGTTGCTGCGGTGGCCGAGGCCGGCGGGCTCGGGATTCTCGCCACCGGGGTGCTCGACGCGGCCCAGACCCGGGCGGCGATCCGCCGCACCCGAGAGCGCACGGATCGGCCGTTCGCCGCCAACGTCACGCTCTACTTCCCCGGCAACCGGGCCAATGCCGAAGTGCTGATCGAAGAAAAGGTCCCCGTCGTCAATTATTCGCTCGGCAAGGGTGATTGGATCGCCGAGGCGGTCCACGCCTACGGCGGCACCGTGGTGGCCACGGTCACGACCCTCAAACACGCCCTTGCCGCCGAGCGCGATGGCGCCGACGCCCTGATCGTGACCGGACACGAGGCCGCCGGTCACGGCGGGCAGGTCACGTCATTGGTGTTGATTCCCACCATCGCCGACGCGGTGTCGATCCCGGTGATCGGCGCCGGTGGATTTGCCGACGGCCGCGGTCTCGCGGCGGCCCTCACCCTCGGCGCCGGCGGCATCGCCATGGGGACCCGCTTCATGAACACCGTTGAGAGCCCGGTCCACGCCGGCGCCAAAGCCGAAAGCGTCGCCCGATCCATCGCCGACACCGTCTACACCAATCGGGTCGACGGCCTGCCGGGTCGCTATGTCAAGGCCGCCGGATCGGAGCGCATCATGAAGATGAGGCTGAACCCGCTCTCGGCGCTCATGAGATCGCGCGAGATCGCCAGGCTCCTCGGTCTGCCGTGGCTCAAGCTCGCGACCGGAATCGTCCTTTCGGGATACACGCGATCGGTCCAGATGGCGCGGATGGCCATCGGCTTCGACGCCTTCAAAAAGGGCTGCACCGAGGGCGATATGGAGCGCGGTGTGCTGCCCCTCGGCCAGTGCACCGGGCTCATGAACGACACTCCGACCGTCGCCGAGGTCATCAGCCGAACAGTTGCCGAAGCTGAGCAAGCTTTGAGTCGCATTCGGTAACGCAGGTGGAACGACAGGCGGTGGAAGCCCGCCCCTCGACCCGCGTTCGACTCTTTGTAGCGCAGGCCATACCTATCCCTTTCGCTCAGGTGAGTCAGTTCTCACTCCGGCGATGGTTTGGTCGCAGGCCCTAAAGGACCTGCCTACAGAGTCCTCAGCAATCCTCTATAAACAAAACAACTGTAGGCGCGCCCTTTAGGGTGCGCGACCAAATCGTGCTGAAAACCCTTCGCCATCGGCCAACCTGGGTCATGGGGATAGGTATGGCGCAGGCGTCTCGCCTGCGATGGTGCGATGGAATCCGCATCCATCCGGCTTTATAATCCAGGAAATAGGGAGTAGGGTCTCGAAAACAGTCGGTTGAGACGGAATTGACAAGCCAATGAGTGAGTTGTACCCTCTCGCGGCCCCGAGATCCGAGCGTTTCGGATCGCACAACGGGGAGACCCAACACCAATAGCACGCCTCGACCCATGGGAGATGGTCTCCCTCGTTCGAGGAGAGCACCGGGCTCGGGAAAAAGATCATGAGTAGCGACATCCACAAGATCCGGAACATCGGGATCTCGGCCCACATCGACTCGGGCAAGACCACGCTCACCGAGCGGATCCTGTTCTACACCCAGCGGATCCATGCCATCCACGACGTCAAGGGCAAAGACGGCGTCGGCGCGACCATGGACCACATGGAATTGGAACGGGAGCGCGGCATCACCATCACCTCAGCCGCCACCCACGTCGAGTGGAAAGACCACTACATCAACATCATCGACACCCCGGGGCACGTCGACTTCACCATCGAGGTGGAACGCTCGCTCCAGGTGCTCGACGGCGCGGTGCTGGTGCTCTGCGCCGTGGCCGGCGTCCAGTCCCAGTCCATCACCGTGGACCGGCAGATGAAACGCTACAAGGTTCCGCGCATCGCATTCGTCAACAAGTGCGATCGCTCGGGCGCCAACCCCGAACGGGTCAGCCGCGCGCTCCGCGACAAGCTCGGCCACAATTCGGTCCTGCTTCAGCTCCCCATCGGGCTCGAGGCGAAGTTCGAGGGTGTGATCGATCTGGTCGAGATGCGGGCCATCTACTTCGGCGGTGACAACGGCGAGAAGATCGAGATCCGCGAGATCCCGGCCGAACTCTTGTCAGAAGCCGAAGAGCGCCACGCCGAACTCCTCGATGCAGCGAGCATGTTCTCCGACGAACTCATGGAAGCGGCTCTCGAGGACCGCGCCACACCGGAGCTCATCCGCGCAGCGGTCCGCAAAGGAGTGGTCTCGCTCGAGCTGACCCCGGTCTTCATGGGATCGGCCTACAAGAACAAGGGTGTTCAGCCGCTGATGGACGCCGTCACCGAGTACCTTCCCGATCCGACCGACGTCGCCATCGAGGCCATCGACCTCGACCAGGACGACGCCATGATCGAGTTGCATCCCGATCCCGAAGCCCAGA
This sequence comes from uncultured Acidobacteriota bacterium, assembly GCA_963704125.1. Taxonomy (GTDB): domain Bacteria; phylum Acidobacteriota; class Thermoanaerobaculia; order Thermoanaerobaculales; family Sulfomarinibacteraceae; genus JAHECW01. Next base: position 65,785 of record CAVPHA010000013.1, on the reverse strand, counting down.
CCGTGGCCTACGCCTTCAAGCTCGACGAGGGTCGTTATGGTCAACTGACCTTTCTCCGGGTCTACCAGGGCACGCTGAGCAAGGGCGACACCGTCTACCAGACCCGCACCGGCAAGAAGATCAAGATCGGCCGTCTGGTTCGCATGCACGCCGACAAGATGGAGGACATCGAGGTGGCGGTGGCCGGCGACATCGTCGGCATCTTCGGCATTGACTGCCACACCGGCGACACCTTTGCGAGCAGCGGCCCGCGGATCAACATGACATCCATGTTCGTCCCCGATCCGGTGATCTCACTCTCGGTCCACCCGGTGGACTCCAAGGCTCAGGACAACATGTCCAAGGCGCTGTCGCGGTTCACCAAGGAAGATCCGACCTTTCGCGTCAACCTCGATCCGGAGAGCAACGAGACCATCATCTCCGGGATGGGCGAACTCCACCTCGAAGTCTACGTCGAGCGCATGAAACGGGAGTACTCGGCCGAAGTCGAGACCGGCGCCCCCCAGGTCGCCTACCGCGAGGCCATCTCCCGGCGCGCGGACTTCGACTATCTGCACAAGAAACAGACCGGCGGTTCCGGCCAGTACGCCAAGGTGGTGGGCTACATCGAGCCATCGACCGACGGCGAGTACGAGTTCGTCGACGAAATTCGCGGTGGTCGCATCCCCACCGAGTACATCCCGGCCTGCAACAAGGGCTTCCGTTCTTCCCTCGACAAGGGCAGCCTGATCGGCTTCCCGGTGGCGGGTATGCGCGTGGTCCTCACCGACGGCAACTCGCACGCCGTCGACTCCTCCGATATGGCCTTCATGACCGCATCGAGGAAGGCCTTCCGCGAGGCCTACAAGAAAGCCAAACCGCAGATCCTCGAACCGGTCATGCGGGTTTCGGTGGAGGGTCCCGGCGAGTTCCAGGGCGCCTTCTACAAATCGCTGATGCAGCGCCGCGGCACCGTTCTCGGCTCCACCGAGGACGCGGGCTTTGCGCGGGTCGACGCCGATGTTCCGCTCGCCGAGATGTTCGGCTACTCCACCGATCTCAGATCCGCCACCCAGGGCAAGGCCGAGTTCACCATGGAATTCTCGAAATACGCTCCGGCGCCGAAAGAGGTGTCCGAGGAGCTCCTCAAGAAATACCGAAGCAACGTCTCCGACGAGGAGGACGCATGACCAATTTGATGATCTCCCTGCGGCGTTCGCCCCGGATGCTCCTCGAGCGCGACGGGCACCCGGGCCCGGGCGCCGGCAAACTCGGGCTCGTGGCGGCCCGCGCCGGTGTCGGCAAGACCGCCTTTCTCACCGGCATCGGCGTCGATGCGCTGCTCTCCGGTCAGAAGGTGCTCCACGTCTCCGTCGAGCGAAGCATCGACAAGATCCGCGAGTAGTACGACGAGCAACTGGTCGAGATGCTCAAGCGCGACCGCAAGCTCGAACACCTGAGCGCCGTCCAGCTCACCATGGAGCGCAACCGGCACATCCACACCTTTGTCGGTCAGAGCTTCTCGGTCGACCGGGTCCGCCAGACCCTCGCCCTTCTCCGTGACGCCATGGAGTTCGTTCCGGCGGTGATCATCCTCGACCGGATGGAGTACGCCGGCGTCGATCAGCCCGCCATCGCCGAGCTCAAGTCGATGGCCGCGGAGATCGGCGCCGAGCTCTGGATGGCCTGCCGCACCCACCGCGAAGGCCCCGCCGCTCCCGGCCACCTGCCGCCCCCGGCCGATACCTTCGAAGACCTCGTGGATGTCGCGTTCAGCCTCGACCCGCAGGACGCCAAGATCAGGCTGCACATCATCAAGGACAAGGAGAAGATGGTCGATCGGGATCTCAACATCCTCCTCGACCCGCAAACCCTGCTCCTGGTTCCCGGAGTGGCCACCAAGAAATAGCCCAACCCGAGAAACCGCGCCGAGGCTCGCTTCGCTCGCTCGGTGCGGTTTCTCGGGTAGAGTGGGTTGATGGAACGAAAACACCCGCGCGGAATCTGGAACCTTTTCTTTATCGAAATGTGGGAGCGTTTCGGCTTCTACATCATGTCCGCCGTCTATGTTCTCTACATGGAAAAGGCGCTGCATTTCGATGACGCGAAGAAGGGCGTTCTATACGGAATCTTCCTCTTTGCGTCCTATGCTTTTCCACTCCTTGGCGGATGGATTGGCGACAACGTTCTCGGGCAATTGAAGACGATTCGAATCGGCGCCATCATGATGGCCGTCGGGTATGTTTCTCTCGCCCTTTCATCTGCAGAGAACCACCTCTTTTTCTATCTTGGATTGGCGCTGATTGCTTCCGGAACAGGGATTTTCAAAGTCAATATCTCCGTTCTCTGCGGTAATCTCTATCGTGCCGCACCAGAGCTCAGAGATGCGGGTTTCAACATCTACTATATGGGGGTTAATGTCGGCGCCACTATCGGCCCTGCCGTGGCGACAATATTGGGCGTCATATATGACGATTACCGGATCTCATTCTGGGCGGCTGCGATTGGAATGTGCCTATCGTTGATCATCATGCAATTCGGTCAGAAAAACCTCATCGAAGTTGACACCAACCAATCCACGACGTGGCACGGTGAAACCCCGACCGCTGTGGTCCTGGATGTAGCGTTCGATCTGTTGCCAGAATCCTGCATCGTCCCGGATCATCTTGCACTGCGCGCAGATTGGGACCAACCCGCGCAGCGTCTTGACCTCCGACAGGGCCCGACGGAGTTCCTCGATCAGCTTGTCGTTCTCCCTTTCGACCACCTTGCGTCGCTCGATCTCTTGTTGAGCAAGGGTCAGCTCGGCCCGGATCTGGGTCACCTCTTTCAGGATCGCGAGCACGGGTCGGTTCTCGATCTCGATGCCAGCTCTGGACTTCTGCCACTCGAGGTAGAAAAGGAGGAAGGGGAACGCAAAGATCGTGATCACCAGCCGACTGACGAAAGTGCCCGTCATGATGGTCAGGTAGTCGCCGGTGCCAAAGAACGCTGCCGTGTTGAAGAGCACGACGTCGAGCCACATCACCCCGAGAAGAGTGAGGAACGCTCGCAACCACAGCGGGGCGCCCAACCGCCGTTTCCCCAGAAACTCCCACGCTACGGCCAGGAAGATCAGGTCGGCGATGGTTGCGGCGACCGAGGCGATGTTGAGCCGCAGGCTCGGGATCGGCACATAACCGATCGGACCGCTACCCGCGAGTCGAGTTTGAAGATGCAGGGTGAGCGCAATCAGCGGCACCATGACCGACACGCCGGCAACAGTCGAGATTGCCACGCGGGTTGCCCGGGGGCCGTCGAACACGTAGACGACGAACACCCCGAGCAACAATGAGGTGTAGAACACCGTCGATCCGACCATGAAACGAATGCCGCCGATGTTCACTGCAACCCCGGCGTCGGTCACCCACGACATGACCGCGGTCAGACCGCCGATCAGCGCGTAGAAGTGAGCGAGTCCGGCCCGCTGACGAAGCGAGTGAGCCCACAGCACCAGGAAATAGACCACCATCGCCTCGACGATCAGAACCACGAGTTCCTGGGTCATAGCCGTGGTCGCCCACGCCGGCGGTGGTGACAATCGTCGATCCCGTTTTTCGAATCCGAACAACGCAGCCGGGAGAGGCGCGGAGGGTTCAACCAGGCCCACGTTGTCGCGAAGAGCCCTGCCGTTGCCGCCCGGCCGAGGCGTGTCCGGTTTGGCGTCGCCATATCGGTCTAATGATGCACGACCCCTCGACCGTTCACAAGGGCGGATCGTCGCCGAACATGGATGCCGGGTAAGGAGTTACATGGTTACTGTTGGCTGGAGACGCGATGAATCGACCCAGCGGTCTGAATGAGCGGCATGAAACTCAACTACGCACCCCGTTCCCGACACCAATGCAGAAGCCGTTCCAGACCCTGGAGAACATGGTCTTCACCATCGAGCCCCGCCTGACCGTGCCCGGCAGGGGGATCTGCACCATCGAGGAGATGATGGTGATCACCTGCGACCGCGCCGGTTGCCTCAGCCGTCCCCAGCATCGGATCATTCTGATCTGACCCGCCGGTCTCTCCGAAGTCGCCGCGAGAGCTGCTCGCACCGGTAAAAGTACCCCAACGGTGTCAGCAGCCGTCAGGACTGCTGACACGGTATGTACAGCGAGGGATCTTCCCGTCTTCCTGAAGCCACCGCAAACCCTTTGCAATTGATCCGATCACGCTGGCCCGGAAACGAAGTACCAGAGAACACCGGCGAAAACACTCGCCGCGAGAGTTGTCATCATCCCGAGCTTGAACCGGAAGATCGCCACAAACGCTCCGACCGCGATCACCGCCGACGCCGCGTTCAGCGTCGACCAGTCCGGGATGAGCAGATGCATCCCCATCCAGGGCACCTCCGCCACCGACGAGAACATGGTGTGCACCGAGAACCAGACACCGAGGTTGAGGACGACGCCGACCACCGCAGCGGTGATCGCCGAGAGGCCGGCGCTCAGAGTCCGGTTGCCGCGGAGCAACTCGATGTACGGCGCGCCGAGGAAGATCCACAGGAAGCACGGTGTGAAGGTCACCCACATGGTGATCACCGACCCGAGGATTCCCGCCAGCAGCGGGTCGAGCCCGCCCGGATGGCGGTACGCCCCCATGAAACCGACGAACTGCACGACCTGGATCAGCGGTCCCGGCGTCGTCTCGGCCATGCCGAGCCCGTCGAGCATCTCGCCCGGCTCCAGCCATCCATGGGTCTCGACCGCCTCCTGTGCGATGTAGGCGAGAACCGCGTAGGCGCCGCCGAAGGTCACCACCGCCGCCTTGCTGAAGAAGATGCCTTCCTTGACGAAGATGTCGTCGCGGCCGCGAGTGGCCATCAGAAGCGCAATCGGAACCAGCCACAGGCACAGCCACACCGCGAGGACTCGGAGCGTTCTCATGACCGACGGGCGACCGTGGGCGGCGCATCGTCGGATATGGCGGGACCGGCGCTCGTCGGATTCGGCGGCCGGGGAGTGACCTCGGATCACCTGGAAGACCTCCGGCCAGAGGCGGCCGCCGACAAGACCGATGGCCGCGGCAGCCAGGATGATGAATGGAAACGGCACATCGAAAAAGAAGATGGCGACAAAGGCGGCGACGGCGAGGCCGACCATCACCGCGTTCTTGAGCGCTCGCCGGCCGATCCGGATCACCGCCTCGATCACGATGGCCATGACCGCCGGTTTGAGCCCGAAGAACAGGGCTTCCACCGGGCCGGCGCCCTGGAACAGGGCATACACGATGCTCAGGGCCAGGATCGCCAGAAAGCCGGGAAGCACGAACAGGGTCCCGGCGATCAGACCCCCCACCGTGCCGTGCAGCAGCCACCCGATGTAGGTGGCGAGCTGCTGCGCCTCCGGTCCCGGCAGCAGCATGCAGTAGTTGAGCGCGTGGAGAAAGCGGTTCTCGCTCACCCAGCGCTTTTCCTCCACCAGAATGCGGTGCATGACCGCGATCTGTCCGGCGGGTCCTCCGAAGCTGAGAGCGGCCACCCGGATCCAGACCCGGACCGCCTGCGCGAGCGTGACGTCCCGTTCCCCGCCGGTTCCCGGTCTCTGCTCCGGCGCCTTGGCGGCGTCTTGCGGCGAGGTGTTCATGACCCACGACCGGGATCGGCGGCGCACGCGAGCCGAAGCTGGTCGAACAGGGAAACCGCCCGGTTGATCCGCTCCTCGTCGTCATCGGTGGCGGCGGCGATCCCCTTGATGACGACCCCGATGCCCGCCGTTTCCGGCCTCGAGTACTTGGACTCCTTGAGGTCCAGGTCGTGGACGATCTCGGCGATGGACTGCAGTGCCGGGTCGGCGATGCCGAATCGCCGAAGAGGACCTCGAAAGTGCACAGGTCTCCCTCGTGGGTGAACTCCCCCTGGTACATGTCGAAACGCACCTCATCCGGGGCGGTCTCGCCCTCATGGCCGGCAACGAATCGGAATCTGGCGTCGGGGTCGATCAGCCGACGAATGAGCCAGGCGCTCGCCATGCGGTCGACGAACACCCCTTGGCGGGTCACCCAGGTTCGCCCCTGATAGCTCGATGTCAGCTCGTTCATGGTCTGTCCCTCTCTCGTATCGCCATCGAGAGTCCCGCTCGCCAGCTGCCGGCACCGACAGCTCGATCTCGTTCAACGCCGCTTCCACATCGCTCCGACCGCCGGCGGTGAAAAAGTCGATCGCCCGAATCTCTTCCAGCTTTTCGCGCAGCCTGGCCGCCGCCGCCATCACCTCGCCGGCCGGCCCTTCGGTCCGTCCGCCGCCGCGCGCCAACTCCTCGCGCAAGGTCTGCGCCTCACGGAGCAGGTCCCGGTAGTCGACGTCGCGCGCGGACCTGAACAGCTCCTCGACATCGTCATCGGTCAGCCCGGCGACAAACCCGGCTTCGCAGATCGACGCTTCGCCGCCGCCGGCCTCGATCTCGGCCCGGAGCCACTGGAAGTCCTCAACGGAAGCGTCGCCGCAGGGAAGCGCGAAGACCCCCTGTTTCACCGGCACCGCCCCCAGTTGCTGCAACCTCCGCCGCACCTTGACCCGGAGGTACGCGGGAGCGGCCGGAATGTGGGTCAGCAACAACAGCCATCTCGGATGCACGGCCGGGTAACGCGACTCTGGAATCTGGAATGTGACACATATGTATCATATATTGATTCATATGAATTATCAACTACCTGTGCGATGTTTGCGGGATGGCGGAGGACGCCCCGTGCTCGGCACCCACGCCACCATCCAGAATGCGGCCGACGACCCGGCTTGAGCGACCATCACCCTCGCGGCCCAGACCTATCCGGAGTCAATCGTCCTCCGCCGTTCGCTGACCGTGGCCGGACCAGGGAGCGGCGGCGCAGTCGTCCAGGGATTGGTGCTCATCGCCGGCCCCACCACCGAGGCGGCGTTGAACGACCTCAGGGTCGAGAACGGTTGCGTCCCCGACGCCCTTCGCACCTCGGGCGGCGCCAGACTCACCGGCACCAACCTCCAGGTCGAGCGCTCCGATGGCCTTCCCTGCCCGCTAACCGCCGAGACCATCTTCACCGACGGCTTCGAGTCGGGAAACACCGGCGCCTGGTCGGCCACCACGCCGTAGCCACGCCGAGTGCAGGTTCTGGGTGCAGGTCCTGAAGGATCTGCCTACGCTTCAAGACCATAGACCATGCGAGCGATTTCCGTAGGCGTGCCCTTCAGGGCGCGCACCCACGGTTCCAGCAGAAAGCAACTCCGATCGTGAATTTTGATCGTTGGGGGAGGAAGTGACCGCGAGGAGCGGATGCTCTGCGGCTTGCCCGATGCTGTGCGGTTTTGTCTTCCGCCGGCGTTGGTCCAGGTGAGAGATCGAGGAGCGTCGTTCCTGAACGAGTTCGACCAACGAGGAGGCAGCATGAAGACATGGTCCATCAGTCGAAGGTGCGAAGACGGATCCGCATTCGGCATCCGTGCCGTCCTGCTCGCGATCACGGCGGCCGGTATTGCATTGACGGCTTCTGCAACGGTCCCCGAGGGGGTGTCCCCCGGCGCAGTCGATCGGATCGCCGCGATCCGGACCGAGTGTCCCACCTTCAGCTGGGGTGCGGTCGAGGGCGCCTCGCGCTACGAGATCGTGGTCTACGAGCTCGCCACTGGAGTCGATCTCGAAGCCGGACTCGAACTGTCACCGGACAACGAGGTGCTCTACACCACGATTATCGGCGGCGCGACAGCTTGGACTCCCGAGCTGGATCGGTGCCTGGCGCCCGGCGGCCGCTACGTCTGGTTCGTGCGGGCGGTTTTCGCCGAGTACGAAGCTCTCGATTCGACCGAGTGGTCCAAAGGACGGTTCTTCTCAGTGGCGTCTGCACCTTCGGCCGCCGAGGTGGAGCATGCACTGGACGTGCTTCAAAGGTATGAGAATCAGGACGGCGCCCGAATCGCGGAGCTCGATCAACCGGAATCGAGGAGCCGGTCAAACAGTTCGGAACGACCCTCTGTCGGCTCTCGGCACACCGACTCTCCTGCGGGTCCGAAGTCCGTGCCAGCCGCAGCCGCGGCCATCAAGGGCACGATCCCCGACCCGACGGGCGAGACCTACGGCGTGGTCGGCATCAGCAGCTCGCCGGAGGGCGCCGGCGTGGCCGCGGCCAACACCGCCGGCGGGCCGGATCTGGTCCTCGACGGCAGCGAGGATTTGGTCGCCGATGCCGAGCTCAGCGAGTCCGGGATCGACCGGCCTTCGGGCTCGCCCAGAGCTTCGGCTTCAACAACTCGAGCGGCGGCGGGATGTCGCTCCAGGTGGACGGTGTCGAGGTGGTCACTGCCGCCACCGACCGCGATACGCTCGGCGGCCTCAGCTGCGCAGGCGGCGAGCTCGCCAAGTGGAACGGCAGCTCGTGGTCCTGCGCCCCGGACGAAAACACCCTGGCGTCGCTGGGGTGCACGACCGACCAAATCGCCAAGTACAACGGCGCGTCCTGGGGGTGTGCGCCCGACAACGACACGCAGTACACGGTCGGTCCGGGGATCATCATCGACGGAAGCGAGATCCGGATCGACTGGGCCGCGCTCCAGACTCCCGGTCGACCCTGGACAGCGACGGGAACGTCGGCGCATACAGCTCCATCGCCATCGGCGCCGACGGCCTCGGCCTCATCAGCTACTACGACACAACCAACGGTGACCTCAAGGTCGCCCACTGCGACGACACCGCCTGCTCGAGCGCCACCCCCACCACCCTCGACAGCGGCGGCGACGTCGGCTTGTACACCTCCATCGCCATCGGCGCCGACGGCCTCGGCCTCATCAGCTACTGCGACGTCACGAACAACGACCTCAAGGTCGCCCACTGCAACGACATCGCCTGCTCGAGCGCCACCGTTCACCACCCTCGACAGCGCGGGACGACGTCGGCGCGTACACCTCCATCACCATCGGCGCCGACGGACTGGGCGCTCATCAGCTACTACGACATCACCAACACCAGACCTCAAGGTCGCCCACTGCGTCGACACCGCCTGCTCGAGCGCCGCCAAGTACAGCACTCGACAGCGTGGGAGATGTCGGCGCCGAACACCTCCATCGCCATCGGCGCCGACGGCCTCGGCCTCATCAGCTACTGCGACTACACCAACCTCGACCTCAAGGTCGCCCACTGCAACGACGTCGCCTGCTCGAGCGCCACCACCGCCACCCTCGACAGCGCTGGGCGACGTCGGCCGTTTCACCTCCATCGCCATCGGCGCTGACGGCCTCGGTCTCATCAGCTACCAGGACGCCACGCAGCGCCGACCTCAAGGTTGCCCACTGCAATAACGCCGCCTGCTCCGAGCGCCACCATCGCCTATCTCGACCGCTCGGGCCTCGTCGGCTACGACACCTCGATCGCCATCGGCGCCGACGGCCTCGGCCTCATCAGCTACTACAACGCCACAAACGACGACCTCAAGATCGCCCACTGCAGCAACACCGCCTGCTCGAGCGCCACCACCGCCACCGTCGACACGTGGGCCAGGTCGGTTTGTACACCTCCATCGCCATCGGCGCCGACGGCCTCGGCCTCATCAGCTACTACGACGACACCAACGACGACCTCAAGGTCGCCCACCTCGGGATCGGTGTGCCATGAGATCGCGCGTCAAACCTCCGTGTCTGCGCCTCGCGGCTGCCGGCCCTCGCCCTCGGCGCGGTCGTCGCTGCCCAGCCGCTCCACGCCCAAACCTGCACGGTGCCCGGCATCCCACGCCACCATCCAGGAGGCGGCCGACGACCCGGCCTGCGCCACCGTCACCCTCGCGGCCCAGACCTACCCGGAGTCCATCGTCATCCGCCGCTCCCTGACCCTCGCCGGACCGGGCACCGGCGGCGCCGTCGTCCAGGGCCTGGTGCTCATCGCCGGCGCCACCACCGAGGTGACGCTGAACGATCTCAGAGTCGAGAACGGCTGCGTCCCCGACGCCCTCCGAACCTCGGGCGGCGCGAGGCTCACCGGCAACAACCTCCAGGTCGAGCGCTCCGACGGCCTCCCCTGCCCCCTCACCGCCGACACCATCTTCACCGACGGCTTCGAGTCGGGGAACACCACCGCCTGGTCGAGCACGACGCCGTAGCGGTGCGAACAAAAACAGGGCCCTGATCTGAATTTCCGGAGGAGCGAACGCTCCTCCGTTCTTTTTCTGGCCGAGAATCGCGAAGCGAGAACCGGTCAGAAAAAGCAGCGAGAAGTATTGACATCACTGCATCACCGCACTACAGTATCACCATGAGAACCACCATCACCCTCCCCGACGACGTTCACGCCGCGGTCAAGGCGCTCGCCGACAGCTCGGGACGGCCGATCAGCGAGGTCGTGTCGAGGCTGATCCGGCGGGCGCTCGAGCCGGCGGCCGAGGCGGAGGACGTCGACGGGCTGCCGATCTTCTCGTGGCGGCCGGGTCGGAGATGATCCCCGGCTCGCGAGCATCGGAGCTGCTGGCGGAGGAGGGAGTCGAGTGACCGACGCCCTGCTCGACGTCAACGTCCTGCTGGCGCTCGCGTGGCCCAACCACCAATTCCACCGGTCCGCCCGCCGGTGGTTTGCCGGTCACGACGGTGCGTGGTGCACCTGCGCCCTGACCCAGCTGGGGTTCGTCAGGCTGTCCTCGAATCCGGCCTTCACCGACCAGGCGAAGCTCCCCGCCGAGGCGACCCGGATTCTCGTCGCATGACCCGACACAAAGGCCACCGCTTCATCGGCGAGCTGCCGTCTCTCGAAGACCCCGGATTCGTCGAGACGGTCGAACGGATGCTCGGCCACCAGCAGGTCACCGACGGCTACCTCGTCGCCCTCGCACACCATCACGAGATCCAATTGGTGACCTTCGACCGCAGAATCGAGGCCCTCGCCCGCAACCACCAGACGGTCCTCAGACTGACGCCGTAAATCCGCGGCCGCCGAGGTCCCAGCACCTGCGCGACGTCGGCGGATGGTCGAGAACCCCTGATCCTCTATGAGCCTGCCGCAGTTGAACGGTCCGTTGCGCCCCGTCGCCGCAGCACGAGATACAGGGCGGAGGCCGCGATCGCTCCCAGGCCGTCAGCCAGCATGTCCTTCTGGGCGTCCCACTGGTCGCCCTGCGAACCGAGAAAGGCGGCGCCGGCCGAGGGATCGGACAGAACGGCAAAGATCCACTCGATGATCTCGTAGACGGCAGCCACCGTGAAAATCGCCATCACGGGCACGAGAAAGACCATCCACCGGCCTCTGACGAGCTTCAAGCGATCCAAGAGCTCTGCGAAAGCGAAGGCGTAGAAACCGACCGAGAAGTGGGCCACCCGGTCGTAGTGATTCCGTTCGAAACCCAGGCTGTCCGTGACCCAGTCAAAAGGCACGAGCTCGAAGGTGTAGTGGCCGCCGATGGTGTGGAGGAAGACGAGCACCGCCATCATCACATAGGCCGTATTCGAGAACCGGAACCAGCGAAAGCTGAGAACCAGAGCCGCAACGATCAAGACGATCGGCAGGTTTTCGGCAAACCAGATTGTGCGGTCATACGGCCGGATGGCGCAGACCGTGAACAACGTCAGATACAGTACAAAAAGCCCATGTGGGAAAAATCGGGACGCCGCTGAGCTGTCTGTCATCATGATTCGATTATGACGGACGCCCCGGGTCCGGCACAAGGAACCGCCCGAATATCAATGAGAACCCCGATCCGTCGAAAGAACCTGCTACGCTGCCTCGACCATGACCTCAAAAGAACGACAACACGGCGGCGATGATTCTCTCCACGGTCGGTTACCACTGGGAAGAGGCCTTCGGCGCCTACGACGAGTTTCGCAATGCCGGTTGGGACGTCGCGCTCTTCACCGTCGACGGGTCGCCGCCGAAGGTCGACCCCACCAGCCTGAAACGCACCGGACCGCTGTCGTGGTTCGGTCTCGGGGTGTCGAAGGCGAACTCGCCGGAGTCGCCGCGCGGCCGGGAGCTCGTGGCGGCCATCGAGGGTGTGCGGCCGCTGGCCGATCTCGATCCGGAGAGCGGTCGACGCGCTCTACCTGCCCGGCGGCCACGGCTGTCTCTTCGACGTCAACCGCAGCGAAGCGCTGCACGGCGTGATCGGCGAGCTCTACCGCAACGGCAAGCCTCTCTCCGGGGTCTGCCACGCGACCTCGACCTTTGCCTTCGTCGAGGCCGACGGCGCGCCCATCGTCGCCGGCAAACGCTTCACCGGGTTCCCCGAGTTCGTCGACACGATCATGTCGTCGACCGGATTGGTGCAGAAGGACTTTCTGCCGATTCCGTTTTCGAATGACCGGGCGCTCGCCGACGCGGGCGCCGATCTGTCGCTGGCGCCACAAACTGCTCGCCGCGCTCAACCCGCGCTACACCCGGGTCGACCCGCCGTTCGTCACCGGGATGGGTCCGAAGGCCGCGCGCAAGGTCGCTCGCGAGATCATCCGCTCCCACTGACAAACCCGCTGACAATCTGAGCACCGCCACGCCGCGAGGCAGCGGCCACTCGGGGAATGACAAATGAAGCTCGTTTCTGTCATGCTGAGCGCAGCCCGAAGGGCGAAGTCGAAGCATCCCCCGAGGGTTGGAGGCGCGATTGTAGCCTCGACGTCACACCTGCTTCGGGGGACCCTTCGACTCGCTCGGCGGCACTCGCTCGCTCAGGGTGACGTGAAGAGGCGCCTTCCTACTCGGCGGTCGCCTTGAGAAAGCGGTCGAACCAGCCGATGTAGCGCTCGATCCGGTCCTTCTGGTAGCTCGGTTTTGCTGAGACCGTGGTACTGGCCGGGGTAGATCACCAGTTGGGTCTCGACGCCGAGGCTGCGCAGCGCCTGGTACATCTGCTCGGAGTTGATCAGCGGCACGTTGAAGTCCTTCTCGCCGCAGAGGAAGAGGGTCGGGGTGCTGATGCGGTCGGCGTGGAAGAACGGATACGAGGCGCCGAGATAGCCGTCGAGCCCTTCCCACGGTTTGCCGAACTCGAGCTCGTACTGGCGCACGTAGAGATCGGTGCCGTAGCCGGTGATCTGGTTCGAGATCCCCGCGCCGGAGACCGCGGCGGCGAAGCGGTCGGTGCTGGCGATGGTGTAGTTGGTGGTCATGCCGCCGTAGCTCCAGCCGGCGATGCCGAGGCGCTCGGGATCGGCGAGGCCGTCCGCGATGAGCCGGTCGACCACCGCCAGCACATCGGTGGGCTCGAAGGCGCCCCAGCGCCCCCACAGCGCGCGTGAGTACTCCCGCCCGCGTCCCGAGCTGCCGCGGTAGTTGGGCTGCACCACCAGATAACCGGCGCCGGCGATGGCCTGGGCCATGGCGTCGAACTCGAAACCGTCCTGGGCCACCGGGCCGCCGTGGATCAAGGCGACCAGCGGGTAGCGCTTGCCGGCCGCGAAACCGGGCGGCTTGACCAGCAGGCCGCGCACCTCGGACCCGTCGGCCGCAGTCGCCGAGATCCCTTCGACGGCGCCGAGTTGCACCCGTTGGAGGAGATCGCGGTTCTGGTCGGAGAGCTGGCGGAGCGCGCCGCCGTCCTCGAGAGCGAAGACCTCGGCGGGCTGGTCGGGCCGGGTGAGCAGCAGGGCGGTGCGCCCGGCGGCCGTCGAGTAGTTCCAAACGACGGCTCCGGGTTCGGTGAGCCGCTCCACCTCGCCGTCGGCCGCCGGGACGCGGGCGAGCTGCTGGCTGCGGTCGTCTTCGAGCAGAAAGAGGAGCGAGCGGCCGTCGGAGCTCCAGGTCACGTCGGTGGCGGCGCGGTCGAGCCCGGTGGCGATCAGCCGGGGCTCGCCGCCGGCGGCCGGAATCGTCGCGAGGGTCGGCGGGTCGTAGTCGCGGTACTTGCGCGGTCCGCCCTGCAGGTAGGCGATGGCCGTGCCGTCGGGGCTCCAGGCCGGGGCGCCCCAGTAGCGGGCCGCATCGGCGCTCTCGAAGTGGGTGAGCTGCTCGGGGACGGCGCCGGCTCGGGCCGCGATGACGAAGACATCGGAGTTCTCGTTGCGGTCGGGGTCGCCGTCGCGCTTGCTGACGAAGGCGATGCGGCTGCCATCGGGGGACCAGGCCGGGGCGAACTCGTCGTAGTCGCCGGGGGTCAGGAGCTCCGCCTTGGCGGTCGCCAGATCGAAGAGATAGAGGTGGTCGCGGAGGTGCCGGAGATAGCCGGTCCCGTCCTCCTTGAACTGATAGCGGTCGATGACGATGGGCGCCTTGGTCTTCTTCTCATCTTTCGCCTTCTCGGCCTCGGTGGCGTCGGGCGCCGGATCTTCGGGATCCGGGTCGCTGGCGATCAGCGCCAGCCGTTTGCCATCCGGGCTCCAGGCGAAGTCGGTGACACCGCCGGGGAGCGTGGTGAGCTGCCGCGCCTCGCCGCCGGTGCGGTCGAGCAACCAGACCTGCTCCTTGGCGTCCTCATCGCCCCGCGCCGCGAGGAAGCCGAGAAAGCGGTTGTCCGGGCTCCAGCGTGGGTGGCTCTCGCTCTCCTTCGCGGTGTGGGTCAGCTGCACCGTGCGGGCGCCGTCCCAGCCGACCATCCAGAGATCGCTGGTGGCGCGGTCCTCCTCGAGGTCGCTTGTCCGCACGACAAAGGCCACCCACGCGCCGTCCGGCGAGACCCGCGGGTCGCTCACCTCGCGCACCGCCACGAGGTCGGCAGGAGCGAACGGCTTCGGATCCTCGGCGGCGCCGGCAGCCGCCGGAGCAAGGAACGCGACAGTCACGATCGCGGTGACGAGGAGATGTGCGCGGAACTGACGGAGCAAGCCGCAGAAGACGTTCATGAGTTCCTCCCGCCGCCCGGCCGTCACTGCGGCGAGCGACAGCGCCACGCTACCACAGGGCGGGCCCGCACGATCGGTCGAGGCCCTGGTGAACCCGAAGCCCGAAGACCGCACGAGGATCGCCGCGCCATGATCCACGGAGTGAACCGAGCACGGGTCTCCTCCACAGAGGGTCCGATCTCCCGAGAATCATGGTCTGTGGTCCCTGTGCCGGCGGGGACGCCGGCACTACAAAGGCCCGAATCGGTGATGACGTGGCGTCGAGGTGGGATCCCTGCCCTCGCTCAAAGTCCTGCGTGGAACTCAACTCGCAGGAGCGAATGCTCCTGCCCTCATTTCCTGGGCGAGAGCTGCGCAGCAGAAATCGTCCAGGAAATGACCCGCTACGCGGGCGGGAACCCTTCCATCACCTTCGCCGATGACCTTCGCCACCTTTTCGTCATCCGGATTGGGCTTCGTGAAGGCGTTCTCCGCGATGCCGCGCCAGACGAGGGTCCGGGTCTTGGTGTCGAGGACATCGACGACGATGGTGCCTTCGGTGTAGGTGTCCATGGAGGTGCGTCCGCCGCTCCAACCGCCGCCCCAGCCCCAGCCGCCCCAACCGCCCCAGCCCCAGCCGCCCATGGGCATGGACCAACCGGTGCTGTACATCACCATCTTCGACTGCAGGACCAGGGAGTAGGTCACCAGGAAGTCGGCGTCCGCGACCGGCGCCGTCTTCATCCCCATGGTGGTCAACTCACGGTCGATGGCCCGACGGATGCGGGTGGTCAGGATGGTGTTCGCCTCGGTCGGCGGTTGCGCCTTGTCAGGCGGAGACGCGAGCTGGAACCAGGCGTAGCTCGAGTACCCCTTGAAACTGTGCTGCGTATCCGAGTCGAAGATGTATCGCGTGCTCGAACACGAGCCGACGATCACCACAGGGTCATGAGTGCAACAAACAGGGCGAGTCGTTTCATCTGTCTCACGCTCCTTCCGGCCGGGTCCGTCCGCGCCGCTCGCGCGGCACCGGGACGAACCCCAATCTACATCATAAGCAATATCGATGCCGGGTTCGCGGGTTTTCGTCGATATCCCATCAGCCGGCCGGAGCGACCCCTGCGCAGATGCAGGTGCGTCCCTTTCTGAGGACGCCGTCGTATGATTCGGCATGGACAACAGAATTCTCCACCGGATCGGCATCCTCCTGGTTTCGGTCGCCGCTGCTCTGCGGGTTGCGCCCAACCGACCGTCGAGACCCCGCCTCTCGATGATCTCCGAGAGGTCACCCTGCTCTACACCAACGATTTCGAGAGCGCCTACGACCCGATCCCCGCCTTCTGGCGCGACGATCTCGACCACGTCGGCGGGATCGCGCAGCTGGCGACCCTCATCGACGAGATCCGTGCCGCAGAGAAGCTCAGCTTCCTCCTCGACGCCGGCGACATCTTCACCGGCACCCTCGCCAAGCTGACCCGCGGCGAGCTGCCCTTCGAGCTCATGACGACCATGGACTACGACGCCATGTGCATCGGCAACCACGAGTTCGAGTACGGCTGGTGGGTGCTGCGCGACGCCATGCAGCGGGCGCCGTTCCCGGTGCTCGCCGCCAACCTCTTCTACGAGGGCACCGACATCCCCTTCACCCAGCAGTGGACCATCCTCGAGCGCGACGGCTTCCGCATCGGGGTCGTCGGCATCTTCGGAACCGACGCCGCCACCGCGCTCTTCCCGCCCCACCTCGAGGGCCTCGAGGTGCGCGATCCGGTCGCCGCCGCCCGGACCGCCGTCGCCCGGCTGCGCGACGAGGTCGACCTCGTGGTCCTGCTCACCCACCAGGGTCACACCGCGCCCATGCAGACCGACGACGAGGCCGACCCCTCCGTCCACCGCGACATCGAGGTCGACATCGCCCTCGCCGGGGCGGTTGAGGGCGTCGATGTCCTCATCGGCGGCCACGCCGACGCCGGCCAGGAGAGCCGTTCATCCACCCGGTCGACCGGCACCCTCATCTGCCAGACCTACGGCCAGGGGACCCGTCTCGGCTATCTCAAACTGCTCATCGATCCGGACTCCGGCGAGGTCGTCGGTCACGACGGCCGGCTGCTCGTGGTCGCCAGCGACGAGCTCGATCCGCACCCGATCGTCGCGGCCAAGCTCGCCGCCTACCGCGCACGATTCCCCGAGGTCGACGAGATCATCGGCCGCACCGCCGAACGCCTGACCCGGCGCTACAACGAGGAGAGCGATCTCGGCAGTCTCTTCGCCGACATCCTCCGCGACCACGGCAAGACCGACATCGCCTTCGTCCACTCGGGCGGGATCCGCGCCGACCTCCCGGCCGGCGAGATCACCCGCGAGAACCTCCTCGACGCCTTTCCCTTCATCGACTACGTGACTCACCCTGCGGATGACCGGGGAGCAGATCATCGATGTCCTCGAGCAGAGCTTCACCCTCGAACGCGGCGTGCTCCAGGTGTCGGGGATGACCGTCACCTACGATCTCGACTCGGCCCATCGGCGAGCGGGTCGTCGCGGTGACCATCGGCGGCAAGCCCCTCGATGCCGAACGCGAGCTACACCGTCACCACCTTCGACTTCCTCGCCTCGGGGGCCGATCTCTACAGCGGATTCCTCGACGCCGAGGTCATCATCGCCCCACGGTCCCGAGTTCGCCGAGCTGCTCGAGGCGCACTTCGCCGCCGGCGAGACCGGTGGCCGCGCCGGAGGGCGGACGCCTCATTCCGGTTCGCTGAGGCTCTCGGCCAACCGTGTCCAGGGCTCGCGGCCGTTGGCCGGGGGCTGCTCCATGATTCGCGTGCCGCTCTTCTCGGGATCTTCGTAGCGCGCGAAGTAGGCGTCGAGAGCATCGCCGAGCCTCGACACCTCGTCGGTGCAGGCCGGGTCGTCGATGAGATTGGTCGTCTCTCGCGGGTCGGTCTCGAGATCGTAGAGTTCGTCGCCGAACCGCGGATCGAGGGGTGGATAGCGCCGGACCAGCTTCCACCTTCATCCGCCACCATGCGGGCGTTGCCGTGCTCGGCGAA
The DNA here is from genome assembly GCA_963704125.1 of uncultured Acidobacteriota bacterium. Classification (GTDB taxonomy): domain Bacteria; phylum Acidobacteriota; class Thermoanaerobaculia; order Thermoanaerobaculales; family Sulfomarinibacteraceae; genus JAHECW01. Next base: position 48,040 of record CAVPHA010000013.1, on the reverse strand, counting down.
ACGGTAGCGCCGCCACTCGGCGGCTGGATCCGTCGAGTACCGAGCAGAACGCTTCTGCCCGGGGCTCGAGATCCGGTGCGCGGGTCGCCTCGTCGAGCTCGACTCCGGCAGCATCGAGGATCGTGGCGAAGAGATCGATGTGATCGACGAAGAGATCCGAGCGTTCCCCGGCGGGGATCTTCCCGGGCCAGCGCATGACCAGCGGGACCCGCACCACCTCGTCGTAGAGGTTCTGCGGCAGGGTCGCGTTGGCCTTGCCGACCAGCCCGTGGTGGCCGTTCATGTGACCGTGGTCCGAGGTCACGATCACCAGGGTGTCGTCGAGCACGGCCGGCGTCATCGAGTGCGGTCGAGCAGCTCGCCGATCCAGGCGTCCTGGGCGCTGACCGCGGCGTAGTACTGGGCGAGCATCTCGGTGGGATCGTCGGGGAACAGGGACTGGGGGCCGATCGGCCGGCAGCGGCGAACGTCTCGCCGCGCGGGATGTCGGCGAACGAGGCGGTCGATAGCGCTCGACCCACTCATCCGGATGTCCCTCGAACGGCGCGTGGGTGTCGGTGGGCGCAAAGAGCATGAAGAACGGCTGATCCTGCGGCCGATTGCTCGATGATCTCGACGGCCGGCGCGTCAGCTCGGCGGTCTGCGAACCCTCGACGGTCACGGGCTCGCCGTTGTCGAGGAGGTGGACCCGACCACGGTGGAGATACTGGTTGCGCCAGCCCTCGGCGGCGACGTCGTAGCTCAGCCACCGGTCGAAGACGCCGTCGGGCGGCCTGCCGCTCCCGCTGAGGTGCCATTTCCCGACCAGCGACGTGAAGTACCCCGCCTCGTGCAGCAACTCGGGAAGCAGCATCTCACCGGCCAACCAGTCGCGCTCGTCGGTGCCGGTCTCGGAGAGAAAATCGTGGATCCCGTGCTGCGACGGCAGCCGGCCCGTGAGCAGGCTCGCCCGCGCCGGCGAACACACCGGCGACGGACTCGATGCGTTGGCGAACCACGTCCCCGGTGCGGCGAGAAAATCCATGGTCGGGGTCTCGAGTCTCGGAGTTGCCGCACGGGCCGCAGGCCCAGTGGCCCTGGTCGTCGGTGACGACGAGGAGGATGTTGGGGACGGTCGGGCGTCGGAGTTGGTCGCCGGGCGAGCAGGCCCAAATCGGCAACGAGCGACGAATCGCGGCTGCAAGCCATCGTTGATTCATCACGAGCGGATTGTAGTCCGCGCGATCCTCGCAGGTCGACGAACCGAGGATGCCAGGCGCCTGCACGCGATCTCACGACCTGAGACGTCGGCGTTACAATTCGTGTCGACCGGAGGCCATCATGCGTCAACTCGTTCTCATCCGCTCGTCCTCTGCTTGCCATCGCAGCCCCCTCGTCTGCGCCGACGACCGGCCCAACTTCGTCATCATGGTGGCCGACGATCTCGGTTACGGCGATCTCGGTAGCTACGGCCACCCCGAGATCCGGACGCCCAATATCGACCGGCTCGCCGACGAGGGGCTGCGCTTCACCGACGCCTACGCCGCGGCGCCGGTGTGCTCGCCCGCCCGGACCGGGCTCATGACCGGTCGGATCCCGAGCCGGGTCGGGATCTACGACTGGATCCCGCCGGGCAGCGATGTCCACCTGCCGGTCGACGGAGACCACCGTCGCGGAGCTGCTGCGGGACGCCGGCTACCAGACCGTCTATCTCGGCAAGTGGCACCTCAACGGCGGGCTCGGCACGACGACCAGCCGCAGCCCGACGACCACGGCTTCGACCACTGGTTCGCCACCACCGGTTTCGCCATGCCGACCCACCTCGACCCCTTCAACTTCGTCCGCAACGGCGTCGAGATGGGCCCGCTCGAAGGCTATGCCTGCCAGCTGCTCTCCGACGAGGCCGTCCAGTGGCTCACCGAAGCTCCGCGACGCCGACCGACCCTTTCTCATGGTCATCGGCTACCACGAACCGCACGAGGCCATCGCCTCGCCGCCCGAGCTCACGGCGAGCTATCCCGCGACCCAGAACCGAAACGAGGCCGAGTACTTTGCCAACGTGACCAACCTCGATCTCGCGGTCGGCAGGGTCATGGCGGCGCTCGAGGATCTCGGCCTCGACCGACGACACCATGGTTCTCTTCACCTCGGACAACGGTCCCGAGATGGTCAACCGCCACCCCCAGGCGCAACGGTCCTACGGCTCCGCCGGCGACGCTCCGCGGCCACAAGCTCCAGCTCTGGGAGGGCGGCATCCGGGTTCCCTTCATCGTCCGGTGGCCGGGCCACGTCGCACCGGGTCGGTGTTCGGACGATTCCGGTTTCGGGTGTCGACCTGCTGCCGACCCTGTGCGGAGCTCGCCGGCGTCTCGTTCCCGACGACTCTCGCCCTCGACGGAGCGAGTCTTCGCCCGGTCCTCAGCGGTCGAGGAGATCGATCGCTCGACGCCTCTCTTCTGGCACGACTACAAGGCGTGGGGCGGCCCACGGGTCGTGCTCCGCGAGGGTCGTTTCAAGCTCGCGGCGTGGTGGGACGGCCCCGAGATCCTGCGCACCGACAGCTCCACCATGCGGCCCGGCGATCTCGAACTCATCCGCACCGCCAAGCTCGTCCGGTTCGAGCTCTACGACCTCGAGGACGGATCCGGGCGAGACGGCACGACGTCTCGATCGAGCACCCCGAGGTCGTCGCGCGGATGAAGACCGAGATGCTCGAGATCTACGGCGAGATCCAGGCCGATGTCCACCCGTGGAAGGAGAGCTGGCTGCGGCGGTGGTGAGGGCTCGAGGTCCTGGGGTCCTGGGGTCTGGGGTCTTGGGGTCTTGAGGTCCGAGGCGCTCGAGGTCGGCCGGGTGCGCCGCCTTCACTCTTGATTTCTTGACTCCATCTCTCCTCACAGCGAGTGAAGCGAGCGCTCACCTCCTCACTTTCTCACCTGCTCACCTCCGCGCGACACTCGACTCACGATTCACGATTCACGATTCACAAACATTGCATTTACACCTTATTTATGCCATAGTGGTGTTCGTCAGAGAAAAGGAGACCGCAATGGCACCCATGATCGTCAACACCAACACGACCGCCACCCCAGTCATCAGACCGTGCCACCTGCTGCCGAACAACCGGCACGACTGGCCCTCTGATGACCAGGACTCCTACCGCGAGGTCCTCGGCGAACTCGACGCCTGGAGCCGGAGACACGACGCGTCCAAGAGTCCTGAACTCGTGGATCGCCGAAGAAGCCGTCCGCCGGTGCGCTTGATTCACCACGTTCACTCAATGGTCACGCGCTTCGCTTCGATCGATCCTGATCAAGGCCTCAGTGAGGGGTGAAAGTCAGAAGGTCAGGAATCATCTCGTTGCTGAGTCCTCACAGCGAGCTAAGCGAGTACTCGACCTTCTAACCTTCTCACCTTCTAACTTCCTAAACCCTAACCGTCAGATCGCGTCGACCACCCGCTGCAGACGGCCGCGAACCTCGTCGGCGACACCCGACAATCTCCGGATTGTCGATGAGGGTGAACGCCGCCGCGGGGTTCATGGCCGCAACCCGGGTTCCGCCACCATCGCGTTCGCTGACGCAGACGTTGCACGGCAGCAGCACGCCGATGTCGGGCTCCATGCTCAGCGCCTGGTGGGCCATGGGCGGGTTGCAGGCGCCGAGAATCACATAGCGTTTGAAAGTCGACATCGAGCTTCTTCTTCAGCGTCGCCTTGACATCGATCTCGGTCAGAACGCCGAAACCCTCGCCGGCGAGAAGCTCAGTCACGCGCGCGACGACGGCGTCGTAGTCCATATCCGGGAGTTCACGAACGAGGGCGTAGTTGGTGTCGGTCATGGGGTGCCTCCGGGGCAGGATGATACTCGATGCTGGATAGCCATGGAATTGAGGGGGTGAGGAATGAGGGCGTTGACATCGCACCAGCACAGACATCCCACAGATCACGCAGATTGACGCTGATCGCAGGGCGCCGGTGCGGATGTGGCCTGTAAAGATCACGGCTGATCGGTCGCACCCTTCGCTCTCGTCATTGAGCTTCCTCAACGTCCGCTTCCCCGCTCCCGCCTCCCGCTCCCGCTCCCGAAAAGAAGGTACAGCGGCAGCGACAGGTTCAGCGGCAGTGACAGTGACAGCGGTAGTGGCCGCTGGCAGCAACCGCACCTGAAACCGAAACCGAAGCCGCCCCGGGGCGAGGGATAGGGGCCTCCCTCGGGGCACGCCATTGTGCGGGATCGCCCAACCGGCAACGCGACACGTTCCGCACAATGGCGCTGCCGGCTCCCCGGAAGGCGCGCTCTGGTCACATTTCCCGGCTTGAAGGAGGTCGCCGCTCGCCCGAGCAGCGTGGTTGCCGCCCTCCCCGTTTCCACTGAACCACCACGCTGCTCGGGTGACGCTGGGCCGCCGAAGGCGGACCAGAAGGCCGGGGATCCGAACCTCACCGCCCGGTTCGCGTACCAATTCCCGGGTGAGGTCTTGACATTCGATTTCAGGTGCTAAATTCTTAGCATGATGCTAATTTCTTAGCATCAACCGTCGATGGCCATCGACCCGAAGCGACATGGAGAACGACATGGGAACCGATCCAAACCAACTGAGCCGCCGCGAGCGTCAAATCATGGAAGTGATCTACACCCACGGACGCGCCACCGCCGCCGAGGTCCTCGAGAGCCTCCCCGACCCGCCGTCGTACTCGGCGGTCCGGGCGATGCTGCGAGATCCTCGAGGACAAGGGCCATCTCGTCCACGAAACCGACGGGCCGCGGTATGTCTTCCTACCGACGACTCCCAGGGAGCAGGCTCGGGAGACGGCGCTTCGCGGCATCGTCCAGACCTTTTTCGGCGGTTCGCCGGAGAACGCGGTCGCCGCCCTGCTCGATCTCGATGACGAACTCGACGCCGACGCGCTCGAGCGACTCGCCGAGCTGCATCGAGGATGCACGAAGGGAAGGTCGCTGATGAACACCATCGCCCTCTTCGGTCTCGGCTCGCTCAAGGCGCTACTCATGCTGCTCATCGCGGCCGGCGTCGCCCTCGCCCTCCGAGGTCGACCGGCACGACTTCGCGCCGTGATCTGGGGAACGGCGCTCGTGGGTTCGCTCCTGATCCCGTTCGCCGCCACCGTGGTGCCGGCGCTGCCGGTGGTCCTCCCGATGGAGATCCCTCAGCTTGCGAACGAACACCCTAGCCCGACGCCGGTCGACGAGATTCACGTTGCCCACCGGGATCGGTCTGCGAATCTCGTACTGAGCGAGAAGTCTGCAGCTGCGACGAACTCACCGACGAGAATTGGACCGCTCCATCCGTCGAAACCGTCCTGCTCACGATCTGGGCGTCGCTGGCCCTGGTCTTCTTCGACGCATCAGCTTCGCGGGTTTGTGGCGGATGACCGGGATCATCCGCAGGGCACGACCCATCACCGATGGCGCCGTCCTCGATCTGGCCGCCGATGTCGGCGCTCAGGTCGGCTGTCGAAGCGACGGATCCGTCTCGTCACCAGTTCCGAACTCGACATCCCCGCGGTCTTCGGTCTCTTCCACCCGGTCGTCATCCTGCCGGTTCACTCCCGCACCTGGCTCGAGGACCGCCTCACCGCGGTGCTCCAGCACGAACTCATTCACGTCATCCGGCTTGACTGGCCGGTTCGCGTCGCGGCACGCTTCGCAGTTGCGGTCTACTGGTTCAACCCCCTGGCGTGGTGGGCCAAGACGCCGGCTCGACCTCGAGCAGGAAATGGCCTGCGACGAAGAGGTCCTGTCGCTCGGCTCCCGCGCCTCGTCCTACGCCTGTCACCTGCTGGGCATCGCCCGCACCGCGGTCCATCGCCCGGCCCTTGCCGTCGCCGGTCTCGAAATGGCCCGGCGATCGCACCTGGAGGAACGCATCATGAGCATTCTGAATCGATCCAAACACCGCAAGGTCGGCCTCGCGGTGATTCTCCCCGCCGCCCTTCTCACCGCCGCGCTGGTCCCGGCCATCGCCGCGGTCCAACCCACCGAACCCGGTCCGAGAAAGGCCAGCCCCGAGCTCAGGGCCGCCCTGACCGAGATGGAAGAGGCCGAGAAGCGCATCGAACCCTATCTCGAGCGCATCACCGAGCGCGAGTTCGAACTCCAACCCATTCTCGAGCAGATCGACGACATCGAGATCGACATCAACCACGAAGCCATGGCGCCGATCGAGGCCGAGATGGAACCCATCATCGAGCAGATCGAGGCCATGCACATCGACATGGAACCCATGCACGCCCAACTCGAGGCCATGCACGAGTCCTTCGAGAACATGGAGCTCCACATCGAAGACGGAACCCTCGAGCAGATTCAGGAGCAGATCCACGAACAGATGGAAGCGCACCACGCGCAGCTCGAGTCGGTTCACATCGACATGGAGCCGTTCCACGCACAGATGGAAGCGCTCCACGCCCAGCTCGAGCCACTCCACGAACAGATGGAAGCTCTCCATCTCGAAGCCATGCCGTCACACGAAGAGATGGAGCGGATCCATGCCGAGATGGAGCCGTTCCAGGAGGAGATGGAACGACTCCACGAGGAGATGGAACCCTTCCACGAAGAGATGGAACGACTGGGCGAACGCATCGAGGCCGCCCTCATCAGCGATGTCGCAGCGGTCCTTCGCGTCGCACCTCGGACCGGTGACCGGTCCCGACGCGCCCTTCGCCGAGGCCGCAGCCCGGATCATCGACGACGGCGAACATCCACATCGACGACGATGTCCTCGAGCTCAACGCTTCACGGCGCGAAGTCGCGGGAGATCCTCACGGACCTCTTCACCCCGCTGCGGATCGGGACCCAGGACGCCTTTGACGACGCCCTCGAAGCAGCCGTCGACGAGGTCTCGGATCTGGAGATCCGCACCGACTGAGGACGCACGCCAACCGTCGACAAGAGAACCCGGGCCAGCTGGCCCGGGTTTTCGTGACACCGTCCGTACTTGACACCGAGCAGCCACGATGTCTGCGAATACGAGCAACGAAGCATCGAAGAGCCCACGCGAGGTCTCACGAACCGCGATCGCAGGAATGACCCGGGCGCCCTCCGATCTGGAATGATCGGAGAGCCTGTGATGAGTCAGACGAGACTCCGCTCGACTTGTGATGCGGGTTCTTGGCGGACCTCGATGCAGTTCCAAAAGGTGGACGCTCGCTGGCCATCGCGGATGACGCGGCATCACGGGCTTACGTTCGAAACTGATTCGTCCCTGACCATTGTGGTGCGGGCGTCCCGCCCGCAGGGTGCCGATAAGGGCGGGTCAACGGACGATGGTCATCCCCAGAAGACGACCGTGCCTCTCGACGGCGGTTCGAAGCGCCTCTCGATGGGCAGATGACGGCGGATCGTCTTCGTATCTGCGTGAGAGAACCTCGATCCGTCCCGCCTTGCGATCGCACTTGAGATCGACCCGCGCCACGAGCCGATCACCGGCGAGCACCGGCAGGCAGTAGTAGCCGTAACGCGGTCTTTGGCCGGTTTGTAGATCTCGAGAACCTGGTCGAAGCCGAAGAGCGCCGCGACCCGCTTGCGGTCCCACAGCACCGGATCGAACGGCGACAGCAGAACGCCGCGATCCTGGCGCGGCCGCAGCTGATCCAATCGATCCGCCAACTCGAGATCCTCCGTCCGGATCCACCCGGCGGTGCGTCCGCCCTGCTCATCGACCAACTCGCACGCCGACAACCTCGCCCGCCTCCTCGAGCCGACCGAGAGCGGCCGCGATGGGCACCGCCGCGGCCCTTCAACCTCCAGGTGTCGGCGATGGTCCCCGGCCGTGCCCACCCGTGGCCGTCGAGGGCCTTGAGGACGAGCTTGGGCAGCGCCTCGTCAAAGGTCATGGATTGCGACCGCACCTGGTCGGGAATGACCCGCTCGGCGAGATCGTAGACCCGCTGGAAAGAGCGCCGCTCGCGGATGGCGAGTTCGCCGGTTCCCCACAGAGCGCTGGCCACGAAGGTGGCGATCTTGAGCTGCCAGTTGCCGCCGAATCTGCCGCTCTCGAAGTCGAGCGACCGCAATGGACCCTCGGTCTCGATCCGCCGCAGGATCTCGGCCGCCACATCGCGGTGCTCGGCGACGAACTCCCCCCAGCGGGGAGCGTCCCGCAGCTCCCGGCGGCGGAAGGCAAAGAGTGGCCAGTCCTCCATCGGCTGCCAACACGCCTCGTGACCGAGGTACTCGAAGAGCGGCTCACCCGGTTGCAGCAGATCCTCGGCCAGCGACGGATCGAGACCATCGAGCCGCGACATGAGCACCAACCCCTGGGTCCGCGCGCCGGTGACACCGATGGAGTCGAGCTGGAGATAGCCGAACCGGCGGACGATCTCGTGACAGGCCCGCGACGGGCGGACGGCCCGCGACCGCGTGCGGACTTCGGCATCCCGGTCCACTCGGGTTTGAGCAGGCCCGCACGGGCAAGTGCGAGCCGGCGAGCCTGGCGGAGTGGAGAGGGTTTCCATGGAAGGTGATTCTACCGACGCCGACTTGGGGCCGCAGGTCGCAGGTCACGCCCTCAAGCCCCACGCCCCCACGCCCTCAAGCCCTACCCATCCGGTCCGATGTCACACCACGCTCCTCCGTGACAAGGCATAATATCCCCGTGCTCACGAACCACCCGCTCAAGGCCGTTTTCTGGGATTTCGACGGGACGCTGGCCGACACCCGGCTGCGCAACCTCAGCGTCAACCGCCGCATCGTCGAGGATGTCACCGAGCGACCGTGGCAGGAGGTGGCCGCTCTGACCTCGGTGGAGGCCTACGTCGCGGCCTGGAACCGCGTCAGCAACTGGCAGGAACTCTACACCTCATCCTTCGGCCTCAGCGACGAGCAGTGCGCCACCGCCGCTCGACGATGGGCCGTCTTCCAAGCTCGACGATCCCACCCCGGTGCCACTCCTGGACGGGATCGAAGACACCCTCGAGCATCTTCGACAACTGCCTCAGGCGGTGGTCTCGCAGAACGAACGCGCCACCATCGCCCGGATCCTCAAAGACAATCGGGTCGACCACTACTTCACCGCCATCGTCGGCTATGCCGAGGTCCCGTTGGATCGGCAGAAGCCCGCGCCGGACGGACTCCTCAACGCCCTCGACATCATCGGGATCGAGGAGCCCGCGACCGCGCTCTACATCGGCGACCACGAGACCGACATCCTCTGCGCCGTCAACACCAACCGCGATCTCGTCGCCATGGGCCGCGATCTACCGCTTTCTCTCGGTGGCGGCTCTCTATCTCAACGGCCGGCACGGCGCCGACTGGTCGGTGGCGCCCGACTACCGCGTCTATCACCCGAGCGAAATCAGCTCAACTTGTCGACGATCTCTGCGTAGAAGAACCATGATGGCGGAAGCGTCCTCTCACCACTGCCCCAACTGTTCGGCCCCCGTCGAGGTCCCCCTCGGCGAGGTCGAAATCTTCTGCGACTACTGCGACTCCCAGCTGCGGTTCATCCCCGAGGCCGAAGAGCTCGAGGTCGTCCGCACCCGCGAGGAGATGAAGTACCGCGAACGGGTCGCGGTCGAGAAGCAGATCCTGCGCAACAAGCTCCACCACGAAGAGATGGACCGCTGGCGCGAGACCGCAGCCAAGGTCGCCATCGCCGCCGTCCCCGTCGGTCGGCCGCACCGCCGGCCGCGCCCTCTTCGGCGCGGCGCTGCGCAAGGGTGGCGGCTGCGGTTTCGGCTGCCTCGCGGTGCTGGGCGCGCTTGCTCGCGGCCGTCCTCGCGCTCTTGTGACGGCTGGCAACCCTGATCGAGGGACACATCCCGGTTTTTGAAACACGAAGAGCACGAAGAGCCACGAAGATGCCACAAAGAACATCGTTTCGACTCATCCCAGCGATTCCTAGAGCGCGAGCTTGCGTTCCTGTTCGGAGGGAGCTCGGCTCAACAGCCACGATCGTGGTACTTCGTGTCCTTCGTGTTTCAAACTCGTGCGCGTCCTCAACCCACGCTACAATCCCCAATGACTCGTTCACATCGACCCATGACCTGATCTCAGCATCGTCCCGGGAGGCGCCCATGGCGAAGAAGAAACCCACCCAGAAACCACCAACGAAGGCGTCACCCGCCGCGGATTCCTCGGCTCGGTCGGCGCCGGCGCGGCGGCCGTCGCCGCCGGTGTCTCGAGCCGCGCCGAGGCCATCCCCGAGATCACCGACCCGGAGGAGATGGTCCAGATCGCGCTGACCATCAACGGCCGCCTCCACCGGCTGCTGGTGGAGCCTCGCTGGACGCTGCTCTTCGTGCTCCGCGAGCGGCTCGGCATCACCGGCACCAAGGCCGGCTGCGAGCGGGGCGAGTGCGGTTCGTGCTCGGTCCTCATCGACGACCTGCCCCGCTACGCCTGCATGACCCTGGCCCTCGAGGCCGAGGGACGCCGAGATCACCACCATCGAGGGTCTGCTCGACGGCGAGGAACTCGGCGACGTCCAGAAGGCGTTCGTCGAGCACGACGCCTTCCAGTGCGGCTACTGCACCCCCGGCCAGATCGTCGCGGCCGAGGGCCTCCTGCGCGCCAACCCGGCCCCGACGAACGGACGAGATCCGGCACGGCATGAGCGGCAATCTCTGCCGCTGCGGCGCCTACCAGCACATCGTCAACGCGGTGTCCCACGCGGGTGAGAACCGGAAGAAAGGGGGTGGGTCATGACCGACACACACGCCTATCACATCGACGGCCCGGTTCCCGAAACCCCCGAGAACGACCCGAACTCCGGCGCCTGGCGCGAGACCACGAGTCGTCGGCACCCGGCAACCCAAGATCGACGCCTACGAACGGGTCAGCGGGACCGCGGTCTATCCGCAGGACGTCTCGCTGCCCGAGATGCTCCACGGCGCGATCCTCCGGTGCCCGCACGCCCACGCCCGGATTCTCTCCATCGACACCACCGAGGCCGAGAAGATGCCCGGCGTCCAGGGCGGTGATCACCGGCAAGACCCCCGGAGCCGATATCCCGTGGTACGAACGCGGCGGCCAGTTCTACGGCCGCCTCTTCGACGATCACTGCCGCCACGAGGGCGAGGAGGTCGCCGCCGTCGCCGCCGAGACCCCGCTCCAGGCCGTCGACGCCATCCGCGCCATCAAGGTCGAGTACGAGGTGCTGCCCTTTGTCGTCGACGACGACAAGGCGCTGCTGCCCGACGCGCCCGCCGTCCAGGAGGGCGGCAACATGGCCGGCGAACCGCAGATCCGCGAGCGCGGCGACATCGCCGCAGGCTTCGCCGAAGCCGATGTCATCGTCGAGAGCACCTACCGGACCGCCTGCCAGATCCATGCGCCCCTGGAACCCCACGGTTCGGTGGCCAAGTGGGACGGCAACCGGCTCACGGTCTGGGACTCGACCCAGGGCGTCTTCGGCGTTCAGGAGACCCTGGCGAAGGTCTTCGGCCTGCCCATGTCCAACGTCCGGGTCATCGGCCACTACATGGGCGGCGGTTTCGGCGCCAAGCTCGAGACCGGCAAGTACACGGTCATGGCCGCCATCATGGCCCGAATGACCGCCCGACCGGTCAAGCTCTTCCTGCCGCGGGAGGACTGTTTCACCGTCACCGGCAACCGCCCCGGCAACACCATGACCATCAAGATCGGCGCCAAGTCGGACGGCACCCTGACCGCCATCGAATACCACTCCCTCGGCACCGGCGGCGCCTACCGCTACGGCGCCGGGACCGGTGCGCTGCCCACCTATCTCTACAAGGTCGCCAACGTTTACGCCGTGGACACCACGGTCTACACCAACGCCGGCAAGGCTCGGCCCATGCGGGCGCCGGGCGTCCCCCAGGGTGCATGGTCCCTCGAGCAGGCCATGGACGAACTCGCCCGCAAGCTCGAAATGGATCCACTCGAGCTCCGGCTGAAAAACCTCGCCACCGAACTTCAGACCGAACCGGTCATGCCCTACACCTCGAACCAGCTCCGCGCCTGCCTCGAGAAGGGGGCCGAGGCCTTCGGATGGAAGGAGGCGGTGCAACGTGCCCCCGACAAGGGACACCTCAAGCGGGGTGTCGGGCTCGCCGCGGGCATGTGGTTCTACCCCGGCGGTCCGCCGTCGACCGTCATCGTCAAGCTCTTCGCCGACGGCAGCGCCAACCTCAACATGGGCGCCTCCGACATCGGCACCGGGACCAAGACCTGGGCCGCCATGATCGTCGCCGAGGAGCTCGGCGTCCCCCTCGAGAAGATCCGGGTCGAGCACGCCGACACCGCCACCACCCAGTACGCGACCGCCTCGGGCGGCAGCAAGACGGTGCCGTCGGACTCGCCGGCGGTGCGGGCGGCGGCCATGGATGTCAAGAGACAGCTCCTCGACTTCGCCGCCGAACAGCTCGAGACCACCGCCGCCGATCTCGATCTCAGCGATCTCGACGATCACCAGCCGATCGGATCCCGAAAAGAGCCTCGGCCTCGCCGAGGTCGAACGCCTCGAACCGGCGCGGTCTGCTCATGGGCACCGGCTATCGCGACCCGAACCCCGACGACACGTTCACGGCCCCCTTCGCGGCCCAGTTCTGCGAGGTCGAGGTCAACACCCGCACCGGTGAGATCCGGATCCTCCGTTTTCTCGGCGCCCACGACTCGGGCCGGGTCCTCAACCGGCTCACCTATCGACAACCAGGTCTTCGGCGGCATGGCCATGGGCATCGGGCTCGGTGTCACCGAGGAGCGGATCCTCGACGGCCAACAGACCGGCAAGATGGTCAACGCCAACTTCCACGACTACAAGATCCCGACCATCCTCGATGTCGCCGACGCCCACGCCTGCCTCCCCATCGATGTCCCGGACGACGCGTTCAACTCGACCGGGGCCAAGGGCCTCGGCGAGCCGGCGACGATCCCGACCGCCGCCGCCGTCGGCAACGCGGTGGCCGACGCGCTCGGCGGCATCCGGGTCCCGATGCCCCGCTGACGCCGGAGAAGATCCTCGACGCTCTCCGCGCGCTGGGAAAGGAGGCCTGAGATGCTTCCCAAGTTCAGCTACGTTCGTCCCGACACCCTCGCGCGAAGCCCTCGCTCTCCTCGATGACGACGACGCCCGGATCCACGCCGGCGGCACCGATCTCATCGGCTGTCTTCGCGACCGGGTCTTCGCCACCGACACCGTGGTCTCGCTGAGCGCGCATCACCGAGCTTCGCGGGATCACCCCGACCGCGGACGGCGGTCTTCGGCTCGGCGCCATGACCACCATCGCCGAGATCGCCGACGACGACGCCGTCGCGGCGCGCTACGCCGCCCTCGCCGACGCCGCCAAGGTCGTCGCCAGCCCGCAGCTGCGCAACCAGGGCACCATCGCCGGCAACCTCTGCCAGAAGCCGCGCTGCTGGTACTACCGCGGCGACTTCGACTGTCTGCGCAAGGGCGGCGAGCTCTGCTACGCCTACGACGGTGAGAACCAGTACCACTGCATCTTCGGCGGCGACATGTGCTACATCGTCCACCCGTCGGACACCGCCCCGGCGCTGGCCGCCCTCGGCGCGGTCTGCCGGGTTTCCGGGCCCTCGGCGAGCCGATCGGTGCCGGTGGAGAGCGCTCTTCGTGCCGCCCTCGGTCGACCCGCAGCGCGAAACCGTGCTCGAGTCCGACGAGATCATCACCGAAATCGTGCTGCCGCCGCGCCGCCGCCGGGTCTGCGCTCGTCGTACCGCAAGGTCCGCGCCCGTGCGTCGTGGGACTTCGCCCTCGCCGGCGTGGCCCTGGCGCTGGTCTTCGACGGCGACACCGTCGACCTCGGCCCGGGTCTTTCTCTCGGGCGCCGCGCCGATCCCGTGGCGCGCCACCGGACGTCGAGGCGGCCGTCACCGGCACAGGCTCGCACCGCCGCGACCATTGCCGAGGCGGCCGAGGCTACCGTGGCCGGCGCCGAGCCGCTCGCCAAGAACGGCTACAAGATCGAGCTCTTCAAAGGGCTCATGACCGAGCAGTTGGAGAAGATGGCGCAAAGCTGAACCGCGCGTCGACTCAAGTCGCCACCAGTTCGGAGAATGTGGACCGATAGTCGCCGAAGAGCTCCGCGACTGCAGCTGGCGGGATGCCCCAACCATCGCGGGAGTAACGGTGCGCACCGGGCCCGCCACGCTCACCCTGCGGTCTCGCCGCTCGATCTACCGCCTCGTCCGTCCAATCGACTCCGGTACGTCCATAGATCTCTCGCCGGACCTCCATCGGCTCACGACGCAGGGTCGAACACGCCACGTGGATGACGTGGCCCGGCGCCGCGCGGTGGAACTCGAGATTGCCCCGAAGATCGTGTTCGAAAACCCGCCGGACCTGGCCGGCGATGGCCTCCCGGTCCGGCCGGTCCATGACAAAGGAAGACAAGGGTCTCGCGCAGGCTGCAGTGGCTGAAGAACGCACGCGGTCGGATCACGGTGGGTCTGGATCAGATGCGCTTCGGGCACCACTTCGTGCAGGACGGCGAGATTCCCGAGGTGGGCCGGCGCCTTGAGCAACAGCCGCCGGCCGGGGTGACGGGCCTGGAGAATCTCGAGCTGTCTCCGGTAGTCCGCGTAGACCGGTCGCTGATCCGCCGCCTGGACCCACTCGAGATAGCCCTCGAGGGGCGCCAGATCCCAGAACAGCGACGAGGCGCAGGCTGTTGGCAAGCAGCAGGGTGCACTCCTCCGGCGTGTCGGCGCGGGTGAAGTGTTTGGGATCGAGATCGGGCAGCAGCCGGTTCTTGAAGCTGATCTGCGCCGTCGTCCGCCAGCGTCTCAGAACCGGCGCCGCGGTGGAGAATGGATCGAGGAGCTCCCAGAGCGGCGGCGCGTGGAACACCCGATCGAGGGCCAGCAATCGGTGAAGGGCGGTCGTCCCCGATCTCGGCAGCCCGGTGATGATCACCGGCGAGTTCAGGTCACGGCGCGGGGCCGAGTCGCCGACAAACCGCAGACGGTTGACCAGCGCCTGGCGGATCATCCTGGCGAAGGTGACGACCCCGAGCGGGGTGAGACCGGGAAGTACTTCGAGGGCCGCCAGCAGCGCGTCCAACCCGTCGCGAAACATCGGATCACCCCAGTTGTCGCAGTCCGGTCCGTCGTTCGGCCGCCGCGAGCAGATCCGCACTGCTCCCGAATCGCCGCCCGGCCGCAGGGAGACCGAACGGGGCCAGCGAGCGGTTGACCAGCGATTTCAGGGCGGTGGACATGGTCGACATTCCAGCACACACCCTAGCAACTCCCGCGCGAAGGCGGGGAGCCGTCCACGCGTCGACTCTGGGAAATCACGATCCGGCGCCGGCAGCTTGAGCGCCCTCGAGTCGTCAGTTGTTGCAATCGGCCGGTTCGGTCGGCGCGGCGTAGATGAACTCGGCGTCGCCGGTGCCGTTGTCGACCTTGGAGACATAGCCGAGGAGCCGGGTCGCATAGTCGTCGCACGGATCGGACGAGACGCTCGCCGGATCCAGCCAAAGCTCCACTGTCAACGGTCCGTTGACGACCCCCACCCCGAGCTGCTGCAGCGACCACTGTTTGATCGTCAGCGTCGGAATCACCTTGGCGCCCGACGCCAGCACGGCCCCGTTTCCACCGAGAACCCGGTAGTGAACGGTCGACGGGTTGAAAACCGAGATGTTGGCGAAGCCCACGTTGGACCGGAACGAGCTGTCGTTTCTCGCCCCGGTGGCCACCAGCGGGCTCGCCGTCACCGCCGCGGCGGAGAGCAGCGACGGCACGGTCTGGCCGTAAGTGCCCGCAGGGTCGGCCGCGTTGTAGGTCCGGGTCACCGCGACGATCTCGGCGTCCTCGGGGTTGCTCGCGATGAAGTCCGGCTCCACCGTGACCAGCAGCACCCCCTTGATGTTGTTGTGGTACCCGAAGACACCCGAAAGCACGTCCTCCAACAACGCGGTCCGCCGCGGGCCGAGGGTGATGCGATCGGGAAAGGCGGGGTCGAGGGAGTTGGTCTGGTCGGCCGGGAAGAACTGGAGGCCGACGACCAGTGACCTGTCGAGCAGATTGTGCACGGTGAGGTCGGTCACCCACTGGCTGGTCCCGACCCCGGTGGTGCGCGCAACGATGGGGAAGACCATGGTCCTGTCCACCTCCTGCCCCACCCCAACGACCGCCATCACGAGCGCCACGACGCCACAAAGCACTACTCGGAACCTCATTGCCGCCTCCTTTTGAGCGTTCACCGCTTCGAACCATTTTCAGTTGTCGGTATGTTCTTGCGGCAATGGTAGCAAAGTCTGCCGGCCGAATTCACGAGGGTGTCGTTCCGAGCTCGGCGAGGCGCGCCAAGTACGCCTCCGCGCCCCTCGGACTGAAAGCTCGACCGGACGCGGCACCTCGTCGGCCTCGTGACGAGACTCGCCGAAAAGTTCGGGTCAGTCCGAGTCCGGCAGCAACAGCTCGAGCGCCGGGCTCCGGCTCGTGATCGCCTCGTGGACCCGCCGCCGCATGCGGCTCGGAAGCACGAAGTAGATCCACCACAACAGCCCGACAATCATGATCGCGATTCCCAGAAAATGTGTGGTTCCCGCGACCCGAGCCACCGATTCCTCGCCGAGGAGACCAAAGCGGTAGAAGAGTTCGTTCCAGTCGTGGTCACCGCCACCGACCAGGGGCAGGTTGAGCTCGCGTGCGTCGGCCATGTAGACCGAGACGTTGATCAGGCTCTCCCCCACCCACCAGAAGCAGAAGGCGGCCCCCGACGGTTCACCTCGCCGGAGGAGAAAATAGAACACCAGCATGGCAGGCACGAAGAGCTGACAGAGGGTTCCGCCGAGGTAGTGGAGGGTCGTGCCGAACGGCCGCAAGCACAGGTGACCGAACTCGTGGAACGCGAGATTCACGAAGTCCACGAAACACCACGTCGCGGCCCCGCTGCCGAGGCGGATGGTCCACCACAGCAGCAGCGCCAGGAGCGCCGCGCGGGGCCAGTGGATGCCACGGTCACGGGTCATCGTTCTACTTCACACCAGCCGGTCAAGAACTGTCAACAACGCCTGTCCGCTCACCAATACCCCGGCTTTCCCCTCGCCGACCGCAACCCCGAAACCGCCCGGCGGCGTCGGAGGCGTCGCCTCTCCGGTTCCAGTCGATGCGCCGTTGGCCATGGTCCTCTTTGCCGGATCACTTCTCCTGATCGGGTTGTTTGTTCTGCGACGCACGACGTTCTGACCTCTCCTCTGGGTCGCAGATCGGCCATTTCGATCGCCGGTTGATTGAAACCGGGAGCGACCTCCGGACCGGTGTGGGTTGCATTCCGGCCCCCACTTGCGTATGTATCTGCCGAGGAGATCGGGCATGCCAAAGGGAACCGATCGCACCGACGAGCTGCTCGCGCTCATGCGCGAGCGGATCCTCGTGTTCGACGGGGCCATGGGGACCATGCTCCAGAGCCGCGATCTCGGGCCGGAGGACTTCGGCGGCGCCGAGTTCGAGGGGTGCAACGAGAACCTGGTCGTGACCCGGCCGGATGTCATCCTCGATGTCCACCGGGCCTATCTCGCGGCCGGGGCCGATCTCATCGAGACCGACACCTTCAGCGGTACGCCGGTGGTGCTCTCCGAGTACGGCCTGGCCGAGCGGGCGCGGGAACTCAACCGGATGGGCCGCCGAACTCGCGGTTCAGGCGGCAACCGAGATCGCCACCGCCGATCGGCCGCGGTTCGTGGTCGGCTCCATGGGACCGACCAACAAGGCCATCAGCGTCACCGGCGGGATCACCTTCGACGAGCTTGTCGATGGGCTTCACCGAACAGGCCGCGCGGGCTGCTCGAGGGCGGGGTCGATCTCTTCGCCGTCGAGACCTGCCAGGACACCCGCAACACCAAGGCGGCGCTCATCGCCGTCGAGGCGGTGTGCCGCGAAGCCGGCGTCACCCGGCCGGTGATCGTCTCCGGCACCATCGAGCTCAACGGCACCATGCTCGGCGGTCAGACCGCCGAGGCCTTTGTCGCCTCCATCGAGCACGTGCGTCCGCTGGCCATCGGCCTCAACTGCGCCACCGGGCCCGAGTTCATGACCGACCACCTGCGCTCGGTGCACGAGATGGCGGCCTGCGCGGTCTCGTGCTACCCCAACGCCGGACTGCCCGACGAGGACGGCCTCTATCCCGAAACCCCCGAGAGCCTCGCGGCCAAGCTCGAACGCTTTGCCGACGCCGGCTGGCTCAATTTTGTCGGCGGCTGCTGCGGCACCACCGAGAAGCACATCGCGGCACTGGCCGCCATGGTGGACGGCAAGGCGCCGCGCCCGCTGCCCGAGAAACGATCATCCCGGGTCTTCTTCAGCGGCATCGATCTCGTGGAGTCCACCGAGGACAACCGTCCCCTCCTCGTCGGCGAACGCACCAACGTCCTCGGCTCGGCCAAGTTCCGCCGTCTCGTCACCGGGGAGAGCTGGGACGAGGCCGCCGAGATCGGCCGCGCCCAGGTCAAGGCCGGCGCCCAGATCGTCGATGTCTGTCTGACCACCACCGAGCGCGACGAGCTCGCCGACATCCGCGAGTTCTACGACCGGCTGACCCGATCGGTCAAGGCGCCGCTGATGATCGACACCACCGACCCGGCGGCGGTGGAGCTGGCGCTGACCTACTGCCAGGGCCGCGCCATCGTCAACTCCATCAATCTCGAGGACGGCGAGGAGCGGTTCGAGCGGATCTGCCCGCTGCTGCGACGCTACGGCGCGGCGGCGGTGGTCGGCACCATCGACGAGAGCCCCGACGACGCGCAGGCATTCTCGCGGGAACGCAAGCTCGAGGTGGCGCTGCGCAGCCACGAGCTGCTGACCGGCAAGTACGGCCTCTCCGACCGCGACCTCGTCTTCGACCCGCTGGTCTTTCCGGCGGCGAGCGGCGACGCGGCCTACATCGGCGGCGCGGTGGAGACCATCGAGGGGCTGCGACTCATCAAGGAGGCGCTTGCCCGACTGCCGGACCGTGCTCGGGATCTCCAACGTCAGCTTCGGGCTGCCGCCGGCGGCGCGCGAGGTGGTCAACTCGGTCTTTCTCTATCACTGCACCAAGGCCGGGCTCGATCTCGCCATCGTCAACAGCCAGGGCATCGAGCGCTTCGCCAAGATCCCGGACGAGGTGCGGCGCGAGGCGGAGGCGCTGCTGTTCAACTATCGGTCGACGGACGCACCCTCGCGACTGGCGCGAACAAACGCCCGAACAACGCGCGGCCATCAATCAGGCCAACATCGCCAGGCTCACCGAGCGCTTCCGCGGGGTCAAACGCGATCGGTCGAGACCCTCCGATGATCTTCCCCTCGACGAGCGGCTCGCCCGCTACATCATCGACGGCACCCGCGACGGGCTCACCGCCGATCTCGACCGCAAGCTCGCCGAAGGCACGGCGCCGCTCGACATCATCAACGGCCCGCTGATGGTCGGGATGACCGAGGTCGGCCGGCTCTTCAACGCCAACGAGCTCATCGTCGCCGAGGTCCTGCAATCGGCCGAGTCCATGAAGGCCGCGGTGTCGCACCTCGAGCCGCACATGGAGGCCGCGGACACGGCGGCCCGGGGCAAGGCGGTGCTGGCCACGGTCAAGGGCGATGTCCACGACATCGGCAAGAACCTGGTCGAGATCCTCCTCGCCAACAACGGCTTCGAGGTCGTGGATCTCGGCATCAAGGTCCCGCCCGAGCGCATCGTCGAGGCCTGCCGCGAGCACCGCCCCGACGCCATCGGGCTCTCGGGTCTGCTGGTCAAATCGGCGCACCAGATGGTGGTCACCGCCGAAGACCTCCGGGCCGCCGGCATCGAGGCGCCGATCCTCGTCGGCGGCGCGGCGCTGTCGAAGAAGTTCACCGAGACCCGCATCGCACCCGCCTATGGCGGTCCGGTGATCTACTGCGGCGACGCCATGTACGGGCTCGATGTGATGCAGAAGCTGGTCGACCCGGAACGGCGTGAGGCGTTGATCGAAGCCGACCGGCGGTGCCAGGTCAGACGATTCCGACGATTCTGCCGTCGGCAGAATCGTCTGAATCGTCTGACCTGGCACCGACACGTTCCTCGAGGGTCAGCCTCGACCTCGAAATCCCCTCCCCTCCCGACTTCGATCGCCACGTGGTCCAGCGCGTCGATGATCTCCGCGATGTCTGGCGCTTCATCAACCCGCAGATGCTCTACGGCAAACACATGGGGATGCGCGGCAAGATCGAACGGCTCATCGACGAGGGCGATCCCAAGGTCATGGCGCTGGTCGAGATGATGGCCGAGCTTCAGAACGAGGCCCGGGAGTGGATGCGGGTCACCGAGGTCTGGCGTTTCTTCGAAGCCGAATCCCATGGCAACCGGCTCGACATCTTCGAACCGGGCGGCGCCGCGCCGATTCAGAGTTTCGAGTTTCCCGCGCCAGCCGAAGGAGGACGGGCTCTGTCTCGCCGACTATGTCCTGCCGCCGGTCGACGGCAGACGCGACACCGTCGCGTTCTTTGTCGTCGGCGCCGGCGACGGCGTCCGCGAGCGGGCGACCGCCGACCGCGCGGCGGGCGAGTACCTCCGCAGCCACGCCATCCAGGCCCTCGCCGTCGAGACCGCCGAGGCCGCGGCCGAACGGCTCCACCACCGGCTCCGCGAGCAGTGGGGATTCCCCGATCCGGCCGAAACCACCATGAAGGACCGTTTCCGGGCGGAGTACCGGGGCAAACGCTACAGCCCCGGCTACCCGGCCTGCCCGGATCTCGATCAGCAGCAGGGCATCTGGGCGCTCCTCGATCCCGACGAGATCGGCATCCACCTCACCGACGGGATGATGATGGAGCCTGAGGCAAGCGTCTCGGCGATCGTGTTCCATCATCCGCAATGCGTTTATTTCTCAGCGAGCTGGGACAAAGCGGTAGCCGTCCGCGTGTCGTGGAAACCCGGAAGATGACGCTCCGGAGGATCGGCTCACCGAAGCTCCAGGCACTCGTTTCTCTCACCGAGCACCGGCTGAGGCGCGGCGCCTCATCCGGCACTCGCTGAGCTTGAGGAGAGTCAATTCAAAGCAATCCTACAGAGTTCCGAGATTGGCCGGGGCGTCCGACGCCACGGTCGAGATCGGAAAGAACGCACCGTTAGCCGCAGTCGCCTCATCGATTAACGGAATGACGTTTTCGGGCTTTTTGAACGGTGCGATGAGGTAGACGCCGTCGGCGTATTTCGGCGCTTCGCGGAAGAGGGTCAGGGCGCGCTCGCGGCCGACCTTGGCGGCATCGGGCCCGGCGGCCTCCATGGCCGCGATCAGATCCTCGGGCACCTCGATCCCGGGCACCTCGTGGTGCAACCGCAGCGCCATCTTGAGCGACTGGACGGGCCAGACGGCGATCATGACCGGAATCGGCAGCTTGCCGCCGAAGAGCTGCGAGGAATCGCTCCCAGGGCGGCCACTCGAAGAAGACCTGGGTCATGGCGTAGTGGGCGCCGTTGTCGATCTTGCGTTTGAGACGATCGGCCTCGTGCCCGATATCGTCCACCACCGGGTTGACCGCGACCCCGGTGAAGAAGCTCGGCGCATCGCCGATGCGGTTGCCGGCGCAGTCGAAGCCCTCGGCCATCCGCGACACCGCCCGGACGAGCTCGAAGATGTCGACGTGATAGACATCGTGCACCCCGGGATAGTCGCCGAGCTGGGACGGATCGCCGGTGACCGCAAAGAGATTGCGGACGCCGTTGAGCCACGCCCCGAGGAGCTGCGACTGGAGACCCATCAGGCTGGCGTCGCGCGGGGTGATGTGGGGCACGGTCTCGAGACCGGTGCGGCGCTGGATCTCGGCGGCGAGGGACAGCGAGTCCATCCGCAGCCGGGCCAGCGGGTTGGAGTTGATGTCGACGGCGTCCACCGCGCGGTGACGCGCGAGCTCCTCGGCCGCCTGCAGCACCGCATCGGCATTGGTCCCCTTGGGCGGATCGAGCTGGACGACACGGACGAACTCGCCGGCTTCGAACTTGGCGGCGAGGCTGACGA
Organism: uncultured Acidobacteriota bacterium; assembly: GCA_963704125.1. Classification (GTDB taxonomy): domain Bacteria; phylum Acidobacteriota; class Thermoanaerobaculia; order Thermoanaerobaculales; family Sulfomarinibacteraceae; genus JAHECW01. The sequence goes on along the minus strand of CAVPHA010000013.1, from coordinate 26,148 downwards.
CTCCGGCCGCCGCCGGAGCGGTCCTCGGCTGCCTCGGGATCGGCGATGACCACCGTTGTGGCGACCCGCCGTTCGGGTTTGAGACCGCCGACGGCTTCCGCCATGGCGCGGATGTGCTCGGCGCCGGTTCCGCAGCACCCGCCCACGAGCGACACCCCGAGTTCGACCGAGAGCTTGGCAAACCTGCGCCAGATACGCCGGCGTCGCGGGCGGCATGTAGATCCGGCCGTCGCGGCGCGACAGCACCCCCGCGTTGGGCAGCGCTGCCAGGGGCAGCCGGGTCTGTCGTGGTGTTGCGGAGAATCTCCAGCGCCCCCATGGGCCCGGGCGCGCAGTTGACGCCGACGGCGAGCAGATCGAGATCGGCGAGCTCATCCACCACCCGCGCCTGCTCGGCGTACTGGTGGGGAGGCCGCTCGGTGGCGAAGGTCAAGCAGACCGACCAACGGCAGATCGCAGACCTCACGCACCGCCTTGACGGCCAGGGCGAGCTCGTCAAAACGGAAGAAGGTCTCGAGCATGAGCAGATCGGCGCCGCGCCCGGCGAGAATCTGCGCCTGTTCCGCATGGGCGGCGGCGATGGCCGACGGGCCATCCGGTTCGTCGAGATCGATGACCCCCGCCAGCGGCCCGATGGCGCCGGCGACCAGGCAATCGACCCCGGCGATCTCCCGCGCCTCACGGGCCAGCTTGACCGCCGTCGGAGTTGATGGTCTCGACGCTGATCCGCGACCCGGTCGCGCGCCAACCGCGGCCGCGAGGCGCCGAAGGTCGCGGTCTCGATGAGCTCCGCGCCCGCCTTGAGATAGGCCGAGGTGGATGTCGAGAACGAGCTCCGGGTGGGTGAGCGGCGCGGTCTCGAGCGCGGCGCCGGCCGGCAACCGGCTGACGAGTTCGGAGCCCATGGAACCGTCACCCACGACCACGTGGTCGGCAAATCGGCGGCGGATCGAATCGCTCATGGCGGTGGGAGAACGAGCTTGGATTTGGGCATGACCGGAGTCCCGCGATCCGGTGCCACTGCGATCGGGAAATCCGCCGCTCGAGGGTCGCGGGTCACGGTCGCACCGACGTGACCCGCCGGGGTGGGCATCGGTGGCGGAACAAAACCGCCGCCGGAATTCCAGACAAAGGCGGCAAAGTTGGCCAGATCGGTGAGCCCGCGCGACAGCGACACCCCGGCGACCCCGAACGCCACCGAGCGGTCATCCAGCTCTCGCCAGTTTCTCAGGAACCGGTGCGATAGAACTCCGCCCCGAGGAATGGGTAGAGGGTCCGCGATCGATCGAGAATGACGTCGACGCTGATCGCTCGACCTGCCGACCGTCGATCAGCTGGCGATCCTGACCGTAGTAGACCAGACGAAGCCGACCGCGCACCGAGTCGACATACGCCTGATAGGCCCCGGCGTAGGTCGGCTCGAGAGAATCGTCGTGGGTCACGGCCAGCGGATCGTTGGCGTCGAGCACGCGCACCGCGAGCACTCCGAGTTCCTCGACCAGATCGGCCAGCGGAACCGGCTTGCGCAGCGCCGCGACCCAGTGGTGCACCTGGCCCTCGAGGGCGGCCTCGAGCTTGCCCGGGGTCGCGGCGCGCCAGGCGGGCGGGGCCGCGAGACCGCGGCGAATCCCGGCCTCGAATCGGTTTTCGTGAAGCCGAACCTGGCGTTTGAGATCGGGCGGGAAGAAACCCGACCGCGTTCCAGGCGACCCAGCGCGTCGTGCTGCCGCTCCAGCCGATGCAGAACACGGCGGCGAGGGCGACGAGGTCACCCGCAATCGACGGTGGGGGCGGTTCTCATGGCTGCGTCGGGGCCGTCATCTCGAGCACCAACCGACGAACGTCTTCGACCACCGCTGGGGTGTATCCCATGTAGGCCTGGACAAACCGGCCCTCGGCGTCGAGCAGAATATTTGCCGGCAGGGCATCGATGCCGAGGGCTTTGGTGTCGCGGGGATCGAGGCGGTAGACCGGGAGAGCTCAGCCCGAGGGCCTCGAGAAAGCGCCGACCGGCCGCCGGGTTCTGATCGACGTTGACGGTCATGCAGGACAAAACCCCGTCCGGCGAGCTCGCCGTAGAGCTTCGACAGCTCGGGGAGCTCGACCCGGCACGGTCCGCACCAGCTCGCCCAGAAGGTCAGCAGCACCGGTCGGCCGCGAAACGCCGACATGGTCATCGTGCGTCCTGCCGTCGAGGGAGGTGAAGACCACCTCGGGGAATACCGGGCGCGGCGGTTCGCTTCCTCGGCCGCCGGGCGAACCCGCCTACGAGCAGCAACAACAAAGCAACGGCAAGAATGCAGGCTCTCTTCACGGCGCACATGATACACGTCTCTCACTGCCACTGCCGCGGCCGCGGCAGCGACAGCGTCCGGCAACCGGAACCGCGACCACCCCCGGATCACGCGGGACAGGGGCCTACCGGGCACGCCATTGCGCCAGTGCACCCTACCGCCTCCGACACGGCCCGCGGCCTCGCTCATCCTCCGAACGACTCTCCGATCCACCGCGGCTCGAGTCACCGTTCCGACATGATCACCGTTCTCAACACAAATTGCCAAAGGAGACGCCTTGACATCTGCTACACTCCCGCGCCATGAGCTGGGAGCTTCATAACGTTGCAATCATCGGTGGCGGCATGATGGGCCGGTCCATCGCCACCAAAGTCGCCCAGGAAGGGCTCAACGTCTGCCTCAAGGAGATCTCCACCGAGGCCGTCGAGGCCAGTCGGGCCGAGCTCGAGCAGTCGCTCGATCACGAGATCGCCCGATTACGGTCTGACCAACTCGGAGAAGAAGGCGATTCTCTCGCGCATCCGCTGGGTCACCCAGTTCGACTGCGCCGCCGACTGCGATCTCGCCATCGAGACGGTGCAGGAGGACTTCGGCCTCAAACGCCGGATCCTTCGAGAGCTCGATCGCCGGATGGTCGAGGACCACCCCATCGTCATCAACACCTCGACCCTCTCCATCACCGAACTCGCGGCGCAGAACTCGTGCCCCGAGCGAATCGTCGGGATGCACTTCCTCTATCCGGTGACGACGACGCGAGTGGTCGAGGTGGTCCGCGGCCAGCTCACCACCGACGAGGTCTACAAACGGGCCGTCACGTTCGCGCGCATTCTGGGCAAGGTTCCGATCAAGGTTTTCGAGATGCCGGGCTTCGTCACCACCCGGGTGATCATGCCGCTGATCAACGAAGCCATGCACACCGTCATGGAGGGCGTCGCCGAGGCGGCCGAGGTCGATCTCGCCATCAAGCTCGGCTTCAACTTCACCATGGGTCCGCTGGAGTGGGCCGACCGGACCGGGCTCGACCGCGTCCTCAACTGGATGCAGCACCTCCACTCGGAGAGCGGTGAGCCGAGATTCCGCCCCTGCCCGATGCTCAAACGCCTGGTTCGGGCCGGGCTGCACGGCGCCAAGACCGGTCAGGGGTTCTTCCACGTACGACAGCCACCGCCGGCGCATCGATCGTCTCCCGGACGACAAGCCCCGGCTCGCTTGACGCCGTCACCGCATCTCGACAATGGAGAGGCAGACATGAAAATCCTCGTTCTCAACAGTGGATCGTCTTCGGTCAAGTTCCAGGTCATCGAGACCGACCTCGAGCGGATGAAAGCGCACGAAGACCAGACTCTGGCCACCGGTCTGGTCGAGAAGATCGGCCTCTCCGATTCGCGCCTCGTGCTCAAGGTCCCGGACCGCAAGGCCTTCACCGACTATCGCGAGATCCTCGAACACCGGGCCGCCATCGAGTGGGTGTTGCGCATCCTCGCCGACCCCGAAGTCGGCATCCTCGACGATGTCACCGATGTCGGCGCCGTCGGCCACCGCGTGGTCCACGGCGGCGAGGCCTTTGCCTCATCGGTGCTCATCACCCCCGAAGTGGTCCAGCAGATCGAAGACTGCTCGGTGCTCGCGCCGCTCCACAACCCGCCCAACCTGCGGGGCTACTACGCGGCCCACGCGGCGCTTCCCGACGTGCCCCACATCGCGGTCTTCGACACCGCGTTCCACCAGACCATGCCGCCGCACGCCTTCCTCTACGGCATTCCGTTCCAGCTCTACACCAAACACGCCCTGCGCAAGTACGGCTTCCACGGAACCTCGCACCGCTATGTCGCCTTCCGCGGCAGCCAGATCCTGGGTTGGGAGAGGCGAGAGCACAAGCTCATCACCGTCCACCTCGGCAACGGCTGCTCGACGGCCGCCATCGACCACGGGAAGTCGATCGACACCTCCATGGGCTTCACCCCTCTCGAAGGGCTCCTCATGGGAACCCGGACCGGAGACATGGACCCGGCCGTCGTTCCCTGGCTCATGGCCATGGAGGAAATGACCCTCCACCAGGTCAACACCATGATGAACAAGCACTCCGGTCTCTACGGGGTCTCGGGAGTCTCGTCGGACATGCGCGAACTGGTCGAGGCCCGCGCCAACGGCCACCAGCGCGCCGATGTCGCCTTCCGGATGTTCTGCTACCGGGTCAAGAAGTACATCGGCGCCTACGCCGCCGCCATGGGCGGGGTCGATGCGGTCTTCTTCACCGGCGGCATCGGCGAAAACTCGCCGGAGGTCCGCGAGTGGGCCCTCAGCGGTCTCGAGTACATGGGAGTCGAGATCGACCAGCGAGATCAACGACGGCCTGCGCGGCGGCGAGGGTGAGATCACGACCGACGGTTCCCGGGTCAAGGTGCTGGTGGTGCCGACCAACGAGGAGAAGATCATCGCCCGCGACGTCGTCCGGGTGCTCAACGGCATCATGCCGACCTGGGAGCCGCCGGAGACGGTGAGTCCGTAGTCGAGAGGTCAGGAGTTGAGGACGTTAGGACGTTAAGAGTTAGGAGATGAGGACGATCAGGCACGTCCTCACGTCTTGCGTCTTCACGTCTGCGACGCTGCGCTGAACTTCACTCCTCACTCACCGCCGCCGATCGCCGTACTGATCGATCTCGGCATCCTCGACGGCTCGCCCAACCGCGCCTGGCGCTCGGCCTCGATGGCCCGGCTCGAACGGTAGATATAGCTGAAGCCCGACACGATCACCATGACGAACGAGACGTAGAAGCAGGCTCTGAAGAATCGACATCGGGATCGGCATCGACGTTGGCCAGCAGAACCAGGCTCACCGTCACCACGTGCATCACGGTCGTCAGCTTTCCCGCCCAGGTCGGCGGAAAGCTCTTGATCCCCTCGAACATGTAGAAGACAAAGGCCATGAGCATGATGACGAAGTCCCGGAAGAGGGTCAGAATCGCGAGCCAGAGCGGGATCACCACCGCCTGGCCGTGGGGGACGGCGAGCGAGATATACGCGGCGGTCAGCAGCACCTTGTCGGCCAGCGGATCGAGGAGGGCGCCGATCCTCGACTGGAGAGTCGAAGGTCCGGGCGATCCAACCGTCGAGGACATCGGTGAACCCGGAGATGACGAAGATCCAGACCGCGAGCCGGAACTCGTGGGCAAAGACCGCGAGGACGAAGAACGGCACGATGGCGATCCGCAGCAGGGTGAGGAAGTTCGGCAGCGTCAGCGGCCGGAGCTTCTCCTCGACCGAGGCTCGAATCCGCTCACGACGTTCGGTTGAAACCTCGGTTCGCTCTCCATCAGCGCTACTCGATTCTTCTCCCACAAGCAGCCGGAGTCCGTGCAGGGTCAGATCGCGTCTCCACCAGATCGATGAGCGGAGCGTGCTCGGCAAAGACCGGGGCAAACCCGCCGGTGGCGATCACCTTGGCGCCGCCGAGCTCGTCGAGGATGCGCCGGGTCACTCCCTGGATGAGACCGAGATAGCCGTAGAAGAGACCCGACTGGATGCTGTCGATGGTCCCCTTGCCGATGACCCGCGGCGGCGGCGCCATGGCGACCTGGGGCAGCTTCGCGGTCTTGCCGCCCAGGGCCTCGGCGGTGATGCCCGGACCCGGGGCGATGACGCCACCGAGATACTCGCCCTCGGCCGAGACGACCTCCCAGGTCACGGCGGTCCCGAAGTCGATGACCACGCACGGTCCGCCGTGCTCGGCGAAGGCCGCAACGGCATCGCACAGCCGATCCGCTCCGAGCTCCTGGGGCGCTTCGACCCTGAGCGGCATCCCGGTCTTGATCCCGGGCTCGACAAAGAACGGCGTCTTGCCCGAGATAGCGCCGGACCCCTTCTCGGAGTCTCGGATCCATGGGCGGCACCACGGACGACACCGCGACGCCGATGAGATCCGCCGGAGCGACCTGCTCCCACTGAAGAAGCTGGCGCAGCCACATCCCGATCTCGTCGGCGGTCCGATCGGCGTGGGTCGTGAGCCGCCAGTGGCCGCGCAGCTCCTCGCCCGCAAAGAGTCCGACAACGGTGTTGGTGTTGCCCACATCCAGGGCCAGCAGCAGCTCGCTCACGTCATCCTCCACGAGCCAAACCCGTGATCCATGGGTCCGGCTACAATGCCGGCTGCGTATGCGACCTGATCACGGTAGGCGGGTATTCTATATGAACACGTTCTCCATCGATGCTCCCAACGGCCCGGTCTCGGGATTCGAGGTCGGAGACGGTCCCCCGGTCGTTCTCATCGCCGGTCTCGGCTCGACCACGCGAATCTGGGGGAACCTCCCCGCCGTGATGGGCCGGCACTTCCGGGTCATCGCCATCGACAACCGCGGTGTCGGCGGTTCGGCCGACGGGCGGCCGGTTCACTTTGCACGGCGCGGCCGAGGATCTCGAAGCCGTCCTCGACGCGCGCGACGTCGACCGCGCGGCCCTCCTGGGAGCGAGCATGGGTGGCGTCATCGCCCTGACCGCAGCGCTGAGGATCCCGGACCGGGTCTCCCGGCTCGTGATCGCCTCGTCGGCGGCCCGGCTCTCCGATCCACGGCCGGCGACTGCTCGAGATTCTCCAGGATCTGCTTCTCTACGCGCCTCCCGACCGTGCCGGCGCCGCGCTCATGACCCTGGCGTTTTCCCCTCGTTCCACGAGCGCTTCGCCCGATTCGTCGAAGACGCCGACCGTCTCTACGGCCCCGAGGAGTCCGATCTTCCGGGCATTCTGCTCCAGCTCGACCACCTGCTGCACGGCTGGGACCTCCGCAGACGATCTGCCCTCGATCGATGTCCCGGCCCTGGTGCTGTGCGGCGATCGCGATCCCGTCGTCGCCCCCGAAGACACCGCCGAACTCGCCGAGCTCATCCCCCGCGCCGAGCTCGTTCGGATCCCCGGCGCGGCCCACTCCGTGCTCGCCGAGGGAGGCGAATCGATCCTCGAACAGGTGATCGCGTTTCTCGCCGGAGGAACCACCGAGAGCCCACGATCGTATAAGATGACGCCCGCTTGCTCAGCGCACCAATCGTAGTCGGAACACAATCTGCCGCCAGGAGAGACCGACTCATGGCTCACCGGCTCGCACCGAAAGGACACCACCATGATTCATCGACGCGCGTCGATCATCGCCGGGCTCGTCGCCCTGGCTCTCCTGACCGGTTCCGCGGTCCTCGCTCAGGAGGCCAAGGTCCCGGTCACCGAGGTCATCCTCGAAAACGGCATGAAGCTGCTCCTCGTCGAGCGGCACGAGTCGCCCAGGGTCGCCGCCGGATGGGCCGCCCACGCCGGTTCGGTCAACGAGGAGGTCGGGAGTCACCGGGATCGCCCACCTCTTCGAACACATGATGTTCAAGGGCACCAACACCATCGGCACCACCGACTACGAAGCCGAGATGAAGATCATGGCCCAGCTCGACGAGATCCGGGCCGAGATGGATGTCGAGTACACCGCCCTGCGGGAGGCCAAGCGGCGCGGCGAGGTCACCGGCAGCATCTATCTGCCCGAAAACCAGACGCCTCGACTGGCCGAGCTCCGCGAGAAGATGAAGGAACTCCAGGAGGCGCAGCGCGCCTACATCGTCAACAACGAGTACGACAAGATCTACACCAACCAGGGCGCCACCGGGCTCAACGCCGGGACCAACAGCGACGCCACGGTCTACTTCATCGACGTCCCGTCCAACCAGCTCGAGCTGTGGTTCTGGATGGAGTCCGACCGCCTGCTCAACGCGGTCTTCCGCGAGTTCTACTCCGAGCGCGACGTGGTCCGCGAGGAGCGCCGGATGCGGGTCGAGTCCAACCCCACCGCGAAGTTCGAGGAGCAGTTCGACTTCATGTTCTGGGGCTCGATTCCGTACCACCACCCGGTCATCGGCTGGCCGTCGGATGTGGAGTCCATCAACCGCGCCCAGGCGGAAGCACTTCTTCTCGACCTTCTACGCCCCGAACAACATCACCGCGGCGCTGGTGGGCGACTTCGACACCGACGAGGCCGTGGCCCTGGCCAAGAAGTACTTCGGCCGGATCCCGCGAGGCGAAAACGACCCGCCGGAGATCATCACCGAAGAGATCGAGCAGATCCAGGAGCGCCGGATGACCGCGACCGCGGACACCAACCCTTCGGTTCAGATCCGTTGGCACGCGGTGCCGTTCGTCCACCGCGACAGCTATGCCCTCGATGTGATGACCGAGATCCTCAGCGGCCGGACCGGGCGGCTCTACAAAGCCCTGGTCGAGGAGAAGGGTCTCGCGACCGGCGAGCCCTACGCCTACTTCTCGGCCACAGAAGTACGCCGGCAGCATCGAGATCGGCGCCGAGCTCGTCGAGGGTGTGCAGCCACGAGGCGGTGGAGGCGGCGCTGCTCGCCGAGATCGAGCTGCTCAAGAAAGAACCCGTCTCCGAGCGCGAGCTCGCCAAGGTCAAGAACCAGAACCTGGCGAACTCTTTCCGCCGGCTCCAGTCCAACTTCTACCTCCTGCTCCAGCTGCTCTTCTACGACGTACTCGGCGACTGGCAGTACCTCAACACCTCGCCCGCCGAGATCCAGGCGGTGACCGCCGAAGACGTCATGCGGGTCGCCAACACCTACTTTCCCGGCCGAAGGGAAGAACGTCCTCTGGTACCACCGCAAGGCAGGGGTCCGACGAGGATCCCGATCTCGCCGCGCTCTCCGGACAGGCCAAGATGATGGCGAAACAGGCCATCGCCCAGATCAACCAGAGCACCGATCCGGCCGAACTCGAGCAGATGCTGAGCCAGATTCAGACCATGAAGGGCCAGGCGCCGCCGGAGTTTCACGCCGCGCTGGATCTGATCACGCCGCGAGCACAGGAGCGCCTCTCCGCCCTCGCTGAGGGCCCGGGGAGGAGGAGTGACATGCGACGTCCACTGATTCTCACCATCGTTTGTGTGCTCGCCCTCGCGGGGTCTCGCCTCGGCCGACAGCGATATTCCGAAACGACCCGAAGAACTCGTTTTCGGCACCATCGACTGGAACATCCCCGACGCCGCCGGACTCCGATCGGAGCTCAGCAACGGCACGCCGGTCTACGCCATGCCCGACACCCAGTTCCCGCTGGTCAACATCGCCGTCTATTTCCGCGGCGGCCGCTACCTCGAGCCCGCGGGTCAGGAAGGGCTCGCCACCATTGCCGACGAGGTCTGGCGCACCGGCGGCGCCGGTGAACTCACCGCCGGCGAGCTCGACGAAGAACTCGATTTCCTGGCGGCCATCGCTGCGCACCAATATCGGTGACGTCACCGGTTCGGTGAGCCTCAACGTGCTCACCAAGGACCTCGACGCCGCCATGGCCCTGATGATGGACGTCCTGACCAAACCGCGGTTCCAGGAGGATCGTTTCATCAAGGCCAAGGACGACCTCATCCAGGGGATGAAGACCCGCAACGACAACACCGCGGGCATCGAGGGGCGGGAGTGGAACCGGCTCATCTACGGTGACGACTTACTTCCTCAACCGGCTCCCGACCCAGGCTTCGGTCGATGCGATCACGGCCGAAGCAGGCCAGGAGCTTCGCCACCTCGTTGATTCGATCCGACAACATCGTCGTCGCGGTTTCGGGGGATTTCGAAGCCGGCCGCGATGAAGGCTCTGTTGGAGCGGACCATCGGCACCCTGCCCAAGCTCGATGCGCCGCTGCCCGCCATCCCGCAACCCGATCACACCCCCACTCCCGGGGTCTACGTGATCAACAAGGAGGACGTCAACCAGGGTCGGGTGAGCTACGGTCACATCGGCTACAAGCTCGGTGACCCCGATGAGTTCGCGCTGATGATCGGCAACGACATTCTCGGCGGCGGCGGTTTCACCTCGAGGATGATGAAGACCATCCGTTCGGACGAGGGTCTCGCCTACGGCGCCTACTCGACCATCGGCTTCCCCACCACCTATCCCGGCACCTTCCGCGCCCTCTTCCAGTCCAAGTCGTCCACCTGCGCCTATGCCGCCGAGCTCGGGTTCAACATCATCGGCGAACTGCGCGCCGACGACGGTGACCGACGAAGAGCTCACGGTCTCCAAGAACCAGTTCATCGAGACCTTCCCGAAGAGCTTTTCATCGGCGGCCCAGACCGTCTCGGTCTTCGCCGTCGACGAACTCCTCGGCCGGTCGCACGACTACTGGATCGACTATCGGGACAAGGTCAAGGCGGTGGACGCCGACGACGATCCACAAGGCCTTCAAGAAGAAGATCCACCCGGAGAAGATGATCGTCCTCGTGGTCGGCAACATCGCCGAGATCATGGCGGGACACCCCGATCACGAAGCGAGCTTCACCGAGTTCGGCCCCATCACCGAAGCTCCCGCTGCGCGATCCCATGACGCTGGAGCCGATGTCGAGTAGGACCACGCAACATCGACCTCTCACGCCCGGGCTTCGGCCCGGGCGTTTTGACGAAGACCCACTGGGCGTGGGCGACGTCGGCCAACACCTCCTCCGCCAACAGCGCCGCCGTCGCCGCCGACCTCTTCGCCGCGCAGGACGGACACAGGTCCACGCGTGTCGGCGGTGGTGCTCGCGGTGGTAGGCGCCGTCATATCGTTCAAGTGGGGAGTGACTCTCAATGACGCTGTCGCCGGGGTGATTCCTCTCGGGCTTTCGTACTACGGACTGCGCATCCTTCACCTCGTCTTCGAATGGCTTCGTGGTGACCGACCGCGCTTCGACTCGGCCGAGGTCATCAGGTACCTGCTCTTTTCCCCGACCCAGATTGCCGGACCGATCAACCGCTATCCGGACTTTGCTCGCGACGGACGCCGGAGACGCTGGGACTCCGCTTTGTTCGCCGTCGGGCTCGGCGAGCGGCGTGCCGCCGCGCTCGAGGTCGGCACGCAGTCTTCCGTAAATCACCGCCGAGTCGAGGTCGAAGCCGAGCACGCGGATGTGCGGCCACACCCGCTCCTCGAGCGCCGCCAGGAAGTGATCCGGCCGGGCACTGCGCCACGCGCCGTACACCAGCTCACCCGCAGTGACAGATGTCGTCGCTTGCTCGTCGGGGTCAATCTCGGCGACCCGCCGAATCAGGCCGGCGGGTGGCGACGGTCTCAGTACGTAGGAGATGACGTCGGTGTCGAAGACGATCACTCGATGATCTTGCCGCTCCAGAGTTGGTCGAGGTACTCCCGCCAGGGGAGCACGGTGATGCCGTCTGACGGCGCAGCGGCGGAAGCCGAGATCCCAGAAGGGTGTCTTCCAACACCGGTGAGCACAAACTGTGTGCTCCTGTTTTCGGTCATCCAGTTGAGTCGATGGCTTTCGTGGGCGCTTGCTTGACGCTAATCCCGGTGCTAGATTGTGCCACCCTGAACCCACGAATCTCAGACCAGCAGCCGGTCATCAGTCATCACCGAGTCGTTGGCGTGGGCCTGCCGGTCGGCCTCAGGAGACGAGAGAATGCGCACGACGTCAGTTCCTCGAGGCGCAGCGGGACAGCGGTTTCCCCGGCGCCGCGGGCCAAGGAGTGGAAGACATGGCTTGGTTGGATGCGGTCAACGCGGTCATCTGGCAAGACTCAGTGCTCTACACGGTGCTCGCCGTCGGCGTCCTGTTCACCCTGTGGAGCGGCTTCGGTCAGTACCGCGCCCTGACCCACGGCGTCGCCGTGATCCGCGGCGTCTACGACCGGCCCGACGACCCCGGGGCGATCAACCACTTCCAGGCGCTGTCGGCGGCGCTGTCGGCCACGGTCGGCCTGGGCAACATCGCCGGCGTGGCCATCGCCGTCTCCCTCGGTGGGCCGGGCGCCGTGTTCTGGATGTGGGTGACCGGGTTCGTCGGCATGGCGCTCAAGATGACCGAGGTCACCCAGGCCATGCTCTACCGCAACCTCGACGAACCGCGAACCCGCACGGCGGCGCCATGTGGGTGGCGAGCCGGGGCTGGCCGCCATCAATCCGCGGCTGCGCGGGGTCGGCGTCGCCGTCGGCGGCATCTTCTGCGTCACGCTGCTCGTCTCCACCATCACCGGCGGCAACATGTTCCAGGCCTGGAACGTGGCCGACATCACCGAGCAGTACTTCGGCGTCCCGGCGTTGGCCACCGGCGCGGTCCTCACCGTGCTCACCGCGATGGTCATTCTCGGTGGCATCCGTCGAATCGGCACGGTCGCGGGCCGGTTGGTTCCGGTCATGTGCGGGACCTACCTGCTGGCGGGTCTGACCGTGCTCGTCATGCGGATCGATCTCATCCCCGGGGTTCTCCGTGACATCGTGACCTCGGCGTTCTCGCCGCACGAGGCCGTCGGCGCCTTCCTCGGCGGCGACCTTCGGCTGGGCCTTCCTGATCGGCATGCGGCGCTCGCTCTTCTCCAACGAGGCCGGCCAGGGCTCGGCCCCGATCGCCCACTCGGCCGCCCGCACCGACGAGCCGGTGCGCGAGGGCGTCGTCGCCGGTCTCGAGCCGTTCATCGACACCATCGTCGTCTGCACCCTCACCGCGCTGGTCATTCTGGTCAGCGGGGTCTGGAACCGGGCGCCCGATCTGACGCTCGAGCGCGGCAGCGTGCCGGCGGTGGTCGCCGCCGGCGAGGCCGGGGGCTGGACGCTGGCGCCGGTGCCGATCGCCGAGTCGCTTCGGGGGCAGTTGGCAGCCCGGCCATCAGGTCTTCGCCGTGGTCGCGGCCGGCCCCGACCCGCGCCGGGGCAGCGACCGCCACCGGATGGCGGAGTGGTCACCGAGCGCCAGGGCCGCCTGGTGATCGACTGGTCCAACATCGCCAGCGCCACCCGCCCGTCGCTGGCCGAGCGGGGGGTGTACCACGACTACAAGGGGGCGACGCTGACCGCCAAGGCCTTCGACTCGGTGTTGCCTCACCTCGGGGTGGCGGTGGTCCCGGCGGTGGCCTGGCTGTTCGCCTTCTCGACCATGATCTCCTGGAGCTACTACGGCGAGCAGGGCGCCATCTTCCTCTTCGGGTCGCGATCGGTCACTCCCTACCGCGTGATCTACTGCCTGCTCATCCTCGTCGCCACCTCACCCCTGATCCGGACCGAGGCCGAGCTCGACACCATCTCGTCGCTCGGGACCGGCCTGATGCTTTGGGCCAACATTCCGATCATGCTCGTCTTCGGCTCCCAGACGATGCGGGCCTACCGCGACTACATGGCGAGGTTGCGGGCGGGCAAGTTCGAGGTGCGGCGGTCGCCACCGGCATGACGCCCGGCAGCGCCGCCAACGGATAGGAATTTCCTTTTGGACACCACCCGGACTTCCCTCCTCGTCGCGCCGTTTGAGGTGCCGGAGAATCTTGTCGACCACGTCGTGCTCGGTGATGAACGCGATGACCTTCATCTCGGAGCCGCATGATGGGCAGGCCAGCGGGTCGACCTCGTAGATCCGCTTGATCAGCTGCGCCCAGCTCCACCGCAACGCGCGGCCGTCTCGGATCTCGTCGCGAGCCGCACGGGAGGGCGCGCCGGTGTCCGCGGTCACAGCACCCTCGTGCTCGGCGTCAGCCTTCCGCCTCCTCCCCCGCGACACGAAAAGGTGCCGGTCACGCTAAAAGGTGCCAGTCACGCTATTCCGCTATTGCTCGCTCCACAATCTTGCGGAGAGAGCAGACCGCTCCCCCAAACTGGCATCAGTATCACCCTCCGTCCACGCCATCAAAACAACGGAATAGCGTGACTGGCACCTTTTTCGTTTTCTTTTTTTCTTCGTCCTTTTCTCCGACCACCGGTTCGTCAACATCCTCGAGTCTCAGGACCTCAGGTGAGCCGTACTCGTGTTGGACGATGGCCTTCATTTCTGTGCTCCCTGTGGCGCGCCGCTCTCGAGGCCGGGCGACGTCCCGAGCGATCTCGCGGGGCGCCCTGCTCGTCTCATGGTTGCCTGCTCGCCGGCAGCCATGATGGTCCCCGGTCCATGCCGCTGTGTTCCGTCAGGTTCGCCAGGCCGCTGCCGTCGGCGCCGATCACCAGGATCTCGTGCTGCGACGCGCCACGTGACGCGAAGGCGATCCGTGCCCCGTCAGGGGACCAGTCCGGCTCGTGGTTCTCCGAGGACGTATGCGTGAGGCGCTCCAGGTTCCGGCCGTCCGGGTCCACTAGGTACAGCTCCTGGGGGCCGTCGCGCTCGGACAGGAAGACGAGCCGGTCGCCGTCGGGCGACCAGCAGGGCGAGAAGTCGCGGGGGGTATCGTCCGTCAGGTTCTGGGGGTCACCGCCGTCCGGGGTCATGGTCCAGATGTCGAAGTGCCCGGAACGGTCGGATTGGAAGGCGATGTGCGATCCGTCTGGCGACCAGTCCGGGCCGCCGTCCGCAGCGGTGTTGAAGGTCAGCTGCCGAAGACCGCCTCCGTCCGGGTTCACGAGCCAGATCTCCCGGTCGCCATCGCGGTCGGACTCGAAGGCGATCCGAGTCCCGTCCGGTGACCATTCGGGGTTGACGTCGAGTCCGGGCTGGTTGGTGAGCCGGCGAAGCGAGCTCCCGTCGATCCGCATGACGTAGATCTCCGGGTTGCCGTCCCGATCCGACACGAAGGCGACCCAGAGGCCGTCCGACGAGCATGCCGTGTCGAACTCGTCGGACTCGTTGCTCGTGATTCGTCGCACGGCGCTGCCGTCGTCGTTCATGGTGTAGATGTCGCTGTCGCCGTCGCGGTCCGAGCAGAAGACGATCTGGATCGCTGCCGGGGCGCCGTTGAGGGTGACGCCGATGGCGGCGAGAGCGACCGTTGAGGCGAGGGCGGCCGGGGCAAGGCGGGTGAGACGTTGCATGACGCAAACCCCTTCTGACTCTGTACGTTTCGGCGCAGGCTACCGCCGCCGGCTGACACCCGTCAACCCTCTCGCTGTCAGCCTATGGTGAGTCGAAGGTCTCGGCCACGTGTGTTGTCGGGCTCGGAGGCCAAGACTAGGGCGACTCGAGCCCTACTTGCCCAGCACCCTCTCGATGAGCTCGAGGGCTCGGGGGTCGTCTGACTGACCGAGCCAGAAGAAGGCCTCCCTGCGGAGCTGCGGACGATGGCCGGAGCCGCTCGCCACATCGATCAGGACTTGCAAGCCACGGTCGCCAGGGATCTGGGACATGGCAATGAGGGCATGTCGGCGAACCTCGAGGTCCGGATCGTCCCGAATAGGAATTTCCTTTCGCCCACCTCGAAGGTACCACGCCCATTATCCCTCGAACCTGCGCCGCACACTCCGGAGATTTGCTCGATTGGGGTGCTCTGACAGCCAATCTTGGCGGACATGGGGACATCGGCGTCCAGTCTCCGCTGAACGGCCCGTTGGACCTCCGATGTGCCACTTTCGCTCGTACCTCCCCCGACCGCGTCAGGCACCAGACCAACCCGCTCCGAGATCGCCAGGCCCTTCTCAGCTCGGCGGCGCCCGCGCCTCTTGCACCTCCTTGCGTTCAAGATGCCTCAAGATCGCGTCGACCACGTCGTGCTCGGTGATGAAGGCGATGACCTTCATCTCCGTGCCGCAGGACGGGCACGCCAGCGGATCGATCTCGTAGATCCGCTTGATCAGCTGGGCCCAGCTCCACCTGAGGGCGCGGGCGTCGCGGGCCTCGGCCCGAGCCGCACGGGAAGCCAGGCCGGCGCCCGCACCCCCAACCTCCCCGCTCTCGGCCTCCGCCTTCCGCCGCTTGCCCCGCAACACGTTCGAGTACGCGGCAATTCGTCGGACGAATTGCGGCGGCGCGTCTGACGCGCCGGTGGATCATCGCAGAAGACGAACAGCAGCTTGCGCTGCTGCCGTCGTTTTCCGGCCTCATCGAATGAGATGATCCGTAACAGCTTGGCTTCTCACGCTTCAATCTCGAATTTCGCCTGCGATCAGCACCCAGGGGCTGTTTCGACGACCGAGACTGATCGGCGGGCGCATAATGTAGCGCGCCAGGCGCTCCACCGCCGGCTGGTCCTCCGGCTCCACCCGAACCCGGTTGTGGGCTGCTCCTTGCCAGGGAAGAATCGAGTGACGACGTCTTCGCCGCGAAGCGGGGATGACAGTCGGCACCGGGCTGGCGTCCGCGGCCGTCCCTGAAACCACTCCTCGGCAAACGCCGTATTCAGTGGAGATACATGCACGGCCCCGACGGTTCAGGAGGACAGGAATGACTCATCACAAGATCGCCTTGCTCATGACCTTCTTGCTCGGATGCTCCTTTACCCAGGCCCAGGAAAGCACGGAAGTAGATCCCACAGCAGCCCGTAGAGCGGAGCTCGAAGAGCGATCACAGCAGGCCTACGCACGGATTCTCGCGTCCCAGACCAGGCCGCTGGCCAAGACGGCGGAGGAGGTGATCGAGAGGGCCATCGAGGCCATGGGTGGCCGCAAGGCGGTGGCGTCTCTCGCGACCCTGACCATGACCAGCAGGGGTTTTCAAGTATCTGGTGGATTCGGCGGCACACGTCGCCTGAAAGCGCCGAACCTTATCTGGCAAGAGCGCGACGGCGGGCGAGCGGTGGTGACCGACGGAGTCTCGGCCTGGCTGGTGGACGGCGAAGAGTGGCAAAGCCTTCCGCCCGGCGACGTTGCGTGGCAGCAGGTGTTCAGCATCAGCCTGGATCTCGTGGACTACGCCGCCAAGAAGGTCTCCTACGAGCTCGTGGGCACCGAGGCATTGGAGGGTGCAGCCTTCTACAAGCTCAGGAAGACCATCAGCACGGGTAAGGAGGTCTTCGTCTATTTCAACATCGAGACCGGCCTTCTGACCATAGAAGAGGAGTTCGGCGACGATGGCTGGAAGGCGAATCTGTTCTACGACCACCGAGAGGTCGCCGGCGTCAAGCTGCCGCATATGAGGGTCAGGGTGGCGGACATCTCAAGACGGCCCACGTGGCCCTGCTCTCCTACAAGGCCAACGAGCCCCTGGCGGATGACCTCTTTATCGGGGCCCGCGCGGTGGCGGACAAATAGCGAGCCTCAGGGCTCGAGCCGCTAGCATGAATGCTGCGCGTGGGTTCGGCAGACGACACCCACAGGTCAGTCCGCGTCGCCATGGGGAAGAATCGCATTCTCGGTGCCAGGCTTTAGGAAGTTGGGAAGTTTCAACTTCCCAACTTCCTAAAGCCTGGCACAGTAATTGCGGCCCGCAGCAGGAAACCCGTCCATTCGCTGGAAGACCAGCCCATGCGCTCATTCACCAACCTGTGCGCTTGGTGACCAACTCACGGTAATGCGAACGGGCTTGGTGATGGTCGACTTGACACGGATCCAAATTCGGAACTACATTTGGCTGCAGAGGAGA
Organism: uncultured Acidobacteriota bacterium; assembly: GCA_963704125.1. Lineage (GTDB taxonomy): Bacteria > Acidobacteriota > Thermoanaerobaculia > Thermoanaerobaculales > Sulfomarinibacteraceae > JAHECW01. Next base: position 8,626 of record CAVPHA010000013.1, on the reverse strand, counting down.
GCGTACCATGGAGCTTCCAGACGCGATTGAACCGGTAACGGTCCTCAAGACTCGATCGGCGGAGCTGATCCGCAGGGCGCGCGAGACCCGTCAGCCTGTCATCATCACCCAGAACGGAAGGGCCACAGCGGTGCTTCAGGATGTGGAGAGCTACCAGCGCCAGCGCCGGGCGCTGATGCTGCTGAAGTACGTCGCTCTGGGCGAACGGGACCTCCGAGATGGCGCGGTCCTGTCCGATACCGATGCCGACACCCACTTTCGCGACAAGCTGAGGGCGTTGGCCGAGAGTGAGTGAAGCTGATGTCAGAGGAGTTTGACGTCACCTGGACGCGGACAGCGGTCCGCGACCTCGACGAGATCCTGGAGTACGTCGCGGCAGAGCGAGGGGTCGACCAGGCCCTTCAACTCTACGAGACGCTCCGCCACGGCATCGGTTCGCTCGCCATGATGCCGCGCCGATGTCGTCAGGTCCCTGAGCTCCATGACATCGGTCTCTTCGAGTACCGGGAGATGATCGAGCGCCCCTACCGACTGGTGTTCCGCATCGTCGGACGGGAGGTCGCCATTCTCGCGATTCTCGACAGCCGTCGCGACCTGGAGGAGCTGCTGATCCAGCGTGCAGTTGAGGGGCAGGGCCGATGAACGAAAGCGAGGGAACTCGACATCGGGCAGCCTTGGATCCCGGGCCGCCCCCGAAGCCTCCACCGGGCAGTTCGGTGTCGTCGAAGAGCTCTCGCGCGAAGGCGTGGGTCTCGAGATAGAGCGGGGAACCAGCCGTGAAGAAAACGACGGGCCGGAATGAGCCGTGCCAGTGCGGAAGTGGCCGCAAGTACAAGCACTGCTGCCTTGCGGCTGCTCAGCAGCGGCCATTGTACTTGCGCGAAGACCGGGACGCCGCACTGCGCATGCTCGAGCATTTTGCAGAGGATGCGTTGAGGCAGGAGAACGAGGGGGATCTGCTGCAGCGTGGAGGGATCGTCTCATCGTGGCTGAAGTGACGGTGTCAGTCAAGAGCCTTGCGGCCCGCAGCAGGAAACCCGTCCATTCGCTGGAAGACCAGCCCATGCGCTCATTCACCAACCTGTGCGCTTGGTGACCAACTCACGGTAATGCGACTCGTCGAATGATCTTCGGCGTCGAGTAACGATGCCGACCAACGGGTGTACCACGTCGTGCGCGCCCTCCTGGCCCGCCGTTCATGGTCACCTCCGGGTCGTTCTGATCGGTGCGTAGTCGATTGGATCTCCGAGGTCAGGGGGTGGAATGCATCGCCCTTGTCAAGAAGACCGGCGCCGGAGCGCCTACGGTCTGTCTTCGGGCTCATCCACTCGAGCCGGCGGCAGGAATGCCAGCATCAGCTCGGGTCGTGCCCGGTAACCGTCCTTCCTGCGCTCGATGAGCTTGAGTTCCCGTAAGCCTGTTCAGATCCCGGCTGACCGTCTTGTCGGTCTTCCCGGCATAGGCTTCTGCGAGCCGGGTTGAGATGTGACGGATCTCGGACGCCTTGACAGGTCCGTCGGCCTCGCTGAGATCGATGGCGAGACGGCGTTGGCGCCGACCGGCGACGGTGTCCTGACCCTGAAAGACCTGATGAATGAAGTTGACCCAGTGGACCATGATCTGCTGTTCACGAACGGTTTCGATCTGCTCGCGCAGTCCGTCCACGAAACCCTGCAACGCGTATTCGACGAACCCGATCGGGTCACCGCCCCTCGTGTGCGCCAGGTCGAGCTGCCGATAGTACTCGGCTCGAGTCTGGTTGTAGTGGTTGCTGAGCAGGTGTGCGGCCACCGTTGGAATCCCGACCCCGAGAAGGATCTCGAGCTCGACAAGACGAGCCGTCCGCCCGTTGCCGTCGCCGAATGGGTGGATCCAGGCGATGTAGAGGTGGGCCATGATCGCCTTGAGCACGCCGAATGCCTTGTCGAATCCAGCCGTTGGTTGGAACCCGTTGTTCAGCCATTCGGTCAATCGATCGGTCAAGTACGGCACGTCCTGCCACGGCGCTCCGCGGTAACGGCCGACGGTGACCGAGTGTTGCCGAAACTCGCCTGGCACGACTTCCTCGGACACCGGAAGATCCCGGAGAACCAGCCGATTGAACTCCCGAAGCTCGTCGACGGTGGTCCCGGAAGACTTCCCCGGACAACACACGACCACCGATCTCGTTGCAGGCGGCGATGATGTTGTCGATCTCCCGTTTGAGATACTCCTTGGACGGCGGCAGGCTGAGTTCCCCGGCCAAATGCTGTCGTACTTGGGCCTCGGACAACGTGTTGCCCTCGATGGCGGTGGTGGCGAGCACGCCCTTGGCGAGGAACAGCTGGTGGAACATGTTCCTGCACCGACGGCAGCAGCGGCACACCGGCCACATGCTCGGCCTTCGACTGCGCCTCCCCGAGCAGGAGCCACAGAGTATGCGGCGCGGCGCGAAGATCGAGCGTGAATCTCAGCCATGGATGTGTCGATTCATATGTCCGTGACATTGTCCACTCCATTTACATCGTAAATCACTTTAAAACAACATCTTCCATAGTATATCAACAAAAAACGTCCAGAAAAATGTCCATCCATATGTCCAGCGCGGTGTCTCCGATCACGGCGCCGTCGCCGATCACTGATTCTGGTCCTGATGGTTGCCGCTGTTCTTTCACCGGCGGTGCCGACGTCCAAATCCTTCTGACCCTCGAGGTGAAACAGCCACCGGGTCGATCGACCCTGCCCTCGATGGCTGGGTCGCAGGGCCTGAAGGCCCCGCCTACAGCTCTGAAGCACCGAACGGGATTCGCGTGGACGCTGATGCGCTGCCCCAGCCGCTGATCGCTGTCCCGGTCGCTGTCCTGTCGCTGCCGCTGCCACGGACGCGGTCTCGGACGCTGCATCGGGATCGGGATCGGGCTCGGGCGCGGGAGACGTCTATAATCCCAGATCAAATGAAACGACTCATCCCCTTGCTTCTCATCGCTCCTTGCCGGCGTCAGCCGGGTGCCGCGACTCGGATCCTCCCATCGCGGTCGGTACGCTGGAGCGGTACCGCATCGAGCTCCGCGCCGAGCGTCAGGAGCCGATCCTCCGGCTTGCCGTCAAAGAGGGCGATCGGGTCGCTAGCCGGCGATGTCATCGTCGAACTCGACAGCCGCCGGATCGTTCGCGCTGCTCGAGCAGGCCGAGGCGACCCGGATCTCGCGGCGGCCCGGCTCGCCGAAGTCGTTCGCGGCTTCCGCTACGAGGAGATCGACCAGGCCCGCGCCCAGCTCGCCGAAGCCGAGGCGGCGCTCATCCAGCACCAGCCGAATCTCGAGCGCGCCCGAAAACTCGTCACCGACGGCGTCGAACCCCAATCCGTTCTGGACACCGCCGAGGCCAATCAAACCGCCGCCGCGGCCAGGCGTGACGCGGCCCGCTCGAGTCTCGAGAAGTTCCTCAACGGCGCCACCGTCGAGGAACTCGACCAGGCGCGTGCCGAACTCGCGCGAACCGAAGCCGAGGTCGCGAAACTCACCATCGACGCCGAACGGATGATCGTCACCGCCCCGCGCGACGGCACCATCGATGCGCTGCCGTTCCGGGTGGGCGACGAACCACCGTCGGATCGGCGGTGGCGGTGCTCCTCGCCGATGGCGCTCCCTTTGCCCGCGTCTATGTGCCGGCCGAGCTGCGCGCCGGAGCGGTTGCCGGCGCAACGGTGTCGGTCGTGGTCGACGGTTTCGATCAGCCTTTCGAGGGAACGGATTCGCATGATCTCCGCCGAAGCCGCTTTCACCCCCTACTACGCGCTGACCGAACGGGACCGCGGACACTTCGCCTATCTCGCGGAGATCGATCTCGTCGGCGACGCGGCCCGGGACCTCCCCACCGGGCTTCCCGTCGAGGTGACCTTCTGAGCGGACTCGCGATCTCGACCGCGGGCCTGACCCGCCGATTCGGGTCTCTGGTGGCGGTGGATCATCTCGCCCTCGATGTGCCCGAGGGCCGGATCTACGGTTTCCTCGGCCCGAACGGTTCCGGAAAGACCACCGCCATCCGCATGCTCTGCGGCCTGCTCGAGCCTTCCGAGGGCCACGCTACCGTTCTCGGCAGGCGGGTCCCGGACGAGGCGGAAAAACTCCGGAAAAACGTCGGCTACATGACCCAGAAGTTCTCCCTGTACCAGGACCTCACGGTGGACGAGAACCTCCGTTTTGTCGGCAGAGTCTACTCGCTGTCCTCCGAGCAACGGCAACGACGAATCGGCTCGGCCCGAGAGAAGTACGATCTCGGCGCCATCGGCGGCCAACGGGCCGGCACCCTCAGCGGCGGCCAGAAGCAGCGGCTCGCCCTTGCGGCGGCGACTCTGCACAAGCCCGACCTGCTCCTGCTTGACGAACCCACCAGCGCGGTCGACCCGGAGACCCGGCGGGATTTCTGGGACGCGCTCTATGATCTCGCGGCCGATGGAACGGCCATTCTCGTCTCGACCCACTTCATGGACGAGGCCGAGCGCTGCCACTTCCTCGCCATCCTCGATGACGGGCGCAAGGTCGCCGACGGCACACCGGACGAGCTCAAGAAAGACATCGATGCCACCGTGGTCTCGATCGAGATCGCCGATCCCAGGCGCGGCCACCGCGTCCTCGCCGCAACCCCGGGCGTCGTCAGCATTGCTCAGCTCGGGGCGCTCCTGCGGGCGCACGTGGAGCCCGGCGCCGGGGATCCGGTCGAGGTGGTGCGTCGCGCACTCCTGCAGGCCGGTGTCGACGCCCGGGCTCACGCCGTCGAACCGACCCTCGAGGATGTCTTCATGGCGGTGACCCGCTGATGCATTTTCTCGAGCGGATCTTCGCCATCGCCGCCAAGGAGATCGTTCAGCTTCGGCGCGACCGCCTGACCCTGGGGATGGTGGTCGGGATCCCGGCGCTCCAACTCGTGCTTTTCGGCTACGCCATCAACACCGATGTCCGACATCTCAAGGCGGCCGTCGCCGACCAGGCGGGCACCGGGATGTCGCGCGAGCTCGTCGCCGCGGTCGAGGCCTCCCAGGTCGCCGACATCGTCGCGACGGCCAACACCGCCACCGATCTCGAGGCCCTGCTCCGCCGGGGAAAGGTCTCCATCGGAATCCTCATCCCGCCCGACTACGAACGCCGGCTCGCGTCGTCCGACCGGCCGACCGCCCAGCTTCTGGTCGACGCCACCGACCCGACGATCCTGGCAACCACCAGGGGGCTGACCAACCTCGAGATCAGCGACCCGCTTCGGAGCTCGCCGACCATGGCCCACCGCCCACCTTCGAGGTCCGCGCCTACTACAACCCCGAACGGCGATCCGAGGTCAACATCGTTCCCGGACTCATCGGCGTCATCCTCACCCTGACCATGTCCCTCTTCACCGCCGTCGCCATCGTCCGCGAGCGCGAGAGCGGCACGCTCGAGTTCCTCATCAACACGCCGGTTCGACGCTCCGAACTCATGATCGGCAAGATCATCCCCTACATCGTCATCGGTCTGCTGCAGGTGACCATCGTCCTCGGGCTCGGGGTCGCGCTCTTCAAGGTTCCCGTTCGCGGCTCGGTGGCGGATCTCTATCTCGCATCGGCCTTCTTCATCGCCGCCACCCTCGCCCTCGGACTGCTCATCTCCACCGTCGCCAAGACGCAGTTCCAGTCGATGCAGATGATCATGTTCTTCTTCCTGCCGAACATCCTGCTCTCGGGCTTCATGTTCCCATTCGAGGGGATGCCGAGGGCGGCGCAGGTCTTCGCCGAGCTCCTGCCGTTGACCCACTTCGTCCGGATGGTGCGGGGGATCATCCTGCGCGGCGCCACGCTTGCAGAGGTCGGTCACGAAATCTGGCCGCTGCTGGCGTTTTTCGCGGTGGTCATGACCGCCGCGATCCTGAGGTTCCAGAAGCGGCTGGACTAGATGCCGGATGCTGAAGGCGGCGTGCGTCGAATCGGATCCCTATGTATCGCCGACGAGCTCTCGCGAAATTCGGAGTGGTGGGCCAGCAGCGACCGTTCGGTTCCATGCCGACGAGACGTCGGCGCTACAAAGCGGACAACCAATCCCCATCCCGGTAACGGTGTCGTCCATACGAACGTCCGTCGACCGGGAAGCAACACGTCAGCGCTCCATCGTCTGGACCTCGACCGCTCGACATCTGACTTCGTGGGGACTTCGCACTTCAGAGGACTCTGAGGTGGGCCAGGCCCACCCACTCGAGATCCTCGCTTCGGGCTTCGCTCACTCCACCCACTCCACGTCCCTCCATCCCTGGACCGAATTGACGAGGTAGAGCGCCTCAGCGTTGGGGAGATCGTCGATTGTGGCGAAAGCATGCGAAACAGGAGAGCGCGAAAGTAATGACCCGCTCGGTGATCTCGCCCCGCTCTATGAGTTCGGCTCTGAAGGTCCCCGCCAGCACTCACCGGGGGGTCACCAGTTCACCGTCGATCCTGGCGACGAGATTGGAGATGGTGCTCTCGGTGACCTCCCCGCTTCTCGTTCCACAGCAGGACGTCGTCGCAATCGGGGCGGGACCGCGCGGGCGCTCTCGTAGACCTCGCGGTTCGTGGTCTTGAAGTGGAGAAACGGATCTCCGCGGCGACCGGAGCGGCGGCGAGACCGAGCCGAACCGGTGCCGTCGCGGATTCGATCGAGATCGGCACGGCCTCGATCCGGTGGCTGCCGTCGGCGGCCACGAGGAGCCGGACTCGGTGCCGCCGGTCGCCGAAGATCGATGCCCGTCGCTCGAGATCCATCCCGATCCGCTCCGCTCGAATGTCCGATCGAAGTACCCGGCCGCGCCGGCCATCCGATCGAGATGCCGATTCCAGCAGCCTGAACCCGGTCTCGGGGTCCCACAGCATGGTCTCGAGGAGATCGAAGTCCGGATCGCGGCGCGACAACACCCTCGCTTTGAGGACGCATTCACGGTACTCGTCGTCGGCCCCGGAATCCCACACCACGCCGCTCCCGACGCCGTACTCGACCGTCCCCGCTGCGCGATCCACCACCGCGGTGCGGATCGCCACCGAGAACCTCGCCCGCCGACCAGGACCGATGATCCCGATGGCGCCGGTGTAGACGCCGCGAGGAGCGGATTCGAGCTCGTTGATGAGCTCCATCGGTTCGCACCTTGGGCGCGCCGGTCACCGAGGCAAACGGGAAGAGCGCGGCGATGATCCCGGATACCGGCGCCCGGGTCTCGGCGGCCACCGTCGATGTCATCTGAAACACCGTCGGGTAGCGCTCCACATCGAACGAGCTGACACCTCGACCGATCCCACCCGGGCGACCCTTCCGAGATCGTTGCGCACCATGTCGATGATCATGGCGTTCTCGGCGCGATCCTTCGGGGACGCCGCGAGCCGACCTGAACTCGCGCACGGTCCGAATGCAGATCCCACCCGCGGTCGATCGTCCCCTTCATCGGCCGCGAAACGAGGTCGTCGCCGTCGAGATCGAACAACAGCTCCGGAGACGCCGAACAGATTACCCGCCCACCCATCTCGAGACAGGCCGCCGAACGAGGTCGGCTGTGATCGAACGAGGTCGAGGAACAGGGCCACGGAGTCGCCGTCAAAGGACGCGCGAAGCCGAAAGGTGTGATTGACCTGATAGGTGTCGCCGCCGGCGATGAATTCGCGAACCCTCGCAACGGATCGGTGATACTCGTCCTCGCTCTGCGACGCCGACAAATCCCCGACATAGGAGTCCGGATCCGTGACGGCGGGTCGGCTTCTCGGGTCGCCTCCTCGAAGAGCCCAAAACGCATCAGCGGCAACCCGTCGATCGCGGATGAACGCGGAGGCCCCGTCAAACGCCGGTGCGGCCTCGTAGGTCACACACCCACGGCGAAGAGACCAGTTGCCCCGTCGCCTCGTCGATCCGCTTCAGTCCCGGCAACACCGCGTCGCAGAGCAACGGGGATAGCCACCTCCACCGGTCGACGAAAGCGCAACCACCCGCCGGTTTCGGGGTCCCAAACCAGCGCGAAGTTCGACCACGGTCGGACGCATCATACGGCGTTCTCCGACCTTTCGTGATCGGAGCTGGATGGAAGGATGCTACCGTGACGCGCCGCACAGGCGTCCGATGGAGGCCACGTGTTTCGCATCCGCAGAGTCTACGACAGCATCCTTTCCCCCGACCAGGTCGCCATCGAGCAGGTTCAGGCGATGCTCACCGAACGCATTCCCGGGCTCAGCGAGAAGGACATCGCAGGGCTGCCCGAGAAACTCCGCCACCCATTACGGCACGGTTTCCGGGCCTTCCTCTATGTCGTCGAGAACCAGCGGCGGACGGTCAAGGCATTCGCCCTGGTCTACCACGAGGCCGAGATCGGCTTCGTCTGGCTCGAGTTCCTCGCGAGCGGTGCGGGTTCTGGCGGCAGCGGCATCGGCGGCACCCTCTACGAACGGGTCCGCCGGGACGCCCGCGAGCTCGGCGCCTGGGGCGTCCTCTTCGAGTGTCTCCCAGACGACTCGGCGCTCTGCAAAGACTCCTCGCACCGACGCCAGAACGCCGCCAGGCTCCGCTTCTACGAGGGGTTCGGCGCCCGTCCGGTGATCGGCACCGCGTACGAAACCCCGTTGTCCCCGGACGACAGCAATACGCTCCGCCGCCCTGGCCGCCCTGGCCACAGT
>CAVPHA010000012.1:0-23522 GCA_963704125.1 uncultured Acidobacteriota bacterium | reverse complement strand
CAGCCTGCGCGTCCAGGTCGGCGGGCTGGCCGTGGTCGATGTCAACGGCGACGGCGCCGAGGATGTGGTCGTCGGCTGCTACCACTCGAACTCGTTCCCGCCGTACCCCGACTGGGAGAACCTGATCTACTTCAACACCGGTTCCGAGCTCGAGGCGACACCGTCGTGGGTGTCGGCCGACGAGCGGTCCACCGGCGACATCCAGGTCGCGCTCATCAACGACGACCCCTACCCCGATGTCTTCGCCGCCAACGGCGGCTTCGAGATGGCGCCGTCGGTGATCTACTTCGGTTCGGCGACCGGGCCGAGCACCACCCCGACCTGGTTCGCCGCCGATGTGGCGTGGACCAACTACGCCATGCCCTTCGACTTCGACCACGACGGCGACGTCGACGTGGTCACCGCCAACCAGGGCAACTCGCCGACCGACCCCTACCGGCCGATGCGGCTCTACGTCAACGACGACGGGACCCTCGAAACCACCCCGAGCTGGCAGTCGGCCGAGACGTCGATCCAGAACTTCCTGTCGTGGGGGGATCTCGACGGCGACGGATGGGAGGATCTGGCGGTCTCCAAGTGGGTCAACTTCGAGAGTGGGGTCTACCGAAACGTCATGGGGGCGCTTGAGACGACGCCGATCTGGACCACCGGCGACACCGACACGCGACAAGGGCGTCGGCCTGGGCCGACGTGGACGGCGATCTCGATCCCGATCTCGCCCTCGGCCACGACCCGACCCAGCTGTGGACCAACACCGCGGGGAGCCTGGCGGTGAGCTGGACCTCGGCCGCGACCTACCACGGCCACTCCGATCTCCGGTGGGAGGACATCGATCTCGACGGCGACCCCGATCTCGCCGAGGTCCACTTCTCCGACGGCAAGGTGCACATCTACCTCAATCGGGACGGCGTCCTCGACAGCGTGCCGTCGTGGACCTTCGACTCGCCGCACGTCGGCACGGCCATCGCCTTCGGCGACATCAACGGCGACGAGCTGCCCGATCTCGTCGTCGGCAACTCGGGCGACACCTCGATCTGGGTCTTCTACAACAACGGCGAACCGCCGCTCTTCGCCGACGGCTTCGAGTCGGGCGACACCGGGCCGTGGTCATCAGTGGCGCCGTAGTCGAACCGCAAAGACGCATATCTGTCATTCTGAGCGAGCGTAGCGAGTCGAAGAATCCCCCGAAGCTCAGAGCGACAATGAGGAAAGCGGCCTGCGACCAACTCGATGGGGACCGTTCGAAGGTGGTTGTCCGATCCGTTTTCTGGGCAGGATGGGACGTCACATCGATCGAAGCGAGCTCGCGGGTTCGACCCGCGCGGCCCGGCCGGCCGGCACGAGCATCGCCAGGAGCGCCGCCAGGGCCAACACACACGCCGCGACCGCGAAGACCCCGGGGTCGGTCGGGGGAACTCCGTAGAGGACCCCGCGGATCAGTCGGCCGAGCACCACCGCACAGGTCGCTCCGGCCACGAGGCCGATGGCCAGCAGCCTTCCACCGTCGCCGAGCACGAGCTTGAAGATATCTCTTCCTCGGCCCCGATCGCCATTCGGATGCCGATCTCACGGGTCCGACTGGCAACGGAATAGCTCATCACCCCGTACAGACCGATCGCGGCCAGAACCATGGCCAGACAGGCGAAGATGCCGACCAGACGGGCGCTGTCCCGGCGCCGCGCCAGCGACCCTTCCATGAGCTGGTCCATGGTCGCGATTCCGGCGACCGGCTGATTAGGCTTCACCTCCATGACCGTTTGGCGAAGCGGGTCGGCGAGGGTCATCGGGTCCACCGATGATTGCAGGACCACGGTCATATATGGCCATGGCGCCTGCGCGAACGGCTGGTATGCCTCGGACCGGGGCTGGTCGTCCAGTCCGTCATATCGTGTGTTGCCAACCACTCCAACAACCGTGAGCCATTGAAATCCGTCCTCCTCCGGATTGCCGGCGCCGATCCGCCGGCCGATCGGGTCCTCACCGGGGAAGATCTGTTCGGCGAAGGCGTCGCTGACCACGGCGACCGGTGGACTGTCCGCCCGGTCGTCGGCGGTGAAAGCGCGACCGCGGAGCACCGGGATGCCGATGGTTTCAAAATAGCCCGGGCTGGCGGCCTGGAGCCCGGCGTTGGGTTCGGTGCCTCGATCGACGACCCTCCCCTCGACCGAGTAGGTGGTGCGGGAGGAAACGCCGACACCGATCGGGAGGCTGAGCACGGCACCCGCCCTGGTGACCCCGGGTAGGTTGCGGCTGCGATCGAGAATCTCGTCCTGGAAGGTGCGGATCTCATCGTTGGTGAGCTCGGTGCCCGATGTCAGCCAGACGTCGGCGGTCAGCAGGTTCGTCGCTGAGAATCCGGGATCGGTGGCGCACAAGACCGCGTACGTTCGCATCAACAGGCCGGCGCCGACAAGCAGAGTAAGGGAGACCGCGATCTCGATCGTCACCAAGACGGCTCGAAGCCTGGCGTAACCTGATCCGGAGAGGGTTCGGCTGCCGGCTTCACGCAGCGCCTGCGACGAATCACGACCACTCAACCACAGCGCCGGGACGACACCGAAGACGAGTCCGGCAAGCATGGAGATCGAGAGAGCGAAGAGCAGGACCGGGAGGTTGACCGAGATGTCGCCGGCGCGGGGTACTCCTTTGTCGGCCATCGAAACCAACACACCGGTACCCCAATAGCTGAGCAGCACACCGCCGACTCCGCCGCCGATTCCGAGCAGCGTGGATTCGACGAGGACCTGTCGTACCAGCCTTAGCCGGCTGGCGCCGAGAGCGGTGCGGATCGCGATTTCGTGGGTGCGGCTGATCGCCTGGAGCGAGCAGGAGGTTCGCCACATTGGCGCAGGCGATCAGAAGGACCAGGCTGACGGCCCCGAAGAGCACCATCAGCAGCGGCCGTACCCGCCCGGTCACGGACTCGTGCAGGCTGGTTGCCTCGAAGCTGAAGCCGCGCTCGGAGTCCGGGTACGCGGCTGCGAATCGCGAGATGATGGCGCTGCCTTCGGCCGCGGCCTCATCCAGGGTTTCTCCCTGTTTCAGCCGTGCGACGGCGTGAAAGTACCGGTTGGAACGGTCAACGGCCGGGTCCTCGTCGGGGCTTCGAACCGGCTCGGGTACGCGGTATCGTGAGGCGACCCAGATATCGGTGCCGGTCGGGTACGCGAACTCCGGCGGCATGACTCCGACCACCCGATAGCTCCGATCGTTGATGTCGACCGTCATCCCGAGGACCGGCTTTCCGGCGAACTGCGTCTGCCAGAATCCAAAGTCCAACACGACGGTTGGTTCCGACGAACCCGATAAGTCCGCGGCGGTGAATGTGCGCCCCTCGATCGGTTGGACGCCGAGGACATCGAAGAAATCCGAGGTCACCGTTGCTCCGGTCACTTTCATGGGGAAATCGTCGGCGCGCATCGAATAGTCGGCGTACTGAAAGCCCGCGATGTTTTCGTAGACCGTGGACTGCTGCTCGAAGTCCACGTAGTTGGCGCCGGACCACGGCGCAGACTCGCCGGTACTGCCGACCGAGGAAACCCGCACCAGCTGCTCGGGCTGGAAGTACGGCAATGGCCGGATGACGACGCCGTAGAGGACGCTGAAGATCGATGTGACGGCGCCCACCCCGAGGCTCACGGTCAGCAGCGCCGCGGCCGTGAGACCGGGTCGGCGCGCCAGCGAGCGGGTCGCGAGCAGCAGGTCGTGGCGGATCAGGTCCATCTCGTGATCTCCTACAGCAGAGTTCTCGGCAGCGTTTCAACACGCAATATCCATGCCATATCGTCTTTGTCGCTCCTGGCTTCGATTGGCACTTCCAAGCGGGTCGAGACTGTTCGAATTCGGAATGGCGGTGCCCGTAATCGGACAGTCGGATAGGACCCGGGCTCGCGGAGGAGAAGCTGTACGATCGACGAAACCTCAGCTTGAATCGACAGGGATTTGGCCGCTCGATCGGCGCAACCTGCGGCCGCTTCTCGCGTACTTCTCGAGACGGAAAAACCAAACCGACCGAACGGAGGTGATCCTTTGACCGATCACATGGGGCACGTCCGGTTCTCTTCAGTGCAACCGATTGTGTGGCGTTCCTCTGTCGGTGCTGCCGGTTTTCCGGCCAGAGCATTCACCGCTCTGGGCGTGCTGATCCTCGGTTCGATCTCCCCGACGTTCGCAGCGATCGCGATCCAGACCGACTGGTCGGGCGGCGTCGCGGGGCAGCAAACGGTGGAAGCCTGGGAAAGGTCGTTCGCTTCATCGGAAGGGATCTCCTGGCTCGCGGTACCGGGACAGATCACGCTCTCGGGTGTGCCTCTCGAGACTCCGGAGAAGCATCTGGTGGACGACGATTTCGTCCGGTCCTCCTCCCTCGAAACCGTGGATCTGGACGGTGATGGGGATCTCGATCTGGTCGGCTCCGCCTGGGTCGGCAACCAGATTCGCTGGTGGCGTAACGAAGGCGGGCGGCCTCCAGTGTGGACGGAGATGCTCATCGAATCCGGATTTGCCGGGGCTTCGTCGGTTCGCGCGGGGGACATCGACGGCGATGGAACAATCGATGTGGCGGGTTGTGCTTGGGTCGATGACGAAGTTGTCATCTGGTACAACGGCGGACAGGGCTTGAGCTGGACTCGACAGAGCGTCGTCACGGAGTTCGCCCAGTGCCACTGGGTCGATCTGGCTGATCTCGACGGTGATGGCGATCTCGATCTTCTCGGGGCGGCGGCGGAGGCCGACACGGTGGCGGTTTGGATCAACGACGGAGGGGTTCCCGCAGCGTGGACCCTGCAGGTGATCGACGATGCGTTCGGCGGCGCGCGTTCACTGGTGCCGGCCGATCTCGATGGGGACGGCGATCTCGATCTCCTCGGGACGGCCCTCGAGGATGACGACCTCGACTGGTGGCGCAACGACGGGGGTTCGCCCATCACCTGGACGAGATTCGTCTTGACCGACTCGCTGAAGGGCTCGCACCACGCCGACGCGTGGGATATGGACCTCGACGGTGATCTGGATATCGTCGCCCTCGGCTACGGTCACCCCTGGTTGAAGCTGTTTTGGAATGACGGGGGAGATCCGGTGAGCTGGCGGGAAGAGGACATCGGCGGCGTCATCGTGACCCCGCTGGTGCTCGGAGCGGGCGATCTCGACGGTGACGGAGACATGGATGTGGCCGCCACCTCCGACTCCTGGCATCGGGTTCTCTGGTGGCCCAATAACGGTGGTCCGCCGGGAGGATGGACGGCGAGTCCGGTTCGGGCTGCAATTCCCGAAACCGTGGCCCCTGGCCATCGCCGATCTCGATGACAACGGGACGGTCGATGTCATCTCGGGCGCGAGCGGCGGTCTCGAGGTCGCCTGGTGGCGGCTCACCGATTTTGTTGAAACCGGTGTGATCGAGAGCCGGGTGATGCGGATTCCCGAGCCCATCGTTTCGTTGGAATGCACCCTCGATGCCGACGAACCGCCGGGAACTGAGGTCTCCGTGCACGTCCGCGTTGGAGCGGCCCCGGACGATCTCGGCGAATGGATGCTCATCGACCCTGGCCGCTCGCTGACCGTCAAGGCCCGTGCACCGGTCTATCTGCAGTATCGAGTTGTTTTGAGCACCATTGATCCATCTGCGGCGCCGATCGTACGCGAGATCGATTTCGAGTGGACCTCCAGTCTGCTTTCACCACGGTCGACGACTCGTCGCGTCCATCCCTGAAGATCGAACTTCAGCGAGCGGCCGAACAGACAATGACCCGGGGATTAATCCCCGGGCCATCTGTTGATCGGGTTGGCTTGAGCGGAAGTCAGCTCGTGACGAGTTCCATCCCGCAGGCGCAGGTGCCCGGTTCGGAGGCGACGAAGTTGCATGTGCACGAGCCACCGCAGTTGCAGTAATAGAGCCCCTTGCCTTCGAGGTTGACCTGCTTGACCTCTTTGCCGCAGGTGCACTTGGTCGGATCCTCGGAATTGAGTTCACAGGTGCAGTCCCCGCCCGCACGAGCACAACGTGGCCACATTTCCGTCCATTTTGAGCAGGTGGGCCTGGGCCAGCTCGCTGCCGCAGCCGCAGGTTCCGGGTTCCAGAGCGACGGCTCCGCACTCGCACTCGGGGCCGCAGCTGCAGGCGTAGACAAGATCGTTGCGCGCCTCGACGACGGGCTGCTCTTCGACGACATCCAGCACCACTTCTTCGACCGGGGCTTCGGTCGGAGAACCGCCGCAACCGAGCGCCGCCACCATGGCAAAGATCACCACCGCAAAACTTATGTTCTTCATAATTCTCCCTCCATCGGCCTCCCGGACGGTGGCCGCGTTGAAGTGGGGAGAATATCACGTGCAGATTCAATTCGCGGCGCAACCGTGCCTGAGGCCGTCGGCGGCGCTGAGATCGGCTCTTCCGAGGGGTGGGAGATATGATTGCTCTAACCGTGCGGTAGCGCTCAGCTGATGGATGTGAATTGAGAAAACTGAACATCTGAGAGCATCTTTCGGCGTTCAGGCGGGTGCGGCGCATGGTATCCTGGCCGCGTTGAGCCACACTCAGACCCATCCGGTCCCGATGCCGCCTCGGACGATGCGCGGGCCGGGCGTCCCACCGGCGAAGGCGGTCGCCGTGGCTGCGGTGATCGTGGTTTTCCTGCTGCCGTCGATTCCGGTGGTTGATGGCTCGGGGGACGGTGCTCCGACGATGTGCAGGTGCGGTTGCGGAATCCCGAGGGGAGATGCTGCTGCACCGCGCCCAGGACCTCCCAATTGGCGCTTGGCTGCGCTGAGCAGCAAGACCCGAAATTCTCGATCGACACCGCGAGCGGTGGCAAGCTCATCGGTCCGCCGGAGCCCATCGATCTGAGTCGTCCCATGCCGGTCTTGGCGGATCTGGCGGATCTCGAATTCGATTTTTCCGATCTCGATCCCCGGCCTGAAGTCCCGCCTCCAAGAGTCTGAGCCGCCCTTTCTGTCGCAAGAAATCTACGCCCGCTCCGCGGGTCGACCAGGCGTGTGGGGACGATGCCGACGCGCCGAAAGAGGAACGCTCATGGTCTTGAATACTCTTCGAGCAGGGGGGCCGGTGGCTGTCTGGCTTGCTCTGATCCTGTGTCCCTTCGTGGCGGCCCAGGAGGCCGCCGATCCATCCTCCAACACCGAGAAACCCGTCATCCACGGCAGCATCGACGTGACCGCCGAGGCGATCGCGATATCGACCGTGACCCTCGTGAACCGGAGGATCTCCAGTCCACCACCCCTTTGGGAGACGGCTCCGAGGTCCTCCGCGATGTCACCGGCGCCGACCTCAGCCGCATGGGCGGTCACGGTCTCGAACCCTTTGTCCGCGGCCAGAGCCAGGGCGATCTCACCGTCCTTCTCGACGGCGCCACCGTCCACGGCGGCTGTCCCAACCGGATGGACCCGGCGACGTCCTACTCGACCACCGAGACCACCGACAGCTGATGGTGATCCGTGGCGTCCAGACCCTCCGCTACGGTCCCGGGGGCGCCCGGCGGCACGGTGCTCTACGACCGGATGATCCCGGTTTTCGACGACACGACATGGGAAGCCGAACGCCCCACCGGCGGTTCCAACTGGTCGCGACGCCCGATTTCGATCTCGATGCCGCCGTCGGCTTCGGCGAGCTGGAGCCTCCGCGCCCTCGGCACCTACCGCAACACCGACGAACTACAACGACGGCAGTGGCGACGAGGTCCGTTCCGCCGCCAAGAGCACGGGCGGCACCCTCATGCTCGGTTGGCGTCCGGATGCCGACACCGAGTTCGAGCTGAGCTACGAGCTTTCGAACACCGATCGACGCGCTCTTCGCCGGCGCCGGGATGGACGCGCCGGAGAGCACCGCCGACATCGTCCGCTTTCAGACCGAGCGGATCGACCGACGGCAGCCTGGGATGGCGCGTCGATGCCTTCTACGACAGCGTCGACCACCTCATGGACAACTACTCGCTGCGGCCGCTGACGGCGCCCATGGCCATGCGGGTCCCCTCCGACACCTCGACCTGGGGTCTCCGCGGCCACCTCGAGTTCGGCGCAGACCAACCGATCCACGTCGGCGTGACCATCGAGTCGGCCGACGCCGATGCCACCCGGTATTCGGGACCGAACGCCGACATGGTCACCATCATGCAGTCCATCCTGTGGGCCGAAATCACCAACGATCAGGCCGGCGCCTTCGTCGAGGGCTCCGTCGGGCTCGGCGACTCGACCCGATTCGTCTACGGCGCCCGGGTCGACCATTTCACCGCCGAGGCGAGCCGCGCCGACGAGAAGACCCTCGGCGGCAACGGTCCCGCGCCGCGACAGCTCTGGATGATGTACACCGGCGACGGCGACGACTCCTGGTCGAGCACCGATATTGGCGGGCTTGTCCGGATCGAACACCGCGTCGGACATGGCAGCTCTTCGGGGGCCTGAGTCGCACCATGCGGGTCGCCGACGCCACCGAACGGTATCTCGGCGCCAATAGCCCGATGGCCGCCATGCGATGGATCGGCAACCCCGCTCTGGCGCCGGCTCGAAACCACCAGCTCGATCTCGGCGCCGGCTGGCAGGCTCGATGGTCGAGCGTCAACCTCACCGTCTTCGCGTCCGACATCGACGACTACATCCTCCGCGATCGCGCCCACGGCCAGGACGGGGTTCTGCAAAACGACAACGCCACCATCTATCGCAACGTGGCCGCGCAACGCTATGGTGTCGAGAGCCGACGGCATGTGGCAGATTTCGGATCCGTTGGTGTTCACCGGGCGCTCTGGCCTGGGTCTGGGCCGAGAACACCACCGACAGCCGCGCCATCGCCCAAACGCCGCCGCTGCACGGCAACATCAGCCTTGCCTGGGCGCGGTCCCGGTGGTCGGCTGCAGGAGTCATTCGTTGCGCCGCAAAACAGACGCGGGTCGACGACGACCCCATGACCGGCAGCGGTCAGGATGTCGGTCCGACCCCCGGTTGGGTGGTTCTCGACCTCGCAGGTACCGTCGAGATCGGCGCCGGGTTCGGCATCCGGGCCGGGGTCGCCAACGTCTTCGACCGGACCTACGCCAACCACCTCAACCGGGCCAGCGCCTTCGACCCGGTGGCGGTCCAGGTCAACGAGCCGGGCCGGACCTACTGGCTCCGCGTGAGATGGAACGGCAGCGGCTGAACACTGCTTATCGGTGTTTAAGAAACGTGCCGTCGCGGTATTCGGCGAACGCCTGGCGCAGCTCGGCGTCGGTGTTCATCACGATGGGTCCGGCCCAGGCCACCGGTTCGCCGAGCGGCTTGCCCGAGACCAGCAGGAAGCGGATGCCCGTCTCGCCGGAATCGACCACGACCTCGTCGCCGCGGTCGAAGATCACGAGCGAGCGGTCCTCGATCGCGGAAGGCGACGGTGGCCTCGCCCATCCCGACCGTCTCGGTGGCGACCGGACGAGGCTCGGACGCATTGCCGAACACGCCCGAACCGGCGAAGACATAGGCGAAGGCGTGCCGCGTGGTCTCCACCGGCAGACGTCTTCCGCGTCAGCGGCGGGCACCCAAACATCGAGGTACTGGGGCTCGGCGGCGACTCCGTCCACCGGTCCGGTGGCGCCCCAGAAGCTGCCGCAGATGATCCGCACCCTGGTCCCGTCGTCGTCGACGACCTCGGGGATGTCGGCCGATGTGACGTCCTGGTAACGGGGATCGGTCATCTTGAGCGACGACGGCAGGTTGGCCCAGAGCTGAAATCCGTGCATCCGGCCCCGGTCGTCGCCGTGCGGCATCTCCTGGTGGATGATCCCCGAACCGGCCGTCATCCACTGGACATCACCGGCGCCGAGGCTGCCGGTGTTGCCGAGGCTGTCGCCGTGCTCGACGTTGCCCGCGAGAACATAGGTGATGGTCTCGATCCCGCGGTGGGGGTGCCAGGGAAATCCCGGGAGGTAGTCTGTCCGGCCGGTCGTTGCGGAAGTCGTCGAAGAGCAGAAACGGGTCGGTCTCGGAGGTGTCGCCAAAACCGAAGGCGCGGCGGAGGTGAACCCCCGCGCCCTCGATGACCGGCACGGCGGTGACGAGCTTTTTGATCGGGCGAATGGACATGTGTTCCCCCAAGGCGTTCAGCTGGGAAACAACCGCGTCGCGCGGCCTCATTCCATAGACTGCTGGCGCCTCGGCAGCTTTCAGAATCGAGGGATCCGAAAGAGAACGATCCGATACCGTTGCGCACAATGGATTCGGAACGCGAAGGCTCCAGGGTCGCGAAGATGCCGCGAAGTCATTTCATTGACCCATCACGTCTCCCTGGTTTGATCCGCATTGCGGGTCGGGGGGAGCCCGGGTCAATCGGCCCTGCTTGGCGGCACCTTGGCGTGCTTTGCGCCTTGGCGGATCCGTTGTACGCCGCGGTACCAGTCAACCGTTCATCACTTGATGAGGTGACGGCACCTTCGATCGAGATACCAGACCAGGAACCAGAAGTTCTTGAAGGCCGGGTTTCGCGTCTGTCGCAGAAAGTAGCGGCGGTAGATCTGCTGCACGATCACCGCGAGCCGGAAGATCCCGTAGACCTCGTAGAAGACCCAGTTGTCGGGGCGCCCGACCCGATCGCTCGAAGTAGGCGTCGACGAACTCGCGGCGGGTCAGCATCCCCGGCAGGTGGGTCGGCTGCCGCCGGGTCGAGCGAGCCACCCGGTCGTCGTCGGCCTGGACCCAGTAGGCGAGGCTGTTGCCGAGATCCATCAACGGGTCGCCGAGGGTGGCCATCTCCCAGTCGAGGACGGCGCGGATCGAGGCGGGATCGTCCGGGTCGAGCACCAGATTGTCGAGCCGGAAGTCGCCGTGGATGACGCAGGTGGCGACATCGTCGGGCGTGTTGTTCGGTCAGCCACCGGCGCACCCTCCGGCAGCTCGGGACATTCCACGTGCGGGCCCTGAGATAGCGGTCGCACCAGCCGTCGATCTGGCGTCTGGCGTAGCCGGCGCCTTTGCCGATCGTCTCCAGATCGGTGCCGCCGGGGTCGATGGCGTGGAGCGCCACCAGCGCGTCGACCGCGTTGAGGCAGAGCCGGCGAGCCGTCGGCGCATCGATCTGGATACCCTTCGGCGGGTCGGCGGTGGAGCACGATGCCGGGCACCCTGCGCATGAGGTAGAACTCGTCGCCCAGGACCGCGGGATCGTCGCAGAAGGCGAGGACCTCGGGAACCAGGGGGTAGACCGGCCGGAGCGCCCTCTGGATGAAGGACTCCCGGCCCATGTCGTGGGCCGACTTCGCCTTGGTCCCGGCCGGCGGCCGGCGCAGCACCAGATCGTGATCCGGATAGGCGAGCCCGTAGGTCCAGTTCGACGCCCCTCCGGAGAACTGGGTCACCCGGGGTGTGCCGGTGATCTCGGGCAGAGTTGCTCCGCAGCCAGCGTCCCAGCGCGTCGAGATCGAGTTCCTCGCCGGGGCGAACGGTTCCCTCGTCACCGGCGGGGGGCGCCTCGGACTCACGACCGGGGCTCGAGCCCGTAGGAACGGAGGATCCGCCGCGCCACCACCTGCTTGTGGACCTCGTCGGCGCCGTCGTAGATCCGGGCCGCGCGTTCGTGCGCCCACCACAGGGCGAGGGGCGTGTCATCGGTCATCCCGAGCCCGCCGAGGGTCTGGACGGCCCGGTCGAGGATCCGCTGCAGCGTGCCCGCCACCGAGAACTTGATCAGCGAGATCTCCTCGCGCGCGGCGTGGGCGCCCTCGTTCTCGATCCGCCAGGCGGCGTGCAGCACCATGCAGCCGCGCGGCCTCGATCTCGGCCCGGCTCTCGGCGATCCACTCCTGCACCGTCTGCTTTGTTCCCGAGCGGTTTGCCCGGCGCGAGCTCGCGCATCGACCGCGTGCCGGCACATGATCTCGAAGGCGCGTTCCGAGACCCCGATCCAGCGCATGCAGTGGTGGATCCGTCCGGGCCCGAGCCGGCTCTGGGCGAGCGCGAAGCCCATCCCCTCGCCGCCGAGCAGGTTCTCGGTGGGGACTCGGGCGCCGTGGTACGCGACCTCGCCGTGGCTCGCCCAGTCACCGCCGCGGTGGCCCATGATCGAGAGGTTGCCGATGAGTTCGTAGCCCTCGGTGTCGGTCGGGACGATGAGCATGCTCGCCCGGCGGTAGCGGTCTTCGTGGTCGGGGTCGGTGAGCGCCATGCAGATGGCGAAGGCGGCGCCGTCGGCGCCGGTGGCGAACCACTTGTGGCCGCGGATCACGTACTCGTCACCGTCCTTGATGGCGGTGGTCCCCATCCACACCGGGTTCGAGCCGGCGAACTCGGGTTCGGTCATGGTGAAACAGCTGCGGATCTCGCCCCGCACCAGCGGTCGCAACCAACGCTCCTGCTGTTCCGGTGTGCCGAACTCCATGAGCAGCTCCATGTTGCCCACATCCGGCGCCTGGCAGTTGAAGACATAGTGGCCGAGCGGGCTCCGCCCGAGCTCCTCGGACATGTGGGCGAACTCGGTCAGCGACAGTCCGGCGCCGCCGTACGCCTCGGGGACGTGAGCGGTCCAGAGACCGGTCTCGCGGGCCCGCGCACGGCGCCTCTCCAGTTCCGGCAGCATCGCGACGAAACCCTGCTGCAGAAAGCCCTGTTCGAGAGGGTGGACCTCCCTGGCGAGAAACTCGCGGACGAGCTCGGTGATCGACTGAACCCGAGGGGACGATGGAAAAGTCCATGGGGTGCTCCTGGGGTGAATCTAGCACGAGCGCGAGTATTGAATGACGGTGGGCATTCAATCAACTGCGACGTGGTATCGTAACTGCAACAAATTCGAGGGTGAGAAAAGGAGGAGGAGTCATGGTTGCTGCGGAATCGAATGGGGACGTCGCGATGAAGACCCCGGTTCATCTGTGGATCATCGGCGTGCTGGCGTTGCTGTGGAACGCGATGGGGGCTTTCGACTACCTGGCCACCCAGCTCAGGCTCGAGTTCTACATGGGGAAATTCGAACCGGAGATGCTCGAGTACTTCTACAACGGCATCCCCGCATGGGCGATCGCCGGTTGGGCCATCGCCGTTTGGTTCGCGTTGGCGGGCTCCATCGGGCTGCTGTTGCGCAAGCGGTGTTCGGTGTGGCTCTTCGGCATTTCCATCGTCGGGATGGTTTTCAGCACCGTCCACGGGTTCTTCCTGTCCAACGGTCTCGAGATCATGGGCAACAGTTACCTGTACATGTCGGTCCTCGTTTGGATGATCGCCTTCGGGCTGTTTTTCTATGCCCGCGCCATGTGCAAGCAGGGTGTGCTGAGCTGAGTTCGCCCAGACAGCTGTCACCCTGAGCAAGCGAACGAAGTGAGCGCGTCGAAGGGTCTCCACAGGTCAAGCAACGCGCCTCTTGCGAAGAACCACTTCTTCCCGCCGGGGGGACCCTTCGACTCACTCGTCGGACTCGCTCGCTCAGGGTGACAGGAACGGGCTGCCTCCCCTGGTCCAAGAGGAGGCGCCCCCCGTCGGCGTGAAGGTGTGCGGTGCAGGCGGGGACGCCCGCACTACAAAGGAGCGGCGATCAATCGGCGCAGGATGTCTTCGCCGTCGTCGATGGGCAGGTCGCCGTGGATCCCGGTGATGAGGGTTGCCGCTGCGCACTACGGACCCCTGGCCGAAAACCGGGTCGCTGGTGCGGAAGCCGTCGTCGCCGAACGTCGGCTCTCCGGAGGCGATGGTCTTCCGACTCTCGAAGTGGGCGCGCAGCGCCGCCATGGCTGCGACGGCCTCGGCTTCGGCCCCGAGGTCGGTGAAGAAGAGCTCGGCCCGCCGGCCGTCGATCTCATAGCTCGCCAGCACGCCGCCGGGGAGGAAGGAATGCCCGAGGAGATTGCTCGGGACATAGCGCTCGCTCCCGGCCTGACGGTGGGTTTGGCGGCAGTGTGCCGAGAATCGCCGGCGGCGAAGTCGATCCGTCGGCAGCGCCGGCGACGCTGGACATCAGCTCCTCGAGCATCTCCACGAGTTCCGGCTGGTCGTCGTCGGCCTCGCCGTGGATGAAGATCGAACCCTTGTAGGCGCCGGCGATGGTGCCGGTCCCGTAGCCCTCCGCGCCCCACTGCCTGGGCGGGAGCCCCACCGGTCTGGCGGCGCTGTAGATCCCGAAAGCGCCGAGCTCGCTTCCCATGTCGTAGACATCGAGGGTGACGCAGGCCAGCGGGTCGCCGCCGAGCTGGTAGCGGATGTGAAGGAGCCGGCGAAAGCCGTGCGACTGGTATCGTTCGGCGCCGCCGTTGAGATATTCGTAGAGCGTGTCGGGTGAGTACTCCACGGGTCCGTCGGCGACGGTCCAACCGGAGAGCTCCGCCAGCGGCGGCAGCAGGTTGGCAATCGTCGGTTCGGCGGGTTCGGTCGGCCCGTTCCCGGCGCAGCCCGAGATGCCGACAACCATGGCCAGGAACAGAACCGCATGACGGCCTCGGACGAACATCGTTGTTAGGCCTGCCGAAGATCGAGCCGCGCGTGGGCGTCGAGGAGTCCCGCGCGCACCTCGCGGCCGAAGGGACACGCGGTGGTGCACGGTCCCCGGCAGTCGGCGCACGTCGCGGCGGTGGCCGCGCCGGGGAGTCGCTGGTAGAGCCGCATGGCTTCCTTCTCCCGGCCGTAGCAGCTGAAGTACATCTCGTAGCGCATGATCTCGGCGACTGCGACGCCGTGCGGGCAGGCGGCCTCACATGTGGTGCAGAACCGGCAGTAACGGTGGCGCATCTCGTCGGCGTAGCGTCGCAGCATCGCGGTTTCCGCTCCTGCGAGCTCGCGTCCCACCGCCGCGACGCTTTCTCTGATCTGGTCGAAATTGGTGAGGGTCACCGCCACGCTGGCAACCTCGGGGTGGCCGAGGGCCCACTTCAACGTCGCCTGGTGGAACGAGAGACCGCCCGACTCCAGGTCCTTGATCTCGTGTTTGCGATTGCCGGCACCGACCTTGAAGACCATGGTGCCGATTCCCCGCGCAGCGGCACGATTGAGGATCTCGTCCTGCTCCGGGTAGGAGACGAAATCGTACTTGGTGAAGAAGACCTGATATTGGCCGCACTCGATCCCGGCGTCGAGAAAGTCCTGCATCCCGCCGTGGTGACCCGCGATCGCGAGGTGGCGAACCTTGCCCGCCTTCCTGGCGCGCTCGAAGGCCTCGAAGAGCGGTTCGGCAAGAACGTCGCTCCGCGATTCCACCTGGGCGTTGCAGTAGATGTCGATCACGTCGGTACGCAGTCGTCGGAGACTCGCGTCGATCTCGGCGGAGATCGATTCGACGGTTTCGCCGGCCTTGGGCGGTGGGTTTCCGGTCAGGATGACGATCTTGTCCCTGGGTGTACCGATCCTGGTGATGGCCGTCGCCGAGCGCCTCCTCCTCACGCCCGTCCATGTACCGGCCGGAGGTGCAGAAGGTGTTGATTCCGGCCTCGAGTGCGGCCCCCATCAGCGATGCGTTGTCGACGCCGTGGGCGCCGAATGCGATCTCCGACACCTCGAGATTGGTGGCGCCGAGCGGCCGGTAGCGCATGGTCAGAGGGGCGTCATCCGGTGGCGGTTCGGGGGTGCTCCGCCCACAGCCGAGTGCGAGGCCGGCGGTGGCCGCGCCCAGTTCGAGGAATCTCCGCCGATCGATGGTTTCCGCCATGATCCTGACCCTCGCTTTCGTGCGAATCGTTGCATCACACTCTAACACCGGGGATGGTTTTTGACACCGATTCGAGAGTGCTGCGGCGAACGAGTCCGACGAGTGAGTCGAACGATCCCCTCCGGGTCGGACGAGCGTTGCTTTTCTCATCGTCGCTCTGAGCTTCGGGGGATTCTTCGACTCGCTACGCTCGCTCAGAATGACAGACCCCCCAACATGTCACCCTGAGCGAGCGAGTCCGACGAGTGAGTCGAAGGGTCCCCTCCGGGTCGGACGAGCGTTGCTTTTCTCATCGTCGCTCTGGGCTTCGGGGGATTCTTCGACTCGCTACGCTCGCTCAGAATGACAGAAATTGGATGCCTCCGTCATTCCGTGAGTAGGCGCCGCCCGGCGGCGTGGCTGTGCTCAGGATGACAGCTGATCGATTGATCGCTACGTGGCAGGCGCCCCAGCGAGCTCGTTGAGCTTGAGCACCGTCTTCCAGTTGCGCGCCGTGCTCGTGGTGCCGAGCTTGGCATCGAAATAGGCGTTGCTGAGCTTGGTAGCTCGCGGCTCCGTTCGGCAGATGGAGGTAGATCTCTCCGCCTTGGATCTCGAACGAATCTCGGGGTGAGCGATCCGGATCCAGTGCGCTGCTTGCGGCGGCGGTCGGGCGATCGGCGAGAAAAACCACGTGGAGCTTGGTGAAGTCAGGCTCGATTCCGAGATAGGGGTTGCCGGCGACAACCCGCTCGAGCTCGGCGGCCGAGCGTGTCACCACCGGAACCCGCAGATCGAAGCGTTCGGCGATGCCGTCGGTAATCAGCCTCCGGGATCTGGTTCGCCAGCTCGGCAGGCGCCCGAAAAATGACATTGCCGCTCTGGATGTAGGTGGTGACATCGATGCAACCGACGTCGGCGAAGATGGCCGTGAGATCCCGCATGGGCAGCTTGTTCCGGCCGCCGACATTGATGCCGCGAAGCAGGGCCACGTAGGGTCCGGTCACGATTCAGCCTCCCTCCTCGGTGTCGGCGCCACGCTCTGTCGCGCAACCGGATCACCACCGAGTAGACGAGGAAGATGCCGGTGAGCACCCACGCCGTGACGCGGCCGGCGGTCCCGGTGAAGAGGACGACGAAGTCGATGTTGAGCAGGATGATCACCATCGAGGTGGTCGGGTCTCCCAAACCGAGTTCGAGACCGGTGAGGATCCCCGCCATCCGGCCGCCGACATAGGCCGCGCCGAGAACGGCCATCACCTTGGTGAAGAGACTCGTGTCGGTGGCCCAGAGTACACCGAGAGCCGTCAGGTTGCCGGCGGCCACCAGGATCCCCGCGGCCAGCAGGATTCGAGTGATCTTTCGATCCGCGCCGCGGTGGTGTGCACGGGGCTATTCCGGATCATGATCTGCTGCGACCTTGGGTGGACTCGGTTTGAGGTGCTGATCGCTTCGCGGGCCTGATCGCCCTCGACCAGACGATCGGGACAGCTCGGCCCTCCGAAAACCGCGACCGGCTCGAAGCCGTCGCCGGCGAAGGCGAGGTCGAGGAGATCTTCGGCCGAGAGCGTCGGCCGGCCGGAGCGCTCCTGGAGGGGGATCTCGATGGGGCCGAGTCCGTCGAAGGCGCGGTAGACGACCTCGGTGCAGACCAACCGGTCGGAGCGGAAGAAGTCGAAGTCGAAGTTGTAGAGCTTGCCCTCGTGAGCTGACGACTCGGGCGATTCCCCGCGCGAGATCGGCTTGATCGAGCTGCGGTCGGATCACCGCCACCGCATCGACCGCCAGGGTCTCCTCGAGGGGTCGGAAGAGAACGCCGTCCTTGAGCGCCTCGAGGACCCGCCGATCGCCGCACCAACGGCGTCGCCCGGTCCTCGTCGATGGTGATCTCCATCTGCCGGCGATCGTCCTCGGAACCGATGTAGAGCGCGGCGTGCGGCCAGAAGCCGGGGAGAAAGAGGTTGGTCAGCGCGCGTTCGTGACGGCAGATCAGAACGTCTCCGGGCTGCAGCAGGGCGTCGATCCGGTTGCGGAGTTCGTCATCGACGCGACAGGGCGACCACTGGTCCCGCAGCTCCGACGCCAGTCGGCCGCCGGTTTCGAGGGTCGCGAAGACGGCCTGCTGGCGGGCCGAGGCGCCGCGACGCCGGAAGGTGTGAACGAGATAGTTGATCAGGAGCTTGAAATACCTCCGGCGGCTGGGCTCGAGGACCTTTTCGCGCTCTGCAGAGGTGGACCACGAACTCGCCGACGACGGGGTCGTTCGCTCATGGCGTTCAACAGCCGCCGCTGGCTGCGCGCCAGGCGCATGGCCTTCTCCATCTGCCGAGCCTTGGCGGGGTCGGTGAAGGACTCGAAGATCTCGGTGTACTGCTTGCGGGGGATGCGATGGAGCGCCGATCCCTCGTTGAGCTTGCGTTGGGTCACCGAGGCCGGAGCCACGGTCTCGAGCAGCGTATCGGTCGAGGCGGACGACGAGGCAGGCCGAGGTGTAGCCGAGCACGAAGCAGCGCCATTCCTCGGTGTCGAAGATCCCCTCCACTCGTCCGTCGACCGGGGCGGAGACATCACCGATGACCTCCCAGAGCTCCGATCGGATGGTGAGAAAACGGGCAAACCAGGCCAGCAGCGCCGCTTCTTCCGCCGGGCGAAAAAGACCGCGATCGACTGCATCCGCAATCATCTCCTCGGAAGGGGTCGTGTTGTCGATCTCATCGACTGCTTCGGCAAGCGCGGTGACCGCGCGGCGGCAACCGGTGAGATACTCCTCGAACGGCACTCCCAGAATCTACCATGCGGAGAAGGCCGGGATGCGCTGATGACCGCTTCGGCGGCACGCTGCCCGGCGCCTTCTCCGGCTTCCTCGCCTTCCGCTACCCGCGGTTTGCCGGCCTGCGCTTGTGTTTTCGACGACCGGGAAGCCCGGCTGCGGTCGCACCGGCGATCGCCATCAAGAACAGGGTTCCCTTCACGAGCGGTTTACCTCCCAGTTCCCGAGCGTGGTCGATAGTCGCCAGGAGGGACCCAGCGATGGCGCCCCACCTCGATGTGTCACCCGATTCGAAGCCGTCCGTGAAGATGAGAACCGGTCGGGGCGTCGATGTCGGTGTCGGTGTCGGCGTGCTGGTCGGCGTCGGGGTGTTGACCACCGGTGTCGACGTCGCGGTGGGAGTCGGAGTGCGGGTCGGGGTATTGGTGGGTGTTCGGGTGGGTGTCGGAGTCGGAGTCGGTACCGCCGCACAGTCGGAATCGTTCTCGTCATAAAGCAGATCGCCGTCGTTGTCGATTCCCTTCACCGCACCGGCGTAGTTCTCAGGATACCCGGGAGGCGGGTTCGCCGGGTTGCATGCGTTGTCCGGTTTTTCCGGGTGGACGCTGTCGGGGGTGAAGTAGTATGACGGCGGCGAATCCTCGGAAGGCGGAGGCGGGTCGGTGGTATGACACGACGCACAGGTCAGGCCGTTGTTGTCCGGCCCGACGTTGGCGTTGGCGTGGTGGGCGCGAAGCCCCGCTCCCCATTTTCCGGTGTTGGCCGCGGGGGGCGCCGGATTGACGCCGTGGCACCCCATGCACCCGACCGGTTCGAGACCGATGCCGCCGTTGGATTCGTCCAGATACACCGGGAACTCGTCGTTGCCGATGTGGCAGGTGTCGCAATCGCTGCTGAGCATTGTGTAGCGGTGAATGTTGTGGAGATTCCCCCAGTTCTGACCGTCCACCGGTGAGATGTAGTTGTTGCTGCGGAAATCTCCGTGACACCCCTTGCAGTTGGTATTGGTGGAGTTTTGGTAGTACCTGTCGTAACCCTGGGCTCCGGCGGCTACCAGAATCGAGATCCCGAGGACGATTGAGGTCGAGCGAAATCGGCTGGTCATCATCATGGCTCCCTCGCTTCCTTGGATTGGACGTGCCCCGGGGCCGGTCTCCTTTTACGAAGCTACGCGGGGAGCACATTGAAAAATGTGACCCATGACCGTGAAATGCTTGATTTTGCTCAATTGAGCATTCCAGCAATACAACTCATCCCATACAAGATCGTCGAACTCTGCGGACGGTTCGGCTCTGGAGGCTCCTTCGCGGTTTGAGGCCTCATCGATCTTGTGGGGAGGGTGTAAAACCCTCCCCTACGGCACTGGCAATAGAATCCGTAGGGGCGGGTTTAATACCCGCCCGTGCCTAGATCTCAAACGCGAGGAGGGTGTCGATCACATCCTTGGCGGTGTACGAAGTCTGCCCTTCGGGGATGAAACGGGCGATCTCCGCGAGATCGTCGCCCGAGGTGAGCAGCGGTCGCTCGAGGGTTCCGTCTTTTTGGAGCTGGGGTTGGACGGCGTTGACCAACAGGGCGTTGCAGATGCATTTTCGGCCGGTCGTGTCCGTTTCCGACCCGCCCTTGCTGAGATAGGTCGCGACCGGTTCGGAGGCGCAGCGGTATCCCATGGACCCGTCCTCCTTCCGGTAGACCTCGCGTAAGTAGCCGAGATTGCAGACCCGAGTGCGCGCGAGATAGACGTCCTCGTCGGAAAGACTGCCCTCGAGGAGGGCGACCTTGAACGGGAACCCCGTCGGCGAGGCGAGGCGATCGGTGATGACTCGGGCCGTTCCCGCCGCCGCTTTGGCCAGCAGGCCCCGCCGGTACTCCGGCGCCAACCCGGAATCCTCGCAGAGGGCGAAGGCCGTCCCGACCTGGATGCCGTTGCCGCCGGCCGCCAGCACTTTCTGCAGCTTCTCGGCGGACGCGGAACCACCGGCCACCCAAAAGGGAAGCCCCAACTCCCTGATCTTTTCCAGATCCACGACGTCCTTTTCGCCGTAGACCGGCTCGTTTTTCTCGTTGAGCTGCGGCTTGCCGCGTGGCGGCGCGTTGTGGCCGCCGGCGGTCGGGCCCTCGATGACGAATCCATCCACGGTACCGTTCGACCTCCGTAGCATGGTCACCGCGAGGACATTGGACGCGATGATTGGGAGGAACCGTGGCCGCTGAAGCGGCTCGTGATCGCGTTCCATGAAGTCTCTCGGGTCGAACCGCGCCAGGGTGTCGTCGCCGGGCTTCGACCCGGCGACGTTGATGCCGTAGGAGACCGCCTCGTGCCGTGAGAGACCGTCGAGAACCCCGGGGATCGTGGTCGGGATCCCGGCGCCCATGATCACAAAGGCGACGCCGGCCAGCATGGCGCCGTAGATCGACGGAAGGTGGGGGAGCTGGATCTTTTCCAGGTAGTTGATTCCGACCGGGTGATCGTGCCCCTCGCGGGCGAGAAAGACCTCGACGAAATTGCCCAGGATGCAGAGCTCGTGCAGCCTCTTGGCCCCGACCATCTTGTGCAGCGGAACGGTCGCATAGGGCTCGTCATCGGCTTTGCCGCCGGGGATGAAGAACCCACTCAGGGCGCGTTGCGCCATCTTGGGGAAGGGGAAGGCCTGAAGCGCGCGGCGAACGTGGCCCCCCTTGTCGCCATCCTGCAGACGCCTCGTCATCACGATCTCGAGCGCGACTCCGGAGTCGACCCCGAGCTGCCCCAACTTCGAAACGGTCCGCGCGAGGCGCCAGTCCGAGATCGCCACGCCCATCCCGCCCTGAATGATCTTCGGGTAAGTGGCTTTCACAGGTGGAGAATCGTAGCAGCCGGTTTGGGCCCCGGAAAGTCGATCTGCGGCAAATCAGAAATTGTTGTCGAGCATGGAGAGATCCGAGACCTACAGAGATTACCGTGCAGATCCGTGTTCATCCGTGTCCCATTCCACTGCGATGTTGCGGTGGTTGCGGCAAGGGTCTGAACTACCTTCGGAGCAGGGCCAGGGACTCCACCTGCCGGGTCTGGGGCATCATGTCGATGGCCTGAACAGAGACCAGGGTGAAACCGCCGCCCACGAGGACGGCGAGATCTCGGCCGAGGGTCTCGGGGTCGCACGAGAGGTAGGCCACCGAGTGCGCCGTCGAGGTGATGACCCCCTGGAGTGCCGGAGGATCCGCGCCGACCGCCGATGGGTTGAGGATGATGGCGTCGGGTTTCTCCGTCGCCAGGCGGCGCAGGGTGCGGTGGATCGGGTCGGCGAGGGTCTCGACGTTGGTGACCTTTGCGATCTTGATGGATGCGCGGGCGTCGGCCACCGAGCCTCTCACTCCCTCGACACAAAGAACCTGCCGGAAGAGGCGGCGCAGGGCGAGACCGTGGGTCCCGACCCCGGCGTAGAGATCGATGAGCAGATCGCCCTTGCCGAAGAACTCACCCATCCGCGAGTGGATCTCGGGCAGGAGACCGAGGTTGACCTGGAAGAACGAACCGGGCGAGACCCGCAGCGACATCCCGGCCGATTCGATAAAGACCTCGCGGGCCCCGAACGCCGGTTCGATCGGGCCCTTGATGACCTGAGCACCGCCCTTCGGATTGAGATTGATCCCGATGCCGACGACCTCTGGGCAGGCCCCGGCGATCTCCTCGATGGGCAGGCGGGGTGCGGTCTCGGCCTTGACCACCAGGGTCAGGTGCTGGCGCGTCGGGTCGGTGCCGCAACGAAGATCGATGTGGCGCAGATTGAACGGGAACTTCTTGGATGCGTTGAGCAAACGGCGCAGGTGGCGGGTGGTCTCGAGCAGTTCCGGGATCAGAACGCCGCAATCCGGCGCGTCGACCACCGTGCGGCTCTTGCGTTGAAAGTAGCCGAGCGAGGACTTGCGTTCGCGATCGCTGGAGATCGTCATCTTGGCCCGGTTCCGGTAGCCCTCGACCCGCGGTGACGGCACGGTGGGCAGGACCTGACGTTTGTCCAAGCGCAGGTTTTTGCCGAGCACATCAAAGAGCCGTTGCCGCTTGCGCTCGAGCTGGATGCCATAACGCTGGCCCAGGAACGAACAGGCGCCGCAAGTGTCGCGGTGTGGACAATCGACCGTTCGGTCGTCGATGGATTTCATAATGGCCAGTGTACTCCGGCATTTTGCAGGAGGCTCTGGATGTCACCGTTCGCGAGCGGCGGCCGATTCGAGCGGGCGACGCCAGAGGCTCAGGGTGGCAAATGACAGGGCTCTCCCGACGCGGCTGCGGAGAAAAAGCCGGTCGACACCGTAGAGGGCTCTCACTGTTCGGGGGCCGCCGAGGTTGAGCCAGGGAAACGCGTCCGGGTTGTAGTAGAGCACGTAGGCGAGGAGGCCCGGGAAGACGAGGTCGACCTCCTCCAGACCGGCGTCGTGGAACATTGTCAGGACTTCCTCGACGGTGAAGCCCTGTTCGGTCTGCTCGTCGAAAAGGCTGTTGCGCGAGTAGACCCAGTCGCGGACCTTGGAAAAGAGCCGGTTCCCGCTGGTCGGTTCGAGGCTGATGAACAGGCCTCCGGGCCGAATAGCCGTGACCAGCCGGCGCAGGGCCGCGTCGGCGATCTGGGGGACGTGGTGGAGCCCGCCGAGCAGGAGGATCAGATCGAACTGACGATCGAGCTCGATGGAGCCGACATCACCGTGGAAGACCGCCAGCTCGGGCTTGTCCTTCCGGACCCTGGCGATGACTTCATCGCTGTAATCGAAACCGGAGTAGTCGATCTCGACGCCGAGGGTCTGTTCGAGAATCGCCTTGCCGTCGCCGAAGCCGCACATGGCCTCCAGCACCTGCAGCCCGTCGCGTTTGAGTTCGCCGTGCGGGCCGAGAAAATCAGCCCAGATCAGATCCTTCAAAAGGAGGTGATTGACCTCTTTACGGGCGGTCTGATAGCGCTCGGCAATCGAATTGAAATGCGCCCTCTGGCGCTCGAGCCTGTCCATCCACCCTCCTGTCGCACTACGGACGAGGCGGCCGGTGTCAGCCGACCGATATCGGGCTGTTCTTCATCATGCGCAACATCGTGGACTCAGGTTTGTCCTGGCCGGCTCAGCGGGACGCCATCTCCTCTTTGAGGAAACGCTGGTGCTCGCGCTCTTCCTCTGCGAGACCCTCGAGGATTTCCACCGTCTGCGGATCTGAGA
>CAVPHA010000011.1:0-117424 GCA_963704125.1 uncultured Acidobacteriota bacterium | reverse complement strand
TGGTCTTTTTCGCGTTGGTCATGACCGCCCGCGATCCTGAGGTTCCAGAAGCGGTTGGACTAAATGCTGGATGCTGGATGCTGGATAGGAGCGTCGCACACCGAATCGGACGCCCAAAGATCACACAGATGGACCCAGCTGTGTACCGTTCCGCCGCGGCCCCAGGCCGGCGGGGGCGCCGCCCCACAATGAATATCGGCCCTTTGTGGCGCCGGCGCCCCGCCGGCGAGAAGACCACTGACGACGATCCTCCGAGAAACGGGAATTTTGCAAGAGGCTCAGATGAAAGCAAGCTTCATCGTATGAGGACCTCGACCAGCTCGAGATCTGACTTCGTGGGGACGTTTTCGCACTTCAGAGGACACTGAAGGTGGGCCCAGGCCCACCCTACGTCGGAATCCTGAAATGGTGGGCGCTCTCACTCCACCCACTCCACGTCCCGCCACCCCTGGACGGAGTTGACGAGGTAGAGGGCTTCGGCGCTCGGGAGTTCATCGACGGTGATGACCCGCTCGGTGATCTCGCCCCGCTCGATGAGTTCGGCTCTGAAGGTGCCTGCGAGCAGGCCGCACCTCACCGGTGGGGTCACCAATTCACCGTCGATTCTGGCGACGAGATTGGCGATGGTGCTCTCGGTGACCTCGCCCCGCTCGTTCCACAGCAGGACGTCGTCGCAGTCGGGGCGGGACCGCCGGGCGGTCTCGTAGACCTCGCGGTGGGTGGTCTTGAAGTGGAGGAACGGGTTCTCCACGGCGACCGGAGTCGGCAGCCAGTCCGAGCCGGACCGGCGCCGCCGTCGGATCGATCGAGATCGGCATCGCCTCGATCCGGTGGCTCCCATCGGCGGCCAGCGAGAAGCCGCACTCGGTGCTGCCGATCGCCGAAGATCGATCGCCCGTCGCTCGAGATCATCGGCAACGATTCGCTCCCGATCGAACGGCCGACCGAAGTACTCGGCCGCACCGGCCATCCGGTCGAGATGCCGATCGAGCAGGTTGAAGCCGGTCTCGGGTCCCACAACATGGTCTCGAGCAGATCGAAATCCGGGCGCCGGCTGCGACAGCACTCTGCGCCTTGAGGACGCACTCGCGGTACTCGTCGTCGGCCAGCGAATCCCAGACGATCCCGCTGCCGACGCCGTACTCCGCCAGCCCCGCCTCCCGGTCCACCACCGCGGTGCGGATCGCCACCGAGAACCGTCGCCCGACGACCCGGTCCGATCACCCCGATGGCGCCGGTGTAGACGCCGCGAGGATCCGATTCGAGATCGTTGATGAGCTCCATGGTCCGGACCTTGGGCGCGCCGGTCACCGACGCGAAGGGGAAGAGCGCCGCGATGATCCGGGAAACCGGCGCCTCGGTCTTCGCTCCCACCGTCGATGTCATCTGAAAGACCGTCGGGTGCCGCTCGATGTCGAACGAGCTGACGACATCCACCGACCCCACCCGGGCGACCCGTCCGAGATCGTTGCGCACCATGTCGACGATCATGGCGTTCTCGGCCCGGTCCTTGGCGGACGCCTCGAGCCTCGACTTCGAACTCGAGATCGGACGCGAGGTCCCACCCGCGACGTGCCGTTCCCTTCATGGGCCGGCAAACCACGTCGTCGCCGTCGAGTCGAAAGAACAGCTCGGGAGACGCCGAGCAGATCGCCCGCCCGCCGATGTCGAGGTAGGCGGCCAACGAGGACGGCTGTGATCGAACGAGGTCGAGGAAGAGCGCCTCGGGGTCGCCGTCGAAGGATGCCCGAAGCCGAAAGGTGTGGTTGACCTGATAGGTGTCGCCGCGGGCGATGTGTTCGCGAACTCTGGCGACCGATCGGCGGTAGTCGTCCTCGCTCTGCGACGCCGACCATCGGCCGACGACGTAGGAGCCCGGATCCGCGAAGCGCGGGTCCGCCTTCCTCGGTCGCCTCGCTCGAAGAGTCCGAAACTCAGCAGCGGCGATCCCGTCGACCGGTGGATGGACCCGGAGGGCCCGATCAAACGCCGGTGCGGCCTCGTAGGTCGACCAAACCGACGGCGATGAGTCCCCGGTTCCCCGACCGCCTCGTCGATCCGCGCCAACGCCGGCAACACCGCGTCGCACGGCATGGGCGGAGACCACCTCCACCGGGCGGCGAAAACGCGACCACCCGCCGGTATCCGGATCTCCGAACCAGCGCGAAATCCACCACGATCGGAGCATCATACGACGTTCTCCGAGCTTCCGAGGTTTCGGACCGGGATGGAAGGTGCTACCGTGACGCTCCGCACAGGCGGCCGATGGAGGTCATGTGTTTCGCATCCGCAGAGTCTACGACAACATCCTCTCGCCCGACCGGGTCGCCATCGAGCAGGTCCAGGCGATGCTCACCGACCGTTTCCCCGGGCTCAAGGAGAAGGAGATCGCCGGGCTTCCCGAGAAGCTCCGGCACCCCGTGCGGCACGGTTTCAGAGCCTTTCTCTACGTCGTGGAGAACCAGCGGCGGACGGTCAAGGCCTTCGCCCTGGTCTACCACGAGGCCGAGATCGGCTTCGTCTGGCTCGAGTTCCTCGCCAGCGGTGCGGGTTCGGGTGGCCGCGGCATCGGCGGCACCCTCTACGAACGGGTTCGCAGAGACGCCCGCGAACTCGGCGCGTGGGGCGTCCTCTTCGAGTGCCTCCCCGACGACCCGGCGCTCTGCAAGGACCCCTCTCATCGCCGCCAGAACGCCGCCAGGCTCCGCTTCTACGAGGGCTTCGGCGCGCGTCCGGTCATCGGCACCGAGTACGAAACCCCGCTGTCCCCGGACGACGACGAGCCGCCCTACCTGGTGGTCGACCCCCTCGGTTCGGATCGGATGCCGTCGGGCAAGAAGGTTCAGGCCGCGGCGCGGGCGATCCTCGACCGCAAGTACGGCGAGCTCTGTCCACCGGAGTATGTCGAACGGGTGATCGCGTCGTTCAAGGACGACCCGGTACGACTCCGGCCCTTTCGCTATGTCGACCAACCGTCTCTCGCCGCCGTGACCGAGACCGAGCAGCCCCCATTCGACCAGAGAATCGCGCTCGTCGTCAACGACCGCCACCTCATCCACCACGTTCGCCAGCGCGGCTATGTCGAGTCGCCGGTGCGGATCGCCAGCATCCGTCGCGAGCTCGATCCGACCAGGCTCTTCGAAGAGATCCCTCCCCGGGAGTTCCCGGATCGCCACATCCTCGCGGTCCACGATCGCGGCTACGTCCGCTATCTCGAACGGGTCTGTTCCCGGGTCGGCGACGGGCGCGCGGTCTACCCGTACGTCTTTCCCATCCGCAACAACGCCCGCCCGCCCAAGGAGCTCGAGATGCGCGCCGGCTACTACTGCATCGACACCTTCACGCCGCTCGACGGGAACGCCTTCCGCGCCGCCCGGCGTGCGGTGGATTGCACCCTGACCGCCGCCCACGCCGTGCTCGACGGATGCCGGCTCGCCTACGCGCTGGTCCGCCCTCCCGGCCACCACGCCGAAAGCCGCGCCTTCGGCGGGTTCTGCTACTTCAACAACACCGCCATCGCCGCCGAGGAACTCGCTCGCCACGCGCGGGTCGCGATCCTCGACCTCGACTACCACCACGGCAACGGCCAGCAGGAGATCTTCTGGGAGCGAGGCGACGTGTTGACCCTGTCGATCCACGGCCACCCCAACTTCGCCTACCCGTACTTCAGCGGCTTTGCCGATGAGCGCGGCGCCGGCGACGGGCTCGGCGCCAATCGCAACTACCCGCTCGAGGAGAGCGTCGAAGGACCCCGCTATCGCGAGGTGCTCACCCGCGCCCTGCGCCGGGTCGAGAAACACGGCGCCGAGATCCTGGTCGTGGCGCTCGGGCTCGACACGGCACGCAAGGACCCCACCGGTACCTGGAACCTCTCGGCCGCCGACTTCACCGCCAACGGCCGGATGGTGAGCGCGCTCAAACTGCCGACTCTCGTCGTGCAGGAGGGCGGGTACCGGGTGCGAAGCCTCGGCGTGAACGCCCGCAGCTTCTTCACCGGCCTCTGGCAGGAGGCGTTCGGTCTCGGGGGATGATCGGCCCCGTGGGGAAAAATAAATCCCGACGGATGCCCTCGAACCCTTGACATGAGGGAAAAAAGCCGTACTTTCAAGATGTGATCGAGGAAATCGCACCCGACGAGCCTCCGAGTAGGTACGGACCCATCACCGGACGTCAATCTCGACTCCGGGAGAAGGGTCCCGTTTCACGTCGGCGATCGCCCTCACCGCGCTGCTCAACCTTCTCCGAGCGCGCCATAGCCCGGCCGCAATCGCGGCTCCGGGAAGTTCACACCCAGCGGTAGATCAACCATGCCCACGCGCCCTTCGGGGCCTCCCTCGCGCGCCGCGTCGTCGCTGGCGGACCGGTCTGATGAACAGGCTGATGCTGTCGCTGATTTTCGATCTCAATCCGATCAACGACAAGGGAAACCCAATCCATGCCGATGACCAGTCTCGCAACGGCGCAAACGTTCGCGCAAAGCAACCGCGAACGCCTGTGCCGGGTGTTCAATGAAACCTACGATCCCGCCTCCTGGAGCAACTGGCGGTGGCAGCTTCGCCACCGGTTGACCTCCCTCGAGCACCTCGAGGCCTTTCTCGAACTCTCGGACCACGAACGGCTCGGTCTGTCCATGGGCGCGGAGCGCTTCGCCGTTTCGGTCACGCCGCACTTCGCGGCGCTGATGAATCCCCACGACCCGGCAGATCCGATCCGCCGCCAAGTGGTGCCGACGGCGGACGAGTTCACCGTCAGCACCGGCGACATGGAGGACCCGTGCGGCGAAGAACACGCGTCGGCCGTGGAAGGCCTCGTGCACCGCTACCCGGACCGGGTGCTGCTCCTCGCCCTCGACACCTGCGCATCCTACTGTCGATACTGCACCCGGTCGCGCCTCGTCAGCCAGGGTTCGCTCGACCCGCTACCGAGACGGATGACCGAGATCCTCGATTACCTGCGAGCTCACACCGAGGTTCGCGATGTGCTGCTGTCCGGCGGCGACCCGCTGCTGATGTCCGACGACCGCCTGGATACCCTGCTGTCGGCCCTGCGCGAGATCGAACACATCGAGTTCCTGCGTATCGGAAGCCGGGTCCCCGGTTTCCTGCCGCAGCGGATCACCCCGGAACTGGTCGCGGTGCTGCGACGCCACCGGGTGTGGCTGTCGCTCCACTTTTCGCATCCGGCAGAGCTCACCCCCGAGGTCGCCGCCGCCTGCGATCTGCTGGCCGACGGCGGCATCCCGCTCGGCAGCCAGACGGTACTGCTGCGCGGCATCAATGACGACGCCGATGTTCTGAAGCAGCTCTTCCACGGTCTACTCAAGATCCGCGTCCGCCCGTACTACCTCTATCAGGCCGACCCGGTGGTCGGGACGGCCCATCTGCGGACATCCATCGCGAAAGGCATCGAAATCATGAGTCAGCTGCGCGGCCACACCAGCGGCTACGCCGTGCCGACCTATGTCATCGACGCACCCGGCGGCGGCGGCAAGATCCCGGTCCAACCCGAAACCGTGATCAGACGCGACGGCGACGCCTGGCAGCTTCGAAACTGGGCTGGCAACACTTATACCTACCTTGACCCGCCGGAAATGGAGTGAATGAAATGAACCTTTCGATCGCGCTGTGTTACGACAGCAAAGAGGAGTACCTCGCCGCAGGCCACAGCAAACTCGAAGTGGCCGAGTTCGACGACGAAGGCGTCATCGCCGGGCTCGAGGGCGCCCTCGTCCGTCTCGGCAACCGCGTCGAGCGCGTCGGCAGCGGCCGATCGCTAACCGCCAGGCTGGTCGCCGGCCAACGCTGGGACCTCGTGTTCAACTTCACCGAGGGTCTGCGCGGCCGCGGCCGTGAAGCCCAGGTTCCCGCCCTGTGTGAACTTTTCGACCAGCCGTACACCTTCTCCGACCCGGTGACCTGCGGCGTCACGCTTGACAAGGCCATGGCCAAGCGCATCGTGCGCGACACCGGCCTTCCGACGCCCGGCTTCATGGTGATCCGCACGCTCGACGACGCCAAGATGCTGAGCCTCGACGGTCCCATGTTCGTCAAACCGCTCGCCGAGGGCAGCTCGAAAGGTGTCGGCGCCTACTCTATCGTCAATCGACCCCGTGAGCTGGTCAAAACCTGCGCCAGGCTGCTCCCCGATTTTCCTGCCGGTCTGCTCGTCGAAGAGCTCCTGCCCGGTCGCGAGGTCACCGTCGGGATCATCGGCAACGGCGACCGTGCGCGCGTCGTCGGCGTCATGGAGGTGGTGTGGACCGATCGTTCCGAGGTCGAGGCCTACACCCAACTCAACAAGGACGAGTACCTCGACCGGATGGATTACCGCCTGCTCCGGGGTGAACCTCTTGCCGATGAGGCGGCGGAGTTGGCCCTGGCGGTTGTCGCGGCGCTGGAGTGCAGAGACGCCAGCCGCGTCGACCTCCGCTGCGACGTCTCGGGGAAACTGCAGTTCATCGAGGTCAACCCGCTGCCCGGTCTTCACCCGGTGCGCTCCGATCTGCCGATCATGGCGCGCATGGCGGGTCTCGCCTACGACGACCTCCTCGACGAGATCGTCACTGCCGCGAAAGAAAGGTACGAGCTCGATCCATGCACGACATCCTGGTTGCCCACAATGCGGTATCGGACGACGACGACCCCTCGACGCAAGACGTACTCGCCCAGGTCGATTTCGTAACCGGTGCGCTCGACGCGTTGGGAGTTCCCTATCGCGTAATGGCGGTGGGCGGCATGGGTGTCGAGGTCGCGTCGGTCAACGGCGCCGACACCGTCGTCAATCTCGTCGAGTCTCCGCCGGGCCTGCCCGCGTTCCAGTGCGAGGCGGCGGCCGCTTTCGAGAGGCTGAGCCTCAAGATCACAGGGTCATCCGCCGCGGTCATCCGCGCCACCACCGACAAGGAGGCGACCCGGCGGACCCTCGCCGAGCACGGCGTGGCGGTCGCGCCTGGCGGGGTGTTCAACCCCGATCACCCGGCGGTCCTTGACCGCGTGCCGCCGCCGTGGATCCTCAAACCGGCGCTCGAGGACGCCTCCCTCGGTCTCGACGATGGTGCGGTGACGTCGGACCGCAAGCAGGCCGTCGCCCGCGCCCGCGACCTCCGGCGACGCTTCGGTGGCCAGGAGGTGATCATCGAGCACCTTCTGCCGGGCCGCGAGTTCAACATCGCGATTCTCACCGGCGCCTCCGGCCCCGAGGTTCTGCCGCCGGCGGAGATGACTTATGTCGGTTTCCCGCCCGATCGTCCGCGGATTCTCGGATGGGAGGCGAAGTGGGATCAGTCCTCATTTGCATACAAGAACACGGTGCGCGTCTTTCTCGACGCCGCCGAGCCCGCCCTCAGCGATGAGCTTGCGGGCATCGCGCTCCGGGCGTGGGCGGCCTGCGGTCTGACCGGTTACGGCCGCGTCGACATCCGCCTCGGCGAGGACGGCACGCCGTGCGTGCTCGAGGTCAACGCCAACCCCTGCATCTCACCTGACGCCGGTTTCGCGGCAGCGACGGCCGCCGCCGGCATCGAACCGACCGAGGTCGTTCGGCGGATTCTCTCCGCCGCTGGATGGAGCCAATGACAACCGACACCCACCAAAGCACAATTACCGTTCGCCGCGGCCTGCGGGCCACCGACCGGAGCCCCATCGAAAACCTCCTCACCGCGACCGGCTTTTTCAACCCGGAAGAGCTCGCCGTCGCTATGGAACTGGTCGACGACCGGCTCATCGAGGGCGAGGAGAGCCACTATCGCTTTCTCGTCGCCGAGCACCGCGGCCGGGTCGCGGGCTACGCCTGCTGGGGGCCGATCCTCGGCACTGCCGAGTCCGCTGATCTCTATTGGATCGCTGTCGACCCGGCGTGCCAAGGGCTCGGCGCCGGTCGCGCCCTGCTCGCCGACGCCGAGCGGTGGCTGGCCGAAGTCGGGCGGCTGCGGGTCTGGGTCGAGACCGCCGGACGGCCGCAATACAACCCCACCCGTTCCTTCTACCTTGCCTGCGGCTACCGAGTTGCGGCCGAACTCGAGAGCTTCTACGGCCCCGGCGACGACAAGGTCGTCTTTCTCAAGGTCCTCGACGCCGCCGATTGACCGCGCGGCGCGGCGCCGATCCTCCCGAACGTAGCCTCGCACGTCTCTGGCTGTTCGGCCAGCTGTGAGGAGTATTCTGGGCAGGAGAAGTCGGGAAAAGCGAGGCTTACGCGGCCACAACCTTAAGGCCGTACTCGGCGATGGTTTCGTCACGGGTTACGATGACCATCTCCTCAACGAGCGCCTGGGCGACCAGCATGCGGTCAAACGGGTCGCGGTGGATCGTCGGCAATTCGGCCATGGCGTGGGCGTGCGCCACCGTTATCGGCAACTCGGCGAATCGCTGATCCTCGAGAACCTCGGCAAAGTCGTCTGGTAGAGAGAGCTTTCCGATGCTCTCTTTGATCCGAATCTCCCAGACCACCACCGCGCTGAGAAACACGGTGTTCTCAGGGTCGGAAATTGCCTCACGGGCTGCGTCCGAGAGCGTCCTGTCGTCGCCCAGCCACCACAACAAAGCGTGGGTATCGAGGAGGAGATTCATGCTTCGATCATCCCGAATGCGTCCTTGAGATCTTCTGGCATCTCGTCGAAATCGCCGGCTATTCGAATCCGATCTCGGAGGGCGCCGGGCACCCGAGGGCCCTGCGGGCGCTCGAATTTGACCAATCGCGCGACCGGTTTGCCGGCCTTTCCGATGATGATCTCCTCACCCGCGAGTACACGCTCGATCAATGCGGACAACTGGGCCTTCGCCTCGGAGATATTGGTAATCGGCATGACGGCCTCCATACCTAGTTTGACCAGACCAGACCAGATATGTCAAGAAGGCCGAAACTCAAAGACCCGGACCATTCCGATAACACGCCCGATTCCTTCACGCCCTCATTCCCTCACTCCCTCACTCCCTCTTGCCCCCAAGCCCCGACCAGCGATCCTGAAAGCGAGAGCAGATTCGCGACAATCAAGCCAGCACCCGCGCGGGATGATCTTTCTTGGTGATATTTCCCGCAGATTCTTGCTCCTCCCGAGAGGACAGGTCACAATGACGCGACTCGGCAAAGCCGAGTTCAACTCCAACAAGGAGGCTCTATGAAGGTCCACGAGTATCAGGCAAAAGAGGTCCTTGCTCGCTACGGGGTGGCCGTGCCCCGCAACAAGCTGGTGACCGAGGCCGATCAGGCCCGCGCTGCGGCAGAGGAGCTCGGCGGTCGGGTCGTCGTCAAGGCACAGATCCACGCCGGCGGTCGCGGCAAGGGTGGCGGCGTCAAGCTCGCCGAAAACCCCGACGAAGCCGTCAGACTGGCCGGCGAGATCCTGGGGATGACCCTGGTGACCAAACAGACCGGCCCCGAGGGCCGTCTGGTTCGCCGGGTCCTCATCGAAGAGGCGCTCCCCATCGAGCGTGAGCTCTATCTCGGCATCGTCCTCGATCGTTCCGAGGGTTTTCCGGTCATGATGGCCTCGAAGTTCGGCGGGATGGAGATCGAGGAGGTCGCCGCGGAAAACCCCGACGCCATCCTCAAGGCCCACTTCGACCC
This sequence comes from uncultured Acidobacteriota bacterium, assembly GCA_963704125.1. GTDB lineage: Bacteria > Acidobacteriota > Thermoanaerobaculia > Thermoanaerobaculales > Sulfomarinibacteraceae > JAHECW01. Next base: position 107,860 of record CAVPHA010000011.1, on the reverse strand, counting down.
CGATGTCGGTCTTCACCCCTACCTGGCTCGTCAGCTTGCCTTCGGGCTCGGGCTCTCTGGCGACGCCTTCAAGGCGGGCACCAAGCTCATGCACGCTCTGGCCCGCGCCTACGGCGACACCGACGCCTCGCTCTTCGAGATCAACCCGCTGGTGACCACCACCGACGGCCGGGTCATCGCCCTTGACGCCAAGGCGAGCTTTCGACGACAGCGCCATGTTTCGTCATAAGGACATCGCGGCGATGCGCGATCTCGACGAGGAAGAGCCCCTCGAGGTCGAGGCCTCCAAGTTCGATCTCAACTACATCAAGCTCGACGGCAACATCGGCTGCATGGTCAACGGCGCCGGTCTCGCCATGGCGACCATGGACATCATCAAACACTGCGGCGGCGAGCCGGCGAATTTCCTCGATGTCGGCGGCGACGCATCACAGGAACGGGTTGCGGCCGCATTCCGTATTCTGCTCTCGGATTCTGCGGTCAAGGGTGTACTGATCAACATCTTCGGCGGCATCGTCCGCTGCGATATGGTGGCGCGCGGAGTCGTTGCCGCCGCCGAAGAGGTCAAGCTCAGTATCCCGTTGGTGGTCAGGCTCGAAGGCACCAACGTCGAGGAGGGCCGGCGCGTGCTCGCGGAGTCGGATCTCGCGGTCATCGTCGGAGACGGAATGGCGGACGCGGCCGAAAAGGTCGTCGCCGCGGTCGGAGGTGCGTCATGAGTATCTGGATCAACTCCGACACCAAGGTCGTCGTCCAGGGTCTCACCGGCAAAGAGGGCCGTTTCCACGCCGAGAAGTGCCGCGAGTACGGCACCAAGATCGTCGCCGGTGTCACACCCGGCAAGGCCGGTCAGGAGGTGGACGGCGTCCCCGTCTACAACACCGTCGAAGACGCCGTCGAGGCTACCGGCGCCAATGCGTCGCTCATCTTTGTCCCGCCGCCGTTTGCGGCCGACGCCATCCTCGAGGCGGCCGATGCCGGGATCGAGGTCGTCATCTGCATCACCGAGGGCATCCCGGCCCGCGACATGATCCGGGTCCAGCGGATTCTCCAGGGTCTCCCGACCCGTCTCGTCGGCGGCAACTGCCCCGGCGTCATCACTCCCGGTGAGTGCAAGCTCGGCATCATGCCCGGCCACATTTCGATCCCCGGTCCCATCGGCGTGGTTTCGCGCTCCGGCACCCTGACCTATGAGGCCATCGGCCAGCTCACCGCCCTCGGTCTCGGCCAGTCGACCTGCGTCGGGATCGGTGGCGACGCCCTGCCCGGAACCAACTTCATCGACTGTCTCGAGGCCTTCGCGGCCGACTACGACACCGAAGGCATCGTCATGATCGGTGAGATCGGCGGCAACGCGGAAGAGGAAGCGGCCGAGTTCATCACCAATTTCGTGCGCAAGCCTGTGGTCGCCTTCATCGCCGGGCAGACGGCGCCTCCGGGTCGCCGGATGGGTCACGCAGGAGCGATCATCTCAGGCGGCAAAGGTACCGCGGCGGACAAGATCGCGGCCCTCGAGGCGGCCGGAATCGCCGTCGCCAAGACCCCGGCCGAGATCGGCGTCACCATGCAACGCGCGTTGGAGAACCAGTCGATTCTCGATTGACATTTTCGGAATTAGTGTAAAATCCCGAGTTCGTAGTGGGGGAGGAGGAGCCTGCGCTGCGAGGGGGCCCGGCGGTTTTCCGCCGGGCGTTTTCTTTCCAGCATTCCCTCGAGGCGATGGAAGGGGTGCGCAGGCACACCACATTGTTCGCGGCGAAAAACGTGGGATGCCAGGCACCCTTCCCGCGTTCAGAGAATCGCGGTCGGGCCCGTCAGAACCCGCGCCCGGATTGCCGACCGCGGATTACGGTGCGACACGGCGAGACGTCCTCCGGTGGAGGGGCACACAGCTCGAAGCTCTCGAAGTGGTTGAGGATCCAGGTGACGCTGGCGGGGGGAATATTGACACCCCAGGTATTCAGGAAGCGCTCGAGGTGAAAACGGTTGAGTTGCGAGTCGAAATCGATGAGATCATCGGCGACATCCCCGGGGCCTCCGTCGTGGATGTCCATCATCATGACCGGCTGACCGCAGCGCAGCTCGAGATTGCTCAGATCCACCCATCTGATCTGGCTGTTCCGCCGGGTCTTGAAATAGGCCCGTAGGTTTTTGCTGTCGAAGACGAGGCTCCAGTTGGTCGGTGATGGCGAGAATCGTTCGCCCCTGACCTCGTCCAGGGTGTCGAAGGCGTAGACGACCGCCTCGGCGTCGGTGGCCGGTTGGAATCCGTCGACCCGGTCAGCCGCGAGACAGAACCGCTCGAACGACGACGCCAATCCGCCGTAGTTTCCGTGTCCGCGCAGCCACTCCCAGATCCCGAGCAGATCCTCGTAGGTGTTGTTGCTGAGTGCCGCCACCGGAAGATCCGGCCCCGAGTGCACCACCATCCGACCGTCGAGAAACTCGATGGTCGCGGCGTTGCCGAGACGATCGCCGACGAGGTAGTGGTCGACCGTCAGAATCCGCACCTCGGCGTCCGTGGCGATGACGTCCTCCACCGTGGCGCAGGTGTCGAGGAGGTACTGCACCCACTCCCCGTTGTCGAGTGGCGGACGATCATCCGGCGGCGACTGGCGGGTCTCCGCCAGGACATGGTGCTGATCGAAAGACCGGCCTCGTTCATCCCGCCCCAGGCGTACTCATAGCCCACCAGGTTGAAGCTGACGCTGGCGTAGCGGCTTGTCCAGTGGGCTCGGCGATTCGCCGCATTCGTGTTCACGCTGGACTTGACAACGCCTCTCCTGTTGACGAAGACCAGGCCCTCATCCGTCAGCGTGTGGTCGAAGTTTGCGCCGAAGACACCGTGACCGTCGTTGTCGAGGAGAAACGCCGTGCAGTGCTCGACCGGATCCAGGGGTCCGACGTTGACCGGCCGAGACTCGGAGGCAACCACGACCAGAGAGGCGGTGGCGAAGATTGAAATCGTGGCGCTGAGAAGGCCGGCTCGTTGCATTGGTATCTCCCCCATGCGTTACGCCGGAAAGTCAACAGGGTTTCACGATCCGCGTCCGGGGCAGCGTCCGGGGCAGCGTCCGGGGCAGCGTCCGGGGCAGCGTCCGGGGCAGCGTCCGGGGCAGCGTCCGGGGCAGCGTCCGGGGCAGCGTCCGGGGCGCGTGCGCGTCCGGGGCAGCGTCCGGGGCAGCGTCCGGGGCAGCGTCCGGGGCAGCGTGATCACCTCCTGGTTGTTCTGAAACGACGAGTAGCCGAAGTGGTTGCCGGGGTCAAGGGTGAAGACCATCGCCCTCGGAGGGCGACCCCTTGACCCCGGCAACCACATCGGCTGGTGGAGGGCATGAACAACCAGGAGGTGATCATGCGCAACCCCGTCCAGCAACCCGGCCTCATCGCCCACTCCAAGGCTCTCGAAGCCGCCGGCATCGCGATTCCTCAATTCCCAGCTGGGATCACTCCGCGTCCATTTCCGAGGCCGATGCCGACCAGGGCACGAGGAATCCGCGTTCATTGGGACGTGCCGGCACGTAATTGTGCCTCATCAACCATCCGGCACCGCCGCGCGTTGCGCACAATTGCGTTGCCGGGCACTCCACGGGAAGAGCGATGCGGTCTTCTGTTCCGGCTCAGAGGCAGGCCGCCGGCGCGCCATCGGCGTGGTCGCCGCCCTTCCAATCCACCCACGAACGACCACGCCGATGGCGCGACGCTGGGGCGCTGGGACGCCAAAGTGTCACAGCGGACCAGAAGGCCGGTGATCCGGGCAACCCAATCAGAATGGACCGGACTATGAGAGTCGAACGATCCGATCGACCTCGAGAAACCAGAGCTCGGTGTGGGGTCGGTGGTCAAGGCCCAGTGCCTGCTCCAACGCCCTCGCATAAATTTCGAGCTGGGGCCGGTAGCGCTCGACCCGATCGGCAATCTCTGCATCGGTGGCCACGGCGTCGGTCTTATAATCGGCAATGACCAGTCGGCTGTCCTCGGGATCGCGGTAGACGAGATCGACGGCGCCGCTGATCACCGATGTTCCGCTGTCCTCGGCGGGACGGAGAAACACCGGCAACTCGCGGGCGACGATGGCCGGCGCGAGTTCGGCCAGACGCTCGAGGATCCCACCGCGACACAGACCGTCGAGGAGTTTCTCGAGTCTTTGGGTCGCTTCGCCCGCAGCGGCGCGATCCAGTTCGGACACCGCGCCCGCGATCACGGTCTCCGCCCGATCCAGGACCTGTGCTTCGAGATCGTCCGAAAGATCCAGTCCTTCGAGCAAATGGTGGATCGCCGTTCCGACAGTCGCGGCCACACCGGGTGTCGATGAGAGCGCCTCGGTCGGGATCTCGCCATCGATCTCGGTCTCCAGCCGCCGGCTCAGACGGTGGGCGGCGCCGGACGCCGCGACCGTCCAACGCGATCGCATCCGATGAAACGCCGCCTTCCTCGCATCGGCGATGGCTTCGGCGTCCCGAGCGACGACGGCTCGATCGGCCACCGATGCGGCCGCTTCCCGGACCTGCGCCGGCGCCGGCAGGTCATCCGCGAGGGCGGGGAGATACCAGGAGACGCATGGATCGCGGCCCGCTTCGCGATCGACGCCGCGCTCGATGAGGTTGACGAGATGGTCGGGATCGCCACGATGGGCGATGAGCTTGGCGAGGGTGTCCGCCTCAGACGCCTCGACCAGCTCCCCCGGCTCGGCCCACCCGCCCGACACCACGAGACGCTGTTTGGCCCGGGTCATCGCGACGTAGAGCAACCGCACCCGTTCGGCCCTGGTCTGACGATCGCGGAGCCGTTCAGCGCGAACAAAGGCCGGCGACGACCACCCGAAGAGCGAGAGCTCGGCCTGGTCATCCAGACGACGGACCACCGCTGCCGCGGTCCCGAACCCACCGGTCTTCTTGTGGATCTGCGCGAGATAGACGTGCTCGAAATCCAGCCCCTTGGCGCCGTAGATGGTCATCACGTGAACCGCATCCGCGTCCCGGTCCGGTTCCGATGTGGTCGGCGCCTCTCTCCCCTCCTCCACCGCCCGGCGGAGGAAGCGGGCGAGCTCGGCGCCGGCGCCCGAGCTTCGAGTCAGAGTGCGCTCGAGATCGGCAAAGAAACCATCGAGTCTCGCCTGTCGGAATCGACCGAGGTGCCGGGCCCCGGCCGAGACCTCGGCGAGCCACAGGGTCCGAAGCCGTTCGACAAATCGATCGGGCGGGTCCTCGCGCAGCGACCGGCGCAGCTCGGCCAGGCATCTCCATGGCGCCCGCGAGGGCATCCGGCCAGCCCGGAACGATCTCGGACCCGGGCGCGGCCTCCACCATCGGCAGCGCTCTGGAAATGACGCCATCGACGCGTCTCTCCGCGCCGTCGCCGGCGCCGTCCAGATCGGCGGCCGCAGCAGGGAAGCCCGCATCCCACAACGGCGCCAGCGCCGCATCGGGCACCCCGACCGCATCCGATCGGATCACCGTCAGCAGGGCGAGGGTGTCGGTGGGTTCGAGAATGGCGCGGACGAGGGCCGCGGCCTCGATGATCTCCCGCTGGTGGAAGTACTCGCGCTCCCGGGCGACATCGAAGGGCACCCCGGCCTCGCGGAAGGCCTCGAGGAGATCACCTTGGGCGGTGGTCGCCCTCAGCAGCACCGCCACATCGCCATACCTGACCCCGGCCTCGTCGTGCAGACGCCGGACGTCGGCGGCGATGGCCCGGGCCTCGAGGGCGACGATCTCGGCGGTCTTCTGTTTCGACGACCACAGGACCCCATCGGAGTTGACGTGCCAGCACACCCAGTGCTCCACGGCGCTCCACGGCAGGTGCTCGAAACCCGGCGATCGCCGGCGCTCATCGGTCGCCTCGAGGGCCTCGAAGCTGGGTTGGATCCCGGGCTCCCGGTGCATCACCGGCTCCACCACGCGTTTGACCTCGTCGAGGATCGGCTGCACCGATCGGAAGTTCCGGGTCAGCGGACCGAGGACGCCTCCGCTGTCCAGGATTCGATCCTTGAACTCGTCATAGGCCGCGAGATCCGCGCTCCGCCAGGCGTAGATCGACTGCTTGGGGTCGCCGACGATGAACAGCCCCGGACGCTCCTCGTCGCTGCCGTGGAGGGCCAACCGGGCGACGATCCGGCACTGGACATCATCGGTGTCCTGGAACTCATCCACCAGCAACTGCTCGGTGCGGCGTCGTTCGGCGTTGCAGATCTCGTCATTGTTCTCGAAGAGCTCCGCCGTCCGTGAAAGAAGATCGGAGAAGGTCACGATGCCGCGGGTCATCCGCCGGCGATCGATCTCGACCATGAGTTCGAGCAGGAGTTCTCTGGCGGCGCGGAAACCATCGAGATCGGTGTTGATCAGCGAGCCGGCGAGCTCGACAAGGCGACCCGCCGGTCCGATCAATTCATCGGCGGCCTCGTCCAGCGCTTTCGCCTCTCCCTTGTTGAAGACTCCCCTGGACCAGTTGCGGAGCCGCTCGAACTGCTTGTTTTCGAGCCACGACAGGGTCTCCTGCAGGACCTCGAAACCGGCCCGGGAATCGAGCGAGCCGAGCTTCTCGGCAATCACGGCCAACGCCGCCCTGGTGTCTTCGGTCATCTTGTTCCGGGGCACCGCAACCAGCAAACCGGCTTCGGCGTTGAAGAAGTCGGCAAGGGCCCTTTCGAGCTCCGCTGTGAATCGCGCCGCAGCAGCACGATCAAATGGGTCGCGCCGCAGATCGCCCGGGCCGGCCCCGGCTTCAATCAGGCATCGCAGCGCATCGGCCACCATGGCGGGTCCGACAAACCTCGCCGCCAACTGCTCCCAGGCATCGCGCTGCGGGTCGTCGTCGAGCCCGCGGAGCGCCTCCTCGACAACCTCGTCCACCAGGGTTTCGACAACCGATTTGTCGGCGTCGATCTCGAACTGCGGGTGGAGATTCGCCTCGAAGGGATGCGCCGCGAGGACCCGTTGGCAGTAGGCGTGGATCGTGGTCACCGACAACCGGTGGATTTCGCCTCCGAGGGCGGAGGCGCGGGCAGCGATCTCGGCGCCGTCGATCCCGGCGAGGGCGCCGCCGGCCACCCAACCGATGGGTTGCTCCCCCCGGGCCAACCCGGCAAGGGCGGCGCCGATCCGTGTCGCCATCTCGGCGGCCGCGGCCTCGGTGAAGGTGATGGCCACGACGCCCATGATCACACTTCGAGCCACCGCCGACCGCTCGTCGGCATCGTCGGCATCGTCGGCGTGACGCTCCCAACCGGCGCCGACACACCAGGCGGCCACCCGAGCCACGAGGAGGGCGGTCTTCCCGGTCCCCGCCCCCGCCTCGACGATCATCGGCCGGGTGAACTCGTCCTGGGCCAACGCTCGGGTCGCCTGATCATCGAGGGCAACACGAGGAATGGAGGTCATGAGCCGGCCTCCCTCTCGACCCCGAGCCACCAGAGCCGGCGGGCTGCAGCGAGCGCCGCGATGTCGGTCGGCTCGTCACCCTCGAGAAGCGCCTCCAGGTTCCGTCGGAATACCGAATCGTCCCGGCGACATCCCTCCGCCACCGAACAGAGGCGGCAGTGGTCGGCGTCTTTGCCATCGGCCTCGCGCACCCTTGGAAAGACCGTTCCCTCTTCCAGGGCGGTTTCGATGGTCGCAACCGCATCCCAGAAGGCGTCGCGCAGATCCCCATTGCTCGCCGCCGCCTCGAGGACCCTGCATTCATCGGGAGCGTCGCCGATGTCGGGCTTGAGATAGACGTAGCGGCCGATGCCCGTGTCCGACGGCCCGGCCAGCGCATAGGCGACCGCCTGAAGCACCCGGCCGCGGCTCACCTTCTTCAACAGGTGGTTGAACCTCGTCTCGGGTTTCTTGGCATCGGACAACGGGCGTCCGGTCTTGTAGTCGGTCGCCTCCGGGCCGCGGTCGAGCCGGTCCGCGCGGAATGCGATGGTCCGCCCGCTGGCGGGGATGGCGACCGCGCCGGTGATCTCGGACGCCAATACGCCCTCGAGCGCAGTGCCGCCGTGCCACTCCATGTCGGCCGCAACCGCCAGCACCGGACCGGCGGCGGCCACCAGCAGCCGGGCGAGACCAAACCCGCTGAGCCCCTCGTCGAAGACAATCCGCCGCGCCGCCTCTTCCAGAAGACCATCGACCCGGGAAGCCGGCGGCCATGGAACCGTCACCGGCGCCCGCTCGAGGGCCTCATCGAATTCGAGCCTCGTTCCCCCGGTTGCCTCGATGACGATGCGCTCGAGCACCTCGTGCACCACCGCGCCGACCAAACGGTGATCGGGGTCCGGCAGACCGAGATGAGGATCAGGAAGCGGCCGCACCCCCAACCGATGGCTGAGGAAGGACTGCCAGGGACAGGTGGCGACACCCTCCAGCCGGGTGATCCAGAGGCGGTCCCCCGGTGTCGTCGCGGAGCCGACGAACCCCGACCACGGGCCCACCACCGGCGGCCCGTCGTCCGGCTCCGCCGCTCGGATGACATCCATTCTCGAACGCGCCAACCGTTCCGGCGGCACCGAGGCCGTCTCGGCGCTCTGGTCTCCCCGGCCTTCAGCCAGGGCCAGGGCGACGAGGTCGGAGTCGACTCCCTTGCCCTCGACCACCGCCGCCAACACCGCGTGCTCATAGGCGGGGCGCGGTCCGGGTCGCGGCCGCGACATCGTCCACACCGGGGGAGTCGACTCGACCGTGCCGCCGCCTGCGACGGCGAGCCGTTCGGCAAAAGGCGAGGGTGCCATCCTCCGCCCGTCGGCCGACAGGTGCCAGCTCAACCGGACCCGAGGGGCCGACGAGACGAGCTGGGCGAAGAGATAGCGTTCCTCGTCCGCGGAGCGGGCCTTGACCGGCATCTCGGGCAGCACATCCACTGCCAACCGCATCCGGATGAGGTCCGGGAGGAGGGCGTCGTCATTGATGACTCTCGGGAAGACACCCCGGTTGCAGCCGCAGACGATCAGGTGCGAGAAGGTTCGCGCCCTCGCCTCCGTGACGGTGAGCAGCTGAACGCCGCCGCCCGCACCGCCGATGGGTGTCTCGCCGAGCTGCTCCAACCGGCCGATGAGGGCCGAGGACCACTCGTCGCTCCGGAGCTCGAATCCCACCGGGAACTCCCGTTCGAGAGCGCCGACGGTGGCTGCGATCTGCTCGGCGAAACCCCCGCGGCAGTCCCAGCCGAGGGCGTTCAGAAGCGCCATCGTGTGCGCGCGGTGTTCGCTGGCCGCGACTCCATCGGGGCTGTTCTCGAGCGCATCGAGCACCCTCTCGGCGGTCGCTCGCGCGGCGACGAGCCGGGCTGCCGACAACCGCGGCCCCGCGCCGCGATCCGTGACGGAGTCTTCGGTCGATCCGGTGTCCCCGACCGGCAGCGGCACGTCCCTCAGGAGGCGCACATCCGTCGGGGCGAGATCCACGAGATCGCGCAACCGTGCGAGCGACAGCACCCGCATCCCGAGCAGAAGCTCGGTTCCCCCATCGAGGTCATCGACGACCTCGAGCCAGAGATCGAGTTCGGCGCGATCGCCCCGGCGCAGCAGATCGGCGAGCCGCCGCGCCTTGCGCCGCAGCAGACCGCCGGGGACCTGTGCACCCACTCCCGAAAAGGGCACCCCGAGACGACCCATGTGCCGCCTCAGCGCCGGCCCGAGCTGACCGAGGTGGCGCGCCACCACCCCGATGTCCTCCGGTTCGTCTCCGCCATCGAGGATCGATCGAACCGTCTCCGCCACCCACCGCGCTTCGGCCTCCACATCGGGCGCCTCGGCGAAGTCGATCCCGGGCGGCGGCGTTGCCGCGTCGTCCTCCTCCCGCTTCAACCCGCCCACGGCGAGCTCCAGCCGATCGAGGTACGAGTTTCCCGAGTCGCTCAGCTCCGGCTGCGACGGATCCGGAACCCGGTCCACCAGGACGACTCCGCTCATCTCGCGGAGGACCGTTGTCAGCAGATCCGCCGCCACTCCGGTGAGATCGGCAAAGCCGTGGACGAGTATGCCGCGTGACGGAAGTGACGCCCCCCCGTGGTCGCGCAGCGCCTCGGTGGCGCGTTTGTATCGCGCGGCCTGGGGTTCGGCGTGGGTGATCTCGACGCTCTCCAAGGCCCTCGCGGCCACGCGGATCAGCGCGGCGGCGCGCTCCCGATTCGACCGGGGGACCACGTTGGCGAGTTCGGCCAACCGCTCGAGGACGCCCTCCTCGTGCGCGGGCTCGAAACCCGCGTCCACCAGATCCCGGACCGCACCCTGAACCACGCCGTAACCATCGCTGAGATCCTCGAGTTCGGCCGCCAGAATGGGCTCGAGCCCGGCGAATCGCCGAACCACGACCTCGAAGCCGGCCACACCGCCGAGGATGGGCCGGCCCGTCCGTTCCATGACCTCGTGCGCCAGTCCGCCCATGGTCTGGATGACCACACCGGCCACCGCCCCCCTTTCACGGACCAACCGGCGCAGCAGGTGCAGCCTCAGGCTCCGGGAGGGGACAATAATGCGGACCGGGAGGGCGAGGTCTTCGAGACCATCGGGAATCAACGCATCGAGCTCGGCGAGGAGCCGCCGCTCGGTGGCGAGCGCGCCGCGGCAGACGATGACCTTCGATGCCTCGCTTTTGATCACGTGAACAGGATAGCGCGAATGTCCGGCTCCTCGGGCTCGAAACAGGTTGACACCGGGTGTATGATAACCTCAGAAATAAGAATGAGACTGGAAATCGAATATCAGTACCGTCCACGAACCATCGTGATAGGTCGATGGAAAGAGTCCATGTTGAAAGGGGTCCATTCAATGAATCTGTCATCGCTTCGAAATGCCGCGAGATGTCCACTCTGGGTCGGCCTGTTGGCCATGGTGCTGACCGTTTCTTTCGCGGCGCTCGCCGACAACGGAAAAGGCGTGGTCACCGAAGGCGTGGAGACCGCCTACGGAACCATCGCTTCGGCCGGCCCACTCGACCAGATCTTCGTCGGGGTCGATGCCGCCACTCAGATCTCCTACATTACCGACTCGGACTACCAGGTGTACCCAGAGGACACCATCCCGGGCGACTACGGCACCTTCGTGGTCGTCGGCACCGAACTCTACGCGCCCGATTTCTCCGATCACGGCGGTACTGCGACCGGCTCTATCGGCACCTACACGGTCATGACCCAGGTCAGTCAGACCGGGGTCACCGGCTCGGGCACCGCCGGCGATCCGTACAGTGTCACCACGGTCGTGGACGTCGGTGCGACCGGTTTGCGCATCACCCAGGTCGACAGCTACGTTGTCGGCGAGGAGCGCTACCGCACCGACGTGACGCTCCTCAACACCAATCCCACAGGCGGGCAGATCAGCGGCATCCTCTACCGCGCGATGGATTGCTACCTCGCCGGCAGCGACGAAAGTTACGGCATGCAGTCCGGGACCTCCGTGGGGTGTTCCGCCAATCCAAACAACATCCCGCTGGGCCGGATCGAGTTGCTCGACCCGATTACCGGCGGCAACAACTACTACCAGGCCGATTACGACGAGGTGTGGGCCGCGATCGGAACCCACCAGCCGTTTAATGACACCACCCGCTACGACGAGTTCATCGACACGGGCGCCGGCATCAGCTGGGATTTCACCGTTCCCGCGGACGGCAACGTCACCTACTCGCACTACTCGGTGTTCTCGCCGACGGGCGGTCCTCCGCCACCGGAGCCGGCGGTCCCGACACTGAATCCCTACGGGATTGCCATTTTCGTCGGGTTGCTGGTGGTGATCGGCCTGTTCGCAATGCGGCGCTGGAGCTAATCTCATCCGCCCGGGCCGGCGGCGCCGGCCCGGGCTTCATGCTCGCTCCGCAGGAACAATGAGCAAGAGTGGCGCAACGTTCGTGGCCCCGTCCCATCCGATCTGTACTACGATCTCCGGATGAACCCATTTTCAGGATCAGCCGTTCTCACCGAGACGCTCGGAATCCGCCACCCCATCATCGGCGGCGCCATGTATCCCTGTTCAAACCCCGAGTTGGTGGCGGCGGTGTCGTCTGCGGGCGGCATAGGGGTTCTGCAACCGGTTTCGCTGGTCTATGTCCACGGTCTCGATTTTCGCGATGGCATCCGCCGGATCCGAAGCCTCACCGACGGCCCCATCGGGATGAACGTACTCACCGAGAAGTCCTCCGACCGCTATCTCGAACGGATGCGGCAGTGGCTCGAGATCGCCCTCGAAGAGGACATTCGTTTCTTTGTCTCGTCCCTCGGCAACCCGCGTTGGATCGTTGACACGGTGGCGCCGCACGGAGGGCTCGTCTTTCACGACGTTACCGAACGGAAGTGGGCCGACAAGGCAGTGGAAGCCGGTGTCCATGGCCTCATCGCGGTCAACGGCCGCGCCGGCGGCCACGCAGGGTCGCTTTCCCCGAAGGCGCTGCTCGACGAGATCAGCGATTTCGGGCTGCCCGTGGTCTGCGCCGGCGGAATCGGCAATGCGGCCGACTATCACAGCGCCCTCGAGATGGGCTATGTCGGGGTTCAGATCGGAACCCGGCTCATCGCCACCACCGAGTGCACCGAGTCGGCCGGGTACAAGCAGGCCATCATCGATGCCGGAGAGGACGACATCGTTCTGACCCACAAGATCACCGGCGTCCCGGTGTCGGTGATTCGCACTTTACATGTGGAGCGCGAGGGCACCGAGGCCGGGCGCTTCGAGCACTGGCTGCTCACCCACCCGAAGATCAAACACCGGGTGCGCGCGCTGTACTCGATTCGTTCGTTCTTCCGGCTCAAGAAGGCCAATCAGCGCGGCGTGGTATCGCACAAAGACTACCTCCAGGCCGGCAAGAGCGTCGCCGGCATCGAAGCCGTTGAACCGGTGGCCGAGATCATCGCGAGGTGGACGGCGGGGTCGAGCGGACGCTCGTAGCTATCAGCTATCAGCGTTCAGCTTCGCGAGCACCTCTCGCCCCCTCGCGCGGCAACGAGGCGGGCTGCCGACAACCGTGGCCCCGCAGCGCGATCCGTGCCGGAGTCTTCGGTCGATCCGGTGTCCCCGACCGGCAGCGGCACGTCCCTCAGGAGGCGCACATCCGTCGGGGCGAGATCCACGAGATCGCGCAACCGTGCGAGCGACAAGACCCGCATCCCGAGCAGGAGTTCGGTTCCCCCATCGAGGTCATCGACGACCTCGAGCCAGAGATCGAGTTCGGCGCGACCGCCCCGGCGCAGCAGATCGGCGAGACGGCGCGCCTTGCGCCGCAGCAGACCGCCGGGGACCTGTGCACCCACTCCCGAAAAGGGCACCCCGAGACGACCCATGTGCCGCCGCAGCGCCGGCCCGAGCTGACCGAGGTGGCGCGCCACCACCCCGATGTCCTCCGGTTCGTCTCCGCCATCGAGGATCGATCGAACCGTCTCCGCCACCCACCGCGCTTCGGCCTCCACATCGGGCGCGTCGGCGAAGTCGATCCCGGGCGGCGGCGTTGTCGCGTCGTCCTCCTCCCGCTTCAGCCCGCCCACTGCGAGTTCCAGTCGATCGAGGAACGAGTTTCCCGAATCGCTCCGCTCCGGCTGTGACGGATCCGGAACCCGGTCCACCAGGACCACTCCACCCATCTCCCGGAGAACCGTTGTCAGCAGATCCGCCGCCACGCCGGTGAGATCGGCAAAGCCGTGGACCAGTATTCCGCGTGACGGAAGTGACGCCGCCCCGTGGTCGCGCAACGCCTCGGTGGCGCGTTTGTATCGCGCGGCCTGGGGTTCGGCGTGGGTGATCTCGACGCTCTCCAAGGCCCTCGTGGCCACGCGGATCAGCGCGGCGGCGCGCTCCCGATTCGACCGGGGGACCACGTTGGCGAGTTCGGCCAATCGATCGAGGACGCCCTCCTCGTGCGCCGGCTCGAAACCCGCGTCCACCAGATCCCGGACCGCACCCTGAACCACGTCGTAGCCATCGCTGAGGTCCTCGAGCTCGGCCGCAAGAACGGGCTCGATTTCGGCGAAACGCCGAACCATAACCTCGAAGCCGGCCTCACCGCCGGGAAGCGGCCGGCCCGACCGTTCCATGATCTCCCTCGCCAGTCCGCCCATGGTCTGGATGACCACACCGGTGACCGCTCCCCGGTCACGGACCAACCGGCGCAGCAGGTGCAGCCTCAGGCTCCGGGAGGGAACAATAATGCGGACCGGGAGGGCGAGGTCTTCGAGACCATCGGGGATCAACGCATCGAGCTCGGTGAGCAGGCGGCGCTCGGTGGCGAGCGCGCCACGGCACACGATGACCTTCGATGCCTCGCTATTGATCACGTGAACAGGATAGCGCGAATGTCCGGCTCCTCGGGCTCGAGACAGGTTGACACCGGGTGTATGATGACCTCAGTAATGATAATGAGACTGGAAATCGAATATCAGTACCATCCACGAACCACCGTGGTAGGTCGATGGAAAGAGTCCATGTTGAAAGGGGTCCATTCAATGAATCTGTCATCGCTTCGAAATGCCGCGAGATGTCCACTCTGGGTCGGCCTGTTGGCCATGGTGCTGACCGTTTCTTTCGCGGCGCTCGCCGACAACGGAAAAGGCGTGGTCACCGAAGGCGTGGAGACCGCCTACGGAACCATCGCTTCGGCCGGCCCGCTCGACCAGATCTTCGTCGGGGTCGATGCCGCCACTCAGATCTCCTACATTACCGACTCGGACTACCAGGTGTACCCAGAGGACACCATCCCGGGCGACTACGGCACCTTCGTGGTCGTCGGCACTGAACTCTACGCGCCCGATTTCTCCGATCACGGCGGTACTGCGACCGGCTCTATCGGCACCTACACGGTCATGACCCAGGTCAGTCAGACCGGGGTCACCGGCTCGGGCACCGCCGGCGATCCGTACAGTGTCACCACGGTCGTGGACGTCGGTGCGACCGGTTTGCGCATCACCCAGGTCGACAGCTACGTTGTCGGCGAGGAGCGCTACCGCACCGACGTGACGCTCCTCAACACCAATCCCACAGGCGGGCAGATCAGCGGCATCCTCTACCGCGCGATGGACTGCTACCTCGCCGGCAGCGACGAAAGTTACGGCATGCAGTCCGGGACCTCCGTGGGGTGTTCCGCCAATCCAAACAACATCCCGCTGGGCCGGATCGAGTTGCTCGACCCGATTACCGGCGGCAACAACTACTACCAGGCCGATTACGACGAGGTGTGGGCCGCGATCGGAACCCACCAGCCGTTTAATGACACCACCCGCTACGACGAGTTCATCGACACGGGCGCCGGCATCAGCTGGGATTTCACCGTTCCCGCGGACGGCAACGTCACCTACTCGCACTACTCGGTGTTCTCGCCGACGGGCGGTCCTCCGCCACCGGAGCCGGCGGTCCCGACACTGAATCCCTACGGGATTGCCATTTTCGTCGGGTTGCTGGTGGTGATCGGCCTGTTCGCAATGCGGCGCTGGAGCTAATCTCATCCGCCCGGGCCGGCGGCGCCGGCCCGGGCTTCATGCTCGCTCCGCAGGAACAATGAGCAAGAGTGGCGCAACGTTCGTGGCCCCGTCCCATCCGATCTGTACTACGATCTCCGGATGAACCCATTTTCAGGATCAGCCGTTCTCACCGAGATGCTCGGCATCCGCCACCCGATCATCGGCGGCGCCATGTATCCCTGCTCAAACCCCGAGTTGGTTGCGGCGGTGTCGTCTGCAGGCGGCATAGGGGTTCTGCAACCGGTTTCGCTGGTCTATGTCCACGGTCTCGATTTTCGCGACGGCATCAGACGGATCCGGAGTCTGACCGACGGACCCATCGGGATGAATGTCCTCACCGAGAAATCGTCGGACCGCTATCTCGAACGGATGCGGCAGTGGCTCGAGATCGCTCTCGAAGAGGGCATCCGGTTCTTTGTCTCATCCCTCGGCAACCCCCGCTGGATCGTCGACGCGGTAGCGCCGCACGGAGGGCTCGTCTTCCACGATGTTACCGAGAGAAAGTGGGCCGACAAGGCAGTGGAAGCCGGTGTCCATGGCCTCATCGCGGTCAACGGCCGCGCCGGCGGCCACGCAGGGTCGCTCTCCCCGAAGGCGCTGCTCGACGAGATCAGCGATTTCGGGCTGCCCGTGGTCTGCGCCGGCGGAATCGGCAATGCGGCCGACTATCACAGCGCCCTCGAGATGGGCTATGTCGGGGTTCAGATCGGCACCCGGCTCATCGCCACCACCGAGTGCACCGAGTCGGCCGGGTACAAACAGGCGATCATCGAGGCGAACGAAGACGACATCGTCCTGACCCACAAGATCACCGGTGTCCCGGTGTCGGTTATTCGCACTGTACATGTGGAGCGCGAGGGCACCGAGGCCGGACGCTTCGAGCACTGGCTGCTCACCCACCCGAAAATCAAACACCGCGTGCGCGCGCTGTACTCGATTCGTTCGTTCTTCCGACTCAAGAAGGCCAATCAGCGCGGCGTGGTCTCGCACAAAGACTACCTCCAGGCCGGCAAAAGCGTCGCCGGGATCGAAGCCGTCGAACCGGTGGCCGAGATCATCGCGAGGTGGACGGCGACGCGCTGAAAAGACCGCAAAGACGCGAAGATCGCTAAGGTCATCACATGAACCGGCCCTTTCTTTCTGCGGTTTGACCGCCAGAAGAAAGGGCCGGTTCGATTGCGATGCTTTGCGTTCCTTGCGTCTTTGCGGTTCAATTCACGAGCGACTACTCCAGCACCAACGGCAGCATCCGGACCTCGCCCTGGAACGGGGCCTGGCCCGTGGTGACGAAGGTCTGGTATTCCCGCAGCATCGACTCGACCGCCACCTCGTTGTCGGACTTCTTGTTGACGAGCTGCTGCCACCAGGGTTTGGTCTTGGGGAAGTCCATCAGACGGATCCCGGCGTCGGGATCGAGTCCGGCAAGCTCCAGGGCCTGGGCGAGGGCGGTGTCGAATCCACCGAGCTCGTCCACCAGACCGTTCTCGACCGCCTGGTCGCCGGTGAAGACCCGGCCGCGGCCGATGGCGTCGACTTCATCCCATGACATCCCCCGGGACTCGGCCACGAGGGTTACGAAACGGTCGTAGATTCCGTCCAAAACCCGGTCGACGATGGCGCGCTGCTGGTCGTCCCAGTCCTCGAGCGAACCGTAGATATCGGCGTTGGCGCCGAAGTCGATCTTGCCGAAGGTGACACCGAGCTTGTCCTTGTAGAAACCCTCCATGTTGAGGTGGCCCGTCAGCACCCCGATGGATCCGGTGATAGTGCCCGGGTCGGCGACGATCCGATCGGCGCCGCAGGTGATCCAGTAACCGCCCGAGCCGGCGACGTTGCTCATGGACACGACGACGGGGATCTCCTCGGCGGTCCGGGCCATTTCCTCACGGATGATCTCCGATGCCAGGGCGCTGCCTCCGGGGGAGTCGATACGGAAGATGACGGCCTTGATGTCGTCGTCTTTGCGAATTGCGCGAAAAGCGGCCGCAATGGTCTCCGAACCCATGACGTCGTTCATCCCTAAGAGCGGGTTGAACTCGCGGCGGCTCTCGCCCCGCATGATGGCGCCGACCGCCGTCACCACGGCGATCTTTGCCCCGTGCGATGGGCCCCCGACCCGTGCCAAGTAGTGCTTGTAGCCGACCACCTTGGCCGACTCCGCCTTCTCGTCGATCCGTTCGACAAAGCTCGTCCAGTCCTCGCGATGGTCGACGAGGCCGGCCTCCTGGGTCTCTTCACCGAGGAACGGTCCCCGATCGATGATGTTGCGAATCTGGCCGGGCTCCATGCCCCGCCCCTGGGCGACGCCATCGACCAGCTGATCGAAGAGCGATCCCACCAGCCACTCGGTCATTTCTCTCGCTTCGGGGGTGAAGTCCTTTTCGGTGTACATGAATCGAGCGGTCTTGTAGGCGCCACGGCCCGGAAACTCCGGCCGGATATCCAATTTGTCGAAGGTGCCGCGGATGAACGGCGATCGTACCGAGAACCCGATGAGGTTGATGTCCCCGCCGGGATGGAGCGAGATCTCGTCACACGCCGAGGCGAGATAGTAGACCGAATTTCCGGGCGCAAACTCACCCGCAGTATCGAGATAGGCGGATATCCACTTTCCCCCGGCCCGTACTCTCTGCAGCAGGTCGCGGATTTCCTGGGCGACGGCGAATCCACCCCCGAACGTGCCGATCCTGATCCGCACTCCGCGAATGCGGTCATCCTCGGCGGCACGGTTCAACGCTCGCCGGAGATCGCTCAGGCTCATGACCTGGTCCCCCATCATCTCGGCGAAGGGATCGTCCGCCGTGACCTCGGCGATGGGTCCCGAGAAGTTGATGGCCAGAACCGCGTCTGACGGCATCTTGGGTTTGGAAAGCCCCCGTATCAGCAGCGCCGCCAAGACAACCCCTATGACCAAAACCAGACATCCAACACCAAGAATGACGGAACGCGCCTTTGCCATCTCAGACCTCCGTTGAGACCATTATCCTAGCAGACGGATCGCCGCCGAATCGTCGCCGCTCAGCCTCTTGGATACCTCGATTGCGGCATCGGGTCGATCTGACGCCGACCCATGAGGCGCCGCGGCAGTCGAGTGGAAGGGTGTCGCCGTAGGGTTAAACCGCAAAGACGCGAAGATCGCCAAGCATCGCAGTTCATGAGACGCGGTGAGATCGCCGCTGGCGATCTCACCGCGTCTCATCGTGCGTCGGTCTTTGCGTTCTTGGCGTCTTTGCGGTTCGTATCAGCCCGACGACGCGGCCCGCTTGGCGACGTACCGGTACAGCCCGGCGGAGTTCTCGGCCATGGGGCAGAGGTGGCGGTAGCGCGCCACGATGTCCTCGGCCAGCCCCTCGGCGGCGATTTCCTCTTCGTCGAGGACTGCCAGAGATCCGGCGAGATCCTCGCGGCCGCCGCCATCCGCAACGACGCTCTCGGCGATGGCGGTCCAGCGCAGCAGCCGCTCCTCGAGTTCATCGAGGTGGCGGATGGGATCGTCAAAGGCGCCGTAGTGGGTCAGCAGCAGCCGCTTGGGTCGCAACCCCCGAATCAGATCGAGGCTCTCCCGCCAGAGATCGACGTCGATGTCGGGTGGCGGCATGGGAGGTGACAGCCGCTCCTCGAGTTCATCGAGGTGACGGATGGGATCGTCAAAGGCGCCGTAGTGGGTCAGCAGCAGCCGTTTGGGTCGCAACCCCCGAATCAGATCGATGCTCTCCCGCCAGAGATCGACATCGATGTCGGGCGGCGGCATGGGAGGTGCGACGTGGTCGGCGCCGGGAAAACGGATCCCACCGACATCCCCGGTGACCACATCGCCACCGACCTGCCAGGCGATATGGTGGACCGCGTGACCCGGTGTGTGCCAGGCCGATACCGCGAGCTCTCCCAGGACGATCTTCTCGCCGTGCCCGACGATCTTGAGCTGTCGTGACGGCACGCCCTCGGTCTTTCCCCACAGCGGTTCGAGCCGGTCGCCGTAAAGCCGCTCGGCGCTCGGCAGGAGCTTGGCATTCGGGTCGATCAGGTGGGCCACCCCGGCGGGATGAGCATAGACCATGCACCCGGTCCGCCGCGCCAGGACCCCGGCGCCACCGGAATGGTCGAGATGGACGTGGGTGGCGAAGATCGCGGCCAGATCATCAACGGTGAATCCGAGATCGGCGACGGCGCGCTCCACGGCTGCGACGGAACTCGCCGGCCCGCTCTCGAAGAGCACGAACCGTCCGTCACCCGTCGGCGCGGCAAACGCCGCGATCACCTGGCTGAATCCCTGAAACCCGAGGTCGATGGTGGTGAGATGTTCCATGGCGAGGAGTGTACACGGACCCGCCGCGGGTCGGGCCACCGTCCGTCGATGTAAACTCATTCCATGATTTCATCGAGCGCCCTGAGACAGGTCCTGACCTCGCCGACACCAGAGGCTCTGTGGGAGCTTCAGGGCCGATCTCCTCGAGCGGGGCGTTCCCACGGATTCCCGCCTGCTTCAGATCATCGGTGATTTCCACGCTTTTCTCGACCGGTTCGCCACAACGACCTCGTCCCGCGATCTCAACCATCTGGCGTCGAAACTCGACATCGGCGCCGTCGGCGGCGTTGTCCTGGAACAACTCTTCGAGGGATGCGACCCCCGGGAACTGGCCATGCGGGTCCTCACCGGTGGCATCAGCGAGGGGCTGATGGTCCTCGCCTCCCGTCAGTACGTCAGGGCCCAGGAGGGCGAGCTTGCCGCGATCTTCCGAGACACCGCATGGAACCTCCACCAGCAGTTGTGGCAGTGGACTGTGGAGGCGAATCCGGAACTCGAGGCGGCGGAGAGACGGCGCCTCCTCGATCGGCTGACCACCCCGCTGCGTGACATCGACACTCCGCCCTCCGTCAAGGCGGTTCTCTCGGGGCGTCTGTACCAGGTCCTCGTGATCGCCCACCTCAGAGACAACGACCTCTCCAGTCATCCCCGCGATTCCCAATGGGTCCATCGACAACGAAATTCGACCACGACTCTCGAACCTCCGCAGCCCGGTCCTCTTCGCCCGGGTCGCCGTCGTCCTCCTCGCCATCTGCCGCGACCACGACAGCGTGCGGCGACCCCGCCCGAGAAACGGCGCCGGTCGACGTCGCGGCGTCGATCGACCCCACGCCGAACGACTGGGAACCCGGCATGACCGGCCACTGGATGCGCGCGCACCGCAGATGCGTCGACTTCTCCCGAGATCGCCGCCGAGCTCGAGGCCCTCGGATACGCCCCCGGATACCAGGCGGCCTCCTCGCTGACCGGTGTCATCGTCCACGACCCCGCCCGGGCGCAGGAAGGCGTCAATCTCTATTGCTCGGGCCACGACACGGCGGCGTATCTCATGGACATGTCGGGGACCCTGCTGCACACCTGGCGGCTGCCCTACAACCAGGTCCAGAATCCCATCCCCAACCCTCACCCGTGGTTCTCGGGCTCGTGGCGCCGGGTCAGATTGCTCGACGACGGCAGCCTGCTGGCGATCTACGAGGACCTCGGCCTGGCCAAGGTCGATCTCAACTCACGATTGCTGTGGTGGTATGACGGCAAGGCCCACCACGACCTTGACGTGCTGGCCGACGGCACGATCTATGTGCTCACCCGACAACGCCGGAACCGGCCCCGGCTCAACCGACGGCAGCCGGTGATCGAGGACTTTGTCACCGTGCTCTCACCGAACGGGGTCGAAAAACGCAGCATCTCGATCCTCGATGCGTTCCTTCGATCCGATGAGTACCGGTCGCTGGTCGGACAACTCACGAACCCCCATGGCGATCTCTTCCACACCAACACCATCGAAATTCTCGACCATCGCATGGCGATGCACGGAGATCGATTCCGACTTGGGAACATCCTTTTGTCCATCCGCCATCTCGACACCATCGCTGTTCTCGATCCGGATTCCGAGACCATTGTCTGGGCCGCCACCGGGTCCTGGAAATGGCAACACGAACCGACCGTCCTCGACAACGGCAACCTCCTGCTCTTCGACAACCGGGGGCTCGGGACGGCGAGCCGGGTCTTGGAGCTCAACCCGCCGAGTTGTGACATCGTCTGGTCCTACCAGGGCGATCCTCCCGAGACTTTCTACTCGGTCTACTGCGGCACCGAAACCCGGATGCCCAACGGCAACACCCTCATCACCGAGACCTGCGCCGGGCGCGCCTTCGAGGTCACCGCGAGCGGTGAGATCGTCTGGGAGTTCGCGAGTCCGCATCGGGCGGGCGAACACGGTGAACTCGTCGCGGCCCTTTTCGATCTCATCCGCCTGCCCGAGCCACCCGCGTGGTTGGAGAGGCCGACGAAAAGATCCCTTCCCGAAGCCCAAGCGTCTCGCCCGCACTGACACCGCGAGGCTCCCGACCCCGCCGACCGCTATACTGGCAGCGATGGAGGACTATCCACCACGCGATTTACCGGCGCCGACCGACAGCGGCCGTTTGGAGCCGGAGATCGGAACACCCGGATCGGAACGCCTCCCCATCATCGCCTGGACCCTCCTGGTGATCCTGCTCATCGGCGCGTTCGTGGTGTGGAACAAGCACCGCTACCAGTTTGACGACGCCTATATCTCCTATCGCTATGCGGTCAACCTCGCCGACAGCGAAGGGCTGGTCTTCAATCCCGGTGAAAGGGTCGAGGGATTCAGTAACTTCCTCTGGGTGATGGCGCTCGCCGCCGGCAGCGTCCTCGGCGTTGCCCCGCACCTCCTCGGCCCGCCGCTCGGCGTGGCCGCCTATCTGGCGACAATCGCGCTCTGCTGGGCGGCGATCTGGACGCCGCGATTCCGATTGCGACTCGACCCGGGTCAGCGTGTCCTGGCATCGGTGATGTTGATCGTGCTTGTCACCACCCGAGGTTTCGCCGCGACCGCCGGGTCGGGTCTCGAGACCCACTTCTTTGCGCTGCTGATCCTCGCCGGGGGTTTGGCCCTCGCTGCCGCCAATCTCCAGACGGTGCCGTCGCTGCTCGCACTCGGTGCCGTCCCGGTGGCTCTGTTTCTCACCCGTCCCGACGGTGTCGTTCCCGGTGCAGCGATGATCGCTGTGGCGATCATCAGCTCCGCCAGGGAGCGTTCCGACTGGCGCATCGGTCTGCTCAGCGGCGCGATCATGGCGACCCCGGCAATCGTGGGCGGGGCCGCGTACGCGATCTTCAAGCTCAGATACTTCGGCAGCGTGCTGCCGAACCCGTACTGGGCGAAGGGCGCCGACTCGCTCCACCTCGACGCCGGATGGGCTTACATCTGGGCCTTTTTTTACAGCTATCCCGTGGTGCCCGCCGGCGTCCTGTTGCTCGTCGTTCTGCTGCTTCGGCGAAACACGGGCGAAGCTGACCGCAGGATCGCCTCCTACTCGCTGCTGACGGTCTTCGCCTACTGCCTCTTTCTGATCAAGGTCGGCGGCGACTTCATGGGCTACCGGCTCGCTCTGCAGATCGTGCCGATGGTGGTCTTTGCCGCCGCCTGCGCCGTTGTAGAACTGGCACCAAAACGATGGGAACGGCTCGGCCTGATCTCCGTAGTCATCGGTCTCAGCTTGAAATCACCGATCATGGAATCGAAGTTCTACATGCAGACTCTCGAGGAGATGAACACCTACACCGAGATCGGCACCCGGGTTGGCCGGAGCCTCGCCCACCTTCCTCCCGACACCAAGGTCGCCACGACCCTCATCGGCACCATCGGCTACTTCTCGAAGCTGACCATCCTCGATCAGTGGGGCCTGATCGATCCCCAGGTCCGGCGACGCCAGCCCCGACCGCGGTTTTTCAGGGGGCATGTCCGACCCATCGATCGCGCCGAGGCCCGGAGGCTGGGCGCCGATCTCTTCCTCGCTCACCCCCACCTCTGCCGGTGCTCCACCGCCTGTATCGAGTACCGGAATCAGGTGCTCATCGCAACCGCGAGCAATGAGTGTGTCAGGGCCGACGTTCTGGCGACTGATCCCCGCCTCATCGCAGCCCTTTGCGGCGACCCCGTGCAGTTTCCCGTCACCGGCTCCGCCGTGTGCAGCACATTCCCGGTCACCGGATCACCCGCCCCGACCGCGAACTCGTCGCCAACCGATCGCCCGGTTCCGGCCGAAACCGAGCAGTGACGGCAGACTGATGCCCTCGATCTACGACATCAAACCGGCTTTTCAGAACCTGCTCCGGCCGGTGGTTCGCGCCCTCGTTCGCATGGGCGCTTCTCCAAACTCGGTGACCATCTCCGCGATTCTGCTGTCGGCGGCGGCCGGAACGGCCATCGGCCGCTGGCCGAACTCGCCGTGGCCGCTCCTCGCCCTGCCGGTCGTGCTCTTCGTCCGCATGGCGCTCAACGCCATCGACGGGATGATGGCGCGCGAGCACGACATGGCCACACCCCTGGGGGCAATCCTCAACGAGGCAGCTGATGTCGCCGGCGACATCGCCCTCTATCTTCCCCTCGCGCTGGTGCCGTCGTTCCACCCCTGGCTCGTATTGATGGTGGTGGTCCTGGCCGGGCTGACCGAACTCGTCGGTATCACCGCCGCGACGGTCGGCGCCTCGCGCCGCTACGACGGACCCATGGGCAAGAGCGACCGCGCATTCTGGCTCTCCGCGCTTGCCATCGTCGCGGCGCTGTGGCCGGCGGGAACGCCGTGGATCAGCGGCGGGCTCGCTGCGATCGCAGTCGCCGAGATGCTGACCATCCGCAACCGCACCCGCGCAGCCCTGAAGGAGATTGAAGGATGAGTCCAATCCTCGGCCGGCTCCACCCCAATCTTCTCATGGGACTCGGTGGAATCTTCGCGCTGCTGATCATCGCCACCATCGTCGTCTGGCTGATCCGCAAGGCGAAACCCGGCGTCGATCTCGGGGATGTCCCGGCGCGGATCCGCAGCTGGTGGGTCATGGTCGCGATCTTCACCACCGCGATGGTCCTCGACCGCCGGGTCTCGCTCGCCTTCTTCGCCTTTGTCAGCTTCCTCGCCCTCAAGGAGTATCTCTCGCTCATCCCGACCCGCCGGGCCGATCGCTCGGTGCTGCTCTGGGCCTATCTCTCAATCCCGGCCCAGTATCTCTGGATCGGGCTCGAGTGGTACGGGATGTTCATCATCTGGATCCCGGTCTATCTCTTTCTCTTCCTTCCCATGTGCATGGTTCTCATCGGCGTCACCGATGGCTTTCTCCGCGCCGCCGGAACCCTGCACTGGGGTCTCATGGCGACGGTCTTCTCGATCAGCCACGTCGCTTTCCTTCTCGTCGTTCCCGCGACCGTCAACCCCAACGGTGGCGGCCCGGCGCTGGTGCTCTACCTCGTCTTTCTCACCCAATTCAACGATGTCGCTCAGTTTCTCTGGGGAAAATCACTCGGACGGCACAAAGTGGTGCCCACGGTCAGCCCGGGCAAGACCGCGGAAGGGCTCCTCGGCGGGCTCGCCACGACCACCGTTTTGGCCGTCGTCCTGGCGCCGTACCTGACGCCTCTCACCCAAGGGCTGGGCGATCTGCGCCGGAGTCATCATCGGGCTCAGCGGCTTTGTCGGCGATGTCGTCGTCTCGGCTTTGAAACGCGATCTCGGGGTCAAGGACTCGGGTGATCTCCTGCCGGGACACGGCGGCATCCTCGACCGGATCGACAGCCTGACCTACACCGCGCCGCTCTTCTTTCACTTCGTCTACTATCTCTATTTCTGATGGCGGATCGGACCCGATCCCCAGGTCCCGTGACCCGGCTTCTCCGACACGCCTTCTCCTGGCTGCTGGTGCGCCCGCTGATCCTGGTCGGGCTCGGGCTCAAGATCCGCCACCGCGAACGGCTGCCCGACCGCGGCCCGGCCATCCTCGTCGCCAATCACAACAGCCATCTCGACACCCTCGTATTGATGTCCCTGCTGCCCTATCGGCTGATCCCGCAGATCCGGCCTGTCGCCGCAGCCGACTATTTCCTCGCCAATCCCCTGGTGGCCTGGTTCTCGCAGACCGTCATCGGGATCATCCCGGTCCACCGCAGCGGACGCTCCTCAGTCGACGACGATCCGCTCGCCGGCGCCGCCGACGCCCTCGCTGCGGGCGACGTGGTGATCCTCTTCCCCGAGGGCACCCGCGGCGAACCCGAACACATGGTGGGACTCAAGACCGGGGTCGCCCACCTCGCCAAACGCTTCCCACGGGTGCCGGTGGTGCCGGTCTTTCTGCACGGGCTCGGCAAGAGCCTGCCCAGGGGGCACTTCATCCCGGTTCCGTTCTTCGTCGATGTCGCCGTTGGGGAACCGTTCTACGGCATTGACGACCACCGCGCCTTCATCGATGAACTCGGCCGTAGGATCAAGGCCCTCGACGACGAAGTCGATCAGCCGGAGTGGACCTGACACACATAATTATGAATTTTGAATTCTGAATTATGAATTATGAATTCCATCACAGATGCTCACGAGGGCGCTGAGGGGCTTCTGCAATTCATAATTCACAATTCAAAATTCATAATTAGACCCTCTCCTCTTCCTCGACCAGAGAGAGCGACCAGGGCATGGTGCCGCCCGGAGTATCATGAGTCTCTCAAGCCATGATCTCCGCCGAGCACCTTGGACAGATCGCGTCGGCGATTCCCTCGAGAGGGATCGCGGCTTTCATGCTTCTGACGGTTGCCGCCGTTACGGCGGTAGCTTTGATCAAGCGAGGATCGGAACTCCGCCACCGCTACTGGCCGGGAGTCGCTGCGGTTTCGGTGGCGATGGTCTGGGTGCTGGCGAGCCTGTTGATCTCCGAGACGGCAGACGCCTGGATACCGGTCGCAGTTCTCGTGGCCGGTCTGGCCGCCGCGGTTCTCGAGGCAGGATCTCGGCCGCCCTCCGAGGAATCGGTTCGTGTCCTCCGCTGGGCGGCGTTGACCGCCTCCGCCCTCGCCGCCGCGATGATTCTGTTCCGGCTCGGCAGCTACTCGGGTTCGCTGATGGCCTGGGAGCCCGAGACCATCGAGGGTTTTCTCCGGGCCCATCGGGACCACACTGTTTGGTGGAGCTTCGCCGGGCAACGCCTGTGGTGGAACTATGGCCTTCTGAGCACCAGCTGGGACTCACTCCTTTACGGATCCGCAACCTACATCCTCCTGTCTTCGGCAGCGGTTTCGACGCTCACCCTCAGGCTTCCGGCGGCGCTCTTCGCTCTCGCGGCCTTGCCGGTCTTCGCCCGTCTCGGGCGCCACGCCGGCGGCCGCGCTGTGGGGTTGTTGACGGTTGCGGTCGCCTCCCTCCAGTCGACCTTCATCTTCTACGGGAGGTACGGGGTGGATGTATCCGCCACGTTCCTGGCGGTGACCCTGGCGATCGTGGCATGCACGATCATCGCCGATGGCGCATCGGTCCGGCCGTGGTTCGGAGTTCTCGCGGCCGCCGCTGTCGCCCTCGCCACCTTCGGCTACTCGCCCGGACGCCTGGCCGCGCTGACCCTGGCGGGTCTGACCGTCGCGCTGGTCCTGCTGCGCCCCGGCCGTCGGGAGCGGGGTCGGATCCTCGCCCTTGCGACCTTTCTCGCATGTCTCCTTGGGCTCGCAGCGCTGCAATATGCCCACGGATCGCTCGGCCGGTTTCTCGACGCTCGGGGGGAACAGGTTCTGACCCTCAACCGATCTTTCCAGAAGAGGTTTGCTGAGCGACGCGCGCCCGAGCACAGTTTCGGCGGGCGTTGCGAGCTTGCGCGCGGGATGCTCAAGACCACCCTGCCCGAGGCTGCCGCGGTGCTCGGGATGTCCTTTTCCTCCCACCCGACGAGCCGCACCGTCGTTCATCAGGATCCCCCCCTGGCGCCCTTCTTCTTCGCCCCGCTCCTGCCGTTCCTGGGATGGGGTCTGGTCACGTCGATCCGGCGATGGAAAGAGGCATGCCATGCCTTGCTCCTCGGCACGGCTCTGTCGGCCACTTTGCCGATCCTGCTCACCACCAGGGCGGACGCTCCCCGCATGGTCCTGCTGACCATTCCGATCGCGGTCTGGATCGCGCTGGGACTTCGCGACGCCGCCGCGGTTGCCCGCGACTGCGGTCTCGGCCGCCGGCTCCTGTCGGTGGCGGGAGTTTCGCTGGTGGTCCTGGCCGCTCTTCGAGACGTGTCTCTGATGTACCCTGCGCCGGATGTTCTTGCGGTCCCGAGAGCGGCGATCGTGCGTCAGATCCTCCTCGAGCGGGAACCGGTGATCCTGGGAATCACCGAAGGCCATCGGCTGGCCGGCGAACTCGCGCTGGCCGAGATGGCCGGTCGCCCGGTCGCCGAGCCCGCTCGGCTGAGCTTTGTTCCGGCGAGCCTGCTTCGTCGGACCGACGACGGGTGGCCGTCTGAGACCACAGTTCGAGAGCTGAGCGACCTGGCCCGAAACGGAGTCCTTCTTTTGGCCCCGCAGGATCACTTCCAGCCCCTGGTCGGACCGCTGCGGGTTGAGGGTGCGACAGTGGCGCCGGTCGGGTCGGGTCCGAGCGGTCTGTGGCGGGTTTCATTCCCTGACCGGCCGGGACACACCAACGACTGACGGCGGGTTTCAGTTCTCAGTTCAGCCTCTTGCAAAATTCGGAGTGTTGACGGAGCTGTCTACCGTTCCGCCGCGGCCCCAGGCCGGCGGGGCGCCGGCCCCACAATGAATATCGGCCCTTTGTGGCGCCGGCGCCCCCGCCGGCGAGAGACCACTGACGACGATCCTCCGAGAAACGGGAATTTTGCAAGAGGCTCAGCTCTTAGTTTCCAGCGAAACCTCTGGGCGATTCGGAATACCTACGATCCGGGCTTCGATGGCCCGCCGCTCGCTCGCCACATAGTCCTGGAAGATCGTGATCTTCGATCTGACCTCTCGGGCCGGATTTGGGGGGCGCAATCGCCCGGTGCGATTTCCGGGTGCTCATTGGGCCTGTTGATAGGCGCGCAGCAGGAACTCCCCGAGACCGCTGAGCGCCGCCTCGGCATCATTCCAAAAGCCGTCAATCGGACTCGTCATACGGGGGTCTCCACTCTCGATTGTGGTCTTTGCCGGACAGGCCGAGAATAGCACGCAGTCCGGACTGCCGACGGCAGGCCCGAATTCTCAATTCTTAATTCTGAATTCTTAATTACCATCGCAACTAGTTCCCAGCATTTCTGCGATGCAATTAAGAATTGAGCATTAAGAATTGAGAATTTGGCTATCTGCGTCAACGATACCGCTGAAGCAGCCCCGTCCGCTCATTGAACGCCTCGATGCGCTCGTCCCACTCGCGCCAGGCCCCGAGCCGGCTCGTCCAGTAGTCGTCGTCCTCCCACTGGGCGTTGAGCTCCTCGACGGTCTTGCCCTGCTGCTCGACCCAGGTGAAGTACTTGAGGTTGTGCAGCCGTTTGCGATCCCAGTACGAGAGCTCGAGAACGTGGTCGATGGCGGCGCCGAGGAGATAGCGCTCGTGCAGCGCTTCGGCGCGAGCCGCGGTGAAATCGCCGTGCTCGCTGTTCTCCTCCTCGAGACGGGAGCCGTACATCTCCATGGAGTCGGTGGCGACGGTGAAGAGCACGTCGTCGGCGCCGAGCTCGAAGTACTTCGCGGTCTTGACCGCGGTGAGGAGATTGGCGATGGACGAGATCCCGAGCAGATCGAGGCGACCGATGAGATCCCGGTCGACGCCGACCGCCTCGAGATACGCGCGACCGGCGGGCTCGTTGAAGACCCGCAGCAGACGCATGCAGGCCTCGTCGTCGATCCCCACCGCGACATCGGTGTTCTTCATGTTGTGGATCCACGGCACGTGCTTGTCGCCGATGCCCTCGATCCGATGCGCGCCGTAGCCGTTGTAGAGCAGGGTCGGGCACTGGAGCGCTTCGGCGGCGACGACCTTGAGCCGCGGATAGACCTCGCGCAGATAGTCGGCGGAACCGAGCGTCCCGGCCGAGCCCTGGGTCAGACAAACGCCGGCGAATCGCTGGGTGTCGGTCCTGACCTGGTTGAAGACCTCCTCCATGGCGGGGCCGGTGCACGCGTAGTGCCAGACGGCGTTGCCGAAGTCCTCGAACTGGTTGAGGACCACGATCTCATCGCCGCGCTCGGCCTTGAGCGCCTTGACCTTGTCGTAGATCTCCTTGACGTTGGACTCGGAGCCGGGGGTCGCGAAGATCTCGGAGCCGACCTTCTCGAGCCAGTCGAAGCGCTCGCGGGACATCCCCTGGGGAAGAACCGCGATGGAGGGGCACGCCAGCAACGCGGCGTCGTAGGCGCCGCCGCGGCAGTAGTTTCCCGTCGACGGCCAGAGCGCCTTCTGGGTGGTGGGGTCGAAGGCGCCGCGAACCAGCTTCTCGACCAGCGGTCCGAACGTGGCGCCGACCTTGTGCGCGCCCGTCGGGAAGAACTTGCCGACCAGCATGATGATCCGCGCCTCGACACCGGTGAGCTCCGAGGGCAGATCGAGGAAGTTGACCTCGCCGAAACCGCCGCCGGTTGCCACCGGCTCGTTCTTCCAGGTGATGCGGAAGAGGTTGCGCGGGTTGAGATCCCACAACCCGATGGACGCGAGTTCTTCCTGATGCCCTCGGGGACCAGTTCGGGATTCCGCATCTCGCTGAAGGTCGGGATGATGATGTCACGCTCGCGGCAGCGCTGGATGGTGTTCTCGAGCACCTGGTCGGTGGTCGGCATGGGGGTATTCCTCCTCGCCCGTCGTCAAACGCGGGCCGAGCGGATTATAGTACCGCTCGGCTTCGTCACAGCCGAGCCTAGGAGGATTGACATGCCCACCGACCGCGGCGCCGCCGCTCTCTGCATGCCGCCAGAATCCTACCAAGACAGGATCATCCGTTTTCTCCGCGACATCATCGCCATCCCCGCCGAGAGCGGTCACGAAGAGGCGCGCTGCCGGCGGGTGCTCGCCGAGTACGAGGCCCTCGGATTCGACGAGGCGTACCTCGACGGCCTCGGGACCGGTCGTCGCCCGCATCGGCAACGGACCGATCAAGATCCTCATGGACGGCCACATCGACTGCGTCGGTGTCGGTGACCGCGCGCTTGGGACTTCGACCCCTTCGAGGGCAAACACGAAGACGGCAAGATCTGGGGTCGGGGTGCGGTGGACGAGCTGCCGGCCATCGCCGCCATGGCCTACGGCGCGCGGATCCTCGCCGACCACGGCTGGCCCGAGGCAGTGACCCTCTACCTTTCCGCGTCGGTGATGGAGGAGGACTGCGACGGCTACTGCATGCTCCACCTCATCGAACGCGAAAACATAAGACCTGATTATGTCGTCCTCGGAGAGCCCACCGATCTCAACGTCTACCGCGGCCAGCGCGGCCGGCTCGAGGCGACCATCACCACCAAGGGGCGTTCGGCGCACGGCGCCCACGCCGCCCTCGGCGTCAACGCGCTCTACAAGATGGCGCCGATCATCTCTGATGTCGAAGAGCTCAACACCCGACTCGCCCACGATGACTTCCTCGGCACTGGCTCGGTGATCGTCTCCTTCATCGAGTGCACCACCCCGTCGCTCAACGCGGTGCCGGACTCGGCGCGGATCACCATCGACCGCCGACTCACCGTCGGCGAGACTCAGGAAACCGCCCTGACCGAGCTTCGGTCACTCCCCCACCTCGGCGACGCCGAGGTCGAGCTGCTCGACTACGACGCCCTCAGCTGGCGCGGCCACCGAGCGCAGCAGCCCAAGTACTACCCGACCTGGGTTCTCGAGGAGAGAGCACCCGCTGGTCCAGGGCGTCGCCGCGGCCGCCGCCGAGGTTCTTCCCGAACGGCCGAAGATCTCCCGCTGGCACTTTTCCACCAACGGTGTCGCCACCATGGGGACCCTCGGCATCCCCACCGTCGGCTTCGCCCCCGGCCTCGAGGAGCTCGCCCACACAACCCGCGAACACGTCAAAATCGAAGATCTCGTCCAAGGCCACCGCCGTCTATTCGCTGATACCGGAAGCGATGGCGTCGCGAGCCGTCGCAAGCGCCAAGACGCAAAGACGCTAAGGACTTCACGAAGAATGGAATCTTCATTTCGGACAGAGGAGATCGCAGCCGAGATCGTCGATGCTGCATACGCAGTCCACTCGAGCCTTGGGCCAGGGCTTCTCGAGTCCGTGTATGAGGACTGTCTCGCGTTCGAGCTTTCGGATCGCGGATTGAGGTTTGAGAGACAGCTTGTCCTCCCGTTGAAGTACAAGGACCATCGAGTCGAGTCCGGACTTCGGTTGGATTTCCTGGTCGAGAATCGGATCGTGTTGGAAATCAAGGCGGTTGAAGCACTCCTCAAGGTCCACACATACCAGCTTCTCACCTATCTGAAGCTCGGCGATTACCAGCTTGGATTTCTCATCAACTTCAATGTGCCGTTGTTCAAACAGGGTATCCACCGCTTTGTGATGGGTTTAAAAGAAACTTCGTGACATGCTTTGCGTCTTCGCGTCTTCGCGCTTGCGACGGATCGATTGACGAAACAAGGAGAGCAACCACAATGGCAAGCAACCTCAAGGGCAAGGACTTCATCACTACGCAAGACTGGTCGGTTGAGGAGCTTGAGGAGATCTTCAAGCTGGCTTCCGAACTCAAGCAGGCGAAGAAAGAGGGCGAGACCGACCCCGCTGCTCGCGGCGAAGACCCTCTACATGATCTTCTTCGACGCCTCGACGCGGACCCGGAACTCCTTCGAGACCGGGATGACCCAACTCGGCGGCCACGGGATCTTCCTGTCTCCGGACAAGATGCAGATCTCGCACGGCGAGAACGCCCGCGACACCGCCAACGTGCTGTCGCGCTACGGCGAGGGCATCGCCATCCGCCACTGCGCCTTCCGCGAGGGCAACGACTACATCCGCGAGGTCGCCGAGCACGCCTCGATCCCGGTGCTCTCCATGCAGGACGATATCTACCACCCGTGCCAGATCCTCGCCGACTATCTCACCATCCGCGAGAAGTTCAGCAAGACCCGGGGCCTCAAGATCGGCGTCGCCTGGACCTCGGCGCCGAACTACGTCCGACCGTTGTCCGTGCCCCAGAGCCTCATCCTCATGATGCCGCGTTTCGGTCTCGATGTGACCCTGGCGGTGCCGCCCGAGTTCCGGTTGATGCCCGAGATCGAGGAGCAGGCGGCGAAGAACGCCGCCGAAGCCGGGGTGAAATTTGAAATCACCAACCGTTTCGAGGACGCATTCGAGGACGCCGACGTGGTGGTGCCCAAGTCGTGGGGCCCGCTCATGCACACCACCGACCACGCGGAAGGCCTCGCACTCATCGAAAAGTACCCGACCTGGCGCTGCGGCAAAGAGCACATGGCCCTCGGCAAGGACCACCTCATCTACATGCACCCGCTGCCCGCCGACCGCGGCCGCGAGGTCACCGACGAGGTCATCGACGGCCCGCAGTCCGTCGTCTACGACGAGGCCGAGAACCGCCTCCACGTCCAGAAGGCGCTGATGGCGCTGACGATGGGGTGAGGAGGTAGGGGTTAGGAGTTAGGGGTTAGGGGTTAGGAGGTTCTAACATCTCCTCACCCTTCACTCCTCACTCTTCACCTCGTCCTTGTTCTTCTTCCCCGGCTTGCCGTCTCGGGGCTTTTTTGATTCCTGATCCGCCGGGAAGAGGTCCCGGAGCGGGCCCACGAGGTCTGCGAGCGACGAGCGGAGCACCCCCGGATCGCCACCGCGAGAACCGCGCTGGGGCGGCCCTCCCGGCCGGCGATCGCCACCCCGGCTCGGGCCGCCGCGTTCACGGCCGCGCGGGCGTCCCTCCTTCTCGCGCGGGGTGCCGCCACCGCCCCGAGCCGCCTCGCTCTGCCGGCGGCGCTGCTCGGCCAAGTACGCCTTTCGCCGCTCGAAGAACGGGTCGCGCACCGCGTGGAATCGCTCCCAGAGCTGATCGTCGATGTCGCGGCCCGCCGAACCCGCCCGCTTCCACTCCTCGAGCAGATCCTGCATCGCCGTGAAGGTGTCGTCGAAGTCGGTCGAGGGCGCCAGCTCCCCGGCGCGCGCGATCAGCGCCTCCTTGGCCTCGATCACCGCGGCGCGGCTCTGCTTGAGCTCGGCGAAGTGTGCGTTGCGGCGGTTGAAGAAGGCCCTCCTCGCCTCGCTGAAGCGCTGCCACAACGCCTCATCCTGCTCGCGCCCCGCGGTGCCGGCGCGCTTCCACTCCTCCATCAGCTCGTCCATGACTTCGCCGGCCGACCGCCACTTGGTCGACTCGGCGAGCGCCTCGGCCCGCTCGACCAGCCCGAGTTTGTCCGCCCGGCCCTCGGCGAGGCGGCCCTCGTTTCGGGCGATCTCGGCGTGCGCCCGGCCGAGCAGGCTGTCGAAGTCTCCGATCGCCTCGGCGCCCTTGACCCAGTGGACGAAGGACTGCAACGACTTCAGGTTGCGCGCCGGGTTCTTCGACCGGCGCAGCTCCTTGATCAGCGCCACGTAGCGATCCTCGAGTTCCTGGAAGCGGAGCAGCAGGTTGGCGATGGTCTCGGCGCGTTTGGACGGCGGCACCCGCGCGATCACCCGGTCCTCGTTGAACCGGCCGGCGCGGACGTGGATACCGCCGTCCTCGTCGACCCAGCCCCATTTCTCGCCCGTGCGCAGCAGTTCCGCGAGGTCGGGCGCGCCGCTGCGAGGGGCCGCCGGCGGGGCCTGCCGGCCGTTCTCGGTCTCGTCGAGGTCGAGCCTCGCCGAACCGTTCTGATGAGCGTCGTCGGTGTCGTGAGTCATCGTGTGAAACCCGTGTGCGGCGTCGGCCGCGCCCGACAAGTGTACTCGACCGGAGACCGCAAACGGCATCATCATCGTCGGTTGGACAATGGCCGGGGTGATCACCGTTATCCCGTGCGTGCCAACCGATGGATTTCTGCCGACACGCGAACCCGGCGTCACACCGACCGAGCGGTTCGGTGGTGTATTCGGTCGGCGGTTCCGGAACCTACGGAGGCACTCTCTTCGAGAGAATCTCCTATCATGTCCCCTCGAGGGAGATCTTATGAAATCAGTAATAGCTCGGTCCTTGCTTCTCACGGCGCTGATCGTCGCGATCGCGCTTGGCCTGCATGCAGTCCTGGACAACCGGTGCGACACCGTTGTACCTGAGGTCACCCAGGCTCATGTACCTGAGGACGCACAGGCGCTGAACGACCTGGACGGTCACTTCACCTTTCTCATCGCCTCCGATCTGGGCCGGAACGGATACTACGACCAGAAGCAGGTCGCCGAGATGATGGGTGAGGTCGCCGCACTCGCGGACCCGGAGTTCATTGCCCTCGTCGGCGACACACACCATTTTCAGGGCGTCCGTTCGATTCATGACCCGTTGTGGTTGACCAACTTCGAGTGGATCTACAAGCACCCCGAGTTGATGATCGCGTGGCATCCGGTCCTCGGCAACCACGAATACGAGGGCTCGACCCAGGCCGTGCTCGACTACTCCACGGTCAGCCGCCGCTGGGAGATGCCCGATCGGTACTACGCCATCACCGAGTCGGTGTCGGAAGGCGTGGATGTGTTGCTACTCTTCATTGACACCCCGCCATTGATCGACAAGTACCGTGACAGTCCTTCCGAACACCCGGACGCAGGCGAGCAGGACATGGATCGGCAACTGGCGTGGATCGACGCCACCCTGAGCGCTTCCCAAGCCAAGTGGAAGGTCGTCTTGGGCCACCACCCGGTCTTTGCGGGGACCACGAAGGCCGTGATTGAACGCACCGATCTCCAGGACCGGCTCCAGCCGCTGCTCGACAAGCACGGTGTCGACGCCATGGTGAGCGGGCACATCCACAACTTCCAGCACATCAGGGTGCCGGGTTCTGACGTGGACTACTTCGTCAACAGCTCGGCCTCACAAAGCCGGGTGGTGGTTCCGTTCGAGGGCGCGCTCTTCGCCAGCCCGGACCCCGGCTTCACGCTGTGTACCGTGAGGGAAACACAGCTGATCATCACCTTTGTCAATCAAAACGGAAAGATCATCTACCAGCATGCGCGGAGGAAGTAGGACAGGATCAGAAGGCGCCCCGGGCGAGAAGGGAGTCACCACCCTCGGGGAGCTCGCCCGTATCGAGTTCGGCCTTGACCTCGAGCTGGAGACGCCCATCCGGCGCCGAGCCCCGAGCCACCTCCATGCTCAGGGCGCGATCGCCGACCAGTTGCCCGGATCGCCCGACTCGAACCCGTCGTAGAACAACAGGCCGTCGTCGATCGGGGTCGAGAACACGCTCCGCCCGAAGGTGCCGACCAGCAGTTCCCGGCTCCGTTCGTCAAACAGTAATGATGTCGACACGACGTTGGGAAGGTCCACACCGAGAGCGTTCCAGGTACTGCCTGATCCCGGCTCACGAAGACACCGACATCGGTGGCGACGAAGAAGCGTCCCGGCGCCGATGGGTCGACGACGAGATCGTTGACCGGCGCGTCCGGCAGATTGCCGGAGATCGGTGACCAGGTCGCGCCGAGATCCGTGGTCATGAAGACGTGGGGCAGGGGCTCGTTCCAGCGGAAGCCCGAGATCGTGACATAGGCGGTCTCGCGATCGGCCGGGGTCCGTCCTGACAGCCGTCACCCAACGATCCGGCAGTCCGGCGGAGACATCGGTCCACGTGCCGCCGCCGTCGTCGGTCATCGACACGTAGCCGTCATTGCTGCCGGCCCAGATCACGTTTCCATCGAGCGGCGAGACCGAGATCGTCGTCAGGCTCCCGTCGACCTGCCCGGGGTTGCCGGACGGTCCGCCGGTGAGATCCGGGCTGACGGCCTCCCAGTTTCGGTCGCCGGTGTTGCGGTAGACGCGGTGGGTCCCGGCGTAGCGGCGGTCCGAGTCGTTCGGGTCCTGGACGTGCGGCGCGTTCCAGTTCTTCCGGTCGCTCGTCGCGATACCGACCGTCGCCGGCAACCACGTCGCGCCGCCGTTGCCGGTGAAAAAGAGGTTCCCGTACTGATACTGGGCCCAGATGCGATTCGAGTCGTCGGGGTGGATCACGGTCTGGAACCCGTCGCCGCCGTAGACCTCCTCCCAGTCGTCGACGCCGCCGGTGAGGGTGCGGCAGGTGCCGTTGTCCTGGGCGCCGATGTAGAGCGCGTTCGGGTTCTGGTTGTCGAGAGCCATCCGGTAGATCTGCGTGTGCGGCTGATTCGGCAGAGAGGCCCAGACGGTGCCGCCGTTGGTGGAACGGTAGACCCCGCCGTCGTTTCCGTTCGTACATGACCGGGCTCGCGCCCGGCCCGAACGCGAGACCGTGGTGGTCGACATGCATGTTGTCGCTGGCGTTGAAATAGGAGGCGCCGCCATCGGTGCTCATCCAGAACGTCAGCCCGAGCACGAAGATCGTATCCGGGTCCACCGGATGGGTTCGCACGTTGCCGAACCACCAGCCGTACGACGCGAAGACATCGACCAGCGCGCCATCGGTGGTGCGCGTCCACGTCGTTCCGCCGTCGATGGAGCGATAGAGCCCGTCGAAGAAGCCGATCCGGTCCGCATAGACGGCGTGCATCACATCGGGCTGCGAGTCGCACAGGCTGATCCCGATGCGGCCGCCGTCCGCCGACGGCGCGGGCAGACCGCCCCCGACCAGGCTCCAGGTGTCGCCGCCGTCGGTGGAGGCATGGATCGCGCACCCCGGACCACCGTAGTCGTAGAACCCCGGCTGTCGAATGTGCTGCCACATCGCCGCGAAGACCACGTCCGGGTCGTCGGGGCGAAGAACGAGGTCGACGCAGCCGGTCTGATCATCCACGTACAGGACCCGCTCCCAGGTGGCTGCCGCCGTCCGTTGTCCGGTAGACGCCGCGCTCCGGGTTCGGCCTGCCAGTGCATGCCGTTGGCGGCGACGAAGATGGTCAGCGGATCGCTCGGGTGGATGACGATGCGGCCGATGGAACCGCTGTTGTCGAGACCGACCAGGGTCCAGGTCGTCGCCCTGGTCGGTGGAGCGGAAGAGACCGGCGCCGCCGTAGGCGATGCTGCCTCCACCCGGATTCACCTCGCCGGTGCCGGCGTAGATCACGTTCGAGTCGCTGGGGTCGATGGCCACCGCGCCGATGGAGAGCGCCGGCATCTCGTCGAAGAGCGGGGTCCAGGTCTGCCCCGCGTCGATGGTGCGGAAGACGCCGCCCTCAGCCGTGCCGGCAAAGACGATTTGTCGTTGTTCGGGTCGACCGCGAGATCGGTGATGCGACCGGGGATGTTCTCGGGCCCGCGGGGGGTCCAGACCGCGGCGACCGGTCCGCGTGCGCGAAGGGACTCGGCCTGAGCCTGCGCCGTGCGCCACCGGTCGATGGGGATGCGATCGTGGGGATAGGCCCTCTGGGCGAAGAACCAGTCGTTCGGTGCGCGGTCGGGTCGATCGCCGTTGTCTGCCGGGCGATCTCGACCCGGACCGCCGGAGAGCCGCGATCCACCGCTCCGAAAAATACGGAGAGCCCGAAACAGGCCACCAGAACGAAGACCACGCAGAGCGCGGGGACGGCGATGAGTCGATGGATGGGCCCCATGTTCAAGTCCTTTCCGACCCTCGTGCCGCGAACCGAGGAGCTTGGACCCGCGGCTCCGGGCGGGATCGGCTGTTCGCCATGCGAGGTTATCACCTCAACCGGTCGGGTCGGGGCGGGCCCTCGTTGCGATGCCCGATTATTGTCCCGATCCGACAATCAGCAGAGGAGACGGTAGCCAGAACGACTCCTCAGTAGAGGGTTTGCGGAGGATGGGTGCCGATGGGTGACTCGGCGCCGACAATCGGGAAGAATGCGCGTCGACAGCACATCGAGCTGAACGAAGCCGGAGCCGACCGCCCGGGCTGTGTCACAATGCCCCGTGCCGCACCGCCTCGCCGCCATCGATCTCGCCATCGTAGCCGCCTACCTCGGAGGAATGATCGTTGTGGGCGTGGTGGTCGCGCGCCGGATCCGCGGTTTCCGCGACTACTTCATCGCCGGCGGCCGCATGACGACACCATTGCTGGTCTGCACCCTGGTGTCGACCTACTACGGCCTCGACGTGACCTTCGGCAGCTCGGAGACGGCGTTCTACGAGGGGCTGGCGGCATTCGTCGCCTACTCGGCCCCGTTCTACCTGTTCTACGTCTTGACCGCGGTGCTGGTGGCGCCGCGGCTCAAGCGGCTGGACGCGCTGTCGCTACCGGAGGCCATGGGCAATGCCTACGGCCCGGTGGCGCGGGTCGCAGCGGCAACGGCGTCGTTCGTCTACAGCGCGCCGATCCTCGGCGTCGCCGGGATGGGCCTCATCGGCGCGACCTTTTTCGGACTCGAACCGTGGCAGGGGTGCGTCATCGGCGGCGCGGTGGCGGTCTGCTACACCGTTCTCGGCGGGCTTCTGGCCGACGCGCTCACCGACGCCGTGCAGTTTCTGGTGATGTGCGGGACGGCGGCCGTGTCGGCGGTCGTGATGCTCAAGACCGTCGGCGGTCCGGAGGCGATCGGCGCGCGTCTCGGGCCGGAGGTCCTGGCTCCGTTGGGTACGCTCAGTTCGTGGGAGATTCTGGTCTTCGCCTGCGTGGCCATGACGCCGTTGGTCGAACCCGCCTTCTACCAGCGGACCTTTGCCGCGGTCAACGCCCGCCAGGTGGTCAAGGCTCTGCTCATCGGCACCGTGCTGTGGGCGAGCTACGACTGGCTGGTCGTCTACCTGGGTCTCGCCGGGCGCGACCTGGTCGCCGCCGGCCGGCTGCCCGCCGATATGGACGGCTCGGCCGTTCTTCTCCACGTCGCGGCCGTCACCCTTCCCCCCGGGGTGCTCGGACTGTTCGTCGCAGGCTGCCTGGCGGCGGCGATGTCGACGATCGATTCCTACGCCCTGATCGCCGCCGGCAACGTGGTCTACGACGGCTGGCAGGCGGCGACCGGCCGCCGTCTCAGCGACCGCACCCTGTTGATCGCCACCCGTGTTCTGGTGGTGGTGACGATGGCCGCGGCGGTGGGACTGGCGATGCTCTTCGAGCGGCTCCGCGACGCCTGGATCTTCATGTCGACGGTCCTGCTGTCGACGGTGTTGTGGCCGATGCTGGCGGTGCTTTTCGCACCGCGGTTGGCGACCCATCGGGCTGGACGCTGGAGCGCGCTGGCCGGATTGGCGACGTCGCTCGCGTTCTTTGTGGCCTTCGAGGCGATTGGGGCGCCGACCCCGGACGGCTCGATGGCGTTCGTCTTTCCCGGAGCCGGTATGGAGATTCAGCGCGAATCGGCGATGCTGGTCACCCTGCCCATCGCGCTGCTGGCTTTCGCGGCCGGGGCCGCGGCGGACCGATGGGGGGCACGGCAATGATGACCGTGGCGACCTGGGTTGCCGTCGTCGTGCTCGGGGTCGGCTCGCTGGCCGTCTTCGCGTTTTTTTTACGCGACCTCCCCAAGGTGCTGCCGAAACGCCGCGAGAAGAACGACGCCGAGCACGATTCTCGGCCCACGAACTAAAGAGTCAGGCTCGTTGTGTTGTAGTCTGCGGGCGTGGCTGTACCTAGATTCGTTCCCGAGCTGCTGGCGCCTGCCGGCTCGCCCGCCTGTCTCCCAGCTGCAGTGGCCGGTGGCGCCGATGCCGTCTACCTCGGCGTCGGCCGCTTTTCGGCCCGCGCCCGGGCGCAGAACTTCGATCTCGAGTTCCTCGCCCACAACGTCGATTATCTCCACGCCCGCGGACTGCGGTGCTATGTCACGCTGAACACACTTCTCCGCGATCTCGAGCTGCCGGCGGCGGTGGCCACGACGGTGGCGGTGGCGAAAGCCGGAGCGGACGGCATGGGAACAAGGCGCCGCCCTGGACAGCGCGCCCTGGCAGCGACGCCTGCGCGAGGTCTTTGCCCGCCCGTTTACGACCGGACCCATGAACGGCGAGCTGGGAGAGGGCTGCAGGGTGATCGGAGCGGAGCCGTCTGCCGAGCCGGATGCGCGGTTGCTTCGAGTGTCGCGCTCCAAGGGCACCGCCGTGCTGGCAAGCGATCAGGAGATCCGCGCCGGTCATGGTTTCGCATACGTTCTTGCCGATGGCGCCGAGGGTGGTTTTCTGATCACCCATTCCCGGCGGGACGGCGAGGGCCGGTGGCAGTGTGCCGTTCGAATTGCCGGCCGCGGTCCCCACCTGCCCGAAAACCTCGCCCTACGGCGCAACATCGACCAACAGCACGACGCGGAGGACAGGCGGGCCATCGCTCGTTTCGCCGTACCACTCGCACAGCCTCCGGCAGTCAGCCTCGACATCGCGGTGGTGGCCCGTCTCGGCCAGGTCATCGAGCTGAGGGCAGAAGAGCGGGCTACTATTGCACTTGGAAACCGAAAGCGTCTCTTCGCCATCCCTCGATGGCATCGCAACAAGGAGTCTTTCATGCCGCACCCTCGATGTCTTGACAATGCCCGCGACGCGTTTTCGATTGCGTTGGTATTCCTGGTCGGCTTGCTCTGGTTCCCGACGACGGCACAGGCGCAGAAAACTGGCGAAGCCCGTGCTGCACGGCTCCCATTGGGTGGCCGTGACCGGAAAACCGCTGGCCGCGACCGCCGGGAGCGATGACCTTCACTCGCGGCGGCAATGCGGTGGATGCGGCCTGCGCCATGCTGGCGGCCACGTCGACGATGTGGGACACCCTGGGCTGGGGTGGCGAAACCCAGGCGCTGATCTACAACCCGCACACCGGCGAGGTCAAGGGGATCAACGCCCTCGGTGTCGCGCCCACAGGAGCGACGGCGGAGTTCTTCAAGGAACGGGGCATGGTCTATCCACCGGAGTACGGCCCACTTGCGGCGGTCACTCCGGGTACGCCGGGTGGGCTCATGGTCATGCTGGCCGAGTACGGCCGTCTGAGCCTCGCCCAGGTTCTGGCGCCGGCGATGGAGATGGCCGCGGGCTATCCCATCGAGAAGTCGCAGGCCGACAACATGGAACGCCACCGCGACATCCTGTCGCGGTGGCCGTATTCAGAGAGCGTGTTCCTCCCCCACCTCGATGAGGAGAACGGCGATCAGCGAGCAGCCCCGGTGGCGGGCGAAGTGTTTCGCCAAACGGATCTGCTCGCAACGCTGAGGAAACTGGTCGCCACCGAGGCCGAGGCTCTCAAGGCCGGCAAGACCCGCAAGCAAGCGATCTACGCGGCCTACGATCGCTTCTATCGCGGCGATATCGCCGAGGAGATCGTCCGCTCATCGCGGGAGCACGGCGGTCTGTTCACCATGGAAGATCTGGATCAGTGGCAGGTCCACATCGAGGAACCCGTGACGACCAACTACAAGGGCATCGATGTCTACAAACTCACGACCTGGGTTCAAGGTCCCGGCTCTGCTGCAGGCGCTGAACATCCTCGAGGCCATCGATCTCAGGGCAATGGGCTACAACAGCGCCCGCTATATCCACACCTTGTATCAGGCCATGAATCTCGCGTTCGCCGACCGGGACTTCTACTACGGCGACCCGTATGTGCCGCCCGAGGAACCCATCGCGGGTCTGCTTTCCAAGGAGTATGCGAAGCAGCGCCGAGAGGAGATGAACACGCAGCGAAACGACCCGGACGTCCACCCGGGCGACCCCTATCCCTTCCAGGGTGAGGCGAATCCGTTTCTCGACCTGTTGAAGAACTGGAGTCCGATCCCGCCGACCGCCGACGCGGATGGCGTCGACGGATTTCAACAGGCGAGCCTGATGACCGATGACGAGAGTTTTGTCGCCGGCACGACTTCGATTCAGGCCGCTGATGCCGAAGGCTGGGTCGTGTCGGTCACTCCCAGCGGCGGCTGGATCCCCGCATTCATCGCCGGCAGCACCGGCATCGGTCTTTCGCAACGCATGCAGAGCTTTGTGCTCAGCGAGACGATGAATCCGTTCAACGTGGTGCAACCGGGTCAACGTCCGCGAGCGACGCTGACACCGAGTATCGCGGTCAAGAACGGCAAGCCCCTGATCGCCTTTTCGGTGCAGGGCGGCGACACCCAGGAGCAGAATCTCCTGCAGTTCTTCCTCAACATGGTCGAGTTCGACATGAACGTGCAGCAGGCGGCCGAGGCCCACAACATCACCAGCTATCAGATGCAGAGTTCCTTCGGCGCCCACACAGGCCGAACCCGGACGATTGCAGGTGACAGCCGAAGGTCTCCGAATGGGCACGCGGCGAACTGGGTCGGATGGGATATTCGGTGGAGACGGTCGACGCGCACCTACAGCCCCATCACCGCCATCTTCTTCGATCCTGAGACCGGCACCATGTGGGGCGGTGCAAGCGACTATGGCGAGGACTACGGTGTGGCCTGGTAGCCACTCAGATGAAGGTCGTCGGGGGCGACGGCTTCCACTCCGTCAATGACGGCATCGGACGGGTGCCGGTCGATGCCACGTTCACACTGATGGGTGCGGTGGGTGGCACTGATGGCCATCCAAGGTCCTATTCCAAGAGTGGGTTCATGGTGTCAGGATTTGGCCAGCGGCCGCCGGGTGGATTATGGAAGCCGCCTGCAACGTTGCATCTCGTAGGAGGTACTGATGGCCGTTGAATTCGATTTTTCCATGCTCGATGCGATGGATGTGCTTGATCTCGCGTGTTTCATCGAACGAGAGGCGGCGGAAAACTACCTCCTTCTCGCCTCGTGGGCCGAGAAAAACAGCCCTGGTGCAGCGAAGTTCTTTCAGAGGATGGCTCGACTCGAGGGTCAGCACGACAGTCAGATCGAGGAGCGACGGCGAGCCTTGTTCGGCGATCAACCCTCCCGCTACATCGACAGCGCACCATGGGAGGTGGAGGTGCCCGATTTCGATGCGGTCGGCACATCGTTCACTCTCGAACAGGCGTATTTGCTGGCGCTCGGCGCCGAGGAGCGGGCGGAAGCCTACTTTTGCCAGGCCGTGGACTACATTTCCGATCCGCAGACGGTGGCAATCCTCGAGGGCCTCGCAGAGGAAGAACGCGAACACCAGCGTTTTCTCAAAGAGGAAATGGCGTCCTCGTGAGGGAATCCCTGTCCGGCACCCACCGCGGCTAGCGAAAGACACAACGCCCGGCTTGATCGCGGATATGGGCGTGCGGAGTACACTGGCCATCATGAAATCCCTCGACGACCGAACGGTCGATTGTCCACATCGCGACACGTGCGGCGCCTGCTCGTTCCTGGGCCAGCGTTATGGTATCCAGCTCGAGCGCAAGCGGCAACGGATCTTCGATGTGCTCGGCAAAACCCTGCGCTTGGACAAACGTCAGGTCCTGCCCACCGTGCCGTCACCGCGGGTCGAGGGCTACCGGAACCGGGCCAAGATGACGATCTCCAGCGATCGCGAACGCAAGTCCTCGCTCGGCTACTTTCAACGCAAGAGCCGCACGGTGGTGGACGCGCCGGATTGCGGCGTTCTGATCCCGGAACTGCTCGAGACCACCCGCCACCTGCGCCGTTTGCTCAACGCGTCCAAGAAATTCCCGTTCAATCTGCGCCACATCGATCTTCGTTGCGGCACCGACCCGACGCGCCAGCACCTGACCCTGGTGGTCAAGGCCGAGACCATGCCCCGCCTGCCTGTCGAGGAGATCGCCGAGGCCTGCCCGCACGTCGTCGGCATCGGGGTCAATCTCAATCCGAAGGGCGGCGCTCAAGTCATCAAGGGCCCGATCGAACCCGTATTCGGCGCCCGCGAGGTCTTTATCGAGTCGGCCGGGATGTCGCTGCGGGTCTCGCCCGGTTCGTTCTTCCAGGTCAATCTCGGTCTCCTGCCCGAGATCCACTCGCGGATGGGTGAGTTCTTTGGCAAGGGAGACCTGCTCATCGATCTTTACGCCGGGGTCGGGACCCACGGTCTCGCCCTGCGCCGCCTCTTCCGGCAGGTTCTTTGTGTCGAGGGAGTGAGAAGCTCGGTGGCCGACGCTCGCGCATCCATCAAGATCGGAAAGGTCACCAACGTCGAGACCCTGGCCGATCCGATCCACCGCACCCTGCGTCGCCTGGGGTCGGAGAAACCCGACGCCATCATCCTCAATCCGTCGGCGGTCGGCGCGGATCCTCCGGCACTTCAAGGGGTCGTGACATCGACGGCCCACTCGGTGGCCTATCTCTCATGTGATCCCGAGACCCTTGGCCGTGATCTGGCCGTCCTCGTGGACGGCGGCTTCGCGCTCGTCTCGGTTCAGGCCATCG
This sequence comes from uncultured Acidobacteriota bacterium, assembly GCA_963704125.1. Taxonomy (GTDB): domain Bacteria; phylum Acidobacteriota; class Thermoanaerobaculia; order Thermoanaerobaculales; family Sulfomarinibacteraceae; genus JAHECW01. The sequence continues at coordinate 63,411 of CAVPHA010000011.1, read as the reverse complement.
ACATGATGCCCCAGACCCGGCAGGTGGAGTCCCTTGCCCTGCTCCGAAGGTAGTTCAGACCCTCGCCGCAACCACCGCAACATCGCAGTGGAATGGGACACGGATGAACACGGATCTGCACGGAAATCTCTGTAGGTTTCGGATCTCTCCATGCTCGACAACGACTTCTGAATTGCCGCAGGCCGACTTTTCGGTGATCTCGACGGCTGGTACGCTTCTCGATCTGTGAAAGTCGACTACCCAAAGATCATTCAGGGCGGGATGGGCGTGGCGATCTCGGACTGGCGCCTCGCGCGGACGGTTTCGAAGTTGGGGCAGCTCGGGGTCGTCTCCGGAGTCGCGCTCGAGATCGTGATGACGAGGCGTCTCCAGGATGGCGACAAAGGCGGCCACATTCGCCGCGCGTTTGAGGCCTTTCCCTTCCCCGAGATGGCGCAACGCGCCCTGAGTGGATTCTTCATCCCCGGCGGCAAAGCCGATGACGAGCCCTATGCGACCGTTCCGCTGCACAAGATGGTCGGGGCCAAGAGGCTTTACGAGCTCTGCATCCTGGGCAATTTCGCCGAGGTGTTTCTCGCCCGCGAGGGACACGACCACCCCGTCGGCATCAACTATCTCGAGAAGATCCAGCTCCCCCACCTTCCGTCGATCTACGGCGCCATGCTGGCCGGCGTCGCCTACGTCATCATGGGCGCCGGGATCCCGACCACGATTCCCGGGGTCCTTGAGGGTCTCTCGCGTCACGAGGCGGTCTCTTACGGCATCAACGTCGTCGGATCGAAGCCCGACGACGACACCCTGGCGCGGTTCGATCCGAGGGACTTCATGGAAAGCGATCACGAGCCGCTTCAGCGGCCACGGTTCCTCCCGATCATCGCGTCCAACGTTCTCGCGGTGACCATGCTGCGCAGATCCAACGGCACCGTCGACGGATTCGTCATCGAGGGTCCGACCGCCGGCGGCCATAACGCACCGCCGCGCGGCAAGCTGCAGCTCAACGAGAAAAACGAACCGGTCTACGGCGAAAAGGACGTGGTGGATCTGGAAAAGATCAGGGAGTTGGGACTCCCATTCTGGGTCGCCGGCGGTTCCGCGTCCGCCGAGAAGCTGCAGGAGGTGCTGGCGGCCGGCGGCAACGGCATCCAGGTCGGGACGGCCTTCGCGCTCTGCGAGGATTCCGGGTTGGCGCCGGAGTACCGGCGGGGCCTGCTGGCCAAAGCGGTTGCCGGAACGGCTCGGGTGGTCACGGATCGCCTCGCCTCGCCAACGGGGTTCCCGTTCAAGGTCGCCCAGCTCGAGGGCAGTCTTTCAGACGAGGACGTCTATCTCGCGCGCACTCGGATCTGCAATCTCGGCTACTTACGCGAGGTCTACCGGAAGGAGGACGGGTCCATCGGATACCGCTGCGCCTCCGAACCGATCGCGACCTATCTCAGCAAGGGCGGGTCGGAAGCGGACACAACCGGCCGAAAATGCATCTGCAACGCGCTGCTGGTCAACGCCGGCCAGCCCCAGATCCAGAAGGACGGGACCTTCGAACGACCGCTACTCACCTCGGGCGACGATCTCGCGGAGATCGCCCGTTTTATCCCCGAAGGGCAGACCTCGTACACCGCCAAAGACGTGATCGACACCCTCCTCTCGATCGACATCTAGGCACGGGCGGGTAAAAACCCCGCCGCGTGGTAGATTCTGGGAGTGCCGTTCGAGGAGTATCTCACCGGTTGCCGCCGCGCGGTCACCGCGCTTGCCGAAGCAGTCGATGAGCTCGACCACGCGACTCCTTCCGAGGAGATCATTGCGGCTGCAGTCGCCCGAGGTCATTTTCGCCCGGCGGAAGAAGCCGAACTGCTGTCCTGGTTCGCCCGTTTTCTGACCATCCGGTCCGAGCTCTGGGAGGTCATCGGTGAGGTTTCCGCCCCGGTGGGTGGACGAGTCGAGGGCATCTTCGACATCGAGGAATGGCGCTGCTTCGTTCTCGGCTACACCGCAGCCTGCCTGGTCGTCCGCCTCGACCGATTGCTCCTCGAGACTGTCGCTCGCGAATCGCTGACCCAACGCAAGCTCAACGAGGGATCCGCACTCCATCGAATTCCCCGAAAGCAGTACACCGAGATCTTCGAGTCCTTCACCGACCCCGCCAAGGCACGGCAGATGGAGAAGGCCATGCGCCTCGCCCGGGGCCAACGGCGGCTGTTGAACGCCATGGCCGACGACCCCATCGTCGGCGAGTTCGTGGTCCATCTCTCAGAGCGGGAAAAGGTGCTCGAGCCCAGTCGGCGGAGGTACCTCAAGCTCCTGATCAACTATCTGGTTCATACCTTCCGGCGCCGCGGCGCCTCGGCCCGCCAGCAGACGGTTTTCGCGGCCCTCGAAACCGGCGGGCGATTGGCCTCGGAGCTGCGGGACCAGTGGTCGCCCTGCCGGGTCGATGACGATCTCCGCCACCAGATTGACAACCTGCTGCAACCTGGAGACGTTCTGATCTGTCGTCATGAACGGGCGCTGACCAACCTCTTTCTCCCCGGTTTCTGGCCGCACGCCGCGCTCTACATCGGCTCCGAGGACGACCGCCGGCATCTGGGGGTCGAGCTTGACGAGGACAGAGCACGACGATGGAGCGGCGATCGGCGGGTCCTCGAGGCGCTCAAGGATGGGGTTCTCTTCCGGCCCCTCGAGCAGACCCTGGCGGTCGACGCGGTGGCGGTGATCCGGCCGCAGCTCAATCGAGCTCAGCTTGCGCAGGGTCTTGCTCGCGCCGCAAAACACGAGGGCAAGCTCTACAACTTCGACTTCGACTTCTTCCGTTCTGACAGGTTGGTCTGCACCGAGGTCGTCTACCGCGCCTTCGACGGACTCGGCCCGATCGAAATCCCCCTCCAGGAGCGGTCCGGCCGGCCGACGCTCTCGGCCGAAGATCTCCTCGACCTCGCCCTTGCCGGCGACGGCTTCGAGCCGGTCGCGGTTTTCGGAGGCCCGAGCTGCCACGATCGGCTGGTCGAAGGAGGGGAGGCTCGCCAGGCCATCAGCAAATCGAACCGAGCCTCGACCGAGGTCGAAGCAGATCGTACCCGGAGTAGCCCCGTGCCCACCGCCTCGGCGCCGGATCGAAAGATCACTCGAATCCTGCTGGCGGCGGGGTTGCTGGTGACCGTCGGAAATCTGACGGCGTTGGGTGTGCTCTGGGCCACCGACACGGCCCTGTTCGCCAAGGTCATGGCTGTTCTCGGCGCGGCCTATGTCGGCGGCCGGATGGCGGGGATCCTCACCGGTCTCGAGCTCGGTTTGGGAAATCTACTCACCGCCATGGTGATCCTCCTGCTCAACACCGGGTTTCTCCTGCTCGCGCTTCCGATCTTCCGGATGGCGACCGAGCGCGTGGACCCGCCACGATGGCTCGCCTCGTTCTTCCGCGGCGCCGATCAGCGCGCCCGATCGCAGAATCAGCGTCTGCAAACCTACGGCATCCTTGGCCTCGTGATCTTCATCTGGCTTCCGTTGCCGTTCACGGGCGCCTTTATCGGCGCCCTCGTCGGGTTGCTCATGGGGTTTTCCGGTCGCACGACTGTTGCCCGTCGTGCTCCTGACCATGTGGGTCGGCGTCTTCACCTGGACCTGGGGTTTCGACTTCATCTTTCTTTTTACCGGAACCGCCGGCCGAGTCGTCGCGTGGGTGCTCACCGCGGTCTTCCTGGTGTACTCGGTCGTGATCCGGTTGCGCGACCGTCGTGCCGGCGCGGCCGACGAAGAAACACCGGAATGACCGGTTCGCACATCGCCCTGCTCCGCGGCGTCAACGTCGGCGGTCGGAACAAGCTGCCCATGCCGGACCTCAGGTGAGAACACCCTGCTTGCACATGGCGCGGGCATAGAAGAACAGCCCGAAGGCGATCATCCAGACGAGGGCCGACATGTACAGGTAACTGTTGCCCATGATCTCGAGACCGTTGGACAGGAAGAACCCGTGAACGGTGCTGAAAACCATCCCCACGATGGAAATGCCGAAGAGCCACATCGAACACCGCTTGCGCAACAGCAGCCCGATGGAGCCCGCCAACGCGAACCAAACGGCGATCGCCCAACCGGCGATCGCCCATGCGGGGATGCCGTTGTAGACGTAATCAAGCATCTCCGGTTCGAATTTCCCCATGTAGAACTCGAGCTTGAACTGCGTGGCCAAGTAATCGAAAGCCCCGATCGCGTTCCACAGCAGCGCCAGCACGCCGATGATCCACAGGTGGACCGGGGTCCTCATCGAAACACCGCCACCCGATTCTGCAGCAACCATGGTCTCTCCCCCTTTTTGTCGCGCGCGAAGCTTCTGGCGATACGATATCACGTCGCAATTGGCACCGGGTGGCGAGATCAGGCGGAATCAAAGAACCATGAGTCAGTCGGCAATTGGCTATCGAATGACTCAAGTCTGCGCTCTCGGTATAGACCCCTCACGGCGTCGAGTCGTCGGGCAGGTCGGTCAAAAGTGCAATTCACCGATTATCGATGCTCGTTCAACCGGTGTCGGATGCCGAATCCGAAGACCCGGTCGCAGATGTCGTCAACGCGGACGCCCGCGGACCGAGACGTCGTATTTCAAGAAATACATTAGCCATGACGTCGTCGCCAACGGACTGCCACAGTCTGACCCCAACGGAGTCACCGAGACCCAGGTTTTCATCGACGGCGAAGTACTGGGTCGTTCCCGTCGCAGCCAGAACCGGGGCGGCGGTTGCCCTAGCTTCATTTCCGAGGAGGCTGTCGTTGACGGTGATGCAGGTGTAGTAGTTCATTTTGGAGTAGTCGTCATAAGACGGTCGCGCGCCGCCGGGCAGACCCCAAGGGTTCATCCAGCGAACCGCCACCCGGATCTGGTATCTGCCGCGGCGCCTCGGTCTTGGGATGGTGAGCACACCATTGTCGATCGTCGGCCGGAAATACCCATCGGAATCCCAGATCACATTGAAGATTGCTGGGGTGTGCGTGTTTTTTGGGATTGATCCCCCGCCCCTGACCTTCGCGCCGCGCACTCGTTCATCAGCCATCGCAGCCCTCCTTGGGTGTGCCGGTTTTTCGGCATTCATCGTTCCGGAGTTAGATGCCAACGAACAGGGTCGGTCTCGTCTCCGGCGGCTGCATCACCCAAATGGGTGATGTAAATCGACCCGGCGATCCCGATACCTGCAAACAACGACATTGTCTCTCCACCGAAGGGAAGGGGTTCATGATGGCTCAATCAAGATCGAGATTCGTGGCAGTGACGGCCGTTCTGATTCTCGTGTGCGGGGCGCTCCCGGCGTTCGCACAGGAGGTCGTCGGCTCGTTGAGCAACTTCGACGTCCGAAACACCGACCAGCGTCCATACAACGATTTCGAGTTGGTTCTGATCGGGGAAATCGACCGCGAGTGCATTCGTGGTTTCTATCCCGGTTGGGGCGGTCCGCCCAAGATCAGTCCACGCACGTCCTTCGGCCCCGGTGTGACCATCACCTGGCAGAACCGAGAGGATCCGATCGAACCCGGCCGCACCGAGCATTTCGGCGTTCGGCTGACCTGCCAGGGCCCCATCACGGCCCGCGGCTTCTGGTCGATCGACGGCAGACCGGCAAACGAGGTCCCACTCCCCTGGCAGGTTTGGGAAGCCCGTGACGGGGTGATCTGGGACATCGTCCAGATGCCCCGGGAGCTCGAGGCCGGACGCGTCCAGGTTCAACGGGAATGGGTGACCCTGCCCGAACAGGTGGAGCTCGAGCGTCTCAACTGGGATGAGGTCGACAACCTCGTCCGCCGGATGCGGCGCGGGTGGCAGGGCTCCGATCCGGAGACTCTCGGCCCGGGTGAGAGGGCCGTGCTCAAGATCCCGGCCACCGCCGGAGATGAGGCCGTGCTGGTCCGGTACATCGTCAGATCCAGAGAGGGGATCGTCAGCCGATTCGTCAACGAGGCGATTCTCGGTTGGGGGATCATCTGTCCCCCAGGTCTTCCCGACCCACAGATCCAGATCACGGGATCGGAAGACGATGAGACCGGAGGTCTGGCTTTCACGAGATACAGCATCTCCGTCACGAACCGGGCGGCCTACCCGGATTCGCTGTTCGCCGCCGCGCCGGATCTGCCGCCATGCGGGCTCAACGCCAACTCCTCCAGAACCTGGGTCGACATCCACGACGGTGACGGTCATCGTCTCTTTGGTTTCTGCGCCTTGGGCACAGCCGACAATCTCGGCAGCCTCTGGTTTGCACTCCCGCGGGGTACACCGCCCCCGGACTGCGTGTCGGTGACCTTGACCGACCGACGGTGTGCGAAGAGCTACACATCGACCTGCGCGCCGATCACCGGCCTCGGGCCGACCTGCATCGACTTCGAAAGCCCGGCGCTCGGCACCAGCTACAACGTCGGGGACGTGTTCACGGACTCCGGCGCGACCATGACGATCGGGTCGTTCCAGTGGTCGAACAGCAATTGGACGAGCGGCGGCCACGCTTCGATCGGCAATACCGGCATGGCGGGAGGCTCCGGTCAGGAGCTGGCGACCAACAACGTCAATGTCAATGTAGGGTTCCCAGCGACACCAAACGTCGTTCACCTCAGATTTGGTGAGTACGGCGGCAACCTCAACCTCGAGGTCAACGGCGACTTCCAGAACTTCGGCAACATGGCCGAGATCCACAATACGATGATCGGAGGCGCTCTGGCCACGGTCACCAGCGGGTTTGGCGACGATCAGGGAACTTTGATGCTCACCGGCGAGGTGCACTCTTTCGCTCTCGGCGGTCAGGAGCTCGTCGTCGACAATATCTGCTTCACGGAACAGCCGGGGGTTGATGCCACCGGCACCTGGATCATGCCGTACGGGGTTGGAGGCACGCCGCTCTACCGCATCAAACCAACCGGCCTGACCGACTACAACGACGGCGGCCGCTCCATGATCGATGCTCCGTTCGGCGGGTATTTGGGCTTCCGGCTCGGCCGAGCCAACGTCATCCCGACGGCGCAGCTCTACTACTACCGATTCCAGTACCGGCACGAGTCCGTGCCGACCTGGACGGACTTTTCACAGACCATATCGGTCCACTATCAGTTCGAGGCGCCGGGGAATCCACCGGTCTTCCCAACCCTCGAACTCGGGCCGCACGACATCGCCGGCAAGAAGCTCTATCGATTCCAGCCGCACGAGACCGAGCTGCCCTCGTTGGTGCCGCCCCTGGCCCCGGGTGAGACCGTCAGCTGGCCCACAACCGGCTGGGTCGGTGACATTTATCGAGGCTTGCTCAACACCGTCGGCGAGAGCCTCTCCCCGGGAAGCTACCTGATCCGGCTGGAGATCTATGACCAGGCCGGTGTCCAGGTCTCGCCGGGGGGCGGTAGTTTCCAGTTTGTCGTACCCACCAGCCAGGCGGCAGACGGCACCATCCTCACGGCTTTCGCACCGGGAGCGAGCGTCCTCGGCGGCGGCTTCGAGTTCAGTCTGCACATCGACAACCGGCCGACGGGGGCCGTGATCGATCAGCCGATGATCGGCACCGTCGGCGCCGGAGACTGCGGTTTCCTGCGTTACGATCCCCTGGGCCCGGATCCCGTCGATGTGGCCTTTCACGCGACTCATCCCGACAACCGGGCGATCTTCAGCTTCCGCATCGCGCGCGGCCCCAACACGGTGACCCTGTCGCCGGTGACCAACGCCGAGGTCGCCGCGCCGACGGCCGGTATTCCTGGCGCGAGCGGGCCGTATGTCGGTGACGGTTTCGGCAATTTCACGCGGACCTTTACGGTCGCGGAGCTGCTCGAGACCTGTCCCGACGAGGCCGCGTTCGCTCAGGTTCTGTACGTCTACGCAAAAGCGACTCGTGGTTGGGGACATCGAATCTCGAGCCTGGACAGCAGCCATGTGTACGCCTTCGCACTAACGCCTGAAACGCCCTAGGTTCGACGCCGGATGTCAAAGCCCCGTGGTCGCGCTCCGACCACGGGGCAGTTGTGGATGCCCGGCTCTGGCAGGATTCTCTTTTTGCCGTTCAGCATTACAATGAGACCACGGATTTTCAACAACCCGGTGAAACGCCCAGCGAATTTCGCGATGCCACCGCCGAGGAAGAACCCACGCTCATCCTGCCCGTCGAAATCCCCAGCAGCCGGCGCTTCGCGCCATCCTGGTGCCTCTGGGTGGTCTCGATACTGCTGCGGCCATTGAGTTTTTCGTCACGTTTCAACCCTAACCGCATCCGACGACCTGAATGGAGGAAGCACTGATGGCCGATACGCCGGAGAATTTCGAGGGATTGATTTTCGGAACCGAGAACGATCGACGCTACACGCAGGACTCCCCGATTCTGCCGGACGTATGGCTCGAGTATGCGAAAACACCGAACGAACCTGTCGATTTGCTGCTGACACCTCATCGGGATATGAGCGCCGGCCAACTTGCGAATGCGATCCGCAATCGACTCAGCCTCGAGCCGAAGAAGCACAAACGAAAGGAGGATCCCGGAAATCGCTTTTGCCCAAGGTTCTGTGGTCGCACGTCTCTATTTCAAGGAACTGATTCGAGTTGTGCTTCCCATGACGCCTTGGTGGCAGCGATACGTGTGGAAGGGAACGGGGACATACCTCCGCCGGTTCGACAAAGATTCAGACGCAAAACAGATGTTGGCAGAGGCGCTCGAGGTCTTCGCAAACGAGGAAAGCGAGGACAAGCTCCCACTGTCCCCGGATCTCCTCTGGATGGCCCGAATCGTCGGAGCGATCGCCGGGATGACCAGGGGAACCAAGAAAAAGGGAGCGAGAGCTGAGCCGTCGACACCGGCCGAGACCGTCGACCAGATCAAACGCCTGATTGCGGATCTCAAGGTTCCGGAAAAGGACGAGGAGCAGCTGGTGTGGCTCGTCGGCCGTAATCGTGAGGCTACCACCGCGGTCAAGAAGTCGACTCTTGCCATCAAGGCGGATGCGGCTCGGCTGCTCTTCAAGGTCAGTTGCGCCAAGCTGACCTGGGCGGTCATCGACAGCGGAATCGATGCGACGCACCCCGCGTTTCGAGCGAAGGACAGGGACGGCTCGTTGTTTGACGATCCCTTCGAACTCGACGGCGCGCGCTGGCTCAACCGAACCCGAGTGGTCAAGACCTACGACTTCAACCGAATACGCAATCTGTTGAATCCCGACAATCTCACGAAAGAGAAACTACGGGAAAAGATCCCGGACATCGGGGAGGCGCAGTGGACCAGGGTCGAGGATCTTCTCGACAGTCTCCAGCGAAGCCTCCAGACCGGCCGGGACGTCGACTGGGTTCTCCTCGAGCCGTTCCTCGAGGTTGAACACAGCGAGCCCGACTACCACGAGCCTCAACACACCCATGGCACCCACGTTGCCGGAATCCTCGCCGGTGATTGGGAAAAGCCCGACGGTCAGGATGGACCCCCTCTCCAAGGTGTCTGTCCGGACCTCAAGCTGTACGACCTCCGGGTTCTGGATGACAACGGAAAGGGTACCGAGTTCAGCATCATCGCAGCTCTCCAGTTCATCCGCTATCTCAATGCTCACCACGACTACATCGTGGTCCACGGTGCCAACCTCAGCCTTTCCATCAAACACGATGTCACCAACTACGCCTGCGGTCGGACTCCGGTCTGCGACGAATGTGAGCGGGTCGTGAACAACGGTGTCGTTGTGGTGGCAGCTGCCGGAAACCTTGGCACGGTCAAATACCGAACCGACACAGGCTTCCTCGAGGGCTACAACGCCATGAGCGTCACCGATCCCGGGAAACGCCGAGAGCGTGATCACGGTCGGCGCCACCCACCGCAATCGGCCCCACACCTACGGCGTGAGCTACTTTTCGAGTCGCGGGCCCACCGGGGACGGGAGCGACAAGCCCGATCTCGTGGCGCCGGGGGAGAAGATCACCGCACCGATTCCGGGAGAGGCCAAAGGACGAAAGGACGGAACCAGCATGGCCGCCCCGCACGTCAGCGGCGCCGCGGCCATGTTGATGGCCCGTCACAGCGAGTTCATCGGCGAGGCGAACGAGATCAAACGGATTCTCTGCGAAACGGCCACCGACCTCGGCAGAGAACGCTTTTTTCAGGGCAGCGGGATGCTCGATGTCCTTCGAGCTCTGCAGTCCGTGTGACCGATGACCACCTGCGAAAGGAAAAACCATGTTTACATTGGAAGCGCTCCAGGCCAAGCACGGCGACTTCCTCCTGCTCCACTATGGCGATCCGGCCGACCCGAAGCTCGTGGTCATCGACGGAGGGCCCAACAAGGTCTGGATCCCCACCCTGAAGCCTCGTCTCGAGGCCATCCGTGATGATCTGACACCGGGTGAGACGCTGCCGATCCGGATGCTGATGGTGAGCCACATCGATGACGATCACATCAACGGCGCTCTTGACATGACCAAGGAGTTGGTGGAGGCGCACGAGGATCACGAGCCTCTCCGCTACGAGTTCGAGACCCTGTGGCACAACGCCTTTGACGATGTGGTCGGCGCCCACAGCGCCGAGTTCTTTTCATCCGGGATGGCCGAGGTGGGCGCCGCCTCGCTGGAGGAGATCACACCGAGCGTCGGCGGGCTGAGCGGTGAGGCGGCGGCAGTGGTCGCGAGCGTCCGTCAGGGGCGACAGCTCCGCAAGGACGCCGAGAAGCTCGGTCTGCCGGTCAACATGCCCGGTGGCGGTCTGATCGCCGCCAACGGCGATGACACCGACACCGTCGATCTCGGCGACGGCCTCGAGTTCCGAATCCTCGGTCCCCGCCAGGATCAAATCGACGCCCTGCAGAAGAAATGGGACAACGAGCTCGAGCGTCTGGGTCTGGCGGTGGTCGCGGCGGGCGAAGCCGGCGTGGCCGAGATGCTCGACAGGTCGGCCTACAACCTCGCAAGTCTCGTGATTCTGGCTTCGGCCGAGGGGAAGACGATGCTGCTGACCGGCGACGCCCGCGGCGACCACATCCTCGCCGCGGTCCGGGATGCCGGACTCCTGGTCGACGGCAAGCTCCACGTCAATCTGCTGAAGATGCCCCACCACGGGAGCGACCGCAACGTCGACACCGACTTTTTCCGCATCATCACCGCCGATCACTACGTCATCTCCGGTGACGGCAAGCACGGCAACCCCGAGGTGGCGACCTTCGAGATGATCTTCACCGCCCGCGGCAACGACCCGTTCACGATCCACATGACCTACCCGGCGGCGGCCAGTGGGTCATGGTTACCCAAAGAGGATCTCCAGCTACTTCTCGACCAGCACAAGGATGCGGGAAAGCCCTTCGAGGTCAAATCACCGATTCCCGCGGAAAATCCTCTATTTCAGTGGCTCTCTAGGAGTGTGGGTCTCTCTCACTGCCTCTTCTGGATGATGGTCCCTCCTACAGACTCTCTTCGATCCAACGAACGTTCTTCCACCGGAGGCCAAGACTGGGAACAAACTGAGAGGGGATTCCAATGAACACCGAAAACGCACGAGTCGCCATGTGTCTTCTCGCCCAACGTGAAGTCGGAAGTTCGCTCTATTGGTGGGGAGGCGACGGAGTCTCCGGTCGCAAGGAGCTCGGCCGCGACTGCAGCGGGCTGGTCTGTGGGGTACTGACGGATCTCGCGCTCGCATTCCCGAGATCTACGCCGGGGGGCGGCGTACCGCGCAGGTGCGTTTCAGCGCATCGGACGTCCACGGCAGCGGGAAGTGGCGGGCCAGGACCCGATTGCGCTCCTGGAATGATGAGGTGGCCCGATTGCGGCTCGAACGACTGGAGGAACCCAGTCGGTAATTAGAGGGAATGAGCGCCTTCAGCACCGTCGTGGAGTCTCACCTACTCCGTAAGACTGCGCTGCTTCAGATCGCCGCCGATCAGTCGGTCATCCAAAACGTGTTCATCCAATCGGCTGTCTTTTTCAATGTGGAAGAGGCTGGTTCGGTGCCGAGGGAAAGCAGCACGATTTCGGAGATCTTCGGCGGGGCGTGAGGTATTTAGCGCTGGTCCTGGGTCTGCGCGAGCGCGCACATGGACGGGTTGTTGGCGTAGACTCCCCCATCGACGTAGCCGTCAACCGCGGGGAAATAGGTCGGCGCCGCGGCGGTGTAGAGCCCGACCTTGTAGGCGAGCTCCTTTCGATCGTTCCCGGGGCCATGAAAGTGTGAAAGAGCTTTGGCTTCCATGTTCTCTTTCCTTGTTCGGGTCTCCGTTGTCGAGGTCGAACCACTCCCGTCTCGAAGAGATAGGGCAGCTTCTGGTTGCGGACAGCGATGTGACGCCGCTTCAGGGCGAGTTCGGTGTCGGCGTTGCCGAGCGGTCGGTATCCGAGGGAGTTGTAGAGCTTGACGCCGATGAACCCCTTGTTTTCGATGGCTTCCTTCACCAGTGCCAAAGGCCGGTTCTTTTCAAGCTGACCGTCGGGGTTCACCATTCCCTAGATGTGGGTGCGGACATCGATTGTCGGTGTCATGCCGCGCTCCTCTCATCCGACCACCACCATGTCAATCGGCCGTCGGCCAGCAATGATGTTGCTCTTATGGTTGAACTTCGGAGCGTCGAATCCGATGCGCATCACCCAAACGGGTGAGCCTAGTGAGTCAGATCCCCGGGCCCCGGCATGGGTTTGTGGAATCCCGACGTGACATCCGGTAGCTTCGATCGGGGCGACACCTCCGAGGAGGAGTCGAAGAAGTTCGCCCTGACGGCGAGTGCCGGTCTTCTGGAAGACCGACGACAACTGCGAGTGAACGGTGTTGCGCGACAGACCGAGCTGCTCGGCGGCAGCAGTCAGGCCACGACCCTCGAGGAGCTCGCACACCAGACGAGACTCGGCATCGGTGAGGCCATAGAGATCGCCGAACAGAAAGTTCACCGCATCATTCGCCTTGTCCGGGTCGGTGATAAAGAGCACCGACACCGCCCCGCTGCCGTCACCGGGCTGACAACGCATGGGAAGAGGCATCACCACAACGTGGTAGTCGGATTGCCCCGATGATCGCGTGATCCGCATCGCGCCACCGCACGTGTGTGTGGAATCCTCGGTCAGTGACGCTGATTGACCAACCTGCCGAATCAACTTTCGCAGGCGTTTCGAATCCCCTGGGTGCTCGGCTGCGAGGCTCCGATCGCAAAAGACGAGCCCGTCTCGCCGCAAGGCGATCCGCACAGCCTCGCGATTCGCCAAAATGGGATCGCCATCCACCCCGAGGAGCACGACGCCCACCGAGACGCGATCGAAGGCGCCGGTCGCCAACTCCGCCTGCATTTCCGCCAGACGCAACCGGTGGTGGATGGCCATCGCCCTGCCGAAGTGGGGCACGAGCTCGGAAAACCTCTGGAGACTGCCCGGGGAACAATCCCCTGCTCCCTCCGAACAACTCATCCACAGGGAAGCGTAAACCTTTGGCGTGTTGATGACCGCCGTTCCGGCCAAATAGCGGAGCCCGCAGGGCCACAGCAGCCGGCGATACATGGACGTGTCGAGAAAATCCCACCCTCTTCGTCGGTGCTCGCTCGAGATCACGATTCCAACCGGCCCCAACATGGACTCCCTAACCAGCTCGTCGTCCTTGAGGTGGTTCATTGCGTACCTGTCCAAGACCTCGGTCTTGAATCCCGATGCCCCGACGACCACGGGGTCTCCTCCTGACAGGTTGCCGTATACCAACAACATGGCGTCGGCCCCGCAGAACTCCGCAGCCGCGTTGAGCGCATCGGCCCACATATCGACCTTGGAAACCGCGTCGTAGATTCGTTCGACGACGCCGTCCGGTCGGAGATGATGGGTCATCCCCGTACCCTTCTCACCGGCCCGCACATTCGACGGCTTCTTCTTATCGTTGGGACCGAACGCACGATCGGCGCAGGTCCCCTTGAGGAACATAGACTTTTCGACAAATAGCCGCACTCAAGCATCCGGCCCTCCTTGAAGCTCGCCCACTTCTAACGAGATGCTTGGCCCCTTGCCGGTTCGGACGTCCGCGTTTTCATCGCGGCGCCGTTTGGATTGGGATACCTCTTTGATCAACGTATTGCGCGAGGATGGATGTGTCAATCCCGTATTGGGTGAATCAACTGCCAAACAGTCACCACCGTCACATCTCATGGGACTTTGGGCGCCTGTGTGCTAGATTCCATCGAGGAGACCTCATGGACTTTTCCACCTCGCCTCGGGTCCAGTCGATCACCGAACTCGTCTGCGATTTCCTTGCCAAGGAGGTCCACCCCCTCGAGCAGGCTTTTCTGCGACAGGGCTTCGTCGCGATCTTGCCGGAGCTCGAGACCTGCCGGGCGCGGGCCCGCGAAACCGGTCTCTGGACCGCCCACGTGCCCGAAGAATTCGGCGGCGCCGGGCTGTCCCTGACCGAGTTCGCCCACATGTCCGAGGAGCTCGGGCGGAGCCCACTCGGCCACTATGTCTTCAACTGCCAGGCGCCGGATGTGGGCAACATGGAGCTGCTCATGGAGTTCGGCACCGCCGAGCAGCAGGAACGCTACCTGGCGCCCCTCGTCCGCGGTGAGATCCGCAGCTGCTTCACCATGACCGAACCCGAGTTCGCCGGCTCGAACCCGGTGTGGATGGGGACCACCGCCACCAGGGACGGTGACGACTACGTCATCCGCGGCCACAAGTGGTTCGCCACCGGCGCCGACGGCGCCGCCTTCGCCATCTGCATGGCGATCACCTACCCCGATCACGACGACCGCTACCGGCGGGCGAGCATGCTCATCGTTCCCACCGACACCGAGGGCTACGAACTCATCGGCAACCTCTCGATCATGGGCCACCGCGGCGGTGACTGGGCGAGCCACGGCGAAGTCGCGTACCACGGAGCCCGGGTCCCCGCTCGGGAACCTGCTCGGCGGCGAGGGCACGGGCTTCGCGCTGGCCCAGAGCCGCCTCGGGCCCGGCCGGATCCACCACTGCATGCGTTGGATCGGGGTCTCGGAACGCGCCTTCGACATCATGTGCCGGCACGCGGTGGAGCGCGAGCTCGCGCCGGGCAAACCGCTCGGAACAAAACAGACGGTGCAGGAGTGGATCGCCGAGAGCCGGGCCGAGATCCAGGCCGCGCGTCTCATGGTGCTGCACGCCGCCTGGCGGATCGAAAACGAGGGCGCCCACGCCGCGCGCGAGGAGATCTCGCTGATCAAGTTCTCAGTAGCGGGCACGCTGCAGCGGATCCTCGACCGGGCCGTCCAGACCCTCGGCGGGCTCGGGATGACCGACGACACGCCTATCGCCCTGTGGTGGGCGCACGAACGCGCAGCGCGGATCTACGACGGCGCCGACGAGGTCCACAAGCAGGTGGTGGCGCGTCGGATCCTCAGGTCCTACGGGCTCGAACCCCGGTCGTGAGTTCGAAGGCACCGATCGCGGGTGACGAGGGAACGCGTTCGCCCCGGTGAAGAACTCGACCTCGATGCGCTGGGACGCTGGCTGCGGAGCAACTTGCCGGAGATCACCGGCACCCCGCGAGTGACGCAGTTCTCCGGCGGGGCATCGAACTGGACCTATCGGACTCGCCTATCCGGACCACGATCTGGTGCTGCGCCGACCCCCGGCCGGGACCAAGGCGAAGTCGGCGCACGACATGGGCCGGGAGTTCTCCATTCAGAGTGCGCTCCGGTCGGTGTATCCCCTCGTGCCGGAGGTACTCGCCTATTGCAGCGATCCCGAAGTCCTCGGCGCCGAGTTCTACCTCATGCGCCGGGTGCCCGGGATCGTTCTCCACCGCCGCCCGCCGGAAGGTGTTCGGCTCGACCCGCCGACGGCCCGCCGCCTCTGCCTCAACGCGGTGGACGCGCTCGTGGCGCTTCACGCCGTCGACCCCACCGGAACCGATCTGGAGACCATCGGCAAAGGCGCAGGTTATGCCAAACGCCAGATCAACGGTTGGTACGACCGCTATCTCAGGGCCCGGACGTGGAATGTCCCGAGCTGCCGGAGGGTGCGCCGTTGGCTCAACGAAAACACCCCCGAAGATGTCGACACCTGCGTCATCCACGGCGACTTCCGGCTCGACAATCTGGTCCTCGACCCGGACGATCCCGCCTCGATCCGCGCCGTCCTCGATTGGGAAATGGCCACCCTCGGGGACCCTTTGATGGATCTCGGCAACAGCCTCGCCTACTGGGTCCAGTCCGATGACGACCGGGTGGCCCGGTCAACGCGGCGGCAACCGACCCACCTGCCGGGAATGTTGACCCGACGCGAAATCGTCGCCGCCTACTTCGAGCGCTCGGGCCGGTCCCGCCCCGACAACTGGGTCTTCTACGAGGTCTACGGCGTCTTTCGGCTCGCGGTGATCGTGCAACAGATCTATCGTCGGTACTTCCTGAGGCAAACGAGGAACGCAGCCTTCAAGAACTTCTGGTTCCTGGTCTGGTATCTCGATCTTCGGTGCCGGCGGCTCATTCGATCGGGTTCGCCGATCTGACAGATCCTAGCGCGCCAACACCAACATTCTGATGCCGGTCTGGAATGCCCCGGTTTGCGGTCCCTGTTGTCCCTGGCGACATCGTTGTCACACGACAAGTTGGGGGCCACATGTCCATTCGACCCGTCAAAAAGCAATCCATTTCCCAACCCACCATCGAGGGCGCGGGGGTCCACCTCCGCCGGGCCTTCGGTTTCGGCGACACCGGCGAGACCGATCCGTTCCTGCTCTTCGACGATTTCCGCAACGACCGGCCGGACGACTACCTGGCGGGATTTCCGTGGCACCCCCACCGCGGGATCGAGACCATCACCTATGTGCTCGCCGGCAACGTCGAGCACGGCGACAGTCTCGGAAATATGGGCAGCCTCGGCGCCGGCGATGTCCAGTGGATGACGGCGGGCTCGGGGATCATCCACCAGGAGATGCCGCACGGCGATGACCGGGGCCGGATGCACGGCTTCCAGCTCTGGGCCAATCTGCCGGCGTCGCTCAAGATGACCCAACCCCGTTACCAGGATGTAACCTCGGCCGACATCCCCGAGGTCGTCGACGACGACGAGACCCGGGTGCGGGTCATCTGCGGCAGCTTCTGGGGTGCCACCGGTCCGGTGGACGGAGTCGCAGCCGAGCCCCAGTACCTCGATGTTTGGGTGCCGCCGCTGACGCGGAAGCGGCTTCCCGTGGAGACCACGCGGCACGCCTTCGCCTATGTCTTCGCCGGTTCGGGCGTGTTCGGCAACGCGTCCGAAAATCGTCCGGTCGCCACCGAGACGGTCGGAATAGGCGAGGCCACCACGCTCTCCGCGATCGAAGACCGATCGCTCGTGATCTTCGACCGCGGCGACGAGGTGGTGGTCGATTCCGGCGAGGAGGGTATCCGCTTCCTGCTGGTCTCGGGCAAACCCCTCGGTGAACCGGTGGCGTGGGCCGGACCCATCGTGATGAACACCGACGCCGAGCTCCGCCAGGCCTTCGCCGAATACCGCGACGGCACATTTCTTAAACACCGGTAAACGGTGATCAAGGGAAGCAAACGGCCGGGGCGAATCCACCCCGGCCGTTTCGTCGCCACTCTGTGAGCCTCCTGCAAGATTCGGGAATCGACCTCAATGGTCTACCGATCATCCACAACACCAGGCCGGCGGGGGCGCCGGCCCCACAATGCAACCCGGCCTTTGTAGCGCCGGCGCCCTCGCCGGCGTAAATGCTACAGACCACGATTCCCCGAGAATCGGGGTCTTGCAGGAGGCTCATGTATCATCCGCGGTCAGCCGCTGCCGTTCCATCTCACGCGAAGCCAGTAGGTCCGGCCCGGCTCGTTGACCTGGACCTCCACCGGTTCAAAGAGGTTGGCTCGGTTGAGGTGGTTGGCATAGGCCCGGTCGAAGACGTTGGCGACCCCGACCCGAATCCCGAACCCGGCCCCGAGCTCGACGGTACCTTCGAGGTCGAAAACCGCCCAACCGGGGGTCGGACCGACATCCTGACCGCTGCCGGTGAGCGGGTCGTCATCGACCCGGGTTTGTTTTGTGGCGAAACGAATGAGGCCTGCAGCCGACCACCGTGACCGGCTCCAGGCAAGGCTGATGTTGCCGTGCAGCGGCGGGGTCTGGGCGATCGCCCGGCTGTCGGTGGTGTTCTCGGCCCAGACCCAGGCGAGAGCGCCGGTGAACATCAACGGGTCCGAAATCCGGACCATCGCATCGCTCTCGAAACCAAAGCGTTGCGCGGCCACGTTCCGATAGATGGTGGCGTTGTCGTCTTGCAGAATCCCGGGCTGGCCGTGGGCGCGATCACGGAGGATGAAGTCGTCGATGTCGGCGGCGAAGACGCTGAGGTTGACCGTCGACGATCGAGCCTGCCAGCTGGCGCCGAGATCGAGTTGGTGGTTTCGAGCCGGCGCCAGTGAGGGGTTGCCGACCCATCGCACGGCGGCCATCGGGCTATTGACGCCGATAAACCTTTCGGTGGCGTCGGCAACCCTCACGGTGCGACTCAGACCCCCGAAGAGCTGCCATGCTCCGAGGCGGTGTTCGATCCGGACAAGCCCACCGAAATCGGTGCTCGACCACGAGTCGTCACCGTCGCCGGTGTAGCTGATCCACAGCTGCCGCGGCGCGGGGCCGTTTCCGCCGAGCGTCGTCTCGCCGGCGCGGGCCGCCTCGGCGGTGAAATAGTCCACCCTGGCGCCGTAGACGAGCCGCGTCCTGTTGCCGATCCCGACGGAGCCTTCGACAAAGGCGCCGGCCTGATCGTTGGTGATATCGGCCCACATGATGGACTGCTTGATGTTGACCATGTCCGGGTTCGGTCCCGAATACCGGGTGGCATCGAGGTTGGCCGAGACCACGGTCACACCGACGAGCATCGGGTGGGCGCGGCCAAACTCGAGCTGGCCGCGGAGACCCCAGGTGGACGTGTCCGACGGGACCCGCATGGCCGAAGGCGCCGTCAGCGGCCGCAGAGAGTAGTTGTCCATGAGATGGTCGACACGGTCGGCGAAGAGATCCACGCGCCATCCCAGGCTGCCGTCGATCGAATCCCGCTCGGTCTGAAATCGGAGGATGTCGGAGGTGGATTCCGGCGAGTCCATACCGGCACCCGCGAAGAGCGCGTCGATGGTGGTGGAATGCTCGTAGCTCAGCTCGAGCATGGTCGCCTCATCCGGCCGCCAGCCGCCCATGAGGGATCCGGTCGTGCTCTCGGCAGCTGAACGTACCTCCTCGCCATTGCCGTCGTTGTAGTCGTCGGTGTCGCGGTACGACCCGAGAACCCTGAGACCCCAGCTTCCGCCGCCGACGGCGGCATCAAGGGTGAAATCGGGCCTCGCCGACCAATTGGTACCACCGGTGGAGAGATCGGCTTCCCACGTCGAATCGTGGAAATCAGGGACCACGCGGTCGTAGATCACCGTGCCGCCGGGCGCCCCCGGGCCGTAACGGACCGTCTGGACCCCACGGATCACCATTACGCTGTCGGTGGTTTCGGTGGCCGCGTAGGACGTCGCCGGGTCCATGCGGTTGGGACAGCCGCCGTGGACGGTGGCCCCGTCGACAAGCACGGTGAGATCACCCTGGCTCATCCCACGGACGAAGGGCTCGAGACCGTGACCGCCCATCCGGCCGAGGTCGGCTCCGGCGACATCGCGGAGGACCTCGGAGCCGTCGCCCAAAGGGGTGGTGGACTGGAGATCCTCACGGTTCACCAGGGTCACAGTCGATATCGCGATCGCCTCGGCTGTCACGTCGATGCTGCCGTGGACGACGGGTTTTTCGGTGTTTGAGGGTGGATCGGCGGCCTCCTGGGCCGCCACGAAGGGACACAGGATCAGGGCAAGCCAGACAGCCACCGGCCCCCCCGCTGGAAGGGAATTCAAAATCATGAGCGTTCCTCTTTCGGCGCGTCGGCATCGTCCCCACACGCCTGGTCGACCCGCGGAGCGGGCGTAGATTTCTTGCGACAGAAAGGGCGGCTCAGACTCTTGGAGGCGGGACTTCAGGCCGGGGATCGAGATCGGAAAAATCGAATTCGAGATCCGCCAGATCCGCCAAGACCGGCATGGGACGAGTCAGATCGATGGGCTCCGGCGGACCGATGAGCTTGCCACCGCCCGCGGTGTCGATCGAGAATTTCGGGTCTTGCTGCTCAGCGCAGCCAAGCGCCAACTGGGAGGTCCGGGGCGCGGTGCAGCAGCATCTCCCCTCGGGGTTCCCACATCCGCACCTGCACATCGTCGGAACCCCGTTTCCCGAGTCGACGGTCACGGGGATCGATGGCAGCAGGAAGATCACGATCACGGCAGCCACGGCGACCGCCTTCACAGGTTTGACGCCCGACCTTCGCATCGGCCCATGCGGTCGACGGCTCGGATGAGTTTGAATCCGGCTCAACGCGGCGAGGATACCATGGGCCGATTTCATCTGAACGCCGGGAGGTTCCCTTCGGTGCTCGATCTTCTCAACTCACCACCATCATCTGACTATCTCCCCATAACGAAATCAACCACGCCCGGCTCGCCGATTGGAGAGGGCCGGTTTCGAAACCGTTGACGACTTTATCCTCCGTTGCGCCACAAGTCGAATCTACGCGTGTTATTCTCACCCCTTCAATGCGGCCACCGTCCGGGAGGCCGATGGAGGGAAAATTATGAAGAACGTGAGTCTTGCGGTGGTGATCTTTGCCATGGTGGCGGCGCTCGGTTGCGGCGGCTCTGCGACCGAAGCCCCGGTCGAAGAAGTGGTGGTTGACGTCGTCGAAGAGCAGCCCGTCGTCGAGGCGCGCAACGATCTTGTCTACGTTTGCAGCTGCGGCCCCGAGTGCGATTGCGGAGCCGTCGCTCTGGAACCCGGAACCTGCGGCTGCGGCAGCGAGCTGGCCCAGGCCCACCTGCTCAAGATGGACGGAAATGTGGCCACGCTGTGCTCGTGCGGCGGGGACTGCACCTGTGAACTCAATTCCGAGGATCCGACCAAGTGTACCTGCGGCAAAGAGGTCAAACAGGTCAACCTCGAAGGCAAGGGTCTCTACTACTGCAACTGCGGTGGCTCGTGCACATGCAACTTCGTCGCATCCGAGCCCGGCAACTGCGCCTGCGGGATGGAACTCGTCACCAGCTGACCGGTCGGGCCCGCTCCGACCTGGTTCGAAGACAATCAATCAGACCGTGGCCCGGGGATCGCTTCCCGGGCCAATGTCTGTGTCATCCCACTCTCCACCGGTTCAGCAGATCCGGTCCCCGCACCGCCAGTGGGTGAGGCGGATCGGTCGCGAACCGGTCAGGCCACCGGCAGCTGGTCCGGATCGGCCACCAGCGGCGGGGCCTGCCGCCATGACGCTGCCCCCGGTCGTCCGAGGCGGCGGATCATCTCGATGAAGCTGACCAAGGTCAGAAATGCGACCTGCCGGTTCATGGTCCGGCCGTAGGACATGAGATCCGGCGTCGGGCAGGTCTCGCAGACGAGGCCTGTCGGCTCGCTGCGACGTCCGGCGAAGCGGTCGCGGATGCTGACGAAACTCGGGTTGTTGACGACGTCCATGTAGGCGACGGCACCGGACGGATCTCCCGGTTCCTCGAGACTGCCGAAATCATGGGCTTTCTTGAAGACTGCACAACACGGGGCGACGCCGCCGTCTGGGTTGATGGCGGTCGAAAGGTAGTGCCAATCGCAACGACTGCGCACGGCTGTGTTGCCCTCCGGCTCGACGTAGTCCGGGTGCGACATGTTGTAGCGGTTTCTGGCGGGATCAGACGGCGCCCAGGACCGGGCCTCGGCGCGCTCGGTCTCGGTCATCGCGAACTGATCGTTCTCGAGGTAGGGCGAGCCGAGCACAAAGCGGTCAACCCCGACCTCGGCGGCGAGCGCGCGGGCGCTCTCGACCTCGTGTTCGTTGAATTTGAAAACGTACATCCGCCAGATGATCGAAGGCCGGCTGCTGCCGAGCTCGGCCTTCGCCCGCACGATCCGGCGCAGATTCTCCACCGCCAGCGCGAAGTTGCCGCGCCGCCGGTAGGTCTCATAGGTTTCCTGGCTCGAACCGTCGAGCGAACAGATGAGCTCGCCGAGACCGGAGCCGACCAGCTTGCGGGCGCGCTCGTCGGTCAGCGGCAAGCTGAGGTTCGTGCTCATCGCGGTCATGATCCGCTTGCGGGTGGCGAGCTCGATCATCTCCTCGAGGTGCTTGTTGAGCAACGGTTCGCCCCAGTTGTAGAAGTCGATAAAGAAGATCTGGTCACCTATCTCGTCCATGAGGTGCTGAAATATATGAAACTTCGCGTGCCCAGCACCGCGGTCCTGGAGTCCGCGCCCGGTCGGGCAGAGCGGGCATCGTAGCTGGCAGACGCTGATCGGGTCAAAGGTCAGTTTGAGCGGCCGCGCGCCGATCTTCGAGGTTCGCCGCCACATTTCCCAGTTGGTTCGGGCCCAGTTGAGGTAAGCAGAAGCCGGCTTGAGCTCGGGCTCGACCGATGCCAGAATTCGGTATCGGTCACGGACGCGACCCCAGGTCTCGACGATCGCCATAAACACCACCTTCGCCGATTATCGCGACCACCCGTCGGTTATCGCATCCGGATGGACAATTTCCAATCTTGTGCGAAAACCGTATCCGAATTGCGATCCGGTGTCAAATCAGGGAAAAGTGAGGGTCCAACCGCTCGTGTCCCCGACTCGAAACCATCGACGAAAAGCGGCGGTTCGCCGGTGTTGCTCCAGTCGGCGGTGAGCGGGTACGGCACATCGGCGCCGCGCCGCCAGGTCGACGGCGCTTCGCCGGCAACCAGTACGACCCGCTCGAGGGCGTCTTCGGAAACCTCGATCACCTCGGCGGCGGGGGCGGGCGAATGGAAAACCACAAAGATGAGACCGAGCACGATGCACCGCGGCCAATCCATCGATTTCCTCCAAAGCCGAAAGGCTCGCTCGTAGGGGAAAGGTAGCACACGATTCCGGATATGAATTGAGAATACATCTCGAAAAAATGAGGTTGAAGATATCGACAGCCGAGACACTGACTGGCTGAGTTGTTCGATGAGCCCCCGATCCGAACCGCAGGGTCGAACGAGGGGTGGGAGGTACGCATGATCGGCCAGACACTGGCGAACTACAAGATTCTGGACAAGCTCGGCGAGGGCGGCATGGGCGAGGTGTGGCGCGCCGAGGACACCACCCTCGGCCGCGAGGTCGCCATCAAGGTCCTGCCCGAGGCCTTCACCGCCGACGCCGAACGGCTCGCCCGCTTCGAACGCGAGGCGCGGGTGCTCGCGTCCTTCAACCACCCGAGGATCGCCGGGATCTACGGTCTCGAGGATGTCGACGGCCGCAAGCTCCTGGTCATGCAGATGGCCGAGGGCGAGACCCTGGCCGAGCGCATCGACCGCGGCCCCATCCCGCCCGAGAAGGCGCTCAAGATCGCGCTCCAGATCGCCGAGGGCCTCGAGGCCGCCCACGACAAGGGCATCATCCACCGCGATCTCAAACCGGCCAACATCACCATCAACGGCAAGGGCGATGTGACCATTCTCGACTTCGGACTGGCCAAGGCCCTCGAGGACTCGGATGCCGCGAGCGGTTCGAACCCCGGGCTCTCGCTCTCGCCCACCCTCACCGCCGGGATGACCACCGCGGGTGTCCTGCTCGGCACCGCCGCCTACATGAGCCCCGAGCAGGCGCGCGGCGAGAGCGCCGACCGCCGGGCCGACATCTGGGCCTTCGGCGTCGTCCTCATGGAGATGCTCACCGGCAACCGGGTCTACGCCGGCAAGACCCTCTCCGACACCCTGGCCGGGGTGCTCGGCTCGCGAACCCGAGTGGGACCAGCTGCCCGAGGACACCCCGGCACGAGTTCGCAGCCTGCTCGAGCGGTGCCTCGAAAAGGAGAGCTCGCAGCGTCTGCAGGCGATCGGCGAGGCGCGGATCGCCATCGAGCGGTTTCTCGACGACCCGACGGCGGATGACGTTGCCGCCGAGGATGCCGCCGCACCTCCCTCCGTCGTCAAACGGCTCCTGCCCTGGGCCGTCGCCGGCGCTCTGGCCGTCGTTCTCGCCGGCGCCGCCGTTTTCTGGCCTCGGGGACCGGCCGACGAACCCATCATGCGGCTCGAGGTCAAGGTCTCCGATGATCCCCTCTTCGTCAACCTCGGCGCCTCGGTCGAGCTCTCACCCGACGGCCGGCGCATGATCTTCGTCACCGACGGCGAGGACGGGCGGGTCATGTCGGTCCGCGCCCTCGACCAGCTCGTCGGAACACCGCTGGTGACCGGCAACTCGCAAACCCAGCCGTACCAACCGTTCTTCTCGCCCGACGGCCAGTGGGTCGGTTTCGTCACTCCGATGGAAATCAAGAAGGTCCCGATCACCGGCGGCACCCCGATCACCCTGTGCAAGGTCAACCGCGCACGCGGCGCGAGCTGGGGACCCGACAACACCATCGTCTTCTCCCCGACCAGGAACGACGGGCTGTTCACCGTCTCCGCCGCCGGCGGCGAGCCCGTTCCCGCTGACGACCCTCGACCCCGATGCCGATGAGGGCGCCCACTACTGGCCGCAGGTGGTGCCGGGAGGACAGGTGATCTTCACCGTCCTCCACCAGGGTTCCGGCGTCGCCGACGAGGGCGTCATCGAGTCGGTGGATCTCGAAACCGGCGAGCGCAAGGTTCTCCATCGCGGCGGCGCCTACGGCCGCTGGGTGCCTTCCGGCCACCTCGTCTACGTCCGCGAAAACACCCTCTTCGCCATGCCCTTCGACATCGACCGGATGGAGGCGACGGGTTCACCGTCACCCATGGTCCAGGGCGTGACGACCAACAGCGGCAACGGCGGCTCCCAGATCAGCTTTTCGTCGACCGGCACCCTGGCCTATGTCAGCGGCGTCATCGGCGTCCCCGAGTACCCGGTCCTGCGAGATGGACCGGCAGGGCGTGGTCTCGCCGTTGTGGGAAGAGCCCGGCACCTACGCCTGCCCGAAGCTGTCTCCCGACGGCCGCAAGCTGTCGCTGACCGTGCTTCGCGACGGCAACTGGGATGTCTGGGTCTATGACCTCGAGCGCGAGGTGGCGACCCGCCTGACCTTCAACGAGGGCTACGACGGCGATCAGGTCTGGTCGCCGGACGGCAAGTACCTCACCTTCACCTCCGACCAGGACGGCCGCGAGAACCCCTACCGTCAAACGCGCCGACGGTTCGGGCGAGTCCGAGCGCGTGGCCGAGATCGACCACGACTTCTGGGCCACCTCCTGGACACCCGACGGCAAGTGGATCCTCGGCGAGGTCCAGGCCGAGACCTTCGATCTCTGGGCGGTGCCGGCCGATGGTTCGGGTGAGCCCGTCGAGTACCTCGCCACCCAGTTCTTCGAGCGATTCCCGGCCGTCTCACCGGACGGAAACTGGGTCGCCTACATGTCCGACGAATCCGGCCGGCCGGAGATCTATGTCCGGCCCTTCCCCGCCGCCAGCGGCAAGTGGCAGGTCTCCGACGGCGGCGGCAGCTGGCCCGCCTGGTCGCGCGACGGCTCGGAGATCCTCTACCGCAGCCAGGACGGGCTCATGGCGGCGCCGGTGTCCACCGAGGACGGCAGCTTCCGCGCCGGCCGGCCGCAGATGCTGACCCGCGGCGGGCTTCAGCAGCGACCAGGTCGGGATCGCGGTCAGCGGCAGCATCTTCTCGGACTTCGATCCGATGCCGGATGGCGACGGCTTCGTCGTGCTCCTCGGCGGCGAGGGACAGGGCCTCCAGAGCCACGTCACCCTGGTCACCAACTGGTTCGACGTCCTGAAGGAGAACCTGCCGGGCGAGTAGGACAGGTCGCCGGTTCTCACCCTGTCACGCTCCGGGCAGCTTCGCGGGGGTTGGCCGAGCTCGCTCCGCCCGCTCAGAATGACCATCCTCAGGTGGTCCCCAGCGCTCGGTCGAGAACCTCGATCAGCCGCTCGATCTCCTCCGGCGTGTTGTAGTGGACCAGGCTGACCCGCACGACGCCGTCGTCGGGATCCATCCCGAGGGCCTCGCACAGATGGTAGGCGTACATGTGGCCGTGGCGGATGGCGATTCCCGATCGGTCGACCACCTCGGTGATCTCGCGCGAGGTCTTGGTCTCGTGGACGAAACTGATGGTCCCGACCCGTGACGGGCCGGCGTGGCCGGGCCCGATGATCCGGACATCCGACCGCGACCGCAGATAGTCCACCAACCGCTCCTGGAGCGGCAGCTCGCACGCGGTCATGAGCTCGAACGCCCTCTCCACCGCCGCCCGATCGAGGGCGCTCGGGCTCCCCCACCCCGGCGAGCATCGCGAGGTAGTCGCGCAGACCGAGGATCCCGGCGCAACCCTCGTGGCTGACACCGCCGAGCTCGAACTTGTAGGGCACCTCGTCGTCCGGAATGAAGAAGTGGTTCGGGCCCTGGAGTTCGGCCAGCGCGTCCCGGCTCGCCCACAGGGCCGCCATGTGCGGTCCGTAGACCTTGTAGGTCGAGTAGGCGTAGAAATCGACGTCCCACGCAGCGACATCCATCGCCCGGTGCGGGGCGTAGGCGACCCCGTCCACCACCACCCGGCGCCGGCCCGATGGGCGAGTCTCGGTGATCGCCGGGACATCGAGGATCTCACCGAGCAGATTCGACACGTGCGGGAAAGCGACCAGCGCCGTTCGGTCGCTCAGGAGCTCCTCGAGATCCTCGATGCGGCGAGGAGCAATCCGTCGGATCCATCTTCCACCACCTCAGCTCGATCCCGTGCTCGGCGAGCTTCTTCCACGGACCGACATTGGCCTCGTGACCGATCTGAGCGACGACGACCTCGTCACCCGGTGATCAGGACCTTCGAGTAGCTGGTGGCCAGCATCTGCAGCAGCGCCGAGGTCGACGGGCCGAGGATGACCTCGCCATCGGTGCCGTTGAAGAGCAGCCGCACGAAATCGTGCGCCTCGTCGACCATGGCCGTGGCCCGCTGCGACAGCGGGTAGCCGGCGCCGAGCTGGACATAGCTCGAGACCATGTAGTCGCGGATGCGCGTCGGCCACCGACGGCGGGCACCTGGGACCCGCCGGCGTTCTCGAGAAAGACGGTGTCGCCGGCCAGCGCCGGGAAGGCGGTTCGAATCCGGTCGCGAAGCTCGTTGCGTCACGATCGATCGTCACATGCCCTCCATCCCGACATCACCGCCGGGCGCCACATTGTAACGTCACACGGGAATGAACCGCGAAGACGTCACGGACACATCGCACTTTCACCGCAAGGGCGCAAGTACGCAAAGCATCGCACCATCGCGACGTCGACCTCGCGTTTGAAACACGGAGATCACGGAGAACCACGGGGATCATCGGCGCCATCTGTCGATGCGACGGAACCGCGTAGACTATCTCACCAGCCATCGACAGTTGGAGAGGAGCGATCATCCGCTAGATCGGAGACGCCCGAATGACGTCGACAGAAACCGACGCTCAACATGATCCGAAGAACGCGATCCCATCGGCGGCGATGGCGCTCTTCGTGTTCAACCTCGTCGTTCACCTGAACGGATTGTTCAGCGAGGAAACACGGAGGCGGTCTGGTGTGTTCCTCGATCTGCCCCTTCGGGCATTGCTTGTCCTTGCCCTGGCGGACGGGATTTCCCAGCTTTCAACCCCGTCCGAACGGCGATTCTGGGCGCTGACGCTGGCGGCGTTTTCGGCGTGGTTCATCGCCGATATCGCGTTCCAACCCGAAGGAGACCGATCACTCCTGCTGGGTCTCCTCGAGGACGGTGCGTTTCTTCTCTTCTATCCCCTGCTGATGATCGCGGTCGAACAGCGCCCCTGCAGATATCACTGGCCGATCACGGGCTGGGGCTCGCGCTGGCTGTGCGCGGCAGCGGGGCTCGGAGTCGTCCTGTGGTCGTACTTCTATTTTGTCGGACTCACCCTGATCTTCGAACCCGCCGCGTTCTTGAGTGCAGCCCCATCCTACGTGTTCTTCTGCCACCGCTGGATTTCGTGTTCGCCGCCGTTTTCTTGATTCGCATGTTCATCGCCCGCGGGCGCTGGCAGGTGATCTACGCCCTCTTCGGCGCGGCGATGTTTGTCTGGGGAGTCACCGATCTCCTGGATGCCCTCGGACTGGTCGGCATCGACGTCGTGAGCTACGGAACTCCCCTCGATGTCGTGTGGTCGCTGCCCTACTTCGCCATCATCGCCGCGGCGACCTATCGGAATCGAAGCGTCGAGACGTGCGGCTCCGATTCCGGCGACCACCACCCACAGCGCCACCCTGGTGGTCTCGGCCTACGCCTACGCCTCGGTCATCCCGATCATTCACCTTGTGGTCTTTCGTTCCGGGTGGCTGCGGGAGATCGAGATTCAGACGGGAGCTGACGGTCGTAGTCGGGCTTGTGATCCTCTTCGGAATCGCGTTGAGTATCCAGGCGAGGGAACGTCGGCGGCGCAAGACCTCATCCGCGAACCTCGGATCACCATCGTCGAGGATGAGGAGCAGCAGGTTCAGAAAATGGAGGCGCTCGGGCGTCTCGCCGGTGGCGTCGCGCACGACTTCAACAACCTTCTGATGGTCCTCCAGGGCGAGATAGACATCCGCCGAAACCAGCTCGCAACCCTTCCTGACGGCCACGACTTCATCTCCCAAGTCGAAACCGTCGTTCGCCGGGGGAGCGATCTTTCACGCCAACTCCTCGCGTTCGGCCGCAAGCAAGTGAGCCGGACACGGGTCATCGCCCCCGATGAGACTGTCGAGGAAACTCAATCACTGCTCCGACGCACACTCGGGGCGCATGTCGATTTGGCCTTGAAAACCGGCCCTGATGTATGGCCGGTCGCCATCGATCCGGGGCAACTCACCCAGATTCTCATCAATCTCGCGCTCAACGCCAGAGCAGCCATGCCCGAGGGAGGTCGACTCGACATCGGAGTCGGCAACGTCGTCATCGATCACGGTGGGAGCGAGTCCGACGAACCAAACCAGTTTGTTCAGATCGAGGTCGCGGACAACGGTCGCGGAATGGACGAGCAGACCCGATCGAGGGTCTTCGAGCCTTTTTTCAGCAAACGTTCACCGACCCGCGGAACCGGTCTCGGTCTGGCGGTCGCCTACGGCATCGTCAAACAGCACGGCGGCTACATCACCTGTGAGAGCGCCGAAGACCAGGGCACGACCTTTCGCATTCACTTGCCGCGCAGCCACCGGCCAAAGGCAGAACAGCCCGACGAAAATCGAATCGGCGCGGACCGGCTCCGGCGGGGCCGAAACGATCCTGCTCGCCGAAGATGAACCCACCGTTCGGTCTCTGACCGCCGAGTACCTGAGCGGTCTCGGCTACCGGGTGATCGAGGCCGCCGACGGCGCCGCGGCGCTCGAGCAGGCCCGGTCGTTCGACGGAACCATCGATCTCCTGGTCACCGATGTCGTCATGCCGAAGATCGGCGGCCGCGAACTGGCCGACACCCTGGTCTCGGATCGTCCGAGCACCGCCGTGCTCTTTGTCAGCGGCTATCCCCAGGACCTCCCCGTCGATGGCCAGACCGACACCAATCAGACTCGTGCTTGAAAAACCCTACTCCCTCGTGGATCTGGAGACCGCCATCCGGCGCACCCTCGATCGGACGTAGACGAGCACCGCAGCGGACATCGCGGTATCGCACCGTCGCAACCACCTAGACACGAAGCCACGAAGCCGCGAAGAAATTTCGGCGGCCTTCGTCTACACTCGATCTTCTTCGTTTGGAGGAACCGCATGGCCAAGCTCACCCTCATCATCGCCAACCGCAACTACTCGTCGTGGTCGCTCCGGGCCTGGCTCGCGCTCACGGCGACCGGGGCGGAATTCGACGAGGTCGTGGTCCCTCTCGGCCGGCCCGAGACCGCTGCCGAGATCCTGCGCTGGTCGCCGAGCGGCCGGGTTCCCGCGCTGCGCGACGGCGACCTCGTCATCTGGGACTCCCTCGCCATCTGCGAGTACCTCGCCGAACGCTTTCCCGACGCGGGTCTTTGGCCCGCCGATTCATCGTGCGCGTGCCATCGCCCGCTCGGTGGTCGCCGAGATGCACTCGAGCTTCATGGCGGTGCGCGGCAACATGCCGATGAATATCCGAGCCTCATATCCGGGCGCCGGTCGCGGCCCGGGCGTGGACGACGACATTCAGCGAATCACCTCGGTGTGGGAGTCCTGCCGACGTGAATTCGGCGCCGGTGGCGAGCTCCTCTTCGGGAGCTTCACCATTGCGGATGCCTTCTTCGCGCCGATCGTCAGCCGGTTCCGCACCTATGGCGTCGAAGTGGCCGGCGTCGCCGCGGAGTACATGGAAGCCGTGTGGGCGCTGCCCGCCATGCGCGACTGGGTGGAGAAAGCCCACGCTGAACCCATGCGCGTCGATCGCTACGAAATGGACTCAAATCAGTCATAGGCCTACCGCTCGATCTCAGCTGCCGAAGCCGCCTCGCCCACGCTGTCCCCGGTGGTGCCCACAATCATGGAACCCGTGGTTGCGACGTTGCGACGACTTGGCGCCCTTCGCGCCTTTGCGGTTCGAATCAGCGATGACACGCAAACCCCGTTCATTTGCTAGGGTGTTGAGGTTCCAAAGGAGGTCGCATGCGTCGTTGGCTCAAGATCGTCCTGATCGTGGTGGTTGCGCTGCTCCTGCTCGCTCTCGCCGCCGGTCTGTTCGTCCGCAATGCCATCATCGGCAGCCTTCCCCTGCTCGATGGAGAGGTTCGGGTCGCCGGGCTTGCGGCCGCGGTCACCATCGAGCGCGACGCCCTCGGGGTGCCGACCATCCGCGGGGAAAACCGGGCGGATGTCGCCCGGGGGCTCGGTTTCGTCCACGCCCAGGAACGCTTCTTTCAGATGGATCTCCTTCGCCGCAAAGGCGCCGGCGAGCTCTCCGAGCTCTTCGGTGCGGCCGCCGTCGAGGCCGATCGCGAATCCCGGGTGCACGCCTTCCGAGCCCTGGCCCAAAACCTGGTGCAGGGCCTGCCCGAGAAGCACCGGAGGCTCCTCGGCGCCTATGTCGACGGCGTCAACGCGGGGCTGGCGGCCCTCGACCAGAGTCCCTTCGAGTATCTGCTGCTCCGTCTCGACCCCGAACCCTGGCGCGACGAGGACTCGGTCCTCGTGCTCTACGCCATGTACTTCGAGCTCAACGACTCCACCGGCAGCCGCGAATCCGCCCGCGGGCTGCTCGCCGATCTCATCGATCCCGAGCTTGCCGCGTTTCTGGTTCCGGCGGGGACGAGTTGGGACGCCGCCCTCGACGGCGAGCGCTTTGACGCTCCACCTCTCCCGGGTCCGCCAATCACCGGCCTCCACAAGCCGCCGGCAAGTGTGATCGCCGCCGAGGAAGAGACCGCCGCCGTCGTGGGCAGCAACAACTGGGCGGTGGCCGGATCCCGAACCGCCGACGGGAGGGCCATTCTCGCCGATGACATGCACCTGGGTCTGGGTCTGCCCAACACCTGGTTCCGGGTCAGCATGGAGTGGCCCGCCGGCGGCGGCGATGGTGACCGCCGCATCACGGGCGTCACCCTCCCCGGCTCGCCGGCGCTCGTCGCCGGGAGCAACTCCCGGGTCGCGTGGGGCTTCACCAATTCCTACGGCGATTGGTCGGATCTCGTGATCCTGGAGATGGACGGTGTGAGGTACCTGACGCCCGACGGGCCACGCGATTTCGAGATCCGCACCGAGACCATCGAGGTCCGGGGCGGCGAACCCGCGATCATCGAAACTCGCTGGACGATCTGGGGACCCGTCGTCGACGAGGATCATCTCGGACGTCCGCGCGCCCTGTGCTGGATCGCCCACTCCGTCGAGGGCGCCAACATGGGCCTCTTCGAGATCGAGGAAACCTCGACCATCGACGAGGCCATGGCGGCGGCCAACCGGACCGCCATCCCACCGCAGAACTTCGTCTGCGCCGACTCCACCGGACGGATCGGCTGGACCATCATCGGCAGCATCCCGAACCGACAGGGATTCAGCGGCTTGGTGCCGACCTCCTGGGCCGACGGCTCGCGCTCGTGGGACGGCTGGCTCGCCCCCGATGCCTACCCGCGGATCGTCGACCCGGAAGACGGCATCCTATGGACCGCCAACAACCGCCAGGTCTCGGGTGAGTTCCTCGAGATCCTCGGTGACGGCGGCTTCGATCTCGGCGCCCGGGCGCAACAGATCCGCGATGACCTCAGGGCCCTGTCGGCGGCCGATGAGCAGGACATGCTCGCGATCCAGCTCGACGACCGGGCGCTCTTTCTCGAGCGCTGGCGGGACCTCGCCCTCGTGGTCCTCAGCGACGAGGCGGTTGCCGGCCACCCATCGCGGCAGACCCTCCGCGAGCTCATCGAGAGCACCTGGACCGGCCACGCCGGCATCGACTCGCAAGCCTACCGTCTGGTCCGCGCCTTCCGGATCGAGACCTTCGAACTCGTCTACGGCCGATTCCTGGCGCCGCTCCTCGAGGCCGACGAGCGCTTCAGCATCTACCGCTTCGTCCAGTGGGAGGACTCCCTGTGGCGAATGGTCACCGAACGCCCGGATGAGCTTCTGGGGCCTGATGATCCCGCGTGGAACCAGGTCCTACTGACGGCGGTGGACAACGTAATGGCGTACTTCGAAACCGAGATCGGGCCCAACCCCGAACTCTGGACCTGGGGAGAGCGCAACACGGTCAGGATCCAGCATCCCCTCAGCCTGGCGGTTCCCCAACTCGCGGGCTGGTTGAACATGCCGCCCGTTCAGCTGCCCGGGGACAGTCTC
The DNA here is from genome assembly GCA_963704125.1 of uncultured Acidobacteriota bacterium. GTDB lineage: Bacteria > Acidobacteriota > Thermoanaerobaculia > Thermoanaerobaculales > Sulfomarinibacteraceae > JAHECW01. Next base: position 30,765 of record CAVPHA010000011.1, on the reverse strand, counting down.
ATGCCGCGGGTTCAGAGCCCGGGGTTCGGCGCTTCAGAGCGTTTTGCGGTCTCGCCCGGACGCGAGGAGGACGGCTACTTCCACATGCCCGGTGGCCAGAGCGGTCACCCAATGTCGCCGTATCTATCGCGCCGGCCACGAGGCCTGGGTCAACGGCGAACCGACGCCGTTCCTGCCCGGCGAGACGGAAACCACCCTGACCCTCGTACCAAGCGGCGGTTGACGGCCGGTATTTTCACCGCAAAGGCGCCAAGTTCGCGAAGCATCGCACCATCGCATGATTGAAATGCAAAGAACGCAAAGCACGTCACCCTGAGCAGAGCAGCCTCCGAGGCTGCGGAGTCGGAGCTCCCCATCGGGTCGGACGCACGCTGCTTTCCTCATCGTCGCTCTGAGCTTTGGGGGATTCTTCGACTCGCTACGCTCGCTCAGAATGACAGGTATTGGCGGGCTTTGTCATAGCATGAGTAGGCGCTGCTCCACGGCGTGGCGGTGCTCAGAATGACAGCAACTAAGTGACATTGTCACTTCATTCACGCGATGGGCGCCGTTTTCGGGCGATCGAGAATCGATCCCGCTTCTGGCACCGGGATGGCCTCCCAACAACGAGTTGCCCACTCTTGAATGCGATGTGTCTGCGCCTCTGCGCCTCTGCGCCTCTGCGTTAAAACTCTGCGATGGTGCGATGTCTTTGCGCCCTTCGCGTCTTTGCGGTTTATTCCTGCGGTGGTCCCCGTGGTATAACCGTTGACCGATCGGGCCGGTAGTCGTCGCCGCGCCCGGCGGACCGGAGAACTTCATGCTGACTCTTCCACGATGGGGCCTCGCCCTCACCATCGCGCTCGCCCTGGTTGCAGCCCTTGCCGTTCCCAAGCTCATGCAGCTTCGCGGCACCGATGCGCCCGCCTCGACCCCGGCGTCGGAGCAAAAGCTGCGGGTCAAGGTGCACCGGGTCGCTCCGGTGGAGATCGCCGAGCGCCTGGCGACCATCGGCACCGTTCGCGCCAACGAATCGGTCGAGATCGTCTCGGAGATTTCGGGCAAGATCGCCGCCATCCACTTCGACGAAGGCGCCCGGGTCGAACCCGGTCAGCTCCTGCTCGAGATCGACGACTCCGAGCTCACGGCCGAACGGCAACGGGCCGTCTACCGGGTCGAGCTCGCCGAGCGCGCCGAGGCCCGGCAGCAGCAGCTCCTCGACGACGGCGTTATCTCATCGGAGACCTACGATGTCGCCCTCGGTCAGCTCAACGTGCTCCGCGCCGAGCTCCAGCTCATCGAGGCGCAGCTGCTCAAGACCGAGATCCGCGCCCCCTTCGGCGGCGTCATCGGTCTGCGCTGGGTGAGCCCGGGCAGCTATCTCTCCTCGCAGACCCGCATCGCGTCGCTCCACGATCTCGATCCGGTCAAGCTCGACTTCTCCGTCCCCGAGAGGTACGCGGCCCTGATGCGAATCGGCGATGAAGTCTCCTTCACCGTCGAGGGCGTCGACCGCGTGTTCACCGGCAGGATCTACGCCATCGAGCCGAATGTCGACGCCGCCAGCCGGGCGCTGCGGATGCGCGCCCAAAGCTCGAACAGCGACGGCCTCCTCCTCCCCGGCACTTTCGCCAACGTCGATCTCACCGTTCGCTCGGTTTCCGACGCGCTGACGGTCCCCGCCATGGCCGTGATCCCCGAGCTCGGCGGCAAAAAAGTCTACGTCTACCGTGGCGGTCTCGCCAAAGCCGTTTCGATCACGACCGGGATCCGCAACGAACGCGAGGTCGAGATCACGGACGGGCTCGCCGAGGGTGATCTGGTCATCATCAGCGGCATCCTCCAGCTCCAACCCGGGATCACGGTCGAGCTCGACGAAACCGCCGCCGCAGGCGTCGAAGTCCAATGACGCTCTACACCCTCAGCATCCGGCGCCCGGTGCTGGCGATCGTTTTGTCCATCACCATCGTGCTCTTCGGTCTGCTCGGCTTCTCGTTTCTCGGGGTTCGCGAGTTCCCCTCGCTCGATCCCCCGAATATCACCGTCTCCACCGACTACCGGGGCGCCTCGGCTGATGTCATCGAATCTCAGGTCACCGAGCCGCTCGAGGCGTCGATCAACGGCGTCGACGGGATCCGCACCCTGACTTCCACCAGCCGCGACGGCCGCAGCACCATCCAGGCCGAGTTCGCCCTCGGCACCGATCTCGAGCGCGCCGCCAACGATGTTCGCGACAAGGTCTCCAGGGCCCAGTCCAGCCTGCCGTCGGATGTCGAGCCGCCCATCGTGTCCAAGGCCGACGCCGATGCCCGGCCCATCGTCGGGGTCTCGGTGCGCAGCGACGGCCGCAACCTGCTCGAGCTCAGCCGCATCGCCCAGGAGATGTTCGTCGAGCGGTTGCAGACCATCCCGAACGTCGCCAGCGTCGACATCTGGGGCGAGAAGACCTACGCCATGCGGTTGTGGATCGACCCGCACAAGCTCGCCGCCTACCGGCTCTCGCCCATGGATGTCCGCGACGCGGTCGCACGGGAAAACGTCGAGCTCCCGTCGGGTCGCATCGAAGGCACCGAGGTCGAGCTCCCGGTGCGGACCATGAGCCGCCTCGACACCCCCGAGGCTTTCAACGATCTGATCCTCAAATCCGAGGGCGACCGGATCATCCGTTTTCGCGATGTCGGAATCGCCGAACTCGGCCCGCGCAACCAGCGCACGGTGCTCAAACGCAACGGCGTTCCCATGGTCCTGGTCGTCGCCAGCCCGCAACCCGGCGCCAACTACATCGCCATCACCGATGAGTTCTACCGCCGGGTGGAGGTGATCAAACGCACGCTGCCGGCCGATATCGAGGTCGCCTGGGCTTTCGACGCCAGTCGCTATGTCCGAAAATCGGTAGCCGAGGTCCAACAGACGATCTTCATCGCCTTCTGCCTCGTGATGCTGATCATCTTCGTCTTTCTGCGCGACTGGCGAACGACCCTCATCCCGTTGCTCGTGATCCCGGTTTCGCTCATCGGGTCCTTCTTCGTCATGTATCTCGCCGGGTTCACCATCAACGTGCTCACCCTGCTCGCCCTGGTGCTGGCCATCGGGATGGTGGTCGACGACGCCATCGTCGTCGTCGAGGTCATCTACGCCAAGATCGAGGGCGGGCTCGATCCCATGACGGCCGGGGTCGAGGGCACCCGCGAGATCTTCTTCGCAGTTGTGGCGACGACGGTGGCGCTGGTTTCGGTCTTCATGCCGATCCTCTTTCTCAGCGGGCTCGTCGGCCGGCTCTTCCGCGAGTTCGGTCTGACCCTCGCCGGGGCGGTGGTCATCTCGTCCTTCGTCGCCCTGACGTTGACCCCCATGCTCTCGACCCGGTTGCTCAAGAAACGGGCGCGGCAGCCCTGGCTCTACCGGACCACCGAGCCTTTTTTCGCCGCTCTCGCCACGGGCTACCGGGAGCTGGTGACTGGCATGCTCCGGCGGCGCTGGCTGGCGCTGCCCATCGTCATCGTCTGCATGGCTCTGGTCGCCCTCTTCCTCCAGATCCTGCCGCGCGAGCTGGCGCCGCTCGAAGACCGCGGCTCCATCAGCATCAACGCCCGCGGTCCCGAGGGCGCGACCTTCGCCTACATGGACCACTTCATGGATCGGATGAACGCCCTCATCCTCGAAGGAGGTACCCGAGATCGACAACGTGGTCACGGTGACCGCGCCCGGGTTCGGCGCGGCGTCGTCGGTCAACTCGGGGTTCGGCCGCATCAACCTGACCGATCGTGAGGACCGACAGCGAACCCAGACCGAAATCGTCGCCGCTCTGGGGCCGAAGATCAAGCTGCTGACCGAAGCGCGCACCTTTCTCTCCGAAGACACCGACCATCGCCGTCGGCCGCCGCCGCGGGCTGCCCGTCCAGTACGTCATCCAGGCGCCCAACATGGAGAAGCTGCAGGAGGTGCTGCCGCCCTTCCTCGCCGCGGCCGAGACCGACCCGACCTTCGACTTCGTCGATGTCGACCTCAAGTTCGACAAGCCCGAGCTCCGGGTCGCCATCGACCGCGAGCGGGCCCAGGACCAGGGGATCTCGGCGCTGCGCATCGCCCAGACCCTGCAGCTTGCACTCAGCGAACAGCGGCTCGGCTACTTCGTCATGGACGGCAAACAGTACGAGGTCATCGGCCAGGTCCTCCCCGACGCCCGCGACGAGACCGTCGACCTCCGCAACCTCTACGTCACCTCAGCGGGGCGGTCGCCGGTGCTGCTCGACAAGCTCGTCACCGTCACCGAGACCTCGAGCCCGCCGCAGATCTTCCGCTTCGACCGCTATGCATCGGCCACGGTTTCGGCCGCCTTGGTCCCGGGCAGGACCATCGGCGATGGCATCGACGCGATGGACCGCATCGCCGAGAATGTGCTGGACGACAGCTTTTCCACCACGCTCGCCGGCGAGTCGCGCGACTTCGCCGAGAGCGCCACCAGTCTGGTCTTTGTCTTCGTGCTGGCCCTGGTGCTGGTCTACCTCGTTCTGGCGGCTCAATTCGAGAGCTTCCGCGACCCGTTCATCATCATGTTCACCGTCCCGCTCGCCCTCGCCGGCGCCCTGCTCTCGCTCTGGTACTTCAACCAGACCCTCAACATCTTCAGCCAGATCGGGATGATCATGCTCATCGGGCTGGTCACCAAGAACGGCATCCTCATCGTCGAGTTCGCCAACCAGCGCAAGGCGGCGGGCGCCTCGGTGACCGAGTCGATCATCGAAGGAGCCACCTCGCGGTTCCGGCCGGTGCTCATGACCAGCCTGTCGACGGTGCTCGGAATCCTGCCCATCGCTCTGGGTCTCGGCGCCGGCGCCGAGAGCCGGATCCCCATGGGGGTCGCGGTCATCGGCGGGATGGTCATCGGGACCTTTCTGACCCTCTTCGTCGTCCCCGCCATGTGCTCGTTCCTGACGAGCCGCAAGGGACGCGTGTCGCGCTTCACTCAGGATTGAACCGCGAAGGCGCAAAGTTCGCGAAGACATAGACCCTTCGAATCCTGCGGTTCAAACATCCCGTCCTTGGGTCATGCGTTTCGATCTATTCTCACTCGAGCAGATACGATAACGACATTGTATTATTGGTCGGATGATCACCGAAAATGAAACGCGGACCGGGCGGGTCGTCGCCGGGGTTGCCCTCTTTCTGTTGCTGGCGTCGCCGACCGCAGCCGAGAAAAGGAAAGAAAAGGAAAAGGAAAAAGGGAAAAAGGTGCCAGGCACGGTATTACGGTATTATATCGATGCCAGACGTTTGGAAGTTGGGAAATTGAGCTTCCTGAAGCCTGAACCCAACGGCTGTCCGCACCAGTAGGACAGGACGCGTCTCGCGGTTCACGTAAGTTTGAACCGCGAAGACGCAAAGGGCGCAAAACATCGCAACTGAAAGTGGGCGATGCGTTGCCAATTCAAAAACGCGATGACTTTGCGATGATCTTTGCGTCTTCGCGTCTTTGCGTTTCGAATCTCGCGCCATGAAGCATGCGGCCCCGCCCATGGCACCGGGCGAGTCAAAACGACCCATGGGGTGTGACCCGCCGACTCGATCTTCAGAAACTCCGACCGGCCGGTCGGCACCGCTCATCCTCATCTAAACATCCAGTTAGCAAACACTTGATTCCAACCAGCCGAGTTGGCATCAGTCGTGCTTTAGGTCCGTTCGGTGACTCGTGGTCGTTGGTGAGCGCCACTGTGAACCGATGTTCAACCCGGTCGGGATCGACCACAACCTGGAATCTGGAGGGCAACCATGACAACTCTCACGACACGGACAATCGGCCGCGACATCCTGATAGCGCTCGGGCTGGCCATCGCCATCCTGGCCGCACCGGCTTCCGGCTCGGCCTGCGACAACGAGATCCGGATCGCACCGGAGACTCTCAATCTGAGGAGCGACGGAACGGTCGTTACCGTCCATACCGATGTTCCCTACTCGCAAATGGATGTCTACTCGGTGTATCTGGGCGGCGTTGCGATCTCATCATGGAAGGCGGATGACCGCGGCTTTTTCGTGGCCAAGTTCCTCATGGACGAGATCAAGGCCATCGACGGGCTGATTCTCAACGACTACAACGTTTTCCAACTCGTCGGCGTGACGGTTTCCGGCGAACCCGTTTGTGGTGAAACCGAGGTCATGGTGATCGATCGAGGATCGAGCGCAAGTGGAGTCGAGCACGAACAATCCACTCGGTAGCCACCAGCCACCCCGCCCGATCGCAGAATTTCCATCGGCCCCCACCGGACACGGTTGGGGCCGGTACTTTGTTTCACCGGCCCCTTCCCCCTGCTCCAAACGAACAGGTGCCGAATAGGTGCCACCGATTGTCCTGCCACCCATTGTCATTCGCGGTAACGAAGCCAAGTCATGACCGACCGACACGTCCTTCGGGCTGCCAGCGGGTCGCATCGCCTGCTACCGGATCAGCACCGCGATCCCGCTCCATTCGCCGCAGGTCACGCTGTCGAGGACCCACACACAAGGACTGCCGACCATGGTCCGACGGACGCTCACCGCGAGATAGTCGCAGGCCTCAGCCCCCGGCAGCAGGCTCTCGTAGACCGCCCCCCGTGAACACCAGCGGCAGGTTGTGGCCGGTGATCGTCAGGGTGGTCGTGATGGCGTGGTTCGGGTCCTGGGAGTCGACGGTCTGCTGCCACGCGGTGAAGCCGGCCGTTCCGGCCGCAGGGCGCGCCGCGACCACGAGATCGACGCTGACCACAACACCCCCAAAATCTTCCTGCCAGGCGTCGTGATAGGTCGAACCCTCCCACGAGCCGTTGAAGGCGTTCCAGATGAAGCTCTCGGTGTACGGCCCGATGTCGCTGCAGGCCGGGCTCTCGGAGCGCAGCCGGAGCCCGAGATTGAGAACCCGGACGGTTACCCTTTGGTAGCCGGACAGATCGACGTCGCCCGGCCCCAGGTAGCTGAAGGTCCCGTCGCAAACCGGAGTGAAGGTGAAGGTGAAGAGCTCGTCCCCGACCTCGAGCGTGATCGTTCCTCCCACCGGGAAGCGGTCGCACAGCAAAGTGTCCCAGAGCGCTTCGCCCCCCAGCGTGACCGGATCCGACTTGACGGGGACCGATCCGGTTCCGGAGAACGAGGTGGTTCCGGTCACGTGTCCCTGTGGATCGACCGCCAGGTCCACCGTCGCGACGATCGTATCGACCGGTGGCGCCTGGTGGTTCCATTGAAGCTCGTCGAACGTGAAGGTGAGTTGCCCGGAGATGGTCGTGGAGTTGATGACGATGTCGGCGAAATCTGCCTCCACCCGCCCACTCACCAGGTTTCCGTCGTGAAGCCTGGTTTCGCTGCCGTAGTCCAGGGTGAACGAGTGCTGACCCAGCGACACGATGTCCGGATAGAACGCCGCCAACTGGTTGAGCGCGGCCTGCAGGCCGAACATCTGCAGCATAGTGATCATGTCTTCGACGTCGAGATCGGCAGCGACGACCTCCAGCGATCGAAACAGGAGGTGCATCGTCGCGCGCGGGTCCATCAGCGGATCCGACGATCGGGCCACGATCGTGGTTGCCGGAACGTAAATCGGATCGCCGGTTGCGTTGTCGACGACCGATGCATAGGCTATCAGCCTCGATCCCGGCGTAGTGCCGGCGACAACGGCGAAGCCGTCCGCCACGTCGTCGTTCGTCACCTGTTGAAAGATCCTGTTCTGCTGCCGGTGCATGTACGGCCCGAGGGTGTCCTCGATCGTCCCGAGCAGGACTCCGCATGATCGGTACAGGTCGATCCTAACAACTGCTTCCGAGCCCGTGCAGTTGAGATAGCCCAGGTTGGTGCGATAGCCGCTTGCGGCGGCCCGGTTGTGGGTGAGCCCAACGATGAGTCCCTGCTCGCTGTACGCGATGGCGTCCGACGCGGAAACCGCCCCCACGAACTGACCGTAGGTTCCACCCGGAGTCTGGTTGTAGGTGCGGCTGGTAACCAATCCGTGTGCCCCTGCCATTGGCGTGATTCGAAGCGCCGCCGTGCCATCGAAACCAAAGGTCGAGTGCAGAACGTCGTCGAGGCGGACGCCGGCACCGGCACTCACGTGCTCAATCGAGGAAACGGGCGTCGAGTTGTCCTGGCCGGTCTCGAGCATCGACACCTCGAACTGCGCGTCCACGCTCCCGGAGTTGTGCAGCTCGAGGTCGGTGCGCCAGTCGGTTCCCACCGCTCCGGACACGTGCGCCGTCGCCGGGATGAAAACGGGCTCCGAGGCGACGATGGCCGCCGGAAGATAAACCGGGTCACCGGTTCGGTTATCCACCACGGATCCGTAGGCGAAGAACGCTCCTCCTGCGGTGGAAGTCGAGACCACCGCGAAACCGTCCTCGACGTCATCGCCGGTCACCGTCGTGAAGATCCTGTCGATCTGCTTGAACATGGCGGGTCCGAGGGTGTAGAGCCTGGTCCCCAACTGATCGCCGGATCCCCGGAAGAGATCCACCGCCACAGAGATCTCGCGGTCCGAGCAGTTCAGGAACCCGACGTTGGTCCGGTACCCGGCGTCGGACGAGCCGTGCTGCGACAGCTGCACGATCCGACCCTGCTCGCCAGTGTGAATCGCGCGGCTCTCGGCGAGGGCCCCGATGAACTGGCCGTAAGTCCCCGAGTCCGTTTCGTTGAAGGTCCGGCTGGTCACGACCAGAGCGTCATCCGCGGCGTCGATCCGCAGCGCGGCGGAGCCGGATTCGCCAAACATCCTGTACAGCGTGTCCCGGTACCGGTACGACATGCCTGGGCTGATGACGAATGCCCGCGTGGTGGGCGACGGGTTGGGTTGGTCCTTCTCCAGAACCGCGACATCGATAAAGGCCTGACCGGGCCCAAGGTTGTAAATCTCGACATCGCTTCGCCAGTTTGTTCCCGCCGCACCGGAAACGTGAGCGACCGCCGGAATGAACAGCGGCATTTCGGACCCGACCGCGGTCTTCGTCGCGGGTGGACCCTCGCTCGTGGTCTCCGAGCCCTGAGCTCCGGCGCCGAAGGCAATGCAGGCAAACGTGGCTGCGGCCACCGCACTCGGCCACACCATCGAACATCGCCCTAGACCGGTTGAAGATACTCGTGATGATGACACGACCACCTCCCAGGGAATTCGGGATTTTCAATGAACGTATAGTCCTGGAGCTCGCTCGTCAATGGTCCCAAAAAAGGGCCCGAGGCCTCCCGTCCACAGCTTCAGGGAGAGCCATTCGCGTCGATCAACGCCCGTGCTCGAAACTTCGAAGAAACAGGAGACGGACCACCCTCAACAGGAGTAATATCGTGCCGGGTCCCACGACTCATGAACGAGTTTGTTTGCAGTGTGAAGGGCGCTGCCGAGGTAGATCCGATCGGCAGCATCGACACGGCTCGATTTCCGAAGGAGGTTCGAAATGACCATGACGAGATTTGTGCTGCTGACGACCCTGGTGTTGATCGCGATTGCTGGCGTACCCGCAGCCACCGCCGCCGCGGACGAACCGATGACGCCCGACGGCGTTGTTTCCGACGGGCAGGGCCAACCCGGCGAAGCGCCTGAGTCGGTTTTCGACTGCACTCCCGCCTCGGCTGCGACTTTCAACCAGCGGGTCCACCTGAGGTGCACCAACGGGGTCTCGGTGCCGCCCTACACCATTTACTACTGGGCGGTCTCCACGGCCAACGAATCCGAAGCAGCGCGCGCGATGAGCGTGTTCCTGACCGCTGTGGTCACCGCGAAACCGGTTCGGATCTACTACACCGGATCCGACACCAGCGGAACCACCATCGGGTGTGTGATCAGCGATTGCCGCCTCGCCTGGGGCATCGAGCAGTTACAGTAGGCGAGGAATACCTGCCATGAGCAATCCAAATCACCATCAGGTGACGCGCTGGAGGATGGTCACCGCAGGCTTGCTCGGTGCCGTCCTGGCGTGCTTGACGCCGACTCCCGCAGCCGGCGGCGACACGGTTACCGCCGGAGCCCCGGTCGAGGTGAGCACCGCCACGCCGGCGGCGAACCCGGCGCCGACGCCGGCGGGCCCCACGACCCCGGGGGTTGCAGTGCACACACCCGCCAGCGTCTACACGAACATTCTGCCGGCCCTCGACCTGCTGCTGTCGCCCACCGGCCAGATCTTCAGCGATGGATTCGAGTCCGGAAACCTCTCGCGCTGGAGCTCGAGCCAGCCATAGAGTCGCGGTAGCGGTGCCAGGCTTTGAAAAGTGGGACGTCGAAACGTCCTGAGATCTAAACGCATGACAGCACATGAACGTCCCGTCGAGGCAACCCGTCCGGCCGGTGGAGTGGGGAGTACAATCAAACCAACCAATCGACGGAGGCTGAAATGTCAAGGAAGATCCTGGCCCTGGTCCCTTGTGTACTTCTTGCACTACCGATGGTCGGAGCCGGGGCGGAGGTCTCGGGATCGCTGCTGTACGACGACCTGCCCGTGGCGACGGTTTTCCCCGACATCACCGTGGCGCTGGCGTACGCGAACCCGTGGGATCCCGGGGACCAGATCGAGGGCACGGTCGACCTGGCCACATCGACGTACACCATCAGCGGGCTCGTGGAGGGTCGTTACGGGATCGACATCTACCTCGACCGGAAAGGCTCACCCTCCTTCGTCGGGGACGCCGGCGATCTCCAGGCCTACGTGAACATCGAGATCACCGCCCCACAGGGTTCAATCGAACAGGATCTCGCAATCCGTTACAACTACCGGGTGCTCAGCCCGGTGGACTCCGACCTGCGGCTTGCCGGCTCGGGGCAGGACTGCACCGGCATGCCGGTGGTCGACTACCCCATCACCTTCACCATCGAGGCGGTGCCGCGGGCGGTTGATTATCAGTTCAGGGCCGCCCTCCTCGACTGTCCCGGCGGAGCATCGGTGGGCTTGATCGACTTCCACTCGGAGGAGCCGTCAGGCTTGATCGAATGGGGCAGCGCCGGCGAGGACTACCAGCAGCCCTATGTCCTCTGTACCGGTGCGAGCGGCGCGGATCTCTGCCACGACCCGGTGTACCGGTACACCGACTCGAGCGTCTGGGGGCTTCTGTTGCGGAGCTCGGAGGGCGGCGGCCGCGGCATCCATCGGATCGACGGCGTGGTCATTCCCGCTGTCGCCGGCACACCCGGCGCCCAGGGGACCTACTGGACGAGCGCGGTGAGCGTGGTCAACCTCGTGGACAACGAACGGCAGATCGAGGTTCTCTACACCCCGCGGGGCGTCGACGGGTTGACGAACTTCACCAGCACCACGGTGACCGTGCCCGCCTCGTCGCAGCTCGCGTGGTCCGACGTCATGGCCGAGCTGTTTTCCGCCACCGGCGCCGGCGCCCTCGAGATCCGGGGGCACCAGCTCGCCGTGACCAGCCGGACATCGACGCCTGGCGCAGAAGCGGGTTCGTACGGCCAGGGGATCCCGCCGATCCAGCCGACCCAGGTTCTCAGCGCCACCGGGACCGCCTCCGCCACCATGGGCGGCGTCGAGGAGGGGACAACCTTCCGAACCAACCTCGGACTCTGCGAGGTGTGGGGCGAGAGCGCCGCAGTCAGGGTCACAGTCATGGACTCGTCGATGATCGAGCTCGGCCACCGGGACTACCAGCTTCGCCCCTACGAAAACCTCCAGGTCAACGAGGTGGCGACAACGGTGGCCGGGACCGGCTCGCTCGCCAACGGGATGGTCCGGGTCACCGTGACGGCTGGGAACGGTCGCGTCGGCGCCTATCTCTCGGTGGTGGACAACGCCACCGGCGACCCGACCTTCATCGCCATCGCGCCGCAGTCCCCGGCCGGCCAATAGACCCCACCGGCTGAAGGACCCCGGGTTCTCGTCGCGTCCGTCCATGATTCTGTCGCGTTTCGCCATTCTCCACCGCCCGCTGGCGGCATACCTTGAAGTAACGAATTCACATCCTGGTTCCAGGAAACGCGAAAAGGAGGTTCAAGATGGCAGGCGTCACAGGCATCCCCAATAGGCTCCAATCGACGACCCTCATCTCCCTGTTGGCGGTCGTGGCGTTGATCGCGCATCAGGTCGAGGCCCAGCTCAACCAGACCCAGCACTACGACGGCTGGATCCTCGCCGCCGCCCACGCGCCGGGTCTCGAGGGCTCAATTTGGCGGACCGATCTGTGGTTCGTCATCGACACCTCGGGAACCGGTCCGGTGACCCTGCGGTTCTGCCGGAGCAACACCGACAACACCGGCGCGACCGAGTACACCGTCGACATCCCGCAGGAGCAGAAGATGTTCCACATCGAGGACGTGGTCGACCACTTCCTCGACATCGGCGGCGGTTCGTGGGTCGGCGCCATCCACTACACCTCGGGCACCCCGATCCAGGTCTGGGCCCGGGTCTATTCGATCAACCAGGAGGGAACCGAATCCTACGGTCAGCTCGTTGAGGGCATCCCCACCGACGACATGTCGCCGGCCACGATGTCCGAGAGGTCGCCTCCTCGCTCGCCGAACAACACCAAATCGACTGCCGCCCCATGAGCAGTCACGGGCTCAACGGCCTCCGGATCTCGCTCTCGGTCTTCAACAGCGAGGACCAGATCGATTTGCTCACGGCCGCGTTGCGTGAGGTGTCGATCGGCTGACTCCAGCTGAGAACCCGGCCTCCTGCACCCGCCCCCAATTACTTGGTGGTTTGTGGTTTCTGTGCCGGCGAGACGCCGGCACTGCAGAGGGCTGAGATCCCCTGTAGGCCCGGCGTCTCGCCGGCCTGGCGGTGACCAGGATCGGGAGACCTCGGTGTCCGATCCTTGGACTCTGCACGAGGCTCAACCGGGAGGTTCTCGCGAGCAGAGACCGTCGAATAGCCACACCTTGCGGGGCGATACGACTCAGTCGTTCGCCACCGCGACAGCCGCGCGTTTCCTGTAAGTCCTCTTTCAGCAATCATGATCGACGTACGTCGCCCGGATTGGCATGAGTCGTGCTGTTGCTCGGATCGGCACCCGCGGTCATCTCGGAGGCCATGCGGAAAATAACTGCCACCGCGCCGTCGGACACGTCAACCCGGTCGACATCGGCCGCAACCAGGACCTTGGAGGGCACCCATGACCACGAAGAACGCACGACTTCTATCGCCGGCACGACATCGTGGCAGCCGCGCTCACGATGGCGTTGATGATCATGCCGACCATCGGCTTCGCCTGTGACAACGTCATCCGGATCGCACCGGAGACTCTTAACCTCCAGAGCGACGGGACCGTCGTCACCGTTCACACCGATATTCTCTACTCTGATATGGACGTCTATACCGTCTATCTGGCCGGCGTCGCCATCAGCTCATGGAAGGCGGACAACCGCGGCTACTTCGTGGCCAAGTTCCTGATGGACGAGATCAAGACGATCGATGGGTTGATCCTGAACGATTACAACACCTTCCGACTCGTCGCCGTGACCGTTGGCGGCGAGCCCGTCTGCGGCGAGGCCGAGGTCATGATTATCGATCGCGGGACCAGAGCCGAAGGCACCGGGTCCGGACGGGCCACCGAGTAGTCGCGATCTTCCCTTCTTGAGGATCGATCGCTCATCGGCCCCCACCGGAAACGGGTGGTGGGGGTCGGTTTCCTACCGACCCAGACAGGCCGCCGTGAAAGATCCTGGTGGCGGTCCCTCGCAAATCTGCCGCCGCCTGACTACGGGATCCTCACCACGGTCATGAACGGCAGATCGAGACGACTCTCGGTCTCCGAAAACGGCACCCATCCGGGAGGATTTGGCAACGCCTCGAAGAACCCCTGACCGCCGGCGTACGAGTCGCCCACCGGTCCCCGGAAAATCCCACATCCCCCGGTCGGGTTGTCGAGCACGACGGCAAACTCGTCACCGACACTGAAGTTCACCGCGCCCCGCACCGGCACCTGTTGAAACGTCGGACCGAGGTCCGGGATGCGCACGGCGGGTATCCTCGTGCGGGCAAAGACCGTTGGTCCCGGTTCGCCTCCAACAACATCGCGGATCTCCATGACCAATCGACCGGATTCGCAGGCGATGGGCAGCATCACCCCGACCAACCGACCGCTCACACCCACCGTCACGGTCTGGGCGAGTCGCTGATCGGACCCGCCACCGACAGCCATTCCGCCCACGGTGTCGTCAATAACTCCCTGGACCTGATCGAGAATCGTGACCGGTGGATCCGCCAGAACCGGCGCCACCACCACCAGGAGCATCATCACGGAAAGCAATGTGTTTCGAGTCATCGGACGCCTCCCCTTCTTGTTCGTTTTCTGATCATGCGTCTCAGTTTTAATCACCATACCACACCACAGCCTGGTTACTGAAGAATGCGGGCGCGACGACCGTAACGCCCTGATGAACACCGCCGTGGTAATATGAGCCAATTGCGACTCAGTATCTAATAAAAAGACGAAGAAGGTCCATGAAATTCATCCGCAGATCGATAGCTTCGATGGCAGTGGTAGCAGTCATGGTGGGTGCAGTTGGGTTCTCGACCGCGAGCTCAGCCGGCGAAACCGAGACGGCAACCGCACCTCAAAAATCCGTGCTGGTGACCGGCGCGAGCAGCGGGATCGGCCTCAAAATCACCGAGTTCTTGGCCGAGCGCGGGGTCCACGTCTGGGCCGGGGCGCGGAAGGAGGCCGACCTCGAGCGGCTCGACGCCATGGAGAACGTCTCTGGGATTCGCCTCGACGTCACGGTTCAGGATGAAATCGACGCTGCGGTCAAGCGGATTTCCAAGGATGGCCGGGGTCTCTACGGCCTGGTCAACAACGCCGGCGTCGCGATCCTCGCGCCGCTCATCGAAGTCGACGAATCCGAGCTCGACTTTCTCTTCGATGTCAACATCTACGGCCCCTACCGGGTCACGAAGGCCTTCGCTCCGCTCATCATCGAGTCCAGGGGCCGAATCACTATCATCAGCTCGATCTCGGGCATCCTCTCGGGCACCCTCTTCGGGCCCTACAGCATGAGCAAGCACGCCATGGAGGCCTACGGCGACTCGCTGGCGCGCGAGATGGCGAAGTTCGACGTCAAGGTCAGCCTGGTCGAACCGGGAAACTACAAGTCTCAGATCGGCCAGAGCCTGAAGAAGAGAATGGAGTCCAAGGGGATCACCTATGAGGACTCCCAGTACAAGGACGAAATCGAAGCCATCGTGTCGAGGGTCGGCGAGCGGTCGGATGAAAAGGACCCCGGTGAGGTCGCCGAGGCCGTCTACCAGGCCCTCTTCAGCGACAACCCGAAGATGCGCTACATGGTGGTGCCCGATCAGGAGGAGGCCGGCTGGACCATCGGCAAGGCGATCCAGGAGCTTGTCCAGCTCAACGAGGGCCAGCCCTACACCTACGACCGCGACACCCTCGTGAAGATGGTTGATGAAGCCCTTGCGGCGTTGGAGGAGTAGTATCTCGTTGCTCGTTTCTCGCGGCTCGTCGAACGGGATGAGTCACCAGGAACGAGGAACGAGAATCGAGATCTGAAACCTTGACACCCTACAAAGGCGAGATCATCGCCTTCCTCACCGTACTTTGCTGGACGGTCGGTTCACAGTTCTTCGAGGCGGCCGGCAAACGGGTCGGAGCGCTCACCGTCAACCTGGTTCGGCTTGTCCTGGCGGCCGTCTTTCTCTGCCTGACGTTGCTCATCACCAAGGGGCAGCTGGTCCCGTGGGATTTCCCGCTCCGCAACTGGGGCTGGTTGGCCCTCTCCGGTGTGATCGGTTTCACCCTGGGGGACATGTTCCTTTTCAAGGCATTTGTCGAGATCGGACCGCGCGTCGCCATGCTGGTGATGTCGCTCTCCGCCCCGGTCACAGCCCTGATCGGTTGGGCCTTCCTGGGGGAGATCTACGGACCGATTCAGTGTCTCGGCATCGCCGTGACTCTGAGCGGGATCGCCATGGTGATTCTCGAACGAAACGGCGCCGGCCCCTCCAGATTGGCGATCCCGAAGAACCGGACCGTCAAAACGATCACGCTGCACGGGGTGGTGATGGCCTTTTTCGGGATGATCGGCCAGGCGGTCGGGTACATCTTCAGCAAGGTAGGTATGCAGAATGGCGGACAGATGCTCGATCCGGTCGCTGCGACCACCATTCGGGTGTTGGCCGGGACCCTGGGCGTCATCGTAATCTTCTTCGTCCTCGGCTGGTGGCCGAAGATCTGGCAGTCCCGGCGCGACGCGAAGGCCTTCGCGTTGACCGCGGTGGGCGCCTTTCTCGGCCCCTTCGTCGGCGTCGTGCTGTCGCTCGCCGCCCTGCATTACACTTCCGCCGGGGTCGCCTCCACCATCATGGCCCTGACCCCGGTCATGCTCATTCCTTTCGCCGTCTTCATCCACAAGGAGCACGTCTCGCTGCGCGCCCTCGTCGGCACAATCGTCGCGTTTTTGGGCATTGTGTTGTTGATTTCCTAGCCCTGACAATTGACGAGGTTTCGACGCGATTGCGTTGAGCCAGGGACCCACCACCATAGCGGAATCATGCGGACAAACGCGAAATCAGGGCGAAAAGAACGACCACAGTGAAAAGTCACCGGACTCAAAACCGTCGGCAAAAAGACTCGACGGTTCTTCATCGACCCAGACCGAGGCCGTACGAACGACCCCTCCCTGTTTCGTCACCAGAGTCAGGTTGTACTGGACGGTGTTGGGGGGCATGATCTGAACCGAACCCGATGGAACCGTAACCTCGTCCATCACCCCATGTGAGATCAGCCCTGTGATCAGGCTGCCCGAGAGAAGGCTCCACGAAAGGACCGAGCTTCCACCGGAAGAGATCAGATTCGGGTCCGCATCCAGAGTCCCGGCAGGATCCGGTCCCGAGACGACAGTCTCCTCCGCCGTGAGATCAGGCGACCCCGCGCACCCCCCCTCGCCCCAGACCGAGATGCCGTGGACGCCCGGCGCCGCAGAGACAAATCCTGACCTTTCGCTCTCCGGATCCAGTTCGATCCCGTTGAGCTCGGCGCAGCCACCGTTCCCCACCCAGCTCAACATGCTCTCCGTGATCGACTAAGCCCCCCCCGTTGACTGGTCGCGAATCACCCCTCGCGGAGCGATCCCGATGGCCGCCACGGGGACCGATTCGATCTCTCCAATATTAGTCTGCAGCGACGATTTCTCGGTTGTGTCGCCCGCTCCCCTGTCGATCACGAGCGTGTTGAGTTCCGCTGCCGTATGGGCGCCCGCAATGAGGTTGTTGCGAAAAACGTCATCCTCGTTACGGGTGCCTCTATAAGAAGTCAAGAGAGAATTCCTCGCCCACCTGATTTCGAATCTTGCAGGAGGCTGACCTCTTAGAATCGTGAGGACGGAGTTCATCCCCGCCCATCGGAAGCAACCGCCTCCCGAATACGTCATGAATTAAATCTTCACCCGAGTTTCGGCTGTCATCAGGTAGCCCAACGCCGGACCCGTCACGCCGTTGATAGCAGGACGACGCGGCCAAACCTGACCCGTTCGGCGACGTATCGAACCTACAGCCGGCCCGACCGCGGTGTCCGCTTCCGAACAGCCCGATTGCACAACCGGACAGAAGGCCGGTCGAAGTCAAGCAGCCGAGGGCGAATGAGCTGGCACAACCGTTGCTAATGAACCGGGGAACAGACTGGAGTCTGATTGGCCCTGATCAAGGAACTTCGGTTCGCATCCCGCTCGCTTGCCCGTACCCCGGGTTTCACACTCCTCGCCGTCCTCACGCTGGGTCTCGGGATCGGTATGTCGGTGGCGGTGTGGTCGATCGTCGACGCGGTCCTGATCGAGCCTCTTCCGTACCCCGACGCTGATCGCCTGGTCGAGATCAGAATGAACCAACCGGAACGCGGGACCGCCGGGTACCCCATGTCCGCGCTCGACTACCTCGAATACGCCGAACGGAACCGGAGCTTCGAGGCCATGGCCGCGACCTTTCGCGAGAGCCTCAACCTGACCGGCGGGCGGGCACCGGAACGGGTGTCTGGCGCCCTCGTTTCGGCGCCATTCTTCACCGTCATGGGGGTCTCGCCTCAAGTCGGGAGGTCGTTCGGGGTCGAGGAAGACGAGCCCGGCCGCGATCCCGTTGCGGTCATCTCCCACAGCCTCTGGCAACGTAGCTTCGGCGCTCGGCCGGATGTCCTCGGCGACGTCCTCGTGGCGAACGGGCGCCCCCACACGATTGTCGGCGTGATGCCCTGGGGCTTCTCCTTTCCGAACGACACCGAGCTCTGGCTTCCCATCGCCATCGATCCCGAGGCGGAGGATCGGGGCCACGGTTGGGTGGTTCCGGTCGGTCGCATGCTCCCGAACGTGCGCCTGGGCGACGCACGCAGCGATCTCGAAACCATCGCCGGCTGGATGCAGCAAGAATACCCAGACACCAACGCGGACCGAAGTGTTGTCCTCTCCTCCCTCAAGGACACCATCGTCGGCGGCGTCAGACCCTCACTCGTGGTGCTCCTGACCGCGGTGCTCTGCGTGCTGCTCATCGCAGCTGCAAACGTGACGATCCTCCTTTCGGTGCGAACATCGGCTCGACAACGCGAGCTGGCGGTGCGCCACGCACTCGGCGCCGGCAGAGGACATTTGATTCGGCTGGTGATGACCGAGAGCGTGATGCTGGCTCTCGGCGGATGTGCGGTCGGCCTCGTGATCGCCCACTGGGGCACGAGGATGATGGCACTGCGTTTCACGGAGCTCATCCCCCGCACCGACGGTCTGGGATTCGACGCCGGAATCCTCGGGGTCGCGGTCCTGGTGTCGGGGACGGTCGGTCTTCTCTCCGGTATCGTGCCCGCCCTTCGCTCGCGGGAGGGCCGCATCATGGTTCAGCTTCGCGAGGCGGATCGGAGTGTGGCCGGTGGTTCTTCTTCGGTCGGCACGGCCATGGTGGTTGCGGAGATCGCGCTTTCGGTGGTGCTGCTCGCCGGGGCGGTGCTCCTCTCACGGACTTTCCTCAATCTCCTGAACGTTGATCCCGTCTTCGAAAGCGACAGGGTGTTGACCGCGGAAGTGTCGCTCACGGACGAGCGCTATGCGGAAGAGGCCACGCTGGTCGAGTTCATCCGCCGTGCGGTCGAAGAGATCGACTCGATTCCCGAAGTCGAGGCGGCGGGGACGGTCTACCCGCTACCCCTGTTCGGGCGTCGAATCTCGACGCGATCCTATGTGAAAGGGGCCCCTGCACCGGGACCGGACGCGCAACGGCCTCTCGTGGAGCTCCGGTTCGTCAGCCCCGGCTATCTGAAGGCGGCGGGGCTCCACCTGGTGGTCGGACGGTTTGTCGACGAATCCGACACCTCAGAATCACCGGCCGTTGTCGTGGTCAACGAGGCCTTCGTTCGCCAGCTGGTTCGGCACGGCAGCCCTGTCGGTCGCCGAACCATCGGTTGGGACCCCGCCGAACCGGAGGCCGACTGGGAGACCATTGTCGGTGGGGTGCGAAATACCCGCCACATCGACCTTGCCGACGACGCCGGACCGGAGATGTACGTGCCGGTGGCACAGAACGGATTCGAATGGGCGACCTTTGTTGTCCGTTCCCGCACGACCTCCGCCGGCCCTCTTGCAAACCCCATCAGGGAAGCCATACAAAGGCTCGACCCGGAATTGCCGGTCTTCAACGTCCAGACGATGACCGAGGTGGTCAATCGATCTTTGGCCAGGACCACCGTCGTGACCGAACTCCTGGCCCTCTTTGCCGCCGCCGGGCTCGCGCTCGCAGGCGTCGGCGTCTTCAGCGTCGTCAGTTACTCGGTGGGTCGACGGGTCCACGAGATCGCCATTCGCATGGCTTTCGGAGGCACCTCCCACAAAGTGGTGGGGCTCGTCATGAAACAGGGGTTGGTCCCGACCGCTGCGGGACTGTCGCTCGGGGTTGCCGTCGCCCAAGTGTTGATGCGACTCCTGGAGAGCCGCCTGTACGGCGTCGCCACCCATGACCCCCTGACGTTTTCCGCCACCGCCTTCCTCGTATTCAGCATTGCCGCCCTTGCAACCTGGCTTCCGGCGCGACGGGCTGCCCGGGTCGATCCCATGACCGTGCTTCGCACCGAATAGGAGTTCGCTATGACTGGTCTCGGCATGGACATCCGAACCGCCCTCAGGGCGATGGCACGCCGCCCCCTGTTCACCCTCACCTGCGTGCTCACCTTGGCACTCGGTTTCGGCAGTACGACGGCCGTGTTCACGGTCGTGGATTCCGTGATCCTTCGCTCCCTGCCATACCCTGACTCCCACAAACTGGTAATGGTGTATGCATGCGAAGACCTCGAAGAGGGTTCGCTGGACCGCTCGAGCGGGGCGGACTTCCTCGACTGGAAGGCGCAGAGCACATCCCTGAAATTCATGGCCGGCTATGTGAGCAAGAGCTTCAACCTCGCCGGAGCCGACTTTCCGGTTCGCGTCCGTGGATCGTCGGTCACTCCGGAGTTCTTTTCGGTTCTCGGGGTGAAACCTGCCATGGGGCGCACGCTTTCACCCGAGATCGACCATCCCGACGCCGAACCCTCGGTCGTGGTCAGCGACGGCTTCTGGCGCTCCGACTTCAGCGCCAACCCGAAGGTGATCGGAAGCCTGCTGTCGGTCGATGGCCGCCCTTTCACCGTGGTCGGCGTCATGCCGCCCGGGTTTGATTATCCCGCCGACTCCAATTTCTGGGCTGCATCGCCATACCGGGTGCCGGACCCCCCCTTGAACGTTGGTGCTGATCCGGCGGAGAACCGCGGAGCGAACTACTTCGACGTCATCGCAAGACTGAACGACTCCGTCGATCTGGCAGTGGCGCAGTCGGAGATGACAGCCATTGCCGACCGCCTGGCGAGGGAGTACCCCGACACCAACACCGGTGAAGGGATCATCGTCCGACCCTTGTTGGACTCCGTCGTGGGCGATGCCAAGCCCAGACTCCTGCTCCTCCTGGCTTCGGCCGGGCTCGTTCTCGTGATCGCCTGCGTCAACGTCGCCGGCATGCTGCTGGCCCGCGCCACCGAACGGTTGGGCGAAATCGGCCTTCGACTGGCGATCGGCGCCGAACGCCGCCGCATCGTCCGGCTCTTTCTCACCGAGAGTCTCCTGCTCGCCCTCACCGGAGGTCTTGTCGGATTCGCGCTCGCGGCCTGGGGCACGATGGCCCTCTTGAGTGCAACGCCGGAAGGGCTGCCTCGAACCGGCGAGATCTCGATGGATTTCAGGGTTCTGGCTGTCACCGCTCTCGCCGTCGTCGGCACCAGCATCCTCTTCGGCCTGGTGCCGGCGGCCCAGACACTTCGCCGGAACCGACGACCGATCGTCGACTCGGGGCGTGGCGGACCGGAGATCGGCAAGGGAAGCCGCGTGCGACGCTGGCTGGTCGTGTCCGAAGTGGCCGCGACCCTCGTCCTGGTCATCGGCACCGGATTGGTCATCCGGACGTTCGCACACCTCAACGCCGTCGACCCGGGCTTTGATGCCCACGGCCTTCTTGCAGGGCACATTGCAATGCCCGACCCGGCTCACCAGGAGAATGCCGCACTCGTGGCGTTTCACCGCAACACACTGGAAAAGCTCCGGGCTCTGCCTGGCGTTACATCCGCATCGACGGTGTTGACGCTCCCCATGCACTGGAACATCAGGGGGGTTCTCTCGTTTTCCATCGAAGGGCAGCCTGAAAATGAAGACAACGCGCCCGAGGCCGGGTACCAGGTGGTGGAGGCCGCCTACTTTGAAACCATGCGCATTCCGCTCCTTCGGGGTCGACTGTTGGACGAACGTGACGTCGACGGTGCGCCCCTGGTTGCGCTGATCAACAAAACCACGGCCGATTCCTGCTGGCCCGGCGAGGATCCCATCGGCAGAAGGGTCTCCTGGGGAACGACAGACGAAGGCGAACAGGTCTGGGTGACCATCGTCGGAGTCGTGGACGATGTTTTCGTAGAGGGGCTGGACGTGCCCCCGCGGCCCGAGACCTACCGCCCCTTCGCTCAGGATCCGTATCCGTTCATGACATTCGTCCTGCGCACCGGCGAAGATCCCTCATCCTTTGCCCTGCCTCTCCAACAGGCGGTATTCGACGTCGATCCGGCCCAGCCCGTCAGCGGCGTCAAGACGCTGGACGAGGTGCTCGCCGCCGCGCTCGCTCCGCGTCGATTCAATATGTTGCTCATGTTGGTCTTCGCCGGGGTGGCCGTCGCGCTGGCCGCAGTCGGGCTGTTCGGAATGATCAGCTTCAGCGTTACCCGCCGGCGCCACGAGATCGCGGTTCGAAACGCCCTCGGAGCCCTCCCGCACAACATCGTGGTCCAGTTCGTCTCAGAGGGCGCCAGGATGGTCGTGGTCGGCCTGTGTGTCGGCACCTGCGGGGCGCTCGCCCTTTCCCGTTTCATCTCCACCCAGATCCACGGGGTGGCGGCCACCGACCTCCCAACCTATGTCTTGGCCGTGCTGGCGCTGGCTGTAGTGGGTCTGCTGGCGAGTTATCTGCCTGCGCGCAGGGCCGCAAGGCTTGACCCGATGACGGTGCTTCGAGGCGAGTAGCAGAGAAGAATGACCATGCTGGATTGCTGACAGACATTCGTTTCGCGCTGCGCCACCTGGCGAGAAGCCCGTCGTTCTCGTCTATGCCGCACGAGGGGCACACCAGCGGATCGACCTCGTAGATCCGCTTGATCAGCTGGGCCCAGCTTCGCCTGAGGGCGCGGGCGTCTCGGATCTCGGCCCGGGCGGCGCGAGAGGGCGCACTGGCGTCCGCGTCCACAGCCCTGTCATGCTCCTGGCCCGCCTTCCGCCAACTGCCCCGCGAAACGTTGGAGTACCATCCGTAGTACCGCACCAGGTGCCGCCGCGGCGCGGGGATGTGCATGATCACCCTGGCGAGAAACTCTTCCGGGTCGAAGGCCTCCACCTCGCGCTCTCCCAACCGTGCACTCTCATACCCCCGCTTCCTCCGATAGCACTCCTCCCCCACCCCGTCCCACTCCATCCGTTCGAGACTGATCGGCGGCCGCATGATGTAACGCGCCCGGCGCTCCACCGCCGGCTGATCCTCGGGCTCCACCCGCACCCGGTTGTGCACTGAAAAGCCCGTGTGCCGCCAAGACAGCAGCAGCTCCGTCCGCTCCTCCGCGAGCAGCCCCACGACCTGCAGCAGCCGGATGACCTTGTGGCGAAACAGCAGCTCGGCCGAGGCCTCGTCCACGAAGGCGATCGGAATCCACTTCCCGTCCAGCGTCCAACCTCCGCGCGACACCAGCGCGTGCACGTGCGGGTGCAAGTTCGCCAGGTCGCCGGCGGTCTGGACGACGGCGACCATCCCCGGCCGCATCCCCTCCTCGCCGTCCGCCGCCCGCATCAACTCCAGCACCGCCTCCCACGCCGCCCGGGCGAGCCCGCCGAGCAACTCCCAGTGGTGCAGGAAGTACGGCCGGAGCATCTTGGGGATGACAAAGACCCACTGGGCGTGACCGACCTCTTCGAGCACGTCCTCGGCCAGAAGCGCCGCCGTCGCCGCCGAGCGCTTCGCCGCGCACGACGGGCACAGCTCCCGCGTCTTGCAGGAGAACGCGAGCAGGTACCCCTCAGCGCACTCGGGACACCGGATCCGCGCAAACCCGTTTTCGAACAGACCGCAGTCCAGGTAGCGCAGCACCTGCTCGTCGATGAAGCTCCGCCAGAAACCGCACCGCCGCTCGAAGCGCTCCACCCACAGCCCCTTGACCTCGTCGAAGTGCGCCTCGACGAGGCGGTACAGGGGTGTGGCGCGGGGATTCCGG
Organism: uncultured Acidobacteriota bacterium; assembly: GCA_963704125.1. GTDB lineage: Bacteria > Acidobacteriota > Thermoanaerobaculia > Thermoanaerobaculales > Sulfomarinibacteraceae > JAHECW01. The sequence goes on along the minus strand of CAVPHA010000011.1, from coordinate 7,089 downwards.
GCCCGGTAACGGGGTTGCGCAGTCGGGTGCCACAGCGGCGCTGAAGGTCTGCTGCAGCGTGGACGGGTCACCCCAGCGTGACCAGGTCGAGTTCGACAGTCAAGGCACGGACCGGGGCGCAAGACCCCGGCGAGCACTTCGGAAAACCGCAATCCGACGCCGAGATCGGCACAAGAAGACGGGCGCCTGATGGCGCCCGTTTCATTGCAGTCAGAAGGCGAAAGCTACTGCAGCCCGAGGTTCCGCAGCAGCGGCTCGATCTCGGGCTCGCGGCCGCGGAAGGCGACCCACATGTCCATGTAGTCCTTCGATCCGCTGACCTCGAGGATCTCGGTGCGGAACCGCTTCGCCGTCTCCTGGTCGAAGAGGCTGGTCTCCTCGAAGGCCGCGAAGGCGTCGTGGTCGAGCACGCCCGACCAGATGTAGCCGTAGTAGCCGGCCGCATAGCCGCCGATGATGTGCGCGAAATAGGTCGTGCGGTACCGGGAGATGATCTCCGGGATGAGTCCGATCTCGTCGAAGTAGGCCTCCTCGAAGGCGTTGATGTCGAGCTCGGTGGGCTCGGTCAGGGTGTGGTACTCCATGTCGAGCAGGCTCGCCGCCAGATACTCCACCTGGTTGAAGCCCTGGTTGAAATACGAGCTGTTCTCGATCTTGGCGATGAGCTCGTCGGGGATGGGCTCGCCGGTCTGGTAGTGCCGGGCGTAGTCCTTGAGCACCTCGGGGTTCATGGCCCAGTGCTCCATGATCTGGCTCGGCAGCTCGCCGAAGTCGGGCGACCGGACGCCGGTCCGGTAGGTCACGTTCGAGAGCATGCCGTCGAGGGCGTGGCCGAACTCGTGGAAGAGGGTCTCGACCTCGTCCAGGCTGAGCAGCGCCGGCATGTCCTCGCTCGGGGTGGTGAAGTTGCAGACCAGGTTGATGACGGGGTCGATCTCGACGCCGTTGGCCCGGTTCTGGCTGCGGAACCGGCCGCACCACGCGCCGCCGCGTTTGCTCTCGCGCGGGTGGTAGTCCATGTAGATCACCGCCGCGTGTGAGCCGTCGGCCTCGAAGACCTCGAAGACCTGGGCGTCGGGGTGCGGTTTGGGCATGTCCTCGAGCTCCTCGAAGGTCAGGCCGTAGAGCTGGTTGGCCACCTAGAAGACGCCGTCGCGAACATTGTTGAGCTCGAAGTAGGGCCGCAACTCGTTGTCGTCGAGGTCGTACTTGGCCTTGCGCACCTTCTCGGCGTAGTACCACCAGTCCCAGGGGGCGAGCTCGAAGCCGCCGCCCTCGCTGTCGATGATGGCCTGCATCTCGCTCGACCTCGCGCTTGGCCACCGGCAGCGAGGCGTCCCACAGCTGGTCGAGCAGCTCGTAGACCTTGTCCGGCGTGCCCGCCATCCGCGGCTCCAGGGTGTAGTGCGGCGAAGGTCTCGTATCCCAGCAGCTTGGCCTTCTCGACCCGCAGATTGACGATTTCGGCGATGACGGCCTTGTTGTCGTGCTCGTTGTCCTGATTGCCGCGCACCGTGTAGGCAGTGTAGAGCTGCTCCCTCAGATCGCGGTTCTCGGCGTAGGTCAGAAACGGCAGCATGCTGGGCTTGTGGGTCGTGAAGACCCAGGCGTTCTCGAGTCCCTCTCGCTGCGCGGTTGCGGCGGCGGTCTCGATGACGCGCGTCGGGGAGACCGGCGAGATCGGCCTCGTCCTCGATGACGAGCTTGAAGCCGTTGGTCTCCGCGAGGAGGTTGGCGCTGAACTCGACCTGCAGCTCGGACAGGCGCTGGTTGATCTCCTTGAGCCGGGTCTGGTCGTCGTCGTTGAGCAGGGCGCCGTTGCGGACGCGCGTTGTCGTAGAGATTCTCGAGCAGGAAGAGCTGCTCGGCGTTCAGATCGAGGGCCTCGCGCTCGTCGTAGACCGCCTTGACCCGCTCGAAGAGCCGGGGGTTGAGTCTCGATCTCGTCGCGGTGGGCGGCCAACCGCGGCGACATCTGCTTCTGGATCTCCTGGAGCTCGTCGTTGGTGTTGGAACCGCTCAGGGCGAAGAAGACCCGCGATACCTCGTCGAGCAGTTCGCCCGACCGGTCGAGCGCAGCGATCGTGTTGTCGAAGGTCGGCGGCTCGGGGTTGTCGACGATGGCCGCGACCTCGGCGTTCTGCCGCGCCATCCCCTCCTCGAAGGCGGGCACGAAATCCGCTTCGTCGATCCGGTCGAAGGGTTGCACGTTGAACGGCGTGTCGTAGGCGACGAAGAATGGGTTGGCGTCGGTTGCCGGCTGGTCGACCCCCTGGCCGCCGCAGCCAAGAAGCAACACGAACCCAACGATAAACGAACATCTTTCTCAAAATCATGATTCCTCCATCGACGCACTCGAGCGCTGGCATGGTACCAGCAAATATTCCGCGAAGCGCAGAACCGAGATGCAAAAAACGGCAAAACCGAACCGAACCGAGTGTGTTTCGAACGCTCGGGATATAATCGGATTCGGGAGTAACCGATGGCCAGGAAGACCGATGAATGGATCGACGACGACGAACCCGAGGTGGTCGTCCCCGGTCGCAAACCTAAACCCGATCGCGATCTCGCCGAAGACTTCGACCTCGACGAGAAGGAAGAGTGGGGCCGGGAGCGCGGCACTCGCGGCCGCAAGCCGGCGGAAAAGAAACACCGGCGCCCGAAGCCAGAGTTCGACGACGAGCTCTGACCACCGGCGGCCGGCCTCTCGGGCGCCGGTTCGACCTTGCCGGTGATGGCCCGGATATGAACACACGGTAGGGCATGCACAGCGAGCCTCACGCAGTTGCGCCGCGTGCCACTTCTTCAAGGTCGCCTCTTCATGAAAGAAGAGGCGACCGAAGGAAGCATCCACACGGTCATCAACCGGGCCACGGTCGAGGCGGCGAGCCCGACGATCGGCCTTTTCGCGAACCTCTCCAAATCGTCACCCTCGGTGTCCGATTCCGGACAGTCACCGCCCACGAGTGGACGGAAGATCCCCGCGCCATCCGTCTTCAGACCCATTCAAAGCTGGCACGCGGATTGCGTTGTCAAGCCGGTGGAAGGTTGATAATGGACATTCTTCGACATGGCATCGTCGAAAAGAAACGCCGCAACCGGTGGCTGATGATCGCCGCCGGCGTCGTCGCGGTCGCGGTGGTGACCGTGGCCCTGGCCGGCCTCGATCCCGCCGCACCGACGGTTGACCGCGACACCGTCTGGATCGGCACGGTCGAGCGTGGGAGTTTCGAACGCCAGGTCCGCGGCCACGGCACGCTGGTGCCCGAGAGCCTGCGTTGGATCCAGGCCCAGACCACCGGCCGGGTCGACGTCGTCCATGTCAAACCCGGTCACCGCGTCGAAGCCGACGGCGTCATCCTCGAGCTCTCCAATCCCGAGGTCACCCGCTCGGCCATCGACGCCGAGAACGCGCTCCGGCGGGCCGAGGCCGAGCTCGAGAGCCTCCGGATGACCCTCGTTTCGTCGGAGCTCGACCAGCGCGCCCGCGTCGCCGAGCTCGACGCCGAAGTACACCCGGGTCACCCTCGAGGCCGAGGCCAATCGGGAGCTCAACGAAAAGGGCCTGGTCTCGGAGATCACCCTTCGCTCGTCGGAGGCGATGGCAAGGGCATTGGCGACGCAGCAGGAGATCGAGGCGCAGCGGCTGGAAATGAACCCCAAGGCCAACCGCGCCTTCCTCGCGGCGAAAGAGGCCGAGGTCGAACAGCACCGGGCGCTCTACCGGCTGCGCGCCGATCAGCTCGATGCCCTCGCGGTTCGCGCCGGCATCGCCGGCGTGGTGCAGGAGGTCCCGGTGGAGATCGGCCAGCAGGTCGCCGCCGGCACCATGCTCGCCAGGGTGGCCGAGCCGACCCACCTCCAGGCCGAGCTGAGGGTGCCGGCGACCCGGGCCCGCGACGTCCGGCCGGGGCAGACGGTCAGCGTCGACACCCGCAACGGAATCGTCGACGGGACGGTGACCCGCATCGACCCATCGGTGCACGAGGGCTCCGTCATGGTCGAGGTCCGTCTCGACGGCGCCCTGCCCGAGGGCGCGCGTCCGGACATGGCGGTCGACGGCGCCATCCAGATCGAGCTGCTGACCGACGTGCTCTTTGTCGGTCGACCGGTGCAGAGCCAGGAGAACGCGACCATCGGGCTGTACCGGCTCGAGGCGGACGACAAGCACGCGCTTCGGGTCAGCGTCGAGCTCGGCAGCTCGTCGGTCGACGCGATCGAAGTCGTCGACGGTCTCGAGGAGGGCGATCGAGTGATCCTCTCGGACACCTCGCGCTGGGACGACAACGAACGAATCCGGTTGCGCTAGAAGTAAGAAGAAGAAGGAGCCGAACCGTGACCAACACCGACACACCTCTCATCCGAATGGCCGGAGTCAAGAAGGTCTTTCTCACCGACGAGGTCGAGACCCACGCCCTGTCCGGGGTCCACCTGGAGATCCAGCCCGGCGAGTTCGTCACCATCGCCGGCCCTTCGGGCGGCGGCAAGTCGACCCTGCTGTCGATCATGGGTCTGCTCGACACTCCGACCGAGGGGATCTACGAGCTCAACGGCCACCCGTCGCAGGATCTCGACCGTGCGCGAACGGGCGCAGCTGCGAAACAAGGCCATCGGCTTCATCTTCCAGAGCTTCAACCTGATCGGCGATCTCACGGTCTTCGAGAACGTCGAGCTCCCGCTGGTCTACCGCACGACCCCGGCGTCGACCGCGCAGGACCATGGTCCGCGAGGCGCTCGAGCGGGTGGGCATGGAGCACCGGCTCAACCACTACCCGTCGCAGCTCTCCGGCGGCCAGCAGCAGCGCGTGGCCGTCGCCCGCGCCCTGGTCGGCCAGCCCCTGATCCTGCTCGCCGACGAGCCGACCGGCAACCTCGACTCGCGCAGCGGCGAGCAGGTCATGAACCTGCTCAACGAGCTCCACGCCGGCGGCGCGACCATCTGCATGGTGACCCACGACCCCCGCTACCTCAAGTACGCCGAACGAACCATCCACCTCTTCGACGGTCAGGTCGTCGACGAGACGGACCCGGCTGCAGGAAGCGGCGGTCTGACCCGCCACCTGAGGACATCCGAGCTGACGGACCTCGGACTCCGCTTCGGATCCGAATGCTGCTGCGGCTGAGATGCGCTACTCGATGGCCGAGGACTCGAGCCGTCAGACCGCCGCGCGTCCTGATCGCCGACGATCAGCCGGACGTCCTGGACGTCGCTGCGGCTGCTGCTCAAGCCCGAGGGATTCGTCGTCGAGACGCGGTCATCTCCCCGGCGAGGCGCTCGCGGCCGTCTCGGCCGGGACCTACGACGTCGCCCTGTCGATCTCAACTACTCGCGAGACACGACCTCGGGCGCCGAGGGACTCGATCTCGTGGCGCAGCTGCAGGCCGCTCGACGGCACGCTTCCGGTGGTGGTCATGACCGCCTGGGGCAGCGTCGAGATCGCGGTCGAGGCGATGCGCCGCGGCGCCCGCGACTTCGTCGAGAAGCCCTGGGACAACGATCGGCTGCTGTCGATCCTCCGCACCCAGGTCGAGCTGGGCCGGGCGCTGCGCCGCGGCCGGCGTCTCGAGGCCGAGAACCGACTGCTGCGACCCGCGAGACGCCCGAGCTGATCGCCACCTCGCACGGCCATGCAACCGGTGCTCGAGCTGATCGCCAAGGTCGGTCCGTCCGACGCCAACGTCCTGATCACCGGCGAGCACGGCACCGGCAAGGACGTCGTGGCGCGGCGGCTCCACGCGGTCTCGTCCCGAGCCGAGCGACCGCTGGTCACCGTCAACATCGGCGGGCTTCCGGAGGGCGTCTTCGCCAGCGAGCTCTTCGGCCACGTCAAGGGCGCCTTCACCGACGCCAAGGGCGACCGGGTCGGCCGGTTCGAGATGGCGGACGGCGCGACCCTCTTCCTCGACGAGATCGCCAACGTCCCCTTCGACCAGCAGGCCAAGCTGCTGCGGACCCTCGAGACCGGCGAGCTGGAGCGGGTCGGCAGCTCCAAGACATCGACGGTCGACGTCAGGATCCTGTCCGATGGTGTGGTTTGAGGAGCCGGTCGCCGAGACGAGCGATGCGCTGGCAGCAATCGCCCAGCTGGCCGAGAAGGTGCGGGGCATCAGGCTCGCAGGCGCGGAAAAGTGCGCGGGATACGCGCGACTTCTACCCTTCATCACCGGCCACTGCTATGACGTCATCATGCCCGACATCGTGCTGACCAGCGGCCGCGCGAGGTCGTGCGGATCGGCCATCTGGCGTCGGGCCTTGGCTGCGGCGTCAGCCTGCACAACCCGTGCGGTCCGGTCATGGACATGCACAGCGTCCTGTTGCGGCTGCCGTGCCCTCGCTGGTGTCCCTCGAGCGTCAATTCCGCGAAACGGCCCTCTACGACGACATCATCACCAACCGTGCACATCACTTGCGCAACGGCGCGATCGACCTGTCGGATACGCCGGGTGTCGGCCTGGATGTCGCGTGGACGCATCCGGTCCTGGAGCGGAAGGTCGCGCTAAGTGTCGATTTATAAGTCCGGAAGGACTGCCAGACTGTTTCGGTACGGGAGCCCTATGATCAGCGGCAAGTCTACAGGTGCGTGGCGCGCCGCTTACGAGACGGGCCAAAAGCGCACCCAATCAAGTCGTGACCAATAGGGAGACGCCAATGCCCCCCGCTCCGCCAGACAAGGCCCGCGCCGTCATTATCGGCGGCGGCGTGTCCGGGTGTTCCGTTGCCTATCACCTCACGCTGCTCGGCTGGAATGACGTCGTCCTTCTGGAGCGAAAGCAGCTCACCGTGGCACCACCTGGCATGCGGCCGGATTGATCGGCCAGTTGCGCGCGACGCAGAACCTGACCCGCCTCGCCCGCTACTCGACCGAGCTCTACCATGCGCTCGAGGCCGAAACCGGCGTCGCGACCGGCATGAAGCGCAACGGCTCGATCACGGTCGCCCTGACAGCGGATCGCCTCGAAGAAGTGCGCCGGCAGGCAGCGCTCAGCGGGCCTTCGCAGTCGAGGTCCACGAGATCGACCGGGCTGAAATCAAGACGCGCTACCCTCACCTCAATACGGACGGCGTCGTTGGCGGCGTGTTTCTGCCGG
>CAVPHA010000010.1:0-199268 GCA_963704125.1 uncultured Acidobacteriota bacterium | reverse complement strand
GAGCAACGTCCCGATCTGGAGATCGCGGTCGGGCAGGTCGCCGACATCGGTGACGCCGTAGGCCATCAGCAGCGCGTTGTTGGCGATCCCCTCGGCGAGGGTCGAGTAGCGCGAGTTCATGGTCAGCATGGTGCCTTCGAAACCGACCTTGCCGAGCACGTAGAGGTGCTGCACATAGGCGAAGGTCATGACGTGGCCCGGAACCACCTCGTGGCTCACCAGGTGCATGAACTCCGGGATCGAGATCTCGAGCGAGGCGTTGATCTCGTAGCTCGCGTCGTAGAGCGGCTTCCCGTCGGGGGTACGTGCCCGCCCGAGGTAGTTCATCGAGCCCGAGAACCAGGCGTCCTTGATCGGCAGGAACTCGACGTTGGCGCGCGGCACCGCCGTGCATCTCGTCGGGAAGATAAGGCATGCACATGCGCCGCGGTTCCGGCCTCGAGTTCGGCGATGAAGGCCCTCGCCAGAGCGCCGATGGACGCGGCGGGAACCATTCGTCCCGTCGCCACGCGTCGGCGGCCTCGAGTATCGACCCCTCGGTCGAGTAGCCGGCTTCGTCGAGCAGGGTCGTCAGCGCCGCGACCTTGGCGGTCGGATCCGACGGCGTCGGCGCGGCTCCGGTCGAAGCCTCGACCGAACGCGCGTACGGCACCGGTTCACCGCGGTCGAGCGCCTCCATGGCGAGATCCCACATCACGTCGAGGCAGGTGGAGAGCCCCGCGAGGAAACGGCCGCGCCCCCCGGCCTGATCCGGACCCTCGGACGCCACGACGTCGAGCGCCTCGCGAAGATCAACCGCACCGAGATAGGCCTCGACGGCGGCTCGATCCACCTCACCGGCCGAGAGCCCGCCCGCCGCGCGCACCGCAGCCGCCGTGGCGTCGGTGTAGCTCTTCGGTAGTTCCTCGTCGGAGAACCACGAATCGGCGATGAATCGCCCCGTGCCCGATGGGTTCATCACATCCCCACCCCACAGGGTGTCGATACCGAGAATCGCCTCAGCCAGCGCGCGATCGAGAGTCAGACTCATATTTCCTCCGGGTGAGCAGTGTAACGCGCCTCATTCGACGGGAGCCGGCTGAAACGGTGTATCTCCTGAAGAATGAAGCGACGGTTCCACCTCTGCGCCGCGATCATCGCCGTCCTCCTCGCCGCCGTCGCCGGACGCGCTTCCGATCGTCCCATCCGCAACGATCACCGTCCCTCGAGCAGGCCCCCCTCGTCGACGGCATCATCTCCGACGACGAATGGCGGGGCGTTGCCGTCCTCGACACGCCGTTCATCCAGTTCGAACCCGAGACCCGGTCAGCCCTCCTCCTTCCGGACCGTGGTCCGGATCGCTCAGACCGAGACGGCGCTCTATGTCGCCATCGAGGCCTTCGACCCGAATCCCGAACGTCTTGCGGCGGCCGTCACCCGGCGCGACGGCTCGATGAACAGCGACGACTCGGTGGCGGTGATGTTCGACACCTTTTCCGACAGCCGCACCGCCTACGTCTTCTCGACCAACGCCCTCGCGACCCAGTGGGACGCCCGGATCGCGGACAACGGCCGCACCGTCGACAAGCTCTGGGACGCCGAGTGGAAGTGCGCGGCCCAACGATTCGACGATCGTTGGACGGTGGAGTTCGAGATTCCGTTCGCGGTTCTGAGGTTTCCCTCCGGGAGAGGACCGCAGCTGGGGTCTGAACTTCATACGTACGATTCCCCGGCGGCTGGAAACCTCGCTCTGGGCCGGTCACACCGAAGATGTCTGGCGGGTCTCCAGTTTCGGAACGCTCACCGGTCTGCAGCTCCAGCGCCGCGCGGACAAGACCTGGGAGGCCATCCCCTACGGCCTCGGCGATCGTCAATGAATCGGGCAACGCCGACTTCGAGATCGGCGGCGATTTCCGGTGGCGGCCGTCGAGCGCCATCGGCGTCGACCTCACCGTCAACCCCGACTTCGCCCTCATCGAGGCCGATGTCGAGGTCATCAACCTCTCCCGGTTCGAACTCTTCATCCCCGAAAAACGCCCGTTCTTTCTCGAAGGCAGCGAACGTTACAGCTCAACGAATCCGGCAGTTCTACAGCCGCCGAATCGGCGACATCACGTGGGGCGCCAAGGCCACCGGCACCGCCGGAAAGATGGAGTACGGCGCGATCGCCACCTCCGAAAACCGAGTCGACCCCGACGATGGCGAAAGCCGGCGGGCCGACTACGGCATCGCCCGACTCCAGTACAGCCTGCCCCGCGGCTCCAACGTGGGATTCCTCGGCGCCAACCGGAGAATCGGCGACACCGATCAGGGTTCCATCGGCTTCGACACGACCCTCTTCTTCACCGAAACACTCGGGATGACCGGGCAGCTCCTCAGGATCAACGGCCCCACCGCCGACGGCGGCCTCGCCTGGTTTCTCCGACCGTCGTACGACAGCTCCACCACGCACTTCCACATCCGCTACACCAACCTCGACCGGGCACATCGAGGATGACTTCAACGCCGTCGGCTATCTCAAGGACGACAATCGCCGCGAGTTCGACACCAATCTCAAGCACACCTTCTGGTTCGACAAAGGGCGCAATGGAGAAGATCGAACCGGGCATCAACTACAACCGTTTCTACAGCCAGGACGGCCAGCTCCGGAGCTGGGAGTTCGACAGCGAGACCGATTTCATCTTCCGCAACGGCTTTGAAATCGAGCTGCAAATCATCGACGACTATCAGGTCTTCGAGAAGGGATTCCGCAACAACCGGATCCAGCTCGAAACCGGATGGGACAGCCGAGACGGACGAACGGTCTTTGTCTTCGCCGGCACCGGCGTCAACTTCGACAGCGATCTTCGCCTCTACGGCGCCGAAATCGAGTGGGCCTTCGGTGACCGTCTGCGGCTCGAGTACTCCGCGACCCGTCTCGAGCTCGATCCCGATCCCGAACTCGAGACCACCTGGATCCACGTCTTCAACGGGGTCTACTACTTCAACCCCGATCTCTTCATCAAGCTCTTCCTCCAGACCAACACCGCGGTCGACAAGCTCAACATCCAGGCCGTGTGGGTGTGGCGATTCAAACCGCCGTTCGGCTCCATCCAGGTCGCCTACCAGCGCGGAACCTCCGATATCGGCGAGGCATCCGAGCCAGGGAGACACCCTCTTCACCAAGCTGTCCTGGGTGTTCTGAACCACGTCCGTGCCCGTTCCCGCGAGGCACAATGGAACCGCAAAGACGCTAGGCTCGCCAAGGCACCGCCAAGCGTCGCAGTCTCGACCCGGGCTCGTTCCGATTCAGGAAGACGAGTGGTCCCAACGGGTGTGATGAGTCAACGGGATGCCTTCGCGGCGGCTTCGCGACCTTTGCGGCTTTGCAGTCGCATTTTGCATCGCGGTCGAGTCGCAGGTTCATGGAGTCCGATAAAATGGATCAGCCCAGCGCGATCTCCCTTACTCCGATCTTCGTGAGGTCCGCGGTGCCGAGGCCGTGCTTCTCGGCCATGGCGATCACCGGGATGGCCGTCGGCTCGAGACCGAGATAGCGCACTCCGTAGGCATCGATGGCCACCATGTCGGCTGAAGCCACCACCGACTGCGGATTGGCCAGCTTGCCCGGGCCGAAGGGCCCGTTGGTGGTCAGGATCTCCCCGGCGTCGAGGATGCAGAGATCGGGCCGCCGCACCAGGTTGAGATCGGCGACGCACTGCGAAAGATGGTTCAGATCCGGGTACCAGTCCTCGGAATCGGGGTTGTTCCCAACGTGGAAGAACCGGCACGTGGGGTCGTGCGGACAGGCGCCCATGGTGTTCTTGAGGGCGCCGGTGAACTCACAGCCCTTGTGGTGCTTGGCGACGGTGACATCGAGATAGTGGTCGGCCTCGAGAAGGCGCCGATCGACGTGGGCCTGCTTGAGCGCGACTCCACCGGCGATCTCCACCACCTTCATCTCGCGCTCCGAGACCTTGACGCCGTCGATCAATCCAGGAAAATCCGCCGCACGATCGCAGCGCTCCCAGAAGTCGTCATTGATGCCCTTGACGAGCCACATCTCCGTGGCGCCGGCATCGGCGCAGAGCTTGAGTGTCGCCAGCAGCACCCCCGGGTCGACGATGCTCCCGCGGTGTTTGAACGCGGTGTTGGCGTTGATGACGACGCTCGATCCCTTGGTCACGAAACGAGCCATCCCACCCACCGCGTCCACGGCGGCGATGGTGTTGGCGAACCCGTCGGGGCTCGTCACCGCCGCCAATCCGGTGGCGGCGGTCGCCTCGGTCGAAGCATCGGCGCCGCGACCGCCGAGCATCCCCCGCCCACGGACACCGTCGCACCCACCGCCGCGCTGCCTTTGATGAATCGCCGCCGTGTGATCCCGTACTTCATGACACTCCTCCGAGCTGCGTCGCAACCGCACGGGCCAGCAGCAGGATCCCTTCCGTGGTCTCCGGCTCGCTGTCGAAACCGGTGATGGTGACGAGGAAGCGACCCGAACGGAAGTTGAGGTAGTAGTCCTCACCCGCCGCCTCGTCGCCGATCTGCGAGCGGCTCGCCCGAGCCCCCGGTCTTGTCCGCATAGATGCTTCTGCGCTCCCTCGACATCCTTCATCTCGAAGACCTCGAGGGAGATGGACCGCCCGTCGTCGTCGGCGTACTGCGTCGCGAGCGCCTGGACAAAACCGAATCGGTGGTAGACCTCGGCGCCGCCGTTGATCAGCTCGAAAAGCGAGTCGCCGACAAAGATCTCCGGCTCGTACTCCTGGTGCCAGCCGTCGATCTCCACGGCAGCCGTGCTGATTCCCGGCGGCTGCGGGTTCACCGCCGGTTTGTCGGCGCACTGGATGACCGTCAGGAGCACGCACGACGCAGTGGCGAATCTCGATCGCAACTCGGAAAATCCTCATGGTCACTCGCCTCCGCGGCAATTCTACAGCGGCGGCAGGACAACCCGCATTGCGGCGACCCCGGCGGTCAACGCCGAGCCGAGCACGCGTCGTCGAGTCACGCGCTGGCGACAACACCACCGTTATCCGCCTCGAACCCCGCGGCACCGGCTTCCTGAGCGTCTCATCTCGATCCGATTCCCGGATGATTTCCGCAAAGAAATCGAGCACTTTCGTGCGCGCTGTTGTAGGTTGGAGAGGGTCGAATTCGGATCGCCGCGTTTTGCTCGTCACCGCCATCGTGGTCGCGATCCCGCCACGAATCGACCCGGAAGCACCATCGACCGCACGACAAAAGGAGCGCTCGTGACTGAACAGAAGATCGACGTCGGGACCATCGTTCATCATCCCAAACGACCCGCGTGGGGTCCGGCCAAGGCCCTCGCGATCGGCGGCGGCGGCAACGTAACGCTGTATTTCCGGGATCTCGAGGAGGAAAAGCCGAACGACGCGGTCAAGACCATCTCCACCAGCGTCATCGGGCTCGAGGTCGCCGACGAGCAGACCGACTTCCTGCTCGACAACCTGCCGGTCTTTGAAAACGGCAAGTTCAAGGGTTTGCGCAAACCGAGGCTGAGCCTCGATCAGGCGGTCCAGGCGTTTGTCGACAAACAACCCGCCGCCTTCGAGAACCCGAAGTACATCGAGGACCATCGGGAGCCCAAGCTCAAAGCCCACGAATTGTGGATGAACACTCTGGGCGACGGCCAGGGCATCGAGCTTCTGGACGCGGGAGATGTCGACCGAAGCGCGCAAACGGCTCCTGAAAATCGACGCCAGCCTCGATCTCTTGAGCTCTCAGGAGAGGGCGACGCTCAAACGCGGTCTCAAGCACGACGATGCCGAACAATTGCTCCGCGCGCTGATGGACGTGACCGCCGAACCCGAAGCCGGCCAGTCAACCTATCAGCAGTTGATCGACGCGGTGGATCTGGTGATGGAATTGGAGCCCGGCAGCCGCAGCACGAACTGGTCGGTTCTGACCCAGTTTCCCTTCATCGCCGATCCCGAGCATCACATCGAGTTCAAACCCACCGTCGTGCAGAAGTGTGCAGCCCGTCTGAACTTCGACCTGCGCTACTCGGCGACGCCCAACTGGTGGACCTACGAGCGGCTCCTTTGCCTCGCGACGAACCTCCGGACGCGGCTGGAGTCCATCGGGGCGAAGGACTTCATCGATGTGCACTGGTTCATGACCGTGATCGCAGCGGTCTGAGGGTCGAGTCGAACAGTGCTTTCGGCCCCGCACGCGGGACTCGACGGCATTCCTGATTCGATTCTTTGTGCCGGCTCGCCGCCGGCCGGAGGAGGATGTCGCCGTGAAACCGAACACCCAAATCGACCCGGACCTCGTCGACAACGCCGGATTGTTCACCGATGCCTTCTTCCGCCGGTTCTCGCTCCGCCCTGCTCCGGTTCCGCTGGACCTGGGAGACGGTCTTTCCAAGACCTATTCCTTCCCCACCTTCTATGCGGACGTGACCTGCGCCATCGCCATATTTCTCTGCGACCTCGAACCGGGCCGAGGCGATGATGCCTCACCCGTCCATGAAACCGGTCAAGGATGCCCGGAGGACGGTGCGGTGGTCCTCTTCTCGTGCTACGAGTACGCCAATGTGATGAACATCGCCCCGTACAACGAGATCGCCATGACCATCCCGATCATGGTCGACGCCGGGTGGACTCCGCCATTGCTGCCACTCGTCCTCGATTTCAAGAAGAAGGGCTACTACGTCTTCTCCATGCCGGTGACCTCGCTGGAGAATCAGATCCGCGGAGCACCAGATCTGGGGCCTGCCGAAGATCGTGGAAGAGATCGACATCTCAACCGATGGCAGACACTGCACGACCACCGCCAGGGACGACGACGGTGAGGTCTACTTCAGACTCTCGGTGCCCAAGACCGGTTCCGCCGAAGCACTTCGACGAGACGGGCCACCTCTACAGCATGCTCGACGGACGAGCTTCTCAAGAGCCGAACCTGCTTCAAGGGGGACTTTGCTGTCAATACCAACCCCGGTCTGCTGTGGAGGAAGGGACTGAGGTCCGAGGTCCCAGCCCTCGAGCTCGGTAACTCCGCGCGAGCCGACGATCTCCGGGCGCTGAAGATCGAAGAGATCGCCTTCCAGTTCCGTTTCGCGGCGTGCATGAACAGCTGTTTCGACCTGCCGAGGATGACCGGGTTCGCCGACTCAAACGCCCGGTGACGACCGACATCGGGTTTTCAGCGAGGAAACGGTACAGGGTCGCTCGCGACACGCCGAGCCTTCTCGCGGCCTCCGACCGGTTGCCTTCGGATTTCTTCGAGAGCCTCGACAACCGCATTCGCGGTCAGGATCTTCCTGTTCTCTTTCTCGGCGGGCACCATGGCCATCGACGTCACGAAAGCTCGGCGGGAGGTGCTCCGGCAGGATCACACCCCCGTGCATTTGATGAAGGCGTACCGAATGGCGTTCTGGAGCTCCCGTATGTTTCCGGGCCATGCGTAGGCCATGAAGACCTCTGAGGACTTCCGGCGAAAGCGAGATCCTCCGCCCTCCGGTGATCGCCGGCTTCCTTCTCGACGATGAACTCGGAGATCAGCGGCACGTCTTCGATTCGATCCCGCAACGGCGGCAACGTAATCGGCACAACACAGAGCCGGTAGTAGAGATCTTCCCTGAAGGCTGCCGACCTCGACCTCATGAATCGAGGTCTTTGTTGGTCGCACAAATCACCCGGACGTCGACGGTGATCGTTTTTTCGCCCCCAACCCTCTCGAAGGTCCCCTCCTGCAGAACTCTGAGAAGCTTGACCTGCATCGCCTGACTCAGATCGCCGATCTCGTCGAGGAAGATCGTGCCGCGATGGGCAAGTTGGAATCTCCCCTTGCGCTCCCGAACCGCTCCGGTGAATGCGCCCCGTTCATGACCGAAAAGCTCGCTTTCGAGGAGACCGTCGGGAATCGCGCCACAGTTCACCGGAATGAAGGCCTTCCTCGATCGCGACCCCTGGTCGTGGATCGCCGCGGCCACGAGTTCCTTGCCGGTCCCGCTCTCACCGAGCACCATGGCAGGGACGTTGAGGTCCGCGATCTCTCTGATGGTATTGAAGATCTCGATCATTGACGGGGTCGCTCCCACGATCCCGGCGAACGACTTCTCGGCGGTCAGGAGCCGACGGAGACCGGTGAGCTCGGTGATGTCCTCGAGCAATGAGGATCGCCAGATCCTCGCCCCGATGACGGAGTGCGGCCGAACTGAGCTGGAGCGTGAGGTGGCGCGAGCATACCTGCGTCCCGCGGGACTCGATCTGGCAATGGACCTTCTTGGTCGACCGCCGTCGATCGCGGTCTTGGTCGCGATGTGAACCTTGCACCCTTGACATCCGTCCATGGTGCCGCAGCGAGCCGGCTCTTCCAGACGCGATCGAGCATCCCGAGACAGTCCCCGATACAGGCTGCCCAAGCTTTCGGCTTCGGTCACACCGAAGGCATCGACGAATTCGCGGTTGACCATCCTGATGCGATGGTCTTCGCCGACGACGATGATCGAGCAGGGAACCCCCTCGAAGACGGCGCTCAGGAATGCCTGCTGATCCCTCAGCGAACGGTCGAGCTCGTGCTTGTACAGAGCGATCTCGATGGTCGAGTGGAGATCGCGCTCCGAAAACGGTTTGAGGATGAACCCAAAGGGATCGGCGACCTTGGCTCGGTCCAGGGTGTCGTCATCGGCGAGGGCGGTGACGAAGACCACCGGAATATCGTTCTTCTCGCGGATCTGCTCCGCCGCTTCGATTCCATCGACCGAGCCCTTGAGGTGGATATCCATCAACACGAGATCGGGAGAAGATGCTTCGGCCTCGGCGATCGCATCTTCACCGGAGATGGCCCAACCGGCGATGTCGTAGCCCTGCGAAATCAGACGATTCTGCATGTCCTTGGCCACGAGGGCCTCGTCCTCGACGATGAGAATCGATTTTGGCGGCACTCGTGCGTCTCCCTCATCGCGAAGTCTCGAACTGCGATCGACACATCACTCTACCAGACGGCGCTATTGAATCTCGGGCGAGAAACGCACCCTCACATCGGCCCCGTGATCCCACCGCATCTCGAGCTCGCCGCCGAGCTGCTTCGCCAGCAACTCCACCAGCTGCAGCCCGAGGCCGTCGCTCTCGGTCGGCGACGAGCGTCCCCATTGCATCCGACTCCGTTGTCCGTCACCGCCAGTTCGTACCGGCCGTCCTCGCACAGATCTCAGAGCCGACGACGATCTCACCCTTCCTCTCCCCGGGAAACGCGTGCTCGAGGGAGTTGCCGATCAGCTCGTTCAAAATCAGACCGCACGGAATGGCCACGATCGATGGTCACGGCCACATCCGAAATCCGGGTCTCGAGGATCGACCGTGCCGGCCCTCCGGGAACGGGTTCTGCAAGAGCGCGTCGCTCAGAGCGCTGGACATAGGCGCCGAGATCGACGCTCCGGAAAGTCCTTCGACTGGTACAACTGGTCGTGGGCCAACGCCATCGCCCGGATGCGGCCCGCGATCTTGTTCATCCCGTCCACGGTCTCCTGATGGACGAAACCCTCACTCTGAAGACTGATCATGCTCAGGATGACCGCCATGTTGTTCTTGACCCGGTGGTGGACCTCCTTCAAGAGAGCGTCCTTCTCGCCGAGGGCGCGGCGCAGCGCCGCATCGACGCTCCCGTTGCGGATCGTCTCCTGCTGCTCCGATTCGAACTGCTGCGAAACGGGCTTCTGGCCCTCGTCGGTGTCGTTCTTCAGTTCGACTCTCCCCGCAGCTTGATGCCACGACCGTCCGTCATCGCTTGAAGTCCGCCGAGCGGGACAGCACATGGTTCCCGAGTGCCCTCTCCAACTCTCGATACTCCAACGGTTTCACAAAAATTCCGATGGGATCCACATCGGCCGCTCTCGTCACCAATTCCTCGACGGGATATCCCGAGAGAAAGGCCGTCCGGGTTCCGAACCGGGCGCGGATGTGGCGGGCCGCCTCGATACCATCCATCTCTCCCTTGAGACTCACGTCCATCAAGACGAAGTCCGGCCGTTCTCGTTCCACGGAGTCGATCGCGGCCTCACCCGAACTCACCATGCCGCAGACGATGTAGCCCATCCCCTCGAGGGCCGATTTCAGCTCGAAAGCGACGATGAACTCGTCCTCGACCAGCAGGATCCGGGGTTTGGTCATCCTCCGAGCGCCAAACCGGGCTCGGTTGGAGTGAAGGTGATGGTGAACCGAGTCCCATTGTCCCTCTCGAGGTCAAGCAGCCCTCCGAGCTGGCTTTCCACCAGACCGACCACCAGACGCATCCCCATGGTTTCGGTGTTTCGGATGTCGATCTCGGCTGGGATCCCGACACCATCGTCATGCACGACGAGCTTGATCCTGCCGTTCGTCGCCGGCGCCGCCTCGATTCCGATCTCGCCGGCTCGGCCGTCTCGAAACGCGTACTTCAGCGAGTTGGAGAGCAGTTCGTTGATCACCAATCCGCACGGGACGGTGTCATCGATGCCGAGGGTGACGTCGCCAGCGCCGATGCGGAGGTTGACCCGGTCGGATCCTGTGCCATACATCTGGACCAGGCTCGTCGCGAGCTTGGTGACATACTCGCCGAGGTCGATCCGACCGAGGTGGCCCGACTGGTACAGGATCTCGTGGATGAGAGCCATCGCGCGGACCCTGCTCTGGCTCTCCTGGAACATCCGGCCCAGCCGCGCATCCTCGATCCCCTTCGCCTGGAGATTGAGCAGGCTGGAAATGACCTGCATGTTGTTCTTGACCCGGTGGTGGATCTCCCGCAGCAGGACTTCTTTCTCGGCGAGCGAAGTCTTCACCGCCATCTCCGCGTGCTTGCGGTCCGTGGTGTCCTCGATCACGGCGATGAAGTACCGCGGTTCCCAGGATTCGTCGCTCACCAGCGACACGGTCAGGCTGGCCCAGACGATCCCGGCGTCGCGTTGCACAAAGCGCTTCTCGACGGAGTAGGTCTTGATCTCTCCATCGAGAACCCGGCGCACCTGCTCGAGATCCGCATCGAGATCATCCGGGTGGGTGATGTCCCGAACTCCGAGTTCGAGCAAGCTCGCTCCTGGTGCAGCCCACGATGTCGCAGAAGCGCTTGATTGACGGTGATGAAGCGCCCTTCGAGAGAAACATGGGCGATCCCGGAGCCGGCGTTGTCGAAGGTCGTGCGAAACCGCTGTTCGCTCGCTCGGAGCGCACTGACCATCGCGTCGAGATCCCGCGACCGGCGCTCGAGGGCGACCACCAACGGGCTGCTGACGCGCACGAACAGAACCGCTCCCGCAACGACCACGAGGATTGCGAATCCCGCGGAGGCCAAACCGGCTCGTTTGAACGGGGCCTGTACTTCGGTCAGGTCGATCTTCGCGACGATACCGAGGTCGAGCACGGCGACCGGTTCGTGGGCGGCGAGGACCATCTCTCCCCGGTAGTCGAGACCGACGACGGTTCCCGACTCTCCACGAAGCGCCCGCCGCATCGGCTCGGCGAGTTCGGAATCTGAACGGAACCGGCTGCGGATGCGTCGACGATCTGGTGGCGATGTCCAAGAAAAAAAACGATGCTTCTCGCCCTCCAGCTTGGCGAGAGTGAACTCCCCGGTCTCGCCGAAACCCCGGTACGACCGGTGAGCCTCATCGATCTGGCTCAACGTCGCCTCTCTCCAGCCGCCGGGATGGTCGTCGTTGTGGAACCTGATCGTAACGGGCGACCGCCTCGATCAGCCGCGCCTGGCTCTGGGCCGCTTCGACCAACCGAGACGTTCTTCCTCGAAGGCTGCCCGGTACAGCATCCAGATCGTCGTCGCGGCGACCAGCAGCGAGCCGATCGCCATGATCGCCATCAGAATCAGCACACGAAACCGATCAGGCAAGTTCTCTCCTCAAAAAAAAACCTGGATCCTGTCGAAATTTTAGGCCATCCGGCCGTAATGCGCAACGAAGGTACAAATCGTCATGAGACTCGAGTCTTTCATCGTTGATCCGGCTCTCGTTGTTGCCGAGAAACACAGCATCCCGTCCTTGAAACGCGATGGCAGGACCTTGCGACGATCTTCGTAGGTAGCGGTCGGAAACATCCTTGAGGTCCTTTCAGCGCTCGATCACGACGACTGAACCAGAGTACTCGGGGTAAGATTTGAAATCAAAGAACATGGCTGTTATCATGTCGCGGCTTGTTGCCGACCGGCGGGGCCGGCATCTGTTTGGATGGACACAGAGTCCATCACGATTTGCGAGACGGGCGCGCCCTCAAACAAGGGCGGCGCTCACGGAGAAAAAGAGAGATATGTCTAAGAAACTGTTTGTTGGAAGTCTGAGCTGGGATACGAACGACGAGGGCCTGCGCAATGCGTTCAGCGTCCACGGCGAGATCTCTGAAGCCGTCGTCATCACCGACCGCGACACCGGTCGTTCGCGTGGTTTCGGTTTCGTCACCTTCGATGATGACGAGGCGGCCGACAAGGCTGTCGCAGCCCTCAACGGTACCGAGCTCGACGGTCGTACCATCCGCGTTGACGTGGCCCAGGCCAAGCAGCGCTCCGGTGGCGGCGGCGGCGGTCGCGACGGCGGCTACGGCGGCAGCCGCTGGTAAGCTGATCCCGATCCATCAAAACCCCTCCCTCGCGGAGGGGTTTTTTCTTGTCCGAAACCGCCGGAATCACCTCAGTCGAAACGATCGATCACCGTGATGCCGATGGCGCCGAACTCGACCCATGGCCTCGAGTTCGCGGGGCGCATCTTCGAGCGCGATCGTCCTGCCGATGAGCCGCTGTGGTTGAAGCGTGCCTGAAGTGATCAGTTCCAGCATCTCCGGGTAGCGGTGCGCCTGCATGCCGTGGCTTCCGATGATCTCGAGTTCTCTCGCGATGACCTGCTCCATCGGCAGTCGCGGACGATGGTCTTCGCCCGCGAGCAGGCCGACCTGGACGTGACGCCCCCGTTTGCGAAGACAGGACACGGAGTTCACCGCCGTCTCCGCGCTGCCGAGGGCATCGATGGAGACGTGGGCGCCGCGACCCGTCAGCCGGTCGGATCTGCTCGACCACATCGCTCGCGATCTCGCGCGTTGATGGCGGCGACGGCGCCGAGACTCTCCGCCAACGCGAGGGCGCCCGGGTCGATATCGATGGCGATGACCATCGCATCCAGCGCCGCGGCGATCATCACCGCCGAGAGACCGACCCCTCCACAGCCGTGGATCGCGACCCACTCTCCCGGTTGGACCCGGCCCTGTGCGACGACGGCCCGGAACGAGGTGGCAAACCGGCAACCCAGACTGGCGGCGGTGACCATGGTCATCTCGTCCGGCAGGGCGACGAGATTGACATCCGCGTGGTCGATGGCGACGAACTGTGCGAACGAGCCCCAGTGGGTGAATCCCGGTTGGGTCTGGTTGTCGCAGATCTGCTGATTGCCGCTCGCGCACTCGTGACAGGTTCCGCAACCGCAGACAAACGGGCACCGTCACCCGGTCGCCCCGTCGCCCAGTGGGTCACGTTCCGGCCGGTCTCGGCGACTCTCCCGGCGAGTTCGTGCCCGGGCACATGGGGAAACCTGCGGATATCGGGATCGTGACCCATCCAACCGTGCCAGTCGCTGCGGCAGATCCCGCTCGCCTCGACCTCGATGATGACCCCGTGATCGGCAGGCGTCGGGTCGGCCAGAGAGCCGACCGTCAACGGTCCGCGGAACTCCGTGTAGTAGACCGCTTTCATGGTTGTCTTCAGCTCATTTCAGCTTGCGGCCGGTGAGAATCGAGTTGTATTCGGAGGCGTCGGTGTCGTCCTTGGCGCCCACCGGGGTGCCGCATGCGGCGCACCGGTACTCGTACTTGTTGCCCGTCGGCAGCACGAGCAGCAGGTGACGTCGAACCGGTTGCGCCCTCCGGCATGTGGGGCAGAAGAGTTCGGAGGCCTCGAGGGCGTCGTATTGGCGTTGGTCCTGTCATGGGAACAGTTTGCCACGCGTCGGCTGAGGATCAAGTCCACAGCAGACAATTTCGAGTATGCTCTCAGGGTGCGAACGACCATCCTCGTTCCGTCGGTCATCGTCTTGCTCGCCACCGGCGCTCTTCGCCGACGGCGGCGATCGTCCCGCAACCATCGAGGCCTTCATGAAACCAGACTCTCCAACCCGAGTGATCGCCCACCGTGGATTTTCCGGTCAAGCGCCGGAGAACACCCTGATCGCCGTCCAGCAGGCCATCGAGGTCGGCGCCGACATGGTCGAGGTGGATGTCACCGTGACCGCCGACGGCCACGTCATCTGTCTCCATGACGAGACCCTCGACCGCACCACCGACGGGAGCGGCCTGCCCACCGACATGACCCTCGCGGAGATCAGACAACTCGACGCCGGTTCCTGGTTCGCACCCGAGTATCCAGGGAGAGAAGATCCCGACCCTGACCGAGGTCCTCGATACGGTCAAGGGCCGGATCCTGATCAATGTCGAGATCAAACCCGAGGCGGTGGAGCACGGAGTCGTGCAGAAGGTCGCCGCGCTCATCAACGAGCACGAGATGCTCGACTCGGTCGTGGTTTCGTCGTTCTCCCCCGAAGCGCTCCGACTCATGAAAATCACCGACCCGGCCGTGATCACCGCCTCGCCTCTTCAACAAAGACCTCCACACCGGTCGCGATCCTCTGGAGATCATCCAGGAGGTCGGCTCACGCGGGTTCAACATCTCGGGGAAGCGCCTGACCCCGGAGATGGTGGAGCGCTGCCACGACACGGGATCCCGGTCGCGGTCTACACCGTCAACGACGCCAACCGAGATGCGCCGCCTGATGGAAATGGGTGTGGACGCCGTCTTCACCGATCACCCGGATCTGATGCTCGAGGTGGTTGCGGAGGGCGACGCGACGAGGCGGCGGGATCCGGCTTCACACGCTCGTCTCTGTGACGGTCGCCACACGCGGTGACACTCGACTACGTGATATCTTGACTCTCGGCCCCGATCGTCTCGGGGCACGCAAGGAACGTGGATGTCGGAACACGATCTACAACCTGAAAAACGACGGTTCTCTCTGGATTCCCATCGTCTTCATCGTCCTCAGCACGGTGGTGTTGGTTCGGTCTTTGGTGGTCGCAGGAGCGGAGCGAGATCGCGCAAGTCCGAGACCTCCACCGCGATCACCGCCGAGCAGGTCGAGCTGCGGCTCGAAGCCTGGGTCGAGACCCGGCTCGAACTGATCAAGGCCCTCGGCGAGAGCCTGCGCGAGCGCTATCTCGACGAATCACCGATAGGTTCCGCGACCTTGCCAGGCAGTACATCGAGATGGCGCCCGGCTTTCAGGCCGATCAACTGGATCGACGCCGACTGGGTCGTGCGGGTGATCGTGCCGGAGAGGGCAATCGAACCGGTGCTCGGATTCGAACCTCCACCACCACCCGAGCACGAGGTGTCGTCGATGCCCTCGAGCCGCCGCCGAGACGCCGGGCCGGATTCACCGGACCACTCGATCATCGACCTCGTCCAGGGTGGAACCGGATTCGCCACCTACTACCCCGTGGTCGACAGCCAACGGCGCACATGCGGGCTTCGTCAACGGGGTCTTTCGCAACGACACCCTGATCGATTCCTGCCTGTCCGAGGAAAAGCTCCGGTCACAGTTCCGCTTCAACCTCATCGAAGACGGACGGACGATGTCGCCTACGCCCACGGAGTCGCCGAACCGACCGATGACATGGCCGTTCGCGGTGGAACGAGTCGTGGATGTTCCGAATCACCCATGGACGCTCGTGATCGCGCCGAGCACCGGGGTTGTCGCATCGACTCGAGCCGATCGCCGACGAGGTCCTCCTCGGGATCGGAATCCTGCTTTCCATCCTCCTGGCGCCTGGGCGATCCACATCCCTTGAAGACGCCAGGAGAGCTCGAGCACTGAGCGAGGCCCGCTACCGCCTGCTCGTCGAAAACCAGACCGACATGGTGGTCAAGGTCGATCTCGAGGGCCGCTTCCTCTTTGTCAGCCCGTCGTATTGCGAGATCTTCGGCAAGACCGAGGAGGAGCTGCTCGGTCGCCAGTTCATGCCGTTGGTCCACGAGGACGACCGGGAGCGGACGGCCCGCGCGATGGTCGATCTTCTGTCGCCTCCCCACTCGATCTACGTCGAGCAGCGCGCCATGACCAAGGATGGCTGGCGTTGGTTCGGCTGGGCCGACACCGCGGTCTTGAATCACGATTCGCGAGGTGGTCGCCATCATCGGGGTCGGTCGGGACATCACCGAGCGCAAGCGCCTCGAAGAAAAGCTCCTGCAGTCACAGAAGATGGAGGCCATCGGCCAGCTCGCGGGCGGGGTCGCCCACGACTTCAACAACATCCTGCAGGCGATGCGGGGCCACATCGACCTCGCCGAGAGGGAGCTCGACCGCCGACCACGAAGTCGCGATCCACCTGGCCGAGATCCGCGAGAGCTCGGACCGCGCCGCAGACCTGACCAGGCAGCTGCTTGCCTTCGGCCGGCGACAGGTGATGCAGCCCGAGCTCCTCGATCTCCGTGAACAGGTGGGCAACACCGTCGAGCTCCTCAATCGGGTCATCGGCGAACGGATCACTCTCGAGTTCGAGCGGGGCGGCCATCCCCGCATCGTCCGCGCCGACGCCCGGCAGCTCGAGCAGGTCCTGATGAATCTCTGTGTCAACGCCCGAGACGCCATGCCCGACGGCGGCCGCATCGCCATCACCATCGGAACACGAACGGTGGACGACGACTTCTGCCAGGCTCATCCCTGGGCCCAACCCGGCACCTACGCCTCGCTCGAGGTCCGCGATACCGGCATCGGCATGGACGCCGAGACCCGCGCCCAGATCTTCGAACCGTTCTTCACCACCAAACCCATCGGGGAAGGGACCGGTCTCGGTCTCGCGACGGTCTTCGGCATCGTCAAACAACACGAGGGTTTTCTCGAGGTCGATTCCAGCCTCGGCAAGGGCACCCGAATCACCGTCTTCCTTCCTCTGGTCGACGGGCCACCGCCCAGGGAGGCGACGGGTTCGCGCGCTGGAGGCGCCGGGAGGAACCGAGACCGTGCTGCTCGCCGAAGACGACGCCGGTGTGCGGGTCGTCGTCGAACAGATGCTCTCGGAGGCGGGCTACCGCGTGGTCTCGGTCGCCAACGGCAACGAGGCCATTCGGCACCTCGATCACGACCCCGCCACGTCGATATCGCCATCCTCGACGTCGTCATGCCGGGCGCCGGCGGTCTCGACGTCGTCAGCCACATTCGAGCCGACGGGCTTGGACGTGGCGATCCTCCTGACCAGCGGCTACAGCAGTGAACTCGTCCGGACCATGGAGGGCGAGAACCTCCCGCTGCTGACCAAACCATTCCGTCGGGACGAACTCCTGCTTCGGGTCCGCGAACTCCTCGACGCCAGAGGGTGAGGGGGCTCCGTCCCACCATCCGGGATCTACTCGTCGAGGAGTTCCCTGATCTTCGTCACCAGGGTCTGAGGGGTGAACGGTTTCTGGAGAAACGAGCAGGACGAAGAGCTCAGCGACTCCTCAACGACCCGCTTGCGATCCCTGGTATGACCGGAAATCAGCAGTACCTTGATCTCCGGGGTCTCGCTTCGCAGCGACTCGGGCGAGTTCGATCCCGTTCATTTTCGGCATCACCACATCCGACAGAACGAGATCCACCGACGAGCCGCTGCTCCGAGCGACCTCGAGACCGCTCTTCACCGTCATCGGCGGTCAGGACCGAATAGCCCTGATCTTCCAGATATTCCTTGAGAACGACGCGGACCGAGGGGTCGTCTTCAACGAGAAGCAGATTCTCATTGCCCACGATGTTGACCACCGGTCTTGATTCCGGCGCGGCCTGCTCCAGGGTTCCACGATAGACCGGGAGATAGACGTCGAAGCTGGAGCCCTCGCCGAGTTCGGAATTGACCTCGACCAGACCGCCGCATTCGCGGACCGCGCTGTAGACGGTCGCGAGACCCAGACCGGTGCCGTGCTCGGCGCTCTTGGTCGTGAAAAAGGGCTCGAAGATGTGCTCCCGGACCGAGTCGGAGATTCCGGTTCCGGTGTCCTCGACCGTCAGCCGCACGTAATCCCCGGGCTCCAGCGCGGGCGCATCTTCCAACCAGGTATCGCCGACGTGGCATCTGGACGACCTCATGGTCAGCCGCCCACCATCGGGCATCGCGTCGCCGGCGTTCATGGCGAGGTTGAGAACCACCTGCTCGAATTGGGTCTGATCGACCCGAACAAGCCCGACCTCCGGATCCAGATCGGTCACGAGTTCCACGTCTTCGGGGATGACCTGGCGAAGGAGGCCGCGCATGTCACTGACCACCGCGTTGATCTCCAGGGCCACAGGTCGAAGTACCTGGCGTCTCCCGAAGGCGAGCAATCGGCTGGTCAGGACCGATCCCCGTTCAGCCGCGTCTGCGATGGAATCAACATACGATCGTCGATGGTCTTCCTCGTCGAGGCCGCGTCGAAGCTGCTCGGCATAGGCAAAAATCGCCGTCAGCAGGTTGTTGAAATCGTGCGCGACTCCACCGGCCAGACGACCCACGGCCTCCATTTTCTGCACCTGACGGAGCTCCCGCTCGAGCCTGCGCTGCGTCGTCACATCCCGCAGAATGCCTCGGTACGCGATCACTTCACCCGCCTCGTCTCGAACCACGGTCGTGGTATCGAGCACATTGATGACCTCGCCGTCCTTGCGAACGATCTCGAGCTCGCCGTCGCGAACGAATCCTTCGCTGTCGACGGTGTCGAGAAATCTCTCGCGATCCTCCTGGTGCCGGTAGAGATCCTTCCCGACATCGACCATCAGGAGCTCTTCCGCCGAATCGTAGCCGAAGAGTT
The DNA here is from genome assembly GCA_963704125.1 of uncultured Acidobacteriota bacterium. Classification (GTDB taxonomy): domain Bacteria; phylum Acidobacteriota; class Thermoanaerobaculia; order Thermoanaerobaculales; family Sulfomarinibacteraceae; genus JAHECW01. The sequence goes on along the minus strand of CAVPHA010000010.1, from coordinate 180,500 downwards.
CGACCCCGGCCGGGTTGATATCCACGAGCCGGCCCTCGGGGGTGCTGATGTAGATGGCGTCCTTGCTGCTCTCGAAGAGGGAGCGGTAGCGTTCCTCCGATTCGCTGATGGTCCTTTCAGCGGCCGCCCTCTCCTCGATTTCGAGTTCGAGGGAGACATTGGTCGTCTGGAGTTGGGCGGTGCGTTCCGCGACCCGCAGTTCGAGATCCGAGGCATAGACCCGCAGCTCCCGATTCGCCTCGAGCAATTCGGTGGAGGTCAGATCGAGGGACCGTTCGAGCAGGATCCGGTCGTGATCCGCCTGCCGATAGGCCGCATCGACCACCTCGAGAAACGACACCAGCGCCGGTGGGACCTCTCCCTCCCGGCCGAAGAACTTGCTGAGCTGGCGCCTGAGGAGCTTGTGCATGGTCAGATCTCGGTGAGGGTCGTGATCGTCATGGTCTGGTTGTGGAGTTCGCAGCATCCCCCGGGCGCGTTCGGCGCGATCTCGCCGTACGAATAGAAACCCGAGAGGGTCGTTCTGTCGCCCAGGACCGTTCGAACGCTCTCGACTTCCTCCTCGACCCGCTGGCGAAGCACCATCTTCCTTCCGACGCAGCTGATGAGCAACGCGAGATCCGGGCTCGTCGACCCGGTGGATTCGAAAGGCCGCCACCGCTGCATCATTGGCGCCGTCGATGAGACGCTCGAAATTCGCCTTCATCAGACGCGCGTAGGAACCCTCGGGCAGGTCACCCGCGAAGGTCATGCTGCCGTCGCTCTCATCGATGGAAAGCACCGTTCGCACAACCGATGGTTCGTCCACCGTCGATCGGATGCTGAGCGGAAACAGGAGCGCACTGGCCGGCAGATCATCGGCATACTCGCCGAGGTACTTCTTGTAGAGACCGAGGGCCGAACGGCCATCGAGTTCGTACAGGAGATTCCCCCGCGACCGGGTGATCAGACGCTCCGGTCCGAATGGATCCCAGCCTCCCTGGGAGCCGTATCCCACCCGCAGGCGTTTGCCATAGAGACCCATGGCGATCACCTTACGCGGCTCGGCCCTGGTCCCCGAAACGATGAGGGTCTCGCGGAACTCGGTCCCGTCGCCCGCGAGTCCTCCGGTGATCCGAACCCCTTCCGGCAGGGCGTCCACGAAGCCTCGAGTCAACTCGCTTCCGTTGACCACCAGACCATCGGAGAAAACCAGCACGTGGACCAGAGATTCATCGTCCAACCGCGCAGCGAGTTCCCGACCGGCCTGCCGGCTGTCCGAGGACTCGCTCAGAACCATCTCCGCCGTCCGGATCGAGGTGTAGTCGAACTCGATCGCGGTGACCGCGATGGACTCGTCGCTGACGTGGGTGCCGTGGATCTCTCCCGAAGTCGAACACCCGATGATCTCGGCGTGTGGATAGCTCGCCGCCACCTCGATCAAGCGATCCGGATTCCGAAGAACCCCGCTGCCGCCGAAGACCAGGACCACGGTTGCGGCCTCGGCGACGCCGGGGTCGGCCGAACGATCCCATCCACAATCTTCCGACCAGTGGAGTTGATCCGTTTTCATACCACCCTAGAGTACCGCCGATCTCGGCCCCGACCGAACCGATTCGAGCAGGATCGGGGTGGAGGTGTGATGAATCCCACTCGAAATCGGAGTTGAATTGAGACTACGCCGGGTTGGAAGGCACCATGTGCTCGGGCATCTGCACCGCGACAACCTCGCCGGTGGCGCAGACCTCACCCGCGGCAGATACCTTGGCGCTGACCACAACCTTGCGCCCCTTGATCTCCTCGACCCGCCCGCGAACCTCGAGGGGCACCCCCATGGGTGTCGGTCGCAGATAGCGGACGTTGAGCGACGCCGTCACGAATCGGAACGGCGGTTCGGTGCCGGGTTCGCGGCCCGCTTCGCGGTAGGCCGCCGCTGCGGCCGTGCCGGTGCCGTGGCAATCCACCAGCGACGCGATGAGCCCACCGTAGACATAACCGGGGATGGCGGTGTGTTCGGGACGGGGCTCGAAGACCGAAACCGTCTCGTCGCCGTCCCAACGCGTCTTGATCTGGTGGCCGTGCGGGTTGAGCCGGCCGCAGCCGTAGCAGTGGCTCAGATCGTCGGGGTAGAAATCCTGAATCGCCTTTTCAGTCATGCCTCAGTCCTCCAATCGAACGGTGCATCTCGAACCACTTCAGAATATGCGCGACCTTGGTGATGAGCTGGCTCGGGCGCCTGGCGATCCCGTGCCCGGCGCCGGGAATCCGCACCAGCGCGGTGTCGATCCTGCGGATCTTGAGCGCCTGGTAGTACTGCTCGGACTCGGAGATCGGCGTCCGGTAGTCCTCTTCGCCGGTGAGCAGCATGGTCGGCGTGGTCACGTTGCCGACGAGGGACAGCGGCGAGCGCTTCATGTAGTGCTCCATGTGCTCCCACGGCGGACCCGGGAACCAGTAGCGGTAGAAGGTCGGGTAGAAGTCGGCGGTGAGCGCGAAGCTGTTCCAGTTGATCACCGGTTTGGCGACCACGGCCGCGGCAAACCGATCGGTCATTCCCACGATCCAGGCCGAGAGCACCCCGCCCCCGCTGCCGCCGGTGACGAAGAGGTTCTTCTCGTCGATGAATCCGCGCTCGATCACCGCGTCGACCCCGGACATCAGATCGTCGTAGTCCTGGCTCGGGTAGTTGTGGTGGATGAGGTTGCCGAACTCCTCGCCGTAGCTCGTGCTGCCGCGCGGGTTGACGTAGAGCACGACATAGCCCGCAGCGGCGTAGAGCTGGATCTCGGCGGCGAATCGATCGCCGTAGTTGGCGAAGGGCCCGCCGTGGATCTCGAGGATGAGCGGGTACTTCTTCGACGCGTCGAAGCCGGGCGGCGTGGCGATCCAACCCTGGATCTCGCGGTCGTCGAATGACGAGGAGAAGCGGATCTCCTCGACGGTGGCGAGTTCCTTGTGGCCGAAGAGATCGTCGTTGAGCGCGGTCAGCCTCTTCGCCGGGCTGCGTTTTCCGCCCACCGCGACATCGGCCGGGTGGTCGGGACGAGAGAAGGTGAAGGCAAAGGTCCCGTCATCGGCCACCGAGTAGGTCCCGGCCGAGTACGGCCGACCGAGGGAGAGTCCGCCGACATCGCCGGCGAGGGTCGCGATCTCGCCGCCCGGAGTCACGAAGCCGAGCTTGGTGTTGCCCTGGTCGTCGTACTGGAAGAAGAGCCCGCTCCCGTCCTCGCTCCAGGTGATGTTCTCGACGTCGCGGTCGAAGCTCCCGGTCACCAACTGTGGCCGCTGCCGTCCCGGTTCATCAGGTAGAGACGGGTCACCTGGTAGCCCTGGTAGCGGTCGTCATAGCCGAGATAGGCGATCTTGGCGCCGTCGGGCGAGATCGCCGGGTCGCCGTCCGGACCCACGCGATCGGTCAGGGCGGTGATCTCGCGGGTCGTCAAATCGACCGAATAGACCTCGGAATTGCGCGGCTCGTACTCCCAGTCGTCGTGCCGGTTGGCGGAGAAGATCAGCGCTTCGCCGTCGGGTGTCCAGTCGGGGATCCCGGTGGTGGAAGTTGCCCGAGGTGATCTGCCGCGGTGTTCCACCGTCAGCGGGCAGGACGAAGATGTGGAAGAACATGTCCTTGAGATAACCGACCCCGTCCATCCGGTAGAGCACCTTCGTGATGACCTTGGCGGGCTCGGCCCACTCGGCGCCGGGCGGTTTGGGCGGCATCTTGACAAAGGGCTCCACCGGGGCCGGCACCGGCATGGAGAAGGCGAGCCTCCGCCCGTCCGGCGACCAGGCGATCCCGCCCGCCGGGGCCGGGAAGCTGCGCCAACCTGCGCGGTCTGGCCGGTGTCCATCCAGCGGCAGTAGACCTGGGCGGTGTGTTCCTCGCCCGAGAGATAGATCAGCCGGCCGCCATCGGGCGACCACCGCGGCGACCAGTGGTTCTCGCTGCCGGTGGTCAGCGGTCGGTGATCCGAGCCATCGGCGTTGACGATCCACAGATTCGACCGTTGCCGGTCCGTCATGATGTCCATGAACGAGCGGACATAGACGATCCGCCGGCCGTCGGGCGAGATCTGCGGATCGGCGGCGTACTCGAGCTCGAAGACATCGGCGAGACCGCAAGGTGCCGTCGTCGAGCCCTCCACCAGCGGCCGCGCCTGCTGCCGCGACGAGGATGAGGATCAAGGCGAAAATCACGTGTTTCATGAATTTCTCCAGGTTTCACCCGCAACAGCTTCGGAGTATAGCCGCGCATCGGTCGGCAGCGACCGGGGCAGCGTCCGGGGCAGCGACCACGGCAGCGGCAGCGTCCGGGTAACGCGTTCGGGCACGTCACCGACGACAGCCAGGATGGCTGTCGCTACACAATCAAGAACGGCCCCTGTGTAGCGACAGGCTTCCAGCCTGTCGGGGGCCGGGGCAGCGTCCGGGACAGCGGCAGCGTCCGGGCAGGGTACCGCGTTCGGGCACGTCACCGACGACAGCCAGGATGGCTGTCGCTACACAATACAAGAACGGCCCCTGTGTAGCGACAGGCTTCCAGCCTGTCGGGGGCAGCGTCCGGAACAGCGGCAGCGTCCGGGACAGCGGCAGATGCCGCCCCGGGTCGGAGGGAAAGAGGCGTTCCCCGGGGTGCCGGGTTCGGCATTGTGCCGGATCGACCCTCCGGCCCGCGGTGCGCTGCGCACAATGCCGTACCGGGCTCCCCCGGGACGCGCGCCGCTGCCTGGTCTGTTCCGGCTCAGAGGGAGGCCGCCGGCGTCCCATCGGCGGGGTCGCAGCCCTTCCAATTCACCACCTACGCGACCCCGCCGATGGGGCGACGCCGGGCCGCCGGGACGCCAACGCGTCACAGCGGGCCGGAAGGCCGGGGCTGAGGGCGTCAGCGAACCGGGCATCCCACCAAGCCCGACCGTCCCGCACTCTCTCGGATACGCCCAACCAGCTTCAACGTCCCTGACGGGCAGGCGGGACGCCCGCCCCCACAATGCCCGCCCAACCTGGTGTGGATCCGATACCGAGACAGAGCACGCGGGAAACCACGTCCCATCGGGGTGCCGGGCATGGCTTTGTGCCAGAACGAACCTCGCGGCGACGCGTCCCGCTCCGCACAAGGTCCATGCCGGGCTCCCTCGGGGAGCGCGATCGAGGTCTGCTCTCCCGGCCACGAAGCAGGCCGCCGGCGTGCCATCGGCGTGGTCGCAGCCCTTCCAATCAACCCACGAGTGACCACGCCGATGGTGCGACGCTGGGTCGCTGGGACGCCAAAGCGTCACAGCGGCCCAGAAGGCCGGTGCCAATAGAACCCCGTGGCCGTGCCCGTCGCCGTAGCCGCAGCCGTGGCCGGGAATCCCACCAAGCCCGACCGTCCCGCACTCTCTCGGATACGCCCAACCGACTTCAACGTCTCTGACGGGCAGGCGGGACGCCCGCCCCTACAATGTCCGCCCAACCGATTTGAAGCCCTGATTGCGATGATTGTAGGGCCGGCGTCCCGCCGGCCCATCAGAGCCCTCGTCGATCCGCGTCGCGCCGTACGCCAGTCCAACGTCGCTCTCGTTTGCGACGCGATATGGTCCCGGAATATTTCAAGCAACACCTGTGTAATCGGGATCTCACCAAGATCAGAGTCCCCGAAATCCGGGGTCACTACCCTCAGGACTCGCGATTACCCAATCCGTACCTAGCCAAAGTCCGCGGTAAACAACGAGCCTCCCAACCGCTTCAGGACACGCGAAAAACCCCGCCCCATCGGGGTGCCGGGTACGCCATTGTGCCGGAACGAACCCCCGGCGCCGCGACGCGCTGCGCACAATGGCGCTACCGGGCTCCCTCGGGGAGCGCGTCGAGGTCGATTCTCCCGGCCACGAGGTAGGCCGCCGGCGTCCATCGGCGTGGTCGCAGCCATCCCGGTCCCCACGCGCGACCACGCCGATGGTGCGACGCTGGGTCGCCGGGGCGCCAAGGCGTCCCGCCTGCCCTTCAGACACCGCCTGCATAGAGAATGCCACCACGCAGTCAGAGAACCCTCTATACCCGCCTCGCCCACTCTCAAATGCGATGTCTCTGCGTCTCTGCGTCTCTGCGCCTTTGCGTTGAATTGCGATGCCAGCGACGATCCAATCCCGCCCCTACTCCCCCAACCGCGCCATCAGCGCCGCGTAGATCTCGATGCCCTGCCAGAGGTTGCCGAGCCTGAGGTTCTCGTTGGGCGCGTGCTGGTTGTTGTCGTGGTTGGCGATGGGCACGACGACGATGGGCGGTTCGCCGAGGATCTCCGAGAAGACCACCAGCGGCAGGCTGCCGCCGATGCCGGGGGTGAGCACGATGGGTCCGTCCACGGCATCGTCGACGATCCGCGCGACGGCGCGCGAGATCGGCAGATCCATGTCGGTCCACAACGCCGGATAGCCCATCTTCCACTCGAGCAGCAGGACCCTCTCGTGTGTTCGCGCAGCGTCTCCTCATCGGGCGTCGATCGTGACGATGTGAAATCCATGCGCGCGGATGTGGGCCTCGGTGGCATCCCGGATCGCCTCGGGGGTGACATCCGGCACGAGGCGGAAACCGACCACGGCCCTCGCCTCGGGCGAGATCGCGTTCTTGGCTTTGGCGCCGACCGCGCCGACCGAGAAACCCAACGAGATTGATGGCCGGGCGGGCGATGCGTTCGGCGAGCGGGGTCGGCTGTCCCTCGGTCCAGCCGAGGGCGAGATCCTCCTTGAGCTGCTCCTCGACCGTCGGCGCCGCGGCGATGGCCGCCGCGCCGTCTCTCCGAGCGGACGAACCAGCTCGTCGATGCCGTCGATCAGCAGATTTGCCGTCGGCGTCGCGCATGGTGGCGATGAGCGTCGACGAGCTGCATCCCGGGATCGGGCGCCCAGTTGCCGTAGTGCCCCGAGTGGAGCGCGACCGCGGGGCCGTAGGCCGTCATGTGGACCGAGGTCACGCCGCGGACGCCGTAGACCACCTGGGGCAGCCGCGTCTGGTGCATGGGTCCGTCGCAGAAGATCCACAGATCGGCCGCGAGCAGGTCGCGGTTGGCGCGCGAGGATCTCCGCGATGTGCGGCGATCCCCGCTCCTCCTCGCCGTCGAGGATCGAGCTTGATGTTGATGGTCGGTGCGATCCCGGCCGCATCGAGGGCGTCGACGGCCGCCAGCAGCGCGACGATGGAGACCTTGTCGTCCGAAGCCGAGCGGCCGTAGAGCCGCCACTCCGGGTCGAGGGGCGGTTCGAGCTCATCCATGGCACGTCGTTCGCCGCCCGTCCTCGATCCGTGCCGTCCGGATGACGACCTCCCAGGGGTCGCTGAGCCAGAGTTCGGGCACCACCGGCTGGCCGTCGTAGTGGGCGTAGAAGACCACCGTGCGTGTCTGCGCCTTCGATCGACCGCTCGCCGAAGACCACCGGCGGCGCGCCGTCGGCGCGGAGAAGCGCGACCTAGAACCGTCGCGCCTCGAGCAAGTCGGTCAGAAGCTCGGCGTTGACCTCCATCGCATCGAGATCCCCGGCGATGTTGGGCAGCGCCACCAGATCGGCGAGCTCGGTGACGATCTCGACCTCGTGTTGGGCGCGGTAGCCGCGGACCTGCTCGAGAATCGTCTCGGCGGACGGCGCCTCGGCGTGTCCGCGGCCGATACAAAGCAAATGACGAAAGCAACACGAGCACAAGGCGAAGCCTCATGGCACCCCCTCCCGGTCTCTCCAGAAGGATGGTACCTAACCCGGACCGTTCATGAGCTGTCGGCTGCGTCTGACGATGCATCCGCGCCGGGTGTGCTTTCTCGCCTCGGGGTGCTCAGCTCGTTCCCGTCACGGGAGGTAGTTCTGGTGGCAGCCGTTACCGTCGCCGCAACCGGTGATGTTGCCGCCCACGTTGTTGCCTCCGGTGCAGTTGACGACATTACTCCCGCTGTCGGTATCGAGGAGAATGCCGTTCAGGGAATTGCCCGAGACCGACACCCCGACCACCGTGCTTGTTTCCGTCAGGTGGATCCCGTGACCACCATTCGAGGATGCACTCCCGCCGTTAAGAATGGCGCGTCGCAAAACGATGCCCGTTCCGCTGTTGTTGCTCGCGGTACAGTTGTGAACCGAACCGTCAGTTACCTGCACCCCGCCGAAATTGAAATAGGACACCACGTTGCTGACCGAGCAGTTGCTGCATCTCAACCCCTCGTTGTAGTGCGTCGCCCCACCATTGTCATGCACGACGATGTTCTGAGCGGTGCCACCGTGAAAGATAATCCCACCGTAGTCACAATCGCTGACCGCCAGGTCCATCAACTGTGAAAAGCTGGAACCCTCCACCGTTGAATGCAGATTGACTCCGACACTGAAAGCCTTCACTACCCCGTTTCGGATCGTCACGTTAGTCTGATCGTCCGAAAAAATGCCGACCCCGGTTCCGCTTCCACTGAGAGTGTGGCCGCTCAGATCCAGGGTCACGTTGTCGGCCGCGATTTCGATTCCATTAACCGGAAAGGTGGTCACATGGAGATCCGCGGTGAGCACATAACTCCCCGGCGTGTCGATGACGATGGGAAAGGTGTCGGTGGGACCGATCTCGGTGCGGCCCTGATCGGCAGTGGCGGCTCCGCTGCTCAGCAATACGATCAGAATGAAACCAAGACTGTTTCGCATGGAATCTCCCTCTTCAAGGTGTGGTGTTCGACCACATGGTGGTGTCGCCGGTCTCGAAGTCATCGGCGAAGAAGGCGAAGTCGAAGCTGACTGCGTCGAGATCGAGCCCGGGCACGCTGACGCCCGCCGCCGACGCGTCGAAGTACATGGTCAGCGAGCCGTTGGCCCAGCGTACGAGGTCGGCGGCGTCGGCCGCGGTGCGACCCGTCCCGGCCTCGATGGCCACGTCGAGGCTGATCACATACTCGTTGCCGCCCGGGTCGAACCAGAGCGCGTCGACATCCGCCCTCGCCGTCTCGTCGCCGATGAGCGAGGCGCCGGTTCGGACGACCGTGTGGGTCGCGCCGTCGAAGCGGACGATGTCGTCGTCGGCGATGACGGTGCCCCCGATCTCGACCGGAGCATCGACGGAATAGAGAAGATCCACCGGGTTCAACGACAGCACGTGGACCGCGTCGATGTCCGCCTTCTCGGGCAGATCCGGCGGCGGAGCCGTCAAAAACCAGGGACAGGACACCGCGATCGACGAGCACGAGATCCTCGTCGTCGGCCTCGACGCCGCCGGCCCGGAACGAGACATCGGTCGAAAACACCAACCGGTTGTCCTCGAGAAGCGAGATCGCATCGACATCAACGCCTTCGGGCAGGAGGTTTCCCAGCGTCCGCGAGACGGTCGCTCCCCCCCCATCCAGCTTCACCGACAGCAGATCGCGATTGCGGACCGGCGTCGCGGCGATGGCGGTCGAGGCGTCCACCGATGCCACGATCCTGGTGAGCTCTGCTGCACCGGATGCCTGCGAGAAGAGCGCCCAGGCGAGACCTCCCACCGCCAGACCCATGATCCATGTCCGAGGATGCTCTCGTGCCATGTGTTCCCCCCAACAGTAGGTTCCCCACCGAATCTGTGACCGGTACCTTCATTTTGGGGTTCCGACCCGAACCAGAGAATGGATGAACACGACAAAGTGATGCACGAACGCGACAGGGTCAGAGATTCGGAGTGTCAGGGAACGGCAACATCGTCCTTCGGGTCTCGTCCAGAGCCGAGAGAGCCAGCGGACATCCACCGCCGGTTTCCCGCCGTTTCCCGCCGGTGTATCCTCACGACAGGCTTCAGCAGGAAATCGGCTCGCGAACGAAGAGGTTTCAGGTGCCCCGAAGGCATCGCCTCGATACTGACTCCGTCGTCGTCGGCTCGGGATTCGGCGCCGCGTCGTCGGTGGGAGCACGAGTTCGCAAAATCCGGGAGGATTGGATGAAACCGAATGACGATAGACTGCCCCGCGGATCGACAGTCGATTTCGACGAACTCGACCGAATCATCGGCGGGCTCAGCGAGCACGCCGGGACCTGGGCCCGCTTGCCCGTCGCCGACAGGATCGAGATGCTCCGAGTCACTCGGACCAACCTCGGGCGCTACGCCCGGCGCTGGGTCGAGGCGTCGGTCGCCGGGAAGAAGATCGACCCGGCGTCGCCGTGGGTCGGCGAGGAGTGGGTCACCGGGCCGTGGGCCTTCGCTGGCGGAGTCAACGGCTATCTGGAAACTCTCGAGGCGCTCGCCGACGGCCGGCGCCCCCGGTTTTCGGGCATCCGCACAACCCGTTCCGGGCAGCTGGCAGTGCCGGTCTACCCGCGGACGATCTTCGACCGGTTGCTGATGAGCGGCATCGGTGTCGAGATCTGGATGCAGCCCGGAGTCCATGCCGACAACCTCCGCGATCATACGGCCGCCTTGTATCGCCAAACCGATCCGGAGGGCGCGGTCGCGCTGGTCCTCGGCGCCGGCAACATCAACGCCATCGCGCCGCTCGACGCGCTCCACAAGCTGCTCGCGGAGGGCGAGGTCGTCCTGCTCAAGCTCAATCCGATCAACGACTACCTCGGGCCCATCCTCGAGGAGGTCTTCGAGCCATTCGTCTCGCGGGGGTTCCTCCGCGTGGTCTCGGGCGGCGCCGATGTCGGCGCCTACCTCACCCGCCACCCCGGGATCGACTCGGTCCACATCACCGGCAGCGCCGCCACCCACGACGCCATCGTCTTCGGTCCCGGCGACGACGGACGCCGACGCAAGCAGCAGGGCGCGCCGGCGCTCAACAAACCGATCACCAGCGAGCTCGGCGGCATCGGCCCGGTGATCGTGGTGCCCGGACCGTGGAGCGCCGCGGACCTCCGCTACCAGGCCGAGCACGTGGCGACCATGAAGTTCCACAACGCGGGGTGCAACTGCATCGCCGCCCAGGTCCTGGTCCTGCCCGCCGAGTGGGAGCTGCGGGGCGCCTTCCTCGACCGGATCCGGCAGGTCTTCGCCGAGCTGCCGCCGCGGCCAGCATACTACCCGGGCGCAGCGAAACGTCGCGAAACCCTGATTTCAGTCCACCCGAACGCGGAGACCTTCGGCGGCGACGTCCCGCGAACGCTCATCACCGGGATCGACCCGGGAACCGACGACGTGTGCTTCTCATCCGAGGTCTTCGGTCCGGTGCTCTGCGAGACCAGCCTGCCCGGTGGCGACGCGGCCTCGTTTCTCGAGCGCGCAGTGGCCTTCTGCAACGACCGGCTCGTAGGCACCCTCGGCGCCACCATTCTCGTCCACCCGACGACTGCGCGCGATCTCGGTCCCGCGCTCGAACAGGCGGTGGCGGATCTCCGCTACGGCGCGATCGGCGTCAACGCGTGGAACGCGGGCGCCTTCCTGCTCGCCCAGGCTTCGTGGGGGGCCTACCCCGGCCACACCCTCGTCGATGTCGGCAGCGGAATCGGCACCGTCCACAACACCTTTCTCTTCGATCGGCCGCAGAAGTCGGTCGTCCGCGGTTCGTTCTACCCGTTTCCGAGAACGTGGCTGCACGGCGACTTCAGCCTGTTGCCAAAACCGCCGTGGTTCGTCACCAACAGGACCGCCCACACCACCGCCCGCCGGGTGGCAGGATTTGCCACCGATCCCGGTTGGCGGCACATCCCCGGGATCTTCCTCTCCGCTCTTCGAGGGTGAATCTCCGATCCGACCGGCGATCCCCGACCGCGAGGATCAGAGCAGGGAGAGAATCTCCTTTTCGATTTCCTTCTCCTCGCCCGGTTCCCAGCCGTAGTGGCGGTACATGATCCGGCCGCGGCGGTCGACCACCCACGCGGTCGGATATCCCTGGATGCGGAAGACGGCGTTCACGACATCAGCTTCACCCTCACCGTTCTCGAGGCAGGGAAACTCGAGCCCAGCCTCGCCGATGAACTTGAGCGCGGGTTCGGTCTCCCGGTGGGATTTGATCGCGACCATCTCGACGCCATCGCCCCGGTACTTCTCCCACAGGTTCTGCAGGCGTGGCAACTCCACGCGGCAGCCGCCTCAACCGGGGTTCCAGACCGAGATCATCATGACCTTGCCGGCCATCGCCGACAGACTCACCGGTTCACCGGTGTAGTCGGCCAGCGTCACCTCCGGCAGGGAGCGGGCGATCCGCTGCCGCGTCGCCAGGGCATAGTCGTCGAATCCCTCGGCGCCGCCGTTGAAGGAGGCATACGCCTCTTTCATGCCCTCGACCGCCGCCGGGTTACCGCCCATCAAGGCGTCGTGCGCAAAGACCTCGGCGGCCCCCTCGAGTTGGCCGAGAAGGAGCGCGGCCTGACCGCGGAACGAAATGGGTTTGACTCTCAGTTCCGCCCGGCCGGTCCGTGCGAGCACCCGATCGCGGTGCCGCCGATGGGGTCGCCCGGCGGCGGATCGGCGGCGCGCCCGAGCTTCGGCCGCCTCCCACTCGCGCAGATCGCGAAACCGGATGAGATCATCCCGCAGGCTGGCGAGATGACTCCGCTCGGCACCATCGGAATCGGCGAGCTCGGTCTCAACCAGAACCTGGATCTCGGCGAGACCGGCCTCGAGGCGTGATCTCACCGGGGCCGGGGTCGCCGGATCGACGATGCGGTCGACCACCCGATCGACGAGCACCCGCTGGACCACGCGGCGAATCTCCTCCTGGTCCGGAGGAAGGCTGAGGTGATTGAACGCGGTCTCGGTCATCGTCTTCGAGGACCTCCTCGAGCGAGGGCAACGCCGGATCTCGGAGCGACTGTTCGACGAGCCGGGCGCACCGCTCGGGCGCCAGGACAGACGTCACCACGAGATCGGCCGCGGTGGCGGCCGCTCCCATCGCAGTCGAAGACCGGGGCGGTGGCGGTCGCCAGCTCCTCGCGGGAACGCTCATAACCGAAGGCCGTCGGCAGAAGAAGCTCGGTGACCGAATCGGGCACCGCGAGCACCGCAGGGTCGAGGCCGTGGAGGACCGATCTCAGGGCTCGGCGCTGGTGCTCGCCAGTCCACCGGAGCGGCAGCCGCCCTGGCCATCGCCGCGGACCGCATAGGCATAGTCCACGCCGCCGATGAGCTTGACCGCCGCTGTGAGCTGGTAGCGGTGGTAGAGATAGAGCGGGCTGAAGACCTCGACGAGCCGTGACAGCGGCTGCCCGGCGCGAGGTTGCTCTCGCCGAAGCGCTCCATGGCGATCCGGCGCACCTCGAAGGCGTGATCGAGGGCGGCGGCGGCATCGGCTGCCGTTGTCCCAGAGGTGGGCGCGCGGGTGGGCCGAACCCACGGGTCGGGCATCGGCGTCGGACATGAAGGCGAGATGCCTCTCGAGACCGTCGGCGACGATCGACTCGAGGAGCTCCTCCTCGGTCTCGCCCGGCATCGGCTGCTCGTAGGCGTAGCGCACGGTGTAGACATCCCACTCACCGACACCGATCCCATAGGCGTTGGAAAGATCGAGTTCACCGGTTTCGGTGATCTCGACCAACGGCGCCGGGTAGTCCATCACCGAGGCGCGACCGCCATAGGTGCTGGCGGCGAAGTTGTGGGTGAAACCGAGGGTGTGGCCGACCTCGTGGGCCGAGAGCTGCCGAATCCTGGCCAGGGCGACCTGGACGGGATCGTTGGGTCCGCCGCTGCCGGTGGCGTCGGCCCCGACAAGCCCTTCCATGAGCAGCCGGTCGTGGCGCACCCGCAGCGAACCCAGCGACACGTGGGCCTTGATCATCTCGCCGGTGCGGGGATCGACGACGCCGCCGCCGTAGGACCAGCCGCGGGTCGAGCGGTGGACCCACTGGATGACGTTGTAGCGGACATCCAGAGGATGGACGCCCTCGGGCAGAACTTCGACCCGATAGCCGTCGATGAATCCGGCGGCCTCGAAGGCTTCGGCCCACCACGAGGCTCCTTCGACAAGAGCGCTTCGCACCGGTTCCGGGGCTCCCCGGTCGACGTAGTAGACGATGGGCTCCACAGCCCGAGACCGTTCGGCGGCGGGATCGGTCTTCTCGAGCCGGTGGCGAACGATCCACCGCGTTTCGATGGGTTCGTCCAGCGGCACCGCGTAGTCGGCGAAGACCACCGGAGACGAGCCGGCGCGCGGGTCGAAGCGCCGCGGCGTGTAGCCGTCATCGGGGAGGCGGATGAGGGAGTGGTGCTGGACGAGGGTCACGAGGTCGGCGGTCGGGGCGGTTCCCCGAACGAGCTCGCCCGGACTGTCGCCGGAGTAGGTCAGAATCGCCTCGAACTCGAGGTTGTCGGGAAAAGCGAGGAAGGCGTCGACATCGACCGCGCTGCGATCCGGCGTCGAGCTTGAACGTTCCCTGATCGGTGTCCCGGAGCCGGGCCACGACGCCGTGGGCGTCGCGGACGAGAAACGAGGTGAGATCGACGAGAGATCGCCCATCGGGATCCCGGGCCGCGATCTCTTCGGCCCAGAGCACCGATGTCGCGAAGGACTGGCGCACCGCGCGCGCTTCGTCGACGTCCTCGGTCAACGCGCGGAAATCGAGGTTGAGCTCCTCGAGAAGCACGCGCTCGCCGAGCCGCCGCAGCTGAACCAACCGCGCCGGACCGAGCTGACCGCGATCGAGCCCGACGGGATTCGAACCGAGACCGGTGAGCAGGCCCTCGACATAGAGCAACTCGGCCGCCACACCGTGCTCTCCGGGCGCCGGGATCTCGAGATAGATCCGGCCGCGATCGCGGTCGACCCACGTCGTGAGCAGACCGTCGGCGCGTTCGAGCCCGGCGGTCTTCTCGCCGATGGTGGGCATGGGTTTTTCGGTCTCGGCGGCTGCGGCGAGAGTTGCCACGGTCAGGATGAGGATTCCGGTAGCGATCGTTTTCTTCAAGGTCGTACCTCTTTCGGCTTGCATTCGATCGTTTGCCGCGCTGTCATCCGCAGGCTGGAAGCCCGCACCACAAGCATCGCACCATCGCAGGCTGGAAGCCTGCTCCACAGGACGCCCGGTCGTCGTGCAGGCTCATCGCACCATGAGCAGGCTGGAAGCCTGCTCCACAATGGACTCCCGGTCTGTTGTGGGGCAGGCATCCTGCCTGCCTATCAGAGTCCTTCACCTTGCTCTTGGCTATCCATGCGAGTCAATCCACCGGCGGCCAGGTCGGCAGCCCGCTTCCGGGGGTCCACGGACCTCCTGCGCTCTCGACCTTCTGTTGCAGTGCGACGAGATCCACCTCCACCAGCGGACGGAGATCGACGAGGATCTCGGTGAGCGCATCCGACGCGATCTCGTAGTTCCGTTTGTGGGTCGTGGTCGCCGCCGAGCTCGAGCTCCAGTGGGCCTCCATCACCCGTCTGAATCCGATCGACGGTGGATGGCGCGATCGGCTCCCGGCGCTTGCTGACGGTTGCATCGCCGAAGAGCTCCACCTCGATGTCGGCCAACCGCAGCCGCAGCTGCGCACGTCGGCTCCCGCGGCGTCATCGATCCCGGGAGTGGCATCGATGGCGGCGCTCAGGGCCGCCAGCGCGGTCCGGGTCTCCTTGACCACCTCGACGGTGGCCAGGACCGCCCGCTGGAGCTCCGCCGCCCGGCGGTGGAACTCCGCCAGCGCCTGCCGATCCGACGCCGGCAGGCTGGCGATCCCCAAGGGCACCGCCTCAAACGTCTGCGCTTCACCGATCTGGGTCAGCACCCCATCGACACGCTTCTGCGAGACGAATGGTGTAGGTCCCGGGCGCCACCAGCGGTCCACTGTCTTCGACGTGTCCCCATTCATCGGCCTTGTCGCACCGAGATCGATCGGCTCCAGCGACGGCCAGCGCAGATCCCACGCGACCCGGTGGATGCCGGCGGTGGACGGCGCGGCGATCCGGCGGACCACCGCTCCGGAGGCGTCCTCGACGGACACCACGATGAACGGCGCCTCCTCGAGATCCGCCTCACGCAGCTCGTCCCAACTCGGGATCGTCACCGACTCGCCCTTGGCCGCCAGCTCGCGCTCGGTCTTGCGTCGCGTCTCGTGACGGCTTTCGAGGCTTTCCTTCAGGTGGTAGGTCAAGCACGGCGCCGAAGGGTGGGTTGGGCGCGGCGAAGAAGGCGTCTCCGAAGGTCCCCTTCTCGCCCCACCCGAGATCGCTCGAACGGAGGAACTGATGGGCCGTCTTGACCGGGAAGGTCGCGGCCTCGGCATCGAGCAGATCACCATCGATGAGACGCAAGGGCGTGTAGTCGTCGAGGATGTAGATCCCCCGGCCGAAGGTGCCTGCCACCAGATCGTTCTCGCGGCGCTGAATCTGCAGATCGCGAAAGGCGATGGTCGGGACGCCGCCGTCGAGCTGCACCCAGTGTCGCCGCCATCGATGGTGACGAAGAGACCGAACTCGGTCCCGGCGAAAAGCAGACCTTCCCGTTCGTCGTCGTCGACGATCGACCAAACGACGTGGCGGTCCGGGCAGATCTCCGGCGATGGACGCCAGGTGCGTCCACGGTCGTGGCTCTTGAGAAGATACGGCTTGAAATCGCCGCTCTTGTGGTTGTTGAAGGCGGCGTACACGGTGTCGGGATCGCTGCATCGACGCCGCGAGATCGGCGACATAGGTGTTCTCGGGAACACCGGGGAAGCCGCCGACCGTCCTCCAGTTCTCGCCGCCGTCCTCGGTCACCTGGACGAGCCCGTCGTCGGTCCCGACATAGATCAGACCCTCCACCAGCGCCGATTCGTCGAGGGCGACGATGTTGCCGTAGAACGAGGTGAAGACGTTCTTCCACACCGCATCGACGCTCCACACCCGGCCCATGACCTCGAGCTGATTGCGGTCGATCCCGCGGGTGAGATCGGGGCTCACGGCGCGCCAGGTGTCGCCGCGGTCATCGGAGCGGAAGAGCCGGTTGCCGGCGAAATAGAGCCGGCTGCCCGGAGTGCGGAGATGATGATGAGCGGCGAGTCCCAGTGCCAGCGGATGGGCTCCTCGCCGGCCTCGGGCTGGGGCTGGATATCCACCATCTCCCCGTTGAGCCGGTCGTAGCGCACCAACCCGCCGTACTGGAACATGGAGTAGACGATGTTCGGGTCGTCGGGGTCGACCCGGGTCTGGTAGCCGTCGCCGGTGACGGTGACGAACCAGTCGCGGTTGGTGATTCCGTGCCGGCTGGTGGTGCGCGACGGGGCGCCCTGGCTGCTGTTGTCCTGGGTGCCGCCGTAGACGTTGTAGAACGGCTCTGCGTTGTCGGTTCCCACCCGGTAGAACTGGGTCACGGGCAGATTGTCGACGTACTTCCAGGTCTCGCCGCGGTCCCAGGACTCGTAGATCCCGCCGTCGCCGCCGACCATCAGATAGTCGGGATCGTCGGCATCGAAGAGCATCACGTGGGTGTCGACGTGGCGGTTCTTCCAGCGCATGGGCTCGAAGATGCGCCCGCCGTCGTCGGAGACCTGCATCAGCATGTCCATGGAATAGACCCGATCGGCGCGGTGGGGATCCGGAAAGAGCTTCTGGTAGTACTGGGGATCGATGGGAACATAGTCGCTCATCCGCTCCCAGCTCTCGCCTCGATTGAGCGACCGGTAGAACCCGCTGTGCTCGCCCTCGGCGGGGATCGTGGCGTAGACCACATCGGGATTCTCGGGGGCGAGCGCGAGCCCGATGCGCCCCATGTGGACCGTCGGCAGGCCCTTCTCGAGCTTGCGCCACGACGCTCCCCCGTCGGTCGATTTGTAGATCGCCGACTCGGGTCCGCCGGCGATGAGGGTCCAGACCCGGCGGCGCCGTTGATACGACGCCGCAATAGAGCGTGTCGGGATCCCGCGGATCCATGACCACATCGGTGATGCCGGTGTTCTCGCTCACCTCGAGAACCCGCTTCCAGGTCGCGCCACCGTCGGTGGTCTTGTAGAGTCCGCGGTCGCCGCCGGGCGCCCACAGCGACCCCTGCGACGCCGCGTAGACCACATCGGAGTCCCGCGGATCGATGAGGATCTTGGCGATGTGCTCCGAGGACTCGAGTCCCATGCGGGTGAAGCTCTCGCCGCCATCGAGGCTCTTGTAGACCCCATCGCCCCAGCCGACGCTCCGTTGACTGTTGGCCTCACCGGTGCCGACCCAGACCACCCAGGGGTTCTTCGGATCGACGGTGACGCAGCCGATGGAGTACGAGCCGTAGTCGTCGAAGATGGGCTTCCACGTCGTGCCCGAGTTGACGGTCTTCCACACCCCGCCGGAGGCGACCGCCACGTACCAGGTCGCGGGGTCCGTCGGATCCTTGGCGATGTCGGAGATCCGCCCGGACATGAAGGCCGGTCCGATGCTGCGCAGCTCGAGTCCCTTGAGGGTGTCGCTCGTGAGGCTGCTCTCCTTCGCGTACCCAAAACCGACGGCGACGGAGGCAACAAAGAACACGACTGCCGAACACCCGAAGCGAAGCCTTCATGGATCCCTGCCTTTCAATCGTGGCCCTATTGTCTCCACCGTTGAGACAGCACGGAGACGGATGGCTTCGGTGCCGGCGAGACGCCGGCACTCCAAAGGGCCGAGCGCCATTGTAGCGTCGGCGTCTCGCCGGCGTGGAGCCGATCCGGGCGCTCGGGCTACTCGAGCTGCCACTCCCACTTGCCGCCCTCGTCTCCGTTGTCCCGTTTGACGCTGTAGACGCCCATCCCGGCGGCCACGGGCCGGTCTTCGGCACCGGGGTGGAAGGCGCGGAGCTCGGCGACGCCGACCCGGTTGCCGACGCGGACCACCCTGGCCACGGCGATGAGGGGCTCGGCCCGGCCCGGTCGGAGAAAATCGACCCTCAGATCGATGGTCGAAACCCGGTCGTTGGGCCCGGCCTGCGACCACACGGCAAGCCCGCCTGTGGTATCGAGGGTCGCCGAAATCGCGCCGCCGTGGAGGGCGGGGATCTCCGGATTGCCGACGTGCTCCGGACGATACGGCAGCTCGACGCGAACGCTGCCGCCGCGATTTCGAGACAGCGCAGTCCGAGGAACCTGTTGAACGGAATGTACGATTCGAAGATCTCGGCCAGACGCTCGGCGTTGTAGGTGGGCATTTCGAGCCTGTAGGTCATCTGTTCTCCATCGACCGGGCGAGTCGGTTCTGCCGGAACACAGTGTAGCCCTCCATTCAACCCAACGCATGGATTCGGAATACCGAATCGCAGTTCGACAACGTGCAGCATCAATGATGCATTGAGGGCTCTGAAGGTGGGCCCAGGCCCACCCTACGTCTGACCGAATCGGACGCAGAAATGTAGGGTGGGCCTGGGCCACCTTCAGTGTCGATGGCGGAGCGCAGGGAGTTGCCATCGAGCCGACCTTCGCGGGGTCCACGCCCCGACTGAGGTCGTCATCGGGTTGACAGTCCCAACACTGCTCACGGTTGTTCTTTCGAGGCAGCCAGTTTGCATCTAGCGATCGCGATGCCCAGCCCCCTGTACCAATCGGACGCGAATGTAGGGTGGCTGGCTCACCTTCGTGTCGATGGCGGAGCGCAGGAAGTGCATCGAGCCGAGCTTCGTGGGCTCCGCCTTTCCGATCTCGGGCGTGATTGGATTCGTCAGTCGATACCCGGCGAGACCGACGAACCCGAGATGTCCCCAGATTCCGAGTTCGATCGGGATGAATGCCAGTAAATAGGTTGTTTCAGCCAGATCAAGATGCCCGATGTTCGGCAGCGAACACAGTTCGGCCGGAATCTCACCGTCAGCTCGTTCTCGCCAGGAACAAAACGTTCAGGTTTGACGCGCTCCCGAACTCCGGTGGGATCGGACCCGTAGATCATTGCCTTCGAAATCGACCCCTGAAAATCCCTGCAGACTCGCTAACCGTCGGAATCTCGCTCGCTCAGATGATTGTCACAGAAATAGAATCTCCTGCAGGGTGGTATGTTTCCGAGCTCGAGCGGATCCGCGTCAGCGGTTATATCCAAATTAACCCCATAATTCGCCAGACCCAGTTCGCGATCGATCCGCTGAGTTGATTTTTTGATCATTAGCCATTGAGCGCACCGATAGTCTCATCGGTTGCTCCACACTGCTCAAGAAACGCCAACACCCTCCGGTTGAAGCGATCCGCCTGAACGAGCGTGAGGTCGTGACCGCAGCCGGTGAAGAGCTCGGTTTCGATCTCGGGCGCGACGGTGTTGAGCTTTGCAACCGCCTCGGCGCCGGTGATCGAGTAGATCACCTCGTTCTCGCCGACCAGGAAGAGCACCGGCACCTGGAAGCTCCGCCACTCCTCATCGGTCAGCACCGTCGGGTTGACCATCTGCTTGAGCTTGAAGCTCCGCAGACCGAGCCAGGCGTTCTCCTCGGCCTCCTCGACCATTCGCCGCTGTTCGGGGGTGCCCTCGGCCGCATCGTGGAGGGCCCAGCGGACCATGCTCTTGGTGAAGTGCGGGTGGGGAATCAGACACATGATCCCCTTCTTGATGAAGTCGCCGCTGAACCATGCCACCGTGGCCGCGGGGGCGACCAGGACGACCCTCGCGAGACGTTCCGGGTGCGCGAGCCCGTACTGGCTCTGCGATCCATCCGCCGTACGAGAGACCGAGGAGGTTCACATCCTTCTCGAGACCCATTCGGACGAGGAGTTCGTCCAAGCCACTCGACGAAATCCTCTGGCGTCGTCATGTTGCGCACATAGACGCTGCGGCCGAAATCGAAGACGTTGTCCACCGCGAAAACCCGGTAGTCTTCCGACCACGCCGCCACGTTGGGCTCCCACAGGAGCGAGGTCGCATTGGCGCCCGGCAGGAGAACCAGCGCCGGTCCGTCCTCGGGTCCGCTGATCCGGACGAATGTCTCGCCCCACGAGGTGTCCACATACATCTCTTTTGACGGAACCGGCCAGCGTGCGGCCCGGGCGTCGTAGTTCGCGAGGTAGCGATCCCTCTTCGCCGCCGACTTGAACGGGTGGACGCCGTCGACCACCACCGGCCGGTTCATCGCCCGCACCTGAAGCGCGATCCAACCGGCGAGACCGAGCACCATCAGAACGACCGTGGCGCAACCGATCCCGAGGATTCTGAGCAGCCTTCGCTTCCTCGGCTTGGTCATGGCGATCCATCCCTTGCGCCTGATACCGGATCTCGGATCGCCGACCGACGAGACTCCCCGCCGATTTCGACCCCTAATCCTCGGCTGTTGCCTCCCGAGCGGGGCTCGACTGCGGTCCCTTGGGCTGCTCGTCGAACCATTTCCTCGGCTTGGAGAGGTGGATCTTGGTCTTGCCCTGATCGAGTCCCACCCCCGCCATCACCGACTTGAACCTGACGAAGATCCGGCCGTCGGCCTTCTTGTCCCGGATGTCGACCCACCCGAGCGCCTCGAACCCCTCCCCCGTCATGTTGAGATCACTGAACGCCAGACTGCCGTTTCCGACACTCACGTCCAGGGCCCCGTCGACATCCTTGATGTTGGGCGCCTTGGAAAGCCAAGAGGGTCCGATGCCCAGCCGTTTGAGCAGGGCGATGACCGGACGGGTGTCGTACATCTCGATCTTCGCGCTCCCGTCCACCGCCATCGGTTTGCCGAAGGTGATGTCGCCCTTGCCGAGCGCCACCGAGAGGAACCACGGGTCGAGCTTTTCCTGTTTCTTGTCCGGCAGCCTCATGCTCACGATCTTGTCGAGGCGAATGGTGGTTCCCGACAGATCGAAGGTCTTGGCCGGCAGGTCCCCCTCCGCGAGGTTCGCATGCACCTCGAGATCGCCAACGAGCGGCGTGTCGAGGCTCGACAACACCATCTTCTCGGCCGCGAGATCGAGCGTCCCTTTTGCGACCCGGTCTTCGATCTCGAGCCTGGATTGGACCGTCCCGGATCCCGATTCGAACTTGAGGCCGGTCGCTTCCGGGAACTGCGAGTTGAAGGTGCTGACGTCGTGGATCCGGGCGGGCGGCAGGACGAAATCGACATGAGAAGCCGGTTTGGCGGCGCCGATGGAGAGACCGGTCCACTCGGCTTGAACCTCGAGACCGGTTCCCGAGATATCGACCGATCCGTCCTCGGGATCCACGAAACGAAAATCGCCTAAGGAAATATGCGCGGTGGTGATGTATTCGCCGCTCTCATTTTGGGTACCGCCGGATACTGCGGCTGAACCCGAGGCGTCGAGACCCATGACAATCACGTGAAAGCTGTCCGACTTCAAAGAGTACTCGGTTCCGGCCCTGAGCACACCCTCGTCGATCTCGAACCTGGCATCGATGGTTCCCGCACCGAATGCGCTGATTCCCGGAGTGATCTCGTAGCGGACCGCCGCCCTCTCTCCGAGCTCGCCGGCGACAGCGAGATCGCCCGAGATCCCTCCCAGGACATCCTCGATCTTGGCGCCCTTGGCCGGAAACGGACGAAAACGGAGATCGGCGTCGATGGCGAGGTCCCGAGTGATGACATCGGGCCCGATCTCGATGGTTGCGGGTTTGAGATGCAAGCCTGCCTCTGTGGATCGTGATCGTCTCTCTCGGTTTGACGGTCACTCCCCCACCGACCGATCCCTCCCCTTCGATTCGGGCGTCGCCGAGGGCGACCTTGACCGGCCCTTCAACATCGGCGCCGGTGATCTTGATGGTCCACGGATGTTTCTTTTTCTTGAGCGGGTAGAGATCCTCCGGTTTCGGATCGGGCGGATTGGAGTATCCCGGGATTTCAGGCCAGAATCGGGGATCCACGGGTTCCTTGGGCGCCTCGGCATCGGCCCCGGCCTTGGGAGGCCGATCGAGCCGCTCACGATATCTGAAGTCCACGTCTTTGGCGTCCACGCCCCGGATATGGATGGTCTTGATGGCGAGCTTGACGAGGCTGATTCGAGCGTCGGCCTCGGCCACCCGGAGATAGATCTGGTCCTTCCTGGTCTGACTGCGCAGCTCGAAGTTGCTGACGCTGGCAACCCCCGGGAAATACGTCGTCACGGAGTCCCAGGAGATGTTCATCTTCTCCGGCTTCTTGTTGATGAGATCGAGCAGGAGCCCCGTGCGGAGAAAGACGTTCGCCGCAACGACGTAGACGACCTCCAAGACGAGCAGCGCGATTCCGGCTCTGACGAGCCATTTTCGCCATCCGGACGAACGGTCCGATCCACCGCCATCAGACGCTGATTTCATGGGAGTTCTCCTGTGGTCACGTCAGCCTCAGTCTAGCAAACGGCTCGTTCAGCACTGTGCCGAACTAACGGATCAACCGCACCCATGCGACAGGACCCGAACACTGAAACGCAAATCCGCGCGGCCCCCGGGAGAACCGCGCGGATATCACACTTCAATTGTCGTCGAACGAACGGATCAGAACATCCAGCCGATCTCGAGTCCGATGACGTCGAAACGAGGGGTCCCGTTGGCGTTGCCCCACTGCTGCCACTGGCTGGTGTAGTTCAGACGGGCGAAGGTGCTGTAGTTGAAGTCCCAGCGCACGCCCAACGAGGCCTGGTAGGAGAAGGCGTCGGTGGTCTTGGTCGGGTAGGAGGTGTAGCAGATGTAGCCGTACCAGGGATCCCACCAGCATCCGGTGACCGGCGCGCCGTTGGGGATATTGGTGTCCAGCCAGGTCCAGCCGATACCCGCGCTGACGTAGGGTGTGATCGGGCCTTCGAGGAAGTTGTAGACGAGATTTCCCGTGACGGCCCAGGTGTCGTAGCTTCCGGATGCGATGATCGGCGTGCCCTCATCATTGATTATTCTGCTGCTGTAGCCGATGCCGGTCCACTGGAAGCCGAAGGTGGTGGCGAGATGCTCGTTGAGGTTGTAGCCACCGAGAAGCGAGAAACCGAAGTCGTCCTTGGTGCTGACGGTCGAACCGCCGTCGAAGTCGAGATCGGCGCCGAGCTGGTACAACGCGCCAAAGGCGAACTCGAATCGATCATCGCGGTCCTCGGCCTCAACGGTAGCGGCACCGGCGACCAGTGCGACCGCGAGGGCTGCTGCGAAAACCGTCTTGCTGATCTGCTTCCCACTCATGCTGTGCATGTATTCTCCCTTGCTTCATGCCCTTTCGGGCTGACTGATTTGGTTGGCAGTTGATGAATCTAGTTCAGAACTTGACCAGGTACTTCTTCCCCTCGAGACAAACACTGAAGGCCTTCTTGAAATTCTCGATCTGTTCGGCCGTCGCCTGCTGCGCCTGCTGACTCTGCTGCGACGCCTGCTGGCTGGCGCCCTTCTTGGCCTTCTTGGTCTGGCGGCGAGCGACAACGGCGCCCGTTGCGGCGCCGTAGGCTGCGCCCCTGCCGGCGTCGTCGCTGGCGATCTCGCCGATCAGGGCGCCCGCCGCAGCGCCGCCGACCGCACCCTTCGACACCCGGCGCCCTTGCCGGCGGCGGCGATCTGCTGCTGCGTCTGCTGCTCCTGCTGCTGAATCTGTTGGGCCTGTTTCTCCAGATCGAAGGGATCGGTGCCCGTGTTCTGCACCGCCCAGTCGTAGCAGGTGGCCTCATCCATCGACTGCTGCGCGGGGGTCTGCCCCTCGTTCGGGAAGACATAGACAATCGATGGCTGCGGCGAGGGACTGCTGCGCCGCGGGTTCGGTCTGCGCCATGGCGGCCCCGGCGGCGACGATGATCAATCCGACGACAATCGTGATTCTGGTGTTCATGGTGTCGCGTCCTTTCATTTGCGGCCGGACTTCGGCCGCGCTCTCAAGTGGGGTGCACGATCCGAAGACGGCCACCGCCGCGCCCTCAAAGGCGACGGCGACCGTGACCTGGCCGGTGGCCTCGGTGATGATCCAACTGAAGGCCCGCCCCATCTCGAACCCCTGGAGCACGATGGTGCCGTCTTGACGATCCACGTGTTTGATCGGGGTCGTCCGGTTGAGCCCGCTTGCGGTGGTCGTGCTCAGGCGCTTGGTCATCGAGATCGACCTCGATGAACGCCGGGACGTTGACGTTCCACGGCAGATCGATGGCGCACTCGCCGTCTTCATAGCACACGGTTGCCTGAACAGAGGCGCACAGGAGCCGGTTCGCCCCCGCGAGGTCGTCCGCCGACGCCGTCTGACCCGCAAGGGCCAAGATCAGACTGCCAGAGTGAATCCAAAGACCTTCCGCATATGAATCTCCCTTTCTGCCGAGGTGTCCATGTGCCTCAGAAATGAAATGCCACGCCGAGTTGCGGACCGGCGATGAGCATGTCGTATCCGAAGAGGTCATCCTCGCTCGTCGTTCTCATAGTCCATGTCGATCGCGCGATAGCCGAGAATGATCGAAACCACGTTCGAGGCTTTGAACCCGACATCGGCGTAGGCCTGCCAGGCGAGATCCGAACCGACGCCGAAGCCACCGATGTCGCCGTGGATGCCGAGCCTCCAACGCTTCGCCAGCGGCACCGCGAGGTGGACGCCGACAAAGGGGTCGATCCAGCTTCTGCTCTCGTCGACCCGGTCGTCGACGACCAGACCGGCATATCTCAGCCCGCTGTCGAGATCGACCCATCGCGCGCCGACAAGGACTGTCGCGACGGGATGAACCCGGTATCCGCCCGCGACCTCGAAAAGGGTCTGGGTCACTGAGGCCGAAACCGTCCCAAACAACACATCCGCATCCGCCCCGAGGTCGACGTAGATCAGATCCGAGCTCACCACCCAGCGATCGCTCTGCATGTCGAAATGGAGCATTCCGGCAAAATCCAGATCGTTGAGGATGTCGCTGAACGGAACATCAACGTCAGCCTCGATGCGGTTGATGGTGATCGTACCGTCCATTCCAGCCGCCCACAGGTACGGTGCAACGGTGTACTTCCAGCCGCCCGGATCCGGCTCCGCCGAGACATTCTGAGCCGCCACCGGCAATCCGGCCACGATCACTCCAACTGCAACGAGCAGGACGAACACTGATCTTGATTTCATTTCATTTCTCCGACACCCGAACCGGACGTTCTTGGTCACGGAAACACCATAGCCGGGTGGCGGATCGCTCCGGGAACTCGCAAAACTACGGGGTCGGAAAGCGGCACGTGTCAGTCCTCAGCACGCGACCGGTTCCCAGCTCGGATCGGGGTTGTAGAGCTCCATGGCTCGGAACTGATCGAGGGTGGTCTGCCCGAGATCCTTCTCGTAGACGACGCCGTCGTGGCTGACGATAAAGCTCTTGATCCCGGTCAGACCGTATTCAGCCGGAGCCGCGGCGAAGGCGAAACCGCCGATCATCGCGTCCTCGATGACAAAGCTCATTTCGCCGAAGGGCGCATCCGGGCCCTGGCCCTCGAGGATCTTGAAGTAGTAGCCGTGGAACGGCGAGAATTTTTCGACGTACCCCTCGGCGATGACCTGGGCGATCCCCTCTCCCACCGGGCCCTGCCAGGAACCGTCCGCGTCCTGCCAGGCCAGACCGTCGTGGGTGCCGGGGGTGCTGATGACCCGCCGCGCATACTGGTTGACCAGCGCGCCGTCGTGCTTGACCAGGGCGTACTCGTGCTGCGCCTCGACATAGCCGAGACAGACCTCGATGGCGTCGAGCTCGTTGTTCCCGATGCGCCGATAGAGAATCTCCTCGCGGCCGGCCGCGGTGTCGAACCGCCAGGCGCCGCGCTTCTTGACGATGGGCATCGGCAACGGCCAGTCCTCGACCCCGACGGTGAGAATCGCGACCTTCGGATCCTCGGAATCCATCGTCACCTGCATCTGCTCCCGTGCCTGGGCCGCAAAGGCCTCACTCTGATTCTGGTCCTGCACCGGGTCGCCGCTGACCACCAGGTCGACTCCGTCCGGTCCGAGGATCCGGGTCAACGCCTCGACGTCAAAGGTCTCGGCCGCGAGGACGAGCGCTTCGGCCGCCGCCTCGGGCGTGTCGAACGTCATCTGTCCGCCCGCGGTCCCTCACCCGCACGCGGCCGCCGACAACGTGGCGGCGACCACCGCTCCGAAGCAGAGTCCGAAGTTACCCGATTTGGACGCGTTCACGGGTGGATTTCCGACCGCTGTTTGACGATTGCATCATATTCACCTCCGCCTCCCGCCGCCCCCGCCGCCCCGCGACGCCATGCTCGACGCGCCCCGCGAGCTCGCGGCACGGGCGTTCGACCCGCTGTAACCGGCGGAGCTTCCGCCGAAACCGCCGGCCTTCGCCCCGCTGCTCGACGGGATGTTGCGGCTGCCGATGTTGTTGGTGCTTGCGGATGGTCCCCCGCCGCCGGCGCGGTTGGTGGTGCTCGGCCCCGCACCGCTTCCCGAGCGGTTGGAGGCGCTCGGGCTGGCGCCACTCGGTCGGCTGCCCGTGCTTCCGGCGAACGATTCGCGGTACTCGCGCTGGCGCCGCCCGGTCGGCTGCCGGCACTCCCGGCGGCACGGTTGGCGGTGCCGGCGCTGGCGCCCCCCGATCGATTGCCGGCAGAGGCCTGCTGACGGGCGGTCGCCTGGCGGCTGCTCATCGAGTCGCCGCGCGCCGATCCGCCGTACTTGCTCGCCGTCGCCTTGTTCGCGTACGGCGTTCCGCCGCGGTGCGCTGAATTGTGCTGCCAGTTGCCGCCGCTGACGTTGACGTTGCTGTTCCGATTGAAGTTGTTGTTGACGTTGATGTTGACGTTGCTGTGTCCCCAGCCGCAGTGGCAGCATGAGCCGCCCCAGATCGCCGCGCCCCACATGACACCGACGCTGAACGCGACGAACGCGCCGCCGGGGTTGTAAGGCGGGTAGTAGACCGGCGGGTAGGGGTAGACCGGCGGCGGGTAGACGTAGGTCGGGTTGTAGGACGGCACGTAGATGATCTCCGGGTCGGCGGGTTGAACCACGATGACCGTCGTCTGTCTCGACCACCTCGGTCGAAACCACCTGCTGCTCGTTGGTCTCGAGCGCGCCCTTGTCCTTGGCCTTCGCCCGCATCCGCTGCACGGCGTCCATGACGTCGGCCTGATTCGTGAGAAATGCGTTGCCGAGATCGGTGACCCACTGGATGTCGTCGGCGAGACGCGTCACCAGATCGGGCAGCGCCGCCATGGACTGGATGCTCGGGTCCCAGGGCTGCGTCGCCACCGCCTCGGCCAGCGCGTCGCCCTCGAGTCCCGGGTTCTTTCCGAGCCACTGTTGCAGCTGGATGATCTCGAGCGGGTAGGTCGAGGCGACGAGCACCTGGGCGAGCAGCGGGTCGGAGTAGAGGGCGACCGGCGCGACAAGTGAATCGAGCTCATCGGGGGGGATCCTGACCTCCGCCTCTTCGGTCGCAGCGGCCGGCGTCGCTGCCCCCTCCTGCGCCCGCACAGATGCCGGACCGCCCAGCTGCAGGATCACGGCTGCGATCGCGATCACCGCGATAGTCTCTCTTCCCGGTCGGGACGGGTTGGTTGTTGCTGACCTCACTGCAGACCCCTTTCGCTCACTCACCGGGAGGCTTCCCGCAGATGAAATGTACCGCCTGTTCGTCGTCGGATCCACAGTACCTGCCCCGCCGCGAGATTGGAACTCGAAAAACTACGGGGTCACACCACAATCGATCAATCGATGGTGACCTCGTATTTCTCCGAGTGTACATCCCGCCGGAATCCGACTAACGTCATGGATGACGGGCACGTTTGAGTCAGGGACCATGAACATGAGGACAAAGCTCGCAACGACGATCGTCGTCTGCCTGCTCGCTGTCGGTGTCGCATCGACCGCCGATGCGCAGCACTTTGAGCTCACCCGTTTCGGCGGATGGCGGTTCGGCGGTGGGTTCGAATCCCTCGACACCGGCGCCGACCTCGATCTCGACGGCACGTTCAGCTACGGTCTGATTTTTTCGATCCCCTGGAAGGCGGAGCACCGGTCCCGCCTCGAGGTGGTCTGGAGCGCCCAGAACACCACCCTCGCCTCGCCGATGTACGGGGAACCCGCATTCGACCTCGACGTGCACTACCTCCACCTCAGCGGCATGGTGCCGTTCCACACCTCCATCGCCAAGCTCGACACGCTGCTCACCGCCGGGGCCGGCGTCACCTACATGCCGCCCGGCATCGACGGCGCGGGGTCGGAGTCGGCTCTCGGTCAGCTTCGGCGGCGGCCTGATCTACCACGTTTCCAACCGGGTCGGCCTCCGGTTCGACGCGCGCGGGTGGTTCACCTTCACCGAGAGCGGCGCCGCGGTCTTCTGCTCCGGCGGCTGTGTGGTCGCCTTCGGCGGCAGCGGTTTCGGCCAGATCGACGTGACCGCCGGGCTCCAGCTGGCGTTCTGATCCTCCTCGCGGATGTCTCATCAGCAACCCGCGAGGCAGTTTCTCTTGCCTATCGAAGACCGTGGTCGCGGGTCATCAGTGAGCCGCCTACGGAAGGAACGCACCTCCGTCGTCGCCCATAGGCGATCCCCCGGGGCGAGTCCGTCCTTTCCCCTGTAGGCGCGCCCTTTTTAGGGTCCGCGACCACAACGCCGAATCCCGGGCATCCCACCGATCCACCACGACCGTTTTCGCAGGCCCTCAAGGACCTGCCTACAGGACCCGCAACCCAACTCAGTCGGGAAAAAACACCGGCCGACCGCCACGAGGTGGTCGGCCGCGTTGCTTATTCGCCCGCTTCGATAATCAGCGAGGTTTGGCGGCGAACGGATTGCCGCCGAGCGCGTTCGAGATGTCGGCGATCGCCTTCTGCGCCTTGACGCTGTTGCCGGCCGTCGTCGAGCGGCGGCGAGATCACGGCGATCCCGAACTTGCCGGGCGAGACGGCGATGATGCCGCCGCCGACGCCGCTCTTGCCGGGGAGACCGGTCCTGAAGAGCCACTTGCCGGAATCGTCGTAGAGACCCGCGGTGGCCATCACCGCGAGCACGTTCGGGAACGTAGTCGCGGCTTCATGACCTGCTTGCCGGTCACCGGGTTCTTGCCGCCGTTGGCGAGCGTCGCCGCCATCATCGCGAGGTCCTTGGCGTTGACGGCGACCGAGCACTGCTCGGTGTAGATGTCGGTCGCCTGCATCGGGCTCTGATCTTGATGTAGCCGTAGGCGTACATCAGCATAGCCGATCGCCTGGTTGCGCTGGTTGGTGTCCGCCTCGGACTTGAAGACCTCCTCGTCGACCGACAGCGGCCGGCCGGCGAAGTCCGAGTAGAAGCCGAGGATGCTTTTCCAGATCTCGTCCCGGCGTCGTCGCCCTTGACCATGCTGGTGGCGGCGATGGCGCCCGGGTTGACGAGGGCGTTCATCTCGGGTCCGCCGAGCAGCTTCTGCGAGAACTCGATGGAGACGATCGAGTTGAAGCGCATGCCGGTGGCGTCGGCGCCGATGGTGTCGGCGATGGCGTCGCGGGCCCTGCTCCTCGATCACCTTGGCCATGGTGAAGACCTTGGAGATCGACTGGATCGAGACCTCGGACTTGATGTCGCCCGCGGTGTAGACCTTGCCGTCGGCGGTCACCAGCGCGATGCCGTAGATCTTGGAGTCGACCTTGGCGAGCGCCGGGATGTAGTCGGCGTTGGCGCCTTCCTTGAGGTTCTTGTACTTGGCGTAGGCCGCGTCGAGGGCCGCCTGGATCTCGGCCGGGCGTCTGCGCCGCCGCCGAGATCGGCGACAGCGCCAGGGCGACAACGGCCAGAGCCGAGCAGCAACGCGCTGCCGTGACGAACGGGGTTCATGGTTTTCATGACTTACCTCCAAAGGTGTGTGAGAAGTTGTACTTGAACGAGAACTGGACCTTGAAGTCGTCGGCGGACCAGCCGTCGGAGAAGTTCTCGCGCTTGCCGTACTGCAGCTCGGCGCCGCACATCACGTTCGGCACCGGGGTGTAGAGCAGGTTGACCAGGGCGTACTCGCCCTTGGAGAACGCGCTCGGGCGCCTGGCTGCTGGCGTTGTCGATGTCGATCATCGAGTAGCCGATGGAGGTCGTCCACTCGCTCGCTCCAGCTGTGGTCGAGGAAGGCCACGACGCCGAGGACCGGCAGGCTCACGCCCTTGATCGGCGCCGTCGGGTTGCCCGGGTTGGGCTCGATGCCGATGTCGACGGTGGCGTCGTTCATGTAGTTCTCGATGCCCTCGCCGTAGACCACCTGGAGCCGGAGGGTGTTGGCGTCGCCGAGCTTGATGTTCGAGCTCAGGTTGATGCCCCAGCCGATGGCGTCGCCCGAGAGGTCGTACTGGTCGGTGCCGTTGTCCTCCCACTCGATGTAGCGCAGGATGCCGGCGACCTCGAGGTAGCCCCAGTCGCGGCCGTGCCGGTACTCGGCGGAGAGATCGGGCAGCGGAAAGTGCGCCGTGACATCGTCGAGCGCGATGTTCTCGTCGTAGTTGCCCCTGGTCGCCGCTCGCGCCCGGCCGCTCGAGGGCGACGGTCAGCCGGGTGTCGCCCTTGATCGGCATCCAGCGGATCTGGATGTTGCGGAAGAAGACCATGCCCGACGGGCCCCAGTACTCGAGCGAGTTCGGGAACACGTCGATGTCCATGAACGGGCTCCAGGTCTGGCCGGCGCCGAACTGGCCGAGCTCGCCGTAGGCGTGGCGCAGCCGGAAGGTGGTCTGGCCGGCGTCGGCGCCCGACGCCGAAGAGCTCGAACTCGAAGATCGTGTTGAGCTCGCCGAGCTTGGTCGGGAACCACGCCTTGGCCCCGAACCGGGTCTGGCGGACGCTGAAGTAGGTGTTGCCGTCGGCGCCGTACTCGTCTTCGTACGCCGGCAGCTTGGTCGGCCGCATCACGTCGAACCAGTCCGGGTCGATCTGGCCGCTGCGGTAGCCGGCGTCGGTCATGGCGAAGCCGTAGAGCTCGAATTTCGGCTTGGCATCCTCGGCGTCGTCCTCGGCCCAGCGCCGCCGGGGTTGCGAGCGGCAGCAGGAGCCCTGCGGCGATCCCGGCGATCGCCAGGATCCTCATGTGTCGTCGGTCTTTCATACGATTCCTCCTCTGTTCACATTGATCTGTCGTTGAAATTCGAATGGTTTCACAGCGGGCGGTGGTGATCGGTCGTTCGGCGGTCATCGATGGGTCCGTTCCTGCCCGGTGCCGGACGCCGGGGTCCAGGGCGGCGCGACGTGGGGGTCGTTGGCGTGCGCCTTCTCCCACGCCCGCACCTTGACCCGCGCCGCGTCGAAGAGCCGTCTCGTAGTTGCCCTTGCGCACCTTGTAGCTCGCCTCCGGTGTCAGCAGCGCCCACAGCGGCGCGTAGGCGTCGTAGACCGCGACCATGGCGTCGACCGAGCTCGGCGCCACGACGTCGGTGCCGAAGAGGAAGCGGTCGGGGTAGCGGTTGATCATGTCGGCGGTCCGTTCGGGTCGCCTCCGGCGTCGCCGTCACGTACTTGGCGACCTCGTCCCACGAGATGTCGAAGTAGACGTGCGCGAGGGCGGGATCGGTGCAGATCTTCTCGACGATGGCAGCCTGCTGCTCGAGAGGCCGCACGACCCGGCCGACGCCGAGGTGGGCCCAGATGATCGTGGCGTCCGGGTGGCGGACGAACAGATCCTTCATCTGGGCGAGCATGTACGGCTCCTGGTCCGGCTTCGGGAACGGCATGTTGATGTCGTTGTGCAGGATGACCACCAGCCCGGCCTCGGCGGCGAAGTCGAAGATCCGGTCGAGCGCCGGGTCGGTGAGGCTGGCGACGTCGCCCGCGACCTTCGCCGACACGAACTCCTTGTGGATGGTGAACTCGCCGATCCCGGAGAACACGCCCGGGAAGGTGAGCAGCACCCGCCGGATGTGGTCGGCGGCGTACATGTCGGCCGGGTTGAAGCCGGTGATCATGGGGTCGAAGCGCGCCTGCTGCTCCGGCGTCAGCGACCGGTAGGCCATGGCGATGTGGGCGTCGGTGAACGAGTAGTAGTAGAGCGGCGCATCGGTCTGCAGGTAGTAGGTCGGCGCGAAGTCGCCGGTGTTGCCGTACGACCACATCTGCTGCAGCGGCAGGCCGAAGACGGTGGAGCGACCGATGGTGCCGCCCATCATCTCGACGAGGTCGTGGATGTCCGTGCCTTCCTGGATGTAGTTCGTGAGGTGGAAGTGCGAATCGTGGAAGTCGGCGTCGGCCGGCACTTGCGCCGCGGCCGGCAAGCTCGCGAGCGCGGTGACGAGGGCCAAAACGGAAACCGCGATCGGAAGCCGCATGGCGGCCTGGCCCAGATGGTCTTGACTCTTCACGTGACTGCTCCTTTTCGTTTTTCGGTGCCGGCGGCACGCGGCCGTGAATCGAACCATCAGAAGAAGATCGAGAACGCCGCCGACACGGTCGTGCCGTCCTGGCCGCCGGTGTAGTAGCCGAAGGTGCTCGAGACCGGCGACCGGTTGACATCGATGACCTGGAGGTTGAGCCGGTGGTTGCGCGTGTTGAAGGGATAGTAGTTCGCCCCGATCAGGTACTCGGAGCTGTTTCTGAACCCGGCGTCGCTGTCGCCGAAGATCTGCGAGGTGGCGAAGTAGAGCTCGAGCTTCTTGGCGTATGGGGTAGAACGCCGCCTGGACGTAGAATCCCGTGTCGACGATCTCGTCGACCGGCAGCGATCCATCGGCCTGGAATCCGTTGAGCTGCCGGTGGTAGAACTCGGTCTGGAAGAAGAAACCGCGGTACTTCAAGCCGGCATCGACCGCGAGAATCCGGTAGTCCGCATTGGTCACCGTGACGCCGGGCGCCAGGGCGCCCGTCTCGAAGAGATTCACGCTGTCCGCCAGCTTCAAGGCGGTGTTTCCCGGGTTGGTGCCGATCGCCGTGTAGCGCTCCTCGGGGCTGTAGACGGCAGAGACGCCGAAGCGGGTCGCCACCTTTTCGTGCATCTCCCAGTCGCCGTAGCCGCCCCTCGGACCGAACTCCTTGGTCGTCGGCATCCACCAGAGCGAGCCGCCGTAGGTGAACTTCCGGTCGATCTGGCTGGCGGTGACGCCCAGGGTGCTCGAGGTGTTTCCGACCGAAGCGCTGTACCAGAGACCGGGTAGTGACCTGACCGTTCGCCCAGATGCCCTGGGCGAAGAACGGCCGGAAGAACTCGTCCGCCATCACGCGGTCGTTGCCGAGCCAGTAGGGGTGCGAGCCGTGCATCGACCGCGAGCCGGGATTGCCGAAGATGCCGCCGTAGAGGTTGAAGCCCTTGCTGAACTGGTAGCCGATGTTGCCGAAGATGGCACTCTGGTTGGTGGTGTTGACGGTCCAGAAGGCGATGGTGTAGCGGAGCTTCGGAACGCCCATCCAGCCGTTCAGCCAGACGAGGATCCGGTGCGAGTAGATGTCGTGCCGGGCGTCGACGGCGCGCTCGTTGCCGAGGTGGTCGGTGAACGTCTGCTCGCCGGGCATCTGGTTCATGTACCGCAGCAGCGCGTAGCCGCTGATGGAAAGCTCTCCAGCGTTGCTCCTTCCGACGAGAAATCCCTTGCCGGGGTCGTACACTCCCCAGGTCTCGGTGGGGGCAGCGGTCTCCGAGGCGGTCGAGATCGACGGTTCTGCCGATGGCACGCCCGGGGCTGCCGTCGCCGTGTCTTCGACGGGCGCCGCCGCCGTTGTCACGTCCGCCGCGGTTTCGGCGCGCGTCCTGGCTCACCAGGAACTCGCCGCCGCAGCCGTCCATGACCCACACGCCGGCCGAGTCGTAGCCCCAAGACCTGCCCAACAGACAGGCCATCTCTCCCGTTTCCTTGGTCAGCAGCACCCCGGCCGAGGTATCGGCCGGGCAGTGTTGGCGCTCGCCGGCGCCCGACGTGCAGACCACCGTCGCCATCGAGCCGGCCGAACCACCCGTTGACGACGGATCCGCGGTCTTCGCCGGAGCCTGGGCCAGGGCCGCCGGCGCCAGGCACAGGGCCGCCGCCAAAAAAATGAGAATCGTCAACGAATCCGAATCTGTTCATGTTCTGACCCCTGCTTCCTCATGACTTCGAGATTGGCGGACGGCGTCGACGGCGGGCAGTAAATCAGTCGCGATCGCCCGTTTAAGCACAAAAGCGTCGGCGCCGGCGTCCATCGCCGCGTCGCGCACGCTCTGCTCGTCGTGGACGCTGAGAACGATCACCTTGAGATCGGGGCAGCGCTGCCGGAGCTCCCGCAACCAGCCCAGACCGCTGCCCCGGGCCAGAGACAGATCGACGACCGCGACCTCGGGTTGGAGCCGGGCCGCTCCCTCGAGCAGCGATGTCTCGTCGGCGACCATGACCACCGATCCGAACGCCGTTTCGAGCAAGCCCCGCACACCTTCCGTGAGACCGTGGTGGCGGTCCGCCAGACAGCACACAGCTCAGAGGCTCCTCAACCATTGCCGCCCTACCTTCTTCGCGACCGTGTTCGTCGCGATACATCCATCACGCTGCAGCAGTCTGGAGGATAGTCAAGATTCGAAGGTTTGTGACCTCGGAGTTTTACGGGGTTTGTTCCTGGGAAAATACCAGGTCAGAGCTCGACGAGGCCGTGCTTGATGGCGAAGTGGATCAACTCGGCGTTGGTGTGCAGATCCAGCGTCTCCATCATCTGGTACTTGTGGAACTCCACCGTCCGGGCCGAGATCTCGAGGCTCGAGGCGATCTCCTTCGCCGAGCGCCCCTCCGCCAGGAGCTGGAGGACCTCCCGCTGCCTCGGCGTGAGGGAGTCGATCGGGTCTTCGCCACCTGCTCCGGTCCCTCCTTCATGGCTTCCAGGACCTCCCCGGCGAGCTGCGGCGTCAGGTAGGTCTTGCCCTGGAGCGCGGCGCGGATGGCCGCGATGAGCTCGACCGAGGCCGAGTGCTTGAGCACGAAACCCGACGCCCCGGCGTCGAGGGCGCGCCGCGCGAAGGTCGCATCCCGGTGCATGGTGAGAAACACCACCGGCGTTCGATCGCCACCCTGGCGCAACCGGACCAGAGCGTCGATGCCGTTGAGGTGGGGCATGGTGATGTCGGCGACGATCACGTCCGGCCGCAGCGTCTGGGCCGCCTCGACCAACTCCCGCCCGTCCTCCACCACGCCCACCAGGTCGAACTCGGGGGTCAGCAGACTCTTCAGCGCCTCGGCCACCAGCAGGTGGTCGTCGGCGAGGAGCACTCGCGGACGGTTCGCGGCGCTCATGGTGAACTTCCTTCTGCTGGGTACCCAGGCGATGACCTCGCGTGCCGCCGCCGGGCGCGCTCTCGATATCGAGAGTGCCGTTCACCAGCCGCACCCGCTCGCGCATGCTCGCCAGGCCGAGGCTCCTTCCCTCGTCCCGGACTCGTCGGACTCGAAGCCGACGCCGTCGTCGCGGACGGCAAGGAGCAGACCGTCGTCCATCTGCCGAAGAGTGACGCTGACGGCGTTGCGCTTCGGCGTGGCGGCCGACGTTGTTCAGCGCCTCCTGCGCCACGCGGAACAGGCACAGCGCCGCCTCCTTCCCGACGACCGCGGGAAACGGCTCGAACTCCAAGCGCGATCTCGATCCGGCTCCGGCGGCCCTGCCGTTCGCACTCCGCCCGGAGCGCCTCGGCGAGGCCGAGTTCGTCCAGGACCGACGGGTGCAGCTGGTACGCCAGGGTGTGGATATCCTCGCTGAGCCGCACGAGCCCCTCGCGGAGCGACCGCATCGAAACTGCCTGCGTTTCGTCCGGAAGCGGCGAACTCGGCGCGTCCGGCCTCGATCGCCAGCACGGCGACCCGCTGCGTCAGGTCGTCGTGGAGCTCGCGCGCGAGCAGCGCGCGCTCCTCCTCGTGGGCGCCGATGAGCCGCCGGCTCAGGTCGCGCAGCTCGTCCTCGACCCGCTTGCGCTCGGTAATGTCGCGGAGAACGCCGAAGGTGCGGACCGCGCGTCCGGCGGCGTCGCGAGCGCTGGCGCCCGCCAGGTGCTGGATCCAGATCTCCCCACGGGTCGGGTGGAGGAAACGATACTCGAGGAGAATCGGTCCAGTCTTCCGTCGTGCAGCTGGTCACGCAGATTCAACACCCGCGGTCGGTCGTCGGGATGCAGATGCTCGAGCCAGAACTCCAGGGCCTGGAGGCCCGCCGTCCGTTCCGGGGGAATGCCGGCGAGTTGCCGCATCCGGTCGTCGACGTACATCTTGCCTTCGGCAAAATCGCCCTCGTAGAACCCGAGACCCGCGAGATCGGCGCCCGCCGCCAGGCGAGCCTCGCTCACGCGCAGAGACTCCTCGCCGCGCTTGCGCTCGGTGATGTCGATGGACACGCCCATCAGGCGCTCCGACTCGCCGGAAGACGTGAGCTGGGGCCGCCCACGGGATGAGATCCACCGCACGCCGCCATCGCCGGCCAAGATCCGGTAATCGACGTGCACCGGCTCGCCGTTCCGTGCGGACCGCTCGATCGCACTCCGCACGCGATCCCAGTCATCGGGATCGACCAATGCCTGGAAGCGCGCCATGGTGATGACCTCGTCCGGCGAATACCCGAAGATCACCCGAGCCCTTTCGGTGGCCCAGAAGATCGTCCGTTTTGAAATCCAGGATCCACAGTCCTGCCCCGGCGGCGTCCGCGGCCACGGCCAGACGCTCCTCACTCTCCTGCAGGTTCAGCTCGTTGCGCCTTCGAGCGAGTGCATTGGTGAAGATCTGCGCAACCAACTGGAGACGATTGACAAGATCATCGGGCCAGTCACGCTCCACCCCCAGAGTGTTCCAGCCGATGAGGCCGACGGGCGCCTCGCCCCCGAGCGCGAGCGGGATGCTGAGATGGGACTTGACGCCGTAATGGCTGCAGAACTCGCGGTCGACGCTCGGCTTCCGGCGGGAAAGCATCCAACGACGACATCGAGACCACCCGGCCGCACGAGATTTCTTGGCGGATCCACGGAAACTGCTCCTCACGCAGCGGCTCTGGGGGGAGAATCTGCTCCACGGGGGGGTGCGCATGCGTCGGCGCGATCACATCCGGGTTCCTCGCCGACCACTGCCAGAGAACCGCGAGATCGATGCCGAGCAGCTCGCAGACACGGCGCAGGGCGTCTTCGATCTCGCGGTCCACCTCGGCGGGGGGCAGGTTGATGAACTTGGATGAGAGATCGGCGACCAGGGTCTCGAATTCAAGACGGTCTTTCAGTTCTGAATACAGGTGGTCAGTCTCGGAAATCACCGGACGATTCTCTCACGATCACGGTCCGTCGCGGTGCCCGCCCCAACGGAGAAGTCGAGCCCAAATCATTTACACGGTCGGGAGCGCAACAGACCGATCCGTGATGATTCGAACTTCGATCGCGGCCCGTATTAGACTGCCGACCATGCAGTTCATTGATTTCCTTCGCAGCCAACCGGTGATGACGCTCTTTCTCGTATTCGGTCTTGGGCACCTGATCGGTCGCATCCGCGTCGGTGTCGTGACGCTCGGGCCGGTCGCGGGGGTCCTGTTCGTCGGGCTCGGTTTCGGCTATCTGGGGTTTCGAGATGTCACCCGGGGCCCAGGCGGTCGGGTTCGCGCTCTTCATCTTCTCGGTGGGATACCAGGCCGGACCGCGTTTCTTTGACGTGCTCCGAACCGATGGGCGCAAATATCTGGTCATCGCGCTGATCGTGACCGTGACGGGTGTGGTTCTCGCCGTCGGGCTCGGGCGCGCGTTCGACTTCGAGCCGGGCACCGGCGCCGGTCTGCTCGCGGGCGGCCTCACGAGTTCGCCGACGCTCGCGGCGGCGCAGGAAGCGATTCGCGGCGGCAGCGTCGATCCGCCGGAGGGATGGAGCGCCGAGCAGATGATCGGCAACATCACCACCGGGTATGCGATCACCTACATCTTCGGCCTCGCCGGGCTGATTCTCATCGTCAAGCTGATGCCCGCGTTGCTCGGCATCAACCTCGCCGACGAGGCGAAGCGTTACGAGACCACGATGCAGACGGATGTTCCCGACACCGTGGACACGGCCGGCTTCCGAGCCTACCGGGTCTCGAATGAGGACTTCACCCGAATGTCCGCCGATGAGCTCCACGAACTGTGGGACGGGTTCTCCTGGGTCCGGCTGCGTCGCGGCGGTGCATTCATCGATCCCGGTACCATCGACCGACTCGAGCTCGACGATGAGGTGGTCGTTTTCGGCTCGCTTGAGTTCCTGAGCCGCATTCAAACCCTCGGTGAGGACATCAGCTCTCAGCACGCGACAGACGGAACCGTGGATATGGCCCGGGTCATCGTGCAGAACCGCGATGTTGTCGGACGGACCCTTGCGGATCTCAATATCGCCGGAACCTACGGTGTCTATGTCGAAGGCGTGAGCCGGATGCGCAACGAAATCCCTCGCGAGCTCTCGGTCGAGCTGCGCCACGGTGACGAACTCAGGGTTGCCGGACCTTCGGCCAGCATCGACGCACTCGGAGGTGCCCTCGGCGCGATCGAACGGGACGACGACAATCAAACCGATCTGCTGGTCCTCGCCGTCGGCATCGTGACGGGGGCGTTCCTGGGTACCTTGTCCATCACCGTGTTCGGCCTATCCATCGGTCTCGGCTCGGCCGGAGGTCTTCTGGTGTCCGGGATCATCATCGGCTTCATGCACAGTGTCCGCCCGACATTCGGAGCCTTCCCCGAGGCGGCGCGGTGGCTGCTGCAGGAGTTCGGTCTCCAGTTGTTCATGATCGGTGTCGGGCTTCGCGCGGGCGCCGACATCGTGGAGACCTTCATGCAGGCCGGGCCGCAGCTCATCGCGGCGGGCGCCGTGGTGACGGTGATTCCCCTGCTCATCGCCTACTTTGTCGGCAATCGTCTGATGCACCTGAATCCGGCCATCCTCTTCGGCGCCATCGCGGGCGCGATGACCAGCGGTGCGACTCTCAGCGTGGTGACCGGCGAGGCGAAGAGTCAGGTCCCCGCCCTGGGTTACAGCGGTACCTACGCATTTTCGAACGTCTTTCTGACCGTGGCAGGACCGATCGTCGTGGCCCTCGCCTGACGAGCGGCCCGGACTATTCATGAGGTTTCGTCGCAGGTCCTGATGGACCCGCCGACAGATTCTCAAGCGATACTCAATACTCAATATGACTGTCGGCGTACCGTTTAATTGACCCCCGTCCCTACGTCGCCGCCCGGAACACAACTCATCGCCCGACGTAGGGTGGGCCTGGACCCACCTTCAGAGGCATTGACTCACTCGTCGCGCCCCATGAAGTCAAACGACGCCGACGTCCGATGCCGTGAACACCACGCCGACGTGAACGAGGATTGGATGCTCCTCGATGTCGGCATGACTCCGGGAGGGCGTCAAAAACCCAGACCATCACCGCAAAATCCCCCAGGCACGCTATTCTGAGCCCGAGATCGCGGCATCGCCCGGCGCCTGCATACAGGCTTCGGGCAGGGGGCCAAGCCCCTGGGATTCGACACGAAAATCCAGTGATTCCGGCTCGTTCCAGTTGATGGTGAAGACATAGACCGTTTCATAGTCGTCGTTCGGCCACGCCGGCACTTTCGCATCGCTGCCGAATCTGGTCAGCATCACCGTCGCAAACTGCACCATGACGCCATGCTCCCAGGCCACGTAGATCGTCGCGTCCCGGTACTTCGGGTCCAGCAAGGTATCCGCGAGTAGACCCGGGTCGTTGAAAGGCAACTGTGTGTTGATCGGTACACCTAG
The DNA here is from genome assembly GCA_963704125.1 of uncultured Acidobacteriota bacterium. Taxonomy (GTDB): domain Bacteria; phylum Acidobacteriota; class Thermoanaerobaculia; order Thermoanaerobaculales; family Sulfomarinibacteraceae; genus JAHECW01. The sequence continues at coordinate 140,238 of CAVPHA010000010.1, read as the reverse complement.
CCGGATGGCGGTGGGTCCGATGGTCAGCAACGGGCGAACATAATCATAACGCTGCCCGTCTCCGTGCAGTTCGGTCGTCTTGACCTTCGGGTCGGGAGCAAAGATGTAGTCCGGTGGTGGAAAGTTGGCAATCAACCAATCCGGAAGTCTCAGTGAGCGGTTCAGACCCTGGCAGGTAAGGAGTCCCAACCCCTGTTTCGGTTTCTCGCCGTGGCGAACCAAGACCAGGGTCTGCACGTGATCATCGGTCTCCTGGGCGCATACGGGCAGCGTCGGAAAGACGAGAAATGCCACCGCCATTGGTTTTTTGAGAAACCCGAAAAAAGTCATACCAACACCCTCTCTCTGAAATCAAGTTCGCGGACACGGGCCTGGTTTTCGTCATCGGTCATTCCTGAACGACGGCACGACCGAGTCCCGGAATTGAGAACTGCTGCCAATCAAGAACTTCCGGCGCCAGGCGCCGGGCGCCGGGAAGAAACTGTCTCGTTCGTTCCGTATCGGCGGTCTAACTTCAGAATCGAACCCGGCCGAAGATGCTGAAATCCCAGATATCCATGTCGACGGAGAGGTTGAGCTGTCCAATGTCGTCTTCGCCGCCGATGTCGTCCGCATCGACGTCGATGGTGGCGAGGTTGAACGAACCGCCAACGGACCAGCGCTTGCCGATGAGATACTCGATCCCGGCCCGACCGACCCATTGGCTGCCGCTGATGTCGCCGATGGTGATCCCGAGCCAGCCACCGGTGAGGATCATCCTCCAGTGTTCGGACAGCAATCGCCGGTACTCGACGTTGAGGTACGGCAGCGGCGCCGCCACGTCGGCACGTTGGCTGCCCTCGATGATCTGGCCGCCCTCGAGAATCCAACTGAGGTTGGATTTCAGATCGAGGTATCTGAGGCCGAGCCCGAAGCCCAATGCCCAGCGCTCCTTCACCCACGGATAGAAGGTGTAGTCGACAAAGAGCTGCAGGGTGTCGAAGTTCAAGCTGATACCGGCGCCGATGGGAATGCTCTCATCCCCCCATTCGATCTCGGTCAGGGCCTGGGAGGTGGAGTCCCGGCTGAGGTTCTGCCAGCGGGCGGCCAGGCGATGGCGTTTCGCGATCTGCCATTCGAAGTCGAGTGACGGGATTGACTGCCGGTCTCCGAGGTCGAGGTCGTCCTCGAAATTGAGGACCGATCCCCGATCCAACTCCTCGGAGAAGAGTCCGACCGAGGTGCTCAACCCGACCCAGCTGAGTTCGGCCTTGAAATTGAACTTGTCGAAGAGCGGCTCGTATGCACGTTGCGCCTCGGCCGGGGCGGACGACGCGAGGACCACGCCGCCGACCATCACGGCGATCACCAGGAAACGTCGCGCAGAATTAAATGGCATCAGAATCTCCTTCTCTGGCTGCGCCGCATGCATCATAGAGCGGACTGTTCCGGAATCGAGAACGTTGCACATCACCAGGGGTTTTCAACTTCAATCCCGGTTCGCTCGAAGTCCGCCACATTCCGAGTCACCACAATACAACCGTGAACCGACGCCGTCGCACTGATGATCGCGTCAACAACGGGGAGGGGATTTCCCTTCGCTTCCGCCTCTCCGAGCATGACGCCCCAGGTTGCAGCAACGCGAACATCCACGGGGAGAATCCGCTTGTCGAACCTGGCTGTTAAATCCCGCGCCACCCAGGTTTCCAAACCGGTGCGGCGCGGTCCGTGGGGTAGTTTGGCAACACCCTTGTGAAGCTCGCCGATCGTGACCACGCTGAGGAAAAGACGATACTCATCCCGGTCACCGACCCACTGCACCACCTTCGGCTCGGGTTGCGGTTTGACGAGTTCCGAAAGCACACACGTATCGAGGAGGTAGTTCACAGATCGATCTCACGGCCGGTGTCACGATCCCGCTCCAGATCCAGCTCGACGTCGGCCAGAGGCGACGACCGAAGAAACTCAACCAATCCGATCTTGGGTCGAACCAGCCGGTGATACTCCTCAACCGACAAGATCACCGCTGTTTCCCTTCCACGGAGGGTCACAATCTGGGGCCCTGCCTTCAGCGCCTTCTGAACGACCTCGCTGAATCTGTTCTTTGCATCCTGGAGCTTCCACGTTCCTGCCATGAGGCACCTCCATAGCTAGACTAGCTAGCTATATGCAGGATATCACACGCTCCTGAAAATTGAGCCTCTTGCCAAACACTGCGCCGGTTGGTCAGTGGAAACCTCAGCTGTCTGGTGGGGAGGGTGTAAAACCCTCCCCTACGGTACGTTCCACAGAATTCGTAGGGGCGGGTTTTATACCCGCCTTTGTAGTGGTATTGATTTTTGCACGAGGCTGCATAGACAACTCCCCGGCGCCGGGCGCCGGGGAGAAGTTGTTTCGTCCAGTCTTGGCTGGAAATCCTCAGAATCGAACTCGTCCAAAGATGCTGAAATCCCAGATATCCATGGCGATCGAGAGGTTCAACTGTCCGATGTCCTCGTTGTCGCCGACATCGTCCAAATCGACGTCGACGGTGGCGGCGTTGAACGAGCCGCCGACGGACCAGCGCTTGCCGATGAGGTACTCGATCCCGGCCCGGGCGACCCACTGGTCGCCGCTGTTGTTACCGATGGTGATCCCGAGCCAGCCGCCGGTGAGGATCATCCGCCAGTGGTCGCCGAACATTCGCCGATACTCGATGTTGAGGTACGGCAACGGTGCGGCCACGTCGAGGTTCTGCTTTCCCTCCAGGGTCTGACCACCTTCGAGGGTCCAGCTCAGGTTGGAGGTCAGATCGAGCCACCGCAATCCCGAGACCAAAGCCCAGCGCCCAACGCTCCTTGACCCAGGGATAGAACGTGTAATCGACGAAGAACTGCGTGATGTCGAATTGGAGATCGATGTCGGCATTGATGGGAATGGTCTCGTCCCCCCACTCGATTTCGGTCAGTGCCTGGGAGGACGAATTGCGGCCGATATTCTGCCAGCGGGCGGCCAGGCGGTGTCGTTTGGCGATCTGCCACTCGAAGTCGAGGGAGGGAATGACCTCCTGGTCTCCTAGGTTGAGGTCGTTCTCGAAGTCCAGCTTTGCGCCCTGATCCAGCTCCACGGAGTAGAGGCCGACCGTCGTGTTCAATCCGACCCAGCTGAGTTCGGCCTTGAAGTTGAACTTGTCGAAGAGCGGTTCGTATTCGCGCTGCGCCTCGGCCGGCACGGACGACGCCAGAACCAGGCCGCCCAGGATCACGGTAATCATCAAGAAACGTCGCGCAGTATCAGCTTTCATCAGAATCTCCTTCTTCGGTAGTGACGCGTGCATCATACAGAATCCTGGATTCATTTGCCGATATTTTTTCGAGACCTGATCCGGAAGTCGTCCCGACCCCGGCGCGGGTGCTGCCGCTCATCGACTAGAGCACCCCGGGGCCACGGGCGCCAACACCGACGCCGTGATAGCCGACGCCGACGCCGCCACCGACGCCGATCCGGTCGATGAAGAGCGTGGTTTCGCCGCCGGCGGCAGGGCAACGGTCGCACTTCTTTCGTGGGGGCGGGTCATTGACGGCCCGCGACCACGCCGCTGAAATCCGGTCGTCCCGCCAAAGCACCGAAACCGTGGTCGCAGGCCCTGAAGGACCTGCCTACAGTGAAAAACAGAAAACCACCCTACCCTGATCGCCCCGGCGTATCTCGAAACCCCGAATCCGCGAGTAAGATGATCGCGCAATGACTCGAAGACGGAGGACGTTTCTCGCGATCGCCGGTGCGCTCGTTCTGCCGTTCGTCGTACTCGCGCTGTATCTGTCGTTCTCCGATCTCAGCGGCTGGCGCGATACCGTCGCACGCCTCGCCTCGAAAGGGATGGCACGCGAACTGACCATCGCCGGTGAATTCAAGGTCGACCTCGGGATCGTGACCCGGGTCCACGCCACTGATGTCAGCCTGGCCAACACCGAGTGGGGTTCCGAGCCGAGCATGGCCGCCATCGACCGGCTCGATGGCGAGATCAACCTCTGGGAGCTCCTCTCCGGCTCGATCCACCTGCCCGTCGTCGAGATCGAGGGCGGTCGCGCGATCTTCGAGGCGGACGCCGGGCAAGGCAGCAACTGGCGCCTGGGCTCCGGCGCCGGGACCGGGAAACACGGCCCGGTCCGGCTGCGAATCGACAGCATTCGCGGACGGAATGTCGATCTGATCTTCCGGACGACGTCCAACCCTACCGGATGGAATCTCGTGGTGGCGTCGCTGGAAAGCGCCGGCGACGAGGGCGGCAACCACCGCCTCACCGGCGCCGGCACGTTCGGTGGGACCGACTTCGACATCAGCGGCGGGTTTGGGTCGTTTGAAGACCTCATCAACCTGATGCCCGTCGAACACGATCTCCAGCTTCGACTCGGCGAGGCCGAACTCCGCAGCTCGGGCAGGATCGCCAGGATCGCCACCTTGAGCGGTCTCGACCTCCGGGCGGATGCGGTGATTCCGAACCCCGATGCGTTCTTCGGGGTGCTCGGGCTTCCTGCCACCGGCATCCCCGGCTTCACGGCCAAGGCAACCGCTGTCTCGAACTCCGACCTGACGCAATTCAACCTCGCCGTCAACGGTCCAGCCACCGATCTCCGCGCCGACGGAACCATCGATTCGCTGATCTCGCCCGCCGATCTCGATTTCGATCTTGAGCTCGAGGGTGCGGACATCCACCCCATCGGTCTCCTTTTCGGGATCAGCGATGTCGGGCACGAGTCCTTCGACCTCGCCGGACATCTCGCCTGGCGGGGATTCCCCCTCGACATCACCGGTCTCGAAGCGAGAGTCGGTGAGAACCGGTTCACGGCGGATGGACGCCTCGGCGCCCCCCCACTCATGCTCGAGACCGATTTTCACTTCCAGGGCGGCGGTCCCGATGCGGCCGCGCTGGCCGCCCTCGCAGGCCTTCGATTGCCGCACGGCGACTACACGTGCAGCGGGAGAGTCAACCGGGTCGACAACGGTCTGAAGGTCACCGGCGCACGGCTGACCATCGGACCGTCGAGCCTCGCGGCCGATGGCTTTGTCGGCGATCCACCCGGATACGACGGGACCGAGCTCAGCTTCGAGACCGAGGGCCCGAACCTCGCCGGCCTCGGCGCATTGCTCGACGTCACGCTTCCGGCCGAGCCATTTTCCGCCAGGGGGCGATTCACCAAGGGCGCCGGCGCCATCGACCTGCACGAGGTCCAGGCCACCATCGGTGAGGGAAGACTGACCGCCGCCGGACAGGTCACGACCGTGGCCGGGATGATCGGCACCGATCTGGAGATCACCGTCGAGGGCCGTGATCTTTCACGGCTCAACGCCCTTTCCGGGATCCGCGGTTTGCCCGTGACACCGTACCGCCTTGAGGGTCGAATCGCTGTTACCAACGATGGGTATCAGCTCCACCAGGTTTCCGGGCACCTCGCCGACCTCGACGGCGTCGTGGATGGTCTGCTGACGCGCACGCCGGGATTTGTCGGTTCGAAGCTCGGGGCCGAAGTGTCGGGAAGCGATCTCTCCGTCCTCGGCGATCTCGTCCCCGCCGTGACTCTGCCCAGCGCCGCCTTCCGGGTCGACGGGCAGTTCGATGTGCTCGAGACCGGCATCGGTCTCCACGACATCGAGGTCGGTCTCGGGAGCGCCAACGGAATCGTCGACGGACGGATTGTCGGGCTGCCATCCCTCGACGGCACCGAGCTGAGGATAGAAGCTCGGGGGCCGTCCCTCGCCGTCGCCGACCCGCTCATCCCCGGCCTCATCCTGCCCGACGCCGGGTTCGATGTCTCGGGCGATCTGATCTTCACCGGCGATCGGGTGGATCTGCGCGATCTCAGGGTCACGCTCGCCGGCACCACGGGAGCGATCGACGGCACCATCGTCCTCGGCGACGGTCTCTGGGGCTCGACGGCCGAGATCTCCCTCCGGGGGCAGGATCTGAGATCGTTCGAGAACCTCCTGGAAAACATGGCTGCCCTCGATCTTCCCGATCTTCCGACCGAGCCCTTTTCGATGACCACCAGTCTGGCCATTGACCACATCGGCGCCTCCATCTCGTCAGGTGAGGTCGAGATCGGCGCCGCCACGGCCTCGATCAGCGGATGCGTCGGCGCCTTCCCCGGTTTGATCGGAACCGACCTCGAGATCTCGGCTGAGGGTCCCGATGCATCGATCTTCGGCAGTGCGGCGGGAAGGGACGTTCCGGCGGCGCCCTTCCAGCTTTCCGGGAGGGTCGGGATCGCCGAATCCGGTTTTCTCTTCGACACCGTCAGGGCCGGTCTCGGGGATTCTCGCGCTGAGTTCGACGGCACCCTGGGGCACCCGCCCGAACTCGTCGGCACCGATCTCGCCGTCCGCGCGGAGGGGTCCGATCTGGGCGAGCTCCGTGGCCTCACCCGGATCGAGAGACTCCCTGGAGGTCCGTTCTCGCTAGCGGGCCGCTTCGGCGGCGACCCACAAGGATTGTCCACCGAAGCCCTCGACCTGCGCTTCGGCGCGAGCGATCTTACCGGCGAGCTGCGGGCCCGTCTCGACGGCAAACCGAAGATCACCGGTCGCCTGCGGTCGAATCACTTTCGGCTCGCGGATGTCCTGCCGCCAGGCGACGAATCCGAACCCGTCGCTGAGGCGGAGCCCGGGACCGGCAAGGCGTCATCCGGGCTCGTGATCCCGGACGATCCGTGGAACCTGGTGTTCCTCGATCTCATCGATGCCGATCTGGAGTGGCAGGTCGGCGAGCTGGAAGTTCTCCACGGTCTCGATCGGGATTTCGAGATCTCGATTCGCATTGCCGGCGGGGCGGTGCAGATCGACCGATTCCGGGGCACCGGCAATCTGGGCGGCACCATCACCGGCAACGCCACGCTCACTCCTGCGCCCGAGGGACACCGGCTCGCCACCGAGTTCAGGATCGAGGGGGGCCTGCTCAACCTTGCCGGAGAGACGGCCGATCCGAGCCAATACACGTCCGTCGGCCTCGGTCTCGAGATGAGCCTCACCGGGCGATCGGCCCACGAAATGGCCGCGAGCGCCATCGGCCGTGTCTCGATCAACCTGGCGGGCGGGATCGTGAAGGACGGCATCATCGATAAGGTGAGTGCCGACTTCCTGGTCACGCTGCTCGAAGCGCTCAATCCCTTCGCCAAGAAGGACCCCTTCACCGACTTCCACTGTGCTGTTCTGGTGGCGAACTTCAAGGACGGGGTAATGACCTTGGATCCGGCCGCCCTTCAGACCGAGAAGGTGACCGTTCTCGGTGACGGCACCATCGATTTCGCGACCGAAAAGCTGAGGTTCGACTGGATCACCAAACCCCGCAAAGGCATCGGCGTCAGCGCGAGCATGTTCACCAACCCCTACATCCGGCTCGGCGGCACGATGGCGAAGCCCGCCATCGAGATGAAGCCGGCCCAGGCCATGGCCTCGACCGGGCTCGCCGTCGCCACCGCCGGGCTGACCCTCATCGGCAAGGGCCTCCTCGACCGGATCACCTCCGACAAGAACGTCTGCGAGAACGCGACGAAAAAGGCCGAGAAGCAAATCCAACGGCAGACACCGCAATGATCGATCCCCGCCTCCGGTGTTACGATTCGGACAGGCTTCACCGGTGGCGATCGCCCAACGATGGAGGGAATCGATGAATCTACAAACACGCACATGGCTCGGCCGAGTACTGATCGGGGTTTTCCTCCTGCTGGGCTCGAGCTCGATCCCGGCATCCCCGGAGCACCCCCTCGAACCCCTCGATCGATCGAGCCCGCGAGCCACGCTGATGTCGTTCCTCGAGTCCCTCGATCGGGCATGGGATCTCTATTCGGCCGGTGATCCAGGTTTCCGCAGGGAGTTTCGCGACAGCAGGGACTGCCTCGATCTGAGCGATGTACCGCCGCTGGTCTTCGACGAGGCCTCATCACGGGCGGCACTGATCCTGAAAGAGGTTCTCGATCGCATCGACCTGCCGCCCTTCATCGAGATCCCCGACGCCGCGACCGTCGACGAGCTCGGGTTGGAACGCTGGACCATTCCCCACACCGAGATCACCCTGAATCGGATCGCCGACGGCGATCGCCAGGGGCAGTGGGTCTTCTCCAGTGGCACGGTTCGACGAGTCGAGGAGTTCTATGTCCTTGTCCGTGATCAACCCTACCGACCGGGGCGGGAGGGTGGCCACATCGAGGAGCTGCAATCGGCATCCAACGCCACCATGCTGAGAAAACTGGTCCAAACGATGCCGCCCTGGGCCGGCAAGTACATGGGCGGAATGATGGTGTGGCAGTGGTTCGGGCTCATTGTGCTGACCGGCCTGCTCGTCCTGGGGCTTGTCGTCGTCGCCTGGCTCGCCCGCCGAATCGGCGCCAGCGAATTGAAATGGCGAGGAGCGGCTCGCGCGCTGTTCCCGGCGGCACTGCTCGCCGCGCCGTTTGTCGGACGGTTGCTGATCGAGCGTCTCTTTGCTCTCCCTGGGACGCCGGCTCTGATGCTGCGAGTGGCGCTTTCGGTCGTCGGATCCTTTGGGTCGGCGTGGCTGGCGGCGCTCGTGGTGATGCGCCTTGGCGAGCTGACCGTCCGGTTCTGGTTTCGCGACGCCCGGCCGCTCAAAAAACAGCTCGTCCGGGTCATGTTTCGCGTCGCCACCCTGATCGTCATCACCGTTATCGGTGTGATCGCCCTGCAACGCCTCGGCGTTCCGGTCGCCGGGCTCATTGCCGGGCTCGGCGTCGGTGGTTTCGCCATTGCGCTCGCCGCGCAAGGAACCCTCGAGAACTTCATCGGCGGCATCATCCTCTACGCCGATCAGCCGGTGCGGGTCGGCGACTTCTGCAAGTTCGGCGACCGCCGAGGCATGGTCGAGGACGTCGGTCTGCGGTCGGTGAAGATCCGCACCCTCGACCGGACCATCGTGACGGTACCCAACGCCGACTTCGCCAAGCTGCAGCTGGAAAATCTCGCCGAGCGCGACCGGGTGCTGCTGCGCGAGAACCTCCGGCTTCGGTACGAGACGACCCGCGAGCAGCTCGAGGGCGTGATGTCGGAGCTGGCATCGATGCTACGGGACCACGAGCGGATCGCCGAAGAACCGCTCCGGGTCCGGTTGGTCGGGTTCGGCGATTACTTCCTGGAGATCGAGCTCTACGCCTATGCTATGACCAGCGCCTGGCCGGAGTTCCTCGAGATCCGCGAAGACATCCTGCTCAAGGTGATGGAGATCATCGAGCGCTCGGGCACCCGGCTCGCCCTGCCCACCGAGGTGCACTACGCGGCGGAGGGGGTACCGGGGAATCGGGAGTCGTGAGTCGGGCCCTCCGAGGAGTCTGTCATTCTGAGCGAGCGTAGCGAGTCGAAGAATCCCCCGAAGCTCAAAGCGACGATGAAAAAATGCAGCACTCGCCCAACCCGGAGGGGACCCTTCGACTCGCTCGGCGGCACTCGCTCGCTCAGGGTGACAGTTTCTTCGAAAGGCCCAACTCACGGCTTATGACTTGCGACTCACGAGTCACGATCGCCCCGCTCCCCTATACTCACCCGCATGACCGAATCATCTTCCGTTCCGAACCTCGTCTCGCGCATCCCCACCGGCGGCACCGCCGACCCCGATGAGATCTTCGATCTCTTTCTCGAATGGGTCGCCGAGATCGGCTTCGAGCTCTACCCGGCCCAGGAAGAGGCGCTGCTCGAGATCATGGCCGGACGCCATGTGGTGCTCTCGACCCCCACAGGTTCGGGTAAATCCCTGGTGGCCCTTGGCCTTCACTTCAAGGGCCTCTGCGAAGGCAAGGTGAGCTATTACACCTCCCCCATCAAGGCGCTTGCATCCGAAAAGTTCTTCTCGCTGTGCTCGGATCTCGGCGCCGACAACGTCGGGATGCTCACCGGCGACGCCAGCATCAACCCCGACGCCCTGGTGATCTGCTGCACCGCTGAAGTCCTCGCCAACCTCTCGCTCCGGCTCGGCACCGTTCTCGAGGCGCCGTATGTGGTCATGGACGAGTTCCACTACTACGCCGACCGTGACCGCGGTTGGGCCTGGCAGGTGCCGCTGGTCAACGCGCCGGCGAGCCAGTTCCTCCTGATGTCCGCGACCCTGGGCGACATGACGAGCATCATGGCTCAGATCGAGGAGCGCACCCGTCGCGAGGCGGTCCACGTCACCTCGGCCGAACGCCCGGTGCCACTGGATTTCACCTACCGCGAGACTCCCATCCACGAAACGGTGGAGTGGCTAGCCGAGAGCAACAAGGCGCCGATCTACATCGTCAATTTCACCCAGCGCGAGTGCGCCGAGCTCGCCCAGGCGCTGACCAGCATGCCGCTGACGACCAAGGAGCAGAAGGCGGCGATCAAGGAAGCCGTCGGCGGCACCCGGTTCACGACCCCCTACGGCAAGGAGTTCCGACGTTTCCTGTCGTTCGGAATCGGCGTCCACCACGCCGGACTGCTGCCGCGATACCGGTTACTGGTCGAGAAGCTGGCGCAGCAGGGCTTGCTCAAGATCATCTCGGGCACCGACACCCTCGGCGTCGGCGTCAACATTCCAATCAGAACCGTGCTCTTCACCAAGCTCGCCAAGTTCGACGGCCACAAGGTGACCCAGCTCAAGGTGCGCGATTTCAAGCAGATCGCGGGCCGGGCGGGACGAAAGGGCTTCGACGACGAGGGCAGCGTGGTCGCCCAGGCGCCCGATCACATCATCGAGAAGATCGTCGCCGACCGCAAGGCCGCCGCCAACCCGAAGAAAAAGAAAAAGGGGCCGCCGAAACAGCCGCGCGCCGGCGAGGTCTCGTGGTCCGAAGACACGTTCAAGAATCTCATTGAAAACCAGCCGGAGAGGCTGGTCTCACGCTTCCGGATCACCCCCGGGATGATGGTCGATCTGCTCCAGCGGGACGCCGCCGTCAACGAACCGGCGGCCGGCAACTTCCATTCGCTGCGCGAGCTCATCCGCCACTGCCACGACGACGATACCGGCAAAGCGAGCCATCTCAACCACGCCGCCAAGCTCGCCCGGTCGCTCGAGCACGCCGGCATCATCCGCATGGTCAAGGACACCGACAGTTCCTACTACTGGGTTGTGGTCAACGACGATCTCCAGTTCGACTTCTCGCTCTTCCACAACCTCTCGCTCTTTCTCATCGAGGCCATCGAGGGGCTCGACCGCGACGACCCGGATTTTGCGTTGGATCTCGTGAGTCTGGTGGAGTCGGTGCTCGAGGACCCGACGATCATCCTCCGCCGGCAGATGGATGTCATCAAAACCGAACTCATCAACCGGCTCAAGGCCGAGGGTGTGAGCTATGACGAGCGGATGAACCGGCTCGACGAGGTCACCCCGCCGCAGCCCCGAGCGGACTATCTCTTCGCCGTCTTCGAGCGCTTCCGCAAGCTTCACCCCTGGGTCGGCGGCGACATGGTCAAACCCAAGTCCATCGGCCGCGAAATGCTCGAGGACTATCTCGATTTCGGCGACTATGTGAAGAAGTATGGCCTCCACCGCTTCGAGGGTGTCCTCCTGCGCTACCTCTCACAGCTCTACAAGACGCTCGATCAGAACGTACCCGACCTCGTCAAAGACGAGGCCGTCCTCGATGTCCTCGGCTATTTCCGCTCCATGCTCGAACGCGTCGACACCAGCCTCATCGAGGAGTGGGAGGGGCTGCGCCACCCCGAGCTCCGGCTCGAGCAGGGCGTCGAGGATTCCCACGAAGCACTCCGGCTGCTCGCCGTCGAAGAGCTGCGGACCGACGACCGCAAGCTCTCCGCAATGGTCCGGGCCGAGATGCGGCAGCTCGTGCGCGCGCTCTCACAACGCGATTGGGAAGCCGCCGAAGGCAGCGTGAGGCAAGGCGAGGACGAAATCGATCATTGGCCGGCCGAGCGTTTCAGCGGTGCCATGGCGCCGTTTTTCGAGCGCTTCGACAAGCTCGTCTTCGACCACCGCGCCCGCCTCAACGACACCACCGTCATCTCCCGAGAGGGCGACAAACGCTGGAAGATCACCCAGAACCTCTTCGACCCCGAAGACGAGAACCTCTGGTACATCGAGGGCGAGGTCGATCTCGAGCGCTGGCCGGGCGGGCCGCTGGTGGCGGTGACGGAGATCGGATCGTAGTCGTGGATTGAACGGTAACGAAGGCAGGCAGGATGCCTGCCCCACAATTCTCGACCCACGGAATCGGAATACCCGGGGTCCGCTGAGGGGCCCCGGAAAACAGGAGGACCCATTGTGGAGCAGGCTTGAAGCCTGTCGGCAGGCAGGATGCCTGCCCCACAATTCCGTGCGTCAGTAGACAGCTCCCTTGCCTATTGTGGAGCAGGCTTCCAGCCTGCTCATGTTCCGTGACCACTGTCCTATCGGAAACGCGCGCTGCTGAACGGCCAGTCTTCCGGCATTCCACAGAGCCCGGCAGCAACGGGATTGTTCTCCGTGTAGTCGATGAACTTGAGGAGGTCTTCCTCCGAACGGATGACATGATCAAACGACTCCTCTTGCCACAGTCTCCCCGATCGTCCGAGCAAGGCGTTGACTCGATTCGCCGTGAATGACTTCCACGAATGGAGGATCCCCGAGAGGTCGTGACCCTCGGATGGGGTCACGACCACATGGACGTGATTCGGCATTACCACCCACGCGTGAAGCTGGTATCGAACTCCCTGAAAGTAGCTCAGAGCCGACTCGACGATCCGGCCGGCTCCCGCAATTCCAAGAACGCACGAGCCTTCCGAAGGACCCGGCTCCGAGCGTCTCGCCACGTCGGTGGGCGCGTTTCCACGATCTCCATGATGACGCTCTGAGGCCTTGCGGTGCGCCACATCATCCAGGCAGAAGGTGACGAAAGAGGTGCAGCCACTTTTGTGCAAGTGGGGAAGGTCGCCCCTGGATTGAACCTCCACGAACGGCTGTGATCTGTGGATCATTGAAACGCTCACAGGGCACCGGAGCCTTGATTCGATCGTCCTGCACTGGACGAATGTTACCTCACGGAAACGATACTGAAGGCAGGCTGGATGCCTGCCCCACAATTTCGGCGTCCACGGACAGCGCCTTACCCGGTTGCGGAGCAGGCCCCGGTCCTCTGCACGAGAGGACCAATTGTGGAGCAGGCCCCGGTCCTCTGCCCGAGAGGGCCAATTGTGGAGCAGGCCCGGTCCGCGTGGAGCGGCGAATTGTGGAGCAGGCTTCCAACCTGCTCTTCTGGGATCGCCTTTGTGGAGCAGGCTTCCAGCCTGCTCATCTTGCATCCTAGCCTGGGACCAAGGTTCCTGCTTGCCGGTCCTTGGTGACACCGGGGAACCGCAGCACGCGGTTGTGCATCACGGCGTAGACGCCGCCATCGAGGAGTCTGGCGGCGAGGAGGGCCTCGGTGACATTCTGCATGGCGTCGGTGTCGCGGAACTCGTATGGTCGCATGGCGCCGGTGAGGATCACCGGGGTGTCGATCTCACCGAGCTCGCGGTGCAGAACATCCCCCGTCTTCGCCAGGGTGTCGGTGCCGTGCAGAATCACCACCGCGTCCGAGGTGGGCAGGGCATCACGAACGGCCTTGAGAATGACCAACCGGTCGTCCTCGGTCATCTCGAGGGAGTCCTTGTGCATCACCACGGTGTGGCGGACAAAGAGATCGGGCAGCCGCAGCGAGCCGAGGATGACGTCGAGCACCGAGCGCGAGTTCGCCAGCGAGCCGTCGAACTCGTTGTAGGTCTTATCTATCGTTCCACCGGTGGTCAGGATTGTCAGACGCATCAACTCAATTCTCAATTCTCAATTTTGAATTACCATCGCAGCTTTTCTACAGGCTGTTGCGATGTCATTCAAAATTCATAATTCAAAATTCATAATCAGAAGAGTCCGACGCCCCACAGATCATGCACATGCAGCACGCCCGCGACCTTGCCGCCGGCGTCGCAGACCATGAGCGAGGTGATTCGCTTCTCCTCGAGCTTTTTGAGCGCCGCGGTGGCGAACTCGTCGGCCGAGATGCAGGCGCCGCCCCGGTGCATGACCTCTTCGGCGGATCGCGCCAGCGGATCGGGATCGCGCTCCATGAGCCGGCGGAGATCGCCGTCGGTGATGACGCCGAGCAGCGCGCCGTGGTCATCGAGGACGGTGGCGAGACCGAGCCCTTTGCGGCTCATCTCATAGATCACATCCTTCATGGCGGTATCGGCTGCGACCACCGGCATATCATCGCCTGAGTGCATGAGGTCTCTGACTTTGAGGAACTTCTTGCCGAGCTTGCCGCCGGGATGGAATCGGGCGAAGTCCTCCTCACGGAATCCCTTTCGCGCCGAAACCGTCAATGCGAGGGCATCGCCCAGGGCGAGGCTGGCGGTGGTCGAGGCCGTCGGTGCGAGGTTCAACGGGCAGGCCTCGTTCCGTACCCCGAGATCGAGGTGGACATCAGCCGCCCTGGCGAGAGGCGAATCCGGGTGGGAACTCATGGCGATGAGTTTGATCCCCAATCGACGCAGGATCTCGAGCAGCCGGAGAATCTCGTCGGTGGCGCCCGAGTTGGAGACAGCCACGACGAGATCCGATTCGGTGACCATCCCGAGATCGCCGTGGATCGCCTCGGCGGGGTGGAGAAAGAACGCAGGGGTGCCCGTCGAGCTCATGGTCGCCGCAAGCTTGCGGCAGATGATCCCCGACTTGCCCATCCCGGTCCAGATAACCCGGCCGGTGCACGAGCCGATCATCTCCACAGCGCGCTCGAAGTCCGCGCCGAGCTCATCGATGAGGTTCCGGATGGCGGTGGCCTCGGCGGTGAGAACCTGACGAGCGATATCGAGGGTCACGATTCGACCTCGCCAAGCGCGCCCGAAATCGCCATCACCTGGGTCACCAACCGCTCGAACTCTTCCGGCTCGAGCTGGGTCGTCGCATCGGAGAGGGCCTCGGCGGGTTGTGGGTGGACCTCGACAAAGAACCCGTCGACCCCGACCGCGGCGGCGGCGCGGGTCAGATAGGGGTGAAATTCGCGCGCCCCGCCGGTGGCGTGGCCGAGCCCACCCGGGAGCTGGAGCGAGTGGGTGGCGTCGAAGACAACCGGAGCGAACCGCCGCATGATCGGCAATGCGCGCATGTCGACCACGAGATTGTGGTAGCCGAAGCTGACGCCGCGCTCGGTGAGGGTGACCCGGTCGTTGCCGGTGGAACGAACCTTGTCGACCGCGTGTTTCATGTCTTCGGGCGCCATGAACTGGCCCTTCTTGATGTTCACCGAGGCGCCGCTTTCACCGCAGGCGATGAGCAGATCAGTCTGGCGGCAGAGGAATGCGGGCACCTGGATCACATCGGCCACTTCAGCGACCCGCGCCGCCTGGGCGGGTTCGTGGACATCGGTCAGGATGGCCATTCCCGTCGCCTCTTTCACCGCAGCCAACGCCTCCAGGCCCTCTTCGAACCCGGGGCCGCGAAAGCTCGTCACCGACGACCGGTTGGCCTTGTCGAAGGAGGCCTTGAAGATCGCCTTGACCCCGAGCCGATCGGTGATCTCGCGGAGAGTGCGCGCGATCCCGAGGACGAAGGCCCTCGACTCGATGACGCAGGGACCGACAAAGAAAAACGGTGTGGCGGATTCACCGACGGTGATGCCCGGCGCGATCTCGAAGGGTTTCCAATCCATGGCGTGAGTAGTCTACCCGAACGTCACTCGCCTTGTCCGCGACCCGTCGGGTCCGGGGATGGCAGTTGCCGCGGATTGATGGGTTTGGGTTGACCATCCCAGCGGAAGGTCCCGAAAACCCGCCCGATGGGGTCGAAGAGAAACCGCCGATCCTCACTCTGGCTGTATTCCCACCTCGTCCCCTCGAGTTTTTCGGCGATACTGTCTTCCTTGGGATCGACGCTCATGACGCCTCCCCATGGGTCATCGGGCCGAGGATCTCGGTCACCAACTCGTGATCGGGAGTTCCAACCACTGCAATTGCGAGCTTTGCCACTCGTTCATCGGTGGCGATGATAAAAACACAGGAATCATGTGGCTCGGCGGCGCAACTGAACTCCCGTGCCGAGAGCTGCCGGCCGGAGAGATAGGTCAGAACCGCGGAGTGAAAACCCGACAGGATCGGGCATGCGCCCCCCGAAACCGAAACAAAGCGCCCGGGGAATGGGCTCTGGTGGTGCCTGATGACGATGATCCCGGCGTCGCGACGGCTCAGATCGGCTTCGAAACTGCCCAGGCCGAGAACCCCGAGGGAAGACGAAAGCAGCTCGAGCGCCATCTGGGTTTCCATCTCCCTGAGGGTCTTGCCGTACTCGCGCTGGACGTGCTGCTCGAGCCGGAACGCGTGTCTCAGACCCCACTTTCGCCCGAGTTCGCGAAGGAACTCGTGGTGTCGGAACCCCAGGTGCTTGGTGAAGATGCTCTCGAAGGCGTCGAGGAAGTCTTCGTTGGCGAGGACCACCCGACCCTTCCCCGCATCCCACAGGGTCCCCGTGATCGGATCCCGATCGATGACCGGCGCCAGGCTTTCGCTGAGGTCGCGGAGCCTCGCCAGGGTCACGATGAAACCGCGAACCAGGACGCGGCGCACCACGTTGATCCGCCAGGTTCCGCCATGGTGGCCGGAAACGACCTCGAACTCGGTGCTCGCCGAACTCCGGTCCTCGATGGGCATGCGGGCGAGGGATTTGAGCACCACCTCCGCCACCGCCGAGGCCTCTTCCGGGAGCAGACCGAGAAAGAGACGCCCGGTCACGGTTTCCGAGTCGAGGTGGTTGACCCGAAGCCCGAAGGCGGCGTAGGCCTCCACCCTCATCTCGCTGTCGAGCAGGAGACACCCCTCGGGCAGGCTGCCCCGGACCACCGGTTGGCGGGTCCGAGCTCCGGTCTCACCGTCCGCCGACGCCTCATCCTCCCGCCGTTCCAGAAAGCCGACAAAACCCAATCGGTCGAGACGCTCTCTGCCATGGCGAGAAAAGCTCGGCGAGTCGCTTCTTGGTGAACCGCCAGGCGAGCGCTTCCTCCATCTGCGCGAAGAACCGGAGGATCCAGGTGCTGACGAACCCGGCGAAGTCCTCCGGCGCGCCATGGAGAACCCACCCCGGTTCCAGGCTGATCTCGCCGGCCGGACCCAGGCGGAAGCCCCCGAGCTGTCCGGTCTTTCCGGCCAAGCTCGTCGCGGATGGCCTCGAGACGACGCAACGCCAGGGTCACCTCCATGTGGTTGGACGCATAGGAGATCACCGTGTTGAGCAGGATCAACGCCGTGTCGAGCGTCTGCGTACGTGCGATTTCCCGGGTGTCGTCCTTCACCGCCACTCGGCTCTCGTCGAGCCGGCGCATGGCTTCCAGCAGGAGTTCGGAGGGCGACATGGAGAACTTGGGGTCGATGTCCACCGAACCGAAATCGGCCTCGAAGGTGCCGGTTTCCCAGGTCGCGATCTCGTAGACCGCCTCCTTGCCGTCGATCCCGCCCTGGATCTCGGCGGCGATCACCCGTCCGTCGAGGAGCCAGACTCGGCCCTTCTCGTCGTCGTGTTGAAAACTGACAGTGCCGCTTCGTCGACCGACCTCGGCGGTCTGCAGAAGATCCGCCACCGAAAGCTGCGACATCGTGCCGAACAGGGCCTGGTCGTGGCGGTGCTTGTCGATGGCCAGCTTCGTGGTGAGGGTCACCTCTTCGTCGTCGTACGGCGGCGCCACCACACCGAGGAGACCGAGGCGCAGCGCCCGTCGCCGCTCCTCTGCGCCGGCGCTCGCGATGACGACCAGGGGGATCTGTTCCATCAACGGGTTCGACTCGAACAACCGGATCAGGATCGAGTCGCCGCTCTCCATATCCCTGAGCGGGGTGAGAATGGCGTCGGGAAGATCGAACTGCCGTTCGCTCACCACACACTCGGCCTCCTCGAGGGTCGTCATGCTCGAGACCTCGAAGTTCGGCCGCCCGCAGCGCCTCGGTCAGCCGCTGGGCGATCACCGGGTCGGAGTGAACGACATAGGCCAGATCACGCTTCACGGACCGACCTCCGGGTTCGGCTCAGCAGGACGGGCGTCCCGAATTCGGGCGCCGCGGGGCGGCGTGCGAGAGTTCATAGCCTTCCGTCGGTCGGCGTGAACACGCGAATGTCGAATTCCTCGTCCGCCGAAACCACCACCGCGCGAACCACCTGACCCGGCGGCGGACACGACCCCGCCAGATGCCCGACCACACCGGCGGTTCCGGCCGCAGAAGGCGACCGAGTTGCTCGATCCGGGTGCAGGCGTTGCCGCCGATGAGATTGATGACCTCACACACGGCGTCGGCCTCGGTCTCGCTTCCCGGCTTCGATCTCGAAACCGAGCATCCCTCGAGCGACCGACGGCGACGAGCGCCGGCGGGAGATCGACTGCGATGGTGTAGTCCCCGTCGCCGACGATCCGCTGGGAGAACCTCTGGCGATCGCTCTGCGAGCACATCGGGCTCGACCGAAACCGATTCCAGCTTTGACCGGACGCACGGTGACTCGGGCGAAGTGAAAAACGGTGAGCTCGACACACGCGCTGACCGCCTCGGAATCGGGCAGATGGCGCATCGCCTCGCGGATCTCCTGATCGGTCGCGCTCTTCCAACGAGCGGTAGTCTTCGAGATGGGTCGGCGATCTCCTCCTCGCTCAGGTGCCCGCCCTCCACCAGGGCGGCGCCGATCCGCAGCCAGCTCGACCGCTGTTTGCTCTGCAGGCGTCGGACCTGATCTGGACTGAGACCGCCGGTCTGCTTCGAGGATGACCTCGATGGGCGCATCCGACATGCGGTACTGCACCATGATCGAGTTGGCCTTGGCGCGGTCGATGAGCCCCTGCTGAACTGCGAGTTCCGGCAGGCTGAGGTTGGATCGACGCTGCCGATCGAGCGCATCGAGCAAGCGCTTCGCGATCGATGACCGCCTTTGCCGAGAAGGTACTGGCCGAAGAACATGGTCGCCATCGTGTACCTCCTCAGACCGGCCGCTCGAGGCCGCGCATGAACGTCGAGGAAGTCGTCACGGGTGAACGGCTTCTGAAGAAAGCTCCTGGCGCCGGTGGTCAGGCACTCGTGGATTGCGTCCTCGGTTCCCAGCGAGGAGATCATCACGACGCACGCCTCCGGATCGATGGCGAGGATCTGCGCGAGGGTCTCGACCCCCGACTGACCGGGCATGATCAGATCGAGCAGCACGATGTCGGGCCGGATCTCCTCGAATCGTCTGCACCGCCCGGCGGCCGTCCCGCTCGGATGCGACGACGTTGAACTCCGAGTCCTCGAGATATGCGGCGATGATGGTCAAGATGGCGGCGGAATCATCCACCGTCATCACGCTGACCTCAGTCATCGTGCCCTCCCTTCCCACGAACTCCACCTGCGATCGGCATCAGCGTACCCGGAGGTCGTAGCCAGCTCCGTACGATCCGAAGCCCCGGTCATTCCAATCCTCCCGATCCGCCCCGCGCTCCAGAAACTCAAACCGTCCGGCGACTTGCCAGACGGTCCGCTTGAGGGAGCGCCTCTCCACCGCACGGCCGTTCTCGATCGTGAGAATTCCGCACCCATCGACGAATCCGATGGATTCGCCAACAGCAACATTGTAGTTCAGACCACCACCGGAGATCGTCGTGCGTGACCGTGAGGCGCCATTGGTTCTTTTGCCCTCCGTTGAACCTGCGAGCAACGGCTCTTTCATGCTGAGCCGGCTCGCACGGGAGGACAAGCAAGATCGATACCCGCATTCATCGCAGAACGAGGGCCTCGTCTCGGAAGTGGTGTTCGGGCACGGACACGGCGTACCGTTGTGGAACAACAACGCCATCAGTTCTCAGTAGTTTTGAGTTTTCAGTTTTCAGTTTTCAGTTTCATCGCAGATTCTCACAAAGCGTGCGAGAACCTCTGAATTATCAGATCTCCCAATGTCGCACAGGCTGTCACCCGGAGCAAGCCGAGACGCAAGTGAGCTTGCCGCTACAAAGGCGCTCGGCCCATTGTAAGGGCGAGCGTCCAGCTTGCCTTTCAGAGCCCTCTATCGACCTGCTGCGATGAAAACTGAGCCTCGTGCAGAGTTCCCGTTTCTCGGAGGATCGTCGTCAGTGGTCGTCTCGCCGGCGAGAGTGCCAGGTGCTGCAAAGGGCCGATTGTCATTGCATGGAGCAGGCGTCACCCCAGCGGCCTGGCGGCTGCGGCAGGATGACGGATACACAGTCATGCTTCAGAGCTCCATCTCGACGTGCTGCACGAGACTCAACTAATAACTCAAAATCTGAGAACTGAGAATTACTTGCCTTCTTCCGCGACGAGCTTCATCGCCCGCTCGATGGGGATGTGGGCGACTCCGTCGGCCTCGCTGATCCAGCCATAGCTTCCCAGCCGCTCGAGCTGATCGTTGTCGACCTTCTGCAGCTCCTGGTAGGGCTGGAGTAGACCTTTCGGTATCGCTCGTCTTCCTCAGCGCTGTAGAACCAGGTCTGGAGCAGGACGATGATCACGAAAAGTCCGATGGCGCTGATGACCCCCACCACCGCCGAGGCCGCAACATTCGGGTCGTCGTAACGCATCACTAGCTCCATTCCTCAACGTTCGTAATTGCTCAACTTCTTCAACTTATCCAGGCACCTGCATCATAGGTGTCCGTCCGAACAAATTCAAAATTAAGAATTCAAAATTCATAATTGACTTAGGCGTTCTCGAACGCCAGACTATTCCTGCGAGTCTCGGATCGCCCTCCGGCGACGAGCGAGGCTCGACCGAGACGCCACGATCAAACCGCCGAGTAGATCCCGGCCATGCCGAGATAGACGAGAACATCGAGCAGCCCGAAACGGGCCACGCCCGGGCTGAACTCGGGAATCACGAGCCAGTACATGTCGACCCAGCACATCACGGCGACATAGACGCCGATGACGGCGAGCAGCATCGGACGACGCTTGACGTGGCGCGAGATGAGCATCAGGAACGGCAGCACGAAGTGGCCGAAGAGGAGGGTCAGCGAGATCGCGGTCCAGCCGCCGGTCTGCCGCTTGAGAAACCACTCGGTCTCTTCCGGGATGTTGCCGTACCAGATCAGCATGTACTGGGAAAAGGCGATGTAGGCCCAGAAGACCGTGAAGGCGAACATGAACTTGCCGATGTCGTGGTAGTGCTCGACGGTCACCGCGTGTCTTCAGCAGGCCCTGCATCTGGAGCCAGACCAGGATCTTCGGCATCACGGCGAAAAACAGCAGCACCGACGCCGAGAAGTAGTACACCCCGTAGATGGTGCTGAACCAGTGCGGATCGAGGGACATGAGCAGATCGAAGGCGGCGAAGTTGAGCGAGAGCGCGAAGAGCACCATCCCGGGCGCCGACACGACCTCCATCCGGCGGGTCAGCGCCGGATCGGCCGATGGTGTCCTGCGTCACCGAGGTGCGATAGAAGAACCAGGCCAGGACCGACCAGATGGCGAAGTAGATGACCAACCTGGTGATGAAGAAGCTCGGTGTTGAGAAAACCGGCTCTTGGCGGCGATCAGGGGGTCATGGTCGGCGACTCCGGGGTGCGCCCAGTGATAGAGATGCTCGATCCCGAGCACGATGGGAATGGCCAGCACCGCCATCAACCAGACGTTGGCGGCGATGACCTCGGCGATCCGGCGCACGACCACGCTCCAACCGGCGCGGGTGAGCGTGCTGGAGCATCACGAAGAAGAGCGCGCCGAGGCGAGAGCGAGAGAAAAAAGGCGAAGGACACGAGATAGGTCTGCAGCAGATAGTCCATGCCGCCGTCGGTTCCCGACGCCACCATGTAAGAACCGGCGAATCCGATGACACCGATGATCGCGCCAGCGATCGGCCCACTTCGTCGCCCGACCTTCCAGGCGCCTCGGCTCGGTGGTGATGTCCAGTACTTCCTTGTGCATGGTGCGCCTCGCTATCGCAGTTGCGCCTGGAGATCGGCGGGGACGTCGTCGATGGTCGCGTTCTGGCTCCTCTGGAGCGCCCTGACATAGGCGACGATGGCCCATCGGTCATCCGACGGGAATCTGCGAGCCGTAGGACGGCATGTTGCGGATGCCGTTGGAGATGGTGTTGAAGAGGTGTCCGTCGGGTCGTGTCCGCACGAGATCGGTGTGGAACGAGGTCGGCGGCGTCCACGTCCCCTCCTGGAGCTGGTCCGCCCGCTGGGCGACCATCCCGTCGCCATAGCCCGGCGAGGCCGTGACAGGGCGAACAGTAGATCTCGTAGCGCTGCCGTCCGCGTTCGAGCAGGGGCATGGTCACCGGCACCGGATTCGCCTCGACCCAGGCATCGTCCGTCGCCTTGCCCGAGCTCGAGGGCGGGATCGCCGATGACGGCATCCCGCGCCACCGTCCCGGGGACCGGCGGTCGCATCCCGCGACGGTCGGCAAAGAGCATCAAGCGCGACTGGGCCTTGACCTTGGGCTGGTTGTCCATGTCCTGAATGATGTGGATTCGCGGCTCGGTCTTCTTGACCGTCCGCGCCCGCAGGGCCAGCGCGATCGGGAATCCACGACAGCGCCACCAGAATAACCACGATCGAAATCAACCAGCGGGGCATACTCAGGCCTCCACCGCTTCCACCTGGAGGGGACCGAGCGACTCCAGGAGCTCACGGGTCTTGATCGGGGTCGAAGTTAGGGTCCGCCGCCTCGATGCTGATCAGGAACCGGTCGTCGGTGGCTCGCTTCATCAACCGGCTCGAGTGAAGAGGGTGCGACAGCTGCGGCAGGCGGTTGAACGCGAGCATCCCGATCGAGCGCCGAGATCGCCGCGAAGAGAATGGTCATCTCGAAGGCCACCGGGATATTCGCCGGCAGCGAGAAGATCGGTTTGCCGCTGATCAGGAACGGGTAGTCGTAGGCGTTGGTGAACCACTGCAGACCGATCCCGGCGGCGCAACCCGTCAGACCGGCGCCGAAAACCAGGAACGGCAGCTTGGTGGGTTTGATCCCCATGGCCGCATCGAGACCGTGAACCACGAATGGCGTGTGGGTGTCCCACTTGGAGAAACCGGCCTCCCGGACCTCGGTCACCGCGGCGAGAAACTCGTCGATCTTGTCGAAGCTCGCGACCAGGCCGTAGAAGGTGGTTTCCTTCTCAGCGGCGGCCGCTTCGGGTGGTGGTGTCGGCGTTCATGCTTTCACCTCCCCTTCTCGGTGAGAATATCGCCGTGGTAGTCACCGTGGCCCTGAGCCGCCACATCCTTGAGGTGGGCCTGCGGCATCACGCCCTTGACCTCGGCCATACCGACGATGGGCAGGAATCGGACAAAGAGCAGGAAGAGGGTCATGAAGAGACCGAAGCTGCCGACAAAGGTCAGCACATCGACGATGCTCGGGCGGTAGTAGCCCCAACTCGAGGGCAGGTAGTCCCGGCTCAGCGAGGTCACGACGATGACGAAGCGTTCGAACCACATGCCGACGTTGATGAGGATCGACGCGCACCAGAGCACGACGATGTTGGTGCGGAACTTCTTGACCCAGAAGATCTGCGGCACCAGGACGTTGCAGCTCACCATGATCCAGTAGGCCCAGGCGTAGGGACCGAAGGCCCGGTTGAGGAAGGCGAAGGCCTCGTATGAGTTGCCGCTGTACCAGGCGATGAAGAACTCGGTCGAGTACGCCAGACCGACCATCATGCCGGTGGCCAACATGATCTTGGCCATGCTCTCGAGGTGGCGCAGGGTGATGATCTCTTCGAGGTGGAAGAACTTCCGCGTCGGGATGACCAGGGTCACCACCATGGCGAAACCGGAGAAGATCGCACCGGCGACGAAGTACGGCGGGAAGATCGTCGTGTGCCAACCCGGGATGATCGACACCGCGAAGTCGAAGCTGACCACCGAGTGCACCGAAAGCACCAGCGGGGTCGCGAGCGCCGCCAACAGCAGGTAGGCCATCTCGAACCGGTGCCAGTGTCGGTTGGACGACCGCCAGCCGAGGCTGAGGACCCCGTAGATGAACCACCGCACCTTGGACTTGGCGCGGTCGCGGAGGGTGGCGAGATCGGGGATCATCCCCATGTACCAGAAGAGCAGCGACACCGTCGCGTAGGTCCCGACCGCGAAGACGTCCCACAACAGGGGCGAACGGAAGTTGGGCCACATGGACATCTGGTTGGGGATCGGCGCCAGCCAGTAGGCGACCCAGACCCTGCCGACGTGGATGCCCGGGAAGATCCCGGCGCAGACGACGGCGAAGATCGTCATGCCCTCGGCGAAACGGTTGATGCTGGTGCGCCACCGCTGGCGCAGCAGAAAGAGGATCGCCGAGATCAGCGTCCCGGCGTGGCCGATGCCGACCCAGAAGACGAAGTTGACGATGGCCCAGCCCCAGGCGACCGGGCGTCTGCAGGCCCCAGACGCCGACGCCGGTGGTGATCAGATAGGTGATCATGGCGAAGAGCACGCCGGTGAGGCTCACCGAGATGAAGAAGGCGATCCACCAGGCCGGCGGCGTCTTGGGCATTTCCGGAATGCCGCACACCGCCTCGGTCACGCTGTGAAAGTCGTTGTCGCCGACGACGAGCGGCGCCCGTCGGGTGGGGTCGTCGGTGGTGTTGTCGAGATAGGCTCGACGAAACGGCGATGGAGGTGCTCATGATCCTCAGCCCTCCTTCCCGTGGGTCGGAGTCGTCACCGTGGTGCGGCAGGCCGCGTGCCCGCCTCCCCCATCACCGCCAATCTTGTTGGACAGACGAGCGAGGTACTGGGTCCGCGGCCGGATGTTGAGCTCGGCCAGGGTGGCGTAGGCGCGATTGTCCTCGCGCAGCCGCGACACCTCGCTCGTCGGGTCGTTGAGATCGCCGAAGGCGATGGCCCTGGTCGGACAGGTCTGGGCGCACGCCGGCACGATCTCGCCGTCGCGAGATCGGGCGGTTGTCGTTGCGGGCGCCGATCCGCACCCTCTGGATCCGCTGGACGCAGTAGGTGCACTTCTCCATGACGCCGCGGCTGCGCACCGTGACCTCGGGGTTGAACTGGAGCTTCTCCACATCCTCGAGGTCCTTGTGGTAGTTGAAGAAGTTGAATCGGCGAACCTTGAACGGACAGTTGTTCGAGCAGTACCGGGTGCCGATGCAGCGGTTGTAGACCATGGCGTTGATGCCGTCTTCGGTGTGCTGGGTCGCCGCCACCGGACAGACCTGCTCGCAGGGCGCGTTCTCGCACTGGACGCAGGTCATGGGCTGGAAGACGATCTCGGCGTCGTCGACATCGAGGGGGCCGACGCCCGGTTCGGTCTTGAAATAGCGGTCGATCCGCAGCCAGTGCATCTCGCGCTGGTTGATCACCTGCTCGCGGCCGACCACCGGGACGTTGTTCTCGGCCTGGCAGGCGACGACGCAGGCGTTGCAGCCGTTGCAGGCGTTGAGATCGATGGCCATCCCCCACTGCTCGCCCTCGTACTGCTTGTCCTTCCACAGCGAGACCAGCGGCGGGTGGTGATCCATGTGCTGGAAGACTTCCGGGTCGGCGAGATAGCTGATCGATGCCCGGCCTCGCGGACGAGGGTCGAGATCCGGCTGTTGCGGGCGCCGAAACCGATGGCGTCGATGGCGAAGTGGTCCTGGGTCGTGGCCAGGGCGAAGCCGCGACCGGTCGTTGCGAATCCCGACCTCGGGCACCAGCCAGGGCGACGACGCGCTGCGCAACGCGATAGACATCGACCCCGACGCCGTTGCCGACGGAGCCGGCCGCGGTCCGGCCGTAGCCGAGAGTCGCGATGAAGGTGGCTTCCGCCTGCCCGGGTACGATGCACACCGGCAGTTCGACGGTGACCCCGGCGGCCGAGATCTCCACCACATCGCCATCGCCGAGCCCGAGATCGCGGGCCGTCGGCGGCGCGACCTGCGAGGACGTTGTCCCAGGTCGTCTTGGTGATCGGCGTCGGGCAGTTCCTGCTGCCAGGCGTTGTTGGCCCAGCGGCCGTCGTAGATCTTCCGATCCGCCGTCAGCACCAGTTCGGGACGTTCGACCGATCGGCGACGGCGACGTTGACCAGGGCGCCGAGACCGGCGCCGGCGCTGGCCAGGCCGGAGCCGTCGAGATCGACGACGACCCCGGTTGCCACGCCGGTTCCATCGATGACGCCGTCGTGCAGCGCGAGTCTTCCAGTGGGTCTCGAAATCGTCGCCGTCGAGCACCGTCGCCGCGGTCTGCCCGCACGATGTCATAGCCGTTCGGCGAGGATTCTCCGAGCAGCGGCCGCGACCACCTCGATGGCGCTGCGGCCGCCGTACAGGGGTTCGATCAACGGCTGCTGGAGGGTCACGGTGCCATCCCACGCCCGACCGTCGCCCCAGGTTTCGAGGGAGTGGGCCCGCGGCAGGTGCCAGCTGCACCGCTTCGAGGTCTCGTCGTCGTAGAGGCTGAGGTGGACCGTGTTCGGCACCTTGGCGAGAAGATCGCCGAAGCCGAGATCCGCCGGAGCGTCGTAGACCGGGTTGCCGCCGAGGATCAGCAGGGTCTCGACCGCGCCCGAATCCATCATCGCGGCGAGATCGGCGATCGCCTGCATGTGCGGCGCGCGTTCGGGGTCGGGCGCCTCGGTGTAGGTCACGGTCGTGCCGACGGCGCCGAGCGCGTCGTTGAGCACCACCGCCAGGGCGTGGACCTCCTGCGCCTGACCGGGTCCGACGAGAATCACGACCGGAACCGCGGTGGGCCATGAGATCGGCGGCCAGTTGGGTGACGAATTCGTCGCCGTCTGCCGCCGCCGAGCCGAACGCCGCTTCCAGGTTGACCGCCTGCTTCGGAGCAGCGCCAGATGGTGGGTGGCGACCAACTCGCGGGCCAACATCGCCAGCAGCTTGGGAATCGCGGAAGCCGGCACCGCCCGGCGGTGATCGGCGCGGCCGCCGGTGATGGTGAAACCGGGCTCGGCCACCCACAGCCGGCAGATGCCTCCTCGGAGACGGCTGGCGGGCTTCGGTGAACTGCCGTGCGAGCGGGATCGCCGCCGGGTGGTCGAAGAAGGGATCGGCGTCGAAGCAGGCGATGACCCGCGCATCGCTCGAGATCCGGGTGGGCCCGCAGCGGACGGCCGTAGGCGATGGCGGTTCCCTCGCGCTCGGCATCGCGACTGATGGGCTGATACTCGAACCAGGCCGCGTCCGGGCAGCGCTCGGCAAACGCCCGCGCAACCGCGCCATGCTCGGCGACGACGTCGGTTCGGCCAGAACCGCGAGACCTGAACGCCGTGCCCGTGATACGTGCTCAGTGGACCACGAATCGAAATCGTCCCAGGCTCTTGACGAAATCCTGGCCGCTCTGGCGATAGAGCAGACGTTGGCTGCGATCGGGATCGTAGAGCTGGAGGATGTCGGCCTGGGCGGTGGCCGGCAGGGCGCCGAGGCTGTCCGGGTGGAGCGGGTTGCCCTCGTTCTTGATCGGCCGCCCGTCCACCGAGGTCACCAGCAGACCGAGCGCCGACCCGCCGATCTCCATGGCGGTGGCGTAGCTGCTCGGGAACGCCGGGCGTCCGGCCTTCGGGGCGGCTGGCGAAGGGAACGATCTCCTCCTTCGGCCACCGGCACGAGGTCAATCCGGCAAAGGCGATGGACGCCCCCATGACCTTGAGGAACTGACGACGGGTGGCCGGCGGCAAGCCGGTCCCACTCGTCGTTCGGGAACTCGCGTCGCACCGCCTCCTTGAACTCAGGAGTCTGCGCGAGCTCGTCGAGGCTTCGCCAGTACTGCATGCTCTGCTCCGGCTTTAGCGATGACATGTGTTGCAATCCGTCGGTGGGTTGATGTTGTTGGTTTCGCGCAACCTCGAGCCGAGCGCCAGCTGGTCCTCCTCGGCCACCCAGTCGAGTTGGGTGACGAACTCCACCGGGCGCAGGTGCTGCTCCGGGATTGCGGTGGCACTCGAGGCACCACCCCATGCTCAGCGGCTCGGCCTGGAAGACCACCTCCATGGTGTCGATGCGTCCGTGGCACGAAACGCATCCGACCCCGCGACGAACATGGGCCGAGTGATCGAAGTAGACATAGTCCGGAAGATCGTGGACCCTGATCCACGGCACCGGCATCCCGGTGGCGTAGCTCTCCCGGATCGGGATCAGCTTCTCCGAGTTGGCCCGCACCTTGGAGTGACAGTTCATGCAGGTCTGGGTCGGCGGGATCGTGGCGGCGGCCGCGACCTCGACCCCGGTGTGGCAGTAGCGGCAGTCCATCCCGAGCTGACCGACGTGCAGCGCGTGGCTGTACGGGACCGGCTGGGTCGGGCATATATCCCACATCGGTCGCCTTCGGTGAGAAACCGAGATAGACGACGAACGCTGGCGTAGACCAGCCCTCCCACCGCAGCAAGTGCGATTCCCGGTCTCAACACCCATGTCCACTTTGGAAAAGTGAAGATATCGTTAGACTTATCTTCTGTCATGAGAACGAATCCTAGCTTCGAATTTTTGCGAAGTCAAGTCGCGACAGCCATAGTAGAATACGACCATGTCTGCATCCCTTATCGACCTTCGATCCGACACGGTAACACACCCCACCGACGCCATGCGGCAGGGCCATGTTCACCGCCGCCGTCGGCGACGACGTCTACGGCGAGGACCCCACGGTCAACCGACTCGAGGAACGCGCCGCTCGAGCTCATGAACCGTCGAGGCCGCGCTCTTTGTTCCCACCGGAACCATGGGCAACCAGATCGCCGTCCATCTCCACACCAGACCCGGCACCGAGGTCATCGGCGAGGCCGGCTGCCACATCTTCAATTTCGAGATGGGCGCCATGTCCCTGCTGTCCGGCGCGTTCCCGCGCCCCGTCGCGACCGAAGGACGGCATCCTCGAGCCCCGAGCAGGTCGAGGCGGCCATCCAGGGCACCGTCGGCTACCGGACGCCGACCTCGATGCTGGTCCTCGAGAACAGCCACAATCTCGCCGGCGGCCGAATCACCCCGGTCGAGAGAATGCGCGAGCTCGTCGCCGTCGCCAACGACCACGGTCTCTCCGGTTCACCTCGACGGCGCACGGATCCACAACTCGGCCGCGGCCCTCGGGGTCCCCGCCGCGGAGATCGCCGCCGGCTGCGACACCGTCATGTTCTGTCTCTCCAAGGGCCTCGGCGCGCCCGTCGGCTCCCTGCTCGTCGGCGACGCCGACGCCATCACCGAGGCCCGACGGATCCGCAAGACCTTCGGCGGCGGGATGCGCCAGGTGGGCGTCATCGCGGCGGCGGCGCTCGTCGCCCTCGACGAGGTGCTGCCCATGCTCGGCGAGGACAACCGCCGGGCGC
The DNA here is from genome assembly GCA_963704125.1 of uncultured Acidobacteriota bacterium. Lineage (GTDB taxonomy): Bacteria > Acidobacteriota > Thermoanaerobaculia > Thermoanaerobaculales > Sulfomarinibacteraceae > JAHECW01. The sequence continues at coordinate 111,063 of CAVPHA010000010.1, read as the reverse complement.
GGGCCCTCGCCGACCGCCTCGCCGAGATCCCCGGCATCGATCTCGATCCCGAAACGGTGGAGACCAACATCATCTGTTTCGGATTCGACGAGACGCGCCAAGCTCACCGCCGCCGAGCTCGCCGCCGCCCTCGCCAAGGACGAGGGCGTTCTGGTCCACGCCCTCGGCCACGACTTCGTCCGGATGGTGACCCACTACCACATCACCGACGACGATGTGGTGCGCGCCGGCGACGCGGTTGCCAGGTGATGGGCTCGACGGTCGATCGGGCCTGAGACGTTTCGGCTCGTCTTTCTGGCCCAGCGGGCTTCTGCAGAAGCCCGGCTGGCGCCAAACAAATACGAGACAGGACCGCGTGATCGCATTCTTCAGGCACGATCCCTGGTCGCCTCTCGAGCTCTTCCCGGAACTGGGAATATCGAGCTCTTCGGTCTCGACGAGGCGCCAGCCGGGCTCTTCCTTGATCCATCTGAGGGTGGCCCGGCACGGATCGACGTCGGTACCGAGGATGTTCCCCCTGCCGACCTGGGTGCGGCCGCCGACAACGAAGGTGAGCTCGACCCGTGCCTCGCCGTCGCCCATCTCCACGGAACTGATGTCGACATCCATCGTGAGACCGTCGTAGGCTCTCCATCATCGACTGGATCTGAGCTCCCAGGCTTTCGTAGCTGCCGCCCCACTCGTCGGTGTACGAACGCGAGATCTTGGACATGACGCCGAGGATCTTCTCGTTCTTGAAGCTCGCCACCGCCTCGAAGATCTGGCGTCGGACCACCGTGCCCGGTGAAAAGTAGTTCCGCATTCCCAGCGCGCCCGCCACCACGACCACGAACAGAACCACGCAGGATGAGCTGTTTCTTCTCCATGGCCTCACCACGTCCTCTGGACGTCGCCCGATCGTCGATCCACCGCCCCCTGGTAGAGCTCGGCATACCGCGCCGCCGAAGCCTCCCAACTGAAGCGTTCGGCCATGGCGCGTTGCTGCATGACGGCGATGTGCTCGGGGCGGTTGAACCACGTCCACAGCGACCATCCCACGGTGTTGTAGATCGACGACGGCGTCAGCAGATCGAAGACAAAGCCCGTCCCCTCCCCCGTCGGTTCGTCGTAGTTCTCCACGGTGTCGGCGAGACCGCCGGTCCGGCGGACGATCGGCAGAGTGCCGTAGCGCATGGCGTACATCTGGGTCAGGCCGCACGGTTCGAAGACGCTCGGCACGAGCAGGAAATCCGACCCGGCCATGATGAGGTGGGCCAGAGGCTCGTTGAACTCGAGATCGACCGCGAGATTGGGCAGCCGATCGGCCAGCGAGTCGAGCTCGTCCTCGCACCACGCGTCGCCGGTTCCCAGGATCACGAACTGGAGATCGAGATCGTCGCAGATGTTGTAGAGGCTGCCGTGGGTCGGACCGCAGAGCTCGCCGAAGCCCTTCTGCTCGACCAGCCGCGAGACCATGCCGTAGAGCGGGACATCCGCGTCCACCTCGAGACCCATGACCTCCTGGAGCGCGGCCTTGCACGCGGCCTTGCCGCCGAGGTTCGGCGGCGGAGAAGTTGGCCGGGAGGTGACGGTCGTCCTCCGGGTTCCAGAGCTCGTAGTCCATCCCGTTGAGGACGCCGAAGAGATCCGGCGACCGGTGGCGGAGCAGACCGTCCAGCCGGTGGCCGAACTCCGGGGTCTGGATCTCCTCGGCGTAGGTCGGCGAGACCGTGGTCAGGACATCGGCGTTGCGGATCCCGGCCTGGAGCAGGTTGAGCCTGTCGTGGTACTCGAAACCGGCGCCGTGGAACTGCTCCCAGCCGAGCAGGGTGTGCTCGATCTCCTCCTTGGGGAAGATCCCCTGGTGGGCCAGGTTGTGGATCGTGAGCACGCTCCCGGTATCGGCGAAGAAGCCGTCGCGCTCGAGGGTGTTGAGATAGACCGGCGCCAGCGCCGCCGGCCAATCGTGGGCGTGGACCACATCGGGCTTCCACTCGAGCATCTTGGCCAGCTGGAGGGCGCCGCGGCGACAGCAGCGTGAAGCGCCGGAGATTGTCGGAGAACTCGGGTTCGGTCTTGGTGCCGTAGATCCCGTCGCGACCGAAGAGCTCCTGGTGGTCGAGGAAATAGACCGGCACCTCGGTCCCGGGCAGGGTCGACGTCGCAACCCCGCACCACTCTTCCTCGACCCCCATGGGCACGCCCAGGGGTCGGTCGAGGCGGCGAAGCCGTCCCGGATCCACCGAGTAGTAGCGCGGCAGGACGATGCGGACATCGTGACCCTGGCGTGCGAGTTCGGCGGCGAGCGCCGCCACCATGTCGCCGAGTCCCCCCGCCTTGGCGAAGGGCAGAACCTCGCTGCTGATCATCAGGATCTTCATTCACGGACTCCGGGGTGATGTGCCAAGGTGCGGCATCGGTGTTGGACGATGATAGCGCAACTGGACGCAGAGACGTATGAGGCTTAGGCATGCAGGTATGAGCTCCATCGCACGATCACACGCGTCGCGGGGAAGAACCGTAAATCGCGGAGATGGTCACAAGATGATCGGCATTGGGTTTCCATGTACGCCGGACCGACAATGGATCTCGGCCTTTTGTGGCGCCGGCGCCTCCGCCGGCGAGAAGACCAGAGACCATGATTTCCGGGAGCCCCGGCCTTCTGGTCCGCCTTTGGCGACCCAGCGTCGCACCATCGGCGTGGTCGCTCGGGTGGTGGATTGGAGGGGCTGCGACCACGCCGATGGCACGCCGGCGGCCTCCCTCTGCGCCGGAAGAACAGATTTCATCGCGCTCCCCGTGGGAGCCCGGCAGCGCCATTGTGCGGAAGGCACCGCGTTGCCGCTCGGGCGATCCTGGCACAATGGCGTGCCCGGACCCCGCCGCGGCGCGTTGTCCGCGGTTCCGGGGGCTGTCCCTGTCTCTGTCCCGGTCGCTGCCGCTGTCGCTGCCGCTGTCCCGTCCCTGTCCCTGTCCCTGCTCCTTCACACCCGGGTTGCAGACTTGCGCACACCTTCCTCGACACCGGGATGGATTCGTGGTACCAACTCGCTTGCACAGACGAAGGGAGCCCCCATGACCGACGACCTCAAGAACCTCGGACGCACGACCCAGACCATCCACGCCGGCCAGCACGTCGACGAGGCGACGGGGGCCGTGGCGCCGCCGATCATCCAGAGCTCGACCTTCGCCTTTGCCGACTGCGCCCAGGGCGCCGCTCGGTTCGCCGGTGAGGCCGACGGCTACATCTACACCCGCATGGGCAACCCCACCATCGCCCGCCTCGAGGAGGCGGTGGCCACCCTCGAGGGCGGCGCCCAGGGCCTCGCCACCGGTTCCGGGATGGCCGCGCTGTGCACCGTCGCCTTCGCGCTGCTCAACCAGGGCGATCACCTGGTCGGCACCTCGTCGGTCTACGGTCCGTCGCGGGTGGTCATGGAGCGCGACTTCAGCCGTTTCGGGGTCGAGTCGACCTTTGTCGACACCTCCGATCTCGATGCGCTTCGCGCAGCGATCCGGCCCAACACCAAGATCGTCTTTGTCGAGACCCCCGCCAACCCGACCATCGTCCTCACCGACATCGCCGCCGCCGCCGAGATCGCCCACTCGGCCGGCGCCGTGCTGCTCGTCGACAACACCTTCGCCTCCCCGGTTCTGCAACGGCCCATCGAGTACGGCGCCGACATCGTCATGCACTCGATGACGAAATTCATCAACGGCCACACCGATGTCGTTGCCGGGATGATCGTTCCGAGCGACCGACGAGATGCGCACGCGGCTCAAACCGGTCCACGCCTATCTCGGCGCCTGCATGGACCCGCACCAGGCGTGGCTCGCCCTGCGCGGTTTCAAGACCCTGGCGCTCCGGGTCCGCGCCGCCCAGGACAACGCGGGGATCATCGCCGAGTACCTCGAGACCCACCACAAGGTCGAGTGGGTCCGCTTACCCGGGTCTCAAGAGCCACCCCCAGCACGAGCTCGCCGAACGCCAGATGGACGGCCCCGGCTCGCTCATCTCCTTCGAGGTCAAGGGCGGCGTCGAGGCCGGCGCCAAGCTGCTCAACGCGGTCAAGCTCATGACCCTCGCGGTCTCCCTCGGCGGCGTGGAAACCCTCATCCAGCACCCATCGTCCATGACCCACGCCGCGATGCCGCGCGAAGCACCGGATCGCCGCCGGGATCAGCGACGGCCTGGTGCGGGTCTCCATCGGCTGCGAGGACGCCGAGGATCTCATCGCCGATTTCGATCAGGCGTTCAGCCAGGTGTGATCCCGACCACGGTGAAATCACGGGATTGATCAGAAACCGGTGTAGAATCGAGAAAACCACAACCTGGAGGCGTTCCATGCGTCGAATTTCAGGAGTTCTCGGTCTTCTCGCTCTCATTCTCACAGCCACCGGTCCGGCGAGCGCCAACATCTGCGCCTTCGACAACGCGCCGGCCGCGACCCTGCTCTTCCCCTTCGTTGCCGTCGACTACAACGACCCGATCGGCGGCGAGACGACATTGATCTCCATCACCAACACGTCGTGGGAGGCGCAGATCCTGCACGTCACCCTGTGGACCGACTTCGGCGAGGGGCTCCTCAACTTCAACATCCTGCTCACCGGCTACGACATGATCCGGTTCGACATGGGCGAGATCTCTACGCACCGGTCAGCTGCCGGTCACCTTCTGGGGGCCGCACAGCGACGAACGAGGGCGTCCAGGACCGCGGCCCCATGTCGTCGCGCCAACACCCTCACGCAGACGGCGCCGGCCATGGACCCGCCGGCGCCACCATCGCCCTCGGCGACCGCTGCCCGCCCACCGCTCAGGGCTACCCCGGTCTCTACACGACGCCGATTCCTCCGGGTTACCTCGAACCTCTTTCAGGGGTAGCTGGCCAGTCAGCCAGACCATTCCCCGCTGCTACTCCGACGACTGCAACCCGCCGTTCGGCAACCCCTACATTCCCGATCCCGCGCCGTGGTTCGAGACTCGCAACGACAGCACCGCCACCTGGATGTACCTCACCGTCGACGTCGTCGAGAGCTGCAACACTCGATTTCCCTGACGCGCCCGGTCTACTTCGTCGACCAGGCCCGCACCGACAACGTCCTCGTCGGTGACATCGCTTGGCGCTCGGGGAGCACGGTGACAGCGGCGCCGGCGGTCCACATCGAGGCGGACGTCGACCTCGGCGCGGTCGCCACCACCATTGCCGGAATCGGGCTCCCGGTCTCGTTCTACCACCGCTACGCCGATTCCCAACAACGGGGTCTCCGACTACCGCGAACCCCTGCCCACCGCCTGGGCCATGCGCTACCAGGGGATCGGCACCGACTTCATCGGCACCGTCTTTCCTCGCCTGGAAGGGATCGACGAATCATACGGCATCCCGTCGACCTGGAGCCCGAGGGCGTCCAGCCCCTGCCGCCCGACGAACTCGTCGCCACCAACTGCCTCGCCTACACCTACTACGCCTGGGACGAGGACGAAAACGTCGTCACCGTCACCAGCCCCGGCGGTCGAGATCAACCAGCTGCCCCTCGCCACCCAGCGAGTCGACGCCGAGGAGCTTCCAGCTCCCCGGCGGCGACGGCTGGGTGCTCTTCGTCTGGCCGCCGTCCAACTGGACCTCCGTCGTCGCGGGCCCGCCCGACATCTGGCAGACCTGGATGGGGTCCGTGGTCGACTACCCCGGTCTCGGCCGGATCTTCATGCCGGCCAACCCGATCGCCAACTACGGCTTGTTTCTCCGACCAGGTCTCGCCGCATCTACGGCATCGACTACGACTATGTCGGCCCCGACGGCTACCACGACCTCGCCGGGCAAGTTCTCGCGCAGCGGCACAAGCGACCGGGTGAAGTAGGACCCAAGCTTCGATCGCCGTCGTACCGTTGGCCGTTACCGACGGCCGTCCAGCCGACAACTTCGACCGGCAGAACGTCGGCAACGCCCTGTGTGCTATCGTCCCCTCATGCGGCTGGTTTCGGTCGCGGTTTCGACGTCTTCGACGAGCAGTGTCTGTGGAAGGCCGCCGACTGCGTCAATCGCCGGGCCTTGGAAATCGTCAAAGACCTGCAGGAACCGTACTTCCTCTACCTCCACTATATGGATCCCCACGATTTCTACCTGCCGCCGAAGGCCCATCGAAAGTTCGCGGGCCCGTACGAGGGTTTCGACTTCATTGCGGCCGGCAATCCCAATCCCATCAGTGAAATGCTCTATGACGACGGCCCCGTGATCGATTTCGACGATCACGACATCCAGCATCTCGTGGATCTGTACGACGACGAAATCTCCTACTTCGACACCATGCTCGGCGAACTCCTCCGATCGTTGCGCGGAACCGGCGCGCTCGACGATGCCCTCTTCATCCTGACCTCAGACCACGGGGAGGAGTTCCTCGAGCATGGCCACGTCAAGCACTGCCGTGGCGTCTGGGACACGCTCACCCGGGTTCCGCTGCTCTTGAGGTTTCCCGAGGGGTGGGCCGCACAACAGGTTGACGCGCCCGTGCAGCTTGTCGATCTCGTGCCCACCGTGCTCGATTCCCTCGACCTCCCTGCTGACGGGATCGAGATGGATGGTGTCAGTCTGCTGCGACCACTTCTCGGCAAAGCCCCCTTCCGTGGCGTCGCTTTCTCGGACCAGGTGGGATACCGCTCCGTCGATGACGGTCACTACCAGCTCATCCTGGATGGCTTGGAATGGAGCTTTGCACTTTACGACACGGCAGCCGATCCTCTCGAACAACACGATCTCGTCGATGTCGAACCCGATCGAGCGGTGGCCCTTGAAGTCCGACTCGAGCAATGGATGAAAGAGACGGGGCAGTGGAAGCACTTTGACATGACGCTCCGTGCCGCACAGCAACACGAAGAGCAGCTCCGTGCCCTTGGCTACCTCGACTGAGCGCGGGACGCTGATTCTCCATCGACCGCCCTCCCAGGCCACGATCCCGTTACCGGACAATACCCACCGCCTCGACGCGTAGCCTTCCAAGATCGGTGTAGGATGGCGTCGTGAGCGAGATAGCCGAACGATATCAGCGAAGCTTCAACCGTTTCGAACTCAAGTACGTCATGCCAACCGAGGAGGCGCTTGCGTTCGTGGAAGGTCTGGGGGAGCTTCTGATTCCGGATCCCCACACCGGCCCCGAAGGCGTCTACAGAATCAGTTCCACCTACTACGACTCCGACGATTGGGTGTGTTTCTGGGAGAAGGTCGATGGCCTCAAGGTGCGGCGCAAGCTCCGGGTGCGTCGGTACGAGGATGTCAACGACGGACACGGCCTGGTGGAGATCAAGCAGCGGATCGACAAGACCGTCCAGAAACGCCGGACCCGTCTGCCTCTCGAGACCATCTTCGCCATCCTGCCCTCGCCCGCTGGAGGGGCCCGGAGCAGCCCGGGCGAACTGGCTGAGGACCCCGTGGTGGCCGAGGCCTTGTGGCTGGTCGCGGCGTGCGACCTGCGGCCGAAGATCAACATCCGCTATCAGCGGCGGGCATACCAGGCGGTCCATGATCCCGGCCTCCGCATCACTATCGACACGCGGCTCACCTGCCGCCTTCACGACCTGGACTGGACCGGCAACCCGGACGGGGAGACGTTCTTTCTCCCCGCCGACATCTCGGTCCTTGAAATTAAGTTCAACCACTCCGTTCCCCTCTGGCTGACCACCTGGGTTGCTCACTTCGAATGCGAGCTTCGCAGACTCTCCAAGTTCTGCGCCGGGATCGACAAGCTCGTTTTTGGGGAAAGCGTCCTGTAGAGCGAAAGGAAAGCGTCATGGATCAGTTCATCGAGCAGCTCGTTCACGGGCCCACCGAGATCGCCAACTATTTCACCATGTGGGAGCTGCTGGTGGCTCTGAGCCTCAGCTTCGCCCTGTGTACGATCGTCGCCTACGTCTATCGGGCCACCCATCAGGGGGTGTCGTACTCCCAGTCGTTCACCGCGACCACGGTGATCCTGGGTGTGACGGTCGCCGTGATCATGCTCATCATCGGGTCGAACATCGCCCGGGCGTTCACGCTGGTCGGGGCGCTCTCCATCGTGCGGTTCCGCAACGCCGTCAAGGAGACCCGCGACGTCGGCTTCATCTTTCTGGTGATGGCCATCGGTATGGCCTGCGGCACCCGCTTTTACGACACCGCGGTCATCTTCACTCTGGTCGTCTGCGCCATGATCTATGCCATGTACGCTCTCAAGATGTTCGCCAACCCGATAGGCCAGCGGATCCTCAGGGTCCACCTCCCTGAGGGGCTGGACCCTCACACCGGCTTTGACGAGATCTTCTACACATATCTCAAGTCGCACACCATGCTGAGCGTGGAGAGCGTTCGCCAGGGCATGTTCCTCGAGGCGGTCTACAGCGTGGTGCTCAAGAAGGGCGCCTCGGAGCGCGAGTTCATCGACGAGATCCGCAAGGCCAACGGAAACGCGAAGGTGGCGTTGACCCACGCCGAGAACGTGAACATCTAGACCCCCATGGGCGAGACAGCGCCTCCCTCCCCGCACGGGATCCGACGGTGGTTCTACCGAAACGAACGCCGTCTGATCGTCGTGTGGCTGGGGTTGTTGCTGACTCTCAATCTGCTTCCCTTTGGTTGGCTGTACGCCAACCGGGCCTGGGGACTGGAAGAGAAGATGATCCGTGGCTATCGCCAGAACTGGGTGAGGCAGGTTCGGCAGGCCGAGTTGCTGGGGCGGGAGTCTCGGGAGGCTGAACAGGAAAGACTGGAAGAGCTGCTCAACGAAATGGGACCGCAGCAACTCCGGTCGATTGTGGGGCGCCTCCGCCAGCAGGTCCTCAGCCGACTGACCCTCCTCCGGCTGGAGTTGGGGGACGAGCAAGGCGCAGAGGTGGCCGCTCGCGAAATGACGGAGGTCGATGCAAGGGATTACCGAGGTTGGGCGGCCCTGGGAGAGGCGTTGTGGGTCCAGGGGTTGCGAACGGAGGCGATCGAGGCCGACGGCCGCGCGCTGGCCATCAACCCCAACCTGGAGCCGGCGGTGGCTCGGCTGGTGGAATATCGGCTGGCGAACGATAATCCGGGCGCAGCCGTGGACGCGTTCGCCGCCTACAAAGAGGCACTCTGGGCCACCAGGATCTTTCTTGGCTTCACCGATGAATGGCCGCGAATCCGAGCGTCAAACCGGATCTCAATTCCGGCGATGGTGGATGGCAAGCGCCACGTTTGGCGGTTGCACCCGGCCCATATCCGCGGATCGGGTGGATCGCGGTTTCAAAAAATGAAACACATCGACGGTCTTCGGCTGCTGGTGGCGGATGAGGCGCCTATTGGCGTGGTCGTCGGATCGCTGCGGATGATCCCGAAGGGAGAATCACTGGCGCCGGCGCCCGCTCCGGTGTTGGATGTCCGGCCTACCGCTGATTGGGAGCCTGCGGAGGTGGATGGCGACGCACTCCCTGGGGTGTGGATGTCTACCGAGCGCTGGAAGGGGTGGCGGGCTCCGGTGGAGATCGAAGATCCCAACGAGGTGGGTGTCGTGGAGCTGGAAATCGAGCTCTCCAAGCCGGTGAGCCTCGGGCTCGCGGAGGACTTCGGCAGGGCGCTGCGCGAACTCGGACGAGAAAACGAGGCGGACGGGTTCATGTCCGGGATGCGCCTCGCCTCGAAACCCGTTTCCATCGCCGTGGCGGGGCATGTTCGTCGAGCGCCGGACGACGATCCGCCGATGATGCCGGCGCTCGTGGATGAGTTGCCCCGCATCACAGCCGAAAACGACGCCCTGGTCCTGACCGGCGATGTCGTCTGGGAGGGAACCGCAACCCGATGGGACCGGTTCGACGAGCTCATCAGGGAACCCTCGACCATCCCGGTGTGGATCGCGCCCGGAAACCACGACCTCCACGATGGCCGGCCCGATGCTGCACGAATCCGCATGGAGGAGAGGTTCGGCCCCACCTGGTTCTCCCAAAAGCTGGAAAGCACCCAGCTTCTGGTTCTGGACACCGAGCTGTACCCGGGCGACATCCGTGGGGAGCAGTTGGAGTTCGCCCTGGAGGAGGTTGCGCGTGCCGCGGCCGATCCCTCGATCGAGAATCTGGTGGTATGCCTTCACCGGGTGCTCTGGTTTCTCGCGGACGACAGGTTTGCACCCGTCGCGGAGCGGGCGAACGCATCGTCTCGGCCAAGCGCGGGGAACGCCCAAGAGTTCACGGCCAGATTGATGCCCCGGCTGGAGGACTTTGCGGCGAAAGGGATGGTGGTGATGGTCGCGGGCGACGTGGGAACGAAAATTCCACTCGTTTTCCACCGGGCGGGGAATCTCATCCGGGTGGCGAGCGGCAATCGCGGCCAGGACCCTCCGGCGTGGTGGAACCACTATTTGAGGATTCGGTCGGCCGATGAAGGTGTCATTCTCGATGCCGTTGCGCTGGGAGGGCGTTCTCTCGGACCGGTGGAACAGTACACGGTCGAATTCTGGGGGCGCCACCCCGGGGAGCTCAAGTTCGAGCAGGGAGCAGACCAATGATCGCCCGGTTGTGGAGGAGGCTCCGGCAGCTTCGGCTGAGGACCGTGGTGCTGGTGACCACGATCCCGGGGCTCCTGCTTCCGTTTTTCTTCTTCCGATCCCTGGCAGAGTTCAGCTCCATCGCCACGGGATTCCCCTCCGACGTTCAGCGGGTCGTCGAGGACGAAGACGGGGTCTGGAAACTCTGGCTTGACAAGGTGACCCAGGTGAGGCGGCTCATCGAGGTGAGTCGGGTGGCGGAACAAGTGCCGACGGAACGGCTGTGGGCAAACGACGAGATCCACCTCCACGTGCCCGGTACGAGTTGGGACGCCCTACTGGACGATTTGCCGTTGAGCGGCGAGAGCTACCAACCGATCCGGATTCTGAATCGAGAACAATGGCGGAAAGCGAAACTCAGGATCCGGGGCAACTCGGGGTTCCACTGGCTCTTCGAGAAGCGCTCCGTGAAGATCAAGACCTCCAAGAAGAATCTCATGCGGGGATACCGCTGGATGAATCTGACGGTGAAATTTCCCTACGTTGAGTCGCTGGCCCACGAGGTGGCGCTGGATTGGGGGCTCCTCGCTCCGGAGAGTTCTCCCGTACGGGTCTTCGTGGACGGGAAGCTCTATGGAACGATGCGCTTTCTGGAGGAGGTGGACGAGAGCTTTCTCAGGCGCCACGGCCGCATGCCGGGTGACATCTTCAAGGGCGAGGGTTCACCCTTCACCAACGAGTGGCATTGGGGCCTTCCGGTGGGCTTCCTGCTTCGGGACCCTTGGGTCTGGCCGAAGAGCGCCCGGGACAACACCCTCGACGAAACGGATCGCGACGAGATGGTGGAAATGGCGCGGGCCCTGGGAACACCGGGGCGAGAAGGGCTCCTCCAGCTCAATCGGTTGTTCAACCGCGACGTCGTGGTCCGAAACGTGGCGTACCATCTTTTTCTCAACGAGCACCACGCTGTGGACGGCAACAACCTCAAGTTCTACGTCGATCCGTTGGACGGGAAGATCGAGCCGATCGTCTGGGACCCCTACATCGGATCAAACGAGATGATCTTCTCCGGCAACGCCCCTCCCGGTTATTCCGTGGTCAACTCCGTTTTTCACAAGATGGCGGGTGACCCGCGGCTGATGAACGAGGTCTTTCAGTATTTTTATAACCGGCTGAACAACCTGAACGGACTCAAGCGAAGGGTCGATGATCTCCGGCGGCATCTCGCCGCCAACAAAGCCTCTTTTTCCGTCGAACGGGAAAATCCGTGGTTCCCCATTCGAGGCTGGTACTACGAGGCCAACGTGAAGGCGCTGATGGAAAACCGGCAGCGCATTCTGGATACCATCGAGGATGTCCGACTCCAGATGATGAATTACGGGAGCGATCTGGTGCTCGGGTGCCAAGGCCTCGCCGGGGTGGATGTCACGGCTCTTAAGCTGGTTAAAAATCCCGATCGAGGGCCCATCCTGACCCGGAATCTCGACGGTGATTCCCCGGACGACGGGATCCTGCCCCTGGTGCGCGGCTCCGTTCAGACGCGAGATGACGGAATCTGGTTCGTTCCGGATCAGCCCCTCCGAATTCTGCCCGCCTACACCGGGATCAATCGTGTGGTATCCGTGCCGCTTCCCTATCCGTTCTTGTTGGGGTCCGACGTCGTGGTGACTGCGGTGGAGGCCCACAACGCCATCACTGGAACACCCGTCGAGACGGTGACGGCGACGACCTGGCCGGCCGTGCAGGACGAGGTGACCCACCCCTGGCGCCTTCCCCAGATTCCGGAATCGGCCACTCGAACGCTCGCGCCGCCGGTTGTTCGACTCACCTCGGAGCTCGTGGTCGGCGAGCAAGAAACCCTCGTGATCCAGCCCGGAACCCGGGTGCTTCTGGCGCCGGGGGTGAATGTCCGCGTTCTGGGCAGGATCCTGGCCGAGGGGACGCCCGAAAAACCCATCGTCTTCGAAGCCCTGGAAAACGGTAGGCCGTGGGGCTGTCTGGCTCTTCAGGGTGACGGCGCCTCGGGGAGCATTTTCAGCCACGTGAAGTTTTCCGGCGGCAGCCTGGCGCGATTCGGGGCATTGCGGTACTCCGGCATGGTCAACGTTCATCGGGCCAAGAACGTCGTCTTTTCCTCGTGCGAGTTCTCACACAACGTGGTGGGCGACGATGCCCTTCGTGGCGCCGACGCCGAACTCGAGATCCGAGACTGCTGGTTCCACGACGTCAACGCGGATGCCATCGATATGGACTACACCTCGGGGACGATCTCCGGTTGCACCTTCGAGCGCGCGGGCAACGACGCCATCGACCTCATGAACAGCTCTCCGCTCATCGCGGGCAACACGATGGTCGGCAGTGGAGACAAGGGGATCTCGATCGGGGAGCGCTCCAACCCATTCATCGTGGACAACCGGATCACCGGATGCGTCGTAGGGATACAGATCAAAGACGATTCCGACCCCCTGGTGCTCAACTGCGAGATCGCAAGCTGCGCCACCGGTGTGGAGGCCTATCAGAAGAACTGGAGATACGGAATCGGCGGGCAGGGCCGGGTGGTGAACTCGGTAGTGGCCGAAAACGACATCGACCTGATCGTCCGGGAGCGGTCCAGCCTGAGCGTGAGTTCGTCGGTCTTGGGCCGGCTGCCCGAGGAGAGCTCCCGACTCAAACTCGATGATGTCGTCTCTCCTGGAGGGCCCCTCCCAGTACCCGAACTCGCCCCATGGTCGCTTCTCACCGGAGGGCCGGCCGAACCGGGAGTCGGACCCACCGGCTCGGGCCGGATGGTGACCCGACGCGAGCTGGTGGTGGATGACGTCTTCGAGGACGGGTTCCGGTTGAAGACCCGTGGCTGGGCTCTCGTGGGTTCGACGAAGCTCTACGTCGAGGGGCATGAGCTCAGGGCCACGCTCCGGAACCGAGAGGTGATCCTTGAAAAAGACTTCGGACTGACGGATCTACCGGCAGGTTCCCGGCTTCATTTGCGGGTGACCGCAACCCGCTCTGCAAAGGTGCTGTTGACTGTCGCCATCGACGGCCGGGAACTCAATCGGACCCTCGACCTTGATGCCAGCGAGCAGTCCGTGGTGGTGGATCTTCCGGCCGGTGACCTGGGCTGGGTTAGGTTCCGGTCTGAAGATCGAACGACGCTCCGGTTGCGCCGGGCTGCAGTCAGCGTGCCGTGACGAGCGTGTGCCGGGCTTCGCCTGGCATCTTTTCTGAATCTCCTCGCCATGCAAGCCAACGATATCGGTGGGAAACGATACTGATGTCTACGACTTCTCCTCACGATCGGAACCCGATCCACAAGCTGAGACCAGCACCAGGCACGATGTGAGCAGTAACCGGTTGAGCCATCGCCCAGCCATCGGATCCCCTCTTTGCCTTCACCCTTGTAGTCAACGCAGCCACCGCCCGATCGCGCCGCTGAGAGCTGCTTCTAGCGGTCGCGAACAAAACCCTGCAATAATCCCAATACCGGCGCGGCTCGCTCAGGGTTGACCTGTCTGACGTGTCCGGGAGGAGGTTTCGTGCACCCTGTCAAGCCAACCATTGCATTGCTCGGTTTCATCACTCTGCTGATCGGCTGTGCGCAACCGGAACCGCCGGCCCCGCCCCCCAACGTGCTGCTCATCACCATCGACGCTCTCCGGGCCGACTCGGTCTCGTGGGCGGGCTCGTCTTTCGACACGACACCGAAGCTCGGCGTCCTGGCGGCCGACTCGGCGGTGTTCGACGACGCCGTTACCTCGTTCCCCGGCACCACGGCCTCGATGCCATCGATGATGACCGGTCTCTTCCCCAACTTCGAGGGGATCGACGAGTGGAACAAGTTCACCTACCACGGTTTCAACGAGTTCGAGACCCCCGAGGAGGCCGAGAAGCCGATCATCAGCGACAATCTTCAGATGGTGGCGGAAACCCTCCGGTCACACGGATTCCGAACTCTCGGCTTCAACACCAACCCGAACCTCACCCAATATCGGAACTTCAACCAGGGCTTCACCGACTACGACGACTTCGGCGGCTACATGAAATCCGCCCAGGAGAACCGGCAGCATCCGCTGGAAGCCGCCTATCCACCGGCGGATGTCGTCATGGCCAAGGTCGTGCCGGCGCTTCGCACCCTCGGGGAAAGGCCGACCTTTATGTGGGTCCATCTGATGGAGTCGCACAGCCCCTATCTCCCCCCGGAACCGCATTCGCGGGTATCCCCTCGCACCTTTACCGATCTCCCCGATATCGAAATCAACGGCGCCCTCTACCACTTCCTCCACCGGCAGTGGGGTGCGGACCCCGCCCAAATCGTGCACCCGTCTCTGGAAAAGCTGGGCATCTCGAAAGCGGAGTTCATCGAGCACCTTCTGGGTCTGTACGAGGGTGAGATTCACTTCTGCGACGCCCAACTCGGGGGCATGCTCACGGTGATGGATGAGCTCGGAATGCTCGACAACACGCTCATCATCATCACCGCCGACCACGGCGAGGAGTTCTTCGACCACGGTTATGTCACACACCATTTCGAGAGCAAGCTGGCCGAAGAGTTGATCCGCATTCCCCTGTCTGATCCGTCCCCCGGGCGGCGTTCCGGGCGGGATCCGGATCGGACAGATCGTCCGGATGGTCGATCTCGCACCGACGATCCTCGACTATGTCGGTCTATCCGATGCCGCCTCGTCCATGGACGGCGTCAGCCTGCGACCTCTCATTCAGGGCGGGACTCTCGACCCTCTGACGGCGTACTACAGCACCATCGACTACGGCATCGTACGGACCGAGCAGTGGAAGTACCGCCTCGAAAAGCATGCCGTCGAAAACGGCCGGCCCGTCGAACGTCTCTTCGACATCGTCGCCGATCCCATGGAACGTGAGGACGTCTCGGCAAGCCATCCGGAAGTTCTCGCCGAACTCCGAACGAAGTGGCAGGAGTTCGCCAAACACCTTGCGGCCAGGGGCGAGCAAGCCGGGTCAGCCGCCGCAACCGACCCCACCGGGGCAGAGGTCGACAAGGCGACCCAGGAACAACTCGATGCCCTGGGTTATCTCGAATAGACTGACTCGAAGTTCGCTCGCCTACGGCGTTTTCTCGGGCTCTGCCCCTTTGTCGGTTTGATCGCCCGATTCGACGACGCCCTCAGCCTCGCCGGATTCGAAGTCCTCACTGGCGATGGGTTGGGGTTCCACCGAAGCTTCCGGTTGACTCGGGGCGGGATCCGCGGGCGCCGGCTCGTGTTTCGCGCACCCCGTCAGACCCAAGAGCGCCGCCACGACCGCAAGACAGATGATGATTCGCATGATTTCTCCTCCGCGTGGCATTATCCGTCATCCCCGGTCTTTTGGCGATCTTTCCAGTGATTCCGTCGAGGCGGCGGATCCACCTCCAGGGAGCGGGCGTACTCGTCGTTGTAGCGCAAAGCCACCGTGACGAGCGAACTCTCGGCCGCGTCCCAGTGCGAGCGGAGAATGCTCGACAGCGACTCGGTTTCCTCGGCGGCGCCGCGACGCCGGGCCAGGATCAGGAGCCGCAGAGCCCGGTGGACGCTCGACACCGTCTGCCGGGCGAGACCCATGAGAGGACCGGTGTCGGTCTCGTTCAGAACCTTGTCGAAGACCTCGGCCGATCGGCGCCAGTCGACCTCCGGACCGGTGTGACCGGCGCTGATGACGTGATCGAGGAGATAGGCCCGGTGCCAATAGGCGCTCACGAGCGAGGTCGCATCGGCGATCGCGAAGACGTAGACCACCTTGCGCCAGATCTTCTTGGTGATGTACCGCGCCAAGCTCAGGGGCAGAGCGAGGCAGCCCTCCAGTGAGAGGACCGGCCCGCCCCCGCCCGCGAGACGGCGCCGGGCTCCGTCGGCCAGATCCCGACGACGAACCCGGGCGATGGTGGTGGGCATTCGGCGGCGAAAATAGGTCTCGAAGGCGAGATCGACCAAGGGCAGCGGGACCAATGCCGTCAACCCCGCGCAGGTCGCCTCGGCGTAGATCCGCCAGTCGAAGGTGGTGTGGCGAGGGATCGGCGTTCCTTCCGGCATCGAGTACAGGGTACATCGGAAGATCCTTCCCGCTCCCGTGGCCGAGACCGTGGCAGGAACAGCGGCCGGGGCAGCGCCAGCGGCAGCGGCGGCGTCCGGCAACCGGAACCACCAACGCGCCGGATGAGCGGGACAGGAGCCTCCCTCGGGCGTGCCGGGCACGCCATTGTGCCAGTGCACCCTACCGGCATCGCGACAAGTTGCGCACAATGGCGCTGCCGGGCTCCCCCGGGAGGCGCGTCTCTGCCTGGCTATCCAGGTTCGGAAGAAGGCCGCCGGCGTTCCATCGGCGTGGTCGCAGCCTTCCAATTCACCACCCGAGCGACCACGCCGATGGGACGACGCTGGGCCGCCGGAGGTGGGCCAGAAGGCCGGTGCTGCGGGACACCGCGATCAGCGACTTCGGTAGCGTCAGCACCACCAACCGCATACGGTAGACTCTCTCGGCCGCTGGAGGTTCGATGTACCAAGCCGAAACCGAGTTCGCCAGATCGCTCGTCGCCGAGGCGTGCGCCCTGACCCGCAGGGTTCAGGACGAGGTCGTGGCCAACGCCGACTCGCTGACCAAGGGCGATCGCTCACCGGTGACCCTGGCCGATCTGACCGTCCAGGCGGTGATCGGTCATCGTCTCGCCGAGCGATTCCCCGGCGACGCCTTTCTCGCCGAGGAGGACTCGAGCTCGCTCGACGCCTCCCCCACCATGACGGACAAGGTCGGGCCCTGAGCCGCAGCGCGGTCGCCGAGACTGGACGCTCCTCGGCATCGCGGCCGCCCTCGATCGTGGCAACCACCCCGGCGGCGCCGAGGGTCGGCACTGGGTGCTGGATCCCGTGGACGGAACCAAGGGCTTTCTCCGCGGCCAGCAGTACGCCATCGCCCTGGCCTGGTCGACAGCGGTCGGGTCGTGGTCGGCGCCCTCGGGTGCCCCAATCTCCCGGCGCCGGGCGAACGCGGCAACGGCGACGGCTGGGTCTTCCACGCGACGCTCGGCGCCGGCGCGTGGGCGACCCCGGTCGCCGGCGGCGAGCCCGTGCCCGCCCGGGTCGACGCCATCGCCGACTCGAGCCGGGCGATCGTCTGCGAGTCGGTGGAGGCCGCCCACGCCGCGCACTCGATTCAGGCCGGGATCGCCCGCCGGCTCGGCATCACCGCCGAGCCCTACCGCATCGACTCGCAGTGCAAGTACGCCGTCCTGGCCCGCGGCGAGGCCTCGATCTACCTCCGCCTGCCGCGCGACGAGAGCTACCGTGAAAAGGTCTGGGACCACGCCGCCGGCGCCATCGTCATCGAAGAAGCCGGCGGCCGGGTCAGCGATCTCGACGGCAACCCGCTCGATTTCTCCAAGGGTCGGCGACTGGCGACCGGACGAGGCATCGTCGCCACCAACGGGCTGCTGCACGAGAGGGTCCTGAAGGCCTGTCGGGATGAACTCGCGAACCACTAATCGGGAGCCGATGGGCCGCCCGGAGCGCTCCATTCACGATCATTCTGAGCCATCCAAGGCTCTTCGGGCTGGCAGAACAGGTGATTTAGCCGGCTGCTCTCGTAACCCTCGGAGATCGACCTGCGCGCGAGACGCGCGCACCACAATGAGCCCGCGTTCTTTCTTCATTGAGGTCCTTGGCCATTGTGGTGCGGGCGTCCCGCCCGCAGGGAGTCGATGACAGGATGTCGTTGGCCATCGATCGCGACGGCCGTCGTTACCTATCCTCCGAAAACGGCGAAGGGAATCCGCCTGCGGATTCCCTTCGCCGTTTTCGGAGCGAGCGGATCATTCCGGCGGCAACACCGTCCCCGCATGTTCGAACATGACCGCGCGCTTGCCGGTGGTGCACGCCATGCAGGCCGGAGCGCCCTTGATGACCTTCTCCTGGAAGACCTCGATGGGCAGATAGAAGAGCCGGTCGACGCCGAGCTCGGTCTGGACCGCGTCGACATCGCGGGCGAAGCGGGCGCCGATGAGCTCGGACTGGGTCGGGGTGTTGATGCCCTGGAAGCACGAATCGATGACCATGGGCCAGAGGGTGCCGAACCAGATGGACTTCGCGCCCGCCGCACGGAACGCCCGCACGATCCGCTTGGCGTTGGTGCCGCGGACGATGCTGTCATCGACGATGAAGATGTTCTTGTCCTTGACCGAGATGGTGTCGACGCGGAAGTCGAGCATGGCGGCCTCGTCGCGTGCCTCCTGGGTCTCCTCCATGAAGATCCGGCCGCCGTAGCGGTACTTGGAGATCGGCGTCGCGTACTGGATCTGGACCGCCCCGCCGTTGAACTCCTTTTCGAGCTTCTGGGCGAAGGCCTCGGCGCCCGGGATCGGCGAGTGCGGGATCGGCACCACGAGATCGATCTCACCGACCAGCTCGGGCGCCGTCTCCATGAGGTGCAGGGCCAGCGCCCGGCCCGCCCGCCAGCGGAAGGTCCGGATCGGGTCACCCATCATCTTCGACTCGACATCGGCGAAATAGATGAGCTCGAAGGCGCAGGGTCGGGCTCCTTCTGGACAAGCACGCGCTCGTCGATCTCGAGGTTGCGGTCGATGAAGAGCGCGGTGCCGTGCGGGACCTCCTCGTCCACCGTGAACCCGTTCTGCTCGAGGGCCAGGGTCTCGGAGGCGATCATCATGGTTGTCGTGTTTCCACTCACCCGCCGGCCCCTGACCATGGGCCGGAAGCCGTGCGGGTCGCGGAAGGCATAGAGCCCGGACGGGGTCACGGCTACCGCCGAGTACGCTCCGGTGACCCGCTGCTGAATCTCGGCGATGGCCTTGAAGACGATCTCTTTCTCCTCGGCGGCCGGATCGTTACGCCGGAAATGCTCGATCCACAGCGCGAGTACCCGCAGCAACGGCTCGGCATCGCAGTTGGCTGCCAGCGCCTGCCCTCGTTGCCCGAGTTCGGCGTCGATCTGCTTGACGTTGGTGATGTGACCGTTGTGCGCCAGCGACAGCCCCAGGAAGGCATCGAAAAACGGCTGAGCGTTGCTGGTTCCGCCGCCGCCGAAGGTCTTGTATCGGGTGTGCGCGATCCCGAGGTCGCCGTGGAGATCGGCCAGGGGTTTGAAGATATCGTCGGCAAGGCCTTCACCCCGTTCGAGGGCGTATCTCCGCCGCGCCGGGTCGAAGAGGAAGAGTCCGGCGTAGGCCGGGCCCCGGTGTTGGAGAAAGTGCGCCCCGTTGCCGAGATCGCCCACCACCGGCCGCCCGTTGTTGTTGATGACCCCGACGATTCCGCACATGAACCCCTCCCGGAGGGGACACTATAGCGCGCAAGGAGGTTGATGTGCACTGGAAGGCTGAATGGAATTCTTAATTTTAAATTCTCAATTTTGAATTCCATCGCAGGGGTGCCTCATCGCTTCGGGTCATCATGCGATGTAATTCAAAATTCATAATTCATAATTCATAATTATTGTCTGTCCTCGCCTTGACGTTCGATCTCGCCGGTCATGGGCACGAAGCGCACCGGGATCACCGACCGTTCCTCGACCCCGTCATCGGTCTTCTTGATGACCATGAGCTGCTGGTAGAAATCGCCGAGGGGAATCACCATCCGCGCCCCGACGGCGAGCTGCTCGATGAGAGGCTCGGGGATCCGGTCCGGCGCCGCGGTCACGATGACACCGGCAAAGGGCGCCTCCTCGGGCCAACCGCCATAACCATCGCCGCAGCGCACGTGGGCGTTGTCATAGCCGAGATCGGCGAGGATGACCTCGGCGCGCTCGCACAGACCCTGGCGGATCTCGACGGTGTAGACCTCCACCCCCATCGCGGCGAGCACCGCGGCCTGATAGCCCGAACCGGTGCCGATCTCGAGCACCTTGTCGCCCGGGTCTGACCTCGAGCAGCTCGGACATGAGGGCGACGATGTAGGGCTGCGAGATGGTCTGGCTCTCGCCGATGGGGAGTGGCGAGTCCTGGTACGAGGCCTCACGGTAGTCGTCGGGAACGAATCGGTGGCGCGGCACCGTCCGCATGGCTGCGAGGACCGCCGGGTCCTTGACCCCGCGGGTCTCGATCTGCTGCCGCACCATCCGCTCGCGCAGATCGGTCCAATCGGGGCCGTTCGTCGCCCCGGCCTGACCGCCACGCGGGCTACAACTCGACCACGATTGCTCCGAGGAACACTGCCAAAACGGCGCGCAGGATTCCACTCGATCTGTCGTGACCTGCCATCATCGGTTCTCCACATGTCTCTGGTCCATCCGTGACTGTCCGATGCAGCGCCAGCACCGCCGACCTGACGATCGTTTCACCACCGGTCTTTTGAACGGTCTTCTCGTTCTCATGGTAGACCACCTCGATCCGAGTTGCCAACGAGCAGCCATCGAGTCGCGATCAAGACCATTGCAATATCGATACCGACGCGATTTCGCCACCGCTTGACAGGCGAAGGTGAGATGCTCACGATAATGCCATGAAACACACACCCACCGAGACCGTCTCCCCGTCCGATCAATCTCGAAGGCCTGTCGCGTCGTCGAGCTCGTGGTCGGTGGCGCGCTGGTGACCGCCGGCTCTTGCGACGGCCGGCGTCCCTCGAGTCCACGCCCAGGGATCGGCGTCGGTCGCCGTGGCCTCGGCCAACGGTCTCGAGGCCGTGGGCCGGGCGGTGGCGCAGATGGACGCCGGGGTTCTCGGCGGTCGAGGCCGCCGTCGACGGCGTCGCGGTGGTCGAGGACGATCCCGATGACGTCACCGTGGGCTACGGCGGGCTGCCGAACTCCGAGGGAGTGGTCCAGCTCGACTGCCTGCTGTATGGATGGCCCGACCATGCGGGCCGGTGCGGTCGCCGCCATCGAGGGCTTTCGCCACCCGGCGCAGATCGCGCTTCAGGTCATGAAGCGAACAACCCGGGTCCTTCTGGTCGGTGACGGAGCCGCGCGCTTCGCCCGCACCATCGGTTTCGAGGAGGAGAACCTCCTCACCGAGAAGGCGCGCAAGATCTGGCTCTACTGGAAGGCCAACATGTCCGACGTGGACGACTGGATTCCGGCCCCCGGTCAGATCGAGGATCCCGATGTCCGCTGGTTCATCGAGACCTACGGCGCGGTCCGCCCCACCGGCACCATCAACCTCTGCGCGGTCGACGGGAACGGCGATGTCGGCGGCACGACGACCACCTCCGGTCTGTTCTTCAAGATCCCGGGTCGGGTCGGTGACTCGCCGCTCATCGGCGCCGGGCTCTTTGTCGACAACGAGGTCGGCGCCGCCGGCTCCACCGGTCGTGGCGAGTCGGTGATCCAGATCGCCGGCGGCCACACCGTGGTCGAGTTCATGCGAGCGGGCCTCAGCCCCGAAGCCGCCTGCCTCGCCGCCCTCGAGCGGATGGTCCGGGCAACCAGGGTGCCCTATCTTCTCGACGACAAGGGCCGCCCGTCCTTCGACGTCAAGTTCTACGCCGTCAACAAGGACGGCGAGACCGGGTCGGCGGCCATGTGGTCCGGCGCGAAGCACGCCGTGTGCCGATCGGGGTCCGCGCCGGACACTCAAGGACTGCGCGTATCTGTACCAGCGGGATCCGAAGTAGCGGCACCCCTTCTCCGTGGCCGTCTCAGTGGCCGTGACAGGAGACAGCGACAGCGACAGCGATCACGGACAGCAGACGGCGGCAGGGTCAGCGATCGGCGGTAGCACCCGGAACCGGAACCGAATTCGCCCCGGGTCGGAGCGAAAGGAGCGATCCTCGGGCGTGCCGTCCTTGACGTTGTTCGCTCATGCCCGACCCGGCGACCAACCGCGCCGCGAACAACGTCAAGGCGGGCTCCCCCGGGATGCGCGATGAGATCACCTCTTCCGGCTCGGATGGAGGCCGCCGGCGCACCATCGGCGTGGTCGCAGACTCTCCAATCCACCACCCGAGCGACCACGCCGATGGTGCGACGCTGGGTCGCCGAAGGCGGACCAGAAGGCCGGTGCCCCAGAAATCCTCGAGATCCGCGAACCACTCCCGCAAGCCGGCGCGTCACACGATCTCTCGGACACGCGCTTCGTTCTTCTTCGATACTGACGGGCAGGCCGAGACGCCCACCCCCACAATCGCGGACGCTGGGCCGACCCCGGCGGCCCAGAAGGCCGGCGTCCCAGGAATCCGCGTTTCCTGAAGCGCACGAGGGGGTGCCAGGCACCTTTTCGCGGCGAAAAGAGAGCCAGGCACCCTGCTGGCGTTCCGGAGCCGCGAATCGCGCCCAGTTGTCCTCTCCAGGGGACACATCTCCTCAGTATCTCACAGCACCACGCAACAACTGCGAAGCCCCTGACCGCACCACCGTTCTATCGGCGCTTCAGGGAATCCTTACGCGACTTGGCACGAGCGTTGCTCTTGGTCTTGGTGAAAGGAGGCCGCCATGACCAGAACAACCACCATCGTGCTCGCCGCCGTTGTCGTCCTCTCCACCGCAGCGGTGCCGGCCCACGCCGCCGGTTACGTGGGGCTCGAGGTCTCGAACGGCGGACTCGGCTTCGGGTTCGGTACCTCGAACTGGGGCATCTGGGGATCATCCTGGGACTCCGCGGTTCCGTCCTACGGGTTCTCCGCCACCCTCGCCGGCTACGGCGAGTGGGTTCGGGTCGACGGCCTCGGTCAGGTTTGGCGACCCTGGGTCGCAGCCGGATGGCAGCCCTACACCCACGGCCGCTGGGTCTGGACCTCCCTGGGTTGGACCTGGGTCGCCTACGAGCCCTGGGGCTGGGCCCCCCACCATTACGGAAACTGGGCGTACAGCACCGTCGGTTGGGTGTGGTCGCCCGGGTATGCCTACCACCCCGGCAACGTCGTCTGGGTGAGTTCGGGGATCCACGTCGGTTGGTATCCGTGCGCACCCGTGGGTTGGAGCCACTTCAACCGCGGCTACTACCAACGGTTGGAACCGGGGTTATGCGGCCGGCCGCTCCGACGGCTACGCCTACGGATACGAGGATGGCTGGCGGGATGCCAGGTATGCGACCTGGGTCCCCTGGTCGGGGCTCAACGCCGACAACGTGGCCCAGCACGCCGTGACTCACGAGATGGTGACCCACCAGTCCGCTCGCTCGCGGGTCACCGCCATGGCGACACCGCCAACGCGATCCGAGGTCGAACAACGCAGCGGCCGCTCGGTTCCAGAGACCCGGGTGGTGGAGCGACAGGCAACCATCGACGGTCATTCCGTGCGGGTCGTCCGCCCGGAGGGACAGGCGGCGGAGGTCAGGCGCCATGGGCCGGAGACCGTCGATCGCGCCCTGGCCCCGGTCGCCCGGAAACGCGTCACCGGCGGCGACGGGCGGTCCGCTGCTTCAGCCGAGCGCAAGAACACCGGGACCGAGGGCCAAGTCAACCCGGCGACCAGGCGGGTTGAAACGCGCACCTCCGGCGAGATCCAGCGCGGGCTCTCCGGTAGCACGCACGGACTCTCGCGCGCCGATAGCCGATCGACCTCGCCCCACGACCTACGACCAACCGAGGGACCGGCTCCCTTCGGCCGAGGGAAGTCGTCGTGCCCTGGATACACCAAAGACCAGCCCGACCGGCGGAACCCGGTCAAGGTCAGTGGGAAACGGGCCGCAACGGATCACTCAGCCACAAAATCCAACCCCCCCGGCGGCTCCCCCATCCCGGGCCCGGGCCTCGGTGAAGGCGTCGTCGCCGCGTTCGGCCGGCGCACCCTCCGGCGCGCGCCAGGTGCTTCCCGAGCCTGTCAGGGACGACACATCCGATACACGACCCGCCCAAGGGCGAACGAAGGCCGATCCAGCCAGCGAGAAGGGGCAAAAGGCCCGGCAGAGAAAGAACTGATCGGTCGAAACCTCGATCTGGGGGTGAGGGCCACCGGTCCCACCCCCTTTTTTGGTAGCATGATGGGCGTGGACACTCGAGACAGCACCACATCGAGATCGGAGATCTCGCGAATCGAACGCGCACTCAGGCGCTGCCTCGAGTGGAGCCGGACGGGTCGCCACATCACGATCATCACCGAGATCGACCGCGCGCTCCCGGCCATCGGCGAGCAACCCCAACTCGACGATGGGCCGATCCCACCGCCGGCAGCGGAACCCGGGACGGTGGTCCCATTCCCATCCCGGTGAGAGGAACCACGACCATGCTCACCAAACGCTCATCCAGGTTCATCAAGAGCATTCTTGTCGCGGCGCTGTTCGGTCTGAGTTGGACAGGCGCTCACGCCGCCCAGCGCGAACACTCCCAGACCGAGACCTTCGCGGCTCCCGACGGCACCCGGGTCGTGATCGACACCGCCACCGTCGACATCCGGATTCGGACCGCCGACTGTCAACGAGGTCGAGGTCGCCACCGAACTTCACATCTCCGGGGTCGGCGAGGAACGAGCGGAGCGGTTCATCTCGAGCCACATCCCCGACCACCGAGGTCGTCGGACGGGACGGATCAGCATCACCGTCAACCCGGGGCGTTCGGGTTTTCTCGGTCTCGGCACCTTGACCGCACGCACCCGACTCGGCTTTCTGCTGCCCGGCTACGTCATTCCCGATATCACGACCACCGGCGGATCCGATCTCCGTCCGAGGGGATTTTCCCAACGCACGACCGTTCTATCTTCGAACCGCCACCGGCGACATGGAACTCGTCGGCGCCGCCGCGGCGGTCGATATCCGAACCGCCTCCGGCGACGCCCGACTGGAGCTCATCCGCCCCCTCGATCGGTTCTTCGCGCGGACCTCATCGGGCAACCTCAGCCTCTCCGGCGGCGCCCGCGAGGTCCACGTCGACACCGCCTCCGGGAGCGTCTGGATGGACAATCTCTCCGGCGACGCCGAAGTGGTCACCTCGACCGGAAAGATCACCCTGACCTGGGACCGCCTCGAGACCGAGCACCGGGTCGTCGTTCGCAGCGACTCCAGCCGCGATCCGGCTCACCCTCCCGGAGGGGACCGCTCCCCGGGGGAGCCTGCGGACCATCGGCGGCAGCCTTCGGTCCGACTTTCCCGGGATCGTCAACGAGGCCGGCGACACCGTCACCCTGAGCGGCGACGGCCCCGAGATCCTCGTCGAGTCCGCCTCCGGCGATGTCATCCTCGAAGCCGGGACGTGGTGGGGTGGCACCACCGAGGACTGAAGACGCGGCAAATAGGTCGGACGTTGATCCACGCCTGCGCGAGAACCTATTCGCTCGCGATTTTCGTTTTACCATTCGAAGTACATCGGCCCGGACCGTGACCGAGCGAAGGGAGCATCAATGAAAAGAAGCTGGATCGCCCTGGCAGTCGCCCTCGCCATCGCCGCACCGCTCTCGGCCGCCGCACCCCGCACCCTCGACGGCGCGGTGCCCGCTGCCGGGCTCGAGATCCGTTCGGATCGACGCCGGCGTCGGCGACATCGAAATCACCGCAGTCGACGGCGCCGACGAGGTTGTCGTCACGGTCGAGCTCAAGGCCCGCCGCGGCGGGTTTCTTCTCGTCCCTCAAGAAGGCCCAGGCGAGGTCGATGAGGCCGAGCTCCGGATGGATGTCTCCAAGGGCGTGCTGCGGCTCGAGATCGAGACCGAAAGCGACGACCGCCACTTCGAGGAACGGTGGACCATCGAACTCCCGGCCCGGCTCGATTTCGACCTCGACCTCGGTGTCGGCGACGTCGAGATCCGCGGTCTTTCCGGTCGATCTCACCGTCGACATCGGCGTCGGCGACGTCACCGCCGCGGCCGTCTCCGGCGACCTCAACATCGATATCGGCGTCGGTGACGCCTCGGTGCGGGCCGCCGCCGCCGACTACGGCTCGGTGGACGGGTCGGGCGGCGTCGGCGACGCCCAGCTCACGGTTCGCGGCGAGAAGATCTCCTCGTCCGGTTTTGTCGGCAAATCGGCCGAGTGGACCGGCGCCGGCGAGCACGTCATCGAGATCTCGGTCGGCGTCGGCGACGCGAAGGTGACGCTGGAGTAGTGGGAGTCGCGGAGTCGTAAACGACCCTGACCTCACCCTCGTCCTCAGTTGTCACTCACTCTCGCTCGTCGAGCATCCACTTCGCGCCGAGTCGCGCGAGGAGGAAGCAGACGAAAGCGAGAACGAGCAGCATGACCAGCCGATCATCTGACCCTGGAAACCCGTGTACCAGGCGTGCGCGTGCTCTTCGAGCACCGCGGTGCCGGCCACGTCCTCGAGCCAGAAATCGACCCCGACGCTGACGTACTGAATCAACGCGCCGAGCTTGGGTACCCGGAAGACCGCGCTGATGATGCCGAAGATCGCCGCACCGGCCATGAGCCCGGAGGCGATGAGGATGCCCTGCTCCGCCCGGGCCTCCCTCACCTTGTCGCTGCCTCCGGTCTTGGAGACCAGCCACGCCACCGCGGCACCCGCCAGCACCGCCGCGTTGATGGAGATCGGCAGGTACATCCCGAGGGCGAAGGCCAACATGGGGACGCCGCTCATCAGCAGCATCAGAGCGACCACCCCGCCGAGACCGTAGAGCAGCCAGGGTTGGTTGGCCGGGTCGCTCATCAAACCGTTGGAGACCGCGGCGATCATGTTGGCCTGCGGGGCCGGCAGCACGCGTTCGTTGGACACCATGAGACCGGTGGCGGGATCCTCGACGACGAAGTGATAGGCGCTGTCCATGAGCGGAATGACCGCCGCGACCACCAACGCCGCCACGACCATGCCGAGGAACTTCCACCGCTCCTGGTTCCTCGGTGTCGACCCGAGCCAGTAGCCGATCTTGAAGTCGGTGATCAACGGCGCCCGAGGTCGACAGCGCGGTACAGACCGCGGTGCCGATGATCAGGGCGATGATCATCCCCGCCGTGCCCTTGAGACCGATGATGATCATGCAGCCGATGGCCAGCACCACCGTGATGAGCGTCATGCCCGGACACCGGGTTGACGCCGACGATGGCGATGGCCTGGGCCGCCACCGGGGTGAAGAGAAAGCTCAGCAGGAAACCGACGATCATCCCGACGAGACCGAATTTGAGGCTGGCGGCGAACCCGTAGGCCGCCGCTCCCCCATCGCCGGGGGTGACCATGGCGACGATGAAGAAGAGCACGCCGAGGCCGAGGGTCGCAGCCGCCTGGATGAGCAGGACGTTCTTCGGCGACATGTCGAGTTGGGTGCGCTCGGTGCTTGTCGGATTCGGCCTGCGCCGCCTTGGAGAAGCCCTTGAACCCGAGGGTGACCGACGACGCCACGATCTTCCACATCCTGAGGATGCCGATGAGACCCGAGATCGCGATGGCGCCGATGCCGATGGGTTTGACGAAGGCGCCGAAGATGGCCGTGGCGTTCATGTCCGCAATCTGGTAGGTGGTGCCGGCGAAGGCGAGACCGTCGATGTCCTTGCCGAAGACATAGATCAGCGGGACCATCACGAGCATGGCCAGGACCGATCCCGAGGCGATGATCGAGGCGTAGCGGATGCCGATGATGTAGCCGAGTCCGAAGAGCGCCGCGATGGCGGTCAACTGGACCTCGATCCGGAGGCCGGATCCGAGACCGCCGAGCAGGGTCGAGCTCGAGAGGTTGGCGTTCCAGAGGTGGAGCGCCTCGATGGAGAAGTCGAAGAGTGCGCCGATGGCGAAGGAGATCAGCAGGATCTTGCCGGCGCCGCCGGCCGAACTCTCACCGGTGACCAGGATGTTGTTGATCGCCGTGGCCTCGGGGAAGGGCAGCTCGCCGTGCAGATCCTTCACGAAGTACTTCCGCAGCGGAATGATCAGCACCACGCCGAGAGAGCCGCCGATGAAGCAGGCGAGGAAGATCTGCCACCAGGAGACATCGAGCTGGTTGATGTACATGGCCGGAACGACGAAGGTCGCGCCCGCGGCCACCACCCCGGCCGCCTGACCGACCGACTGGACCATGACGTTCTCGAGGATGGTGCTCACCGGCTGGCGCATCTTGCCGAAGAAGATGGCCAGAATGGCGATGGGGATCGATGCCTCGATGGCGTTGCCCGGCGCGCAGGGCCATGTAGGCGCAGGCCGCGGTGAAGAGCACCACCATGGCGACCCCGAGCCCGATGGACCAGAGCGTGACCTCGGGTCGCAGATCATCGGCGGGGACGACGGGATCGTAGACCTCGCCCGGTTCGAGCTTGCGGTAGGCGTTGGCGGGCAGCAGCTTCGACTTGACCGGCTTCGATTCTTGCATCATTCCTCCATCAAAGACTGCGGGAAATAGTAGCGCAGTTGCGGCGCTCGGAATCAGCGGCACCGGACACCGAGGACGCGAATGGCCTGATCCCAGCCGCAGACGGCAGATCAGACGTGACCTATGCCGATGCGACTCAGCCCGCGAGAAGCAATCCTCAGAATCAGCACGTCCTCGAGCGCCTCGATCAGCTCGTCTGCGCTCGTCGAAGACCCGCAGATCCGCCGGTGGACCACCGGTCGGCGCCTCGATTCCCCAACTCCCCCAGCACCAGACCGGGATCGACGATTTGAGCGCCAGCGCGATCTCGGACAAGGTGCCCGCCCCGCCACCGATGGCCACGCACAAAGACGCCGACAACACGTTGAAGGCGTTGCGCGCGTTTCCCGCGCCGGTGAATACCGGAATATGGACCCAGGGATTCGGGTAACCGCCACCGGCAAAGGCGTTGGGAAGGATCGCCAGGGTCAGACCCCCGGCCTCGACGGCGCCGCGAGAGGCGGCGGCCATCACGCCCGGGCCACCGCCGGTCAAGGTGATCCAACCGCCACGGGCGGCCGTGGCGCCCACTCGCTCGGCGACGATCTCTTCCTCGGGTGTCGCGACGCTTCCACCCAAGACCGCGAGCACCTGCATCCTGACGGATTTCATGGCAGGTTCATTATCTCACTTTCCGAACGAAAAAAACCCGGGCCGAAGCCCGGGTTTGAGTTCTCGATGAGAAATCCTTACTTCATGAGCACGAGGGCGACGCGACGATTCTGGGCGCGGCCTTCGCGGGTGCTGTTGTCGGCGATGGGCTTGTACTCACCGTACGACGTCACGTTCATGCGGTGGAGGGGGAAACCCTTCTCGGTGGCGAGATACTTCATGACCATCTCGGCGCGCTTGTAGCCGAGGCTCAGGTTGTAGCTCTCGCTGCCGATGTTGTCGGTGTAGCCCTGGATCTCGAGATAGGCGCCGACGTTCTTCGCGATGCACCTTCTCGGCGAAGGCGTCGAGGGCGGCCTTGGCCTCGTCCGACAGCGTCGTACGTTGTCGAAACCGAAGCGAACGTCCTCATCGGTCAGAATGACCTCGGCGATAAAGGTGCCCTCGGCGAGCTTGCCGGCCTTCTTGGCGCGATCGAGCGCTTCTTTGGCCGTCGCGCTGAGCTTGTCGAGCTGCTTCTGCATCTCGGCATCCTTCTGATGAAGGGCCGTGATCTCTTTCTGGTTGCCCTCGACCGAAGTCTGGACTTCACCGATTTTACCGTTGGTGACCGACTCGCTGTTGGCGACCTGCTCCTGCACGTACTTCTTCGACGCGCAGCCGGTCACGGTGAGCCCAGCCACGAGCAGAATGACGATCGCCGGGGAAACGAACTTCCGCATCATCCACCTCCTGTTGATTTCGTTACCATAGTCTATTCGATGCTCTCATAGATGCATCGCGGATCGAACTATAACACAGCCTACGCTCCTGCAGAACTGCTACGTCAATCAGCTTTTCGAACGACAGTCGACCGACGACCAGTCGTTGCACCCGATTCTCGAACTCTCAATAAACATCCAGGCAGATCGGGTTGTCGGCGGTGACCTCGGCGGCGCAGTCGACCACTCCATCGGTCAGTCTGACCAGCACCGGCGTCTGCATGAACCAGTCGACCCCGGCGGGAAGCTCGGCGAGACGGCACAACCCGCACAGACAAAGGGCTGAACCCCGACTGTCGGGAAACCCGCCCTTTCGGGCACCGCGACCGCCGTGGTCGGCAGCGGGAGCTCATCGGCGAAGAAGAACTCCATGAGTTCGTGGCAGTGCTCGCAGTCCTTGCGGTAGAAAAGAACGTACTGTTGACCCTCGTCGAGATCCTCGGGAAGACCCCGAATCCACGCCGCCACATCGAGCTCCACGAAACGGCGTGCCGATCCACGCGGTGTAGTCCGGTAGATAATAGCCCTCGGCCGGTCCCGCTGATGTGATCTCAGACCCACCGGACCCGGCGCTTTCCCCGGAAATGCCCGACGGAGTCAGACCAAACGCAACCGCGACGCTGAGCACCGACCAGATCCCCGACGGCGACGACCTGCCAGGTCGGAAGCGATCGAGGCATCTTCAACGGCGGGACTCCGCGGGCCAGGAACACCAGGGAAACAAGAAAGAAGACATCGGTCGACGAGGGTGACCCACGGCGGGATCTGAACCGCCCCGAAACACCCGCAACTCGAAGCGCCCAGCGCCACATCGCCGATAAGCACCGGAAGGAATGACCCGAGCATGACGATGCCCGCGAACCGCGCCAGACCGGGAACGAGAATCATGACGCCGACGACGACGAGTTCGACCGCGATCGAGAACTCGAGGACAAAACGCAGATCCAACCCGAGTCCCCCGAGCCACTTCACCAGCGCGGCCGGAAGATTGCTCGGGCTGCCGTCGATGAGCTTCAGAACGGCGCCGACACCGAGCCAGAGGGGGATGATCACGCGGGCGAGGAGGACGGCTGCTGTGCTTCGCAGGTTTCCAGGGCTTGTCGTCTTCGATCAGAATCATGCGCTCGTTGATCTCCTTGAGGGCATCAGATTAACGCGGACAGTCGAGAGTGCAGCGAGGCTGCAACGGGCCTTTTTACCGCTTTCTGACGGCGGCAGCCGCCGTGTCCGCGTCAGTGTCCGCGGCCGATCCGAGCCCGCGTCCGTATCCGTATCCGTATCCGCGTCCGCACCCGCATCCGTGTCCGTGACCGAATCCGTGACCGACGCCGCACCGGGTCCGAGGGATAGGAGCCTTCCTCGGGCGTGCCGCCCTTGACGTTTTTCGCTCATGCACCTTCCGGCGACCACCCGCGCTCCGAAGAACGCCAAGGGGGGCTCCCCCGGGAAGAGCGCTCCATCCTGGCTTTTCCGGCTCGGAGGCAGGCCGCCGGCGCACAATCGGCGTGGTCGCGGCCCTCCCATCCACCCATGAACGACCACGCCGATGGTGCGACGCTGGGCCTCTTGGACGCCAGGCGTCCAAGAGGCCCAGAAGGCCGGAGATGAGGAAACCAAGCACCGTGGCCGTATCCGGAACCGCAACCGTGTCCGTGTCCGGTCCGTATCCGAATCCGTGTCCGTGTCCGTATCCGTGTCCGTGGCCGAATCCGCAACCGATCCTGATCCCGGCGGTCGCTGCCACGGTCGCTGCCACGGTCGCTGCCACGGTCGCTGCCACGGTCGCTGCCACGGTCGCTGCCACGGTCGCTGCCACGGTCGCTGCCACGGTCGCTGCCACGGTCGCTGCCACGGCATGGTCACTCCGGGTTGTTCATAAGCACGAGTAGTCGCTGGGATGGCTCGTGTCAAGGGCATGACGAATCGCCTCGAAGGCGACCCTTGACACGACCCATCCCAGCGACTGGTGGGAAGGCATGAACAACCCGGAGGTGACCATGCACGAGAAACAGCAACCGACCCGATTCGACGCCCTCGAGAAAGCTATCGCGGCAGCCGGTATCGCGATCTCGCTCGTTATGCGGGTACCGGCACCACTCAAACCAATCGCCGATCAGGTGATTCGATCCGCGTCATCGGTTCCGGCGAATCTCGCCGAGGGAGCTGGTCGATCAGGCCGAGACCGAATCCACCATTGGCGCATCGCCTACGGTTCAGCCAAGGAAGTCGACACCCACCTGCGTCTTCTTCTCGGAGCAGGTGCCATCGACACGTCGCGCACCGAAACCTCGCTCCAGCTCTTCGACGATGTCCGTGCCATGACGTGGCGGCTTCTCCACTCCTAGGCGTCCCGATCCCGTCGATCCCATCGGGAGGGTGTAAAACCCTCCCCTACAACGAATACCGGAATCGACATAGGTATCTCCTGGATCATCAGAAAGGCTCACGGCGCTCGATTCAACAAAACCCGTGCATCTTCCGGTCGACCTCGCGATTCCCCAATCCTCAGTTGGTCGAAGTCCGTGGCCGTTCCGAAACCGTTTCCGCGTCCGTGCCCGATGATCGACCGCGCCCTCTCCCTCTCCCGACGAGACAATACAGCGGCGACCGGTTCGCCAATGTGGGCTGAGGACCATTGTGGTGCGGGCGTCCCGCCCGCAGGAAGCCGCTGCGGGTCACCAACCTTCAGCGTTCCCCTTGCGGGCGGGACGCCCGCACCACAATGCTGCCGCACTCCTCCACGGGATCAGGAACGATGAAGTCTGTTCTCCCGGCTCGGAGGCAGGCCGCCGGAGCACCATCGGCGTGGTCGCGGCCCTTCAAATCCACCCACGAACGACCACGCCGATGGTGCGACGCTGGGACGCCGGGGCGTCCAAGCGTCCCAGAAGGCCGGAGATGAGGGAACCGCCCGGAACAGCGTCCGCGACAGCACCACCAAGCAGCGTCAGAAGCCAGCGTCAGTCAACAGCGACGAGCCACCGGGGCGTCATCCCGGCCCTCGACGGGTGGGTCGCGGGGCATGAATGCCCCGCCTACAACTCTGAGACCCTGTACGCCACGGGCTGCCTTTTCCGGCAGCCCGACACGAGCGCCGCGCTACGGCAGCTCCCCGCCACCGAGAGAGCCCCACACCTCGGCCTCGACGGTCGGCTGCCGCCTTGGTGGTCTCCGCGAGCGCCTTGTCCGCGCGCTCGAGCATGGCCGCGGCCTCGGGATCGTCCGCCATGTCCTGAAGATTGATCCGCACGTTCATGGCCGCTCCCAGAGCCGCGGCTCGGGCCATGGCGGCGCCGACCCCGGCGTCCGACGCCGAGGCGGCCATCCCGAGCTTTCGGGCCCGGCGCACAGAGCTCCACCACCTCGGGGCACGCCTCGGTGACCTCGAGGGGGACCAGGGCGGCGCCGAGGGTCGCCTCGCGCACGGCCGCCGGCTTTGCCCTCCCCGACGACCCTGTTGGCCTCCATCAGTCGCTGGAACGACCAGGTGTCCTCGTCGATGGCGTCGAGCAAGTGTTGTTTGAGTTCCTGGCCCGCGAACGGCGACCTCCTCGAGCTCGTCGCGGACGCTTGGCGAACTCCGACCTTGGGCTGGGGCAGATTGGCCACCATGGCGGCCAGCGCCGCCGCGAGGGCGCCGGCCAGCGCCGCCACCGACCCACCGCCGGGCGCCGTCGAGTCGCGCGAGGTCTCGTCGGCGAAGCCCTGCAGGGTCAGGCCCGCCAGCGGGCGCTCCGGCGCGAGGATATCCTCGATGATCTTCTCCTTCGGCTTGAATGCGCGAGACCTCGTTGAGCCCGAGGCTTCGAACCGCGGTGTGGATGACATCGGACTCCGGCACCCCGGGCGACCGCTCCATCCTCGCTCAGATAGTGACGCCCGGCGTCGAGCATGGACTGCTTCGGGACCAGACCGACCAGCTCCGAACCGGTGACCCGGATGCCCGCGGTCGCGGGCCGACTCGTCGCAGGCGTCGAAGGCGACGTGGACCGGGGTGACATCGAGATCGATGAGATTCATGGAGACCTGGGCACAGCCGTACTCGGGGATGAACCAGCCCATCCCGCGAACCGCCTTGAGCGTCCCGGGCTGCTGGATCTTGGCGCCGTCCGGGCCCGTCGACCGTCCGTCCCATCTCGCGAACATCGAACGCGACCCGGTTGGCCCACCGCTTGTCGGTGACGTTGAGGTTGACGTTGTAGGCGACGAGGAACTTGCGCGCGCCGGTCACCATGGCGCCAAAGCTCGGCACGAAGGTGGCGGGGCCGAAGTCAGGAGCGAACTCGGGGGTCTTGAGCTTCTCCGCCAGCGCCTCGTACTCGCCCTTTCGGATGTCGGCCAACGACCGTCGTTCGGGCCGCGTCGCGGCGTACTCGTAGAGAAAGACCGGAACGCCGAGCTCCTCCCCCACTCGTTTGCCGAGTCGTCTTGGACGAGCTCGACGCAGTCGTCCATGGTCACGCCCGAGACCGGCACGAACGGGCAGACATCGGTGGCGCCCTGGCGGCCGTGCGCGCCATGGTGGGTGCGCATGTCGATGAGTTCGTAAGATCGTTCTGACGAGCTGCGAAGGCGCCCTCGAGGACCGCCTCGGGCTCGCCGACAAAGGTGATCACCGTGCGGTTGGTCTCCATGTCCGGGATCGACATCGAGCAGCTCGACGCCCGACGACCGCGGCCGCGGCCTGGGCCACCGCGTTGTAGATCTCGGGGTTTCGGCCTTCGGAAATATTGGGAACGCACTCAACGATCTTCATCGGATCCTCCCGTGACGCCGGTTCCTGTCGGCACGCCGGACTTCAAGAACGGGAGACCTCGTCCAGGTCATGCCGGACCATCATCTGAACGAGTTCGGGAAAACTGACCTTGGGTTCCCAACCGAGTTCGGTCTTGACCCTGGTCGGATCGGCGAGGAGCGTCTCCACCTCGGCGGGACGGAAGTGCTTCGGGTTGACCTCGACCCGCACCATCCCGGTGGCTCGGTCACGGCCGACCTCGTCGATCCCTTCGCCTTCCCACTCGAGCTCCACACCGGCCTCGCGAAACGCGAGCATCGCAGAACTCGCGCACCGAGTGATCCTCCCCGGTTCCGACGACATAGTCCGTGGGTTCATCGGTCTGGAGCATCATCCACATGGCCTCGACGAAATCGCCGGCAAAACCCCAGTCTCGGCGAGCATTGAGGTTGCCCAACGCCACCCTCTCCCGCCGGCCGGTGACGATCTCCGCCACCGCACGCGTGATCTTTCGGGTGACGAAATTCTCGCCTCGCCGCGGCGACTCGTGGTTGAAGAGAATCCCGTTGCTGGCGTGGAGACCGTAGGCCTCGCGGAAGTTCACCGTCGCCCAGAAACTGAAGAGCTTGGCGACCCCGTAGGGCGACCGCGGGTGGAACGGCGTCGATTCGCGCTGCGGCACCTCGGCCACCTTGCCGAAGAGTTCGGATGTCGACGCCTGGTAGTAACCGGGCGTCCGGGGCCTCGCGCCGCACGGCCTCGAGGAGACGAACCGTGCCGAGCCCGGTGACATCGCCGGTGTAGGTCGGCATCTCGAACGAAATGGCGACGTGCGACTGGGCCGCCAGGTTGTAGACCTCGTCGGGGCGCGACCGAGGAGAGAATCGTCGTCAACGACTCGGCGTCCCCGAGATCGCCGTAGTGGAGGATGAATCGGTCTCTGCGATTCTCCGTCGCGATCTCAGATGGTCGATTCGCTGTCGATTGAACGTCGAGGCCCGGCGGACCACACCGTGGACCTCGTACCCCTTGTCGAGGAGGAGTTCCGCGAGATAGGAACCGTCCTGGCCGGTGATGCCGGTGATGAGAGCTTTGCGTCGCATGCCGCGGAAGTCTAGCACTTGAGCGCCGCCCGCCGACGTCGACGGTCCGCTCATTCCGAAATCCGCCTCGACTCGAGATCGACAGGGCGGATTTCGGAAATAGAACGCCGATGACTGGGTTACTATCTCGCGACGATGTCAGAACGGAATCAGCCGCTCATTCGATTCTCCAGTGGACCTTGATCGCGGTCGGGCTGGTCGCTCCTCGGATTCTGGGTCGGTGCGCGAATCCACGGCGAGATCGGCGGTGAAGCCGAGATTCAGCGCGTTCGAGCCGGCCCGCGCAGGAGATGCAGCGATCCCGTCCGCACCGGGAGCCACCGACTCCGCCACGGCTGCCTCTCGAGCATCTCCGGTGGACACCACGTCTGTGGGCCGAGGACCGAATCGAGGAGTACGAGGAGAGCCTCGAGCACGAGTTCGACGCGCCGCTGGCGATCCTGCGGATCCCGAAGATCGACCTCGAGGTGGCGGTGCTCGTCGGGCACCGACCGAACTCGTGCTCAACCGCGGGGTCGGTCACATCGCCGGCACCCCGCTTCCCGGCGAGGAGGGCAACATCGGCATCGCCGGCCACCGGGACGGCTACTTTCGCGGTCTCAAGGACGTGGTGGAGGGAGATCTCATCGAGATCGAGACCCTCACCGGCAGCCGAGAGCTACACCATCACCGAGCTCTTCCTCGTCGACCCACCCGATGTCTGGGTCCTCGAACCCACCGAGAATCCCGTCGATCACCCTGGTCACCTGCTATCCGTTCTACTTCGTCGGAAGCGCCCCGCAGCGCTATATCGTCCGAGCGGAGACACGGTGAGCCGTGGACTCGAAGACGAATAGATCGCGTCCCGCATTCGTTCTGCGTGAGCACTGACAACAATTACCGGTCGATGCGGTAGTTCGGCGCTTCCTTGGTGATCACGACATCGTGGGCGTGGGATTCCTTGAGCCCGGCGGCGGTCACCCGGATGAACCTCGCCTTGCGTGTGGAACTCGTCGATGGAGGCGCAACCGGCCAGCCCCATCCCGGCGCGCAGGCCGCCGATGAGCTGGGTCAACTGGTCGGCCAACGGGCCCCTTGTACGGAACCATCCCCTCGATCCCCTCGGGGACCAGCTTCGAGACATCCTCGCCCTCCTGGAAGTAGCGGTCGCGAGAGCCCTCGGCCTCCTTCATGGCGCCGATGGAGCCCATCCCGCGATAGGCCTTGAAGGTCCGGCCCTGGTAGAGGATCTGCTCGCCGGGCGATTCCTCGACCCCGGCGAAGAGCGAGCCGATCATCACCGTGTCGGCGCCGGCGGCCAGCGCCTTGCTGATATCGCCGCTGAATCGGATCCCGCCGTCGGCGATCACCGGAACCCCGTGCTTGTGGGCTTCGCGGGAGCACTCCTGGATGGCGGTGATCTGGGGCATCCCGGCCCCGGTCACCACCCGCGTGGTGCAGATCGAACCCGGACCGATGCCCGACCTTGACGGCGTCGACGCCGAGGGAGATCGAGATCGCGAACCCCGGCTGCGGTGGCGATATTGCCGACGATGAGGGGCGTATCGGGGAAGTTCCGCTTGACCCGTCGCGACGGCGTCGAGCACGCCGCGCGAATGGGCGTGCGAGCTGTCGAGGCAGAGCACATCGACCTGGCGTTCGATGAGCGCGGCGCAGCGATCGTCGAGATCGCCGGAAACGCCGATGGCCGCCGCCACCCGCAGACGTCCGAGATGGTCCTTGCAGGCGTTGGGATAGTCGTGCGCCTTCTTGATGTCCTTGACGGTGATGAGTCCTTTGAGGCTTCCGTCGTCGCCGACGATGAGCAGCTTCTCGATGCGGTTCCGGTGGAGCAGCGCCTTGGCCTCTTCGAGGGTGGTGCCGACCGGCGCGGTGACCAGGTTCTCGTGGGTCATGAAATCGGAGATCGGCCGATCGTACTCGGTGCAGAACCGGAGGTCGCGGTTGGTCAGGATTCCCTTGAGTTGCCCCTCGGGACCGATCACGGGGAGACCCGAGATGTGGAAGTGGGCCATCACATCGAGCGCTTCCTGAACCGATTGTTCGGGCCGCACCGTCACCGGATCGACGATCATCCCCGACTCCGACCGCTTGACCCGATCGACCTGCTCGGCCTGACGAGCGACCGGCATGTTCTTGTGGATGATCCCGATCCCGCCGTGCTGGGCCATGGCGATGGCCATCTTGGCCTCGGTGACCGTGTCCATGGCCGCCGAGACGATGGGCAGATTGAGGCCGATGCCGCCCCGCGCGACGGTGGTCGTGACATCCACGTCGTTGGGGTGGACCTCGGACCGCGCCGGCACCAGCAGCACATCATCAAAGGTCAGACCGACCGGAATTGAATCGTCCATTCGCTACCCCTTTGCCGCCGAGTGCCGCACCGTGGCATTTCTTGTACTTCTTGCCCGAACCGCACGGGCAAGGATCGTTCCGTCCGACCTTGGGTTGTTGCCGCCGCACCGTGGCCGGCGCCGCTCGGCTGCCCGACCGGCGTGTTGGCCGCGCGCTCCTGCTGCTCGTGCGACGCCTTGAGCGCCTGCGCCTCCGGGTGCGACATGGTGGTCGTCACCGCCCTGCCGGCGATGCTCCAGTCTTCTCCACCGGTTCGGCGTGGTAGAGGAACTTCACCACGTGGTCCTCGATGCGCTCCCACATGTCTTCGAAGAGCGCGTAGCTCTCGCGCTTGTACTCGACCAGCGGATTTCGCTGACCGTAGGCCCTGAGACCGATCCCCTCGCGGAGGTGATCGAGGGCGAGGAGGTGGTCCTTCCACTGCCGATCGACGGTGTCGAGAAGAAGAAACCGC
Organism: uncultured Acidobacteriota bacterium; assembly: GCA_963704125.1. Classification (GTDB taxonomy): domain Bacteria; phylum Acidobacteriota; class Thermoanaerobaculia; order Thermoanaerobaculales; family Sulfomarinibacteraceae; genus JAHECW01. The sequence goes on along the minus strand of CAVPHA010000010.1, from coordinate 72,417 downwards.
TCGAGCCGCGCGAAGCTCTCCTCACCGAACTGCTCGACCCGCGTTGCGTAGTGATCGCGGGCGCCCGCGACCAGCCGTCTCCTCGAGATCCGGCAGGGAGATGGTCTCCCAGTCGACACCGAGATCTTCGATCCGGAGTCCGAAATAGGCGCGGTACTCGGTGTCGAGGGCGGCGGTCTCCCAGTCGTCCGGGTCGGCCTCTGCGGGACAGAAACGATCGACCAACGAGGCGACGATATCTCCGACCACGCGGTCGATGTAGTCCCGCCCCTCGACGCCTTCGAGGATCCGCCTGCGGAGGCGATACACCGCCTCGCGCTGCTTGTTCATCACATCGTCGTACTCGAGCAGGTGTTTCCGCATCTCGAAGTTGCGGCCTTCGACCTGGGTCTGCGCCCGCTCGATGGACTTGGTGACCATCTTCGACTCGATGGGGACGTCTTCCTCCATCCCGAGCCGATCCATCATCTTGCGCACCCCGTCGGAGGCGAAGATCCGCATGAGGTCGTCGTCGAAGGAGAGGAAGAACCGCGTGGCGCCCGGATCGCCCTGGCGACCGGAGCGCCCACGGAGCTGGTTGTCGATGCGGCGCGACTCGTGCCGCTCGGTGCCGATGATCTGCAGCCCGCCCGCTTCGAGCACCTTGGCCTTGTCCTCGGCGCACTGGGCGGTGAACTTCTCGAGCGCGGCCGCGAAGGCCTCCGGGATCCTGCGCCGGATCGGCCTCCATCCGCGCCAGGCCCTCGGGATTGCCGCCGAGGACGATATCGGTCCCACGGCCGGCCATGTTGGTGGCGATGGTCACCGCCCCGAGCCGGCCCGCCTGGGCGACGATGTCGGCCTCGCGCTCGTGGTACTTCGCGTTGAGAACCACGTGTTTGACCTTGCGGCGTTGGAGGAGCTTGCTCAACCGTTCGGACTTCTCGATGGAGACCGTGCCCGACCAGCACCGGTTGACCCCTCTCGTGGCTCTCGGCGATCTCCTCGATGACCGCCTGGAACTTCTCCTTCTCGGTGCGGTAGACGAGATCCGGGATGTCGATGCGGATCATGTCGACGTTGGTCGGGATCACCGACACATCGAGACCGTAGATCTTCTCGAACTCCTCGGCCTCGGTCTCGGCGGTGCCGGTCATCCCGCCGAGCTTGTCGTACATCCGGAAGTAGTTCTGCAGGGTGATGGTCGCCAGGGTCTGGTTCTCGGACTGGATCTTGACCTTTTCCTTGGCCTCGACCGCCTGGTGAAGACCGTCGGACCACCGCCGGCCCGGCCATCAGCCGCCCGGTGAACTCGTCGACGATGATGATCTCGCCGTCCTTGATGATGTACTCGCGATCGCGCTGGTAGAGGGCGTGGGCCCGCAGCCCCTGGTTGACCGCGTGCAGCAGATCGGTCTGGGACGGGTCGTAGAGATTCTCGACGTTCGAGGAGTTTCTCGGCGTGCGCCATGCCGGCGTCGGTGAGGGTCGCCGTCTGCGATTTCTCGTCGACGATGAAGTCGCCTGTGACCTCCTTGTTGCCGTGTTTGTCCTCGATCTCCTCGCCCTTCTTGAGCTTGGGGATGATCGTGTCGACCCGGTAATAGAGATCGACCGAGACCTCCGACGGACCCGAAATGATGAGCGGCGTTCTCGCCTCGTCGACGAGGATCGAGTCCACCTCGTCGACGATGGCGTAGACGTGGCCTCGCTGGACCATCCGTTCGAGGTCGAACTTCATGTTGTCGCGGAGGTAGTCGAAACCGAACTCGTTGTTGGTGCCGTAGGTGATGTCGGCGCCGTAGGCCTGCCTTGCGCTCGGCGTCGTTCATCTGATTCTGGATGCAGCCGACCGTGAGCCCGAGAAAGCCGTAGATCTTCCCCATCCACTCGGCATCGCGGCGAGCCAGGTAGTCGTTCACCGTCACCACGTGGACGCCACGCCCGGTCAGCGCGTTGAGGCAGACCGGCGAGGGTCGCGACCAGGGTCTTGCCCTCACCGGTCCGCATCTCGGCGATCCTGCCTTCGTGGAGAACGATCCCGCCCATGAGCTGGACATCGAAATGTCGCATCCCGACCGCGCGTCTGGATGCCTCTCGAACCAGGGCGAAAACCTCGACCAGCTCGGCGTCGAGGAGCGTCTGGACGATGGGAGTGCGTTCCTTGGGATCGTCGGGAAGATCCTGGATCTCCGCTCGAACCCGCTCGCCGATGGCGGCAAAACGCTCCCTGATCTCATCGTCGGTCAGGGCCTCGATCTCGGGTTCGATGCGCGTTGATCGTCATCGACCATGGGCTTCATCCGTTTGAAGTCCCGTTCGTGCTTGGTGCCGATGACCAAGCTGATGGCTTTTTCCACCAGATTCATGCTGTTCCCCTGTCTATCGTTAACCGTCGCCGGCGGCCGGCGGCCCATTCCTGCCTCCCTGCGACGGTGACGGCAGGGTAGTTCAGCCCGGCACCGATTTCAACGTCTGGATGGAGCCGCATCACTCGGGACCGACTCGATCGATCTCCCAATAACGCCGCCCGCACGAAATGCGTGCGGGCGGTCTTTATTGGGACGAGTGATCCCTAGAATCGATCGAGAATGTAATACAGCGGATCCACCGACTTTGCCGTCCGCGTGGACCTCGTAGTGGAGGTGCGCTCCGGTGGATCGACCCGTGTTGCCGACGCTGCCGATCTGATCGCCGCGGTGGACCTCGTCGCCGAGTTCGACGGTGATCTCGTTGAGATGACCGTAGACGGTCGTGAAACCGAAACCGTGGGAGATGCGGATGGTCTTGCCGAGGCCGCCGTTGCGGCCGGTGAAGACCACCACTCCGTCCGCCGGCGCATAGACCGGGGTTCCCCGGCGCGCCGAGATATCGAGCCCGCGATGGAAGGCTCTGCCTGTCCGGTGATCGGATCGTTTCGAGTACCGAATCCATCGGTGAGAACGCCCACCGTCGGGGCCATGGTCGGGGTCGACGACAGCACTTCACCGGTTTCGGAGAGCTTCTGATCCACCATGTCGAGCTGCTGTTCGATCCACTGGCCCTGGAGGTTCAAGGTCTCGGGCCCGTCGGGGAGTCGATCGTACGGGCCACCGCTGCCGACCTCGTTGTCGACCGCGTTCGGATCCGATGATCCCGGCTCGCGTCACCCTGCATTCCGGCGGCGAGCGCGAGGCGTGCGGTTCGTTCTTCGAAGTCATCGAGCCTCGCCTGGACCTCGGTGATCGTCCTCGACGAGTTCCTGATTGACCTCGGCGAGTTCCTGGTTCTCGGCCTGCAGACGCTGCACATCGGCCCGCCGACTCACCGCGTTACCGGAGTAGGCGATGGCGACGACGCTGAGGGTCACCGCGCAGACCAGCGCCGCCGCCGGCCGCCATCAACGTTCTCGTGGAAAACGAGAACTTGATGAACCTGCGCCTGGCTGTGCGGAACGATGATGATTGTGTTCAGTCGTCTCGGCACGTCCCCTCCACCAAGACATGCGCCGCTCGCGCGGAGACGTATCGCCCGACGATTATGCCCTTCCGGATTTCCGGGTGTCAACTCGAAAGACCCAACAAAGACCTCATCCGGTCTCATTTTCTGTGGGCTCGATCACCATCGCGTCTCATCTTGACCATCGTCCTCAGCCCCGTTTGTCGGCTTCGTTGTCACCGTTGTTTGATCGGACCCTTGGTCGATCGGCGCATCAGTCGAACCATCTCGTCGAGACGTTCCTGGCACCGACCGAAGACGCTCGCCTTCCGTCCACCCGTCGTCGTCCGACCACTCACCGGCTTCGATCCCGGTCAACAACTCGATCCCGTCTTCGATGGTGTCCACCGCCCAGACGTTGAACCGACCCTCGCGGACCGCATCGACGACCTCGGTCGCGAGGTGGAGATCGAAGACGTTGCTCGCCGGGATCATGACTCCCTGCTCACCGGTCAGACCGTTGCTCGAGCAGACCCGGAAAAAGCCCTCGATCTTCTCGTTGACCCCACCGATGGCCTGGATCCGACCGTATTGGTCCACCGAACCGGTGACGGCGATCCCCTGCTCGCAACGGGATCTCCGCCAACGACGAGAGGATGGCGTAGATCTCCGTCGATGACGCCGAATCGCCGTCGATCCCGCCGTACGACTGCTCGAAGGTCACCGAGCAGGCCATGGTGAGAGGCACCTTTCGGGCAAAGGTGCCGCGGAGGAATCCGGTGAGAATGCTCACACCCTTGTCGTGGGTGGGTCCCGAGAGCCCGGCCTGCCGTTCGATATTGATGACGCCTTCCCGCCCGAGGCCGACCCGAGCGGTGATCCGCGACGGTTTTCCGAATCGGTGGTGGCCGAGGTCGTACACCGCGAGGCCGTTGACCTGCCCGACGGCTTCGCCGTCGGTGGCGACATGGACCACGCCATCGGCGATGAGTTCGTGGGTCCGGTCCTCGGAGAGACCGTGGCGGCGGTGTCGGGCCGCCTCGGCCGCCGTCACGTGCCGGCGCCCGATGGCGTCGGCGCCATCGCGTCGGGCCTGGAAGTCGGCTTCCCTTTGGAGATCCGCAGAGATCGGAAAAGCGACTCGAGAATCGCCGCCGCCAGCCGCCGAGATGAACCGCCTGCTCGAGCATGGCCGCCATCCCGGACCGATCCATGGGCAGGATGCGCCTCCTCCTCAGCCACCTTCTGCAACACCGAGAGGATATCGTCCGGCGTGTTCACGGGTCAGAGAGATCACCGAGTCGAAATCGGCGAGAACCTTGAAGATCTTGGAAAAATCCGCGTCTCGGCGATAGAGCAGATCGTAGATGTGCCGATCGCCGATGACCACGACCTTGACATCGCAGCGGCACCGGCTCCGGCTTGAGCATGGCGGCGCCGAACATCAGCGCTCTCCCATGCCTGGATCTGGACTCGACGATACCGCAGTGCGCGCTTGATGTCCGGGCCAGACCCGGGGCTCCATGAGAATGTCCTCGGCGTTGACCACCAGGTATCCGCCGTTGGCCCGCAGCATCGATCCGGCGCTGATCCGCATGAACGAGGTCGTCGTCTCGCCCGACGGCAGCATGGTCCGCTCGATGGTCCCGAAGAGATTGGTGTAGGTGGGTTCGGTCTCCATCACGACCGGTCGACCATCGAGATCGGAGTTGTCCACCGCCAGATTGACCCGCCAGCGGATGAACCGATCGACCCCGGTCTCTTCATCGTCGCTGACAAAGACCTCGAACTTCTCCTCGAGATCCTCCTGAACGGCGTCGAGATACGGTTTCGCCCGCTCGTCGGTGACATCGACCAGCACCCTGTCGAACGGCGTTTTCGAAGGTCGGATGGAGCAACCGCCGACGGACCTGTTCGATCTCCTCCTGGGCCTGGCGTCGCAGTTCGCCGACGGCGTCGAAGACATCCCGCAGCTTCTCCGAGAGCTCTTGTGCGCCTCCTTGAGCGCTGCGGCCCTGGCCTCGTCGATCTTGCCCTCCTCGACGACGGGTTGCAGCTCATCCAGAGGCGACCGGCGTTGTCCTCGATGATCGGCATGATCTCCGGTCGGGTGATGGGTCCGGCCTGGATCTGGACCATGGAGAACCCGGCCTCGCGGACCTCGCGATCGAAGGCCTCGACCATCTCGCGCTCCTGGGCTTTGAAATCCCTCGACGGCGCGCTCGCATCCGCGTCCGGAACTCCTTGTCGTTGAGGATCTTCGGCAGGCTCTCCGCGAGTTCTTCGATGAGGCTGTCCATCCCATCACGCAGGCGACGACCGGCGCCGGCTTCGAGAAACGAGCGCATGCGGTTCTTCCGGGTTGCGGAAGTTGTAGACGAAACAGACGTCGTCCGGCGTCGGAAGATCACCGTTGACGTTTTCCAGGAAACGTCTTGATGGTGGTCAACCGACCGGTGCCCGAAAGCCCGGTCACGAAGACGTTGTAGCCGATTCCCGGCATGTCGAGTCCGAACCCGATGGCCTCGACCGCCCGGTCCTGGCCGACGATGGTCGTGGCCGGATTCGATCTCGCTCGAACTCGCCCAACTCAGCCAGTCATCCGGGCAGGACCACGCCAGGTCATCGACCGCGAGCTTGTCGATCATGTCTCCTCCTTATGCACGGTCGCAGCGAGTGCGCGGCCCTGGACAATCACCGTCGGCCGACGACTGACCAATCCGGCTCCCGTTGGGCGGCCCCTCATCACTGCTCGGCTTCGCGGATGATCTTCCAGTTCTGCTGAAAATAGACCACCATCGAGATCACGGTGAGAACCAGCGCGATCCACAGCACGATGGTGCCGAGGACCTTCCATTGACCGAGGTGGCTACCGAAGATGAGCAGCGACACCGCGATGATCTGGGTCGTGGTCTTCGCCTTGCCCCAGAAGTTGGCCGAAATGGGCACGTTGCGCTCGAGGGCGATGAGCCGCAGGCCGGTCACCGCGAACTCTCGGCCGACGATCAGGGTCACCATCCACGCCGGCGCCAACCCGAGCTCGACCAAGGAAATGAACGCGGCGCTCATGAGCAGCTTGTCGGCGATGGGGTCGAGCATCGCGCCGGTTACGGTTATCCTATTGGTGCGGCGGGCGATCATGCCGTCGAACGCGTCGGTCAAGGCGGCGATCAGAAAAATAACCAGACCCCAGATTTCCTTGTCTGGGAACTCGGTCAGCAGGACCACCACCAGAAGTGGCGCCAAAACGATGCGGAGGAGCGTCAAACTGTTCGGTACATTCCACATTCGGATCTTCTCCCCCAGTCGACCGACGGTCACCGTCCATTGAGTGGACGAGCGCGACTCGGAGCATTGCTCTTCGTCGGCTCGGCCGGTCGATTCTACAGCACCTGTCCTCTCGGCTTCGAATCCGCCCAACCACCTCGGCATCCTTCATCGCCACGGTGAGCCATGCGGCTGACCTCGCACTGCGCGTACCACCCTTCCCGGGAAGCGGGGCAACGGTGCCGCAGTTGTGGCAAGTGGCTGTGCGACCGCTGCGCTCGCCCGATCCAGGGTCACATCTTCTGCGGCTTCAAGTGTCGACTCCACGACCTTGGAAAGCGCGGCGCCTCTCGCCTCGCCTCCACGCTGCGGTCGCCGGTACCTCCCCTGTGGGCCGTGCTGGCTCGTCACCATCGCAACCCTCGCGGTGGGATCATGGATCGTTGTTCTGGCGAATGCGACTTGCGACAATCTCCGACGATCCCGGATCTCCGACCCGGGACTCTGCCCTACGCCGTCGCCGAGATGGTCCGGGACGGGGACCGGGTGACGATCGAGATCCAGGGCTCGCCCGGAGCGACCGTCGTCCTCTTTGCCGATGGGGCCCCATTTCGTGTCCTCACCCTCGACGAGGACGGGCGGGCGTCGGTGACCGATGTCGAGATCGGGATCGGATCATCCATCGAGATCGCCGTCCTCGCCGAGCCGCCGGAACCCATCGCTCCACCGCCGACCCTCACACCGACCCCGACAGCGACCTCGACGGCGACCGCCACGCCCTCCGCGACCGCGACCATCGACAGCCACAGCGACCAAGGCGCCGACGACCGCGCTGCCGAAAACCGCCACGGCGACACCCACTCGATCTTCATCGCCGGAACTGACGCGAATCGACGACCCGGGTCGAAAAGACGCCGACCCAGCCTCCTCCGGTTCGCCGCAGGGTCAAGGACAAACCGGCGGTCTATCCCCCGGTCCTTCACCTGGTGACCGACGCCGGCAACAGAATCGCCGTCACCTTCGACGGCAACGCGTCATCCAACGGAACCGCCGAGCTCCTCGATCTCCTGAAGGAGCTGGATCTCCAGATCACCCTCTTCGTGACCGGGGGCTTTATCGAACGCTATCCGACACTCGTCCGCAGAGCCGTGCTCGCCGGCCACGAGGTGGGAAACCACACCTTCTCCCACCCCCACCTCACGAGCTACGCCGACAATCATCGCCACAACCTTCTGCCCGAACGTCACCAAGGCGTGGTTTCAGGAGCAGCTGAGCCGAACCGAAGCGGCATTTCGCAAGGCGACCGGCCGGCCCATGGCGCCGCTCTGGCGGGCGCCCTATGGAGAAGAGAACTCCACCCTGCGCGGATGGGCCCTGGAGCTCGGGTACCTCCACGTTCGCTGGAGTTCGCTGGAAGGCGCCTCCCTCGATGCCCGCGACTGGGTTGCCGACGAACACTCGAAGCTCTATCAGGATTCGCGAAAAATGATGGACCGGCTGCTCGGCTTCCCCCACCTCGAGGGCGGCATCGTGCTCATGCACCTCTCCACCGAGCGATCCGAGCCGCCGTGGGGCGAGCTTCCCGAGGTTTGTCCGGGAGCTCAAACGTCGTGATGTCAAACCGGTCAAGATCAGCGATCTCCTCGAGGAGTCAGGACCTGGCGACACTGGCTCGAGCGGGCACGGGAGAACCACGACAAGAACTTCCCGGAGTGAGAACGTGCAGACGGTCGAAAAGGAACCGCGAAGACGCTAAGGACGCCGAGAACATCGCGACTCATTGAATCTGCACTGACTTCTGCGACGCTTCGCGAACTTTGCTCTTCGCACTTCGATTCTCCGTCATACCCCAAAGAACTCCCTCGCCGCGGTCTCCCCGGCCTCGATCATCTCGTCGAAGGTCCCCCAATCGGCCCAGGCGACGTGGCCGATCTTCGGTCGAATCACCCAGGTCGCATCGGCGAGCTGGCGCTGTCGCAGCAGCCTGGCCGTCATCATCTGCGTCCGCATCATGGTGTCGAGGGCCAGTTCGTCGTCTTCGAACGGGGGAATCTCCATCGAGGCATCGACCACCAGGACCGGTCGGCCCATAGCCTCTCGCGGCCGCGACCGGGACCTCGGCGACCACACCCCCGTCGACCAGCTCACTGCCCGTCGACCAGCTTCGCCGGCACCATCCCCGGGATCGAACTCGAGGCCTTGACCGCCATCCTCAGCGAACCCCGCTCCAGTCGGACCTCCTCTCCCGATTCGAGATCGGTGGCTACGGCGGTGAACGGAATCGGAAGATCCTCGATGAGCATATCCGGCAGCAGCTCGATCCACCGCCTGATCGAGGACCGACCCATCGAGCACGGTGCTCCGTTGAGCGCAAAGGACACCACGACCTGATTCTTGATCTGGCGGGCCACCTGGATCAGCGGGTGCTCCTTCTTTTCGGCCCGCGGCACCATCGTGACCGGAGGCACCGCGGGGAGGATCCCCCGTTCCATGGCCTCCCGCCAGCGTGCCTCGACCGACGACGCCGACCCGTGGACGAGATACATGGCTCCCATCAGCGAACCCATGCTGGTCCCGACCATGGCGTGGGGCCGAATCGAGTGCTCATCGAGCACCCGCATCACGCCGATGTGAACGAATCCGCGGGCGCCGCCGCCGCCGAGGGCGAGCACCGGCGGCCGCACCCGCATCATCAGGCGACGGATCGAACCGTATATCTCATATCACCGAACCGCGTGCCCCTGATCCGAACGTCTATTTGGCTTTCTTCAGATCGGCGACCAGGCTCAGCAGGGCCTCGTGCACGCCCTCGGCCACTCGATGGGACTTGTCCGAAACATGGTCGAGATCGTCGGTCGCCCCTCGCGGATCGACATCTCCGATGCGATCGTCCGGCCTTGACCGGAACGCCGTCGCGCAGGAGGCCGCGGATCACGCCGCCGATGCGGGCGGTGATGGAGTACGACGCATCGACCGGCACACCCCGCGCCGATAGTCGTCAACGCCGTAGACCGAAACCACGGTTCCGATCCGCTCGCCGCGCTCGACGATGTCGCCGATGACGTGCTGGGTGAAGAAGATGCCGTCGCGCAGCGGCCTTCAACGTGCGCTCTTCGGCAAATCCCATGATCTGCGCCGGCGGTTCATCGGCGAGATGCTCACCGGTGTCCTCGAGGATGTTCCCAACCTGAGGTCCGCGAACGGTATCGACCAACGCATCGCAGTCTTTGTGAGCGATGTAACCCGGGCCGAGGGCGATGACGATGGGCGCGAGATCGCGGGTCAGTCCCCAATTGCGGCGCTGCATCGACGCCTCGATGAAGACATCCGGGCTGCCACTCGCTCGAGAACGGTCTCGTGGTCCATGATCCCGACCGCGATCTCCCCGTTGGTCGTGGGTGGCCTCGACTGCGGCAATATCGGGTGCGAAGCGGGCCGGCAACGCCCTGGATCGTCTGGGTCCCGTCGAGCACCGCCTCGCAGAAACAGACCTTGCGCCGCACGGCTTTGGGAAATCGTCGATCGAGCAGGAAAATCCGAACGAAACCCTGCGAGAACAGGTGGTGGGCGGTTGCCGAAGCAAGCTCGCCGGCACCGCGAATCAGCACGCGCAGAGTCGCCTGGATCTCATCGCCTCTCCTCCTCATGCCGGCCCTCGCAGCTGGGCATGTCAAATAGTCGGTGCATTGTAACCCGGACCGTCTTCGCTACTCCTGGACCATTTCGTAGATCTCCGGGAGATTTCGATACCGTTCGTCGAAATCCAGGCCATACCCGATGACGAACCGATCTTCGATCTCAGTCCCGAGAAACGCGATCTCGACCTCGACCTGTCGCCGTGACGGTTTCGACAGCAGCGAGACAACCTGGATCGACCTCGGATGCCGTGCATCGATCAGCCGGATGACATCGGTCAAGGTGGTCCCGGTATCGACGATATCCTCGACCAGGTAGACATCCCGGTCGCGCACATCCACCGTGATGTCCTTGACCAGAACCACCGAACCCGAAGATGTCGTGCTCGCGCCGTAGCTCGAAACCTGGATGAAATCCATCTCCACCGAACGCTCGAGTCGCAGCACGAGATCGGTGAAAAAGAAGACACAGCCCTTGAGCACGCCGATAAAGACCGGCGACCGCCCCACCATATCGGCCTCGATCTCCCGAGCGAGCCGGTCGAGCATCTCCTCGATGGCCGATCGTGACACGACAACCGGTCCCAACATTTCCCTCTCCTTTCGTTGTCTGGCATCGCAGCGCAGTGTATCTTATTGGTATATGAAAACTGGACGATGTTCACGAGCTGAGTGAGCGGTATACCGATCTTTCGGATCGATTTCGATCACTGTGGACTTTTTTCCAGTTTCTCGCCGGTGTCTACAAGCACCGGGGCGAAGGCGTCGATACCATACGACTACGATTTTCAGGGCCTCTACCAGAGAATCCAGCATCTGGTTCCTCAGATCAGCGGCGACGTCGACAAGTGGGGTCCTGATCGAGTTCGAAACGATCGATCGAGAGACTCGAACGAATCCACCGTGAACTCGAACGCCTCGAACGCGAATTCGGACCGTCGTACCTGCAGGAGGTTTTTCGACCACCTCAAACGCCAGGACGAGAAGATCCTCTTTGCCCTGGTCAAGTTCTACCTCATGTCGCGCCACCTCGAGCAGGAGACCTTCGACAAGCTGGACATCCTCCTCACCCGCCTCGCCGAGGCGCCGTCCGAGAGCGACGATCTCCTGCAACGCGCCCGACCGGAACTCCTGGCGACCTTCGAGCGCCTCGCCGCGTTCGCCGGTCTCGATCCGCTCCCTCCGGCCGAGGAAAAACCGCTGGTCGAGGCGGTCGTCGAGCTTCGCGACGAATTCGAGCGGATCGGGGACTTCGACACCCTCGTCCAATCCAGGGTCTACGACCGGCTCCGGGGCTTCAAGACCCGAATCGGACGCGCCTTTCTCCATCCACCGATTCTCGTTGAGATCACCGCGGCCAACATCGCCGCGAGAAACCGATTCCGCGACCTCTTCGACATCGAGGAACGGCAGCTCCTCGAGGGCACCAATCGGATCTTCGACATCGAACGCTATCTGAAGAAAAACCCCGATCTCGCGACCGACGAGATCAAGGAGAAGATCGAGATCTTCCGTCAAACCCGGGTGAGGTTCGAAGACGCCCGACGTCAACACAACGTCAAGCGTCCGACATCCTCGAATCTGCGCCAGTCCATGCACGACGTGCTCGCCCACTTCGAGTCCACCGCTGCGGATCTGCTCGGGACATCAACGGAGCGAAACCGCGCCGGCTCGGGGCCCGCGCAGCCAAACCCGATCCGCGATGACTGCGAGGAAGTTCCCCGACAGCCGCCCGGCGACCCCGCCAGCGAGCCGCGAACTCCCCGCTGAGCGCCCGCAGACCCGATGACCCTCCCATCACCTCGATCACGGATCTGCTTCCCAGCGATCCCCTGCTCAACGAGGTTCTGCACAAGATCATGTTCGCGCTGGAACTCGTGGTGTGGGATCGGACTCCGGAGCAGGTGATCGAGGCGCCCGAAATCAAGAGCCTCGGCCTCGAATCCTGGGAGGTCGAGACCTACCGCAATCTGGTCGAGAGACAGTCCGACGAAGACAGCGAACAACGTCACCTCGCAACAGTTCTTTCTCACCAGCGCTGCGCTCAGGGTCAAGATGGAGGAGGAGCGTCGCGAAATCGAGCGCCTCGCGCGAATCGTCCAAACCCGATCGTCTTTTCGAAATGCTCGAGAGTTCCGCGAGCAGCCTCGATCGTGCTCGAGAGGTCGAACGGCGCTTCCTCTGGTTTATCGACGACATGCTCTACCGCGCCGACACCGAAAGCCTGGAGCAGATCTACCGCTCGCGATTCCGCTTTCTCTACGCCTTCGCCGGGTCTGTGGCTCGATCACCAGAAAAACGGAGGCATGACCCCGTTGTGATCGATCCCGGGGCAATGGAACAAGCCCCCGCCGGTCTTCAGACCGGCGGGTTTCCTCCGCCGATTGCCCGCCACGATCATCGACATGATCGTGTTTTGCGGCGTCTGCGCCGCTCCTGGCCTACCCGGTCAGCCGCGATATCGACTGGCAGATCGCGATCGCCGATCCGCCCGGTGTTTCTCGACTCGCTGACGGACCCGGGATGGATCGCCCACGCGGCCGGGATTCTCGGTCTCTGGATCGCGCTTTGGTGGTGCTACTTCGCGGTCGGCTGGGGCCTGCTCGGCGCCACCATCGGCAAGTGGGTTTTCGGGCTGAGGATCGTCGACCACCGAGGGCCGATCTCCCATCGGTCTGTCGCGGGCATTTCTCCGCCTCGCCGCCTACTCGGTGAGTTCGGTCACCCTCGGGATGGGACACCTCCTCATCATCCTGCGCCACGATCGCCGGGCGCTGCACGATGTCCTCGCCGGGACGTGGGTCGTCCGTCGCCCCAAGGCAACCAGGACGCCGCCGCCGAACGACGAGGATCCGGCTGCCGAGGACGACGGCGGACAATTCTTAATTTTGAATTCTTGAATTTTTAATTCCATCGCAGACATTCTGAGCGCCTGCGGCGGTGCGATGGTGCGATGTAATTAAGAATTGAGAATTAAGAATTGAGAATTATTGAAGGTATCCCGCAAGCGACTGCGTCTTGTGCGATCGCCGCAGCCGGTTGAGAGCTCGGCTTTCGATCTGTCGTACCCGCTCACGCGAAAGACTCGAGAATCTCGCCGATCTCACGAAGGGTCTTGGGCTGGTCATCATCGAGACCGAACCGAAGCTCGCAGCACCCGCTGCTCGCGGTCCGGCAGTTCGGAGAGTGCATCGGCCAGAGCGACCAGGAACGACTCTCGGAGGATCCGTCTCGTCGGTGTCCGGCAGGACCGTCTGTTCGAGCAGATCACCGAGTTCCGAGTCGCCCTCGACATCGACCGGCTCGTTGAGCGACAGCGACGACTGAGACGCCTGGGTCAGCACCCGGACATCATCGACCGAGAGACCGAGTTCCCTCGCCAGCTCCGGATCGGTCGGTGACGCGCCCGAATTTCGATCGCTCAGCAGCGACCGGATGCGCTCGAGTCGATAGAGGTTGTTGGCCTGTTTCTGCGGCAGTCGGAACGACCCGGCGTGCTCGGCCAGAGCGTGGAGAATGGCCTGGCGGATCCACCACACCGCATAGGTGATGAACTTGACGTCGTGACCTTCCTCGAAGGGGTAGTACTTCTTCGCAGCCTGGATCAAGCCCAGGTTTCCCTCGTGGATGAGATCGAGAAACGCAACATTGGGATTGCGGTAGCGCTTGGCGTAGGCCACGACAAACCGGAGATTGGACTCGACCAACGACGCGCACCGCGTCCTCGTCGCCATCGTGCACCCGTCGGGCGAGATCGACCTCGTCTTCGTGGGACAGGGGCGGATAGCGGGAAATGTCCTGAAGATAGCGGCGGAGGGTCGCCGATTCGGTATTCGATGACCGCCTCGCCTCTCCGTCATTCCTCGTCCACAGTCTGAATGGATCCGGTCTCGACCTTGACCAGGGCGTGGTAGCGGGGAATCTGGTCCTTGGAGCGGAGGCCTGTCGAACCAGTTTCTTGAGCATCTGATTCTCGGCCTGGAGCCGGTCGATCTGCTCCTTGAGGTTGAGGATGATCTCGACTCCGGCGAGGTTGACGCCGAGATCCCGGGTCAGGGTCAGAATCGCCTCGAGTTGCTCGCAGGCCCGCTCATCATAGAGCCGCGTGTTTCCCTGGGAACGGCTGGGCCGGATCAGACCCTCACGCTCCCACAGCCGCAGGGTCTGCGGATGGACGTTGTACTTCTCCGCGACCCAGGAGATCATGCGATATCGCGGTTTGGACTTCACGAATCCTCCAGCAAACCGACCGCTCAGAGTCCTGCGGTCGTCAACCGGCGACGTGCAACGGTGATTCTGATAGTCATCGCTTGACTCTATCACCGATCCTCGATCCGGCCAAAACCGATGGACGAAAGAAGAAGCCGGGAGGCGAGCCGACTGAGCCCGCCTCCCGGCGCGACTCATCGGCTATTTCTCTTCCTCGGCTTCCACATCGACGTACTCGGCGTCGATGACCTCGTCATCAGCACCGCCGTCACCGTCCGACGGCGCCGATGGATCCTGCCCATGCGCGTCAGGGCCGGGACTTCCGCCATCGGCGGTCGCCGTCTGGTAGAGCGTCGCCGCAATCTGGTGACTGGCCTGGGTGAGCCGCTCGTGGATCTCTGCCATCTGATCTTCGGCGCCCTCTTCCAGGGCCTTCTTGGCTTCGGCAAGCACCTCGTCGATCGCCTTGGTCTCGCTTTCGGGCAGCTTCTCCCGGTTCTCGGAGATCAGCTTCTCGGTCGAGTAGACGAGACCGTCGAGCTTGTTTCTGGTCTCGATCTGCTTGCGCTTCTCCTCGTCGTCGGAGGCGTGAGTCTGCGCCTTCGTTGACCATCCGATCGATCTCGTCGTCGTTGAGACCCGACGAACTCGTGATCTGGATCTTCTGTTCCTGACCCGTTCCGCGGTCCTTGGCCGCGACGTGGAGAATGCCGTTGGCATCGATGTCGAAGGTGACCTCGACCTGGGGGATCCCGCGCGGCGCCGGAGGAATCCCCATGAGGTGGAAGCGTCCCAAGCGTCCGGTTGTCGGGCGCCATCGGACGCTCGCCCTGAAGAACGTGGATCTCCACCTGATTCTGGTTGTCGTCGGCGGTCGAGTAGACCTTGCTCTTGCGGGTCGGGATGGTGGTGTTCCGCGGAATCACCACATCGGTCACGCCGCCGAGGGTCTCGACACCGAGAGACAACGGCGTCACGTCGAGGAGCAGCGACATCCTTGACCTCGCCCGAGAGCACGCCCGCCTGAACGGCGGCGCCGATGGCGACCACCTCGTCGGGGTTGACCCCGCGGTGGGGCTCCTTGCCGAAGAACTCGGTGACCACCTTCTGCACCATCGGGATGCGGGTCGAACCGCCGACCAGAACCACCTCGTCGACATCCTTGGCCTCGAGACCGGCATCCTTGAGGGCCTGACGGCTGGGCTCCAGCGTCCGATCGACCAGCGGGCGTGATCATCTGCTCGAACTTCGACCGCGTCAGCTTGAGCGCGAGGTGCTTCGGACCCGACGCATCGGCGGTGATGAACGGCAGGTTGATATCCGTCTCCATGGTGGAGCTGAGCTCCATCTTGGCCTTCTCGGCACCTTCCTTGAGTCGCTGCAGCGCCATCCGGTCCTTGCTGAGATCGACGCCCTGGTCCTTCTTGAACTCATCGACCAACCAGTCGATGATCACCTGGTCGATATCGTCGCCACCGAGATGGGTGTCGCCGTTGGTCGACTTGACCTCGACCACCCCGGCCCCGACCTCGAGAATCGAGATGTCAAAGGTGCCGCCGCCGAAGTCGAAGACCGCGATGGTCTCGTCGTCCTTCTTGTCGAGACCGTAGGCCAGCGCCGCGGCCGTCGGCTCGTTGACCAGCCGGAGCACCTCGAGACCGGCGATCTGGCCGGCGTCCTTGGTGGCCTGGCGCTGGGCGTCGTTGAAATAGGCGGGCACGGTGATGACCGCCTTCTCCACCGGTCGCACCGAGATGGTCCTCGGCCGCCGCCTTGAGTTTCTGCAGCACCATGGCCGACATTTCCGGCGGTGAGTAGATCTTGCCGAGGATCTCGATCCGGGCGGTGTCGTTCTCGCCCTTGACGACCTTGAACGGCACCGTCTTGATTTCCTCGGTCACCTCGTCGAACCGGCGTCCCATGAATCGTTTGGCCGAGAAGACCGTGTTTTCCGGGTTGGTGACCGCCTGCCGCTTGGCGACCTGGCCGACGAGACGCTCGCCCGAGTGTGTTGAACGCCACCACCGAGGCGGTGGTCCTGTTTCCTTCTTGATTGGCGATGACGGTGGGCTTGCCACCTTCCATGACGGCGACCACCGAGTTGGTGGTTCCGAGATCGATTCCGATGACGTGAGACATGCTGATGTCCTCCTCAACTTTCATTTTCGAGCCCATAGATAAGACCTGAGTATGATTTTGTCAAGTTTTGAATCGAAGATTCTCTGAACGCGATTCAACCTGCCTATTTCAATGCTTCACATCGGTGGTTGCGCCGTATCGCAATCTGGACGTTGGGCCGTCGGAGGAAATAACCGGACGACCCCGAATCGCTGGATGTGTCGGCAAATCCAGTCAGCATCGGCTGCGGGTTTCGTCTGCGACCGCGATCAGGCGGTTCGCCGAGCGTCAATAGAACCCGCGGCCGGTCTAGGGAAGGAGAATCAGACCGGGTCCTTTTCGGTCTCCGGACTCCGGGGTCTCACCTTCCCATGCCAGACTTCGGCTGTGAATCAACATGGGAACCGGTTGCCCGTGGCTGTCCGATCCGGTGAACATGAGCCTGTCGCCGCGAATGGCGATCCGGTAGGGACGCCCCCATGGATCGCTCGTCACCTCCGGGCTCCAATCCGCGATGATCGAAAGCTCCTCGAGACCGGCCGGGATAGAACCCGTGGAGAAAAAACTCGGTTTCGGCGGCCCGAGCGAGCCAGTCCATTCGAAGCCAGGACTGGCTCTGCACCACGTAACGTTCCCAATAGTTCATCCCGCGCGTTGAAGGTCGGGTTGATCGGGTTGCGCGGCATGATGGTAAAGGCGAAACCCGAGAAGAACGAGGAACGGGATGGCGAGCCACGGGAATGGCTCCGAAGGGCGATCGGTCGGTTGCGCGCTCATCGCCGGTTCGGCAAGCAACTCGACCTCAGCGATCTCGTCTCTGGTCCGTTCCCGGATGAGGCCCATTTCCAGGAGATCCGCGAGGGCCTTGCAGGTCTCGAACTCGATGAGCGGGCTGGAGAGAATGACTTCGTGGACATCATCCGACCCGTCGACGAGTCGATAAACCGCCATCTGGTCGGGCGTCACCTGTCCTTCGACCGGCTCGGCCTTCGGTTCCGGTTTCTCCGGCGGCGTATCCGAAAAGCTGAAACCGAGATCGTCAAAGTCATCGTCCGCCGGTTCGACGACCGACGAGCTCCCGGTCGGGATCGGCCTGGATGAAAACGATATTTCGATCGGGCAGCCGTTGTTCGATGAACGGCCACTCATCGGTCATCCTGGCGCCTTCCATGATGATGTGGTCGGCGGCCATGGGTTCGGTCAGTTCGCGATCGTAGTCGATATCCGACTCCTGCGAAAAATGGTAGTCGCCGTCGTTCCAGCGAAAGATCCGGTAGACGATCTGCAGGATCTGCTGCTGGAGCGCCGAGCGCACCGTGTCGATGGTCACGACGCCATGATCGATGAGAATCCGGCCGAGACGTTGCAGGGTTTCTTCCTGCCGCTGCAGAGCTTCTTTGAGCTCGCCATCCTCGACCTCACCGCGCTTGAGGAGGATGAGCCCGATGAGATCCTCGGTGTGCTGATTGAGGGTGGACGCTCCGACGATGTTGCCGTCGATGAACGAAACGGTGGTCACATTGTCGTCCGACCTTGAGCGTCAGGACTCCGGTCTTCCGCTGCAGCGAAATCAGCTGCAGGATATCGGCAAAGGAGAAAGTCGCGGAGGGTTCCTTCGAGTGCCACATCACCTCCGTTGCCAGGATGCGATGACGCTTCGCATCCAGGCTGCGAGGAAGACGACCGAACCAGGACCACGACCACCGGCTGAACCGGCATCGTCGGCTCGATCACCTCGAGAAACCGCGGCACCCAGACGATCATACCGACGAGGGAAATCCAGGCGACGAGCCCGATAACGACGCCGAAGCCACCTGATCCTGGACGAGCTGGTACTCCCCGGGCGCGACGACCGAAGTCAGCCGGCGAACCAGCGTCGACCATCCGATCCCAACGTCGAACCTGGGCCAATTTGGCGGTCTGCTGATCGATGGGGACAAGATCCCGCTGAAGAAACACCGACACGCACTGTCGGCAGTAGACAGGGCTTTCGCCGGGTTCGTCGTCGAGCCGGTAGACCTTGCCGCACTTGGTGCACTCCCGGGCGGGAGGAAACCACCGCGAACGAACGAAGAGGACACCCGATGCCGAAGATCCACCGACCCAGAACACCATCGACAGCGGATCCAGAAGCTGCCGAACCGAGCGCCACGAAGGCGCGCTGAAGCCGACGCGCAGCTTCTCCTCCGGCGACGAGCCCGGAAACGAACTCGTCGACGTCATCCGAGGACGACGCAGGGATAGCGGACTCGCGGATCCCGACCGCGAACACCGAGCGACGCCGAACGACCTCCCGCCAGCTCACGAGCCCGCGCGCGCGCTGCATCACCCTGCTGAAATCTCCGATTGAGGTCATAGGCCGACGACAGATTGTGGTAGGCCAAAGCGGTCCGGCCGTTGGTCTCGATGGCCGCGTCGTAGTACTGGATGGCCAACTGGACGTTGCCGTCCTCCAACGCCATGTTGCCGAGAAAAACAAACGGCCGCGCATCCCCGAAGAGGCTCCACCGCAGCGGCCTGGAATTCGATCTTGGCCGATTCGACGGCCGAGTGCATCCGAAGCAGCTCGCCGAGAATCAGATGGTAGGTCGTGTCGCCATCGAAATCGTCCTTGAAACTGAGAAATTCTCTCAATGTCGATGGGTCGAGTTGACGTTCGTCGAGCATCACCGCGACGCGATCGGTCACCGGAGGCTCTCGCAGCAGCGACACGTTGCCAGCTCTCGGCGAGCATCGGCATCGAAGCCAAGACGAGACAGATCGCCATCGCGACCACCCGCTGGCTGTGCGTCGAGGTACACCCAACCGACGACAAAGAGGTACACGACCAACCACGCCGGCCCGAGCCCGGCGAAAGAGCGGCAGGAGCAGCAGCACCAACCCGAAGACCACGGCGTTGCCGCGTTCGAAGACCATCGTGCCCACCGTCATCGCGTCAAGCTCGATCGTCGCACGGTCCGGAGCATCATCGACCAGGAGCGCCACAAGGCTCGCCGCCGCTGTTCCGATGATCAACCAGACTCCGATCGACATGAAGAGGTGGCGCCGGGTCACCTCGTACCGAAAGCTCGCCCACCATCCCTTGAGATAAGAGCTTGCGCTTTCGAAGTACGAACCCTGCTGCCAACTTCGACGCGACAGCAGAAAATAACTCGCCGGCAACTCCGGATCGATCGCGATCGCGGTTTCGAGAATCGACCCATCGGCATCCGGGTTGGCAAAGGACCACGAGACCAGGGCCGCCGCATACGGCGTCATCCGGCGGACATCGATCTCCTCGGCCTCGGCTGATCAGGTCGTTCGACGGGTTCCTGAAGAGATCGACCATCGGGCGCCGACAGAACCTCCTGAACCTCGAGCCACGCCTCGTCGACGGATGCCGACGCCGGCGACGCCACGAGCACGCACACACGAGCACGGAGATCCAGCGACACGGATTCATCTTGTATGTTGCACGAACAACGACCGGAGTTGGAAGATCACGTTGGAGAGAATCTGTTTCTCCTCGGCCGGACAGATTGCCCGCTGGTCTTGCTCTCCAGCATGGCCAGATACTCGATCACCCGTTGCGCCTCGGCCGGCTGAGCCGGCATCCCCTGGCCGCCGGTCATGAGAATCTCGGCCTGCTGGGCGAGGCCGGCGATCAGATCGAGAAAGAGCGGCGACGTCGCCTCGCTCGTGGACCGGGCTCCGGCGCAGGCGTCGGAGACCGTCGTTGGCGTCCGGGGTTGGCCGGATCGCGACCGGAGGTGTCGATGCGGGCTTCGGTTTCGCTCCGGCGGCGGCAGATCCGGACGCAGCTCGCCGCTGTCGTCGAAACGCCTTCGATCGACTACCTTGATCTTGCTGGATCCTTCACTCAGACTCGCTCAAGCAATCCTCCGTCAATGTTCAGATTCCAGCATACTACGAGGCCCGCGCAGTTCGATCAAGATCTCCCCTGCCCGCTCTCCCGTCGATCGGAAGAACGGGCCGCACGGATCAGCCTCGCTGGAACTCGCGGTTTTCGTCTCTCGAGAAAGGCCGTTGTGCCCTCCCGCATCTGATCGCTCGCCGCCCCGACACCGAAAAGAGTCGCCTCGAGAAGACAGCCATCGTCCAGACCCATGTCGAGTCCCGAATTCACCGCCTCGATGCAATGGCTGACCGCCAACGGCCCGTTGGCCAGAATCGTCGCCATGAGTTCGGCCACCACGGTCATCGAGCTCGGACGGCTCGCAGACCACGTTGACCAGACCGATGCGTCAGGGCCTCCTCGGCCGTCGACGTTTCGGCCGGTCAAGCAGAATCTCCAGGGCCCGTCCTCGACCGATGAGCCGCGGCAGGCGCTGGGTTCCTCCATAGCCGGGAATCAGCCCGAGCTTGACCTCCGGCTGGCCGAAGATCGCGTTCGACGACGCGACTCGGATGTGGCAGGCCATGGAGAGCTCGCATCCACCGCCCAGGGCATAGCCGTTGACCGCAGCGACCACCGGTTTGCTGAGTCGCTCGAGTCGGCGGAAGACGGCCTGACCCCGAAGGGCGAACTCCTTTGCCTCCACCGGCCCCAGGGTCGCGAGTTCGGAGATATCGGCTCCGGCGACGAACGCCTTGTCGCCGGCGCCGGTGATGACCACCGCCTCGACGGCGTCGTCGGCCTCGATCGTCGGCGACGGCCGCGTCCAGCTCCGCGATGGTGGCCGCGTTGAGAGCGTTGAGTTTGTCGGGGCGGTTGATGGTGATCGTGCGAATCCCGCCGGCATCGGCGATCTTCAGAGTTCTCGAAGCTCATGGTCATCCTCCTATCGAGCGGTGCCGATCTCAATCGGATGGCACGACGCTCGAGGCGAAAGTGTACCGTGGACACACGGCCGATCTCCGCGTCGAAGCGCACGTCGAAAAAAACGCGGCGGCCGAAGACCGCCGTTTCGATACCTCGAATCGGAACAATTCGATACTCAGTCGAAATCGGACGGGCTCACCGCACGATCGACACCGGAGTCGAGGACGTGGTTCGCCGAGAACCCGTGTCCGAGTCGTTTGGCGTTGTAGTCACGGAGCTTGCCGACCTCGCGCCAGAGCAGAGCCTTGACAAAGACAGCCCGATACCGCAGCGTCCGGTTTTGCGGGGAGATACTCGATTCCCACGTGGGCGAGAACCAGCGAGAGCTCGCCGTGGGTCAGCAGGCGCATCGACCTCCCAGGTGGCTGGAGCGATCCCCCACCGCTGGAGCTTTTCGAGAGCGGTGACGGGATCCGGGGTCGCCTTCTTCGTAGCCGAGGGCGATATCCATCACCATCTGGGCGAACTCGCCGTGGGTGATGGAGTCCTTTGTGCGCACGTTCTCGATCGTCGGTCTGAGCGGCTGCCACGGTCGTGCAACGAGCAGGACCAACACCACTGATCATCATCAGCCGTCGCATGAAGACCTCCAAATTCCGTACAATCATCGTACGTTCCGCAGCATCTGTTGTCAAATGACATGTCAAATGCTGCTTAGAAGAAACGGCGGCGGATGATGAGCACATCGCCGGCCTTGATGATTGGATCCGAGTTCTTTCCCTTGCGGATATGGGCGATGTCGAAGGTCAAGATCTCCTTGTCGCCGTCGCCGCCCCGATGGACCTCGACCGTCTGCGACGCGAACTTGCCCTGCCCGCCGGCGTGGGAAATCGCCTGCATCAAGGTCATCCCCGGAGTCAGATCGTACTGACCGGGTTTGGCCACCTCGCCGGTGATGAAGAAGCTGCTCTTTGGCCGAGACCGAGATCACATCGCCCTGCTGCAGGATGACGTCGCGGCCGGTCTTCACCCTTGAGAATCGACGTCGGTCCCATAGGTCCGGACAATCGGCTGCTCGACCCCGTCGACCTCCTGCGATCCGGCGCAGCTCGACAAACTGACCCGCCGAGGCGCTTGAGTCCACCGGCCTCGGCCAGGATCTTGTGCAGCGAGGTCTGACCTTCGAGGTAGTAGGTCCCGGGGCGCGCCACCTCACCGAGCACCGTCACCGGTTTGGAGTGGTACTCCTCGACCTCGACCTGGAGCTGGACATCGACGTAATAGTCCTTCTCGAGCAGCGCTTCGAGACGATCCGCGATCTCCGATGTGGTCTGACCCGCGACCTCGACCCGGCCGAGCATGGGGAAAGCTGATCTCGCCCTTGACCTCGACGGCGAAGTTGCCGGAGATCTCGTCGTGGTTGTAGGCCTCGACCCGGAGGACATCGCCGGCGCCCGACCCGGTAACCCGAGGGACGCCGTCCGCCTCGTCCTGGGCGGCCACGGGGGCGATGAGCGATCCGACGAGAAGCAACATGAGACAAGCCACCCGCATGGGCAGAAGGTAGCACAATCCGGCGGCGGAGGAGTCCACCGTCGGCTCCGACCATCGACAACGAGCGTGCCGACGAGATCCGATCGGCAAGCCGAAGATCGCGCCGATCGGCGCACGGCGCGTTCGCTCCGGAGCTGTCGCGGGTTCATGCCGAGAGAGGGTTCACTGGATCTGATGTCGTCGTGATCGGCCGGAGCCGGTTCTCAGTAGCCGACGACCAGACCGAGGGTGATAGACGCTGTAGTCGTAGCTGTAGCGATAGATCGTGGAATCACGATTCTCGTACGAGATAACCACCCCAGAGCGAGATATAGGGACCGAAGCGATAGCCGAGACCCAACCCGATGGTCGAGATCGGGTCCTCGCGATCCTCGCCGGTCAGGAGATCCGGCACGGCGTAGTCGTTGACCTGATAGCGGCCACGGACCTGGGCGCTGAACCGGTTGTAGCTGATACTGATACTGGAGGCTCGCGCCGGTCGCCACGTAGTTGGCGTTGATCCCGAAGTTCGACGGGTAGTCCGAGCGCAGGAGATCGAGGCGGAGCGACGAGCCGTGACCCATATCCCAGTTGAAGTAGCCGCTGGACGATGAAACCGCTGAAATCGGGGATGATCGACGCCATCGGGCCCGGTGTTGTATTTGGTCTGTTCGATAGCCGACGACGATCTCGGTCTTGATCACCGGGCTGACCATGCCCCCGGAACCCGACCGTGATCTCGTCCGATTTCGACTGCGCGGAAGTGGTTGTCGAAAAAGAGATTCTCCTGCGGCTCGAACTCGGTGTGCCGGTAGGCCAGATTCATGACCAGGATCTCGCTCAGCTGGTGGAGCCAGCCGGCGCCGATCGACGAGCGGGTGTAGTCGTACCAGAGATCGGGATCCTCGTGCTTGAGATCGGTGTAGTCGACCTCGATGTTGAAACCGTTCTTGGGCGCTGGCCCAATAGGCCAGTTGATCGCGGCGAAATTCTTCTTGTACCAGCGGTCGCCCCAATAGAGCTCACCACCGGGATCGACCTCGCGATTCTCGAGATTGCCCTCCATGTACTTGTAGGTCATATCGAGGATGATCCCGTTGGAGAACTCGAACCCGGCGAGGAAGTCGAAGAAATGACTCCATTTGTCGTCGAGCTCGTAATCCTGATAATCACGGTACTGCGGAGTGTAGGAAAACAGCAGATACGACTCGTTGATGGGGAGCTCGAACTGGAGCCGTGCACGCGCCATCCAGACCTGATCGGAGATCGGGTCGTCGGGGGTGAAGAAAATGTTGTCGCGGTACTGCCAATTCAGCTGGAGCGCCGGGGTGAAGAGAAATGGACCGACGGGAATGGCCTCGTACGTGTTGACGCCGTGTCGCCGGGGTTCGATGTCGGGTTGTCCCGGCGTTGCGTCGAGCCTGCTGCGCCTGCAGCTGAAACCGCACACATGAAAACCAGAACAATGCCGATCGAAGGTGCTCGATCCTCGCCGCATCATTGACCGTCCCCTTCGCCGCTACCCGCAATTGCAATCAATCTATCGATAACCGTTCTGATTGCAGTCAGAACCCATCAGCCGTGTTCAAAAGGATTATCACGCTTCCGATTCTATCCGCAATTGTCGCAGATCTTCCCGAGAGAAACTGTGACTGCCATGCTGACACAAATTCTGACAGGGAATACGGACCCGCAACCGCTCGACTGCCCGAGCATCCCGGTCTTGAGTTCATCGGACGGCGGGTGATCACCGAGCCAGACCTTGAGCAGCGCCTCGGCGAAATCATCCCCGTCGATGACCCCCTTCGCTTCACCATTGAGCGTCGCGGACGTCCCGCCGCCGGGAACCATGGTCAACTCGATGACGTCGCCGACCTTCATATCCGGGAAAAGATCGGCGAATGTCTGGACCCGATCCGTGAGCGCGCCGTAGGTGGAAGGCGAGTTTGCCTCGAAGCCCTCGACCCAGGCCGCATCCATTTTCTTCTTGTTGGCCTTGTCGGTGAGAAAGTGCATCACCACTCGTTTTGGCCCTGCCATCGCTGACGGCTTCGGCGGCGTCTTTCGTCGGCGACTCGAGATAGAGCCCGGCGACGTAGACCTTGACCCACATCTTCTTTCTCAAACCCATTCCGATTGAGTTGCAGGGTCGCATCCCCGACCGTGACCTCATCGGCCATCGTCACCTCGGCGAGTTCGCCGGCCCACACCGTCGGGAACCGCCAGAGCAAAACACCACGAAGCAACGCAGCCAATCGACGCATGAGAAGCCTCCTTGAAGTCGATGTCAGAGCACGACGGATATTGTAGCGCGCCCCACCGCAACGTGCCGAGGCCGAAACCGTAAGCCGTACCAGGGTACCGCGGGAATCCGCGCCACCTCGGGGTGCGGGGTTTGACATTGTGCCGGATCGACCTCCCCGGCACCGCGTAACGCTCCGCACAATGTCATACCGGGCGCCCCCGGGACGGACGATGAAGTCTGGTCCTCCGGTTCGAGACAGGCCGCCGGCGCCGAGCAGCGTGGTCGCCGCTCTCCAATCCCCACTTCGCGACTACGCTGCTCGGGCGACGCTGGGGTGCTGGACGCCAGGGCCGTCCAGAAGCGGCCCAGAAGGCCGGTGATGCGGGTGCCTTTCTCCGCGTCCGCATCCGTAGCCGGCACCCGAGACCGTAGCCGTATCCGTGGCCGTAACCGAGACCGCAACCGTATCCGCGTCCGCGTCCGTGTCCGATCCCGCTCCCGACAGAACGCTCCCCGGTTTGCTGCCCCTGCCGCTGCCACGGACGCTGTTGCTTTCGGCTGTGCTGCTGACGTCAGCATCGCCATGAAACCAACACGAGAATCCACCGGGTCGCCACACCATTCCTCGATGGGATGGGTCGCGGGTCGTCAACGACCCGCCTACAGCTCTGAATACCAAACGCCACACGTCGCCAATGTCCCGGCCACTGTCCCGGTCCGCTGCCGCGGCCGCTGTTTCAGTCGCCTGTCCCCGCGTGATGCCGCACTGCGTCGCAAGACGTTCCATCCACGCCTGGACTCACAACAGTCTATCTTTCTTGCAGATACGTTTATTATCGCGATTCGGCACGCGTTGACTCGAGCTATCACCCCTCCCCTCTTGCCAACTCGCGGCAGATGTTGGAGAATGAATGAGTGTTCATTCATCACATGCCCACCCTTCCCCGACAGGGGTTCGGGAGGCGGCTTCAACCAATGACATCAGGAGGTTGATCCATGCGCAAAGAGATCCGACGAGCCGCGGTGCTCGGAGCCGGCGTCATGGGCTCCGGGATCGCAGCCCACCTCGCCAACGCCGGGATTCCGGTGTTGATGCTCGACATCGTGCCACCTGAAGTTCACCGACGCCGACGCGAAAACGGGTCTGACCGAAAGCGACCCGCGATTTCGCAACAAATTCGCGTTGGCCGGACTCGAGGGCATCAAGAAGATCAAAACCCGCCGCCCTCTACTCCAAGCGGTTCCTGCCGCTGATCGAGGTCGGCAACTTCGAGGACGACTGGGAGAAACTCGCCGAATGCGACTGGATCGTCGAGGTCGTGGTCGAACGACTCGACATCAAACAGAAGGTCTTCGCCCGCCTCGAAGAAGTCCGGAAACCGGGCGCCATCGTCTCGTCGAACACCTCGGGTCTGTCCATCAAGGGGATGACCGAGGGTCGCTCCGACGACTTCAAGAAGCACTTTCTGGTCACGCACTTCTTCAACCCTGTCCGCTACATGAAGCTGCTGGAGTTGGTGGCGGGCGAGGAGACCTCGCCCGAGATCGTCGACTTCTTCACCGATTTCGGCCGCTTCCGGCTCGGCAAGGGCATCGTCTTCGGCAAGGACACCCCCAACTTCGTCGGCAACCGCATCGGCGTCTACGGCATCGTCTCCACCCTCCGCCACATGATGGAGATGGACTACCAGGTCGACGAGGTCGATGCCATCACCGGCCCCGCCATGGGTCACCCGGGCAGCGCGACCTTCGGGACATCGGATCTCGTCGGCATCGATGTCATGGCGCATGTCATCAACACCATCGCCGAGGGCTGCCCCGACGACGAGGAGCTGGATCTCTTCACCGTCCCCGATTTCGTCAAGGCGATGATCGCCGACGGCGCGCTCGGCCGGAAGACCAAGGACAAGGGCGGTTTCACCGGAATCCGGAAGAACCCCGACGGATCGAAGACCAAGCTCGTCATCGACTGGAAGACCGGCGAACGCCGGGAGAAGGCCTCGTACAAGTACGCCTCGCTCGGCAAGGCCAGAAAGACCCACGATGTCCGCACGCGGATCAAGGATCTGGTCGAGGCGGACGATCGCGCCGGCGCCTTCGCCTGGGCGCTTCTGCGCGATACGCTGGCCTACACATCCCGCCGCGTCGGCGAGATCTCGGACACCATCGTCGACATCGACAACGCCCTCAAGTGGGGTTTCAACTGGGCTCTGGGGCCCTTTGAAACATGGGACGCGCTCGGCGTCGCGACCGCCCTCGAACGAATGAAGGCCGACGGCGTCGAACCTGCCCCGTGGGTCGACGAGATGCTCGCGGCCGGCCACGAGAGTTTCTACATCGAGTCGGCCGACGGCCGCCAGGTCTACGACCCGACCAGCAAGTCCTATGTCAAGGAACCCAAGCCCGACAGCTTCATGGTCCTGTCGCAGATCAAAATGGACGAAAAGAAGCTCGTCTTCGGCAACCAGGGCGCCTCGCTGGTGGATATCGGCGACGGGATCGCCTGCGTCGAGTTCCACTCCACCCTGCAGCCCAAGCTCAACCCGGTGGACGAGTACATCACCGAGGTCATGACCAAGGGCGTCGAGATCGCCGAACGCGACTTCCGCGGCCTGGTGATCCACCACCAGGGAGAGAACTTCTCCGCCGGGGCGAACCTCCTGATGATCCTCGAGGCCGTCCAGGCCAACCAGTGGGCGCTCCTCGACGAGATGATCCAGGTCTTCCAGGGTCTGACCACCGGACTGCGCAAGGCCTCCATCCCCGTCATCACCGCGCCGTTCGGATTCACCTTCGGCGGCGGCTGCGAGATCACCATGGGTGGCGACCGCGTCTGCGCCGCCGCCGAGTCCTACATCGGGCTCGTCGAGGTCGGCGTCGGCGTGATTCCGGCCGGCGGCGGATGTCTGTTCATGCTCGAGCGCGTCCTCGAGGGAGTCGACGAACCGATCCTCTCGCAGATCCCCTTCATCCGCACCGCCTTCGAGAACATCGGCATGGCCAAGGTTGCGACCTCGGGCGAAGAAGCGCGTGACCGCAAGTTCCTGCGGCCCTTCGACAAGGTCGAGATCAACCGCGACCAGCAATTGTGGACCGCGAAGAGAATGGCCATGGCGCATGGCGGACGAGGGCTACCACCCACCGCATGCCGAAGACCTACAACCTGCCCGGCAAGGAAGGCCTCGCGACCCTCGAAATGATGCTCTTCAACATGAAGCTCACCCACTGGATCTCATCGCTACGACGAGAAGATCGCGACCCACCTCGGGCGCATCCTCACCGGCGGCGACACCACCATCAACGACCCGGTGAGCGAACAGACCATCCTCGATCTCGAGCGCGAGGCATTCCTCTCGCTCTGCGGTGAACCCAAGACCCAGGACCGGATCAAGTACATGCTCGTCAACAACAAGCCGCTCCGGAACTAGAAGGGGGAAGAATCATGCGAGAAGCCGTCATCGTATCCGTTGCCAGAACCCCCATCGGCCGGGCCAAAAAGGGCAGCCTCAAGGACACCCGGCCCGAGTACTTCGCGTCGGAGATGCTCAAAGCGCTCGTGGACCGGACCCCCGGTCTCGACAAGGCCATGGTCGACGACATCGTCCTCGGCTGCGCCATGCCCGAGGGCGAACAGGGAATGAACATCGCCCGCCTCATCGGCCTGGCGGCCGGTTTCCCGGTCGAGGTGCCCGCCATCACCGTCAACCGGTTCTGCTCCTCGGGTTCACAGACCATCGCGCTGGCCGCCGACACCATCCGGGCCGGCAACGCCGACATCATCATCGCCGGCGGCGTCGAGTCCATGTCCATGGTCGCCATGGGCGGCAACAAGCCCATCGCCTACCCCGGGCTCATGGACACCATGCCCACCGCCTACACCGCCATGGGCACCACCGCCGAAGTCGTGGCCCGGAAGTTCGGCATCACCCGCGAGATGCAGGACGAATTCGCCTACAACTCGAACATGAAAGCGTCGGCGGCGCTCGAGGCCGGCAAGTTTCACGGACGAGATCGTCCCGCTCAACGTCCGCACGAGAGCCAACGGCGCCTGGAAGGAATTTGTCTTCTCCGACCGACGAGGGTCCGCGCGCCGACACGACCGTCGAGGGCCTCGCCAAGCTCAGGCCGGTCTTCGACCCGCACGGCACCGTGACCGCGGGCAACTCGTCGCAGATCAACGACGGCGCCGCCGCCGTGGTCATCATGGGCGACGACAAGGCCAAGGAACTCGGTCTCGAACCCATCGCCTTTGTCCGCCAGTGGGCGGTGGCCGGAGTCGAACCCGATGTCATGGGCATCGGTCCGGTCAAGGCGGTGCCCAAGCTCCTGACCAAGGCCGGGACTGACCCTCGACGACATCGACCTCGTCGAGATCAACGAGGCGTTCGCCAGCCAGTCGGTCTACTGCGTCAACGAGCTCGGGCTCGACCCGGAGAAGACCAACGTCAACGGCGGCGCCATCGCCACCGGCCACCCCCTCGGCGCCACCGGCGCGGTGCTGACGGTCAAGATCCTCGGCGAGCTCAAACGGCGCCAGGCCAAACGCGGCATCGTCACCATGTGCATCGGCGGCGGCATGGGATTCGCCTATCTCCTCGAGATGGCGTAGTCCGCACCACGTCGACGATCACTCGAAACCAAACGCCCCGGCGCAAGCCGGGGCGTTTTCTGGTTCAGATTCACGGATTCAGGATCGCAGCATGGTGGCCGTCCACCGCACCGACCCGCGGATCATCGCTGCATGGTGCGATTCCTCGTGCGTCTCTGCGCGATTGCGACGTTGCGATGTCTCTGTGGTGAATTCGCGTTCCGTTGAAGCTAGATCGTGGTCGCTCCGACCTTGGCCAGGGCTTCTCGAAGTAGCCCTCGAAGCGATCGCTGAAGGCCGCGTGGAGGGGCGCGACCCTCTGCCCGGTCAGCTCGGCTCGGAAACCGTCGCCCACGGGCAGAATCCGATAGTCGAACCGGGTCGTTCCCATCCATCGGAGTTCCACCGCGAGGTCGTCGCCATCGAGCTGAATCGACACATATCGCTCGAACTCGCGGGCATTGATTTCGCTGACGATCTTGGAGACGAACTCCGATGGGCTCATCCCGCTGACTTCGAATGAACGCATGGCTTCAACCCGGGATAAGAAAACGGCGGGCGCAGTGGAGACCACGCCCGCCGAATCATCGAATCAATTCGCGGTCTACTCGGCCGCCTTGAACTCGTGAATCGCAGCCTTGTTGTCTTTGTTGTCGGCAAGCACGACGGCCTTGGAGTGCCCGTTGTCCTGGTGGCACCCGTCACAGGTGGCCTGGGTCGGGATCACGAGACCGTTGGCGACAGCGGCATCCCGATCCTTCATGATGCTCATCTTCTTGAAGTCGGCGCCCGGGCCGTGGCAGGCTTCGCACTGAACCCCGGCGAGACTCTCGTCCGAGTTCGTCGCATGGCAACCGAGGCACTTCGCCTCGAACGCCGGATCGGTCGATCCCTTGGCCGCATCCGTGGCCTTGGCGTGGGTGGTCTCCAACCATGAGTTGTACTGAACCTTGTGGCACATCTTGCACTTCTCGGCGCCGACGTATGCGTGGTCTCCGGCCGCAACGTTCAACGCGGCAAGAGCGACGACCGCCAGCCCCAAAGCACAGATGATCGTGGTCTTTCTCATCGCGTATCCTCCTTTTGCTTTCGGCCGCCGTAGCGAGCCGATGTCGGTTGAATGTAGCACTGTCTCAGGACTCGATCAAGAACGACACTTCAGTGACTGTTCTTCCGGCCGACCTCGTCATCGACCTTCTTATACAACTATACGACTCATCAGTTGTTTAGTGTTGCAACATCAACAAAATACTACATTTGAAGACGTTCTCAACCGACCATCGTCTGACTCACCAACGCTCGATTTCGACCCCGTCAAAGACCACGAGTCGACTCTTCGCCGTGAGTCGGTTCATCACCAATCTCCCGGTGGCGGGATCCATCGTGAGCGGCAGGTACTCCATCTGGATCGGCGGCCGGATTCCCAGATCCAATCGGCTTCGCCTCGACCACTCGGCTTTCTCCGGATCGAATTGCCAGAGTTCGAGGGATGCCGTCGACGGACGATCGCCTCAGCTGCAGCAGATCTCCGGTTCGCGGATCCCACACGACTCGGGTCGGCAAATCACTGATCTTCCGAGGATTGTCGCCGCTGGCATCGACCAACCAGGTCCCCTGATCCGGATCGGATTCCTCAGTCCAGATGGAATACGCGATGGTCGATCCGTCCGGACTCCAACTCGGATAGTCGCCACCGGGTTCGCTGACGACCTTCGGGCGCCCCTCCGGCCGCCGAGACCTGCCAGACTCGAAGGGGTGAGCCGCCCGCATACGTGATGCTTCCGCCATCGGGCGACCAGGAGACGAACTCGGAGGTTTCGAGATCGCGGGCCAGCGAAACCGGTTCACCGCCATCGTACGGGCGGACCCGCAGTTCGGTCGCGCCGTCGATCTGGGCGAGATAGGCCACGCGTGTCAGGTCCGGGGAAACGACGGGGCACGAAGCGGACTCCTCCGGCTCGGTGAGCGGTCTCAGCAGCCCACCGGCCTCGCGGATGACCACCCTCGACCGCTCACCTTGACGCCGGATGAAGATCACGTCGCCGTCCCGCCCGATGCTGCCCCAACCCGTCTTCGGAGAATCACACAGCAGACACTCGGGTTGGCCGCCATCGGGATCAACCGAGACGATGTCGTAGGTTCGCTGCGTGTGAACCGCCGCGAGCCGGCCATCCGCGGAGAAGACCGGATACCTCAGGGGCATCTGATGGTCCGGCAACAGCGGCATCGCGCCTTCTCCGGTGAGCCTGACCAGTTGGCCGGCCACCGATGCGACCAGCGATCTGCCGTTTGGGACCCACGCCGCGCCGTGCACCTTGCTCCCCGGTTCGAGCCAGGTTTCGATGTGCCGGCCGGATTCGTCGCTGACGAAGATCCCCTGGTTGATATCGGTGGCGCCACCGAGCAGGGCAAAGCCCCCTCCCGGTCGAGGATAGGCTTCCCACCACGACACACCGTCCTGCGCCTCGACTCTGAGGCTTTCGCTGCCGCTTTCGAGATCGGTCGTCCACACCGACGACCGTCCATCGAGCAGGCGGGTGAAAAGCAGGGTCGTTCGATCCAGCCAGACTCCATTGAGCGCGTTGGGGATCTCCGCGACCGGCGGACCGCCGACGGTGGGGATGACCTGCAGAGAGTGGCTGCTCCCGGTGAGAACCGACACCACGACCGCCGCGGAGTCCGGAGAGAAATCCGGGTGCCCGGGAGTCGCTGGTCCATCCCCTTCGATCAAGATTCTCGGCTCGACCTCCATCGGTCGGGACGATGACAACTTCGCCCTTCTCGCCCTCGGTTCGACCAACCGCCACCAGCGAGGAGTTCGGGCTCCACGCCGGCCGGTCGAAATTCCCCGGTCCCGCAAGGAGTTCGGTCACTTCCCAGCGTCCCGGATCCGGTCGGAGAGGTTCCCAGCCTCTGCGTCCGAACCAGAGACCACCGATCAATCCGATCGCGATCGCCGCGGCCGCGACCGACAGCAGAATCCGACGGCGCCGCGCCCGGCGAATCCGGCTCGCCGCCACCACGCCCGACTTCTGCACCAGCGTTGCCGCGCTCGTCGGTGACGACGCCTCGAGTTCGAGGACCGTCGCCAGATCTCGTCCGAGCTCGCCGGCGCTGGCATAGCGTTTCGACGGGTCGCTCTCCATGCAGCGCTCGACGATCTCGTAGACGGCCGGCGGCAACCCGGGCGCCAGATCCTCCACCGGGGTGTACTGGCAGCGAACCACGGCCTGCAACACCCGCATGGGCGTCTCGCCCTGGAACGCTCGTTCACCGCCGAGCGCCTCGTAGAGCACCGTCGCCAAAGGAAAACAGATCGCTCGCCGGCGTGACCTCCTTGCCGAGAGCCTGCTCCGGCGCCATGTAGGGGCAGGAACCGAGCACCATCCCCGGAGTGGTGAGGGTGTCCTCGGGGATCTCGCCGTCGCGTTGCGTCAACCTCGCCAGACCGAAGTCGAGCACCACCACGTGATCCTCGTCGTCCACCATGATGTTCGAGGGCTTGAGATCGCGATGGACGATCCCGGCTTCGTGTGCCGCCGAAAGCGCTCGAGTGACCTGTTCCATCCAACCGAGCACCTGGCGGAACGGCGCCCTGGCGCCGATCAACTCGTTGAGCGGCCGCCCCCGCACCAGTTCCATCACGAGGAACGGCAGCTCCTCGCCGGTACCGGGATCCGCCGTGCCGAGGTCGTAGATGCCGACGACGTTCGGGTGCTGCAATCGGCCCATGGCCCGGGCCTCGCGCTCGAATCGCCGCTGGGCGGATGGATCGGTGACGAGAACCCGCGGCAGCGCCTTGAGCGCAACCTCCCGCTCGAGCAGCTCATCCCGCGCGAGCCAGACCGAACCCATCCCGCCCTCGCCGATCCGTTTCTCGAGCCGATATCGCCCGAGCTTCACGCCGGTTTCGAGATCCCGAATCATCATCGTCCCATCATATCGCCGGCTGACGAAATCAGGGATCATTCGGCTCGTCCTTCGGCGACGAGAAGAGCCATTGCTCCCAACCCGAGAGACGGCGCCGTCCGGCTCGTGGCACCGTCGGCACCTGCGCCTCGTAGACATCGGTGGCGCCGACCAGAACGCGCTGTTCATCCTCGGTCAGCCGCTGGGTGTAGCTCGCAGGTGCGCCGCACCGGGAACAGATCGCCTGGATCTTGTGGACCTCCTCGGCGATCGCCAACAACACGGGCATGGGTCCGAAGGGAACCCCTCGGTAGTCCATGTCGAGACCGGCGACCACCACCCGTTTGCCGAGGTTGGCGAGATGGGTGCACACCCGGGCGAGTTCGTCGTCGAAGAACTGTCCTTCGTCGATCCCGACGACCTCGGTTCGCGGATCGAGCTTCGCGAGCACGTCCTCCGCCCGTTCGACGACCTCACAGGGAATCCGCAACTGCGAGTGGGAAACGACATCGTCATCCGAGTAGCGGTTGTCGAGCTTCGGTTTGAAGACCTGGACCCGCTGGCGCGCGATCGCCGCACGCCGGAGCAGTCGGATCAGCTCCTCCGACTTGCCCGAGAACATCGGACCGGCGACGACTTCGATCCGACCGCCACCGGGCCGCACGGGGTTCATCTCTCGACCTTTCATAGGGTGAAAAGAGTAGCACTATCCGCGAGGCCCGGTCCGCGTCCGGCCGTCCGTGTCCGTACCGCATCCGTATCCGTGACCGTACCGTACCCGTACCGTGTCCGCTCCCGATCCCGGCTCGATGGATGCGGTACGGATGGGCGCCCGGTTTGCCGAGTGCCGCGGCGTCGTCGTCGACCCATTTCAAGGAGAATCTCCATGTCGCACAGGAACCATCGACGAATTCAGAGCCGAACGACCATGCCGAAGCCTCACCGACGCTTGACGCTCGAGAAGGCCAATCTCGCAGATCGGCATCGCGTCTCCCTCGTGATGCGGGTATCCGCTCCACTGAAACCCATCGCCGATCAAACGGTGATCTGTCAGCCTCCTCGGAGCCTGCCAACCTCGCCGAAGGCGCCGGTCGAACAGGTCGAGACCGAATCTATCACTGGCGCATCGCCTCGGTTCAGCCAAGGAAGTTGACATCGGCCTGCGTCTCCTCACTGGTGCAGGTGCGATCGACAGGTCGCGCACCGAAACCTCTCTCCAACTCTTCGACGATGTCCGTGCCATGACGTGGCGTCTGGTCCACCCCTAGGCGTCCCGATCCCGTCGATCCCATCGGGAGGGTGTTAAACCCTCCCCTACAACCGATACCGGAAACGCTCAGGTATCTCTTGCATCATCAGAAGGCTCGCCGTCCTCGATCCAACGAAATCCGCTTCGGACCGTCGACCTTTCGATTCATCAATTCCCAGCTGGGATCACTCCGCGTCCGTTTCCGTAACCAGCTCGCCGTTCCAAAGCAGGCAAACTTGTAGCGCCCACCTCCAGGAGGGCGCCATGCCTTCGGTCAAGGCCACCGACGCCGACGTGGACGTCGGCGCTACAACGCTCCTGACCTCGTACCAGATGACCGACTAGGGCACGCGGAAATCCGCGTTCATTGGGACGTGCACGTAATTGTGCCTCATCCACCATCCGGTACCGCCGCGCGCTGCGCACAATTGCGTTGCCGGGAACTCCACGGGAAGAGCGATGCGGTCTTCTGTTCCGGCTCAGAGGCAGGCCGCCGGCGCACCATCGGCGTGGTCGCGGCCCTCAAATCCACCTTCGAACGACCACGCCGATGGTGCGACGCTGGGCCGCTGGGACGCCATGGCGTCCCAGCGGCCCAGAAGGCCGGTGATGCGAGTGCGTTTCTCCGAGGCAGTCGCAGTGGCAGCCGCTCTACTCCGCCTCGAGCTCCTCCCACGCCCTCACCGCGCGTCTCAGATGTGGGATGACGATCGAGCCCCCGACCACCAGCGCCACGGCCATGGCGTCCTGGAGTTCCTCGGTGCTCACGCCCTCGTCGTGACAACGATCGAGGTGGTAGAAGATGCAATCGTCACATCTGAGCACCATGGAGGCCACGAGACCGAGCAACTCCTTGGTCTGCACCGGCAGGGCGCCCTCGCGATAGGTTTGGCTGTCCAGGCTGAAGAACCGTTTGATCTCGAGGTTGGCTTTCTCGAGCGTGAGTTCGGTGAGCTCGGCACGTTCGGTTCTGAATTCGTCGATGGTCCTGTGCGACATGGGGACTCCTTGAGGCGATCGAGACCCCATCCTACCGAACTCAGCGCGCCGCGGTCATCCTTGTCTTTCTGAGCATCGGGGGACCCTTCGACTCACGCCTCACGTCTCACTTGTTCACCTGATGCACGGCTTTGCCGAGCGCCGCCTCGACGGCCTCCTGGAAGGCCTCCGACATGGTCGGGTGGGCGTGAATCGTGAGTGCGATGTCCTCGAGGAAGGCGCCCATCTCGAGCGCCAGGGTCGCCTCGCCGATGAGTTCGGACACTCCCCGACCCACCGCGACCACGCCGAGCAGCTGTTTGGTCCGAGCATCGGCGATGGCCTTGATGAAGCCATCGGTGGCATCGAGCGTCATGGCCCGGCCCGATGCCTTGAAATTGAAGGTCCCGGTCACGACCTCGTAGCCCTGATCGACGGCCTCGGCTTCGGTGAGACCGGCCCACGCGATCTCGGGATCGGTGTAGACGACGGCCGGGATGGCCACGTTGTCGAAGGCGGCGGGTTCACCGGCGATGACCTCGGCCGCCACCTTCGCCTCCTGGTACGCCTTGTGCGCGAGCAGCATGCCGCCGGCGACATCGCCGATGGCGTAGATCCCGGGCACGTTGGTCTGCTGTCGGTCGTTGACCGTGATGAAACCCTTGGGGTCGGTGGCGACACCGATCTTCTCGAGACCGAGATCGGCCGACCGCGGCACCCGGCCGACGCTCATCATGACGAGATCGGCGGGAATCCGGATCTCCTGATCATCGGGGCCGATGGCGACCAGCGCCGGGTCGTCACCGGCGTCGAAGGACTCGGCGCGGTGATTCAGCAACAGCTTGATCTTGAGCTTCTTCAGCCTGCGCTGGAGCGCCTTGGCGGCGTCGCGGTCGAGCCCGGGCATGATCTCCGGGAGGAACTCGACGACCGTCACTTCCGAACCCGAGCTTGGCGTAGACCGTCCCCAGCTCGAGACCGATATAGCCGGCGCCGACGACGACCAGGCGGAGGGCACCTCCTGGAGCGAGAGCGCCTCGGTGGAACCGATGACGCGCTCGCCGTCGAAGGGGAGATTGGGCAGCTCCATGGCCGTCGAACCGGTGGCGATGACGGCGGATCTCGAACTGGATCTCGACCTGACCCCGTCGTCCCCCGAGACCTGGAGGCTGCGGTCGGAGGTGAAGCGGGCCGTGCCGTAGACCACCTCGACGCCGTTCTTCGAGCACAGAAACTCGACGCCGCCGGTGAGGCGCTCGACGATCCCGTCCTTCCACTCGACCATCTTCGGCAGATCGACGCTCAGCCCGTCGACGCTGAGCCCCATCTGCTCGCCGTGCTGCACCTCGTAGGCGAGATCGGCGACGTGGATCAACGCCTTTGAAGGGATGCAGCCGACGTTGAGACACACGCCGCCGAGACGGGGGCCCTTGTCGACCAGGATCACATCCTTGCCGAGCTGAGCCAACCGCAGCGCCGCGACATAGCCACCGGGGCCGGCGCCCACCACCACAACCTGACACCCACGAGAAACGGAACCGACAACCATTACAACCTCGCCATCAGCAGTCCCGGTTGTGAAACCAGGTTGACCAGATCGGTCATGAACCGGGCGCCCTCGGCGCCATCGATCCACCGGTGATCGAAGGAAATACTCATGTACATCATCTTGCGGATCACGATCTCGCCGTCCACCACCACCGGCCGGTCCTGGATCTTGTGCAGCCCGATGATGGCCAGCTCGGGTTGGTTGATGATCGGAGTCGCAAAGACCCCGCCGAGGGGACCGATGTTGGTGATCGTGCAGGATCCCGCCCTTGAGCTCGTCGAGGGCGAGGGTCCGCTCGCGAGCGCGCCCGGCGAGATCGACGATCTCGGCGGCGAGCTCGACCATGTCCTTTCGATCGGCGTCCTTGATGACCGGAACGATGAGCCCTTCCGGGGTGTCGACCGCGATGCCGATGTTGTAGTACTTCTTGAGCAGGATCTCGCCCCGCTCTTCATCGACGCTGGCGTTGAAGATCGGGTAGTCCTTGAGCACCGTCACCAGGGCCTTGATGAAGAACGGCAGCAGGGTGAAGCGACCGCCCTCGGCCTCCACCGACGCCTTGATGGTGCGGTACTGCTCGAAGAGATCGGTGACATCGGCCTCTTCCACGTGGGTCACGTGGGCCGAGATCTGCTTGGACGCCCGCATGGCGCCGGCGATGACGCTTGCGGAGGTGGGTGATGGGAACCCGCTCGACCTCGCCGTGGGTGGTCGCCTCGGCGATGCCGGCCGGCGTGACCACCGCGCAGGTGCGGCCGGTGCCGACGGTGTCTCGGCCGCGCGCTTGACATCCTCATCGGTGATCCTGCCACCGGATGCCCGACCCCGGAACCGAGCCGAGATCGACCCCGAGCTGGCGCGCCAACGCACGGGTGCTCGGGGTGGCCAACGGGCGGCGCCTCCCGGTTGGACGGCGGCGGCCGGAGGCGGCCTCGACCGGTTGCGGGCGTGGGACCTCGACCAGGCGGGCGCCGGGCTCTTGGTCTCACCGGCCGGGACCTCCTCGCCTGCCTCGCCGATGGTGACCAGCGCGTCACCGACCTCGATGGCCGCGTCCGCGGCGACGTGGAGCCTGAGCACGGTGCCCGCATCCGGGCGACGGCAGCTCGACCACCGCCTTGTCGGTCTCGACCTTGAGCAGCGGTTGGTCCTCGGCGACGGTCTCACCCTCGGCGACGAGCCACTCGACCACCCGTCCCTCGTGAATCCCCTCGCCCACATCCGGGAAGTTGAATTCAAATGCCATTGCGTCCCTTTCGATCGTCCCTCGATCCGCGTTCGGGATCGAAGATCCCTAGAATTCCAGCGTCCTTCTCACCGCCTTGGCGATCCGATCCCTCGTCGGAAGATAGAGATGTTCGTTCTTGGCGGCCGGGAAGACCACGTCGAAACCGGCGACCCGCTGCACCGGCGCTAGCAAGTTGGAGCAGCAGATGCTCGCCGATGAGGGCGGCGATCTCGCCCCCGAAACCGTTGGTTCGCGGCGCCTCGTGAACCACCACCGCCCGACCGGTCTTCTCGACACTGGCCAGCATGGTCTCGCGATCGAGGGGGTTGAGAGTCCTCAGATCCACGACCTCCACGCTCGACATCCTCACGCGCCATCATCTCGGCGGCGTCGTGGCAGACGCGAACCATGGCTCCCCACGAAATCAGAGTCACATCGTCGCCCTCGTGGTCCACCGAGGCCTTGCCGATGGGAACCGTGTACGGGTTCGGTCGGGACGCTCGTCGCGGAAAGCGCGGTAGATCCTCTTCGGCTCCATGAAGAGCACCGGGTCGTCGTCGCGGATGGCCGCGATCAGCAGACCCTTGGCATCGTAGGGATTCGACGGCACGACGACCTTGAAACCCGGCGAGTTGAGGAACATGCGTCTCGTAGCTCTCCGAGTGGTGTTCCGGCGGGTGGATTCCACCGCCGAAGGGCATCCGAACCACCATGGGCACCGTGAGGTGGCCCCGGGTCCGATTCCGCATCCGCGCGGCGTGGCCGAGCAGCTGGTTGATCGCCGGGTAGACGAAGCCCATGAACTGGATCTCGGCCACCGGCCGCATCCCGGTGGCGGCCATCCCCACCGACATCCCGATGATGGCGCTCTCGGCGAGCGGTGTGTCGATGACGCGCTCGGCGTCCGAATCGTTCGATGAGTCCATCGGTCGCGCGGAAAACACCACCATCGACGCCGACATCTTCGCCGAGGACGACCACCGATGGGATCGCGGTCCATCTCATCGGCCATGGCGTCGCGGACCGCCTGGGCGATGGTCAGCTTCTCGGTCGGTCCCGCCTCGGTCGTCGATTTCGGCCACCCTGATCTCCGCGGTGCTCATGAACCCACCTCCTCGAGCACCTCGGCCATCTGCTCGGCCAGGTGGGGCGGGAGGTCCGCATACATGTGGGTGAAGATATCCGAGGGATCCTGCGGCGGCATGGATTCGAGCGCCGCCACCTGCTCGTCGACCCAGGCCTGAGCTGCTTCGAGCTGAGCTCGTTCCTGGTCGTCGTCCCAGAGACCGCGGCCTTCGAGGTAGCGGCGCAACCTCAGGATAGGATCGCGCCCCTCCCACTCGGCGACTTCTTCGTCCTTGCGATAGCGACTGGCGTCGTCCGCGGTGGTGTGATCGCCCAGGCGGTAGGTGACGGCTTCGATGAGGGTCGGCCCGCCTCCGCTGCGCGCCCGGTCGAGGGCTTCGGTCGCGGCGGCATAGACCGCGAACACATCGTTGCCGTCGACCTGGATCCCCGGGATGCCGTAGGCGTGCGCCTTCTGGGCGAGGGTCTCGGCGGCGGTCTGCTGGTGGAGCGGCACCGAGATCGCCCACTGGTTGTTCTGAATCACGAAGACGGTGGGGGTTTGAAACACACCGGCGCAGTTCATGGCCTCGTGAAAATCCCCCTCCGAGGTCGATCCGTCGCCGCCCAGGGCGACGGCCACGGCGTTCTCGCCACGCAACTTGAGCGACAGACCGACACCGGTTCCATGCTGCCACTGGCTGCCGACCGGAACCGCGACCGGAAAGACCCGCACGCCGTCCGGATAGGCCGAACCGCGCTCGTCACCGGCCCAATAGGCGTAGATCAAATGGGCGGGCACACCGCGAAGGAGCATGATCCCGTGCTCGCGAAAGGCCGGGATCAACCAGTCGTCCGACTCCATCGCGTGGGCCACCCCCGCCTGGATCGCCTCCTGTCCCTTGATCGGCGGCCAGGTGCCCATACGACCCTGGCGCTGGAGCTTGAGTGCCTTGTCGTCCATGGCTCGCATCCGAACCATGTCGTGGTAGATCTCGCGCATGGCGTCGGTGGAAAGCTCGGGCATCAAGGCTTCGTCGACCGCCCCGGTGGGATCGAGAACCTCGAGGCGCTCGGTGATTGCGTTGTAAATCTGGGTTCGCGGCATGCGCACACCTTTCATCCTCATCTGCTCGTACACGAAAACAGTCGGGCTGGCCGGGGTATTTCGGAGCCGCTGCCCGAACGAGCGACCCCGTCTGATCGGGAAAGTGAACTCCGCGATTATACCAACTTCGCCGGTGGTGACTGCATTCCGCCATCCGGCACCGGGGCCCAACGATCCTCGCTGTACAGAGCCAACGCCGCGGCGGGCGGATCGGGGCGATGAGCCATCTCGACCGCGAGCTCGAGCTCGCGGGCGAGCCGACCGAGGACGGCATCCGCCACCTCGTCCCAGGCACACCCGGTCACGGCCGGCGCGAGCCGGCTTCGAACCCGTTCTGCGTCGACCCGGAAGACCCCTGAATAGAGATCGGCGTCGAGGCCAAGAAGAACGACGGCGTGGATCAACACGGCGCCCTTCCTTCTGGTCTGCGAACATCCGACCGCCTTGTGTCCATCGACCACGAGGGTGTCCGCAAGCTGATCCTCGAAACAGATGGGAGACCGGACGCGGGATCCCCGGCGCGGCTCGACGAGCCGTCTCGCCCGGCTGCCGACATCATGAAGCGCGGGTTCCAAGACGGCGAGAAACCGATCGTAGAGACTGACGATCCCGTCGGCCCACGGATGCTCCCTGGGGATGGCCAAGGCCACCCCGAGATCCCCCTGGTGGATCACGCCGGTTCCACCGCTGAGCCTGCGCAGCACCGGGACCCCACGATCCCGGCACCACTCGAGATCGACGTCTTCGACGGGCTGTGCGTAGCCCAACACCACCACCGGTCCCGACCAGGAGTTCAGCAGAACCGAAGCAGCGTCCGGCGGCGGCACGCTCCAGCATCTCGATCTCGAACGCGAGATCGTGGCTCGGCGGCCCCTGCGATCGAAAGACCTCGAGCTTCATGGCCGCCCGCCGTTGACGCTCGTCTTGAATCCCACCAGCTTGACCTGCTCCAAGGGGCGAAACGGCGCCTGCCGCGGCGCCCTCGAGAGCAAAGCCCGCCGCCACCGCCCGGGCAGACCGTCGATCAAATGCTCCAGCGCACCGATCAGACCGAGACCGCCCGATCTCGCCGACGCACCGAGGCGGCCGACGACACCCACCTCACCGAAGCCGGCGCGACGAAGCTCGCGAGCGAGATCACGGTGGGTGTACTCACGCAGGTGGAGGCCCACGGCCCGATCGCTGAAACCTCTGGAGATGTCGTGCGGTCCATAGATCCGGTTCGGCGTCACGACCAGATAGGCCCCGCCTTCGACCAGCAGATCGAGGACCTCGACGAGATGATCGTGGAGATCGTCGGGGTGGAGGTGTTCGACGAAGTGGCAGCTCAGTGCGACATCGACGCTCTCCGACGGCACGATGTCGCGGACCATTCCGGCCGGGACGAAGCGAAACCCATCCGGCGTCGATCCGGACGCCAACCCGGGATCGACGGCATCCACCGCCCAAACGCTGTCCAGCCGTCGGGCAAGCTCGAGTGAGAGGTCGCAGGACCCCGCCCCGATCTCGAGAAAGCTCGTTCGACCTTCGATGAAGGGACCGACGAGTTCGAGCAGGAGTCCCACTTGAGCCCGTTGAGCCTCGTGGTTTCCGACCAAGTCCACCCGCCGGTAGAGCTCTTCGTAGATTGTCGAATAAAGCGACTGGCGTTCGGTCTTCGACGCCTCGCGGAGCCGCCCCGCCAACTCGCGCTCGATCTCATAGTGACGGCGCAGCCGATCCCGATCGGCGTGGTCGGCAGTCCCGCCCATCGCTCAGCCCCGGATCAACGTCGGGTGCAGAACCTCGTCGAGGCGGCGACGCTCCACCGGCCAGCCGTCGGGCAGGAGACCGGCAAACGCGGTCGAGGCGAACCACTCGTCGTCGCCGGGGTAGGTCGGGACCACCAACCGGGGGAATCGGGCGACGATCTCCCGGTCGGGCACGGTCCGTCTGCGGGCGATCTCGAGTCGCCTGGTTTCGGTTGCCTCGAGACCCGAGAAGAAACCCGTCCGCCGCCCGCAGCTGCATCAAGAGGTGACCCTCGGAGACCTTCGGTGCACCGGCTTCCGGGCCGATCAGGAGGCGAGCCAGGAGATGGCGTGCAGCGCCGACGAAACCCCCGTTTTCGATCCGGCGCCGCCACCGTTCGCCACGGCTCGGGGGCGGCGGGGACCCGTCACCGAAGGGGTCGGCCGCCACCGCACCGAGGCGGGGATCGCCATTGGCGAACGCGGTGAGACGACGGAGAAAGGTCGCATAGACCAGGGGGCCGAAGGCCGCACGGTGCTCGGCATCGGCACAGGCGAAAAACGTCCGCAGCGCATTTCGCTCGAAGAGCACTCCACGGCGAAAATCACCGAGCCCCGATGAGGTTGCCCCACCCCGGTGACGAGCGACCGCGTCGGGCGCGGCGACCACCTCGCGGCCGGTCGCCCACAGCCTCCAGCCGAGCTCGACGTCCTCGAAATAGGCGAAGAGATCGGCGTCGAAACCGCCGAGCTCGTCCCAGTCGCCGCGCCGAATCGCCATGTTGCCGCCACAGGCGAAGGGTAG
The DNA here is from genome assembly GCA_963704125.1 of uncultured Acidobacteriota bacterium. GTDB lineage: Bacteria > Acidobacteriota > Thermoanaerobaculia > Thermoanaerobaculales > Sulfomarinibacteraceae > JAHECW01. The sequence continues at coordinate 29,043 of CAVPHA010000010.1, read as the reverse complement.
CGGTTCGCCCGGGCGCGGCGGCGGCGATCTCGGCCACCGGCCAGCCCTGGCCGATCTGAAACGCGTGCGCGTCAAAGGTCACGCCGCCGCGGAGGAAATCGTGACGAGTGCCATCCCAGCTGAGGAGGCGCCCGGCCGTGGCCGCCGCCGTCGGGTTTTCAGCCAGGCCTTCGAGGTGCGCCTCGACAAAGCCGGGTTCGGCCGCCGCGTCGTCGTTGAGCAGGATCAGCACCTCACCGGTGGCCGCTGCGGCGCCGAGGTTGACGCCGCCGGCGAATCCGAGATTGCGTCTCGGATCTGACGACCTTGAGCCACGGCCAACGCTTCGGCGCCGTCTCGCCGCACCCGTCGGGCGAGGCGTTGTCGACCAGGACGACCTCGGCGGCGGCCGCCGACTGGCCTCGGCCTCGAGGGAAGCGATGCTGTCCTCGAGGTGAGCCATCCCGGCGTGGACGACGACGATGATGCTCGCGCGCGTCATCTGCCCGGCCCATCGTTTGAGCGCCCGCCTGACGCGGCGGAGCAGCGGTTCCTCGGCCGCGCTCGTCGGCCGGCGCGAGATCGACAAACCGGTCGCGGTGGGGATCACGGAACGGCGCCGGCGGCAAAATCCAGCAGCGGCCCGGCGACCTTCCGCCAGCTCCTCCCGGCGGCCCAGCGCCGACCCGCCTCGCCGGCCCGTCGTCGGGCATCGGCATCGGCGAGAAGCCCACAGACCGCCTCCGCGAGATCCGCCGGATCGCCCGGCGTCACCGTTCGTCCGGCGCCGACGTCGGCGACGATCCGCGACATGGCGCCGCCCGCGGTCGCCACGACCGGCAGACCGAACCAGAGCAGATCCACCATCCGGGTCCGCAGACTGAGGTCGGTTTCGAGACCGGGGCGGTGGGTGACGACGGCGAGATCGGCCGCCACGGCGAGTTCGAAACGCCGGTCGTAGGGCCGCCAGCTCTCGAACCGAACCGTGGTCCCGAGCCAACCCCTCTCCTCGGCGACCCTGCGCGCCGTCGCCGCGGCCGACAGCGGCGTCTCCTCCGGGTGGGGATGATCGACGAAGACCAGCACGGCGTCGGGTTCGCGCTCGAGGATGGCCGGCAGCGCATCGAGCACGACCAGCGGGTCGTACCAATCGTAGATGCCGCCGAAATACAGCACCGGCGCCTCATCGCTCACGCCCGTCGAGGACCTCGGATCTCGGACGCCTGGCCGGCCGGTCGCCATCCGGGGCGCCGAAGGGAAGCTCGACGATCAGCCGATCGCAGGCTTCGGATCGTCCTCGAGGACGAGCGGGTTGACCCTGCCGAGGGCGCCGAGCCACCCGAGATAGAAGAAGCGCTGCTCGGCCGAGGAACAGAGAAAGAAATCGCCCCGACCGAGCTGGAGCTTCCAGGTGGCGTGATCGGTGCGGTAGGGCTCGAAACCGAGCTCCCGGTGGTAGTGCAGGTTCTCGACGAGGAAGGGATCATAGAGATCCACGACCACCGGAAGGTCGTCGCGTTGGGAGAGATAGTGATTGCCGAGATGACCGTGGAGCAGGACCCAGTCGTGGCCATCCGCCTGGGCGCCGAGGGCATCCGGCACCGCCTGCACCACCTCGATCGGAGCCGCGACGGCCTCGGCCTCGTCGGGCTCGTTGGGAATCGCCAGGGTCACGCCGTGACCGGCCCCGGTCAGGACCTCGGCCAGGGCGACGAACCGCGTCCCGACGCCGGCCGTGAGCCGACGAACCGGCTCCGGACAGATCATGAAGACCCGGCTCAGGCGGCGCCTCCGCTCAGGCGTTTTCGCAATTCAGCATTCATGGGCGGATGGTAGCAGAGGCGACATCGCGAATTATGAATTATGAATTTTGAATTTTGAATTGCAGCGGCTCCTCAGCGCCGTCGTGAACATCAGCGATGGAAACGCCGCGGGTCCCGAACCCGCCTCTGAGCATTTGCGATGTCATTCATAATTCATAATTCATAATTCATAATTTGCGACGGCATGCTGCTCTTTGGCAGGCCGATCCGGTGTACTATCGTGATGACGATGCAATTCAACCTCATCCCGCCCACCGAAACGACGACGATCTCTGCACGATCGGGTGCTTGTGCTCGCCCCTCACTTCGACGACGAGGTCTTCGGCTGCGGCGGTCTGCTCGGCCCAACTGGCCGAGAGCCGGCGCCGAGATCAAGGTCCTCTATCTCACGGACTCGTCCGGTGGACGAGAAATCACCGAAAACCGGGAGGCCTACGCCGCGCGCCGCCGCGCCGAGGCGCAGCGCGGCCTCGACCTCCTCGGCATCACCCAGCTCGAGGTTCTCGCGATCCCGGACGGGACCCTCGCCGCATCTACCGAGGCGGCCGCCGAGGCGATCGAGCGGGTCGATCGCGCGAGCACCGGCCGGATCTTCTTCTCTCGGTCTCACCCTGCGAGGTCACCGCCGATCACCGGGCGGCGTTCGCCTCGCTCCACCGCGCGCTCTCCGACCGTCAGGGGCGGCACCGATCTCGACGGGATCATGAACGTCCTGCCGGATCCTGCTCTACGAGGTCAATCACCCCGGATACCCGGATCTCCTCGTCGACGTCAGCCCCCAGACTCGAGGTCTTGACCGCGGCCATCGACGCGCACGCGAGCCAGCTCGAGCTGCACAACTACCGAGAGGCGGCTCTCGGGATGCGCCACTTTCGCGCCCTGTCGCTGCCGGCCGAGGTGACCGCCGCCGAGTCGTACCGCGAGATCCGCCCCATCGACCTGGTCACCCACAGCCACAGCGCTCTGGTTCGCCGACTCGGAGGGATTCCCGACCTGCGTCGAGGTGCACGATGGGCCCTCGGTCAGCGTCATCGTCCGCACCAAGGACCGGCCCGAGCTGCTCGCCGAGGCCCTCGAGAGCATCGCCGGCAGCGACCTATCGGACGGGTCGAGGTCGTCCTGGTCAACGACGGGGGCGATGTCCCGGATGTCCCGACCGCGTTCCCGTTCCCCGTCGTCAGGGTCGAGATGGGCGTCAACCAGGGTCGCGCCGCTGCCGCCAACGCGGGTGTCGACGCCGCCACCGGCGACTATCTGTGCTTCCTCGACGACGACGATCTCATGGAACCCGAGCACCTCGAGACGCTGGTCGGGCTGGTGACGGCCGCCGGGGTGCGGGTCGCCTACACCGACGCCGCGGTCGGGGTCTACGAGCTCGAGTCGAGCGCCGGCTGGCAGGAGGTGGATCGCCGCCTGCCCTACAGCCGGGACTTCGATCCCGAGCTGCTGCTCGTCGACAACTACATTCCCTTCAACACCCTGATGATCGAACGCGCCCTCTTCGACGAGACCGGTCCCTTCGACCCCGAACTCGAGTTCTTCGAGGACTGGGAGTTTCTCATCCGCCTCGCTGCCATCACGCCGTTTCATCACCTGCCGCTGGTGACCGCCGAGTATCGCCACTTTCGCGGGGCCGGCCACCACATCCTGGGATCGCAGCCTCGCCAGCGCGAAGATTTCCTGCGGGTCAAGGCGATGGTCATCGAGCGCCACCGGGATCGCCTTGACGCCGCCGTGCATGGCGCGGATCGTCGACCGGCTTCGAAGCGAAACGGTGGCCACCGCCGAATCCGATGCCACCGCCCGCCGGGAACTCGCCGTTGCGCAGTCTGCGCACACCGCCATGGCGGACCGGTACCACCGATTGAACGGCGAGCGGGAAGCCCTCCATGGCGAAAGGGCGATGCTCGTCGAACGGATCGGCGGCCTCGGATTGGAACTCGCCGAGAGCCAGCGGACTGTGGCCGAGCTCCAGAACCGCGCCGATCAACTCCAGAACCGGAAGAGCGGTCTTCGATCGAAGATCCGAGAACAGGAAGAACACCTGGCCCGGCTCTACGCCGAGATCGAGCGGCTCACCGGGCTCATCGAGGCCATGGAGCAGACCACCGCGTGGAAGCTCCACCGAAAGGTCGAGAAGCTCCGCGGCCGAACCTAATTCTCAATTCTTAATTTTGAATTCTTAATTATTCCATCGCACGGTCTTCCGGGACGGTTGCGATGTCATTCATAATTTACAATTCATAATTCAATAATTCGTCATGCTCCGTACTTCTTGATCGCTCCATCGAGCTTCGGCAGCACCAGGAAGATGAACAACGCCACCGTGGCCGCGAGCCCGGCGAGGAAGACGAAGAACCACATGGGTTCCATATGGTTCTGCACGCTGCCGAGGAAACCCGAGAACTTGTTGCCGATGGAGGTCGCCAGGAACCAGCCGCCCATGGCGAGACCGGCGAGCCGCGCCGGAGCGAGCTTGGTCACCAACGACAACCCGATGGGCGACAGACACAGCTCGCCAAAGGTGATCACCAGGTAGAACAGCGCCATCCACAAACCGGCCACCTTCACCGAACCGCCGTCGGTCATGGAACCCGCCACCGCCATGATGAGCAGGGCCGCGGTGGTGAGCAGCATCCCGTAGAGCAGCTTGTGCGCCGTCGGAACCGGTTTGCCGATCTTCAATCGCCAACCGAAGAACCAGACGACCACCGGAGTCAGGACGATGACCCAGAACGGGTTCCAGCTCTGGTAGACCTCGGCGTTGATGACCTGGAGAAACACGCCCGGGTTCCATGAGATCGGGTTCGCGACCGAAGCGCTCTCGATACCCGTCGTAGATCGCATCGATACGATCGCCTCATCGACGACGAAGACAGGAATCGTGGTCCCGGCGTCGTTCTCACGCAGCAGGACCACCCGCTCTTTGGGCACCGCGCGATCGGCGAGGCCGACGGTGATGACGTCCTCCCCGTGGGCGCCCTTTTCGGTCCGAACCTCGATCTGGTCGTCGGCATAGACCTTGACGGCGCGGGCCATCCACGCCGGATCGATGCCCCTGTTCTTGCCGTCGACACTGACGCGCTGAACCTCGATTCCCTCGAATCCGTCCAGGGTCGCCACCGCGCTCTCCCGCATCCGGCTCTGGCCGAACTGGTTGGCGATCTCCGGTGACTTGACCACGAGAAGACTGTCCGGGTGCGGCCGCGGCACGTCTTCGTCGGCGTTGAAGTAGTAGCTCGGCAGCGCATCCTGTTGGATCTGGTCAAGGTGACACGCTCGCAGCGACCCCCGGCCGACGATCGGTGAAGTCGCGCGCCCACTGGGTCATGGCGCTGCCGTTGAGGTGGAGGATCATGAAGAACGCCCCACCCGCGACAAAGATCGGCAACAGGGCCAGGAGCCCGGGTTTCTCCTCCTCGTTGGCGTTGAGACCGAGACGGACAAAGAAGACGACCACCGGGATCATCCCGACGAGGAATCCGAAATCAGACGGACGGACGATCTCCATGTCGAACTGCTTGGCGACGAAATAGCCGATGATCCCGACGACGAAGGCCGGCGCGAGGATCTTGCCGAAGATCTCGCCCATGCTCGTGTCGCCCTCGACCCGTTCGGGCTTGCGGTCGGCCTTGGCCAGCGACTTCCAAAAGAAGGCCAACAGCACCACGGCGAAGAGAACTCCGATACCGGCGGCGCGGAAGGTCCACAGCCAGCCCCACTGGTTTCGCACCAGGGGGCGACGACGAGAGTCGCGGCCAGGGCGCCGATGTTGATCCCCATGTAGAAGATGTTGAACCCCGAGTCGCGTTTGGGATCGCCGGGTCTCGTAGAGATTTCCGACCATCACCGAGATGTTCGGCTTGAAGAAACCGTTGCCGACGATCAGACCGATGAGGCCGAAAACGAAGAAGTTGAAACCGGGCATCCCCATCAGGAAGAGACCGCCGGCCATGAGCAACCCGCCGATGGCCACCGATCGTCGGTAGCCGAAATACCGGTCGGCGATCATCCCGCCGAGAAAGGGCGTGAAGTAGACAAAGGCCAGGTAGAGACCGTAGATCTCGTTGCCCTGGGCCCGCGGCAGACCGAGGCCGCCACGCTCGGCATCGATGGTGTAGAGCAGCAGGATGCCGACCATCGTGTAGAAGGCGAGACGCTCCCACATCTCGGTAAAGAACAGCGGGAAGAGCCCCTTGGGATGTCCAAACGCCATAGTGTCTCCTTCGGATTGATGTCGAGCAGCCGCTTGTGCAGCAGGACTCGTTGCATCCTACCTCAGCCGGTTGCGGAGATTGAAATCGAGTCGTGATCCCTCCGCCGTCACCATCACCGACAGGATCCTGTACGATTCCGCCGTGGAACAGAGCAAGAAAACCGGAGCGGCCGGAGCAAACCTGGGGTCCGTCGGCGAATCTGGCTGTTCGCCGCGGGCTTCCTCCTGGTCCAGATCGTCGTCCTTCCCGGCGCCGCAAGCCCGTTTCGGACCCCCAAAGAGGTCCTGGCGCTCATCGTCATTCTGATCGTGGCCGGGCTCAGCCTCGCCGGTCAACTCGGCCGGGGGCGGGTCACGCTGCGCTGGTCTCCGGTGGCGACACTCCTGGTCGCGCTGCCGCTCATCCAGGCGGTCTCCGGCACTCTGGAGTCCCGAGCCCGAGCCTGGCCCTGTCCGCCGCCATCCACACCGCCATCTGGATCGGCGGCGCCCTTTTCATCGCCACCGCCGACGAGGCGCGAACGCGAGCACATCATCGAGCGCAACCGCCATCGGCGCCGCGATCTCGTGTATCGTGCTGATCGCCCAGGCGGCCGGCATGGCGGTCGTTCCCTTCGGTCCCGAGGGGCCGAGCGGGCGGCTCAACCTCACCGGCCTCACCGGGAATCCCGCCGATCTCTCCATGGCGGCCGTCCTACTCCTCCCCCTGATCCTCGCCGCCCCCGGAGGCGATCGCCCGCGGTGGTTCCGCTGGACCCTCGCCGTCCTCCTCACCTTGCGGCGATCGTCTCGCAAACCCTGACCGGTCTGGTGGCTCTGGCCCTGCTCTGGGCGACCTGGCTGTTTCAGCAGCGTTCCCGACGGCTGTGGATCGCTGCCGCGGCAACCGCCGTCGTGCTCGTTGCCGTGGGTCTGTCGACCGGCCTGGACACGAGAATTCAGCGCCAGCTGAATCGCCTCGAAGAGGGCGACTGGTACTTCCTGCTTTCGGCCCGGAGCGACGGCTGGACCGCCGCCGGCGAGATGGTCAGAAGCCATCCGATTTCGGGCGTCGGCGCGGCCAACTTCACCCGTGCCTACTACCCGAGCCGGGTTGCCTGGATCGAGCGAACCGGATCCATCGGGCGCCGATCCGAACTCGCCACCCATTTCCGATTCGCCCACTGCGATCCCCTCCAGATGACCGCCGAACTCGGTGTGCCCGGGCTGCTGTGGATCATCGCCCTCGCGGTTGTCCTGGTGCGCTGCCGACCCCGTGGAGACCCGCTGTTGCCCCTGGCGGTGGCGGCCTTCGTGCCGTTCGCCCTGCTCCATTTTCCGACTCACCTCGCGGTGGGCATGATGCCGCTGACGCTCATCCTCGGCTCCCTGCTTTCGGGTGCCCGCGAGATCGTCTTCAAACCGTGGCCGTGGACAAAACCTCTCGCGGCGGTCTTTGTCACTCTCCTCGTTCTGGTCGGGATCTACTGGCAGCTGCACCGCTTGATGCTCAACCTGTGGCAAGGCGAGCTCAACCACGCGCTGGCCGTCATGCAGACTCTTGACGAACCGATGCGCGCACAGCAGTCGGCCGCCATCGAATCGCAGATTCTGCCCCGCATCCCGGCTCTGGCCGAGGCAAGTCCCTGGCTCTGGCGTATGGTCGGGCACGCGCGGATCGCCCGCGGTGATGACCGCGGCGCCGAGATCGCGTTCAGAAACGCCATGGCCGCCTGGCCGCACGAGGAGGCGGAGTTCGGTCTCGGTGTCGCCCTCGCAGCTCAGGATCGTCGCCTCAGAGAGCAGGGTCGCGACCTCGATCCGCGCAACCGTCGCGGGGAGGCCATCGTTCACCTCGCTCGCGTGTGCCGTACGAACCCGGCCCTCATGGAGCTCATCGATGATCCGGACCTCCGCCGCGCCGTCGCCGAAATCGTGGGCGCCGCCGAGGGGCCGAATCCAACGACTCGTTGATCCGCCGGTGCATTCGGCTCCCCAGGCTATTCGAGCTCGAGTCGAGCCGCGGTCATCTTGTCCTGTTCGCAGGTGTTTCGCGCGACAAAGTCCAGCGGATGGAGTTCGCCGCAGATTGCGCGGATGTCGGCAAACACCGACTCGACCATCATTTCGTTTTCGGCGCTGCGAGACTCGAGGGCGGCAAGGGAACGGTACTGGAGACCCTGGCACGCCTCGAACGCATCGGGGCCGTTCGACAACTCCGGCCGACATACGGCCTCGATGATTTCGTCATCGGTGGGAGGCGTCTTCGGCATGGCCGGCGCCGCGTCCGCGGCGGCGGGTTGTCCGCCCTTGGAACCCGCCGGTGCGGCAACCGCGGCGAACTGGGCCTGCGCCTCGTTCAGGCGCTCGACGCAACGGGCGAGTTCCTGCCGTGACTGGGGGAACGCCACGCTTCCCAGCTCGATCTCCCGGCGCACGGTGATGCTGCCGGCGCCGCAGACGACGGCGGCGTCTCGAGCGGTTTCGACGGGCTCGGAATACGCCGGGGCGAGCCGCAAGAGGAAGATCTCTTCAACCTGTCGGTCCAGATCGACCGACGACGCGTCGAGCCGGGTCACGAATTCGTCCCCCGGATGGATCACGGTGGTGCGCGCTTCGTTCACCAGCCGGTCCAACTGTTCGGCGGCGGCGGAACACCCGGCGAGAATTCCGTCGAACAGATCCTCATCGGCCTTTTTCGCAACCCGTGGGTCATCGACGTATCCGCTGCTTTCGACGATGGCCTTCGGATTCAACTTGATGCTTCCGGCGACCTCGCCGAGCCGGTTTTCCTGGGACCAGCTCGTCGCGCCGACCATCAACGCCACACCAACCAAGACCGCGGTCCGGATTCTCATGATCCCTCCCGACGCCACCATTCGGCGACCATCTGAGTTGATTGTATCACTCGTTCTATGAGTCAGTTGCGTGGCTCAGGAATGTCGATTTCGAGTCAAACGTTCGATGAGGTCGACGGGTTCCGCTTGCCTCGTACGGTTGGCGGACCGTATTCTGAATGACAGAACCGCGCCCGCGAGGGCCGATTCGGAGGCAACCCATGACCAAGACACCAATCGCACCCTCTCGCTCGTCACGCTGTTCGCGATGGCGGCCGGGCTGCTTGCTCGCACCCACCCCCGTTCACGCGCAGAACACCCACGTGTCACCGGTTCCCAAGGAACCGTGTTGCATGAACAATTTCCGCTACTCCGGGACCTGCGAGGTGACGCCGCGCCAGGGCCAGTACTGCGAGAACATCCTCTCGTACCTCAACAACATCGACAGCTCGGGTGAGACCTACTGCTCCTCGACGTATATCCGCGGCGGTTGGTCGCTGATCGATTGTAGTTCGGGGACGCCCTCGGGTCAGATCGGTTATATGACGCCGCAGACCATCGAGACCGAGGACCCGAGCACCATGCAACGTCGGCGCCGCCGACAACCGACAACCGGGCTCCCACGGGAGCACGTCGGTCTCAGTCTCGCAGCCGGGAGAACTCAAGGTCTCCGAGGCCAGCGTCATCCAGGTTCGGCTCGAGCAACCCCTCGACGGCGACAATCTGGTCGCCGGCCAGGAATTCAGCGGTCGCCTCGAAGCCGATGTCTACGGCCCTGATGGCGAAGTTGTCGCCCCGGCCGGTTCGACCATCAGCGCCACAGTCGGCGCCGAGAGCGCATGGGACGCCCCGTCAACAACAGGGAATGTCAACCTTCAGCTGGTCGGAACAACGACCTCGGCCGCCGACCTCTTCGGTACGGTGGGAACCAATCCCGCGGCCGCGACAACCGAAGCGGCTTCGGTTCACCTCACCGGGGATCTGGTGGAGATATCGAAGGATTCGGTCGTCACCTTCCAACTCAAGGATGTCTCGGGGCAGCCCGCCGACATGCGGGTCCTGACCACGGCGACCACGGTGTGGATGGATGCGTTCAACAGCGGCGACGCGGTCACCATCGCCGGTCTCTCGTCGGAAGACGGTGCGCTGCTTCCGCCCAACGGCCGGGCGATCATCGGTCGTCAAGCGATCTACTCCTACTGGAACGATTTGCTGACGGATTCGGACACCAAGGTCGAGCTGGTCAACGTCGAAACCGTGGTCGAAGGCGATCTCGGGTACAAGGCCGGACGTTTCGAGCTTCTCGATGCAACGGGCGCCGCCATCGACCAGGGCAAGTACATCCAGATCTGGAAACGGTCGCCCCAGGGGTATTGGGAGCTTCACCGGGACATGTGGAACAGCAGCCTTGTCGCCGCTAAGGCCGGCTCCTCAGCCCGACGCCGTCAAACCGAGATCGAAGATCTCTCCATCGAGCTCGAAGTCGGCGCCGTCGAGGTCGATGACTTCCGCAACTTCGGCCGGGGTCCGGGGGGATCCGGAACGCGCCATGGCCACGGCAAGCTCGGCGCTGAGCGAGATCGACTCCGGCTCCGACTCCAGTCCGAGAAACTCGATCTCGATGACCTCGGGTTCGAACCGAACCCCATAGTCGCCGTCGAAGGGTTGACGATGATCGTGCCGATTGGTGGCGATCGCCTCGGGGATTCCCTTGGGAAAAGCACGGCAGCTTCGACCGTCTGCGGATCGATGGCGACACCACACGCACTGCGAGATTCCCAGTTCGCCGTTGCTGAAGTGGACATCGCCTGGTAGTGTTCGGTTCATCGGTCGGCCTTTCCCGCCCTCCGGGTTGAGTACGAGCGACGTACACCGCCGACTCGTTGGCGGTGTACTTTTGCAATCCCGATGCCTGATTCTGGCCGAAGATCACGTCCCGATGGAACGATCGTGCCACACCGTTCTACTTCGGGACAGAGTATCGGATCCGGCTTGCCTATGGCCGGCGGCCCTGAACCTCTCGGGGGCGGCGGAGCTCGATGGTCTCGCACCTCGTGGTGGTACGGACTTCCACATCGTCAACCCACCAACCCTCTCGGGCGTCGGCCCGATCGCAGCCGAGCCGCCAACGAAACCGCACGGTCAAGCCGACGAAATCTGCAAGACTCGACCACCGTTTCGGTCCAACCGGTGTCGAAACCGGTCCAGGCCCGCTCGCCGCCGAAGGGGTGTCCGGTGCCGACGCTGACAAACCCGGAGTAGGGTCCGCTGACGAACCGGCCCGGGTTGTCCCCCACCGTCTCGTCGTCGCCCAGCAGAATGTCATGCCAGCTCGATCCCCCGTCGGTGCTGTACTCGAGGCGGCCGCCGTCCCAGAAGAGGTTCGAGGTCGTAGAGGTGGTGGAAAGCGAGGACGGCTGTCTCATCGGAGATTTCGAACTCCGTCGATGAGCCCGACGACCTGATCCTTGACCTGCGGCTTCGTTGCGGCAGAACCACGATCGGCTTCCGGTGTGGGCCGTGTCATCCACCACCAGCCACGGCTCGGTGCCGCTGTCGGCCGAAGAACCGAGACCGGTCCACCACGCGTCGAGACCGCCTTCCATCGAATCGCTGAAGTGAACCTCCGGTGGCCCGGTGGTCGAGCCGGAGTGGATGACCCGGTTGCCGTCTTCGGCGACCGCTCACGCCATCGACCGCCCGCGACCCGATAGTGGTAGAGCGCGCCATCGCGCACCGTGAGATCGCGGAATCTCGGGCCGGCCACACCCTCGCGCGATCAGGGTGTCAGGTCCCGGTTCGAATCCCGGGGATTCGGAACGATAGACGCGGTAGGAAACCGGCGCTCCGCGCACACCCGGGCGTCGCCGGCCGCCACTCGAGATCCATCGCGCAGCCGGCGTCGCGCGGATCCCGGACCTCGTCGAGACCCCAGAAGAGCGGCGCCAGCTTGCACGGTCCGCCGGCGGTGACGGTCACCGCAGCGGAGATGTCCGACCAACAGCCTCCCGATTCGACCGCGTGCACGTAGGTGTAGGTGGTGCCGCCCGACGCCGAGGTGTCGTGGTAGGTCGTCGCAGGCGCATCGACGGTGGCGAGAACTTCGAAGGGGCCCTCGGGCCGGGTCCCACGGGAGACCCGGATCCGGTCGAAGGGCCAGGAGTCGCCCCAATCGAGCAGCACCCCATCGTCGGTGGCCTCGGCGGTCAAGTCCCAAGGCGGGCTCGAGACCAGGCACGAACCACACTCGTGTTCCTCGAAGATCCGAATCTCGTCGAGCCACCAGCCCCAGCCGATGCCGGTGGTCTCATCACAACCCATCCGCCAACGAAGCAGCAATCGCCGCCCCGCGAAATCCCGAAGATCGACCCGCGAATGGACCCATCCCCGCGAATCCCCGGTCCAAACCTCCTTTCTGAAGAGCGGGTTCGACGGCGCGCCGATGGTGTCCGTGTAGCCACCGGCCAAGCCATCGCTGGGGATCGGCGGGGACGGTCTGGCCATCGCCCTCGAGGATGTCGACCCAATCGCGACCGCCGTTGGTCGAGTACTCCAACCGGCCGCCGTCACGGCGATCGTACGAGACGATAGCGGTGAACGAACTCCAGGACCGGTTCCGACCCTTCCGGAGAGCGATGGGCTCGCCGGTCAGCAACACCTGGTCCTTGACCCGATCCTCGTCGGCGACGAACCATGCCCGGTCCCCGGCCCAGGCGTCATCCTCGGTCACCCGCCACGGTTCGGTCCCCGAATCGGCCTCGGAGCCCTGCTCCAAGATCCAGCCGTCCACCGGCCCCTCGACATCCTCGTCGAGATAGAGATCGATCGGACCCACCGGGCGACCGCCGATCACAACCGTGTTGCCGTCGTCGAAGTCCTGGCCGTAGTGGTGGGCGCGAACAAGATAGTAGTAATCCCGCCCCCATTCCAGGCGCTGATCCAACCAGCCGGAGCTCACCACGCTCTCCACCAACCGGTTGTCGGGGCCGGGTTCGAAATCCGGCTCGTCTCCCCGATAGACCGAGTAGGCCGTGACGCCCGGGCACAGCGAATCCACGCGCTCCCACGTCAGTTCCAGGGCGCAGCTCGCACCGGCCGGGGACTCGACCGAGGCGAGCCCGGCAAAGATCGGCGGCAGGAGACACTGACCGGTCGCCGTCGCCGATGCCTCGGCCGAATAGTCGGACCAGCAATCGCGGTACGCCCGCACCACGTAGAAGTACTCGCTTCCGCCCGAGACATCGGTATCGAGGAACGACCCGACGCCGGCCGCGAGGGTCGTGATCGGGACGTAGGGGTTGCCACCCGGGTTGTCGGATCGCGAGACCTCGTAGAGGGTCGCTCCCGACACCGCCGACCAGTTCACGCGAATGGTGTTGTAGCCGAGGCGTTGGGCATCGACGACCGCCGGTGGCGGCGGCGCCTCGGCACACGGTCCGGCGTCGCCCGAGATCGCCACGGCGAAATCCTGACCCTGAAGCCCGGCGGGAACCGTCGCCACGTCGACGCCGACGACCTCGCACCATCCAGGTGCCCGCCTCGGGATCCGTCGACCCGAATGACCTCGACGTTGTTGTCGGTGTCCCGATCGGTGCCCGGATCCGGGACCGACCAGCGACCCGAGAACACGTTGCCCCGATACACCGTGCCCGAGGGGCTGGTCAGCACGAGATCGAGATCGTTGACCAGCGGGTGATCCGGCATCCTCCTCGCCTGGCGGGTCGGTCCAGACCACCGCGATCCCGAGCGGGGCCGACGACGATTCGACAAAGATCGGTGCGCTCCACGGCTGGCCGGTCGACAAGCTCGGCGGTCTCGTCCTGATCGAGGACGAAGACCGATCCTGCGGCGGGTCCTCGCGCGGCCGTCGCCAGATCGACCCGGCCCCAGCCGTGCTCGAAATCGGCGCCATCCGGTCCCGGGTCCGCCGCCACAACCAAGCGCCGCCTTGAGCAACGCCGGGCTCGGTCGGCGGCCGCGGTTCCGCCACAGGATCTCGTGCAGCACCGCCCCGGCGCCGGCGGCCACCGCACACGCCTGCGAGGTCCCCGTGTTGAGGGCGAGCTCCGGACCGGTCCAGGCCTCATCCCACAGCTGGACCGCGTAGGGATCGCCCGACTCGAGCGGACAGGACGTCGGATCCCGGCGCCACCAGATCGGGTTTCAGCCGCCCCTGCGACGGCCCGCGGCCGGAGCCCGTCAGCACCGCCGTCGGATCGGGTCCCGCCTGGTGCGCGGGCACCCAGCACCCGCAACGGTCGTTCTCGACCGCGCCGATGGTGATGACGTTCTTCGCGGTCCCGGGCGAGGTCACCGTCCCCGGTTCGGGACCGGTGTTGCCGGCCGAGAAGAAGATCGCCAGGGGCTGCGCACCCGGAGTCGCCGGATCGGCGTCACGCACCGCCGCATCGGCCTCGGCGGCGGCGGCGCTGTAGCCGACCTCCGGCCCGGTCTGACCGACGAGCCCCCACGAGTTGCTGCTCAGCTCGGCGCCGCTTGCCGACGCCCCAGGCCATCATGGCGGCGACCTGGTCGTGACCCTCTTCGAAGATGTTGTTGGTGACGATTTCCGCCCCCCAGGCCATTCCGCGCGCCGTCGGCAGACCCGAGGTGAGATCGCCGCAGCCCGAAGTGTTGGTCGGCGCGGCTGCAATCGCCTCGGCCGACGATGGACCCTGCGGTGTGGGTGCCGTGGGCGGTGTCGGCATAGGCCATCCGACCGGAGGTCGCGGTCACGACCTCGGCGAGATCGGGATGCTCCAGATCGACCCCCGAATCGTTGTGGGAGACGGTGACACCGGTGCCGTTGTAGCCGAGATCCCACAACGGCTCGACGGCGACAAGATCCGATCGGGCGGCCAGATTGTTGTGCAGTTCGATGGCGAAGACCGGTTCGACATAACCGATCTCGGGGTGATCCGGTCAGAGGCGCGTCCGAGATCGGCCGGTCGAGCATCGAACCGTCTCGCCGTCCGCCGAGGGCGCCTTTGGTTTCCTGATCGAAAGCGGGCGACCGGCAAAGCCGAAAGCCGCAGCTCGAAGGCGGACGAACCCGATCTCCCCGTCGAGCGCCGGAACCAGCGACCGGTGGACCCGCGCCTCGAGGGGCAGCGGCATCGACTCCGCGGATGATCCGGAAATCCCTCGGAGGTCGTCGATCCGCAGGGCCTGCTTCGAGACCCTGATCCGCCGACCTTGACCACCAGGGCGTGCGGGTGCGCCGGCGCCAGGATCTCGACACCGGAGGCCTCGAGCTCGGCCCGCCAGCGCGGGATCCATGGGACCGACCAGGGCGACGACGAGAACGCCCACCGTCGGCGTCCGAGAGATCGATCGAGCCCGGTGCTCGGCCCGCTCCAACCCCTGAAACCGACAGCCGATCGGCGTCCGGCAGGACGTGGGCGTGGTGGCGAAGCCCCTCCGGCAGATCACCATCGAACCGCACGAGCCACATGGCGCCGTAGTCGTGGATGGCGGTTGCCGCCGGACCGAGATCGCCGATCAGATCCTCGGGGACCAAGCGCGACACGGTCCCGGGCCGGAGGACCCGTCGTGTCGACGGATCGTCGGTCCGGCACGAGACCGAAGCCGCGACGGCCAGGCAGCCGGCGAGGACGATTCGACGAGCAGGCTCGATGGTCTCACCCCCCAACTCTATCAGAGTCTGGTTTCGGCGTACGTCCGACAGTCGGCACCGACTCGACCGACGACGGCGATGCATCAGTCTCGCGAGACGATCGGAGGTGGCGACCGATGACAAGAGATATGCAGACCAAGATCGACGCTTCATTCCGATCACCGGATGCGTCTCGCGTTGTCTCGCCGGCTGCGCCTCCTTCAACCCGACGCCCATGGACGAGGTCGGGTTCAAGGAACGGCGCAAATCCATCACCAAGAACGACATCACCGTCACCGTCTCGGTGCTCTCGGCCGAGGAGACCCAGGCCGTCTTCGACACCAAGCTCTACAAAAAGAAGATCCAGCCGATCTGGGTCGAGATCACCAACGGAACCGACCAACTGCTACGCGCTTTCTCCCGCGCAGCGTCGATCCCAACTACCACTCGCCCCTCGAGGTCGCGCAGAAGAGCACTCAAGACCTGGGCCAAGAAATCCAATCAAGCCAAACGAAAGTTCTACTACCTCAACCAGATGCCCTTCCAACTGCCGCCCGGAGCAGACCACGGTCCGGTTTTGTCTTCGGCGACCGGAACAAGGGCGTGCGCTGGATGGCCGTACGGTCATCGGCGAGAACTGGCCGAAAACTTCGAGTTCATCGTCGAGGTCCCCGGCTTCAAGGCGGACTTCCACAAGCTCGAAGATGTCGTGATCTATGCCGAGGACGACTACACCGATCTCGACGAACAGGCAACTCGTCGAGTGGATCGAAAAGCAACCGGCCTTTGTCACCAACAAGGACGGCAGCAAGACCGGCGACCCGCTCAACCTCATCATCATCGGCGACAGCCGACGCGGTCTGGCCCGCCTTCCTCCGCCAGGGCTGGGATCCCACCGAGGCCATGACCACCGGGTCGGCGCTCAAGACCGGCGTCTTCGGCATCTTCGGCGGCGGCTACAAATACGCCCCCATCAGCGATCTCTATGTCTACGGCAGATCGCAGGACATCGCGCTGCAGAAGGTGCGCAACAACATCCACTACCGCAACCATCTCCGTCTGTGGGAGGCGCCGGTCAAATACCAGGGCACATCCGGTGCTCATCGGTCAGATCAGCCGCGACATCGGCAGCCGGATGACCACGAAGAGCTCGACCTTGACCACCCACCGCATCGATCCCGATGTCGACGAGACCCGGGCGTCGCTGATCCAGGACTTTCTCTGGGCCCAGGCCCTCGCGTCTTCGGTTATCGCCGGCGGGGTCGGCGAGATCTCCATCGACGAACCGCGCGGCAACCTCACCGGCGATATCTTCTTCACCGACGGTAAACGAGCGGTGATGCTGCTCTCGGCCGAACCCGTCGACTACGAGCACATCGACCGCTTCGAATGGCACCGCCAGCCCGGCGAGGACTCAGTCGTCGAGGATGACGCCGCTGTCGACGAGGAGTGACCGCTCCACCGGCGGCAACCGCTCCCACGACCGACCGAACCAGCTGACGCCCTCGAGAAAGGCCCGCGCCCGGTCGGTCTGCGGGCACACCCGCCGCAGCAGCGCCCAGAAGGCCGGCGAGTGGTCGGGGTGGCTCGACGTGGGCGAGTTCGTGCGCCACCACCGCCTCGAGCACCCAGGACGGCATCTGGCGCAGGGCGGCGTTGAGCCGGATGGTCCGGGTGCGGGTGCTGTAGCTCCCCCACCGGGCGCGCTGGTGGGTCGAGAATCGGGCCGCGACGATCTCCGGACGGTTCGGGAACCGCCGGGCCACCTTGCGGGCCAGCTCGAGAGCATCGTCCGCGCCGTTGACCTTCCGCGCCCGCTCGCGCCGGACCATCCGCCGTGCCAGCGTCGTCGATCGCCTCATCGAGCTCGCGACTCGAAACCCACGGCGGCGCGCTCACCCGCAGCTCGTTCCCGACCAGGCGGACGTTGATGTTCTTGACCCGCTTGCGGGTGACCCGAAGCGCGAGGGTCACGCCATCGATCTCTAATCCGCGGGAAGTGTCGTCCATCACGAAACAGTGTACGAAACCCGGTCTGACCGCACCGCACCAGCGGCGGTTTCGCGCTCGATGCAGCTTCCCCGTTCAGAACCCGGTGAGGAACGCCAGGCCAAGCCGACGGAGGCCACATTCTCGAATACTCCGCCGGAACAGCGCCCGAGCGGCGATGTGGCATCACTCTTGCGTGACTTCCGAGTAAGGAATGACGGGAGAGGAAGCCCCACTTCTCTCCCACGGAGGCTGAAATGGATCGTTCGAGCCACAGGATTCTCATCATCACCCTGGCCGCCGCAGCGGCCGCCGCCATCGCTCTGCTCTACCGACGAAAAACCTCGGCCTGAGTACAATCCAGCATCATCGGGTCACCGTCATCGCCGCCCGACGTCCCGGAACCGCCTGCCGATGAGCACCATCGCGAGGCCGACGGTGAGCATCGCCATGCCGCTCCAGCCGATCCACGCGCCGTCTCCGGTCGCTCCCATGGCGAGAGGGATCACCGAAAATCCCACCACCAACCATCCCAAAACCGTGATCCCGCTGGTTTGCGGCGGCGCAGGCGTCATCACCGGGCCGGGTTTCATCCCGCCGCCGGCCGTTTGCATCTGGACAGTCATCTCTCTTTCCTCCTCGTGCTCCGCCGGTCACCGCTTGGGTAGCGGGCCCGGCGGCCGCGGCGCAACCGGCGGTGTCGGGGGGATCGGTGGCCCGCCGGGCCACTGGCGATCGCCCGATCGCGGCGGAGTGCGGGGCGGCTCCGGACGGGACCGCTTCCCCTTGTGTTGGTCCTGATCGGAGCTGGTGCTCATACCTGGCTAAAAGCAAAATCGGTGCCACTGAAGCTGGTTTTCGAATGTCCTTTCGGACGAAGAATCGGAGGCTGTTCCTCCGATCGATTCGGGTGTAGTCTTCTGGCGGGGGATCCCGCCCATGCTTCGAAGGACACTTCTCGTGATCGACAACCTCACCCAGGTGCGGCGTCTGCACCGCATTCTCGACGCAACGGCGATCATTGAGGAGGCGGCCGATTCGGCGACCATGTGGTCGGCCCTGGCCCACGAACCCTTCGACCTGGTGGTGCTGTCTCGGGACACCCTTTCGGGACGACCGGTGGATGTGGTGGCCGAGCTGCGACGTTTACCGGACCGACCCGAAGTCATCGTCCTCCAGACCGACGAGGATCCCGTCGAACGAGCCAGGCTGCTCACTGCGGGCGCGCTTGCGGTGCTCAATTTCAGCCTCGATGACGCCATGCTCGCATCGACATTCGAGGCGGTGACGGTTCGACAACTGGGATCGGCTGCACGACATTCCGAACTGGCAGCGTCCCCTTCCAGGTTCAACGATTTCGCGTCCGGCAGCGAAGCGATGCGCAAGCTGCTGGACATCGCCGACCGGGTGGCGCAGTCGGACGCGTCGCTCCTCATCCTCGGCGAGACCGGCGTCGGCAAGGAGTGGCTCGCCCGAGCCATTCACGGCGCGAGCAACCGCGCGACCGGTCCCTTTGTCGCGGTCAACTGCGCGGCGGTCCCGGAGAATCTGCTCGAAAGCGAGCTTTTCGGGCACGAGAAAGGCGCTTTCACGGGCGCCGTCAAAGCCCATCGCGGACACTTTGAAATGGCCCACCGCGGCACCCTCTTCCTCGACGAAATCGCCGACATGCCGACCCACCTCCAAAGCAAGTTGCTGCGCGTGCTCCAGGAGCGCGAGATCCAGCGGCTCGGCGCCGAACGGTCCCTCACCGTCGATGTCCGGGTCATGGCGGCGACCAACCGCGATCTGCAGAAGACCATCGCTGACCGGCTGTTCCGCGAGGACCTCTACTATCGTCTGTCAGTCGTCGCCCTCGAGGTGCCCCCCCTCCGGCATCGCCGGGAGGATATCGCACCCCTCGTCCACAGCTATCTCGAGCGCTTCGCCGTCCAACTCGGCCGCAGCGGCATGCAGATCCGGCAAGACGCGCTCGATGCTCTCGTCGCTTACGACTGGCCGGGCAACGTCCGCGAGCTCATCAACGTCATGGAACGCTCGGTGCTTCTGTGCCGCGACACCGTCATCGCGCCTTCCGATCTTCCGGGCGTGGTGGTCCGGGCCATGCCCAACCTGTTCGGCGCGCCCGCCCCCGGTCCAGATGACCCCGGCGAGCTCGGTCTTCCGGGAGACTGGATGACTCTCGGATTGCCCGACTTCCGGCGTCTCGTGTCCGCCACCGCCGAGAAGGCGTATCTGATCGCGCTGCTCGAGCGCAGTCGGGGCCGAATCGGGGTCGCGGCCGAACTCGCCGCCATCGATCCGAGATCACTCTTCGACCGACTCCGCAAGCACGGAATCCGCAAGGAGGACTATCGCTGAGCATGCGTCGTGAGGGATCTCCGACTGCCGCTCGGTGCCGGTTACGGCTGCCGTTGCTCCGAGACCCGGGATTGATCGCCACCGATCAACACGGCCATCCCGGCATGGAAGAGATGCACGACGCGGCGTCCGTCGTCCGGGTCGGCCACGACCATGACCAGGGTCGGCGGCAGCGCGGGCTCAGGGTCGCCGACGATCCGCCGCCACCCGCGGAGAAACCGCCGCCACCATCCGGTCGGGGCAACCGCGTCGACAGCCGGCGCAACCGCCAGGCGCCAATCGGAATCGGTGGCCACGGTGTACCGATCCGGTCTCGGCGGGGGCGGTGTCGGGCTCGCCGCGATCCCTGCCGACGGTTCCGGTCGATCGTCTTCATCGGTGTAGGGCACCAGCACCTCCGGCGCCACCACCCTGCGCCAATCTTCCGCCGGCGGCTCGGTCACCCGCCACACCTGCGGTAAGCGAGAGATCGACCGTTGTCTCCGGGGCGGGACTCGATCCCTGCCAAACCGTCCGGACAGCGGCAAGCGAAATCGAATCGAGTTCCATTCCGCGCGCCCGGACCGACAACCGCGGAGGGTGTGGTTCGAGGACCAGGTACAGCTCGGGCCGGCGAGCCAGCGCCAGCTCGAGGGCGGCGGCGTCGGCCGGCGCCGCCTCCCCTCCGGCCCGCGCAGCGCCGGCGCTAATACAGATACACGCGAGTGCCGAGGTGAACCGTGCGCCAAACATACTCGAGATCCTCATCTCCGAGGCGGATGCAGCCGTGGGTCACAGGCTGGCCCAACAGGCTTTGAAACAGGGTGCCGTGAATGAGATAGCCGTCGCCGAGCGAGAGTGCGTAATCGCCGAGTGAAACGTCGTCTCGCCGATCCGCGAAATTCGTCGGCGGCAGGGTGCCCTCCTCCACGAAGGCCCAGTCGGGTTTGGTCCACACCGGGTCGCGCTGCCTCGACACGACCCGGCGTTCGCCCAACGGAGTGTCGAAAACCCATACCCGGTTTCCCGGCTCCCGCAGAATGGTTCCGCTGCCGGCCGAGCAGGCGGCCGAATAGAGCACCTCTCCCTGCTTTTCGAGCCGCAGCCGCCCTCGCGCGGAATCAATGATCACCACCAGCCCTTTTGGTCGCTGTTGCAGCAGGCGGCCGACGACGCCCGGGTTCGGCGCGATCGGTTCGGCCTCGCTCGGTGACGGCCAGGCCGCCTCGTTGATCGGGCTGCCAGCGAAGACGCCGATGAGGATCACGGTCAGGAGACCGAGGACAACGGCGATTGCCGCCCGGGCCGCAGCGCGCCTCGCGCCCTCTCCGACCTCCGGTTCGGGGCTGACCGGCACCTCTATCTGGTCCATGGCTTCACCTCAATCCAACCCGCCAACGATGGTCACCGGCGTCCCGACCGCCACCATCTTGACGAGTCGGTCCATGTCCTCGTCGCGGAGCGCGATACATCCTTCGGTCCAATCCCGGCCCTGGCCGCCGTGGCCGTGGATCTCGATGAGGCTTCCGGGACCGACGCCTGCCTCGATGGTGCCGGCTTCCCGCTCGTATCGGTGGCGGCGCCGGTCATCGGCATTCGGGTAGTCGAGAAGCAGCGCCTTGTAATACCGCGTCGCGCCGCCGGTCTTGACCGTGACGACCCGGTAACGCCCCTCGGGAGTCGCACAGTCTCCGGCGTGCCGCTTCGGCGCCAACCCCGCGGTTCCGAGCTCGGCCCTGAAGACCGCCACCTGGCGTCCGTCTCGATAGACGAACAACCGGTGCGCCTCCTTGTCGACGACGATCGCGGGCACCCTTCGTTGCCGAGCCAGCGCGAGGGTGTCGGCCACCTGTTTCGACCACTGTGCGCGCTGCTCGGGGTCGGCGATCCGGTCGCGTTGCCGCCGCCACGCCTCCTGGGCCGTTTCCGCAAGTGAAATGGCCTCGTCAGCTGCGTCAAGGGAGCCCTCGAAATCTCCCGAAAGAAGCAGGCTCTCAGCCATCCGCAGCTTGAGCCGCGCACTCTGGGCGGCCCGGGCATGCTTCTTCGAGCTGCCCGCCGCCGTTCCTCGCTCCTCGGCATGAACGACCACGTACTCCGCTGCGTCGATTCGCTCTCGCGCACGATTCGCCGCCACATCGTTCGCCTGCCGAAGCTCCATCACCGCATCCGCAGCGCAGGTCATCGCGGCGCACCACGCCCGGTTCGCACGATCGCCGGACGCTTTCCCCACGACCGCCGCCTGTTCAACCTCGGCGGCCCGAATGAGTTCCTCGAGAAGCCCGGCGCTTTCGGGGTCTGCCTGGCGCAGCTCGGAAAGCGCCCGCGCCAACACGGCCCGCCAACTCGCTGCGTCCGTACTCGGCGGTTCCCCGACACAGGCGACGATGGCGAATACCAGTCCCAACGCGAAAATGGCGGCCGGCCTGAGGCCCGTCCTGGGCGCTGCCGGCCGGCCGCCAACGATCTCCGGATCGGTCAGCAATTGAGCTTGGCGCGAGCGGTCGACAGATCCGTCAGCACAGCCGACATCTCGGGTTGGACGGACTCGGCGAGCTCGACAGCCGCCGAGAAGCTCTCTTCGTCCACCTTCGCTTGAAGCTCGGCCAGCATGCCGTTCAGGGCCTCGACCTTGCCTCCCATGAGCTCGAGATCCTGGGCGAATCCCTTGGGCTTTCTCCGACAGGCCGCCAAGGCCGCCAGATCCGCTTCGGCGGTCATCAGATCTGCGGTCATGGCCTCGACCGCCTCGTTAGCCGCGGTCATGGCGATCTCACGGTTGACCACCGAAGCCGCTCGCGCACTCTCGGCGGCGGCGCTCGCCTTGTCCAACAGCTCGCGAGCCGTCTCGTATGACCTCGTCAAGGCGAACCGTTGGTTCTGGGCCTCGACCTCGGCAAGGGCCGTCCGTTGCGGCCTCGCGCGCGGCCTCGAACTCGGCCGGAGCGTAGGTCGAGGCCTCGGCGATCTCGGCCTTTTCCATCGCATCGACGAGGCCGTCCATCCGCGCTTGCGGCGGTTTGGCGCACGCGGTCACAATCGAGATTGCGGCCACTACCGCCACGGTGATGATCGAGCGCATCGCATGATTCATTTTGCATTCTCCTTTTTCGGGCTCTTAACGTACCCGGTCGAAGTTGCGATTCGCAAGGTCCGCGCCAACCTTTGGCGCCGGAATCGAGGGAGTATTGAACTCATTCGGAGGTTTTTACTCCGATTTATACACACAGTTCGGTGGTTTGCACTCCGATTTCCATCGACCGAGTCCCGTGAGGGGAGGATATCACCTTCGGACTTCGAACCTGTGCGGTAGCGCCGGTGCACCGCCGGTTGACGCCCCGCGGACTCGGGCGCATGATGGTCGGTCATGAACGACACGCCGATCCGATTGGCCACCCTCGAAGACCTCGACGCCCTGGTCGCGCTCGAGGACCGCTGTTTCACCAGCGACCGGTTGAGCCGCCGGAACTTCCGCTACATGCTGACCGACGCTCGCGCCTCGACACAGGTCTGGGACGAGAACGAGCAGATCCGGGGCTACGTCCTGGTGCTCTTTTCGAAAGGCACCGCACTGGCCCGCCTCTACTCCATCGCGGTCGACGCGACGATGCGCGGGCGCGGCGTCGGCCGTCGGCTCATCGAGGCCGCCGAGGCCGAGGCCCTGGGTCGTGGTTGACCCGGATCATCGCGGAGGATGGCCCCGACGTTGCGACCGCCGGAGCTGGCGCACCGACTCGACCGCCGTCGCGAGCAGCGCCGCCGCGCCGCAGGCGACCACCGCCACCATCACGGCCTTCGGCACAAAATCACTGGCAGCGTCGGCGACCACCCACCCGAAGTAGGCCGCCAGGGCGGTCAGGAAAGCGAGTCCTTCGCGTCGCGAAACCTCGAAACCGGTAAAGAACACCGGCACGCAGATCACCGCGGCGAGCAACATCACCGGCAGGTCGACCCGCAGGGCCTGACCCGCCACGGCGACCCCGGCGGGTGAGGCCGTCGCCGCGAGACCGAGCACCGCGGTGAGGTTGAAGAGATTCGAGCCCACCACATTGCCGACAGCGATGTCCCGCTGGCCGCGCACGGCCGCCACCACCGAGGTGGCGAGCTCGGGCAACGACGTGCCGACCGCCACCAGGGTCAGGCCGATCACCCGCTCCGAAACGCCCAATCCCGACGCCACGGCCACCGCCCCTTCGACGAGCCAGCCGGCACCGAAAACGAGGGCGGCGAGGCCGAGGACGACCGCCGCGACGGCGCCCGCGGTGGAAGCGCCGCCCGACGGCGCGGCCGCTGCGAATTCTCTCTCGGCGGCGCGGCCCTCGCGGCGTGCGGCCACGACCAGCCAGACCGTGTGACCGATGATGAATGCGAGCAGCAGCAATCCCTCCCACCGGGCCATGCTGCCATCGGCCGCCATCCCGACCACCACAAGCGACACCACGACGAGGACCGGAACATCAATTCGTACCAGTCGAACGGCGACACCGAGCGGCGCCACCAAGGCCGAAAGACCGAGGATCCCGAATACGTTGAAGACGTTCGAACCGACCACGTTACCGAGGGCGAGATCGGCGGTCCCGGCCAGCGAGGCGCCGAGGCTCGCCGCCATCTCCGGCGCGCTGGTCCCGAAGGCGACGACGGTGAGCCCGATGACCAGCGGCGAGATGCCGGCCGCGGCCGCGAGCCGGCTCGCCCCGCGCACCAACAGTTCGGCCCCAGCCACCAGAGTCGCCAGCCCGATGATGAGCAGCAACGCGGTCATCGCGGACAGGCCTCGGTTGCCGCCTCGAGGCGGCGGAGGAACGAAGCGGCCGTCACCGGTCGCGCGCCGAGCAGGTCCGACGGCCAGTCGCCCGCCCGGGTCACGATGACCAGATTGCCCATCACCCACCCCCGCCGAAAACGGTCCGCGCCCGGTCGGTCACCGAACAGACCCGGCGAGGCAGTACCCGCAACGCGGGCGAGCAATCCGGGTGGTCGCCGACCCAATCCACTCCATTTCTCAGATTGCGAACTCGGTATTCAGGGACGATTTCGAAACCGGCGACACCCTCGATGGGACCAAACCAGCCCGTAGGACGAGGATGGCCGGGACCTGGCGCCATGAGTTCAGCCTGACAGTCCGTCGACAAAGGCCTTGGCGGCATCAGATGCGCGCCGGTTGCGGCGCCGCCGGTTGATGGGTATGCGGATCTGACGCTTCCGCCGATCCTGGTTTTTTCGCCGTTCGCTGGTCGTCTTCTCGGCCCGGGCTATGCCGCGGACGCGCGGCAGCACGATCAGGAAAAGGAGCCCGACCGCCAGCGCAATAATGACCAGTACCCAGATATTCATGTCAATCTAGACAGAAGATACCCGAGAGATCTGACAAGCGCAACAGCAAACGACCGTTCACGGGTTTCGCCGGGAGAGATCGGTCGACGCCGAGATGGATTTCGGCGGTCCCAAATGGTTGCAGGGCCGACAGAATGACATCTTTTCAGCCTGCGGGTAGTGGAAAGGGAAAGGTGCCCGGCACTCACTTATGATCTTATGGACACTGCCCTGCCGCGGCCGATCCTCGATCGGTGTCGCGAAAAATCAAAAGTGAGAAGCACGTTTCGAAACCTATCGATCGGACTCGCTGTAGGCACTCGGCGCGAGTCCCGTCCAGCGCTTGAACGCACGGGAGAAGGCGCTGAGGTCGGCAAAACCCAAGAGGAACGAGATCTCACTCAGAGTCTGCGAGCCATCGATGAGCATCTTTTCCGCGAGCTCGCGTCGGACCTCTTGGAGGACCGCTCGATAGTTCGTTCCCTCTTCCCGCAGCCGGCGCTGGAGTGAGCTTCGACTGAGGTGGAGCGTCGCCGCCAGCTTCTCCTCCGTAGCCTCACCCGATGGGAGGTGGTCGACAAGGATCGTTTTTACTTTGGCGACCGTGGTCCCCAACTCCAGGCGCGACAGGTAATCCGCGATGATCCGTTCGTTGGCGTGGGCCAACTCGGCGTTGGCAGTGGCGAGGGATCGTCGGATCCGTTCGGGATCGAGGTCGATGGCGAACTCCTCCGAGCCGTACTCGACGGGCGACCCGAAGAACCCCTGACGTCTTCTCCTGCACGTCGCTCCGGAATGGCGGAGGTACACACGAAACGGCACAAAGTCGTCCCCGGAGGTCATCCGGCACATGTGGACGACATTTCCGAGCACCAGGTCGCCTACCGCATCCGGCCGGTCGATATCCCGTTCGAACGGTCGGACGATGAGCCTCACCATCTGCGCCTCGGTCTTCGAGGATGAACTCGGCCGTCGTCGTGATCATCGACGAGTACCGAACCAAGCGTTTCAGAGCATCCTCCAGCGTGCCGCTGGCGAGCCATGCATACCCGAGGGCGTGCCACGTCGTCGGGTGCCATTGTTCGGCGACCGTGAGCCCGAAGCACGGGTCGCCGCGTCCGATCCACCGCAAGGCCCACAGCCTGATCATTTCTGTCATGGGGTATCTCGCGTCAGGATCGCTCAGTAACCGCGGATCCAGCCCGACCTCGTTGAACAAGGCGTCGGCGTCAAGACCATAGACTCTCAGCGCATCCCAGATCATCCGCACCCACGATGTCAGTGTCGAGTATCCCATGTAATTTCCTCAAATATCTGATAGTTCCCACGACCTGGCACCAACCCTCACAGGCGAGCAAGCCTAATCCGGAAGCAACCCAACAACAACCCATCAATCCTGATTGACCCAAAAAGTCAAAAAATTGACGCTATTTGTCAAGCGGATTACCACCAAAGACCGCATCCTCTAGATGACGGAACAAACAACCATCCAGAGAGACAAACAGACAGGCGGGAGATCCATGACGACGCCAGACCAGTTTCTGAGACTGCAAAGAAAACACCTCCCCGACTCGGCACGGCTCGCTGCGTTGGTAGATGTCCGGACCACAGGATTCAACTGCACCCGAGACCGGATCGTCGAGTTCGCCGGGGTCCTCTTCGCCTTCGATCCGAAATCCGGGATGGTCTTGGCCATCATCGATGAATACACCACGTTGATCGACCCCGGATTGCGTACACCCACGAGAGCCACCGAGGCAGATGGGGTTCACGAGCATTCTGTGAAAGGCCTCTGTCTCGACCCAGAGAGAATCGACCACCTTCTCGCTGACGCGGAGTTCGTGGTGGCTCACAACGCGAAGTCCGATTTCGGCTTTCTGTCGATGGTGTCGGCAGTAGCGCGCTCGAAGCCATGGCGGTGCTCGATCAACGGGATTTCTTGGGCGAGAGAAGGTCACGATTCAGCAAACCTCCAGACTCTTCTGGAGTCATACGGAATCAATCCTGGACCCGAACGTCGGGCACTCGACAATGTGCTCGGCACTCTCGATCTGCTCAATCGACCGGACGCCTCCGGCCGGCGACACCTGAAACAGTTGGCGGACTCTCCACCCGAGGGATTCACCGAGCGTGCGTCAAATCCCGGCAGGCAAAACACCGCCACCGGGCCCCGGATTAGTGTCTGGCACTCCATGATCCTCTCGCTTGGATGGAGAAAAGACCCCGGTGTGACCCGCGACCGGATTTCGAATAAGGATCGGGAATCGCGGGAGACGGAAGGTGGAGCCAACGGTCGGGATTGAACCGACGACCTGCTGATTACGAATCAGCTGCTCTACCGCTGAGCTACGTTGGCGCGGAGCGTACTCTAGCACCGGCGTTTTCACGAGGCAAGTGGACGGGCGCTATGCTTCGACCGCCAGAGCTCGCACCAGGGCGTCGGGGGTGTTGCAGTTCGAAATGGTCCCGGGGTCGTCCACCTCGACATCGACGGCGCCGACCTCTCGCGAGCACCTCACGAAGAGTAGGGCCTTGCACTTCACCGCTTGCGATCATCTCGGCGGTCGCGCGATCGATGACCACCGGATGGCCGTGCTTGCCGCGAAAGCTCGGAATCACGGCGGATGCCTCGACGGCGGCCAGGGCGGTCACGGTTTTGGGGCGCACCAATGGGTGGTCCACCGGGAGCACGGCGACGCGGGTCCAACCCTCCTCCCGTACCAGCCGTTGGAACCCAATCCGCAGCGAGGCGAACATGTCGAGACCCGGTTTCGGGAGCGCGACAGCCACGACGCCTTCGATCTCCGGCTCATCCGAGCCGGGTGGGAGGGTGGCCACAACAGGTTCGGCGCCCGCTTCACGAAGCGATGCCGCACACGATTCGAGGAAGGTGCGGCCGTCGGGCAGAAGGGCCCAGGCCTTTGGTCCACCAAAGCGCGAGCCTTCCCCACCCGCGAGGATCAACCCAGCGAACCCATCACTATCAACGCAGAGACGCAGAGGCGCAGAGACGCAGAGGTTTTTCACAAGTCGTTAACCACACGGTGTAAACCGCTGACGATCTTCTTGCTGATCCGGTTCTCAGGAAGATGCAGCTCCTCTGCTTTCTTCAAATGGTCCTCTCTGCGCCTCTGCGCCTCTGCGTTTATTCTATTCCGGCCACAGACAGACCCTTCTGACGCCGGTGATCTGGCTGGTGACGGCGCCTTGCTCGACGGCCCGCAGGACCGCTTCCGGATCGACGATGATGGTGCCGCAGAGCAGATCGATGCCGAAATCGAAGAGCCGTGAGGTCAGGGGAGTGCTCGGTCCGAGCAGCAGAACAAAGGCGTCCGGGCGGAGGAGGTCGAGGATCCCGGGCAGGGTTCGATTGATGATGGTGGTCGAGGTGATGCCGACCACATCGGCCTGGGGCAGGAGCTCTTCCATCATCTCGGCGCCGAGATCGCCCTCGCCGCCTGCCTTCTCCGCGCTCGAAAACCCAGAGATCGCCGCACATCGGCTCGAGTCTCTCGGAGAACGGGAAGCGGCCGATCATGGCCACCCGTTTGCCGGCGCCGCGGTCGGCGAGGATCGATTCGGCGTTGTGCTCGGTCAGCCGACCGTCGGGCGGACCCAGGAGAGCGTTGGCGGTCGCCAGCCCGAGCGCCGCCTCCGGCGGCGAGGGCGACCGCAGCCGCGCGGCCAGTTCGATGGGTCTGCGGCGATGGAGGAAGCCCGCATCGGTGATCGGCAGCGAACCGTGGAGGTGGGTCTCGCTGCGCAGCGTCGAGGCCATCCCGGCGCCGACGGAGGTCTGGACCACCGACCAGTAGTGGCCGATCCGCAGATCGATCGAGCTCGGCGTCGGCGTTGACCGAGGCCGCATCGAGGATGGTGTCGTGGATGGCGTCGATGGTCCACATGGAGGGATGGTACACCGGCACGAAATTCTTAATTCTCAATTTTTAA